>NZ_CP094528.1:2670176-4005264 GCF_022811705.1 Agromyces larvae | reverse complement strand
TTCACCGCACGCACGCGGGCGACGAACAGCCGCACCGACGCGGCCTGCAGTTCGGTCGGCCGGTCGACGATGCGCGACGGGTCGGGCAGCGGCAGCGGGCCGAGCTCGACGCCGTGCTCGCCCGAGACCCGCAGCAGGCTGCGACTCGTGACCAGCACCGAGACATCCGTGAGTTCTTCGAGCAGGTCGCGCAGCACCGTCCCCGCGTCGATGACCTGCTCGAAGTTGTCGATGAGCAGCAGCATGCGCCGGCCGCGCAGGGCGATCTGCAGCTTCTGTTCGAAGCCGCCCTCGCCGGTGTCGTGCACACCGACCGCGGCGGCGATCGCGGCGGCGACCCGGTCTGCCGAGGTGACCGCGGCGAGGTCGACGAACGCGACCCCGTCGGGGAACTCGTCGCGCACCTCGTGCGCCACCGCGAGCCCGAGCAGGCTCTTGCCGATGCCGGCCGGGCCGGTCACGGTGATGAACCGCGCCGCACCGCGCAGCAGTTCGAGCACCTGGGCGAGTTCGCGTTCGCGGCCGATCAGCTCGGACAGCGGCACCGGCGGCGGGGTGACGTGCCCGGTCTCGACGACGATCGGCTCGCCGGTCGCGGGCCACACGGGCGCGCGGGTCGAGGCGCTCGCGAACCGCTCGGCGAGCAGGGTGGCGAGGTCGCCCCGCACGAGCTCGGCGAGTTCGTCCTCGTCGGCGAAGTAGACGTATGCGGCGCCGTCGTCGTCGCGGATGCGGTCGAGCAGGTCGACGAGCCGCGGCTCGCGTTCTGCCGCCTCTTTCACGTAGACGAGCTTCGGCATCTCACGCGGCGCGAGGCGGTATTCGTCCTCGAGGCCCGAGATCTCCTCGCCGGGCGCGATCCAGCCGTACCGTTCGGCGTACAGCCCGACGAAGATGTCGCTCTGTTCGAGGTAGGCGCGGTAGAGCTCGCGCGGCGGATGCGGCCGCGCCCCCAGCTCGAACATCACCGGCGCGAGGCGCAGCTCTTCGATCGCGCGGCGCACGGCGCGCCGCTCGGGCGCGAGCTCGCGCAGTGTGGAGCTCACGAAGACGCGCAGGCGCTGGTCGGGCGTCCGGATGGACGCCCGCGCAGGGTTCATGAGGAAAAGTCTGTTCCCGCGTGGCCGCGCTGTCCAGAGCGGCGCGGACACCGCGGAGCGCGCCGCTCCCCCAGTGCGGGGGGCTCTCGGCCGGATCGGATGCTCCGCAGCGCCGCCTCCGGCACTGATGCGCGTGGCGCATCACCGGGCGAACGAGCGCCTCCGGCACTGATGCGCGTGGCGCATCACCGCCCGAGGCGGGTCAGCGCAGGGATCGCGCGAGCTGCGCGCCGGCGGATTCGAGCCAGCGGATCGGCTCGGCCATCGCGACGGCGGGCGACCCCGCCAGCTGCGTGAGCGACTGCGCGGCGGCGAAGGCCGAGGCATCCGCATCGACGGAGCCGGCGATCAGTGCGACCGGCACACCCGCCGCGGCCGCGCGCGCGGCGACCTCGGTCGGCGCCTTGCCCGCTGCGGACTGCCCGTCGTAGCGGCCCTCGCCGGTCACCACGAGGTCCGCGTCGGCGAGCGCCCGGTCGAGGCCGATCGCGTCGGCCACCGCGGCGGCGCCGCCGGCCATCCGCGCGCCCCACACCAGCAGCCCGAACCCGGTGCCGCCCGCCGCACCTGCGCCCGGTGCGTCGGCCAGCGCGACGGCATCGGTGCCGTCGACCGCGGCGAGCACGTCGACGAACCGACGGAGGTTCGCCTCGAGCAGCCGGACCGTCGCGGCATCCGCTCCCTTCTGCGGGCCGAAGACGGCGGCGGCGCCCGCGTCGCCGAGCAACGGGTTGGTCACGTCGCCGAGCACCCGCGCGCCGCCGGCGGGCGGGCGGCGCAGCGTCGAGAGGTCGACGGTGCGCAGCTCGCCGAGCCCGCGATTGCCGGGCGCGGTCGGGCGGCCGAGGGCGTCGCGGAACCGCGCGCCGAGCGCCGTGAGCGCACCCGTGCCGCCGTCGGTCGACGAGCTTCCGCCGAGTGCCAGCAGCAGGCGTTCGCAGCCGGCATCGATCGCGGCGCCGATCGCCTCGCCGAACCCGACCGTGTGCGCGTCGAGCGGCCGCAGCGGATCGAGCAGCATGAGACCGCTCGTCGAGGCGAGCTCGACCACGGCGGTGCCGTCGGGCAGTCGGAGCCAGGCGGTGTCGACCGGGCGGCCGTCGGGTCCGGTGACGGTGAGCGGCACGCGCTCGGCGGCGGGGACCGCGGCCGCGAACGCATCCAGCGTGCCCTCGCCGCCGTCGGCCATCGGCCGTTCGACGAGGTCGTCGTCGGGCGCGACCGACCGCCAGCCCCGGGCGATCGCGGCGGCCGCGTCGGCGGCGGCGACCGTGCCCTTGAACGAGTCGGGAGCGAGGACGACGCGACGGCTCATCGGGCGCTCGGATCGGCGTCGTGCGGCATGGGTCCCCCCTCGTTGGAAAGCGCATTCCCATCGTATCGGGTCCGCCGCCCGCTCGTCAGCCGGCTCGCGAGCCCGCTCACCGGGGCGCCGCCGTGCTCTCACGCACCTCGAGTCGCGGGCGGAACGTCACCGCGTGCGCGACCGGCTCGCCCGCGATGAGGCCGCGCAGGCGCGTCCACACCTGGGCGCCGAGCTCGGCGCGCGGCACCGACAGCGTGGTGAGCGACGGAGCGGCGTACGCCGCCATCGGGATGTCGTCGAAGCCGGCGACCGAGAGCTCGCCGGGCACGTCGATGCCGCGGCGTCGCAGCGCGGTGAGCAGGCCGAGCGCCACGAGATCGTTGAACGCCACGACGGCGGTCGCCCCGTCGCGACGGGCCGCGTCGACGGCGTCGACCGCGGCCGCGCCGTCGTCGAGCCCCGAGCCGCCGTCGAGCACGCGCACCCGCAACGAGGCGTCGGCCGCCCGGGCGTCGTCGATGCCGCGCAGCCGGTCGGCGTTCGAGCGGCTCGACCCGGGCCCCGACAGGTAGACCAGGTCGCGATGCCCCAGCGCGACGAGATGCCCGACGAGGTCGCGGATGCCGCGCGCGTAGTCGACGCCGACCGACGGCACATCGGGCACGTCGCCCTGCCGGTTCACGACGACCACCGGGGCGATGCGTTCAACGAGCCGGGCGAGCCGGTCGGCCGGCAGCCTCGGCGCGCACAGCACGACCGCGTCGCAGCGCTGGCGCGCCTCGACCGCGGTCGCCTCCTCGTCGTCGACGCGCTCGACCGTGTCGGCGACGAGCACCCGGTAGCCGTCGACCGCCGCGGCGACGCTCACCCCCTCGAGGATGCCCTGGAACATCGGGTTGCCGAGATCGGGCACCACCATCGCGACGGTCTGGTTGCGACCGTGCACGAGGCTGCGCGCGGCCATGCTCGGCGCGTACCCGAGTTCGGCGACCGCCCGCCGCACCCGACGCACGATCTCGGGGTCGACCGACGGCTTGCCGTTCAGCACGCGCGACACCGACGCCTGAGAGACGCCCGCGCGCGCGGCGACATCGGCGATGGTCGCGGGGTGGGCCCGAGCCGTCATGCGCCCTCCTTCGAGAAATCGCTTCCCGAATCATAGCCCGGGCTTGGCCTGGTGCCCTCGAATCACGTAGGCTCACGCCGAGAAAGCGATTTCCGAAAGGAGCATCCATGCGGGTCCTCGTCACGGGTTCGTCGGGCCGGCTCGGCCGCAGCGTCGCCACCGGCCTCACCCGGCTCGGGCATCGCGTGCTCGGCGCCGACCGAGCCGCGGCCGGTCTCGAGGGCGTCGACGAACGCGAACTCGACCTCGCCGACGGCGAAGCCGTGGCCGCGCTGCTCGCCGAGACCCGGCCCGAGGCGATCGTGCACCTCGCCGCCATCGCGGTGCCGTTCTCGGCACCCGAACGGGTCATCCTCGCGACGAACACGACGCTCGCGCACACCGTGCTCGAGGCCGCCGCGACCGCCGGCGTCGCCCGCGTGCTCGCCGCCAGCAGCCCGACCGTGATCGGCTACGGCGCACCGGGCTGGCACCCCGCCGGCCTGCCGATCGACGAGACGCACCCGCTCGCGCCGGCGAACGCCTACGCCCTGTCGAAGGTCGTCGTCGAAGAACTCGTGGGGCTCTACGCCCGCACCGTGACGGGCGCATGGGGCGCGTTCCGCCCCTGCTACGTCATCTCCCCCGAGGAGTGGGCCGGCGAACCCACCCAGCAAGGGCACACCGTCGCCGAGCGACTCGCCGACCCGGCCCTCGCCGCGGTGAGCCTGTTCAACTACCTCGACGCGCGCGACGCCGCCGCGTTCGTCGACGCCTGGCTGCGCGCACCAGCCGAGGCGGTGAACGGCGAGGTCTTCTTCGTCGGCGCCGCCGACGCGCTGGCGATCCGCCCCGTCGCCGAGCTGTGGCGCGAGATCGCACCGCAGCTCGGCGAGCAGGCCGACGCCCTCACCGGCACGGCGCCGGTGTTCTCGGTCGCGAAGGCCGAGCGGGTGCTCGGCTGGCGCCCCGCGCGGCACTGGCGCACGGCCCTGCGCCCGGCCGCGGCATCCGATTCCCGTCCCGCTGTCCCCGTCCCGAACCGAGAGCCGAGCGCACGATGAGCACCCCGACGACCGCCGCCCCGACCACGCGGACACCGCTCGGCTTCGACGGCGTCCTCTTCTTCCCCGTGACCCCGTTCGACGCGCACGACCGCGTCGACCGCGACCTGCTCGCCGAGCACGTGGCCGGCCGGCTGCCGTACTCGCCGGGCGGGGTGTTCCCGGCGTGCGGCACGGGCGAGTTCCACGCGCTCGGGGCCGGCGAGGTCGCCGACGTCGTGCGCACGACGGTCGAAGCGGTCGCCGGGCGGGTGCCCGTCATCGCGGGCGCCGGCGGCCCGCTGGCGCACGCGCGGGAGCTCGCGCGCTCCGCCGCCGACGCCGGCGCCGACGGCCTGCTGCTGCTGCCGCCGTACCTGGTCAGCGGCACCACGGCCGGGCTCGTCGCCTGGGTCGAGGCGGTGGCCGCGGCATCCGAACTGCCCGTCGTGGTCTACCACCGCGCGACCGCGCGCTACACGCCCGACGCGATCACCCGCCTGGCCGCGAACCCGAAGGTCGTCGGATTCAAAGACGGCATCGGCGACATCGGTCTCGCCCAGCAGATCGTGCTCGCCGCCGAGGCGACCGGCCGCGAACTCGCCTTCTTCAACGGGCTGCTCACCGCCGAACTCAGCCAGGGCGCCTACCGCGGCATCGGCATCCCGCTGTACTCGTCGGCGGCGTTCGCGATGATCCCCGAGGTCGCCGCGCTGCACTACCGCGCGTACGTCGAGGGCGACGAGCCGCTGCGGCTGCGCCTGCTGCGCGAGTTCTACGCACCGCTCGTCGAACTGCGCGACGAGACGCCCGGATTCGGCGTCTCGCTCGTGAAGGCCGGCCTGCGCCTGCGCGGACTGCCGGTCGGTTCGGTGCGGCCGCCGCTGGTCGATCCCACCCCCGAGCAGGAGGCGCGGCTGGGCGCGATCCTCGAGCGGGGGCTGGAGCTCGTCGCGTGACCGCCGCGATCGCCCGCGTCGACACGCGCCTCCTCCGCGCACCGCTCAGCCGGCCGTGGGGCCCCGACGTCACCGACCTGACGATCATCGAGGTCGTCGTTGCCGACACCGACGGCGCGACCGGGTACGGCTTCTCGTGGACCCCGACCATCGGCGGCCACGCGGTGCGGGCGCTGCTCGATCACGACATCCGCGAGTTCGTGCTCGGCCGGCCCGCCGACGCCGGCACGCTCTGGCCCGACCTGTGGGCGCACCTGCACGAAGCGGGCGGCGGCGTCACGACCATCGCGATGGCCGGCGTCGACCTCGCCCTCTGGGACCTCGCCGCCCGCCGCGCGGGCCGCGGACTGGTCGACCACCTCGGGCGCCGACGCGCCGACACCACCGCGTACGGCAGCGGCGTCAACCTGCACTACCCGCTCGACGAACTGGTCGCGCAGGCCGGGCGATGGGTCGAGGCCGGCTTCACAGGGGTCAAGGTGAAGGTCGGCTCCCCCGAGCTCGCCGACGACGTGCGCCGGATCCGGGCGGTGCGCGAGACGATCGGGCCCGACCGGTTCCTCGCGATCGACGCGAACCAGCGGTGGAGCCTCGCGCAGGCCGAGCGGGCGATCGGCGAGCTCGCGCCGTTCGACCTGCGCTGGATCGAGGAGCCGCTGCGCGCCGACGACCTGCCCGCGCACGCAGCGCTGCGCGAACGACTGGCCGGCGCCGGCGTCGGCGTCCCGATCGCGCTCGGCGAGAACGTGCACACCCGCTACCGGTTCGCCGAGTTCCTCGCCGCGGGCGTGGTCGACGTGGTGCAGCCGAACATCGTGCGGGTCGGCGGCATCACGCCGTTCCTCGAGATCGTCGCGCTCGCCGCGCGGCACGGCGTCGAGGTCGCGCCGCATCTGCTGCCCGACCTCTCCGGGCAGCTCGCGTTGACGCTCTCGCACGAGACCCTGGTCGAGTCGGTCGAGGATGCCTCGTTCGCCGATCTCGGCATCCTGGCCGGCCCTGCACCCGTCGTCGTCGAGGGCGGTCGGGCGCGCGACACCGCCCGACCGGGCCTCGGCATCGAATTCGCGACACACTAGACCCGTCGGGTCCGCTGCCGGTCGCCTCGCACCGCGACGAGCGACCATGATCGACCCCGAGCGACCACGACACGAGGCCCCGACACGAGAACGAGACGAGGAACGACACCTTGGAGGACACACGATGACCGACCTCGAGACCGCCGCCGCCGCGGCGCGGCGCGCGTTCGCCGCCACCGTCGCCTCGACCGCCGCCGACCGCGCCGCGTGGCTGCGCGCCGTCGCCGACACCCTCGACGCGCACGGCGACGAACTCGTCGCGCTCGCCGACGAGGAGTCGCACCTCGGCACGGCGCGGCTCACCGGCGAGCTCGCCCGCACCACGAACCAGCTCCGGCTGTTCGCCGACGCCGTGCTCGAGGGCTCGTACCTCGAGGCGACGATCGACCACGTCGATCCGACGGCGATTCCGCCCCGTCCCGACCTGCGGCGGATCCTGCGCCCCCTCGGCCCGGTCGCCGTGTTCAGCGCGTCGAACTTCCCGTTCGCGTTCTCGGTCGCGGGCGGCGACACCGCGTCGGCGCTGGCGGTCGGCTGCCCCGTGATCGTGAAGGGCCATTCGGCGCACCCGCGGCTGTCGGCCCGCACCGCCGAGCTCGTGGCGGGCGCGCTCGCGGGCGCCGGCGCTCCCGACGGCGTGTTCGCCCATGTCACCGGTCGCGAGACGGGTGTCGCGCTCGTGCAGCATCCCGAGATCCGCGCGGTCGGGTTCACCGGTTCGCTGCACGGCGGGCGGGCGCTGTTCGATCTCGCGGTCGGCCGCCCCGACCCGATCCCGTTCTACGGCGAGCTGAGCGCGGTGAATCCCGTGCTCATCACGAAGGCCGCCTCGGACGCGCGTGCCGATGAGCTCGCGGCCGGCCTGGTCGGCTCGTTCACCCTCGGCGTCGGGCAGTTCTGCACGAACCCGGGCGTCGTCTTCGTGCCCGCCGGCTCGGGCTTCGCCGACCGGGTCGCCGCGCTCGTCGGCGATGCCCCCGCGCCCGCGCCGATGCTCACCGACGGCATCGCCGCCGCGTTCGCCGACGGTCTCGCGGGGCTCGCGGCGCATCCCGGTGTGCGCGTCGCCGGCGGCTCGGTCGCCCAGCAGGCCGCGACGGGTTCGGCGGTCGTGCTCGAAACGGATGCCGCGACGGTGCTCGCCGACCCGCAGACCCTGTTCACCGAGTGCTTCGGCCCGTCGACGCTCGTCGTCGAGTACGACGACGTCGACCAGGCGCTCGCGGCGATCGCCCGGGTCGGCGGCAGCCTCACCGCGACGGTGCACGCGCAACCCGACGAGGAGGTGTCGGCGATCGTCGCGGTGCTCGCCGAGATCGCCGGCCGGGTGCTGTTCGCCGGCTGGCCGACGGGCGTCGCGGTGAGCTGGGCCCAGCAGCACGGCGGTCCGTGGCCGTCGACGACGTCGATCCACACCTCCGTCGGCATGACGGCGATGCGGCGGTTCCTGCGCCCGGTCGCTTTCCAGGATGCCCCCGAGCACGCCCTGCCGCCCGAGTTGCGCGACGGCAATCCGCTCGGCATTCCGCGTCGCGTCGACGGCGTGCTCGGCTGACCGGCGCCCCGCGCCGGCGGATCGGGAGGAAAGCGCTCTCTCGGTTCGCTACGATTCCGGCAGGAGCATGCAGGCGCCGCACGATGACGGCGGCGCCAGGAGGAGACCGATGACCGACGGCACTCGGAGCACCCCGGCGACGCTCCACGACGTCGCCCGCGAGGCGGGCGTCTCACTCGCCACCGCCTCCCGCACCCTGAACGGGTCGACCCGGAAGGTCAACGAGCAGTACCGCACCCGGGTGCTCGAGGCCGCCGCCCGACTCGACTACTCGCCCAATCTCTCGGCGCAGGCGGTGGCGCGCGGCGCGTCGACGACGGTGGCCCTGCTCGTGGCCGACATCGCCGATCCGTATTTCTCGTCGATCGCGGCCGGCGTGGTCGCCGAGGCCGACCTCGAGCGTCTCATCGTGACGATGGCCGCGACTCAGCGCGATCCCGAACGCGAACTCGAGCTCGTGCGCGCGCTGCGCGGCCAGCGACCCCGGGTGATGATCCTCGCGAGCTCGCGCCGCACCGACGAACCCACCGACGGCCCGCTCGCCGAGGAGCTCGCGGCGTACGAGCGCGCCGGCGGCCGGGTGGTGCTCATCAGCCGCAACGAGTACGACCTGCGCACGGTGCTGCTCGACAACCGCGCCGGCGCGGCCGCGCTCGCGACCGCACTGGTCGAGCTCGGCTATCGCCGGTTCGCCGTCGTCACCGCGGGCGAGGGGCTGCGCACCGCCCGCGATCGGCTCGCCGGGTTCCGCGAGGGTCTCGCTGCGGCCGGCATCGAGCTGCGCGATGACGACGTGGTGCGCGGGGAGTTCACGCGCGACGGCGGGTACGAGGCGACGACGGCGTTGCTCGAGCGCGGACTCGACGGCGTTGAGGCGGTGTTCGCCGTCAACGACGTGATGGCGGTCGGGGCGCTCTCGGCGATCCGGGATGCCGGGCTCGAACCCGGCGTCGACCTGGCCGTCGCCGGCTTCGACGACATCGCCACGGTGCGCGATGTGACGCCGCCGCTGACGACGGTGCGGGTGCCGCTCGAGCAGATCGGCCGGCGCGCGCTGCGGCTCGCGCTCGACGATGCGGATGCCTCGGGCCGCGAGCCGTCCGCGGCCGCCCCCGATGCGGTGCCCACCGAGGTGGTGGTCCGCGCCTCGACGCCGGGTCCCCGCCGGCGCTGAGCCCCGCGCGCCGCCCCGCGGCGGCGCCCCGTGCGGCGCGCCCTTGCGCGCCCGTCGCACGTGTGGCACACTCGGGTAAACGCTTTCCCGCAGCGATGCGAGGGTCGGAGACCCCCACCGCTCCCGGCTCGACAAGGAACCCACCGTGGCAGAGAACCCCACCCAGACCCTCGGCATCATCATGAACGGCGTCTCCGGGCGCATGGGCTACCGCCAGCACCTCGTGCGCTCGATCCTCGCGATCCGCGAGCAGGGCGGCGTCCTCCTCGCCGACGGCGAGACCCGCGTGCAGGTCGAGCCGATCCTGGTCGGCCGCAGCGAGCGCAAGCTCGCGGACCTGGCCGCCAAGCACGGCATCGAGCACTGGACGACGAACCTCGACGAGGCGCTCGCCGACCCGCGCTGGCAGATCTACGCCGACTTCCTCGTGACGAAGGCCCGTGCCGCCGCGATCCGCAAGGCCATCGCCGCGGGCAAGGCGATCTACACCGAGAAGCCGACCGCCGAGTCGTTCGACGAGGCGCTCGAGCTCGCCCGCCTCGCCGACGAGGCCGGCATCAAGAACGGCGTCGTGCACGACAAGCTCTACCTGCCCGGCTTCCAGAAGCTCCGGCGCCTGATCGACAGCGGCTTCTTCGGCCGCATCCTCAGCGTCCGCGGCGAGTTCGGCTACTGGGTGTTCGAGGGCGACTGGCAGCCCGCGCAGCGGCCCAGCTGGAACTACCGCGCCGAGGACGGCGGCGGCATCATCGTCGACATGTTCCCGCACTGGAACTACCTGCTCGAGAACCTCTTCGGTCGGGTCGAATCGGTCTACGCCCGGGCGGTGACCGAGATCCCCGAGCGCTTCGACGAGCGCGGCGAGCCCTACCCGGCGACCGCCGACGACGCCGCGTACGCGATCTTCGACCTCGAAGGCGGCATCACCGCGCAGCTCAACTCGGGTTGGACGACCCGGGTGAACCGCGACGAACTCGTCGAGTTCCAGGTCGACGGCACGCACGGCTCGGCCGTCGTCGGGCTGTTCGGCTGCAAGATCCAGCCGCGCAACGCGACCCCGAAGCCGGTGTGGAACCCCGACCTCTACGACGAGCACGACTACGCGACCGACTGGATCGAGGTGCCGACGAACGACGTCTTCGAGAACGGCTTCAAGACCCAGTGGGAGGAGTTCATCCGCCACGTCGTCGAGGACGCGCCGAACCGCTACGACTTCCTCGCGGGCGCGCGCGGCGTACTCGTCGCGCAGGAGGGTCTGCGCTCGAGCGCCGAGGGCCGCCGCATCGATATCCCGCAGGTCACCCTCGACAGCGGGTCGGATGCCACGGAGCCCGCGCCTGCGGCCGAGGCATCCGCCACTGAGGCATCCGAGTTCGCCGGAGCCCGCTGACCATGACCGACCTCACCCTGCTCGACGCGGCCGGCGGCCTGACCGCCGTGCCGCTCGCCGAGGCGCCCGCGTTCCGCACGCCCCGCGGCCCGCTCGCCAGCCGCGTCGCGTACGCGGCCGCGCACGTGGTGCCGAAGCCGTTCGCCGACAACACGCCGGGGCAGCCCGCCGAGATCGACTGGGATGCCACGCTCGCGTTCCGCCACCACGTCTGGTCGTGGGGGCTCGGCGTGGCGGACGCGATGGACACCGCCCAGCGCAACATGGGCCTCGACGCCGCCGCGACGCGCGAGCTCATCACGCGCAGCGCCGCCGAGGCGCAGTCGGTGGGCGGCAAGCTCGTCGTCGGCGTCAACACCGATCACGTCGAGGCCGAGCGGATCTCGCTCGACGAGGTGATCGACGCGTACAAGACGCAGCTGCACCACGCCGAGGATGCGGGCGCGGGCGCCGTGCTGATGGCGAGCCGCCACCTCGCGCGCGCCGCGACGAGCGCCGACGACTACCTGCGGGTGTACCGCGAGGTGCTCGACGCGGCGGGCGCACCGGTCGTGCTGCACTGGCTCGGCACGGCGTTCGACCCGCAGCTCGCGGGCTACTTCGGGTCGGATGACACGGATGCCGCCGCCGGCACCCTGCTGCAGATCATCGACGAGCACCCCGATCGGGTGCAGGGCGTGAAGATGAGCCTGCTCGACGCCGACGCCGAGATCTCGGTGCGCGAGCGGCTGCCGGTCTCGGCGCGCATGTTCACCGGCGACGACTTCCACTACGTGGGGCTGATCGCCGGCGACGGTGCCGACGGGTCGGGGCGCGGGCACTCCGACGCGCTGCTCGGCGCGTTCGCGGCGCTCGCGCCGAACGCGTCGGCCGCGATCCAGGCGCTCGACGCCGGCGACGACGCCGAGTACCACCGCATCCTCGGCCCGACCGAGGAGCTCAGCCGCCAGGTGTTCGCCGCCCCGACGTTCTACTACAAGACCGGCGTCGCGTTCCTCAGCTGGCTGAACGGCCACCAGGCCGCCTTCCAGATGGTCGGCGGGCTGCACGCCGCACGGAGCCTGCCGCACCTCTCGCGCATCGTCGAGCTCGCGAACGCCTCGGGCGCCCTCGAGCGGCCCGAGCTGGCCGCGGCGCGCTGGCATGCGCTGCTGACGCTGAACGGCGTCGACGTGGCCGCGCCGATCGCTGCGCCGGCTGTCGAGGAGGTGCTCGCGTGAGCACCCCGCACCCGCGTCTGTCGATGAACCAGGGCACGATCAAGCACTCCACCCTCGACGAGGCGCTGCGCGCGGTCGCCGCCGGCGGGTACGAGTCGATCGGCCTGTGGCGCGAGCCCGTGCAGGAGGTCGGCCTCGCCGAGGCCGCACGCCGGCTCGCGGCGAGCGGTCTGCGGTTCTCGACGCTGTGCCGCGGCGGGTTCTTCACGATGGACGAGGGCCCCGCACGCCGGGCGCAGCTCGACGACAACCGCCGCGCGATCGAGGAGACGGCGACGCTCGCCGCCGCCGGCGCCCCCGGCTCGGCCGCGGTGTACGTGCTGGTCGCGGGCGGCCTGCCCGAGGGCTCGCGCGACGTGATCGGCGCGCGCGCCCGCGTGCAGGAGGCGCTGGCCGAGCTCGCCCCCGAGGCCGAGGCGGCGGGCGTCACGATGGCGATCGAGCCGCTGCACCCGATGTTCGCGTCCGACCGGTGCGTCGTCACGACCCTCGCGCAGGCGCTCGACCTCGCCGAGCCGTTCGCCCCCGAGGTCGTCGGCGTCACGGTCGACACGTTCCACATCTGGTGGGACCCAGAGGTGCTGCCGCAGATCGCCCGCGCCGGGACATCCGGTCGGATCGCGACCTACCAGGTCTGCGACTGGAAGACCCCGCTGCCCGCGAACGTGCTGAACAGCCGGCACTACCCGGGCGACGGCGTGATCGACTTCGCGACGCTCACCCGCGCGGTCGAGCAGGCCGGTTACACCGGCGACGTCGAGGTCGAGATCTTCAACGACGACGTCTTCGCGACCCCGTTCGACGAGGTCGTCGCCCGCACCGCCGAGACCTTCGCCGCCGCGGTCGCCCCGCACCTCGCCGCCGCCACCCCCGCGCCGGCCCGCGCCCGCGTGTAGCCAATTCAGGTCGCCGCGCGGCGTGTCGCGGTTGATCCGGGTCGACACGCCGCACGACACGACTCCGGACCTGAATTGCGCACATCGGGCGTCTGCGGTGCTGGGCCGCGCGCCGGGCGCGGCGATACACTCGCGGCGGGAGCGGCGTCGGGGGCGCCGCGCGAGAGGACGCGGGTCATGGCCGAAGGCCGTGCGCCGGCGGGGTCGCCGGTCATCCTGGTCGCGGGCGCCGGGCGGGGCCGGGTCGTGCACGAGCTCGCCCGGCGGTACGGCGCCGACTACGAGGTGCAGGAGCATCCGGATGCCTCGTCGGCGCGCACGGCGGTCGAGCATCTCGCCGCGCGGGGCGGCCGGCTCGCGATCGCGCTGACCGCGCTCGACGCCGTCGGAGCCGACGAACACGTCCTCGCCGAGATCCGCCGCGCGTTCCCGGACGCCCGCCGGGCGTTGCTGCTCGACTGGGGCGATTGGGGCGACGAGTCGGCGACCGCGAGGGTGCTCGCACTGATGGCGCGGGCCGCCGTCGAGACGTACCTCGTCGCGCCGCGGCACAGCCCCGACGAGGCGTTCCACCGGGGCGTCACCGAACTGCTGCGCGACTGGGCTCGCGCTACGGGCGCCGACCGGCCCGGGTACGTGCTGGTGGGCGACCCGGCTCGTCCGCGCACGCACGCGCTGCGCGCCCGTCTCGACCGCACCGGCGCCCAGGTGCGCACGCTCGCGCCGTCCGACCCGGCGGCGCAGGATCTGCTCGCGCGGGCGGGCGTGCGAGCCGATGCCGACCGCCCCGGTGCCGAGACGCCGCCGATCGTCGCCACCGAGCTCGGGCAGGTGCTCGTCGACCCCGATGATGCCGCGCTGGCGCGGGCGGCGGGTCTGCGCACCGATCTGCCCGATCGCCCGGTCGAGCTGGTGATCGTGGGCGCGGGCCCGGCGGGGCTCGCGGCGGCGGTGTACGCGGCGAGCGAGGGGCTCGACGCGCTGGTGCTCGAGGCGGCGTCGATCGGCGGGCAGGCGGGCGGCAGTTCGCTGATCCGCAACTACCTGGGCTTCGCGCGCGGCGTCCCCGGCGGCGACCTCGCCTTGAACGCGTACCGGCAGGCGTGGCTGTTCGGTGCCCGGTTCGCGCTCGCGCGCCGCGCGACGGGGTTCGCGCGCACCGCCGACGGCGGTTTCCGCATCGAGGTCGGCGGTGCGGGCGAGGAGCACTCGGGGGTCACCGCCCGCTCGGTCGTGGTCGCGACGGGGGTCGACTACCGTCGTCTCGCGGTGCCCGCGCTCGACCCGTTCATCGGGGCATCCGTCTTCTACGGGGCGTCCTCGGTCGAGGCCCGCGGCCAAGCGGGACGCGACGTGCTTGTCGTCGGGGGCGGCAATTCCGCGGGTCAGGCGGCGCTGCACCTGGCCCGGTTCGCGCGGTCGGTCGCGCTCGTGGTGCGCGGCGAGCACCTCGCCGAGAGCATGTCGCAGTACCTGATCGCCCAGCTCGAGGCGGCCGGCGTCGGGGTGATCGGCGATTCGCGCGTCGTCGATGTCGGGGCCGACGCCGACGGAACGCTCGCGACCGTCGTGCTCGAGCACCGCGACGGCTCCCGAGATACGGTCACGGCGCAGGCGCTGTTCATCACCATCGGCGCGCGCCCGCGCACCGACTGGCTGGGAGATGCGGTGCTGCGCGACCGGTGGGGTTCGATCCTCACCGGTCCGCAGATCGCCGAGCAGGATGCTTCGGCCTGGCCGGGCGACCGCGAGCCCGACCCGCTCGAGACGTCGCTGCCCGGATGCTTCGCCGTGGGCGACGTGCGTCGGGGCTCGCTGAAGCGCGTGGCGGCCGCGGTGGGCGAAGGATCGGCGGTCGTCTCGGCCGTGCACCGGCACCTCGGTCCGCACACGGGCGGGTGAGGCATCCGGTCGACGCATCCGACCGCGCCCGCGATGCTCCGCGGCTGGTTAGGCTGAGTCGATGTCGTTCGATCCGCGGAGCACCCCCGTCGACCGGCGCGCCGAGCAGGAGCTCGAGGCGCGCGGACTCCGCTATCGGCAGGTGGATCCGTCCGACCAGGCGGCGTTCGACGCGTGGTCGCAGGCCGACGCCCGCGGCTTCCACCATCCGCGCCCGCGCGAGGTCGACCTGGTGCACGAGCGGCGGGTGTTCGCCGACCGCCTGGTGCGCGGCGTGTACGACCCGGCTTCGGCGACGCCGGCGATCCCGATCGCGACGGTGTCGAGCTGGCCGACCGGGCTCAGCGTGCCGGGCGGCCGCAGCCTCGACGCCTGGGCGGTGAGCTCGGTCACCGTCGCGCCGACGCACCGCCGGCGCGGCATCGCCCGATCGCTCATGCAGGCCGAGCTGCGCGACGCGGCGTCCGCGGGCGCCGCGATCGCGATGCTGACCGCGACCGAGGCGACGATCTACGGCAGGTACGGCTACGCGCCGGCGACGCGCATGGCGACCGTGCGGGTCGACCGGCGGCGGGCGCACTGGATCGGTGCGGATGCCCCGGGCCGGGTGCACCTCGTCGACCCGGCTTCGTTGCGCGAGCTCGCGCCGCAGCTGGTGCGCCGGGCGGTGTCGCGCACGCCGGGCGAGATCGACCGCTGGCCTGCGCTGCTCGACCGGGTGCTCGGCCTGGTCGATCCCGAGTCCGAGCGCAGCCGCAGCATCCGCGCCGTGCGGTACGACGACGAGCGCGGCGAGACGCAGGGGTTCGCCACCTATCGGGTGGTGCGCGATCCCGACCGGCCGGGTGTGCTCGAGAGCGACTTCATCGCCGCCGCGACGGACGATGCCGAGCGCGCGATCTGGCGGGTGTTCTGCGAGATCGACTTCGTCGACGAGGTGCGGGTGCAGCTGCGCTCGGTCGACGAGCCGCTGCCGTGGCTGCTCGAGGATGCCCGGGCGGTGCGGTTCGACGACGTCGGCGACCACCTGTGGCTTCGCGTGCTCGACCCGGTCGCCGCGCTGTCGGGCCGTCGGTTCGGGGGCGCGGGGACGCTGCGGCTCGAGGTCGACGATCCGCTCGGGTTCGCGGGCGGGGCGTTCGAACTGGATGCCTCGACCGACGGCCGCGCCGAGGTGCGGCGGGTCGAGGGGGCGGATGCTCCGGGCTCGGTGCCGGTCGGCGGTTCGCGCCGTTCGCGGCAGCCGCACGGTCTGCGACTCGGGGTCCGCGAGCTCGGGTCGATGCTGCTGGGCGGGGTGCGGGCCACCACGCTGGCCCGCGCCGGCCGTGTCGTCGAGCACTCGCGCGGGTCGTTGGCGCTCGCCGATCGGCTCTTCTCGTCCGACCGCGAACCCGCTCTGACGATCTGGTTCTGACCTCGGGCTCGCTCCCCCGATCTCGCACCGCGCCGCCCTCTGCGCCGCCCTCCGCGCTGCGCTCCCTGCGTGCCTCCCGTTCGAGGCACATCCCGCCCTCCGGCACTTACTCACCTGTCAGTAAGTTGTAGAACCGTTATCTCTATTTTGTTCGGCAGCCCGCGAATTGCGCGATCATGGCGATTGCCCTCGCCAAAGCCGACGAGGGAACCAGGAGGGGTCGACCTCACCTTTGAAGAAGGGGAGAGCCGTGAAGAAATCTTCATTGGTCTCTGCTGCCGCACTCGCCGGAGTCTCGGCGCTGCTGCTGGCAGGTTGTTCGGGCAACGACGGTGGAGGCACCGGCGACGAGGGCGGCGAAGCCTCGACGCGCGCCTGCGTGATCCTGCCCGACGCCGAGTCGTCGCCGCGCTGGGAGAACTTCGACCGCAAGTATCTGCAGGAGGGTCTCGAGGCAGCCGGCTTCGAAGCCGACATCCAGAACGCGGGCGGCGACGTCAACAAGTTCTCGACGATCGCCGACCAGCAGCTCACCCAGGGCTGCGGCGTCATGCTGCTCGTCGACTACCAGGGCGCCGCCGAGGGCGTGGCCGCCAAGGCCTCGGCCGAGGGCATCCCGGTCATCGCGTACGACCGTCCGTTCGCCGGCGCCGACTACTACGTCTCGTTCGACAACGTCGAGGTCGGCCGCCTGCAGGGCCAGACCGTGCTCGACGGCCTCGAGGCCGCCGGCAAGGACCCGGCTTCGGCGATCGTCGTCTACATGGGCGGCGACCCGACCGACGGCAACGCGAAGATGTTCCACGACGGCGCCGTCGAGGTCATGGAGGCGGCGGGCATCACCGCTGCGGCCGAGCCCCCGGGCGTCTGGGACGGCGAGAAGTCGGCGACCAACTTCGAGCAGGCCCTCACCGGCCTGGGCGGTGTGGTCGACGGCGTCTGGGCGGCGAACGACACGAACGCCGACGGCGTGATCGGCGTGCTCCAGCGCAACGGCCTGACCGGCGTCGCGGTGTCCGGCCAGGACGCGAACATCGCGGGTCTGCAGAACATCCTCACCGGGTGGCAGACCGCCACGGTGTACAAGCCCGTCAAGCTCGAGGCCGAGGCGGCCGTCGAGGTCGCCGTCGCGCTGCTGAGCGGCGAGACCCCGAGCGCCGACCAGGAGCTCGAGGACGGCACGCCGTACATCGCCGTCACCCCGGTGCTCGTCGGTCCGAACGAGGTGCAGCAGGTGGTCGACGCCGGCGACGCCTCCGCCGACGAGATCTGCACGGGTGAGATCGAGGGCGTCAGCCTCGCCGACAAGTGCGCGGAGTTCGGCGTAGGGTAAGCGGCACGCTCGGGGGGCGTCGCGTGAGCCAGCGCGACGCCCCTCGGCCGTCGGGTACCCGAGACGACGCACATGAACCGCAAGGAAGCGAGCATGACAGAACCGATCATCGAGCTCAGGGGGGTCAAGAAGTCCTTCGGCCCCGTGACCGTCCTGAAAGGCGTGAACCTCAGAGTCCACCCCGGCAAGGTCACCGCCCTCGTGGGCGACAACGGCGCCGGCAAGTCGACCCTCATCAAGGGTCTCGCCGGCGTCCAGCCCTACGACGAGGGCGAAGTCCTCATCGACGGGGTCCACCACGACCTGCACACCCCCCGCGAAGCGGCCGGCCTCGGCATCGAGGTGGTGTACCAGGACCTCGCGCTCTGCGACAACCTCGACATCGTCCAGAACATGTTCCTCGGGCGCGAGGAGCTCGCGACCGGCACGCTCGACGAGGGTCGCATGGAGAAGGAGGCGTCGGACACGCTGCGCTCCCTCTCGGTGCGCACGGTGCGCTCGATCCGCCAGAAGGTCTCGAGCCTGTCGGGCGGTCAGCGCCAGACGGTCGCGATCGCGCGTGCGGTGCTGAAGAAGGCGCGGGTCGTCATCCTCGACGAGCCGACCGCCGCACTCGGCGTCGCCCAGACCGAGCAGGTGCTCGCACTCGTCCGGCGCCTCGCCGACCAGGGCGTGGCCGTCATCCTGATCAGCCACAACCTCGCCGACGTGTTCGCGGTCGCCGACCACATCGCGGTGCTGTACCTCGGTCAGATGGTCGCCGAGCTCGACACGGTCGACACCAACCGCGACGACGTGGTCGGGTACATCACCGGCACGAAGACGCAGGACGGTTCGCCGCTGCTCAACACCAGTTCCACCTCTTCGATCGACCCAGGAGACCTCGCATGAGCCAGGCCACCCGCACCGAGGCATCCCCCGACCCGATCGCGGGCGACCTCATCGGCAGCGGCGTCGAAGGCGGCGTGCTCGATCAGGTGAACGCCTGGTGGCAGCGCGTGCGCGCCGGCGACATGGGCGCCCTCCCCGCCGTCGGCGGCCTGGTCGTGCTCACGATCCTGTTCGCGACGCTCAGCCCGTTCTTCCTCACCGAACGCAACTTCGCGAACCTGCTCAACCAGGCGGCCACCCTCGTCATGCTCGGCATGGCGCTGGTCTTCGTCCTGCTGCTCGGCGAGATCGACCTTTCGGCGGGCGTCACCGGCGGTGTCGGCATGGCGCTGTTCGTCGTGCTCGTCACGAAGCTCAGCACGCCGTGGCCGCTCGCCCTGCTGCTCGGGTTCGGCGTCGGCATCGCGACCGGTGCGCTCATCGGGTTCTTCGTGGCGAGGGTCGGCATTCCATCGTTCGTCGTCACGCTGGGTCTGTTCCTCGCGTATCAGGGTCTGGCGCTGCTCGTCATCGGCGACGGCGGCCTGTACAAGGTGCAGATCCCCGAACTGCTCGCCCTGCAGAACAGCAACCTGCCGGTGTGGGCGGGCTGGGCGATGCTGGGCGTGATCCTCGCGGTCTCGGCCGGCACGTCGTTCTGGGATCGTGCCCGCCGCACCCGCGCCGGCGTGCCGAACCGGGCGATCGCCCTCGTCTGGGTCAAGCTCGGCGTGATCGCCGTCATCGGCGGCGCGGTGGTGTACATCCTGAACCAGAACCGCGGCCAGTCGGTCGTGGCCGTGCAGGGCGTGCCGATCATCGTCCCCGTGACGCTGCTCATCCTGTGGGCCGGCACGTTCGTGCTCGACCGCACCCGGTTCGGCCGCTACCTCTACGCCATCGGCGGCAACGCCGAGGCGGCGCGTCGCTCGGGCGTCAAGGTGCGCTGGATCAAGTGGTGGGCGTTCGTCATCTGCTCGAGCCTCGCGGTCGTGTCGGCGCTGTTCAGCGTCACCCGCGTCGGCTCGGTCGACGCGACGGTCGGTCGCGACATCGTGCTGTCGGGCGTCGCCGCGGCGGTCGTCGGCGGCGTGAGCCTGTTCGGCGGTCGCGGCCGGCTCGTCCACGCTGCGATCGGTGCGCTGGTGATCGCGGTCATCACGAACGGCCTGGGGCTGCTCCACCTGCCGGCGGGTGTGAACTTCATCGTCACGGGCGGCGTGCTCGTGCTCGCGGCGACGGTCGACGCGGTGTCGCGGCTCCGCGCGGGCGGCACGTCTCGAACCTGACGTCGTACTGGGCGACAGCGACGGATGCCACGGGCCTGTGCCCGTGGCATCCGTCTGTTCCGGGGCGGCGCCCCTAGATCGAGTCCTGCCTCGGGAAGACGACCTTCTCGATGATGATGATGAGCGACGCGGCGACGGGGATCGCGACCAGCGCGCCGAGCACGCCGCCGAGCGTGCCGCCGGCGACCGCCGCGATCACCACGAGGGCGCCGGGCACCGACACCGCACGGTTCATGATGCGCGGGCTGATGACGTAGGCCTCGACTTGCATGTAGACGACGTAGTAGATGATCGCGACGAGCGCGGTCAGCGGCGATGCGGCCAGGCAGACGAGCGAGATCACCAGCGAACCGGTGAGCGTGCCCACGAGCGGCACCAGCGAGAACAGGAACGCGATGAACGCCAGCAGGATCGGCGACGGCGCCCCGATGATCGACAGGAGGATGAAGCTCAGCACACCGTTGATGAGGCCGAGCGTGACCTGCCCGATGACGTACCGGCCCACCGACCCCGTGATCTCCTCGGAGAGCTCGAGGAACTTCGAGCGGCTCGTCGCCGGCACGAAGCGGGCCGCGTACTTCTCCATCGAGCGCAACGACGCCATGAAGTACAGCATCAGGATGAGCACGATGACGACGCCGGTGAACCCGCCGGCGATGCCGGCGCCGACGGCGAGCACACCGCCGCCGAGGGAGGCCAGGTGGCCGGGATCCTGCAGCCACACGAGGAAGTCCTCGATGGTGCTCTGCAGCTCGAAGTCGGGGAACAGGTTCTGCAACCACACGACGACGGGGTTGTGCAGCACGTTGTCCTGCACCTCGTCCCAGTTCTCGACGATGATCGTCGTCTGCTCGATGATGATCGGCACGATGGTCGCGACGAGCAGCGCCACCACGCCGAGCACCGTCGCGATGATGATGAGGATCGCGACCCAGCGCGGCATCCACTGCTCGAGCCAGCTGACGACCGGGTCGAGTCCGAGCGCCAGGAACAGCGCGAACACGACGTAGAGGATGACGGTCGACAACTGCCCGAGCACCCCGCCGAGCAGGATCGCGGCGAGCACGCCGAGCGCTCCGACGAATCCGATGCGGAACGCCCGCACCTTGATCTCGGGGGCGCGGCTGTCGCCGTCTCCGGTGACCTCCGCCGCGGGCGGCGGGGGCGGGGGGATCTTCGGCGCAGGGCGCCGGCGTCGCACGACAGCCATATGCCGAAGATACGGTGCACCACCGGCCCCGGTCGAGACCCTTGCGGCGCGCCGACCCGGCGGGCTATGGGTGCAGCTCGGCGGCGGGCACGATCTCGCCGTCGAGCGTGCGGACCCACCGAGCCCGCGTCGCGCGGTACTCGGCGTGGGTGGTGAAGCGGTACCGGTACGCGCGCACCCGCACCCATCGCGGCCGTTCTCCGGCGAAGGGGTCGTGGGCGAGCAGGCGCAGCGTCGGGGCATCCGCTTCGAGCAGCCGCAGCAGGAACCGCTCGAACCAGGGTTCCCACCTCCGCCCCAGCGGCAGGAACCACATCAGCCAGTCGAGGCGCAGGTGGTAGGGCGCCCACTGCCGCGGCACGGCGCGCACGTCACCGGGCTTGCCCTTGAAGCCGTACTCGCGCCAGTTCGCGTCGGGATCGTCGGGATCCGAAGCATCCGTGCCCTCGACGACGTACTCGATGCGGCGCTTGGTGACGGTGCCGAACGCACCGTATGCGTTGCCGAGCATGAACCGGTTGAAGCTCGCGTTCATGAGCTGCCGCTTCGTGAACAGGTTGCGCAGCGGCGCCCAGGCGAGCAGCAGGAACAGCACGGATGCGACGAGCACCGCGATCGCCCACCACAGCGGCGTGCCGGCGGTCTCGGCACCGAGGTCGGCGGGGATCGCCGGGATCGCCCAGTGCCACGCCGAGTCGGTGATCGCCGACGCGGCGAGCACGACGGTGATCCAGTTCAGCCACGCGAAGTTGCCGGTGAGGATGAGCCAGAGCTGGGTGAGCACGATCACCGCGGCCGCAGTGCTCGCGACGGGCCCCGGCACGAACAGCAGGAACGGCACCGCGAGCTGCGCGACGTGGTTGCCGATCACCTCGAGCCGGTGGAACCACGGCGGCAGCAGGTGCGCCTGTCGGCTGAGCGGCCCCGGCATCGGCTGCGTCTCGTGGTGGTACATGAGCGCCGTGAGGTCGCGCCACTCGCGCCCGCCGCGGATCTTGATCATGCCGGCCCCGAACTCGAGCCGGAACACCAGCCACCACACCGCGATCAGAATCGTCAGCGGCGGCGGCTCGTGCACCGAGCCCAGGAACGCGACCGTGAACAGCGCCTCGCACAGCAGCATCTCCCAGCCGAAGCCGTAGAACGTCTGGCCGACGACCACGATCGACAGGTAGAGCACCCACATCGCGAGGAAGACGAGGAGCGGCACCCAGGGCGGGCCGAGTTGCGGCAGCCCCGAGACGACGGATGCCCCGAGCACGATGCCGGCCCACGCGACCGCGACGAGCCGACGATCGGAGTACCGCCACCAGCGGAACAGACTCGGCCCGCGCAGCCGCCCGCCCGTCGCGCGCACGAGCTGCTGCACCGGCAGCAGCCCGTGCTCACCGAGCAGGACGCGGAACTGGTTCAGCGTCGACCAGAACGCGACGATCGCGATCGCGGCGACCCCGCGCTGCAGCACCTGCCGGGCGATCTCGTGGTCGCCTGCGTCGAACCAGCCGAGCCAGCCGAGCCAGTCCATGACCACGCCGATCCCGTGCGTCCCGTCAGAACGAGTTGAGGTACACCCAGGGCAGGCGGTCCATCATGAGCCGGTGCCGGTCGAGGTCGGCGTCGGGCGCGTCGTCGGGCACGGCCGGTCGGTCGGCGTGCTCGCCGTCGGCGTCGAACTCGGCGTCCTCCTGCCAGACGAGGACGGTGCGATCGCGCTGGAACCGCGACACATACGGCCGGATGTCACGACTCGCGAGATCTCGCAGCGCGGCGTCGACCGACTCATGGCGCTGCAGGGTGTGCAGGGTCACCCAGGTCGGCGGCCAGAGCGTCATGGCGCCCTGCGCGTGCCGTTCGAGCGCGTCGACCGGGCGGATCCACTCGACCGCCATCACCTCGTCGGGTGCGAGGCGCAGCTCGCCGTCGGGGACGCGCACCGCGAAGAACGTCGTGATCAGGCGCTTCTGCGCGCCCTCGGGCGGAGTCCACCGTGAGAACGGCACGAGGTCGACCGGGTCGATGTCGAGCCCGACCTCCTCACGGGTCTCGCGTGCGGCGGCACGCCGTGCGGCCCACTCGCTGTGCTCGGCGTCGCCGCCGAGGTCGGCCTCGTCGACCGCGCCGCCGGGGAACACCCATGCTCCGGCGAACGAGCCGCGGTCGCGTGGGCGCTCCGCGAGCAGCACCTCGACGCCGAGCTCGCCGTCGCGCAGGAGCACGACGGTGGCGGCGTACCCCGGGTCGGTACCGGCGACCAGCTGTTCGAGATCGCTCACATCTGTCAGGGTATGCCCGCCGCCCCCGCCGGTCGAGCGCTCCGGACGCCGCAGGGCATCGCGCCGGGTCTCGACGCGCTCGCCGGCGCTCGCTGCTCGACCGGCGGATGGCCGGTCTCGCTAGGCTGCCGCGCATGGAGCATCCCTCGGTCGCGCTCGTGCGCGCCCCCAACCCCGGCCCGATGACCCTCGACGGCACGAACTCGTACGTGCTGCGTGCGCCCGGGGCATCCGGTTGCGTGGTCGTCGACCCGGGCCCGCTCGACGAGGGCCATCTCGACGCGCTCGCCGCGCACGGCCCGGTCGAGCTGATCCTGCTCACGCACCATCATCACGACCACAGCGATGCGATCGACGCGTTCCATGCGCGCACGGGCGCGCCGGTGCGCGCGGTCGACGCGGCCTGGTGCCGCGATGCGGCCCCGGTCGCCGACGGCGAGCGCATCACCGCGGCGGGGCTCGATCTCGAGATCCTCGCGACGCCGGGCCACACCGCCGATTCGCTGTGCGTGGTGCTCCCCGGCGAGGGCGAGCACGGCGCCGTGCTCACGGGCGACACCGTGCTCGGCAGCGGCACGACGATCATCGCCGACCCCGACGGCGCGCTCGGCCCGTACCTCGACTCGCTCGCGCGGCTGCGCGAGCTCGGCACGCCGGGCCCGGTCGCGGTGCTGCCCGGTCACGGCCCCGAACTGCCCGATCTGCGCGCGATCTGCGAGGCGTATCTCGCGCACCGCGAGGAGCGGCTCGCGCAGGTGCGCGCGGCGCTCGCGGCGATCGGACCGGATGCCTCGGCCGAGGCCGTGACCGACGTCGTGTACGGCGACGTCGACCCGGCGGTGAGGTTCGCGGCCGAGGCATCCGTTCGGGCGCAGCTCGCGTACCTGCGCAGCTGAGGCCGGCGGCGGCTCAGTTCGCGAGCGCGAAGCCGCCCGACCAGCTGATCTGCTCGCGCACCGCGAGCACCATCTGCTGGAACCCGATCGCCTCGAGCTCGCGCGCACGTGCGAGCGAGCCCGCGTCGGCCGCCAGCACGCCGCCCGCGCGCACGACGTCGGCGAGCAGATCTTTCGCGGCCTGGTCGTCGCCGGCGATGAGCACGGTGGTGGGGGCTTCGCCGACGGCCTTCGACGCGAGGGTCGCGGCGAAGTTGGTGTTGAACGCCTTCACGACCTTCGATTCGGGCAGCGCCTGGGCGAGCTCGGCGGCGGCCGACCCGTCGGCCGGCACGACGAGCGAGTCGAATGTGGCGAAGTCGACGGGGTTGGTGAGGTCGACGACGACCTTGCCCGCCAGCTGCTCGCGGCGCCCCGCGACGATCTCGGCGAGGGCGGGGTACGGTACGGCGAGCACGACGATCTCGCCGGTCGGCGCCTGCGACGCGTCGCGCCCGATGAACTCGACGGTGTTACCGCCGGCTTCCACGATCCGGCCGATCGCCGACCCCATGTTGCCGTTGCCGATGATGCTGACGGTGGTCATGACGCTCCTTCAATTGATTGTTGAGACAACCAACACCTTACGCCCGGAAAGTTGTTTCGTCAACTAATGCGATAGGATGCCCCCATGACCGACACGACCTGGCTCACGCCCGAGGAGTCCGCCGCCTGGGTGCGGCTCATCGCCGTCGCCGAACTGCTGCCGGTCGCCCTCGACGCGCAACTCGGCGCCGACGCCGGCCTCACGCACTTCGAGTACCTGGCGCTCGGCTCGCTCGCGGCCGCACCCGACCGCACGCTGCGCATGACGGCGCTCGCGGCCGCGACCAACGCGACCCTCCCCCGCCTCTCGCACGTCATGCGCCGACTCGAAGACCGTGGGCTCGTGCGCCGGTTCCCCTGCCCCGAAGACCGCCGCGCGACGAACGCCACCGTCACGGCCGACGGTCTCGACCTCGTCGAGCGCGCGGCACCCGGCCACGTGACGACCATCCGGCGCTCGGTGCTCGACGCGCTCACCCCCGAGCAGCTCGAACAGCTCTACGCCATCGGCGGAGCCATCCTCGAGCGTCTCGACCCCGACACCCGGCTCGACGCCAGCAGCTGCCAGTTCAGCGAGGGCCCGATACGGCGCGCGGGCTGAGCCCGCGTCCCGGCGACGACCGCCGGGCGACCCCCGATCAGCGCGGCTGGTAGGTGAGGCAGTCGGCCGCGTCGGCGCCCGGCCCCACCCGCACGGCGGTCGCGGTGCACTCGAGCGACGAGTTGTGCACGCACTCGGCGCGCTGACACGCGCCCACGTGCGAGATCACCTTGTCGAGCCCGCCCTTCGACCCCAGCGGAATGAACGTGGCGCACTCGGCGTCGCCGACGCCGCCCGCGATGGTCACCGCCGCAGCGTGGCAGTTCGAGTGGTCGTTGTAGCTGCAGCCGAGCACCGCACACTCGGTGACGCGGGGCAGATCGTCGATGGTCATGCTCATGATGGGCCTCCGGACGCTCGTCGTTGCGGCCGATGGTACGCCTCCCACGGCCCGTCCGATAGCAAGGTGAGGCTGCCCTTTCCGCAGATCAGCGGCGGTTTTCAGGTAAGGATTGCCTCACCTTCGCGGCGGTCCGGACGACCGGCGGGGCTGTTCGGTTGGGTCGGGCGGGTCTCGATCCGACCGCGATCCGGCATCGGTCGGGCAACGATCCGACGCTGCGCTCGAACGGATGCCGCGGGCGCGGCAGGCTCGGAACATGCCCCGGATGTTCCGCTCGACGATCGCCGTGCTCGTGCTCGTGCCGCTTCTCGCGGGCTGCTCCACCGCCCAGGTCATCCTCGACGCCTGCCCCGCGATCGGCTGGATGAACTCGCTCGAGGTGAGGCTCGACGGTGCACGGGCGGGCGAGGTCGCGCTCGTCGAGCTCTGCGACGAAGCCGGATGCTCCGTGCCAGGCCCGACCGCGGCGACGGATCCGCCGACCGCAGGCCCGTGGTACTCCGGCGAGGATCTCGGCACGGGAGTCTGGCGCTTCACGCTCGACATGTCGGCCCCCGAGGAGTTCGACCTCATCGCGTACGGCCCCGGCGTCACCGAGCTCGCCCGCGAGTCGTTCACCGCCGAGTGGCACCGCGTGGGCGGCTCCGCGCAGTGCGGCGGCCCGATGGCCACCGACCCCGTCGAGTTCGTCATCGACTGAGCCGCACCCCCCTCGCCGGGGCATCCGGCCTGGGGCAGGATGGGCGCATGGATGCCGCGTCCGCCCTCGATGAGATCGCGCGCCTGCTCGAGCAGGAGCTCGCGAACCCCTACAAGGCGAAGGCGTTCCGCCGGGCGCTCGGGGTGATCGAACCGCTGTCGGGCGACGAGCTCGCCGCGAAGCTCGCCGACGGCAGTCTGAAGCGCACCCCGGGCATCGGCGACACCACGTACGAGGTCATCGCCGAGGCATCCGCCGGGACTGTCCCCGCGTACCTGGCCGACCTGCGCGAGAAGGCCGGTGTCGGCGAGGTGCGCGCGGGCCTGCGCGCCCTGCTGCGCGGCGACCTGCACTGCCACAGCGAGTGGTCCGACGGCACCACGTCGATCGCCGCGATGGCGCGCGCCGCGGCGGGGGCCGGGCTCGAGTACGTCGCGCTCACCGACCACTCCCCCAGCCTCCGGGTCGCGAACGGGCTCACCGCCGAGCGGCTCGCGTCGCAGCTCGAGATCGTCGAAGCGCTGAACTCCTCGGGCGAACTCGGCGTGCGGATCCTGCCGGGCATCGAGGTCGACATCCGCGAGGACGGCTCGCTCGACCAGACTCCCGAGATGCTCGACCGGCTCGACGTGGTCGTCGCCAGCGTGCACTCCAAGCTGCGCTCGCCTCGCGAGGCGATGACCGAGCGGATGCTCCGCGCCGTCGCCGACCCGCACACGAACGTGCTGGGGCACTGCACGGGCCGGCTCGTGCGCGGCTCCCGCGGCACGCGGCCGCAGTCGGAGTTCGACGCCGAGGCGGTCTTCGCCGCCTGCGTGGCGAACGGGGTGGCGGTCGAGATCAACTCGCGGCCCGAGCGCGAGGACCCGCCCGACGAGCTCATCGCGCTCGCCCTCGACGCGGGATGCCTGTTCTCGATCGACAGCGACGGGCACGCGCCCGGCCACTCCGCCTTCCTCGCGCTCGGCGCGGCGCGCGCCGAGGCGGCGGGCATCCCGCCCGAACGCATCGTCACGACCTGGCCGGTCGACGACCTGCTGGCCTGGTCGCGCCGCAACCGCTGAGCGCATGCCCGCGCTG
Source organism: Agromyces larvae (assembly GCF_022811705.1). Lineage (NCBI taxonomy): Bacteria > Bacillati > Actinomycetota > Actinomycetes > Micrococcales > Microbacteriaceae > Agromyces > Agromyces larvae. The sequence goes on along the minus strand of NZ_CP094528.1, from coordinate 3,977,938 downwards.
GCGGCTCAGGCCGGCGCGTTGTCGGGGTCGACCGTCTCCGCGGTGTCGGCCTCCACCGCGTTGTCGACCTCGAGGTCGTCGGCGTCGGGCCCGTTCACCTCGGGCACCCCGTCGGGTGCGGGCTCGGGCGACGTCGCCGCCACTCGCTCCAGCCGGTCGTCGTGCGCGTCGCTCATCGCGGACCTCCTCGATCGGATGCCTCGAGCCTGCCCGTGCGGCGGTGCCGCGGCAACGCCTTGACATCCGATCGCCCGCGCGCCCTTCCGCCGGGCCGACGCGCGGCGGCAGAATGGGCCGAGGGGCGCACGGCAGCGCCGGCGAGGAGGAACCGATGGCCACCGAGGCGATGCTCTGGGCAGTGCTCGGCACGATAGGGGCGGTCGGCGGGGTGCTGCTGCTCGCCGCGCTCTGGTCGCTGGTGAGGGCGCCGAAGCAGCGCTGAGATGCCGCAGCGCAGCGCCGGGCTGCTGCTCGTGCGCCGCAGGCCCGGGCTCGAGGTGTTCATCGCGCACCTCGGCGGCCCGTTCTGGGCGCGCAAGACCGAGGGCGCGTGGTCGATCCCGAAGGGCGAGGTCGGCCCCGGCGAGGACGACGCCGCCGCGGCGCGGCGCGAGTTCGCCGAGGAGATCGGCACCGCACCGCCGGAGGGGGCCGTCGCCGACCTCGGCGAGGTGCGCTCCGCCTCGGGCAAGGTCGTGCACGTCTTCGCGGTCGAGGTCGACGACTTCGCGGTCGAGCGGGTCGCCAGCAACGAGTTCGAGCTCGAGTGGCCGCCGCGGTCGGGTCGGGTGCAGCGGTTCCCCGAGATCGACGGGGCCGGATGGTTCGGGCTCGACGCCGCACGCCCGCTGCTGTCCGCGGGGCAGCGGGCGGCGCTCGATCTGGTCGGGCAACGATTCGGCAACGAGGGGCTCTCAACTCCGTAACGAGCGGCTCCGGCGCACCGCGGTGACTCCTTCGGGGGGCACCATGGAATGGTGACCGGGTCGGATGGCGTCGTCCCCTCGCGGGCCGCCGCGGGGGCCGTCGTCGCGCCCGCCGTCATCGGGGTGCTGGCCGCGCTGGCGCTGCTCGCGCTCGGGCAGGCGCCCATCATCTGCAACGGCGTCCAGGTGTGCCCCGAGCCCGGAGCCCGCTTCGACGTCGCGATCTGGTGGACGGCGATCGTGGTCGCGCTCGCGGCCGCCGCCGCCCTCACGGGTGCGCGCGCCACGACGTCGCGGCGGGTCCTCGTCGCCCGCATCCTGTTCGTGCTGCAGATCGCCGCCACGTTCGCCGGCGCGATCGCGACGCTCGCGGTCGGCGGGTTCACCATTCCGCTGTTCTACCTCTGAGGCCGGCTCGCTCCGCGGCCGATCCGGCTCCGTGCGCTCGATTACGCTCGGAGGATGTCGCATCTTCACCCCGAGACGGTCGCCGTGACCGCCGGCCGCCCCTCGCACGACTCCGACCAGCCCCTGAACGTGCCGATCCATCTCGCCTCGACCTACGTCGCCGGCGGCGAGCTCGAGTACGGCCGGTACGGCAATCCGTCGTGGACGGCCTTCGAAGATGTGCTGGGCGCACTCGAGGGCGGGCGCTGCATCTCGTTCGCCTCGGGCATCGCGGCCACGTCGGCGGTGCTCGACCTGGTCGCGCCGGGCGGCATCGTCGTCGCCCCGCGGCACTCCTACACCGGCACCGTGCTGCAGCTCGAAGATCGCGCGGCGGCGGGCCGCGTCGAACTGCGGCTCGTCGACCTCACCGACACCGACGCGGTGATCGCCGCATGCGACGGCGCCGCGATGCTCTGGTTCGAGTCGCCGACGAACCCCGCGCTCGAAGTCGCCGACATCGCCGCGCTCACCGCGGGCGCGCACGCGCACGGCACCCTCGTGGTCGTCGACAACACGTTCGCCACGCCGCTGCGGCAGAAGCCGCTCACGCTCGGCGCCGACCTCGTCGTGCACTCGGCGACGAAGGCGATCTCGGGGCACAGCGACCTCATCATGGGCGCGGTGATCGCCGCCGACGCCGCGCACGCCGAACAGCTCGTCGCCCGCCGCTCCCTCGGCGGGGCGGTGCCGTCGGCGTTCGAGGCGTTCCTCGCGCTGCGGGGGCTGCGCACGCTCGCCGTGCGGCTCGACCGCGCCGAGGCGACCGCCCGCGAGCTGGTCGCGCGGCTCAGCGACCACCCGCGGCTCGAGCAGGTGCGCTACCCCGGGTTCAGCACGATCGTCTCGATCGTGCTGCGCGGCGGCGCCGAGGCCGCCGATGCGCTCACGGTCTCGACGAAGCTCTGGATCCACGCGACGAGCCTCGGCGGCGTGGAATCGACGTTCGAGCGCCGGCGCCGCTGGGCGGCCGAGGCCGAGACCATCCCCGACGGGCTGGTGCGGCTCTCGGTCGGGCTGGAGCATCCCGACGATCTGGCCGACGACCTGATCCGCGCCCTCGACGCGATCGGCTGAGCCGGCCGCGAGCGGTCAGCTCGCGTGCCCGTCGAACAGCAGCGTCGGCACCGACCCGAACGGCATCGACCGGACGCGCAACCGCCGAACGTCGTCGGCGGCGAATCCGGCGCCCGCCAATGCGGCCGCGGTGTCGCGGTCCCAGTGGCAGCCGTGGCAGACCCGCGCCGAGATGGGCGTCGCGAGCCGCTGCACCACCCGCTTGACCGTGTGCGGCGGTGCGACGACGTGATCGACGAACACGACCCGGCCGCCCGGCACCAGCACCCGGCGCACCTCGGCGAGGGCGTGCGCCGGGTCGGCGACCGAGCAGAGCACGTAGGTGCCGACGACCGCGTCGACCGATGCGTCGGGCAGCGGGATCGCCTCGGCGACGCCGTCGATCGGCGCCGCATCGTGCCGCCATTCGCGCGCGCGGATCGCGAGCTCGGCACGCCGCGCGGGGTCGGGTTCCAGGCCGACCCACGCGACATCCGGATGCAGCGCGCCGAAGTTCTCGCCGTCGCCCGCGCCGATCTCGAGCACGCGACCGCGCACCCGTCCGACGAACTCGCGCTCGAGGTCGTCGAGGGCGTCGTCGTCGATGAGCGGGGTCGTCTGGCGCGTCACCGGGCCATGCGACCACGCCGGGGGCGGTGCGTCAAGCCAGCCGCGGGCTACGCCGCGCGACCGCCGAGCGCGTCGAGGAGGTCGGCGAACGGCGCCCCGGCGACGGTCTCGACGCGCCAGCCCGCCTCGCCGGGCACGATCACCGATGCCGAGAGGTTGGCGAGCGGCGGGTAATCCCCGGCGGCGTGTCCGCTCACGGCGGCGAGCGCGTGCCGGATGAACGTGCCGTGCGCGACCGCGAGCACGCGAGCTCCGGGGTGCGCGTCGGCGAGGCGCGCGAGGCCGTCGAGCGCTCTGCCGCGGACGGCGTCGTCGGACTCCATGCCGGGGATGTCCCGCTCGGGCCAGCGCGCGCGCATGTCGGCCACCAGCATCCCCTCGGCGACGCCGTAGTCCTGCTCGACCAGCTCGTGGTAGGCGCCCGCGACCGGCAGCGCGAGCTCCTCCGCGAGGATCGCGGCGGTCTCGCGGGCGCGGGCGAGCGTCGAGCTGACGACCAGGTCCCACGGTTCGGCGGCTAGCAGGGATGCGGCGTCGCGCGCCTGCGCACGGCCGGTGTCGTTCAGCGGGACGTCGCTGCGCCCCTGCAGCCGCCGCGCGGCGTTCCAGTCGGTCTGGCCGTGGCGGATGAGGGCGATCGTCATGGCTCCAGCCTATGAGCGGAGGCTGGACGTTCACGCACCGCCGAGGCCCACCCGGTCGGGCACCTGTGCGGCGACGGTCGGCAGCCACCGGTCGACGTCGGGCCACGCCCGGCCGGTCGGCAGCCTGCGCAGCAGTCGGGCGAGCGAGTCGTCGGCGTCGGGCCACGGGATGACCCGGGTCGGCGACGCCTCGGCGACGACGCCGAGCCACCAGTGCTTCCAGGTCGTCGGCAGGTTCTCGGGGTGGAGCACGACGTAGTAGTCGGGCACGTGCATGGCCCGGCGCGCGGATGCCTCGACGGCGCGTTCGATCTCGAGCTCGAGCACCTCGAACGTGGACTGGTCGTCGAAGAACTCGACCCACGCGGCGGCGACATGTCCGAGCGGGTCGTGGTCGTGCACGACGTACGGCTTCGCACCGGCGGCCGACCACCGCGAGACGTCGACGTCCGAGGCATCCGGCGCGTCGCCGAAGGTGGTCGCGCGCACGTTCGGGAACCGTTCGAGGGCGTGGATCGCGGTCGCCGCCTCATCACCGACGACGACCAGCGTGGTGCTGACCGGTGGCTCCATTTCCGCAGTCTACGTCGGTCGACAGCTACGGGGCGGGCGGCCGGGCCGGTGGCATCCGTCTCACCTGACCCGTCTTCTCGGCGACCGGCAGCAGCATGAGCGGCCGGGCGAGCACCCAGCCGATCGCCATCACCGCGACCGACGCGGCGAAGACCGCGAAGCCGACCCAGTCGTCGACGTCGCGCGACGTGTACATCACGTTGAGGTTGCGCAGCACGCCCGTCGCGAAGACGAGCACGACGTGCACGAACGTGAAGGCGAGCAGGAACAGCATGGTCGGGAAGTGCCAGGCCCGGGCGACCTTCTCGGTCGGCAGCGCGGCGATGCGGCCGGTCGGGGGCCACACGGGCGACAGCCGCAGCCCGGTGACGATCGCGACGGGCGCGGCGACGAACACGACGACGAAGTAGCTCAGCACCTGCAACGCGTTGTAGACCACCCACGCGTTCTCGGTCGGCCACTCGAGCGACGCGTACTGCAGGGCGACCGAGATCGCGTTCGGCACGACGCTCCAGTCGGTCGGCACGATGCGCACCCACTGGCCGGTCGAGAACAGGAGCACGACGTAGACGATGCCGTTCAGCACCCAGAACGCGTCGACCCAGAGGTGCAGCCAGAGCGAGATGCCGAGTCGGCGCGGCGCCCGCTTCGTGCGGGGCCAGCGCGAGTTGTCGCGGGTCCAGAACGCCGTCGGTCGCTGCTTGGCGCGCAGGATCAGCCCGGTGCGCACCAGCATCACGAGCAGGAACGCGTTGAAGAAGTGCTGCCAGCCCACCCATGCGGGGATCCCGACGGGCGCCCAGTCGGGCAGCGGCGCGTCCCCGGGGTAGGTCTCGACGAACGCGGCGACCTCGGGGAGGGTGCGCACCCACTTCGCGAGCAGGACGACGAGCGCGAACGCGACGACCGCGGCGAGCGCCCACCTGGTGACGCGCTTCCAGGAGACGTCGGCGAGCGCGGTGCGGATGGTGGGGTCGGGCACCAGATCACGATGGCAAACCGGATGCCCCGGCGCAACATGAGCGTCGGTGCGCGACGAACCCGGCTCGGCTACGCCGACATCTGGTCGACGCCGTCGCTCGTGACCGGCGAGATCAGCCCGAAGACGTTGCGGTCGGGGTCGAGCAGGTAGCCGACCCGGCCCACCCCCTCCAGGTCGGCGAGCGCCACCGCCTCGGTCGCGCCGAGCGCGAGGCCCTTCGCGTAGACCGCGTCGATGTCGCCGTCGACGCCGATGACGAGGTTGCAGCCGTTCACCGGTGCGCCGATCTCGGGCGATCCGGTGCTCGCGGGCAGGCCGTCGGCGCCGCGTCGGGTCAGGCCGCCGTTGATGCCGTGCCCGGCTTCGCCGGCGTTGCGGACCGACCCCTCGCCGGTGTCGATCGCCCAGTACTCCGTCTCGCCGAAGCGGGTGAACCGCCAGCCGAGCAGTTCGGAGTAGAAGTCGATGAGCCGCTGCGGCTCGGACGCGTGGATCTCGAAGTGGACGACGAGGTTCGCCATGATCTCCCCCTGTGGTCGCCGCGCGCCGGGGTCGCGGCGCGGCACACGCTACGCGCCGCGGCCCGGGGCCACCACCCCCTAGATCTCGGCGTGGCCGAGCAGCGGTGCGGCGACGAAGCGCGCGGATGCCTCGGCGAGCGCCTCGAACTCGAGCACGACGAGCTCGTTCCGCCCGGGTCGGGTGACCGGCTCGGGCACGATGAGCGTGCGCTGGGGTCCGCGTCGCCAGTAGCGGCCGAGCAGGAACCCGTTGGCCCAGACGAGCCCCTTGCCCCAGTCGCCGGTGTCGAGGAACAGGTCGGCCGCCGCGTCGAGGTCGAACGCCGCGGTCCAGAACCGCGGGCCGGCGACCGGGCCCGCCGCGACGTCGGTCGCGGCATCCGCCCACTCCGTCGCGAGCCGGGGCACCCGGTCGAGGTCGAGCGGCCGGGCGCGCCATCCGCGCAGGTCCTCCCCGTCGAGCGCGACGCCGCCGATGAGTCCCTTGTGCTCGCCGATGCGCGGGCCGTAGTTCACGCGGCCCTGGTCTTCGACGACGATCGCGAGCTCGCCGCGGGCGGCGGGCAGGTGCAGGGCGCGCTCGTGCGCATCGCGCGCGAGGACGCCGACGGGTTTCCCGTCGACGAGCACCCACGCGCGGTCGCGCACCTCCTCGCCGACGACGAGGGTCGCCGGGCCGTCGCACGCGGGTCGGCCGGGCAGCTCGGTCGTGAAGATCGCGATGCCGCGGTCCTGGCCGAGGTCGTCGAGGCTGGGCAGGGCATCGTGATCGGATCCCTCGCCGAGCCGGTCGGCGACGGCGAGCAGCGCGGGCCCGGGCACGAGGGTCGCCTCGAACCCGGGTGCGGGGGCGGGCGGCGACGGCACCTCCTCGGGCACCGGTGCGTATCTCGCGATCACCTCGCGGAACGCGAAGTACTTCCCGGTCGGATGCCCCGCCTCGTCGAGCGGCGCGTCGTAGTCGTAGCTCGTCGTGATCGGCGCGTAGCGGCCCTTGTCGTTGGCGCCGTTCGTGAGGCCGAAGTTCGTGCCGCCGTGGAACATGTAGATGTTCACGGACCCGCCGGCCGCGAGGATCGCGTCGAGTTCCGCGGCGCTCTCCGAGGCATCCGTCACGTGGTGGTGGGAGCCCCAATCGTCGAACCATCCGCACCAGAACTCCATGCACATCAGCGGGCCGGTGGGCTGGAACTCGCGGAGCGCCGCCATCCGCTCGGCCGCCCGCGAACCGAACGAGCCGGTGAGGTGCAGGCCGGGCAGGCTGCCGTCGGCGAGCATCTGCGGGACGGGCTGATCGATGGTGGTCAGCGGCACCGTGATGCCGGCCTCGCGTGTGACCCGGACGAGCTCGGCGAGGTAGTCCTTGTCGGCGCCGTACGCGCCGTACTCGTTCTCGATCTGCACGAGCACGACCGGGCCGCCGTCGTCGATCTGGCGGGGCGCGACGATCTCGTACACCCGCTCGAGATACCGCGTGACCGCATCGAGGTAGCGCGGTTCGCTGCGGCGCACGCCGACCTCGGCGTCGCGGAACAGCCAGGCGGGCAGGCCCCCGTTGTCCCACTCGGCGCAGATGTACGGCCCGGGGCGCACGATCGCGTGCATGCCTTCGGCGGCGACGAGATCGAGGAACCGGCCGAGGTCGAGTGCCTCCGTGGCATCCCACTCGCCTCGGCGCGGTTCGTGCGCATTCCACGCGACGTACGTCTCGATGGTGTTCAGCCCCATGAGCCGGGCCTTGCGGATGCGGTCGGCCCAGAGATCGGGGTGCACCCGGAAGTAGTGCAGTGCACCCGCGAGGATGCGGTGCGGCCGGCCGTCGAGCTCGAAGTCGGTCGCGCCGATGGCGAAGCGGCTCATGGTTCTCCTGTGATCGGGCGGGTCAGCGGTTGACGCTGAAGCCCTGGTCGTTGCCGTAGGCGACGAGCTTGTCCTGCCAGTCGGCGAGGCCGTCGTTCAGGTCGCCGGCGTTCGCGTACGACTGGCCGACCGTGTCGCCGAAGATGCTGTTCGCGTACACCTGGTACGGCAGGTACTGCCAGCCGCTCGACACGTCCTTCGACGCCTGCACGAGCACCTCGTTGATCTTCTGGCCGCCGAAGTAGTCGGACTCGTACGCCAGGAACGCGGGGTCGTTGAGCTCGGCGGTCGTCGACGGGAACCCGCCCGACTCGAGGAAGACCTCGATCGACGCGGGGTCGCTGTTCAGCCAGCGGAGGAACGCCGCGGCCAGCGCGGGGTTCTTCGACTGCTTCGTCACCGACTGCCCGCCGCCGCCGTTCTCGGCGGACACCGGGGTGCCGTCGTAGGTCGGCATCGGCGCGACCGCCCAGTCGCCGGCCGCGTCGGCCACGCTCGACTCGAGCACGCCGGGCATCCAGGCGCCGGTCACGAGGGACGCGATGGATCCGTCGCCGAGGCCCTGGTACCACTCGTCGGTCCAGCCGGGGGTCTGCGAGAGCAGGCCCTCCTCGATGAGCTGGTTCCAGACGCCCGTCCACTGCCGGGTGCCCTCGTCGGCGAGGTCGATGGTGATGTCGGTGCCGTCGACCGCGAAGGGGCGACCACCGGCCTGCCAGATCATGCTCGTGGTGAAGCCCGCGTCGCCCGTGTCGGAGGTGATGTACTTCGTCGGGTCGGCGGCGTGGAGCTGACGTGCGGCCTCGACGTACTCGTCCCAGGTGGTCGGCACGGCGATGCCGTACTGGTCGAACACGGCCTTGTTGTAGAACAGCGCCATGGGGCCCGAGTCCTGCGGCAGGCCGACGAGCTTGCCGCCCACGTTCACGGCGCCCCAGGTGGACGCGCTGAACTGGTCCTCCAGTTCGTCGAGCCCGTACTCGCCGAGGTCGACGAGCGAGTCCGACAGTGCGAACTGCGGGATGGCGTAGTACTCGATCTGCACGACGTCGGGGGCGCCCGACCCGGCCTTGATCGCGTTCTGCAGCTTCGTGTACTCCTCGGTGTTGGTGCCGGCGTTGACGAGTTCGACGTCGACGTTCGGGTACGCCTTCTCGAAGGCGGCGACCTGCGCTTCGGCGCTGGGGGTCCAGCTCCAGTAGGTGAGCTCGCCGCCGGCTTCGAGGGCGGCGTCGAGGTCGGTGGCGTCGCCTGAGCCCGAGCCGCCGTCGGGCGACGAGGTGCAGGCGGCGAGCGCGACGGTGGCGAGCGCGGCGGTCGCCGCGACGGCCAGGGTGCGCCGGAGTGCGGTGCGGTGGGTGGACATGTGCGTGGTTCCCTTCACTTCTTCGTGCGGTGCGTGGTGCATGGGTGGGTGGTGCGCGTCACTGCTTGACGCTTCCGGCGCTGAGCCCCGACTGCCAGAACCGCTGCAGGCCGAGGAACGCGACGACGATGGGGATGATGGTGAGGAGCGACCCGGTGATCACCAGGTTGTAGATGGGCTGGGCGCTCACCCCGGTGGCCTGGGCGCTCCACTGGTTGAGGCCGACGGTCAGCGGGTACCAGTTCGGGTCGCTCAGCATGATGAGCGGCAGGAAGTAGTTGTTCCAGGTGGCGACGACGGTGAACAGCAGCACGGTCACGATGCCGGGCGCGAGCAGGCGGATCGAGATCGTGAAGAAGGTGCGGAACTCGCCGGCGCCGTCCATGCGGGCGGCCTCGAGCAGTTCGGTCGGCACCGAGTCGACGGCGTAGACCCAGATCAGGTAGAGCCCGAACGGGCTGATCAGCGACGGGATGATGATCGCCCACGGGGTGTTCGTGAGCCCGAGCTGGCTGAACATGAGGAAGGTCGGCACGGCGAGCGCGGTGCCGGGGACGGCGATCGCCCCGAGCACGACGGCGAAGATCGCGCGCCGCCCGGCGAACCGGAACTTCGCGAGCCCGTACCCGGCGAGGGTCGCGAGCAGCGTCGCGCCGCCGGCGCCGACGACCACGTAGAGCAGCGTGTTCCCGAGCCAGCGCAGGAAGATGCCGTCGCGGTAGGTGAGGGTCTCCCAGATGTTCTGGAACAGCACGAAGTCGTCGTCGAACCAGAGGCCGAAGCTGGAGAACAGCCCGGCCTGGGTCTTCGTGGAGTTGATCAGGAGCCACAGGATCGGCACCAGCGCGTAGAGGGCCAGCAGCGCCATCAGGATCGTGAACGCGACCGATTTGCGGGGCTTCAGCGGTGAGACCAGCGGGCGGGTCATCGCACCTCCTTGCGGGAGCCGCGGAGCTGCACGACGTAGGCGATCACCGCGGTGATCACGCCCATCACGATCGCGACCGTGGCCGAGTAGTTGTACTGCTGGCCCGCGAACGACAGGTTGTAGGCGTACATGTTCGGGGTGAAGAACGTGGTGATGATGTTCGGCGCGAGCGTGCGCAGGATGTTCGGCTCGTTGAACAGCTGGAAGCTGCCGATGATGGAGAAGATCGTGGCGATGACGATGGCTCCGCGCAGTGCCGGGATCTTGATGGCGGTGACGACCCGGGTCGGCCCGGCGCCGTCGATCGCGGCGGCCTCGTAGAGCTCGGTCGGGATCACCTTCAGCGCGGAGTAGAAGATCAGCATGTTGTAGCCGACGAACTCCCAGGTCACGATGTTGCCGATCGAGAGCAGGATCCAGTCGCGTGCGAAGGGCGCGAAGACGGATGCTCCGAGCCAGTCGTTCACGTTGCCGACGAGCCCGAACTTGTCGCCGTAGATGAAGCCCCACATGAGCACGGCCACCACGGCGGGCACGGCGTACGGCAGGAAGACGGCGATGCGGAAGAAGCCCGAGGCGTGCAGGCGCGCGCTGTCGATGGCGAGCGCGGCGACGAGTGCGATCGCGAGCATGATCGGCACCTGGACGACGAGGAACAGAAGGACCCGCAGGAACCCGTCCCAGAACTGCGGGTCGGCCATGAGCTGCGCGTAGTTCTCGAGGCCGACGAAGGCGTTGCCGCCGACGAGCTGCTCGCGGAAGAGGCTGAGCCAGATCGAGTACGCGACGGGCGCGATGAACACAAGCAGGAACACCACGAGGAACGGCGCGGTGAAGGCCAGGCCCTTCCACTCGCTGCGGTTGCCGCGGCGTCGGAGTATCGGCGGGGACGTCGTCGTCATCTGAGTCCAATCGGGCATGTTCACGTCAACATGCTTCGCCGAGACCGTAGCATGTTCACGTCAACATCCGCCAGTCTCGAAATGTGACCGCCGACGAAGGAGCCCGATGACCGCCACCGCCCGCCGCCGCGGCCCGTCGATGGCCGATGTCGCCCGACAGGCCGGCGTCTCCGGCCAGACCGTGTCGCGCGTGGCGAACGGCCGCGCGAACGTCGATGCCGAGACCCGTGAACGCGTGCTCGACGCGATGCGCACGCTCGGCTACCGCCCGAACAGCGCGGCGCGGGCGCTGCGCAGCGGCCGGTTCCACTCGATCGGCGTCATCATGTTCACCCTCTCGAGCTTCGGCAACATGCGCACCCTCGACGCGATCGCCGCGGCGGCAGCCGACGCGGGGTACTCGATCACGCTCATCCCCGTCCCCCACCCCACGAGAGGCGAGGTCTCGGTCGCGGTCGACCGACTCGCCGAGGAGGCGGTCGACGGCGTGATCATCATCGTCGAGGCGCACCTGCTCGACGAGAGCGACATCGAACTGCCGCCCGAGCTGCCCGTCGTGGTCGTCGACTCGACCGCCGGCGACCGGTACACGGTGGTCGACACCGACCAGGCCCACGGCGCTCGTCTCGCGACCGAGCACCTGCTCGGCCTCGGGCATCGCACCGTGCACCACCTCGCCGGCCCCGACCGTTCGTACTCCGCGACCCACCGGCGCGAGGCGTGGGAGGCCACGCTGCGCGCCCACGGCGCCGAGGTGCCCCAGGTGCTGGTCGGCGATTGGTCGAGCGAGTCGGGCCACGCGCACGGACTCGCCCTGGCATCCGACCCCGAGGTCACCGCGATCTTCGCCGCGAACGACCAGATGGCCCTCGGCGTGCTGCGCGCCCTGCACCAGTCGGGTCGGCGCGTGCCCGACGACGTCAGCGTGGTCGGCTTCGACGACATGGAGGAGGCGCGCAGCTACTGGCCGCCGCTCACGACGGTGCGCCAGTTCTTCGGCGAGGTCGGCCGGCGCTCGGTCGAAGCGCTGCTGCACGAGGTCGAGACGGGCGAGCGGCGCGCCAGTGCTCTCGTGCCCACCGAACTCGTCGTTCGCGAAAGCTCGGGGCCGCGGCACGCGGCATCGACCGGTGCGGGCTCGGCTGCCGCGTCGTAGGCTCGACGCAGCGCACGACGACCGGGGGGACGCGATGGGCGAACAGCGCGAGACCGACCACCACCTCGTCTCGCACGATCGCTACGAGGAACTCAAGGAGGCGTACAACCGCCGGGCGCGCCGACGGGCCGCCGCGATGGTCGACTACGCGCCCGACGGGCGGCCCATCCCGCGCAGCACGCGCATCCACGGGGACGACGACAGCGACTGAGCGCGCTCGGCCCGCTGCGCGGCCTCACGGGTACAGCGGCAGCAGCCACGGCACCATCGTGATCGCGACGATGAGCACCACGACCGTGAACGGTGCGCCGATCTTCAGGAAGTCGGCGAACCGGTAGCGCCCCGGACCGAGCACGAGCGTGTTCACGGGCGACGAAACCGGCGTCATGAACGCCGCCGATGCGGCGAGCACGACGACCATCGCGAACGGATACGGCGAGGCGCCCAGGTGGTCGGCGGTCGCGATCGCGACCGGGCCCATCAGCACCGCCGTCGCGGTGTTCGAGACGAACAGCCCGATGACCGCGGTCGTGATGAACAGGCCGGCCAGCAGCAGCGTCGGGCTGCCCTGCCCGAGCGTCGAGGTCAGCGCCGTGACCGCGATGTCGATGCCCCCGGTGCGCTCGAGCGCGAGCGCGAACGGCAGCATGCCGACGATGAGCAGCAGCGTCGGCCAGTGGATCGACCGGTACGCGCTCGGCATGTCGATGCAGCCGAACAGCCCCATCAGCAGGCACGCGATGAGCGCGGCGATGACGTTCGGCACGATGCCGGTGACCATCAGCACGACCATCACCACCACGCTGAGAAGCGCGAACGGCGCCCGATTCGCGGCGGGCGACTGCTCGCGCACCTCGGCGGGCAGGGCGAGCGAGAGGAAGTCGGCGCTGCGGGAGGTCAGCCGCTGCACGTCCTCCCAGGCGCCCACGACGAGCAGCGTGTCGCCGAGCTGCAGCCGCTCGGCGTTCAGCGCACCCGGGATCGCCTCGGTGCCGCGCCGCAGGCCGATCACGTCGACCCGGTAGGTGTCGCGGGTGCGCAGCTCGCCGACGGTGCGGCCGAGCGCGGCCGAGTTCGGCGGCAGGATCATCTCGCCGAGCCCGACCTCGCGGGAGCGTTCGGTGAGGAACCCCGGCGCCGTCCGCAGCGGGCGCAGCCGGAGTCGTTGCAGCGTCGGCACCAGGTCGTCGCGACGTTCGAAGAGGTCGACGAGCAGCACGTCGCCGCGCGCGATCCGGGTGGCCGGGGCCGACGCGGTCACCTCGAGGGTGCGTCGCAGCCACCGCCGCCGCTCGACGCCGATGACGTGCATCCCGTGCGCACGCAGGCCGAGCTCGCCGAGCTCGCGCCCGATCAGCGGCGACCCGCGGTCGACGCGCACCCGCCGTTCGCGGTCGGCGAGCCGGTAGTCGCCGATGAGCTGGTCGTACGTGCGCGCCCGGCGGCTCGACTCGTCGGCCGGGTCGGAGCCGAGGAACCGACGGGCGACCAGCAGATAGCCGATGCCGAGCGCGAGGATCACGAGACCGAACGGGGTGACCGAGAAGAACCCGAACCCGTCGGCGCCCGCACGCCGGAGTTCGGCGTCGATCACCAGGTTCGGTGCGGTCGCGATGAGGGTGAGCATGCCGCTGATCAGCGCGGCGAAGCTGAGCGGCATCATGAGCTGCCGCGGCGAGACGCCGAGCCGTGCGGCGATGCTGAGCACCACCGGGATGAAGATCGCGACCACCCCGGTCGAGCTCATGAACGCGCCGAGCAGCGCGACGCTGAGCATGAGCAGCACGATGAGCCGGGTGCTGCTGGTGCCGGCCGTCGCCGACAGCCAGTCGCCCAACCGGTAGGTCAGGCCGGTGCGCGAGAGCCCCTCGCCGATGACGAAGAGCGCGGCGATGAGCACGACGTTCGGGTCGGCGAAGCCCGAGAGCGTCTCGGGCACGGTCAGCACCCCGGTGAGCGGCAGCGCGACGAGCAGGATGACCGCGACGACGTCCATGCGCGGCCGGTTGATCGCGAACATGGCGATCGCCGCGATCAGCATCGCGAGGACGACCAGCAGCTGCCAGTTCACATGGCCACGGTATCGCTCAGCCGCGCAGCAGCGCGCGAAGGGTCTGGATGGTGTCGGCCTCCTCGGGCCGTTTGTCGTCGCGGTACTGCTTCACCCGCGCGAACCGCAGCGCGACCCCGCCGGGGTAGCGGGTCGAACGCTGCACGCCGTCGATCGCGATCTCGACGACGGTGACCGGTGCGACCCAGACCGTGCCGGCGGTGCGCCGCACCTCGATCTCGGGGAACCGCTCGGTCTGCCAGCGCAGCAGGTCGTCGGTGAGGCCCTTGAACGTCTTGCCGACCATGACGAACCCGCCGGGCTCGCCGAACTCGCCGTCGGGGTCGAGCGCCCCGAGGTGCAGGTTCGACAGCCAGCCGGTGCGCCGGCCCGACCCCCACTCGCAGGCGAGCACGACGAGGTCGTACGTGTGCACGGGTTTGACCTTGACCCAGCTCGACCCGCGGCGACCGGCCGCGTACGGCGACTCGATCGCCTTCACGACCACGCCCTCGTGCCCGGCGCCGAGCGCGTCGCGGGACACCTGCTCGGCGATCGCCGCGTCGGCGGTCACCACCCCGGGGATGCGGTGGTCGGGGGCGATCCGCTCGAGCTCGGCCAGGCGTGCGGCGAGCGGTTCGTCGATCAGGTCGCGCCCGTCGACGTGCAGTACGTCGAAGAACCACGGATGCAGCACCGCTTCGCGGCTCGCGTCGGCGCCGAACCTCGCCATCGTGTCCTGGAACGGCCGGGGCGCGCCGTGCTCGTCGAGCGAGAGGGTCTCGCCGTCGAGGATCGCCGACTCGACCGGCAGCCCGCGCACGACCTCGACCACCTCGGGCAGGCGGTGGGTGATGTCGGCGAGGTTGCGGGTGAACACCCGCACCTCGTCGCCGCGGCGGTGCGCCTGGATGCGCGCGCCGTCGAGCTTGAATTCGACGGATGCCTCGCCGGTCTGCCCGACCGCGTCGGCCACGGTCGGCGCGGTCGCCGCGAGCATCGGCAGCACGGGGCGCCCGACGACGAGGCCGACCGCGTCGAGGTCGGCCGCCGTGCCGGTGAGCGCGAGCCGGGCGGTGTCGCCGAGGTCGCCCGAGAGCATCGCGGCGCGACGCACCGACGCGACGGGGCGGTCGGCGGCACGGGCGATCGCGTCGAGCAGCACGCCCTCGAGCGCGCCCGTGCGCAGCTCGCCCAGGATGATGCGGGCGAGCAGATCCTGCTCGGCGGCGGTGGCTCGGGCGGTGAGCGCGCGCAGCGCCCCCGCGCGCTCGGCGGACGACCCGGTGCCGGCCTCGACCGAGGCCAGCCGGTCGAGCGCGGCGTCGACGTCGAGGACGTCGAGGGTGGGGGCATCCGCCGCATCGCCCATGGCCGCGCCGATGCCGCGCCAGCCGACGCCGATGCGCCCCTGCCGCGGCTTGCCGGTGAGGAACCCGACGGCCGGCGCGATCTCGTCGGGTTCGAGGCGGGCGAGCAGCCCGGCGAGCGCGTCGACCTTCGCGAGGCGCGACCGGGTCGAGGCGACCGTCTCGGCTGTCTGCACCACCTCGTCGAATCGCACGCGGCCAGTCTGGCACCGACCGCCGACACGCGGCCGGGTCGAGCCGGGGTCAGCCGATCGCGCGCGCCACCTCGCCGACCCGGGCCGAGAACCTCTCGAGATCGGGCTCGTTCGAGGTCGGCTGCAGGATGACCGAGGTCGCGCCGGCCGCCGCGTACCGCTGCACCGCGGCCACGACGTCGTCGACGTCGCCGGCGGCGACGAGCGAGTCGTCGGCGTTCGGATGCCACGGGCGCAGATCGGCGATCGCGCGCTCGCGCGCGTCGGCGCCGCCGAACGCCGCCATGACGAACACCACCACGTCGGGCGCCCCGGCGCGGCCGGTCGCCTCCCGCCCCGCTGCGACCGTCGCGACGGATGCGGCGATGCGCTCGGTCGACGCCCCGGCGGGGATGATCGTGCCGTCGGCGACCTCGCCGGTGAGCTGCAGGGTCTTCGGGCCCTCGCCCGCGGCGAGCACCGCGGGCGCCGCGGCGGGCGGCCAGTCGAGCCGCACCCGGTCGAGCCGCACGTACCGCCCGTTCGTCGTGACCTCCTCGCCGGCGAGCAGCGCCCGCAGCGCGGGCACGTACTCGCGCATGAGCGTCAGCGGCGACGCGACCCGGGCCCCGACCTGCCCCATCCAGTCGAGGACGCCGTGCCCGACGCCCGGGATGAGCCGACCCGGGAAGAGCCGCTCGATCGTGGCGATCTCCATCGCGGTGAGCGCGACGTTGCGCAACGGCATGGGCGCGATGCCGATGCCGACCCGCAGCCGGTCGGTCCAGGCGAGTGCGGCGGCCGCCGCGGCGAACGCCGACTCGCGGAAGCAGTCCTCCCACAGCCACAGCTCGGGCACGCCGGCCCGCTCGGCCGATTCGACGACGGCGCGGAAGCGCTCGGGCGGGAACGCCGGCTGGAAGATGACGCCGATGCGCGGAGCCCGCGTCATCGTGCGAACGACCGCCCGTGCACCTCGCTGACGCGGATGCGCACCCAGCGGTCCTTGCGCTCGGGCGCCCACGGCTCGATGCCGAGCAGTTGCGCCGCCTCGACCTCGGGCTCGCTCGAGAACTCCTCCGCCTCGCCCTTCACGACGACGCTCCACGCCTCGGAGTCGCTGTAGCCGTCGACCTCGAACGCGACCCGCGAGTGCACCATGATCTCGAGCAGCTTCGACCCCGGCGCGGTGCGGAACACGATCGTCTCGCCGTCGACCGCGAAGTTCACCGGGTAGATGTCGACCTCGCCCGCCGCGGTCGTCGCGATGCGCCCGAACGGCGACGCCACGATGCGCTGCCAGCACTCCTCTTTGTCGAGGCGTCGGGTGGGTTCGCGGTCTTCGATCTCGTCGTCGGCTGCAGCGGTCATGGCCCAAGTCTGCCGCTCCGGGACATCGCGCGGAAGGGCGGACGCCCAGCGTGGCCGCGTACCCTCGTGGGGTGAACGAGACGGAGTGGCGCGCCCGCGAGGCCGCGCACGCGACGCGAGCCGATGCGCTCACCGCGGCGCGCCGCGAACGGACGTCGCGCGGAGCGACGCATCCGGTCGAGGACTTCCTGTTCACCTACTACGCGTACTCGCCGAGCCTGCTGCGCCGCTGGCATCCGGGCGCGGGCGTCGAACTGGCCGACGCGGCCGGCGAGCCGCGCGCCGGGTGGCGCTGGTACGCACCGGGCGCTGCGCCCGGCTCGCTCACCGTCGACGCCGCGGCGATGCGCGCCGAGAAGGCGCCGCTGCTGCGCTCGATCGAGAAGCTGCTGCGGCTCACGGCCGCACGCCCGGCATCGTTCGGATGCTTCGGGCTGCACGAGTGGGCGATGGTGTACCGCCAGGCCGAGCACCGGCACGCCGTGCCGCTGCGGCTCGGGCAGGCGGGCACCGACGAGGTCGTCGAGGCGCACGACCTGCGCTGCACCCACATCGACGCGTACCGCTTCTTCACCCCCGACGCGGTGCCGCGCAACCGGTTCGCGCCGACCCGCGACACCCAGCCGGAGCTCGAGCAGCCCGGCTGCCTGCACGCCGGCATGGACGTGTACAAGTGGGCGGTGAAGCTCGGGCCGCTCGTGCCGGGCGAGCTGCTGCTCGACGCGTTCGAGCTCGCCCGTGACATCCGCACCCTCGACATGGAGGCCTCGCCCTACGACGCGGCCGCCTGGGGCGGGGTACCGGTGCGCATCGAGACGCCGGAGGGCAAAGCCGAGTACGTGCGCCGGCAGCGCCGGTTCGCCGAGCGGGGCAACGCGCTGCGCGAACGACTGCTCAGCGCGGCGTTCCCGGCTGCCCGGCGAGCCACTCGTCGAACGACTGCGTCGTGAGCTGCGCGCCGGGGCCCGCCAGCACGTCGCCGCGCCGCATCGCCGCCATCTGCTTGCCGGGCACGGTGAGCGGCACGACCGGACCGCGCAGGCCGCGCGCGGCGGCCACCTTGCGCACCATGTCGACGAGCTGCTCCTCGCGGGGCCCCGCGAGGTCGGCGACCCGACCGGCCGGCTCGCCCTCGGCGAGATCGACGAGCCGCGCCGCGACGTCGTCGGCCGCGACCGGCTGGGTGCGCGCCGTGGGCGCGAGGTGCAGGCCGGCGAACGAGAACCGGTCGAGCATCTGCTGCGCGAACTCGTGGAACTGCGTCGCCCGCAGCAGGGTCCAGGGCACCTGGCCCGCCTCGACCTCGCGCTCCTGCGCGAGCTTGCCGGCGTAGTACGCGTACGGCGCCCGATCGACGCCGACGATGGAGAGCGCGACGTGGTGACCGACGCCGGCGGCCTGCTCGGCGGCGAGCAGCGACCGGGTCGCGGCGGTGAAGAAGTCGATCGCGTCGCCGGCCTTCAGGGTGTTGCGGTTGCTCACGTCGATGACGGCATCGACCCCGTCGAGCGCGTCGGCCAGCCCGTCGCCGCTGACGAGATCGACGCCCGCCGAGCGCGACAGCACGACGACCTCGTGCCCGCGCTCGCGCGCGACGGCGACGACCTTCGAGCCCAGGAGGCCGGTGCCTCCGGCGACGGCGATCTTCATGGCTGGTCCTTCCATTCGACGGTCACCAGCTTCGACCGGATGCCACGCCCGGCTGTGACACGGATCCTCAGAGCCGCCAATACCCGCAGAAGTCGATGTTCGGCTTGGCGACGCCGACGGTGTTGACGAGGTGGCGGCGCACGCCCGTCGCGAGCTTCGACTCGCCCGCGGCGAACGCGTCGAGCGAGGCATCCAGTTCGAGCTCGTGCACCCGTGCGAGCGCCGCGGCCCCCGCGTGCGCGGCGTCGCCGCGGTCGACCCAGTGCACCTCGACGCCGTCGGGCGCATCGACCGGCCGACGGTCGTCGAGGTCGGGCACCTCGATCACCGCGTGCCCGCGAGCATCGCGGGGCAGATCGCGCAGGATGCCGGCGATCGCGGGCAGCGCGCTCTCGTCGCCGACGAGCAGCACGCGATCGGCGTCGGCGACCGGGCGGTAGCCGCAGCCCTGGTCGATGAGGGCGACGGTCGCGCCGATCGGCAGGGTCTCGGCCCACGGCCCGGCCACGCCGGTGTCGCCGTGCACGACGAAGTCGATGTCGAGCTCGCGCGTCTCGCGGCGGAACTCGCGCACCGTGTAGTTGCGGATGACCGGCCGGGTCGCCTTCGGCAGCATCAGGTACTTGAGGTACGCCGCGGTGGTGTACGTCTCGGAGAGGTTGTCGAACCGGGTGTGGTCGCTCGTCGGCACCGCGAGCCGGAACCACTGGTCGAATCCGACGTGGCGCCAGTCGGCGAGCGCGTCGCCGCCGATGGTGAGCCGCACGAAGTGGGGTGAGATGCGCTCGGCGCGCACGACGTCGGCGGTGACGAGGCCGGTCTCGGCGTGCGTGATGGCGATGTTGCTCGAGGCCACGGGTTCCTCCGGGTGACAGGGCAGGTGAGGCTTACCTTACCCGGTCGACGCCGCCCGTGCGTAGACCCCCGCCAGTCGCCCGAGATGCGCGCGCAGTTCGACGGGCGACTCGACCGTGAACGGCATGCCCAGCATGCCGATGTACGCCGCGACCGTCTCGAGCGTGTCGGCGCCGGTCACCAGCACGGATGCCTCGTCGGACACCGCTTCGACCACGCCGACCGCGGGGTGGATGCGCGCGAGCACGGCCTCGGCCGGGGCATCCACCCGCAGCCTCGCGTGCACGTTCCAGCCGCTCGCCGCGACCTCCCGCATCGTGAACGCCGTGTAGTCGCCGCCGGGCACGAGCCGCGGGGTGAACCGCCGGCGGGTCGGCATGCGGGGGGCGATCCAGTCGGCGCGGTAGACGTGCCACTCCCCCGACTCGGGCACGCGCCCGACCAGGTACCAGCGGCGCTGCCACGCGAGGAGGCGGTACGGCTCGACCAGGGCGGGGTCGCCGCGGTAGTCGAAGCGGAACCACTCGGCGGCGCGGATGGCGGTCGCGATCGCCTGCAGCACCGCGGGGTCGACCTCGGGGTCGGGGGCATCCGTGCCGGTGTTCTCGGGCGCATGGTCGACGACCTGGGTGACCGCCTCGACGAGCGGGCGAAGGCGCGCGGGCAGCACCTGCTCGAGTTTGGCGAGCGCCCGCGCGCCCGATTCGGCGACGCCCGCGACGC
Source organism: Agromyces larvae (assembly GCF_022811705.1). Lineage (NCBI taxonomy): Bacteria > Bacillati > Actinomycetota > Actinomycetes > Micrococcales > Microbacteriaceae > Agromyces > Agromyces larvae. The sequence continues at coordinate 3,957,755 of NZ_CP094528.1, read as the reverse complement.
CCTTCACCGCGCGCAACCCGATCGCGACCGCGACCGCCTCCTCGTCGTCGAGGAGCAGGGGCGGCATGCGGCCGCCCGCCCCGAGCCGGTAGCCGCCGGCGGCGCCGCGCACCGCATCGACCGGGTACCCGAGCCCGCGCAGCCGCTCGACGTCGTTGCGGACGGTGCGGGTCGACACGTCGAGGCGCCCCGCGAGTTCGGGCCCGGTCCACGACGGCCGCGATTGCAGCAGCGCGAGCAGTGCGAGCAGGCGGGTGGCGGCTTCGGCCATGGGCGGCTCCTTCCGAGTCCGGCGGAACGGATCTCGCGAATCAGGAATCATCCGTTCCTGTTTGGATCGTACCTTCGGAGACATGAACATCGCAGCCATCCGCCCCTTCACCGTCGCCGTCCCGCAGGCCGACCTCGACGACCTCGCCGACCGCCTCGCCCGCACCCGGCTCCCCCAGCCGGCGCCCGGCGACACCTGGGAGACCGGCACCCCGAACCACTACCTCGCCGACGCCGTCGCCCGCTGGCGCGAGTTCGACTGGCGCGCGGTCGAGGCCCGCATCAACGCGGTGCCGAACTTCATCGCCGAGGTCGACGGGCAGCCGATCCACTTCCTGCACGTGCGCTCGAAGCACGAGCAGGCGACGCCCCTGCTGCTCGCGCACACCTACCCGGGCTCGGCGATCGACTACCTCGACGTCATCGACGCGCTCGTCGACCCGGTCGCCCACGGCGGGCGGGCCGAGGACGCCTTCCACGTCGTCATCCCGGATGCCCCGGGCTTCGGCTTCTCGAACCCGGTGCGCGAGCCGGGGTGGACGACCGCCCGCGTCGCCCGCGCCTACGACGCGCTCATGCGCGCCCTCGGCTACGAGAGCTACGGCGTGCACGGCTCCGACAACGGCGCGATGGTCGCGCGCGAGCTGGGCCTGGCCGAACCCGAGGGATTCCTCGGCCTGCACGTGCTGCAGCTCTTCTCGTTCCCGTCGGGCGACCCGAGCGAGTTCGAGCATCTGACGCCCGCCGACTACGCCGGCCTCGAGCACATGCAGTGGTTCCAGCGCGTCGGCGGGTACAACACGATGAACGCGTCCCGCCCGCAGACGATCGCGGCCGCGCTCAGCGACTCCCCCGTCGGGCTGCTCGCCTACAGCGAGCTGTTCGAGTCGTTCGGCAACGGCACCTCGAAGGTGCCGCTCGACGCGATCCTCGCCGCGGTGAGCGTCGCCTGGTTCACGAACTCCGCGGCCGGCATGGCGCGCGCCTACTACGAGAACGCGCAGGATGCTCCGGAGCCCGCCGTGAACCACTCGCCTACGGGGGTCGCGGTGTTCGCCGACGACTTCCAGACGATCCGGGTGTTCGCCGAGCGCGACAACGACCGCATCGTGCACTGGAGCCGGTTCGACGGCGGCGGGCACTTCGCCGCCCTCGAGGCGCCCGAGGCCGTGGCATCTGACCTTCGCGCCTTCTTCGCCGGGCTGCGCTCGGCCTGACCGGGCTGCGCTCGGCCTAGCCGGCCGCGTCGCGCCACTCCTCCAGTACCCGCCCCACCGCGTCGGCATCGCGCCCGACCGGTGCGGGCGGGTGCGGCGCGTCCGCCGCGGTGCGCGAGAACCGCGGCGCGGGCGCGGCCTGCACGACGCCGCCGACGGGGGCGAGCGTGCCGCGTGCGGCGAGGTGCGGGTCGGCGGCGGCCTCGGCCAGCGTGAGCACGGGTGTGACGCACGCGTCGGTGCCGCCGAACACCTCGGCCCATGCGTCGCGTGGCCGGGTGGCGAACGCCCGGGTGAGCACGTCGCGCAGCGCCGGCCAGTCGTGCGGGTCGTTCCGGTCGGGCAGGTCGGCGAGGTCGGCGACGCCCGCGGCCGCGAGCGCCCCCGTCTCCGCGAGCCCCGCGACGACCTGCGCCCAGAACCGCTCCTCGATCGCGCCGACCGCGACGAATCGGCCGTCGGCGCAGGCGTACGTGTCGTAGAACGGCGCGGCGCCGTCGAGCAGGTTCGCCTCACGGGCATCCGACCACTGCCCGACCGACCGCATCGACCAGGTGAGCTGCATGAGCAGCGACACGCCGTCGACCATCGCCGCGTCGACGACCTGCCCGCGGCCCGATACCGACCGTTCGACGAGGGCGGCCAGCACCCCCGTGACGACGAGCATCGACCCGCCGCCGAAATCGGCCACCAGGTTGAGCGGCGGCACGGGTCGCTCCCCGCGACGCCCGATCGCATGCAGGGCGCCGGTGAGCGCGAGATAGTTCAGGTCGTGCCCCGCGTGGGTCGCGCGCGGGCCGTCCTGCCCCCACCCGGTGACCCGCCCGTAGACGAGGCGCGGGTTGCGGCCCAGACACGTGTCGGGGCCGAGGCCGAGCCGCTCGGCCACTCCCGGCCGGTACCCCTCGATCACGACGTCGGCGCGGTCGACGAGCTCGAGCGCGGCGGCCGCCCCGTCGGCGGTGCCGAGGTCGAGTGCGATCCGCCGCCGGCCGCGCAGGGTGAGGTCGGGTCGTTCGTCGTCGCCCACGCCGAGGGCGCCGTCGCGTTCGATGCGCACCACGTCGGCGCCGAGATCGGCGAGCACCATCGCCGCGTGCGGCGCCGGGCCGATGCCGCCGAGCTCGACCACGCGGATGCCCGCGAGCGGACCGGTCACGCGGCGCACGTCCGCCCGCGGGGCAACCGTTCGCTCACCCGCGGTACCTGGCGGCCTGGGCGCGGCCGATGATCTCCTTCATGATCTCGGTGGTGCCGCCGTAGATGGTCTGGATGCGGGCGTCGCGGTACGCCTTGCCGATCGGGTACTCGAGCATGAATCCGTACCCGCCGAAGAGCTGCTGGCAGCGGTAGACGACCCGCTGCTGCAGCTCCGAGACGTACCACTTGGCCTTCGACGCCTCGACCGTCGACAGCACGCCGGCGTTGTACTTCAGCACCGCCTGCTCGACGAACGCACGCGCGACCTCCACCTCGGTCTCGATCTCGGCGAGCTCGAACCGGGTGTTCTGGAAGTCGCCGATCCGCTGCCCGAACGCGCGCCGTTCGTACACGTAGTCGAGCGTCCACGCGAGCGCGGCCTCGGCGCCGGCCTGCGAGGCGATCGCGATGCCGAGCCGCTCGAGCGGCAGGTTCTGCATCAGGTAGGCCATGCCGCCGCCGACCTCGCCGACGAGGTTCGCGGCGGGCACGCGCACGTCGCGGAAGAACAGTTCGGCGGTGTCCTGCCCGACGATGCCGACCTTGTCGAGCTTGCGTCCGCGCTCGAACCCGGGCATGCCGGTCTCGACGATGAACAGGCTGAAGCCCTTCGACCCGGCGTCGGGATCGGTGCGGGCCACCGCGATCACGAAGTCGGCCTGGATGCCGCTGGAGATGAACGTCTTCTGCCCGTTCAGGATCCAGTCGTCGCCATCGCGCACCGCGGTGGTGCGGATGCCCTGCAGGTCGCTGCCGGTGCCGGGCTCGGTCATGCCGATCGCGCCGATCAGCTCGCCCGACGCGAGCCCGGGCAGGAACCGCTGCCGCTGCTCGTCGTTGCCGACGTGCAGGAAGTAGGGGGTGATGATGTCGTCCTGCAGGCCGATGCCGACGCCGAAGGACGTCGTGTTCGTGCGCGCGACCTCTTCGCAGACGACCATGCGGAACCGGTAGTCGGGCTCGCCGGGCCCGCCGTACTCCTCGGGGATGGCGAGCGAGTAGAGCCCGGCCTCGGCGGCGGCCTTCCACACCGAGCGCGGGATGAGTCGTTCCTCCTCCCAGCGGTCGAAGTTCGGCACCACTTCGCGACGGAGGAACTCGCGAACGGTCTCGCGGTACGCCTCGTGGTCTTCGCCGTAGAACGGCGCAGGCGGCGCGGGCCGGGCGGATGCCTCGGTGCGTGAGTCGGCGAGGGTCATGGTGTTCGTCCTTCCTGTGGGGCGCGTCCCGGTTCGGGATGCACTCGGCAGGTGCGCGGCCGGTCGGGCCGGCACCGGGTGGCGGCGGCGCGGTGGCGCCGCCGGGATCGGGAGCAGCGGGAGGCCGCGCGGCGCAGCACGGTGACGCTTCCGTCGAAACCGGATCGGATCACCACGACATCGGAGTCGCTGCGCATGGCGCTGAGCCTAGTCTCGTGTTGACAGCCTGCCAATAGCCGGAACAGACTGACCGCGTGTCCGAAGCCGTCAGCACGCGCCGGGTGCGACTGCCGCCCGCTGAGCGTCGCGAGCGCATCATCGCGGCCGCCCGCGACCTCTACCGCGAGCGCGACTACGCGTCGGTCTCGATGGAGGAGCTCGCCCAGGCCGCCGGCGTGACCCGCGGCCTGCTGAACCACTACTTCGGCTCGAAGCGCGACCTGTTCCTCGCCGTGCTCGCGATCACGGTGCGCCTGCCGGTCGGCGGCCTGCCCGACCTCGACGGCCGGCCGCGGCGCGAGCGCGCGGCCCGAGTCATCGGCTGGATCCTCGACGGCGCCATCGCCTACGGGCAGGAGTGGGTGACGACCTCGGGCGCCGAGGGCCTGCACGACGGCTCCGACGTGCAGGCCATCGTCGACGCCGCCGACGACCGCGCCGCCCAGCTCGTCATCGACGCGGTCGGCGCCGACGACACGCCCCCCACCCGGGCACGGGTGCGCGCGCTCGCACCGCTCATCAAGGCGCTCTGCCGCGAGTGGCTGCAGCGCGGCACGATCGGGCGCGACGACATCCTCGAGATCGCCGTGCCGGCGCTGCTGGCGGCGGTCGGCGACGCCGCCGACCGATCGGGATGAGCCCGGTTCGAGGGTTCGCCGGTCAGGCCGGCGGCGCGCCCAGCTCGACGTCCTCGATCAGCGGATGCTCGCCGCGGAAGTCGCCGGAGCGCGCCCAGTCGAGCAGCACCCGCAGGACCACGACCGCACCCGCGTCGAACGACGACGCGAACTCGGGGAACGCGGCGAGGTAGGCCGCGGTGCACCGCTCGAGCTCGGCCCCGGTCGGCAGATCGGCGACGCCTTCGCACTGGAGGGTCACGCCGCGGTCGCCGCCCACCACGACCGCGATCCGCGGGTCGCGCCGCAGGTTCGCGACCTTGCGCGAATCGGGCTTGGCGTCGAACACCAGCTCGCCGCGATCGGTGGCCGCGATCGAGAGGTACGCCGCTTGGGGCGCGCCGTCGGCGGCGAGCGTGGCCACGACGCCGGCGCGCTCGAGGCGCACCAGATCGATGAGCTGCTGCACGTCCATCGCGCCAGCGTAGGGGAAACGTCCGGGTCGGCGTTCTAGGCTGAAGCGATGCTGGTGATCAGCTACAACCTCCGCAAGCACCGCGCGATCTCCGAGCTCGCGGCGCTCGATGAGCGCTACCGTCCCGACGTCATCTGCCTGCAGGAGTGCGACACGAGCGCCCTGGCCGAGCAGGTCGGGCGCCTGCGCCTCGCGCACTCGACGAGCGGCAACCGGCTGGGGCTGGCGATGTACTACGACCCCGAGCGGCTCGAGCCCCGCGCGCTGCGCGCGTTCGCGCTGAAGAAGTCGCTGCACGACCGGGTGCTGCGGCCCGCGCACGAGCGGTTGCTCGGCGCCCGCCTGGTCGACCTCGCGCACGCCCGGCGCGAGGTCATCGTCGCGTCGTTCCATGCGGCGCCGCTGACCGCGCTGAACTCGCTGCGCCGCCACCAGATCCGCTCGGCGCTCGGCGAACTGCAGTTCCTCGGGCCCGGCCTGCCGACGCTCATGGTCGGCGACTACAACTACCCGGTCTTCAAGGAGAACCTCGCCGACAAGGTGCAGCAGGTCGGCTACGAGCTGACGCTCAGCGACAGCCGCACCTACACGCGGTACAAGTTCTTCCGCGGGCACTACGACTTCGCGACGTCCGCCGGGCTCGAGATCCGGCGGGTGCAGACGCTGCCGCGCGGGTCATCCGATCACCTGCCCATCCTCGTCGACGCCGAGTACGCCGGGCTGCCGCTGGCCGACGACATCGACGTCGTCATCTGAGTCGCGAGCGCGCGTCAGCCGAGCGCAGCGATCGCGGCCTCGACGAGGGCGACGACCGACGGGTCCTCGTCGTACGCCGGGGTGAAGCCCATGCGCACGACGACGAGGTCCTCCGACGGCACCACGAGCACCTTCTGGCCGTCGTGACCGGCAGCGTAGTAGGTGTCCTCGGGCAGCTCGGGCCAGCGCAGCGTGCCGTCGGGCAGCACGTTGGTGCGCCACGACATGCCGAAGCCGGGGTCGTCGGTCGCGTCGACGGGCAGCACCTCGAGCGAGCGCGCCATCCAGTCCTCGGGTAGCAGCTGCTCGCCGTTCCACTCGCCGTTCTGCAGCGCGAATCGGCCGATCGCGGCCCAGTCGCGCGGGGTCATCCAGAGGTACGACGAGCAGACCGGCGTGCCGGCCGCGTCGGGCTCGAACACCGCCGACGAGAGGCCGAGCGGGCCGAGCAGGGTGTCGCGCGGCAGGTTCGCGCCGAGCCCGGTGCGCTCGACGAGCACCGAGCAGAGCAGCGTCGTCGATCCGCTGGAGTACTCCTGCACCGTGCCGGGCTCGTGCTCGAGCGGCAGGCTCGCGACGAACCCGCCCATGTCGGGCTCGAGGTAGAGCATGCGCGTGATGGGCGTGCCGACGTCGTAGGTCTCGTCCCATTCGAGGCCGCTGGTCATGCGCAGCAGCTGCTCGACGGTGATGTCGGCGCGGCCGTCGGTCCACTCGGGACGCAGGCGGTCGTCGTCGAGCGACACGTCGCCCTGCTTCGCGAGCACGCCGACCATGAGGTCGGTGACGCTCTTGGACATCGACCAGCCGAGCTGCGGGGTGTCGGCGTCGAATCCGTCGGCGTAGCGCTCGGCGACGAGTTCGCCGCCCTTCGCGACGACCACCGCGCGGGTGCCGAGCGCGGCCGCGTCGGCCGCCGACAGGCCGGCGCCGAAGGCGGCGTCGAGGGCCGCTTCGAGGTCGGGGTTCGCCTCGGGTGCGGATGCCTCGGCGAACGGGTTGCCGTCCGCATCGATCGGGGTCGCCTCGCCGAGGTCGGGGCGGTCGCCGGCGAGCGTGCAGCCGAAGCCCTCGGTGAACCACGCCTGCTGCCGGGCGAGCACCCCGAGCAGCGTGCCGTTCGTCGGGTCGCCTGCGCCGTCGACCCGCAGGTAGGGCACGAGCGGGTTCGGCGGCAAGTCGGAGGCGGGGTCGTCACGGCCCGCGACCTCGTTCACCGCGCAGGCGTTGTGGGCCGCGTACCCGGTGCCGGTGAGGAGCATGGGGCGCTGCCACCAGTAGACGCCGACGGCTCCGGCGATGACGACGAGGAGGGTGACGGCGACGACGGCGAGCACCCGACGGAGGATCTTCACCGGTGGATGCTAACAATCGCAGGGCCTTCGACCGAATCGGCCGTGGTCACCGCCCGAGCAGCGCGTTCAGCCAGTTGGGCCCGGCGGCGATCGCGGTGTCGGGCAGGCGCGCTCGCAGGCCCCGGTCGGCGGTGACGACGAGCACGCGGATGCCACGACTCGCGCGCTCGGCGGCCAGTTCGGCGATCGCGGAGTCGCCGTCGGCGGGCGCGCGCAGCACGTCGGCGTCGTCGGGCAGGTCGGCGGCCTTCGCGGCGCCCTCGATGACGGCGGTCGCCCGGGCGATGCGGACGGGGCCGGGAGAGGCATCCGGCCCGTCGACGACCCGACCGACCAGCGCGGGCAGACCCGCGACCACTCGCGACGCCGCGGCCGCCCGGTCGCGCCACCAGCCGTCGGGCCGCGACCCCATCACGTTCGCCGCATCGACGATGACCTCGACGTCGATCGCTCCCCCGTCGCCCACCGGGCGATCATCGCACAGCGCGCGTGAGGCTGGCCGATCGACCGGCGCACTCGGGCCGATCGGCCGATGCGCCGGGGCGCGCCCGGCCGCGAGCATCGAGGCATGTCCGATGCATCCCGCCCGCGACGCATCCCGGAGTGGCTCGTCCCGGCCGGGCTCATCCTCCTCAGCCTGGTGCCGATCGTCGCGGGCGTGTTCCGGGTGGGCTCGCTCGCGACCGGCGCCGCGGTCACCGCCGACAATGCCCGCTTCTTCGACTCGCCCGTGCCGGTGATCGTGCACGTCGTCGGGTCGAGCGTGTACCTGGTGCTCGGCGCCCTGCAGTTCGCCCCGTCGCTGCGGCGTCGGCGCTGGCACCGCCGGGCGGGCCGCATCCTCGTGCCCGCCGGGCTCGCCTCGGCGGGGTCGGCGCTCTGGATGACGCTCATGTACTCCATCCCCGCCCCGGTGGGCTGGGCGCTCTGGACCATGCGGATGGTGCTCGGCACCGCGATGTCCGCCGGGCTCATCGTCGCGTTCGTCGCGATCCGCCGCGGCGACGTGCCCACCCACCGGGCCTGGATGATGCGCGCCTACGCGATCGGGCTGGGCGCGGGCACGCAGGCGTTCACCTTCCTGCCGTGGACGATCGCGGTCGGCACGCCGCCCGACGAGACGATGCACGCCGTGCTCATGGGCGCGGGCTGGGCGATCAACCTGGTCGTCGCCGAGATCGCGATCCGGCGCGGTCGGCCGAGCCGGGCGAACCGCAGGCCGACCGGCACGGGCGGCACGGCCGCGAGCGCTCCTATCATGAGGGCATGAGCGCCGTGCGGTCGCTGTGGAACGCGCCGGCCGCCGTGCCGTCGCCGCCACGGCGGGTCTGGCGCGACTGGGTGCTGGTCGCGGTCGTGCCCGTGCTGGCGCTCGTGGAGGCATCCGCCCGACCCGAGCTGCCGTCGCGCTGGGTGTGGGCCGTCGTGCTCGCCGGGCTCGCGGCGACCCTGCTCTGGCGGCGGCAGCGCCCGTTCACGATGCTCGCGATCGCCTTCGGCACGACCACGGTCGTCGGGCTCGTGCTCGGCGGCGAGCCCGAGTCGTTCGCGGCGGTGTACTTCCTCGTGCTGCTGTACGCGCTGCTGCGGTGGGGGTCGGGGCGCGCGATGCTCGGCGGCGGCGCGCTCGTGATCGCCGGCACCGCGCTGTCGTTCCTGCGCGAACCGACCGAGCTCGGCGACCTGATCGGGGCGATCGCGGTGATCGTCGCGACCAGCTCCATCGCGCTCGCGGTGCGCTGGCGGGCGGCGGCGCGGATGCGCGAGCTCGACCGCGCACGCCTGCTCGAGCGCGAACGCCTCGCCCGCGACCTGCACGACACGGTCGCGCATCACGTGTCGGCGATCGCGATCCAGGCGCAGGCGGGCGGCGCGGTCGCCGCCGCCGATCCGGCACGCGCCGCCGAGGTGCTCGAGGTCATCGAGGGCGAGGCGTCGCGCACGCTCGACGAGATGCGCTCGATGGTGCGGATGCTCCGGCGCGACGACGGGCGGCCGGATGCCCCGGAGCTGACGCCGACCCCTGGCCTCGACGACGTGCGGGCCCTCGACGACCCGACCGGGCAGCCCCCGGTGCGGGTGCGCGTCGACGCGGAGGACGCCGCCGCGCCCCTGCCGCCGGCGGTCGCCGCGACCGCCTTCCGCATCGCGCAGGAGGCCGTGACCAATGCGCGGCGGCATGCCACGGGGGCGACCGCTATCGACGTGCACCTCCGCGTCGACGCCGACGGCGTGCGCCTCGACGTGCGCGACGACGGGCGGGGCGGGCACGGCGACCCGCACCGCCCGGCCGGCTCGCCCGGGTACGGCATCCCCGGCATGCTCGAGCGCGCCGCACTCGTCGGCGGCACCTGCAGCGTCGGCCCCGCCCCGACCGGCGGCTGGGCCGTCACCGCGGTGCTGCCCCGCTCGGGCCGGTCACGAGACGAACGGGAGCGCGGATGAGCGTGCGGGTGCTGATCGCCGACGACCAGGAACTGGTGCGCACCGGCCTGCGCGTCATCCTCGACGCGCAGCCCGACATCGAGGTCGTCGCCGAGGCCGCCGACGGGGCCGAAGCCGTCGCGCTCGCGCGGAGCATCCGGCCCGATGTCTGCCTGCTCGACATCCGCATGCCGGTGCTCGACGGCCTCGCCGCGACCCGCGAACTCGCCGGGCCCGGCGTCGCCGACCCGCCGGCGGTCGTCGTCATCACCACGTTCGACCTCGACGAGTACGTGTACGACGCCCTGCGATCCGGCGCCCGGGGGTTCCTGCTGAAGGGCGTCGGCGCGGCGATGCTGGCCGAGGCCGTGCACGCCGCCGCACGCGGCGACGCGCTCATCGACCCCAACGTGACGGTGCGGCTCATCGAGACGTTCGCGGCCTCGGGAGGCAGCACCCGCTCGGAACCTCCCATCCCTCTCACCGCTCGGGAGGAAGAGGTGCTCGCCGCCGTCGCACGCGGGCTCGGCAACGCCGAGATCGGGCGGGAGCTGCACCTCTCGCTCAGCACCGTGAAGACGCACGTCGCGAGCCTGCTCGCCAAACTCGGCCTGCGCAACCGCGTCGAACTCGCGATCTGGGCGGTCGAGCGCGGCCGCTGAACGGCGTCGGGTCGCGCGAGAACACGAACCATCGTTGTGTCCGGCGCCGCGGCGGAGGATCCTGAACCCATGAGCGACCGTGAAGAATTCCTGGCCTGGGTCGACGGCGACCTCGCGCAAGCCGAACGGGCGATGATGAACGGCGACGACGGTCCGCGTCGCGCCATCTGGTCGACGGGTGAGCGGGTGAGCGCGCTCGGCGCGTGGCGCAACGCCGTCGGCCGGGCCGCACTCGTCGACGCGTTCGAGGTGCTCGCCGCGAGTTTCTCGGACTGCACCGAGTGGAGCTTCGACCTGATCTCGTACGACGTCGCCGGCGACATGGCGTACACCGTCGGGTACGAGCGGATGACGGCGTCCATCGACGGTTCGCCGCGGACCTTCACGCTGCGCGCGACGCAGGTCTATCGTCGCGAAGGCGACGGCTGGAAGGTCGTGCACCGCCACGCCGACGCGGCGTGACGGCGGTCACGCCGCCCGGCTCCTCGCCGCGGGTCGCCGAGAGGGATCTCGCGGTCGGTGCGCACCGGGCGGATGCTACGCGCGACCGCCGGCCCACGGAGCGAGCGCCCGCCCGTCCGCCCGCCGCCGACCCCGGTCGCGGCGCCCGTGCTCGGGCGTCCGCCCGTCGGCCCGGAGGATCTGCACCGGCGCGGTGTCGGAGTTCAGTCGCGGGTGATCAGCCTGACGCGGGCACGCACACGGCAGGATCGACGTCTCGCCGAGCGGCCCGTGCACGATCTCGAAATGCGTCCCCATACCCGAGAGACGCGCGACGGCCCCGATCATGACGCGAGCGGAGACCACGCCTGCGCGTTCGGACCCGGGTCGGCTGGTCACCACGGAACGCCCGGCCCCTGACGGAGCCGGGCGTTCGCCGGTGGGTGGTGCGCTACGCCGCGATCGGCTGGTCGAGCACGGCGCGCGGCACGGATGCCACGGTGAGCGCGCCGTCCGAGGCATCCACCTTCACCGCCTCGCCGTCGCCCAGGTCGCCCGAGACGAACAGGTCGGCGATGCGGTCGTCGACCTCGCGCTGGATCAGGCGGCGCAGCGGCCGGGCACCGAACTCGGGCTCGTAGCCGTGGGCGCCGAGCCACTCGACCGCGGCATCCGTGACCTCGATCGCGACCTCGCGGGCTGCGAGGCGCCGCTCGGTGTCGCCGAGCATGAGGCGCACGATCTGCGCGATCTCGTGCTGCGTGAGCTTCTGGAACAGCACGATCTCGTCGATGCGGTTCAGGAACTCGGGGCGCATCGCCTCGCGCACCTTGCCCATGACGCGAGCCCTGACCTCGTCGGCCGAGGAGAAGCCCGAGGCATCCGTACCGGCGACGAAGCCGAGCGCGCCCGACCGGCTGGCCAGGAACTCGGACCCGAGGTTGCTGGTCATGACCACGACCGTGTTGCGGAAGTCGACCGTGCGGCCCTGGCCGTCGGTGAGGCGTCCGTCGTCGAGCACCTGCAGCAGCAGGTTGAAGACGTCGGGGTGGGCCTTCTCGATCTCGTCGAACAGCACGATCGAGTACGGGTTGCGCCGCACGCGCTCGGTGAGCTGGCCGGCCTCGTCGTACCCGACGTACCCGGGAGGGGCGCCGACCAGGCGCGACACCGTGTGGCGCTCGCCGAACTCGCTCATGTCGAAGCGGATGATGTGGTCGGTCCCTGAGCCGGTCGAAGGGAACAGTCGGTCGGCGAGCGCCCTCGCGAGCTCGGTCTTGCCGACCCCGGTCGGGCCGAGGAACAGGAACGAGCCCACTGGGCGCTTGGCGTCGCCCATGCCGGTGCGGTTGCGGCGCACGGCCTTGGCGACCGCGGTCACCGCGTCGTCCTGCCCGATCACGCGGGCGTGGAGCTCCTGTTCGAGCGAACCCAGGCGCTCGCGCTCGGTCTCGGTGAGGCGGTTCACCGGGATGCCGGTGGCGCGCGAGATCACCGCGGCGATCTCGGGCTCGTCGATGACGGCCTCCTGGGCCGCCGCGGTCGCGCGACCGGTGGCGGATGCCTCGTCGAGCCGATCCTGCACCTTCGAGATCTCATCGCGAATCCGCGACGCCTCCTCGTAGTGCTCGGCCGTGACGGCGGCGTTCTTGTCGGCCTCGAGCGTCGCGAGCCGCTCGATGAGCTCACTCACGTCGACCTTCACGCCCAGCTTGAGGCGCAGTCGCGCGCCGGCCTGGTCGATCAGGTCGATCGCCTTGTCGGGCAGCACGCGGTCGCTGAGGTAGCGGTCGCTGAGCTCGACCGCGGCGCGGATCGCGGCATCCGTGTACTCGACGCCGTGGTGCTGCTCGTAGGCGGGCTTGAGCCCCTGCAGGATCAGCACCGCGTCCTCGATGCTGGGCTCGCCGACGCGCACCGGCTGGAAGCGGCGCTCGAGGGCCGGGTCCTTCTCGATCTTGCGGTACTCGTTGAGGGTCGTCGCGCCGACGAGGTGCAGGTCGCCGCGCGCGAGGCGCGGCTTCAGGATGTTGCCCGCGTCGGTGCCGCCGTCGCCCGAGCCGCCCGCACCGACGACCGTGTGGATCTCGTCGATGAAGACGATGAACTCGCCCTTGTTCGCGGCGATCTCCTCCATGGTCTTCGTGAGCCGCTCTTCGAAGTCGCCGCGGTACCGGGTTCCGGCGAGCATGCCGGGCAGGTCGAGCGAGATGACCCGCTTGCCCAGCAGCGCTTCGGGCACGGATGCCTCGACGATCGCGCGCGCCAAACCCTCGACGATCGCCGTCTTGCCGACGCCCGCCTCGCCGACCAGCACCGGGTTGTTCTTGGTGCGGCGGGAAAGGATCTCGATGGTCTGCTCGATCTCGTCGACGCGGCCGATCACCGGGTCGAGTTCGCCGTTCTCGGCGAGTTCGGTCAGGTCGGTGCCGAACTTATCGAGCATCGGAGTGCTCGATTCGGCTCCCTGAGCCGGGCGAAGGGCCTCGTCACCGTACTCGTCGCCGTTCGCTCCCTGAGCCTGTCGAAGGGAGTCGCCCGCGAGTCCCTGCGTCAGCGCCTCGGCCGTCACGCCCGCGCGTGCGAGCACCTGGCCGGCCGGGGCATCCTGACCGAGCACGAGCGCGAAGAACAGGTGCTCGGGATCGATGTAGGTCGAGCCGGATGAGCGCGCGACCTGGTAGCTGTGGAACAGCGCGCGGGATGCGCTCGGCGTGATGGTCGCCGCTCGCTGCGCCTGTCGAAGCGAGTCCTCCTCGAGATCGAGGGCAGCGGGCAACCGCTGCTCGGTCGCCGTGATGATGCGCTCGGGGCTCGCCCCGATGCGCTGGATCGCCTGCTTGACCGCGTCGTCCTCGACGATCACGCGCAGGATGTGCAGTGCGTCGAGGTCGGTCTGGCCGCGTTCGAGTGCGAAGCGTCCGGCACGCTGCAGGATGCTCTGCGTGCGCGCAGTCAGGAACCGGCTGAGGTCGATCGACCGCGCCTGCCTGGCCTGCTCACCCGCAAGGTACCGGGCAAGAAACTCGTCGAACGAGCTCGAGCCGGCCTCGTTGAAGTCTTCGGGCACCTGGTTCTCCTTGGGAACTTGAGTTGGGTACGCTCAAGTTCAACGCGGAGGGGGTGCGGGTATTCCCGTTGCGTCGAACCATGATCGACTCGCTCGGCGCCCCCAGAACAGGTCACTCCGCCCCCTTCGACTCGGTCGATGTCGGCGCCCAGAGATAGCGTCGGTCGCGCTGTCAGGAATGCCAACCCCCGGAAGACCGATCGCACACGGAGAAGAAATGACTCGACGTCTCACCCCCGGAATCGCCCAGATCGCGCTGATCGCCCTGCTCGGCACAGGACTCGCGGGGTGCGCGGCGACCGCCGCCGGCACCGATGGGCCGAGCACGGGAGCCACCGAGAACGAGGCTCCCGCACAGCCCGCCGACCTGGTCGGCGAGTGGGTGCAGTCGAACAAGAAATCCGAGGAGAGCTTCCAATCGGCGACGATCACCGCCGACACGATCGAGGTCTTCTGGGTGAGCGACGGCGGGAACACGAAGGCGCTCTACTGGTCGGGCACGTTCGAGACTCCGACCGTATCCGGACCGTTCTCGTGGGACTCGCAGAACGACACCGAGAAGACCTCGGGCGCGCTGCTCGCCTCGGGCGACCCGACGAAGACCTTTTCGTTCGACAACGACACCATCAGCTACGAGGTGACCGCGCTCGGAGTCACGACAACGGTCGAGCTCAAGCGTCAGTAGCACCGCGGCCAGCGGCCCGGCTCCCGTCGAGAACCGGGCCGCACTACGCTGCTTCAAGCACCCCTCCGAAAGGCACCACATCTTGGTCACCGGCGAACTCCGCAGCAAAGTCGATCGCGTCTGGGACGCCTTCTGGTCGGGCGGCATCGCCAACCCGGTCGAGGTCATCGAGCAGATCACGTATCTGCTCTTCATCCGCCGGCTCGATGAGTTGCACACGCGCGAAGAGCGCCGCGCGAACCGCACGGGCGAGCCGATGCAGCGCCGCATCTTCCCCGAGGGCATCGACGACACGGGCCGGGTCGCCCGCCCGTTCGACGACCTGCGCTGGTCAGACTTCACCAACCGCTCGCCGCAAGAGATGTTCGAGATCGTCGACGAGCACGTCTTCCCGTTCCTCCGCCGCCTCGGCGGCGACGGGTCGAGCTACGCGCGCAACATGAAGGACGCGCGCTTCACGATCCCCACGCCCGCGCTGCTCGCGAAGGTCGTCGACCTGCTCCGAGACATCCCGATGGACGACCGCGACACCAAAGGCGACATCTACGAGTACATGCTCGCGAAGCTCTCGCAGAGCGGGCAGAACGGCCAGTTCCGCACGAGCCGGCACATCATCAAACTCATGGTCGACATGGCGGCGCCGACGCCCGAAGACCGCATCATCGACCCGGCGGTGGGCACCGCGGGTTTCTTGATCTCGGCCGTCGAGTACTTGCGCGAGCATCACCCCGAGGTCGAGACGGATGCCTCGGTGCGCGCGTTCTTCAACACCAAGGCGTTCACGGGCTTCGATTCGGATGCCTCGATGGCCCGCATCGCGAGCATGAACATGCTGCTCCACGGCGTCGAAGAGCCCGTGATCGAGCGCGGCGACTCGCTCGCCGAGGGGCATCCGGCGAGCGCCGACTACTCGCTCGTGCTCGCGAATCCGCCGTTCGCCGGAAGCCTCGACTACGAGACCGTCGCGAAAGATCTGCTGCAGGTCGTGAAGACGAAGAAGACCGAACTGCTCTTCCTCGCGCTCATGATCAAGTTGCTGAAGAACGGTGGGCGCGCCGCAGTCATCGCGCCCGACGGCGTGCTCTTCGGATCGTCGAACGCGCACAAGTCGCTGCGCAAGATGCTCGTCGAGGACCACAAGCTCGATGCCGTCGTGAAGCTCCCCAGCGGAACGTTCAAGCCCTACACCGGTGTCTCGACGGCGATCCTCTTCTTCACGAAGACCTCGTCGGGCGGAACCGACCAGGTCTGGTTCTACGACGTGCGCGCCGACGGCTTCACCCTCGACGACAAGCGCACCCCGATCGAGGCGAACGATCTCCCCGACGTGCTGAATCGCTGGCGTTCGCTCGCTGAGCCCGCCAAGCTCGCTGAGCCTGTCGAAGCGGGCCCCTCCCCCGAGCACGCCCGCCCCCGCACCGCCCAATCCTTCCTCGTGCCGAAAGACGAGATCGTCGCGAACGGCTACGACCTCTCGATCAACCGCTACAAAGAGATCGAGCACGAAGAGGTCGAGCACCGCTCCCCCGAAGAGATCCTCGATGAGTTGGACGCGCTCGAGGTCGAGATCGCGGAGGGGCTCCGGAATCTGCGAGCGATACTTACGACGCCGACAACCGAAGAGCGCGCGTCATGAACGTCGCTCTATCCGAGGTCGCAGCGATCAACCCACGGCTCAGAGCGACGCTGCGCGACGAGGACACTGTCCACTTCCTCGGAATGGCCGACGTCTCGGAGTTCGGCAGCACTTCGGAAGGCGATGCGCGCCCTTACGGAAAGGTCCGTAAGGGCTACACGCCCTTTGAGGATGGCGACCTACTAGTAGCCAAGATCACTCCATGCTTCGAGAACGGCAAGATCGCGCAAGCTCGGCTCGGGTCGCATATCGGATTCGGATCCACAGAGTTCCATGTCGTGCGGGTGGACGATCGGGTCGCCGACGCCCGCTATATTCTCCACCTGTTGCGGTCGCCGGAGGTCCGTCTTGCCGGAGAATCGCAGATGACGGGAAGCGCTGGCCAGAAGCGCGTGCCGAAGACGTTCCTCGAGCAACTGAAGATCCCCCTCCCACCCCTC
Source organism: Agromyces larvae (assembly GCF_022811705.1). Classification (NCBI taxonomy): domain Bacteria; kingdom Bacillati; phylum Actinomycetota; class Actinomycetes; order Micrococcales; family Microbacteriaceae; genus Agromyces; species Agromyces larvae. Next base: position 3,941,089 of record NZ_CP094528.1, on the reverse strand, counting down.
CCCGAACAACGCCGCATCGCCGCCATCCTCGACCAGGCCGATACCCTGCGCGTCCTGCGCAGAGCTGCCCTGGGCGAGCTCGAGACGCTCGCAACTTCCGCCTACCGCGCAACATTCGCAACCGCGTCGACTGTGACCAAACCGCTCTCAGAGATCGCTGACGTCACCTCCGGGATCACTAAGGGCCGACGGCTCAACGGAAGTCCGGTTCGCGATGTCCCTTATATGGCGGTCGTGAATGTCCAGGATCGCCGCCTCGATCTGGGAACCGTCAAGACGATCCAAGCGACTGATGCCGAGATCGCGAAGTACGCACTCAATATGGATGATCTGCTGCTGACCGAAGGTGGCGACCCCGACAAGCTCGGCCGCGGAGTTCTGTGGAAGGCCGAACTGGCGGAGTCCATTCACCAGAATCACGTCTTCCGCGTTCGCCTCAACACCGATGAAGTTCTCCCTCTCTATCTGAACTGGCACATCGGCAGCGAATACGGCAAGTCCTACTTTCTCCGAATGGCGAAACAAACCACGGGGATCGCATCGATCAATTCGACTCAGTTGAAAGCGTTTCCTGTGCAGATCCCGGCGAAGTCGTTGCAGACGGAATTCCGCGAACGTATGGAAGAACTCGATGCATCGACGGCGGCGATGCGGCGCGGGCTGACCGAGCTCGACACCCTCTTCGCCTCCCTCCAGCACCGAGCCTTCCGAGGGGAGCTCTGATGTTCGGCTTCGGCAAGTCCTCGGGCAACTCCGACGCGGCGATCATCCGCGCGATCAACACGGGCTCGGTCAGCTCCGAAGACCTCGTAAGCCGCGAGGCGTGGCAGCACATCTGCCGCGTGCGGGGTCGCAACTCCAACCGCGTGAACGAGAAGGCTTGGGTCGACCTCTGCGCTCGCCGCGGCTACCTCCTGCAACGCCGCAACCCGAGAGGATTCTGATGATCGAAGCTGAGCGCGAGCGCGGCCTGCCCGGTTTCGCCGATTTCGTCCCCTTCGCCGACCTCCCCGAGGTCGCTGTGCCCACCGGCCCGGGCGTCTACGTCGTCGTCCGAGAGAGCACCGCTTCCCCGACCTTCTTGCCCACAAACCCCGCCGGTCATTTCAAGGGCAAAGACCCGTCTCTCCCGATCGACGTGCTCGCGGCGCAGTGGGTGGCTGACGCATCCGTCGTCTACATCGGCAAGGCCGCGGGAGGAGCATCCGGCCGTCGTGGTCTGCGAAAGCGCCTCGACGAGTACCGCCGCCACGGCGCTGGCCAGCCGGTCGGACACTGGGGCGGCCGAATGATCTGGCAACTTTGCCGACAGCGGTCGCCTGCTCGTGGCCTGGCGTGAGACACCCGACCAAGACCCCGAAATGGTCGAGTCGCACCTCATCGATGCCTTCGTGGGGCGCCACGGCACGTTGCCGTTCGCGAACCGCAAGCGCGGGATCGTGCGCGCGACCCACATAAGCGAAGACATCTCGGTCGAGGCGTCCCGGGTGAGTCTCGGGCTACGAGATCCCGAACTCTAGATCACCGCCCGATCGGCTGCACGAGACGCAGCCCGAGGCGCTGATACGTCTCGAACGGCGAGGCCCACTTCACCCCGTGCGCGTCGCACACGTCTGGAATCAGAATTCGGTTCTTCGACGCCGGCGAGGGCTGCTCGCGCGTGACGACCGTGTGTCCTCCAGCCAACGCGGCCGCGATCAGTCGAAAGTCCGCCACGTTGAGGAACTCGCTCCGCGCCGCAGGGAGATACTGCCGCGACGTGCTCATCGCCCAAGTCGCGACCTGGCGTAGCGCATCGAGGGTTTCGGTCGATTCCTCGATCCAGAAGCTGTTCGGGAGGTCTTTCGCCCACTCCGAGAGTTCGTCGTCTTGACGGAGCAGTTCCTCGCGGACCGCAGAGATCGAAGCGATATGTCCGGCTTCGTGCTCGCTTCTGAGCCATTCCCAGTAGCCGGGCGCGACGGCAAACGGATAGTAGGTGTTCTTCGCTTCGATGAACGGGTTCGTGTCGAAGAGATGCATCAACTCATCCCGAGAGACTTGGCGTACTTCTCGAGCTGAGTCGCGGAACGCATGCCGAGCAGCCGGAAAGCCTCGACGTAGCTCACCGCTCCACGCCGAGTCTCTCGAATCACCGCGCGAGAGAAGTTCTCGCCAAGGCGAAACGGCTGATTGAGGTAGTGATTGCCACCGCTCGCCTCAGCACGCTTCGCCAATGTGTCGGCGACATGCCGCTGCTCCGCCTGGAACACCCGATCGAAGCCTTCTCGCTGGATGAGCCCGACATCTCGGAGCTTGATCAGAACGGTGAGCGTGCTGGCGTGATAACGGGCTGCCAGCCGATCGAGCTCCCCGCGAAGCGGTGCCGCCGGTCTGAACTCGGCGCGCAAATCGGCGGCCGGGACCAGCACTTCGGCAGCGACCGCGTTACACCATTGTTCGATCCCATCAGCCGGCACAGTTCCTCTGTCGAGCTGGTCTTCGTCGCTTACGCCGGACTGGCCGCGCGCTGCGTGTGCGTACTCGTGCAAGAAGGTGAAGAGCTGACCGGAGAGTGTGTCATCGGACGTGTTGACGAAGACCAGGGGCGCGACGTCGTCGGCGAGCGTGAATCCCCGGAACTCTTCCCGCTTCAACGGCCGGGAATTGTCGTTTCCGACCATGCTCGTAAAGACTGCAATGCCGCCAAGATCCTCGAATGCGTGCCGCAGGTGATTGCGAGCCTCAGTCCGAGTGATTCGTTTTCGAGCGTCGACCCCGAACTGCAGGTCATCTGCGATCGCGAGGGCGGCTTCTGTGACATCGAGCTCGGGGCCGAGACGGGTCACGCGCGCTGGCCCGAACTCGTTGGCGAGCGCGAAGTCGCGGTACCAAGCCTGCCGGAGCTGGCAGGCCTCGATGACATCGAGCAGTTCTTGGCTCGGGAGAGCGGCCTTCCCGTGAATGCCGAGACGGAAGTCGGGGATGGGCAACTCAACGGTGGGCGGCTCAGTGAGGAAGAACACGCCGAATGGCACATGAGAGTAGCGCGCAACCTGTTCTACCTGTTTGATCGTCGGGGCTTTCTCGCCGACGAGCCATTGGTGCCAGGCCGGAAACTTGCGTTCGAACTCAGAATCGTCGCGGCCCGACCGTCGGGCGGCCCAATGGAGGACATCAGGAGCGACCGGCACGCCGACGGACATACCAACGCACCTCCTCAACGTTCCTGACAACTGGTACGAGCGTAGCGATCGGGACCGACGTCGACCCCGAAGGCGCCACAAGTTGCGAGCGAGCCGTCACTGAATACCGTGATTGATTGCTGTATTCAGCAAGCTGAGCGCGGTCGAGCAGGGCAGACGCCGCAGTCAGCGACCATGTCTTGATTCAACCGTCCCGTACTCTGCAAATCCGACACATCACTCGGGAGAGGAAGTTCCCCGGATTCATGCCGATCGTGACCTGCTTGCCCTAAAGTACGGAGCACGATGGAATCAAATACCGATGCGACTTCCAGCAACGAAGAGTTCGTCTTTCCGCGGTTCGACTTCGACTCCGAACTCGCCTCGTCGGTCGTGGAGCTCGAGCGCCTCCGAGGCGAGATCGGGGTCGGCACGACTCCGCCTCACGTGTTCTCCGAGCTGCACGGCCTGTTCCAGTTCCTCTCGAGCATGATCTCCGCACGCATCGAGGGCAACCGCACGACCATCCTCGACGCGATCGCCGGCGCGCAAGCCGCAGAGTCCCAACCCGATCGGGTAGACGAGACCGTCCGCGAAATTCTGAACCTCAACGAAGTCATGGAGTTCATCGACGAAAGTGACCCAACGCGGCCGATCACCCATTCACTGATCCGCGAGTTTCACCGGCGTGCGGTCGACGGACTCGTCCGCGAAGGAGATTCGAGGCCCGGCGCCTACCGCGTTCGCGACGTCGCCATTCAGGGCGCCACCCACCAGCCTCCCCTGTTCGCTTCCGTTCAGGCCGAGATGGATCGTCTGCTCGAGTTCGTCAACCGACAGGTGCCGACTCACCAACAGCTCTTGCACGTCGCGATCGCCCACCACCGGTTCCTCTGGGTCCACCCGTTCCAGAACGGCAACGGCCGCGTCTCCCGTCTGCTCAGCTACGCCATGCTCGGCCGCCACGGGTTCGTGAGCCCGGTCGGCCTTCGAGCAGTCAACCCGACCTCCGTGTTCGGGGTGTCCCGATCCGAGTACTACGACGCCCTCGCCAAGGCCGACGATCTGAGTGACGCAGGCACCATCGCGTGGTGCGAGTTCTTCATCAGCGGCCTGCTCGCCGACTTGCGACGCCTCCACCGTCTGCAAGACGCCGCGTTCGTACGCGATGAGCTCGTCGCACCCGCCCTCGAGAGGTTCACCCGCGCGGCCGGGATCACGGCCCGGGAGCGCGACATCCTCTTGCTTGCCTTCGACACCGGATTCCTCAAGGCCGGACAGATCGAGCACCTCGTGCCCGGCAGCCCCTCACTCAGGAGCCACGCACTCCGCCCGCTCCTCGACCGCGGACTCCTGAAACCCGAACATGTCGGTGGTCGCTCGTACCTTGTTTCGTTCGGCCCCAACGAGCTGAGCCCCTTCCTGATCCGCGAACTCGACCGGGCAGGGTTCCTGCCGCCGCTTCTCAAGGACCCCGCATGACCAACTTCGCCTTCATCCGGCACGAATGGCCCGAGATCGCCGCCGAGGCCTCCCGCGCTGAGTTCTACGTCAACGGCGACCCGCGCTCCTCGCTCTTCTACGCGCGACGCGCGGTCGAACTCACGGCGCTCTGGCTGTATCGGGCGGATGCTTCGCTGAAGCCGCCGTACAAAGACGAGCTCGCCGCCCTCATCCACGAGCCGACGTTCAAGCGACTCGTCGGGCAGGCGGTGTTCGCGAAGATGAACCTCATCCGTATGCGCGGCAACGACGCCGTGCACAAGACGTTCAAGATCACGCCGGCCGACAGCCTGCCGATCGTGCGCGAACTCTTCCACGTCATGATCTGGCTCGCGTCGCACTACGCGACCGACCCCGCGAACCGACCTGCACCGGGGCAGTCGTTCGACGTGGCATCCCTGCCGAAACCGCAGCCCGGGCTCATCCAGAAGACGAAGGCCGAACTGGCCGCCGCCCTCGCAGCCAACGAGCAGAAGGATGCCGCGCTCGCGGCCAAGGTCGCCGAGAGCGACGAGCTCAGGGCAGAGCTCGAAGCGCTTCGGGCCGAGATCGCCGAGGCCAAGGCGCAGAACGCAGTCGTCCCCGACACGCACGACTACGACGAGGCATCCACTCGCGATCGCTTCATCGACCTGCTGCTGCGCGAAGCCGGCTGGGACCCGACCGCTCCGCACGTCGTCGAGGTGCCCGTGACCGGGCTCGACGGCAGTCCGAGCGGCACGGGCCGCGTCGACTACGTGCTGTGGGGCGATGACGGCAAGCCGCTCGGACTCGTCGAGGCGAAGCGCACCCGGCGCGACGCGCGCGTCGGGCAGCAGCAGGCGAAGCTCTACGCCGACGCGCTCGAGGCGCAGTACGGGCAGCGCCCGGTGATCTTCACGTCCAACGGCTATGAGCACTGGATGTGGGATGACTCGCCCGCCGGATATCCTCCGCGCGCCGTGCAGGGCTTCTACACGAAAGACGAACTCGCCTTGCTCGTGCAGCGGCGCGGCTCTCGCAAGCCGCTCGACTCGCTCGCCATCAACGAGGAGGTTGCGAGTCGCGCCTATCAGCACCAGGCGATCCGGGCGGTGGCCGAGGCGTTCGAACGTGATCGCGAACGACGGGCGCTGCTCGTCATGGCGACCGGCAGCGGCAAGACGCGTACGGTCATCGCGCTCGTCGACCTGCTCTCGCGCGCGAACTGGGTGAAGCGCGTGCTCTTCCTCGCCGACCGCCGTGCACTCGTCGGGCAGGCCGTGAGCGCGTTCAAGGCGCACGCGCCCGATACGCCCCCGGTGAACCTGCTCGACGAGCGCGACCTCGAAGGCCGGGTCTACGTGTCGACCTACCCGACGATGATGGGCCTCATCGACCAGGGCGGCGGAGACGACGGTGGCGCACGCCGGTTCGGCCCCGGCTACTTCGACCTCATCGTGATCGACGAGGCCCACCGGTCGGTGTACCAGAAGTACGGCGCGATCTTCGAGTACTTCGACGCGCACGTCGTCGGTCTCACCGCGACCCCGAAAGACGAAGTCGACCACAACACCTATCGCCTCTTCCACCTCGAAGACGGGATCCCGACCTTCGAGTACGAGCTCTCGCGAGCGATCGAAGACGGCTACCTCGTGCCGCCTGTTGCCCGTTCGATCACGTCGAAGTTCCTCCGGCGAGGCATCCGCTACGACGAACTCACCGACGATCAGAAGGAGCAGTGGGACCTGCTCGACTGGGAAGACGGCGAGATCCCCGACCAGGTCGACGCCGACGCGATCAACGCGTGGCTCTTCAACGAAGACACCGTCGACAAGGTGCTCGAAGTGCTCATGACCGAGGGCCGTCGCGTCGCAGGCGGCGACCGACTCGGCAAGACGATCGTGTTCGCGAAGAACAACGCCCACGCGCAGTTCATCGCCGACCGGTTCGACGCGAACTACCCCGAGTACGCGGGGAAGTTCGCGCGCGTCATCACCTACCGGGTCGAGCGTGCCGAGACGCTCATCGACGACTTCGCGCAGGCCGACAAGTCGCCGCACATCGCGATCTCGGTCGACATGCTCGATACGGGCATCGACGTGCCCGAGGTCGTGAACCTCGTGTTCTTCAAACCCGTGTTCTCGAAGTCGAAGTATTGGCAGATGCTCGGGCGCGGCACGCGACTGCGTCCGGGGCTGTACGGCGACGCCGACGACGGCAGCGACGACAAGCGTGACTTCATCGTCTTCGATGTCGGCGGCAACATCGAGTTCTTCAATCAGCAACTGCCCGAGCTCCAGTCCTCGGGCGCTCGTTCGCTGCACTCGCGCCTGTTCTCGGCCCGCCTCGAACTGCTCCAGGCACTCGATCGAGCGGATGTCTCGGGCGCCGCGTCCGACGACGATCGCGACCTCCGCACGGGGCTCGCCGAGGGACTGCAAGCGATCGTCGCGGGGATGAACGAGCAGAACTTCCTCGTGCGTCCGCATCGCCGGCTCGTCGAACGGTTCGCGTCAGGCGACGCGTGGGCGGCGGAGGTCTCGGACGCCGTTGCGCTCGCCGACCTTCCGTCGGCCGCACTCGCGACCGACACCGACGAGCGTGCGAAGCGGTTCGATCTGCTCGTGCTTCGGGCCCAGCTCGGCGTGCTCGCCGCCGACCCCGGGTTCGCGACCGCACGCGACCGGATCCGGGCGATCGCCACGGCGCTCGGCGAGCAGCGCGGCATCCCCGTGATCGCCGCGCAGCTCGAGCTCATCGACGCCGTCGCCGGCACGGACTGGTGGCAGGACGTCACCGCGCCGATGCTCGAGGCGATGCGCGTGCGACTCCGCCCGCTCGTGCGGCTCATCGAAGCGAAGTCGCGATCGATCATGTTCACCGACTTCGAAGACACCCTCGACCTCGACGAAGGTCCGACCGAGATCGTCATCGACAGCCCCGGCGTGAACCGGGTTCGATTCCGGCAGAAGCTGTTTGCCTATCTGCGCACACACGAGAACCACGTCGTGCTGCGCAAGCTCCGCACGGGGAAACAACTCACCGAGACCGACCTCGACGAGCTGCAGCGCATGCTCGTCGAGAGCGGCGAGTTCGAAGCATCCGATCTCGATGCCCTCGCGACCGCCGCTGCCGAGGCCGACGGGCTGGGGCTCTTCGTCCGCTCGCTGCTCGGGCTCGAACGTTCGGCCGCACAAGAGGCGCTCTCCCAGTTCGTCGCCGATCGGAACCTCAGCGCACGCCAGATCTCGTTCGTCGACCTCATCGTCGATCAGCTCAGTCGCACGGGGCAGGTGCCGATCAAAGTGCTCTACGACCCGCCGTTCGACGCGATCGCGCCGCGCGGGCCTGAGGACGTGTTCAGCGAGTCAGAGATCGACGCCCTCGAGCACGTGCTCGACCAGGTCGCCGCGACTGCTCGGCCGACTCGGATCGCCTGACGATGCGCGACTTCGAGCTCTGGGTCGTGCTCGCGATCACGCTCGCGATCCTGTTCCCCATCCTCGTTGCGTTCGGAGGCGGGGCTGCACTGCTGCGTCATCCCGAATGGGACTACGCGTTCCGTTCGCTCGCCGAAACCGTGATCCAGGACCGCGCACCCGATGCCGGAGATCTGACGTCCGCGGACATCTCCATCGCCGACGACATCCTCGGTTCCCGGGTGAAACCGGCAACACTGAGCGCTGAGGCATCGGTACGCAGCATCCTCCGGCTCGTCGGTTCGAACGACGTCCAGCTCATACAGGCGTTCGCCGCGGATTCGGAAGCCCGCCTCGCGAACGCCCTCAACCAGCAACGGTCGGCGGTGGCCGACCAGCCACTCAGCTCCCAACTCAGACGGACTTGGCGGCGATCGCAACGTCGACTCGAACGCTCAGTCACCCTCGCCGGTCTTCGATGGTTCACCCCTCGATGGCTCAGGAGAACGATCGTCGTCGGAGGTCTCTGGGTCGGCGGCGGCGCGCTCATCGGCCTCGTCGGCGGGCTCATCGTTGGGAGCCTCCTTGGACTCGTCGGAGGCGAGCACCCGTTCGATTCCACAACGACGATCGCGTCCAATGCCGGCTTGATCGTTTCCGCGGTCGCGCTGCTGTCGTATTTCGCGACTGAGCTCTTCGCGACGATCCGCCTGCAGGCGCCTGCAGGCGACCGAACCGAACTGGTCCACATCCTCAAAGTCGCAGCATTGCTGACCACGCTCGTGGCACTCATCGCGACCACGCTCGTCATGTATGCCAACGGGACCTTTCGCGCCTGGCAGGAATCGATCAATGGGGCGATGACCTCCGAGGTCACCCCTGGTGAGTTCACGACGACGACACGAATCGTCGGAGTCGTCTTCGCACTCGGAATGCTCGTCGGTGCATACTTTTCGAGTCGATCCGGATTCGATCGGCGCTTCAGGAGGAGCGAACGTCTGTTCAACCTGGGAAGCGCTCTGGCACTCGTCTCCTTCGCAGTCCTCTCCGGCGGTGCTTCCCTCTCCTTCGGTCTCACTTCGACCGCGTTCGCAGTGGTGATCGGCGGCTTCGCCATGTTCACCCTCGCGTGCCTGCTCCTTCTCGTGGGTGGAGTCTTCACGGTGGTCGAACACATCCGCCGCTACCTCACTTTGAAGCGGGCCGGTATCAGTGTGCCGCGACGCGGCTTCTCGATCTGGGCACTCTACGGATGGGGCCTGGGTGCTGCCATTCAGCTGGCCCTCTACTTCACGCTGGGCCTCCTGCCGATTCGAGCGTTCGACAATGTCGTGCTCGGCCCGCTTGCACTGTGGGCCTTCGGATGGCTGCCTTTCGTGCTCTTCTCGAGCGCTCTGCCCGGTGCGATCGTGACGTTCCTCTTCATCCGGCGGACCGACCGGTCGTTCCGTCGGTGGAGCTACGAGCAGGCGGTCACACCTTGGGAGAGCTGAGATTCAATGCTCACGGCCTCTCGCCCCGCCATGACCGTCGCCCCATTCCGAATCTGACCCGGGCCACACACTGACCGCATATATCATTCGGCACAGCCGTCCAGACCGGCCTCTGGGGCATCGCGGTCCTGCTTCCGAGCCTCGCGGTGCTCGTCCGCTGGCTGCGCGACGCGCGAGCTCGAGGTGATTCTCGAACTCCGTCGACTCGTGCACGATGCGCGGCGCGTTGGCGCGCTCACCCCTCCACGAGCGGCGCCCCGATCGCCGCGGCGAGCGCGTTCGCGACGTACACGGCCGGGTCTTCGCACGGACCGGTGGTGCGCCCGCCGGACGTGGTCGCGCATCCGCCGGGCACTCCCCCGACTTGATGTCGCTGTTCACCATGACGATGAGGGTGGTGCCGGTTTCGGGGTGGTGCTGCACGACGGTGTTGTAGCCGGGCAGCTCGCCGGTGTGGCCGTACCAGCCGAGCGCGAGGCCGAGTCCCAGCCCGTACGCCCGCGCCTCCGACTGCGGGGCATCCTGGCCCTCGCCCACGTACACGGGGATGGAGAAGTCGAACGAGTCGAGCCGCGTCTGCTGCCACTCGGGCGAGAGCAGGCCCTCGCCCGTGACCAGCGCCTCGCCCCAGACGAGCAGGTCGTCGAGGTCGGAGATCATGGCGCCGGCCGTCCAGCCCCACGACGGGTTCCAGTCGGTCGCGTCGACGGGCAGCCCGTCGTCCGTGCCCTGCGTCGTGTAGCCGTTCGCGTGCGGCTCGGGGAACGAGGCATCCGTCGGGAAGACCGTGCCCGACAGGCCGAGCGGGCCGATGATCTGCTCCTGCATGACGTCCTGGATCGGCCGACCCGCGACCTGCTCGATCACCATGCCGAGCAGCACCGTGTTCGTGTTCGAGTAGAAGGTTCTCGTACCGGGCGCGAACATCGGCGCGTCGCCCTTCACGAGGTCGACGAGCTCCTGCGGCGCCCAGGCGTGGTTCGGGTCGGCGAACACCGTCTGCTGGAACTCCTCGTCGAACGTGTACGACGGGATGCCGCTGCGCATCGCCGCGAGGTCGTACAGGGTCGCGTCGCCGTTCGGCATGCCGGGCACGTACCGGTCGATCGGGTCGTCGAGCGAGAGGTCGCCGCGCTCGGCGAGTTGCAGCAACGCCGTGACAGTGAAGGTCTTGGTGACGCTGCCGACCCGCTGGTGCACGTCGGCGGTGATCGGCGTCGTCTCGTCCCAGTCGAGGAAGCCGATCGTCGCCGCCCAGGTGCCCTCGGGCGTGCGGATCGCCATCACCGCGCCGGGCGCGCTGACGCCGGCGAACGATTCGGTCGCCGCTGCGTTCAGCGACGCGGTGCTGCCGGCGTCGAGCCCGTCTTCGACGAGGGTGAGGCTGCCATCGGATGCCACGGGGTCACCGGGCGTCGGAGACGCGGATGCCTCGTCGGCGCTGCTGCTGCACCCGCCGAGCCCCGCCACCGCCGCGACCGCGGCGAGCGGGAGTGCGAACCACCTGAAGTGAAGCGCTTTCGTCGGCATGCGAACCCCCATCGATCGACCTGCGCTCTCGCCAGCCTAGGAGACCGAGGGGCCGTGCCGCGGGATGGAGGGTGAGTCTGGAAGATCGGGGGTCGTTCGCAGACCCCGCGGGAGGGCGGGTGTAGCGTCATGGCGTGCCGAAACGCATCCGAGTGAAGCCGGGTATGGCGATCTACTACGCGGCAGAACTCTTGTTGTTCGCGTTCGTCTTCTACGGCGTCACGGTATGGATCTACTACGTCGTCGCCGATCGCGACCCACTGCAGGACGTATCTGTGGAACATCGGCGTGATCGCCTTGGTCCTTCTGCTCGAACAGATCTTGACCGCAAGGGCCTACACCCGAACGTCGATCGAACGTTCCGGCCGGAGCCGGTGGGGAAAGATCCGCCTCGGATTCCTGATCGTCTTCGGGCTGATGTCGACGAAGCCGGCCCTGTACCTGTTCTACCTCGTTGCACTGGTGCTCTCGCGCATCTCGGCGTTGGAGCCTACTGCGTTCAGCTTCAACCCCTCGACGTACCTCGGCTCCATCGAGGGCAGCCTCCTCCTCCTCGTCGTCTTCGACAAGCTCGTCCAGGTCGTGAGGAAGGACTACGCCATCACCGCACGGCTGACATCCCTTGCCACGCGCGCATTTCGCAGCCGACCCGATTCACCGCCCACGCCCCACGAAACAACCGACCGGCCGAGTTGACTCGAGCGTGTTTCCCAGGTGGCGCAGCCAGGTGAGTATCGCGCTGATCGCGACGGCCGCGCGGTAGGTGATCGCGGCGCGCCCGAGTCCGCGCCCGTGCCTCAACCCACGGCGCGACCCACCGCCACGGCACGAATCGCATCCAGCACCGCCTGCAATGCCGGCGCCCCTGCTTGACTCCGTCGGTGCACTGCCGACACATCCCGCGTCGACACGGGCCGCACCGTCGGGATGGCCACGAGGTCGTCATGCAGCGGTGGCCGCCCCATCCGCGGCACCAGCGCCACCCCGAGGCCGGCCCGCACGAGCTCGAGGTGGTTCTCGAACTCCATCGACTCGTGCACGATGCGCGGGGCGTTCGAGACGCCGTCGAAGAGTCGACGCAGCCACTGCCGGCAGATCGTCGAGTCGAAGGTCGCGATCCACTCCTCGTCGGCGAGGTCGGCCGGCGACAGCTCGGTTCGGCCGGCCAGGGCGTGGTCGCGGCGCAGCACGACGTCCGCGACATCCGTGAACAGGGGCGTCTCGACGAGGTGGTCGGGCATGGCGAGCGCAACGCCTCCCCAGCGATGCACGATGCCGAGGTCGCGCTGCCCCGATGCGACGAGCGCGATCGTCTCCCACGGCTCGCTCTCGCGCAGCGGCACCCGCAGCTCGGGATGCTCCGCGCGCAGGCGCGGCAGCACATCGATCAGGATGCCTCGCACCGCCGTCGAGAACGCGCCGATGCGCACCTCGCCGGTGATCCGACGGCCGGTGTCAGCGGCGCCGGCGCTGCCGGTCAGGTGCAGGTCGGCCTCGATGCGTTCCAGGTCGGCGAGCACCGTCGCCGATGACGTCACCAGGTGCCGCCCGGCATCCGTCAGCACCACTCCGCGACCGGCGCGCTCGAGCAGCGCGACGCGGGTGCCGCGCTCGAGCCGCTTGATCTGCTGCGAGACCGCCGACGGGGTGAAGCCGAGCGCGTCGGCCGCGGCCGCGACGCTTCCGTTCGTGGCCACCGCCCGCAGCGCGACCACGGCTTCGAGATCGATCATGTAGTGATGCTACCGATTCAGATACAGAAATGGTCGCTGGTATTTCCGGATGCTTCGCGGTGAAGTGAGACCATGACGAGACGCGACATGCTGCTGGCCGCCCTGGTGGCGACGATGTGGGGCTTCAACTTCGTCGTCATCGACTGGGGGATGACCGGCATCCCGCCGCTGTTCTTCGTGGCCGTGCGTTTCGCCGTCGTCGCCCTCGCCGCCCTGGTCGTGCCGCGCCCCCTCGCGAGCTGGAAGACCGTCGTGGGCGTCGGCCTGTTCATGTGCCTCGGCCAGTTCGGCCTGCTCTACACCTCGATCGCGCTGGGGTTGCAGCCCGGCATCGCGGCGCTGCTGCTGCAGGCGCAGGTCGTGCTGACGATCCTGGTCGCCGCACTCGCGCTGCGCGAGCGGCCGAGCCGGCTGCAGACCATCGGCGTGCTGGTCGGCACCGTCGGGCTCGGCGTCGTCGCCCTCGGTCGCGGCGGCGACGCGCCGGCCCTCGCGGTCGTGCTGAGCCTGCTCGCCGCGCTGTCGTGGGCGATCGGCAACGTGATCTCGCGGAACGCCGGCCCGGTCGCACCCGCGAAGCGCCTCGGCGCGCTCTCGCTGACGGTCTGGTCGTCGCTCGTCGTGCCGCTGCCGGCGCTCGGCCTCTCGGCGATCATCGAGGGCCCCGACGCCATCGCCGCCGGCATCGCGGCGTTCGGCTGGCGGCCGATCGTCTCGACGCTGTACACCGCGGGCCTGTGCACCCTCGTCGGCTACGCGATCTTCAACGGGCTGCTCGCCCGCAACCGCTCGGCATCGGTGGTGCCGTGGGTGCTGCTCGCGCCGGTCGTGGCGATGGCGTCGGCGGCGCTGCTGCTCGGCCAGATCCCGAACCTGTGGGAGACCGTCGGCGGGCTCGTGCTCGTCGCGGGTGTGTTCATCGCGAACGCGCAGGTGCGTCGGCGCGCGCGCCCCGCAGCATCCGTCATGGTCGCCGAACCTCCGACAGCGGGCCGTGCCGTTCTCAACCGATCAGAAAGATGAGGCCCTCGACACGATCAGCGAGCGACCTCGTGAAGTCCCTCGTCGGCGGAGCTAGGCCCAACCGAGTTCTCGCAGCCGCGTGTCATCCAGCCCGAAGTAGTGCCCGATCTCGTGCACGAGCGTGACCCGCACCCGTGAGCGCAGGTCGTCGAGGTCGGCGCTGTGGGCCTGCAGGTTGTTCTTGAACAGCGTGATGCGGTCGGGGAGTTCGCCGTAGCCGTAGACGCCGCGGGTCTTCAGCGGGCGCCCGCTGTACAGGCCGAAGAGGCGCGGCCGCTCCCCCAGCGGCTGGTTCGCGATGAGGATGGCGACGTTCTCGAGTCCGCGCACCATGTCGGGCGGCAGCGCGTCGTACTCCTCGCCGACCATGCGATCGAAGTCGTCGTCCGAGATCTCGACCATGCCACCATCCTCGTGGCTGCGCAGGAGGTCGCGACCGGTGTCCGCCAGCAGCGAAGCGCGCGGCCCACGAACCCGGTCAGGCCGCGACGGCCTGTTCGTCGGCGCGCACCGGCATGAACGGACGCTGCGGGTGGGTGCGGAGGACATGGCCGGCCGGTGAGGTCCAACGGATGACGCCGCCTGGCTCCTGCGTCATCCGCCACCGGGATCGGTGCTTCAGTCGGTGGTGCTTGCGGCACAGGCAGGCGAGGTTCGCGTGCGAGGTCTCGCCGCCGTGCGCCCAGTCGCGGGTGTGGTCGATGTCGCTCTCGCGGGCCCGCCGCCCGCACCCCGGGAACCGGCACCCGCCGTCACGCACCTGCACGTAGCCCGCGAGGTCGACGGGCACCCGGTACGTCGTGCGCCCGTAGGAGAGGAACGCCCCGGTTTCGGGGTGGGTGAGGATGCGCTGGAAGCTCGGCGCGTGCGCCGCGAGCCGCCGCGCCGTCTCGGCGTCGATGGGGCCGTACCCGTCGAGCTCGGCCGGCTCGTCGCCGATGCCGAGCAGCGACAGCACCGGCACGGTGACGAGGATGCGCGGCGTCACCGCGCCGGTCGCGGTGAGCGCGGCGGACTCGCCGCCCGACAGGGTGCCGGCCAGCAGCAGGTCGGCCGCGAGATCGGCGCGCCGCTGGTCGCGGGTGCGCGGATCGGGCGCGGATGCCTCGGATGCTTCGCTCTCGGCCCGCGCGATGACCGCGTCGAGCCGCGCTTTCACCGCGAACGCCCGCTCGGCGGTGAGCAGCACGCTGAACCACGCCATGCCGTCGGGCGCGGGGTCGACGCACACCCGGCGCTCGCGCTCGGCGGCCGCGCGTCGCTCGGCGAGCGGAACGGGTTCGAGCCGCTCGCGCAGGCGGCGGAGGCTTCGCCGCAGGGCGGCGTTCGTCTGCCGTGGCGCCCGCTCGACCGCCGCGCGCTCGAGCCGCCGGACGATCTCGGGCGACGCGCCCGCGGTCACCTCCATGATCGTGTGCACCTGCGCGAGCCCGAGGCCGCCCGCGGCGAACGCCGCGGCCGCGACCGGCAGTTCGGCCAACCGGGCGGCGTCGCCGACCATCTCGGACGCACGTACCTCGTGCACGACGAGCGTCGTCGCGAGCTCGGCGATGAACGCGCGGGTCGCGAGCTCGCGGTCGCTCGACGTGCTGCCGTCGTGCACGCCCTCGAGCAGCTCGGCCCGCTCGCGAGCGCTGGCCACGAACCGCAACTGCTCGGCCTGGGCGATGCGGATGTCGCGCTCGAGTGCCGCGATCGCGTCGAGGTCGGCCGCCAGTTCGGCCTCGAGCGACGCCCCGACCGATGACGGCCGCAGCGAGGTCGCATCCGCGACCTCGATCGCACGTCCATCCCGGGTCATGCTTCGATCCAACCAGCACCCACCGACATCGATCGCGGCCGTCTTTCACTGGCTGATCAGCGACTTTCCCTGTGGAAACCTGGCTCACCCACCCCACCTGGGGAGGAGGAGTCGGCGACGCTCACTCCTCGAGCAGCGAGAGGTCCCGTGCGCGATCGAAGCCGATGACGTCGTCGAGGTGCCGCTCGACCCAGACGCGAAGGCCGCGCAGCGGCTCCGCCACGCTACGGCCGAGGTCGGTGAGCTCGTACTCGACGTGGGCGGGCACCGCCGGGTACACGGTTCGGGTCACGAGGTCGGAGTCCTCGAGCCGCCGCAGGGTCTGCGCGAGCATCTTCGGACTCACGCCGGAGAGCAGGTTCTTGAGGGCGCCGAACCGCATCGGGCCCGCCTCGAGGGCGCCGATGGCGAGCGCCGTCCACTTGTTCGCGAGGAGTTCGAGCAGCGATCGACACGGGCACTCCGCCTCGTAGACGTTGTGCGAGTGGTGCTGACCGGTCGGGCACGCTTCCAACGGTTCTCCTGACTCTGCTCGGCGACCGGCCACGTGATCGACGACCGGTCGGTATCTTTCGGTAACTGAGCGCCCTTGCGGGTAACCACTTCCCGAAGCATACGGTCCTCGTGTCGGACGGAGACGCCGTCCGGAAGGAGAACCGATGACCGATCACACGACCATGCGAGCGATTCGACAGGAGCGGTTCGGGGACTCCTCGGTGCTGCGGCTTACCGAGGTGCCCGTGCCCGAGTCGCTCCCGACCGAGATCCGCGTTCGCGTGCACGCCGCCGGGGTGAATCCCGTCGACTGGAAGACCCGAGAGGGCCGCGGCATGGCCGCCGTCCTCGGCGCACCGCCCTTCGGCCTCGGCTGGGACGTGTCGGGCGTGGTCGACGCGGTGGGCTTCGGCGTCACGACCGTCGTGCCGGGCGACGAGGTCTACGGCATGCCGTGGTTTCCCCGCGCGGCCGACGCGTACGCCGAGTACGTGACGGCGCCGTCGCGCCATTTCGCCCGCAAGCCGACGACGATCGGACACGTCGAGGCCGCAGCCGTGCCGCTGGCCGCCCTCACCGCGTGGCAGGCGCTCGTCGACACCGCCGATGTGCAGCCCGGCCAGCGCGTCCTCATCCACGCCGCCGCCGGCGGAGTCGGCCACCTCGCCGTGCAGATCGCGGTGGCCCGCGGCGCCTACGTGATCGGCACCGGCAGCGCCGGCCGTGCGGAGTTCCTCCACTCGCTCGGCGCCGACGAGTTCGTCGACTACCGAGCCGTGCGGTTCGAGGAGGCGGTGGACGAGGTCGACGTCGTCCTCGACCTCGTCGGCGAGCAGGACCTCACGGATCTGCGGTCCATCCAGGTCCTGAAGCCGGGCGGCATCCACATCGGCGTGCCGTCGGGTGTTCGGCCGGAGGTCGCGGCCGCCGCCGCTGCGCGCGGTGTCCGCACGACCGGCATCCTCGTCGAGCCCGACCGCGCCGCCCTCGCCTCGATCGCCGATCTGATCGACGCGGGCGGGCTCCGCGTGGTCGTGCAGCAGACCTTCCCCCTCGAGCAGGCTGCAGCCGCGCACGACGCGGGGGCGACCGCACGCACGCAGGGCAAGATCGTGCTCGAGGTCGCGGCATGACCGGCACGATCGTCGAGATCCGCCGCTACATCGCGAACCCCGGCAAGCGGGCCGAACTCGCCGCGTACATGGACCGGGTCGTGATCCCGTTCGTCCGCGCCCGCGGCATGGAGGTCACCGCGTCTCTCCTGGACCGGAACGACCCGGACGCGTACATCTGGATCCGCTCGTTCCGGGACGAGCCCCATCGCGAGCGCACGTACGATGCGGTCTACCAGGACCCCGAGTGGATCGAGACCGTCAAACCGGTCGTCGCCGACCTGATGGCCCTCGACCGCGCGGTCATCACGACCGCGACGCCGACACTCGAAGCCGGCTGACGAACCCCGCCCCGCGGGCGCACGGACCATGCGTGCGCCCGCGGGCGCGCTCAGAGCGGATCGACCGGGTCGACTCGGTCGACCCGCCTAGACTCGCCGGATGACCCGCCCGACCACGCGTCGCATCGAACTCCGGATGCGCAAACCCTGGTTCGCCCTCTACTGGGGGGTGAAGCCGACGGTCGTGATCGACGGGCGAGGCCAGCCGACCCAATGGGGTGTCGGCACGTGGCAGGTTCCGGCCGACGAGACCGTGACGATCGGCGCCTACCTCTTCAACCGGGTCTGGCGATTCGGTGCCGCCGAGTTCGCGCTCGCAGCGGAGCATCCGGCATCGCTCGAATACGCAGCCCCCGCCCTGCCCTTCCTGCCCGGCCGCATCGAACCGGCCCGCGCGGTGGACTCCCCGTCGACCGGGTCGTCGAGGCGTCCCCGGCCCGCACCGCGGAGCTGAACTCCGCATCGTCGCCGACCACGGTTCGACCGGTCTCGGCGGGCGCGGCTGAGACGCGGGGCTCGAGGTTCCGCGCGCTGGCGCCCGAAACGCTCCCGTCGATAGGCTGCCGCCATGGCGCAGGCATCGGTTCCTGACATCCGTCGCATCCGTCGCGTCGCCGACCGAGCCGCGAGGCTCGACCGATGACCGGCCCGGCGGCCCGGCCGCGCGCGACCGGTTGGGCGGCGTTCTGGAACCGCGGCGGCTGGTGGAAGGCGATCGTACTCGCCATCGTCTACCTCG
Source organism: Agromyces larvae (assembly GCF_022811705.1). Taxonomy (NCBI): domain Bacteria; kingdom Bacillati; phylum Actinomycetota; class Actinomycetes; order Micrococcales; family Microbacteriaceae; genus Agromyces; species Agromyces larvae. Next base: position 3,922,775 of record NZ_CP094528.1, on the reverse strand, counting down.
CCCTGTACGAACTGCTGCAGCTCGCGTTCGCCCCGTTCACCGAGGCCCTCGTCGACGAGCAGAACCTGTTCGCGACACCCGGCAGCGTGTTCGCCGGCCTCGTGCTGCGGGTGCTGACCGGTTCGATCCTGCTGGTCGCGTTCGCCTGGTCGATCGGATGGCTCCCCCGCCCGCTCTTCGCCCGGCAGCCCGTGCGCGGGAGCTGGTGGATGTGGTTCGCGCCGGTGCTCGTGGCCATCCCGATCGTGCTCCGCGTGCTGGGCACCGACTACAGCGCCTACTCGGGCGGCGTCATCGTGCTGACCTTCGTCGCCGGGGCGCTCATCGGCTTCTCCGAGGAACTGCTGACCCGCGGGTTCGTGGTGGGCCTGCTGCGCCGCCGCGGCTACCGGGAATGGCCGGTGGCGCTGCTCTCATCGCTCGTGTTCGCGCTGCTGCACAGCGTCAACCTGTTCAGCGGCCAGCCGATCGCCACCGTCGGACTCACGATCGCCTACACCTTCTGCTTCGGCATCCTGATGTACCTCACGATGCGCGTGACCGGCAGCCTGATCTGGCCGATGGTGCTGCACGGTCTGACCGACCCGATCACGATGCTCGCCAGCGGAGGCATCGACCAGGCGCCCGAGCGCGTGCTCGACAACCCGATGCTCGCGCTCGCGGCGCCCGCGACGCTGCTGCTCGCCGTGGGCGCCGTGGTGCTGCTCGTGTTCATCCGCGGCGACGCGCGGGGGCGGGCCGCCGACGGCGAACCGCCGCGAACCGACGGCGGCGTCGACGTCACACCATCCGGCGTACGAACCGATCCCGATCGACGACCTGGTGCTTGAGGACGAATCCCACGTGCAGCGCGATCGCGACGAGCAGCAGGATCTGCGACGTCACATGCACGCCGACGAGCAGATCGTCGTCGACGACGTCGAGCGGTGACCTCCATTCGACGTCGTCGCCGACCTCCCAGTCCTCGCCCGAGAGCAGCACGAGCGCGAGCCCGCTCGCGGGCGTGACGACGAGCAGCGCGTACAGGGCGCGCTCGGTGATCGACGCGAATCGCCGACCGGCCCGCGAGACCGTCGCCGGCCACGGCGGCAGCGTCACGATGCGCCGCCACGCGAATCGCACGACGGTGAGCGCGAGGATGCTGCATCCGATCGCGACGTGCACGGGCAGGAGCAGGTCTTCGTCGCCGTCGTAGGCGGCCTCGATCCACGGTTCGAGCACGCCTTCGGCGCCGGTCATCGCGTAGCCGACCAGGTACTGCGCGAGCAGGGCGGCGACGGTCAGCCAGTGCAGCACGCGCGCGACCGCGCCGTGCCGGGGCGGCAGGTCGCGAGCCATGCGGCCAGCGTAGCGATGGGACTCAGGTCACGGCATCGGATGCCACGCCGGCGACACGCTCACAACCAGCCCTGCTCGCGCGCGGTGACGAGCGCCTCGATGCGGTTGCGGGCGCCGAGCTTGCCGATCGCGCTCGACAGGTAGTTGCGCACCGTGCTCGACGAGAGCGAGAGCGCCGCGGCGATGTCGAGCACCGTCGCCCCGTCGGTCGACGCGCGCAGCACGTCGGCCTCGCGATCGGTGAGCGGGCTGTCGCTCGCGCCGAGCGCCTCGGCCGCGAGCGTCGGGTCGACGACCCGTTCGCCCGCGCGCACCCGGCGGATGGCGGCGGCGAGCCGGTCGACCGGGTCGTCCTTCACGAGGAACGCCCGCGCGCCCGCGGCGAGCGCCCGCGCGAGGTATCCGGGCCTGCCGAACGTCGTCACCACCACCACGTCGCACGCCGGCACCGCCTCGCGGAGCGGGCCGATGAGGTCGAGCCCGCTGCGCCCCGGCAGCTCGATGTCGAGCAGCACCACGTCGGGTCGCAGCGCCTCGGCCGCGGCGACGACCTCGTCGCCGCGCTCCACCCCGCCGACGACGGTGAGGTCGGGTTCGAGATCGAGCAAGGTCGTGAGGGCCGAGCGCATCATGCGCTGGTCCTCGGCGATGAGGATGGTGGTCGGCGCGCTCATCGGCCGGCCTCGCTCGGCAGCGGAAGCACGGCCGTCACCCGGAATCCCGACGGCGACGACCCGACCGTGAACTCGCCGCCTGCGGCCTCGACGCGTTCGCGCAGCCCCGCGAGCCCGCTGCCCGGCGCGCCCGCGCCGACCCCTGACGAGCCCGCTGCCGCCGCGGTGGCCCGCCCGTCGTCGCTCACCTCGACGCGCGCCTCGTCGTCGTTCGCCGCGACGGCGATCGTGCAGTGCCGGGCCGATGAGTGACGCACCACGTTCGTCGCGGCCTCGCGCACCACCCAGCCCAGCGTGGCATCCACCGTGATCGGAAGTGGCCGATCGGTCGTGGTGACCGCGGTCGCGATGCCCGCGTCCCCCAGCACCCGGCGCGCGTTCGCGAGCTGGTCGGCGAGCCGCATCGACCGCGACCCGGCGACGACCGACCGCACCTCGCCCAGCGCGTCGCGGGCGATCTCCTCGACCTCGGCGACGTGCGTCGACGCGGCCGCCACGTCGGACGGCATGAGTCGGCGCGCCACCTCGGACTTCACCGCGATGATCGAGAGCGAATGCCCGAGCAGGTCGTGCAGGTCGCGCGAGAACCGGAGCCGCTCGTCGGCGACCGCCGCGACCGCCAGGCGCTCGCGCGTGCGGTCGAGCTCGCGGGTCAGCGCGACGTAGTACTGCACCAGGTAGTTGCCCGCGCCGCCCGCGAACGCGGCGAAGCCGACCAGCACCGCCGCCGCGAGCGAACCGGCCTCGAACCCGACGGCGAATGCGGCCGTGACCGCGATGGACCCGACCACGCCCATCGCCCACCGCCGCCGGATCGCGAGCGACGCGGCGACGGCGAGCAGCGGGAACAGCAGCGCCTGATCGGTGCGCCAGATCGCGAAGTAGCCCGCGCAGAGCAGCAGCAGTGCGACGAACGCCAGTTCGGTCGCCGGGCCGGGTCGGCGACGTGCGCCGAACGGCCACGCCACCGCCGCAGCGAAGGCGGCACCCACAAGCACCACGTAGCCCGCCCGCGCCCACTCCGCCGCGACGAACGCGCCCAGCAGCGGCGCGACGAGCAGCAGCGGCGCCGCGATCAGCGCGAGCCACGACCCGGGGCGGTACGCGAGCCACGCGAGGCTCGGGGGTGCGTCGGTGAAGGTCAGCGGACTGCTCATCGTCATCGTCTCTCTCATCCCCGGTCGGCGCCCCGCGCGGGGCGCACGACGCTCGTCAATCTACTCGCGCCCCGCCGAGGCGCCGCGTGCGCGCCGAGCCGCGAACGGCAGCCCGATCACCAGCGTCGCGCCCGTCACGACGTGCATCGCGAGCAGCGCGACGAGCACGGCCCCGCCGGCTCCGGTCAGCACCGGACCCGCCAGCGATACGGCAAGCACCGCCCAGCCGACGATCGCGAACACGCGGTGCGGGTGTCGGGCGAACCGCTCGAGCAGCGCCAGCACGACCCATGCGGCGAAGCCGGGCACGAGCACCGCGAACACCACCGCCGCCGGGCCCACGGTCTGCGCGGTCGCACCCGCCCCGACGGTCAGCGCGATGCCGGCGACCGGCACCGCGATCGCCCACACGACGAGCGCGAGCGCCGCGGCGATGCCGATCGTCGCCAGCCGGCCGAGCCGGCGGCGGCGTGGGCTCGAGGCATCCGTCTCGGTCCGAAGGGCCTGGGAAATCGTCGTCTCATCCATGCCTTCGACGCTATGCAGGGCGCGGAGCGCCCGGCAGAGCCGGATGTCACCGATCGAGCAGTACGGATGTCCCGATCGGATGCCCCCTGTCGGATGCCCCTGCCAGACTGGCCCGATGGAGAACGCCCCCGTCGACCGGGCCGCCGCCGACGAGCTGTGGCAGGTGTATCGCGCCGCGCACCCCGACCGCGCGGTCGACACCGAGCCGCCCTCGGTCGAACGCTTCGGCGACCACCCCGCCCTCACCGATGAACTGCTCGGGCTCGTACTCGACGGCCGCAAGACCGCAACGGCGACGCTCGTCGCCGAGTTCGCCGCCGAGGGCCAGCCGCTGCCCCGCATCGGCAGCCACTGGATCGCGTGCGACTCGACCGGCCGGCCGCGGGTGATCCTGCGCAGCATCGAGTTCCGCATCGCCACGTTCGACGAGGTCGACGCCGTCTTCGCCCGCGAGGAGGGCGAGGGCGATCTGAGCCTCGCGTACTGGCGCGACGGGCACCGCGGCTACTGGATTCGGGTCTGCGCCGGCCTCGGATTCGACTGGACCCCTGAGCACGAGATCGTGCTCGAACGATTCGAGGTCGCCTGGACGGCCGGGGCCTGAACGCACAGACCGAGCATCCATGCAGCGCCGCACCCTCGCCGTCGTCGCCTCCATCGGCGGTCTCGCCGGCGTCGCCGTCTGGTGGCGGTGGCTCGCACGCCGCCAACGGCGCTGGACGACCGCGCTCGCCGAGACCATCCCGGTGAACTCCGCGTATTGGCGCGAGCAGCGCGCCGAAACCGACGCAACACCGGGCGCCCTGCTGTACGTCGCGATCGGCGACTCGGCCGCGCAGGGCATCGGCGCGAGCCGCCCGGGTCACAGCTACGTCGGCTTCATCGCGCGCGGGATCGCCGAGGCATCCGGCCGCCCCGTCCGCGCCGTCAACCTCGGCATCTCGGGTGCGACCGTGCGGATGGCGATCGAGAAGGAACTGCCCCTCCTCGACCCGCTCGAGCCCGACGTGCTCACCGTCTCGATCGGGGCGAACGACATCGCGGAGTTCGATCCGCAGCGATTCGACCGCGACATCCGAGAGCTCATCAGCCGCCTACCCGCCCATGCGATCGTGGCCGATCTGCCGAGCTTCTACTTCCTCGCCGCTCAGCGGAAGGTGCGCCTGGCGAACCGGATGCTCCGTGCCGCCGCGGCCGAGCGCGGCCTCGAGGTCGTGCCGTTGCACGCGCGAACCGACCGGCAGGGCCTCTGGGGCGTGACCACGCAGTTCGCCGGCGACCTGTTCCATCCGAACGATCGCGGCTACCGGGTGTGGGCGGCGGCCTTCCTGCCCGCGGTCGAGCGGCGGCTGGGCGTGGTGGCGGAACAGGTCGGGTGAGGGCACTTCCACTATCGCGGCGCGTACCGCGCCTGGATGATGCCCGTTTCGCTCGGCGTCGCGTCGAGCAGCCGCAGCCCGACCGGATGCGGCGAACGCAACCGGATCTCGGCGTCGCCGACGATGAACGGGTGGATGCCGACGTGCACCTCGTCGACGAGCCCGGCATCCATGAGAGTGGCGGCCAACTCGCCGTAGCCGTGCGAGATGAGCGCGCCGTACCGGTCGCGCAGATCGCGCACCGCGTCAGCGACATCACCCTCGATGAGGGTCGCGTTCCAGTCGAGCGGCCCGGTGAGGGTGCGGGATGCCACGTACTTCGGCAGCGCGTTGTAGTGCGCCGCGAAGCCGCGATCATCGCTCTGCTTCGGCCAGTACTCACGGAAGAACTCGTAGCTCTCACGGCCGAGCAGCACCGCGTCGGCCCCGAACACGAGCGCGTCGGAGGAGCGCTCGAGCGCCGGGTCGTGCTCGTCGAACCACACGTCCATCTGGTCGAACACGCCGTCGAGGGTCATCTCGAAGGAGATCGTCACGGTTCCCATGCGTTCCAGCGTGCGCTGTTCGGCGCCGGATGTCACGGGGTCGCCGGTGGCATCAGTCCACCCCGTCGCCGTCGAGCTCCTGGAAGAGCGTGACCTGCAACCCGGCGGGCGCGGATAGCCGCGAGTTCACCGACCGCCACGGCGTCTCGCGCGGCTCGGCGATGAGTTCAGCGCCGCCGGCGACCGCGTCCGAGGTGGCAGCGGACGAGTCATCCACCTCGAGCGCCAACCGCAGCGTCGCGCTCGGCCGACCCTCCGCCTCGACGCGATCGATGAAGCGCACCTGCGCCGCGTTCGAGAGCTCGAGCGTCGCACGCCCGGCATCGAGGATGACCACGCGCGCACCCTCGTCACCGTCGTACGCCTCCTGCTGCGGCATCCCGAGCACGTCGCGATAGAAGGCGAGCGCGGCCTCGTAGTCCTCGCCCTCGGGCACGGAGACGACGAGTCGGAGCTGGCGGATACGGCGGGCGGATGCTTCGGTCATGCGCCCATTCTGGCCCGGCCACCGCGGCTCACCGCGAGAGCACCGCCTCCTCGTCGAGCCGGCCGAGCTTGTCGGGGTTCGCGATCGAGTAGATCCGGGTGATCTTCCCGCCCTCGACGTCGACGCTGACCACGCCCACCAGCTCGCCCTCGACCTCCATCCGTAGGCCCGGCGCGCCGTTGACCCATTCGACCGAGGCCAGGTACGGCCGGCCGAGCTTCGCGAGCCCGCCCACGAGGTACCGCGCGATGCGGTCGGCGCCCACGATCGGGTGGCGGGCAGCGCCCCGCACCTTGCCGCCGCCGTCGGCGACCGAGACGACATCGGGCGCGAGCACGTCCATCAGCCCCTGCAGGTCGCCGGTGTTGACGGCACGCACCAGCCGGTCGACGGCCTGCGCGTGCTCGGACCGTGAGACCGAAACGCCCGGTCGCGGGCGCCGGGCCGCGACATGCGACTTCGCGCGGTGTGCGATCTGCCGAACGGCCGCGGGCGACTTGCCGACCGCCTCGGCGATCTCGTCGTACGGCACGTCGAACACCTCGCGCAGCACGAAGACCGCGCGTTCGGCCGGCCCGAGCGTCTCGAGCACGGTGAGCATCGCGATCGACAGACTGTCGGCGAGCTCGACGTCGTCGGCCACATCGGGGCTCGTGAGCACCGGCTCGGGCAGCCACTCGCCCACGTAGTCCTCGCGACGGCGGGAAACGGTGCGCAGATAGTTGAGCGCCTGCCGGGTGACGACTCGAACCAGGTAAGCCCGTGGTTCGCGCACCTCCGACTGATCGACCGCCGCCCACCGCAGCCAGGACTCCTGCAGCACGTCCTCGGCGTCGGCCGCCGAGCCGAGCAGCTCGTACGCGACGGTGAAGAGCAGGCCGCGGTGGGTGACGAACGGGTCCGGCGTCATGCGCGTGAGCCTACGGCCAGCGGCGCGAGCCCGCAGGCATCCGCGAACTCCTCCGAGCGGATGCCGAGCGCCACGTTCATGCGGGCGCTCATGTTCATGAACGCGACGCGGGCGGCGAGCTCGACGAGCGCGGCCGGGCCGAGCGCGTCGAGCAGTTCGGCCGACAGTTCGTCGGTGACGGCGGGCGGGGTCTGGCTCGCGGCCTCGGCATACGCCATCACGCGGCGCTCCAGCGGGGAGAAGACGGATGCCTCGCGCCACCGCGGCACCTCGCGCACCTTCGCCTCGTCGAGCCCGTGGTTGTGCGCCATGAAGTGGTTGAAGTCGAGGCAGAAACTGCACCCGATCGTCGCCGCCGACGCCATGGCCGCGTACGACGCGAGCGTGGGGTCGAGCTCGCCCCAGGCCTCGACCTTGCGACCGATGCCCATCGAGTCCTTCATCACGGCCGGATGGTTCCACAGCACCCCGACCGAGTCGGGCACCTTGCCCATCATCCTGCGGGCGAACGTCTTCACCATCGCCCCGTACAGGCCGGTGACCTCGGCGGGCGGGATGCGGGTGTCGGTGGTCATGTCTCCTCCTCGTTCGGTCAATGTGCTCGGTCGACGGATGCTCCGTCGGCATGGAGACACCGGCCGGCGCGAGGCTGTGACATCCACACCCCTTACCGCGGTGGGTCGGCCAGCTCCACCTGCGCCTCCAGCCCGAGGAACGCCCCGTAGCGCGCGGCCGCCCGCTCGATCGCGCGCCGCTCGGCCGCGCGGAGCGCACGGTGGGGCAGGATCTGGAAGACCACCGCCTTCGACTTCAGCGTGCGCTTCATGCCGGCGACGAGCTGCGCGTCGACGATCGCCATACCGACGGATGCCTCGCGGCCGCGCGGTACGACGCCGTCGGCGTCGAGCACCCAGCGCGAGTCCTGGTAGCCGCGGTACATCTCGTCGAGCATCTGGAGCAGATGGCCGGCCGGCTCGGCCGCGGGCGGCGGGTCGCCCGGCACGTGCCAGAAGGTGCGCCCGTCGTGCTCGAACGAGGCGAGCCGCCCGGCGACGGCCGCGAGCCCGCGGCGGACGTCGGTCAGGGTGAGGGTCGCCCAGTACGCGAGGTCGCGCTCGGTCGCCGGCCCGTGCGAGGTGAAGTAGCGCAGGGCCAGTTGCGCGAGCGCCTCGTCGCGATCGAACGGATGCCCCGCCGGCACACGCTCGTCCATGAGGGCGTAGGTGTGCTCGCCATCGCGCGGCGGCCCGCTGCACACGAGCCGGGTGAGTTCGAGCCGGGCGAGCAGGGTCATCAGGTCGTGCCCGGTGAGCTCGAAGCCCCGCGCTGCGAGCGCATCCGCGAGTTCGGCGCGGGTGAGGTGCGCGGGGCCGGATGCTCCGCCGAGGAGCCGCTCGACCGCATCGGTCAGCCGGGTCAGGTCGTCGGCGTGGTGGGTGAGCTGCTGATCGGCGACGGGAAGCACGCGCGGCGCGGTGAGCTCGAGCAGCCACCGGGCGTCGTCGGCGTGCACGTAGTGCCAGGTCGGGCGCAGCACGTGGGTACGTAGCACCCGGCCGCTCGCGAGCGCCGTCTCGAGGTCGGCCCGGTCGGGCGAGACCGTGCGCGTCGCGACCGCCCACGCCGATTGCGACGCGTTCTCGGCCTGCACGGCGCCGAGCGTGCGCACCACCTGCTCGGCCTCGTCGGCGGGGGCGGCGAGCAGTTGCGAGTGCAGGCGCCAGCGGGCGAGATCGCGATCGGTCGTCACCTCTGCAGGCTAGGAGACACCGGCGACATCACGGGAAGACCCGCGCCCGGACGGGCGTTGGCCCCGGCATGAGAGCGATCGCATACACGCAGACCGGTCCGTCGTCGGTGCTCGGACTCGAAGAGCGCGACCTGCCCGAGCCGGGCCCCGGCGAGGTGCGGGTGCGCGTCGTCGTGTCGGGCGTGAACCCGACCGACTGGAAGGCGCGCGCGGGCGGGCCCCCCGGCGCGCCGACGCCGTTCCCCGAAGTGGTGCCGAACCAGGACGGCGCCGGGGTGGTCGACGCGGTTGGCGACGGGGTGACGACGGCGTCGGCCGGCGACCGGGTGTGGGTGTTCCTCGCCGTGCACGAGCGGCCGACCGGCACGGCGCAGGAGTACACGGTGCTGCCGGCCGAGCGGGTCGTGCGGCTTCCCGATGCTGCGAGCTTCGAGGTCGGGGCATCCCTCGGGGTTCCGGCAATGACCGCGCACCGCGCGCTGACCGTGCACGAGGGCGGGCCGTCGCGACTGGCGCCCGGCGCGCTCGACGGTCGCACCGTGCTCGTCGCCGGCGGCGCGGGTGCGGTCGGACACGCCGCGATCCAGCTCGCCCGCTGGGCCGGCGCCACCGTTGTCACGACGGTGAGCTCACCCGAGAAGGCGGCACTCGCGACCGCCGCGGGGGCGCACCATGTCGTGGACTACCGGCAGGATGACGCGGCTCGCGCGATCCGCGCCGTCGCGCCCGACGGGGTCGACCTCGTGGTCGAGGTCTCCCCCGCCCGCAACGCCGAACTGAACTCCCGGGTCGTCGCCAACCACGCCTCGATCGCGGTGTACGCCACCGACGGGGGCGGCGAGATGACGCTCGACGTGCGCCACCACTTCAGCCTCAACGTGCGGTACCAGTTCCTGCTGCTCTACACGGTCGGCGCCGAGGCGCTCGCGGCCGCCGCCGAGGACGTCTCGCGCGCGGTCGCCGACGGTGCGCTCGAGGTGGGTGAGGCGGCGGGCCTGCCGCTGACCCGGTTCCCGCTCGATCGCACCGCCGACGCGCACGACGCGGTCGAGGCGGGCACGGTCGGCAAGGTGCTGATCGACGTCGCGCCGGCTTGAGCCGGGCGGCGCAGAGCGCGGATCACTCCGCGAGCAGGTCGGTGTACTGCAGGTTCGAGCGCATGAACGCAGCCACCACCGGGCACCGCACGATGATGCGCTGGCCGCGTTCGCGCAGGTCGTCGAGGGCGGTCGCGATCATGGCGATCGCAATGCCGCGGCCGCGGAACTCGGGCTCGACGACCGTCGTGACCACCACCAGCCGGTCGCCCTCGTCGAGGTACTCGAGGTGCGCGAGCTCACGCCCCTCGAGCGTGGCGACGTACGCCGATCGATCGACATCTCGTCGCACCGCGATCTCGCCGTCGGACTCCGCCGAGGGGGTGTCGACCTCGCGCACCCCGTCGACCGCGACCTCGGCGACGAGCGCCGCCGTGCCCTCGTCGAGCAGTCCGGTGCCGTCGGGATACCCTGAGGCATCCGGGTACTCCATCGTGAATCCGTCCGCAGCGCCCATCGTGTCCTCCCTCGTTCGTCGGCGGCTGAGGCCGCCGACTCCGTCGTCAGCTTCGACCGGGCAGGGGCCGGCGGTGTGACGTCACACGACCGGTCGCGACCCGGTCGGAGCTGCCGAGGACACCGCTGAGGAGGGCCGCCATGCGCATCGTCGTCGTCGGAGCCACGGGCACCATCGGGCGGGGTATCGTGCCGGCACTCGTCGATGCCGGGCACGAGGTCGTCGCAGCGTCCCGCGCGACGGGGGTCGACGCGTTCACCGGCGCCGGGCTGGCCGAGGCGGTCGCCGGTGCGGACGCGGTCGTCGACGTGCTGCGACCGGCGTCCGATCAGGCATCGGGCGATGAGGTGCGCGCGTTCTTCGAGACCACGACCGCGAACCTCCTGGCCGCCGAGCGAGCGGCCGGGGTCGCGCACCACGTCGCCCTCTCGGTCGTCGGCTGCGACCGGGTGCCCGAGAGCGGGTTCCTGCACGCGAAGGCCGTGCAGGAGCAGGTGATCCGCACGGCGGGCAGTCCGTTCACGATCGTGCGTGCGACGCAGTTCTTCGAGTTCGTGGCGCACATCGCCGACACGCTCGCGGTCGACGGCGTGGTGCGGGTGCCGCCCGGCAGGCAGCAGCCGATGGCCGCGTCGGATGTCTCGACCGCCCTCGCCCGCATCGCCGTCGCCGATCCACAGAACGGCATCCTCGAGATCGCGGGCCCCGAACCGTTCGCGATGGTCGACCTGGTGCGCCGTGTGCAGGCGTGGCGGGGAGACATCCGACCCGTCGTCGTCGACCCCGACGCGCGCTACTTCGGCACCCGACTCACCGGAGACGAACTGCTTCCCGGACCCGACGCGGAGCTCGCGACCACGACCTTCGAGGAGTGGCTCAGCGGTCGGCGTCGGTGAGGTGGCGAGCGCCGTGGCTCAGCACCTTCACCACGATGCCGCGCGCGCGGAGCGCGGTGAGGGTGCGGGTCTCCTCCTCGGTGGTGCGGCCGAGCGCGTGCCGGTTCGCGACGACGAGCACGTCGCCCGACTTCAGCGTGGCCACGAGTCGCTCCAGCCGCTGCCCCCACGTCTCGAGGGCCTCGGGCGCCGGGTGCCGGAAGTCGAGGATCGCCACGCCGAACCGTGCCAGATCGTCGCGCTGCTCGACCACCGACGGCATGTCGTCGCGGGCGACCACGAGCCCCACGAACCGCGAACCCACCGGGCGTGCCTTCCACCACTCGCCGTCGCGCTGCAGTTCGACGAAGCACTCGGGGCAGTCGCCTGCCGCGTGCGGCGCGTGCTGCGAGGCATCCATCGTCTCTGTCACATCGCTATTCTCGCCGATTCCGCCGCATCCGTCACACCTCGCACTCACGCAGAGCAACTAGGGTCGGATGCACCGCCACCGTCGCCTCTCGAGAGGAGTCCGTCTGCCATGAGCAGCGAAACCGCCGCCGCCACCGCGAGCGCCACCAGCCTCGACGTCTTCAACCGTCGCGAGTCCGAGGTGCGCGGGTACGTCCGCGCCTTCCCGACCGTGTTCGACCGCGCCACCGGGTCGACCCTCGTCGACGCCGACGGGCGCGAGTACCTCGACTTCTTCGCCGGGGCGGGCGTGCTCAACTACGGACACAACAACCCGGCGTTCACGGCCGCGCTCGTCGAGTACCTCGAGCGGGGCGGCATCATCCACGGGCTCGACATGGCCACCTCGGCCAAGAAGGCGTTCATCGAGGCCTTCGAGCGGTTCATCCTCGAACCCCGCGGCCTCGATCACAAGCTGCAGTTCACCGGCCCGACCGGCGCGAACGCGGTCGAGGCGGCGCTGAAGATCGCGCGCACCGCGACCGGCCGTGCGACCGTCGTCGCGTTCACCAACGCGTTCCACGGCCTCAGCCTCGGCTCGCTCGCCGCGACCGGCAACAGCCACTACCGGGGCGCGGCCGGCGTCGGCCTCGACGACGTCGCCCGGCTGCCGTACGACGGCTACCTCGGCCCCGACGTCGACACCCTCGACCTGTTCGAGAAGATGCTCGACGACGCCGGCTCGGGCCTCGACCTGCCCGCGGCCGTCATCGTCGAGGCGGTGCAGGGCGAGGGCGGCATCAACGTCGCGAGCGCGTCGTGGCTGCAGCGCCTGCGTCGCATCACCGAGGAGCGGGGCATCCTGCTCATCCTCGACGAGATCCAGGCCGGCGTCGGCCGCACGGGCGCGTTCTTCGCGTTCGAGGAGTCGGGCATCGTGCCCGACCTCGTCACCGTCTCGAAGTCGATCTCGGGTTCGGGCCTGCCGATGTCGCTGCTGCTGCTGCGCCCCGAGGTCGACGTGTGGAAGCCGGGCCAGCACACCGGCACCTTCCGCGGCAACAACCTCGCGTTCGTGTCGGCGCGCGTCGCACTCGAGACCTACTGGGCCGACGACGCGTTCATGCGGCAGGTGGCCGCGAAGTCGGCGCTGCTGCGCGGCGAGCTCGAGCAGATCGCCGCCGAGCACCCCGAGCAGGGCTTCACGGTGCGCGGCCGCGGGCTGTTCCAGGGGCTCGTCTGCGACGGCGACCGCACGCTCGCGGGCCGCGTCTCGAAGGAGGCGTTCACGCGCGGGCTCGTCATCGAGACCTCGGGCGCGTTCGACGAGGTGCTGAAGTTCCTGCCGGCCCTCACCATCACCGACGACGAGCTGCGCCGGGGCCTCGCGATCGTGCGCGAGAGCCTCGCGGCGGTGCTCGCCGGGTAGAACGGTCGAGCGGATGCCCCGTGCCGACGTGTTCGACGCCGACGTCGCCGTGATCGGGCTCGGCGCGGTCGGGTCGAGCGCCGCGTGGCGGCTCGCCGCGCGCGGGCTCGACGTGATCGGGTTCGAGCAGTTCGAGCCGGGGCACCCGTGGGGCGGGTCGACCGGGCAGACCCGGTTGTTCCGCGTCGCGTGCCTCGAGCACCCGGGCCTCACCCCGATCGCGCGGCGGGCGCGCGACCTGTGGCGCGAGCTCGAGGCATCCGCTCGGGTTCCGCTGTTCCTCGAGACCGGCGGCATCATGATCGGCCCGCCCGACTCGCACCTGATCACCGGCACCCTCGCCGCCGCCGCGGCGCACGACCTGCCCGTCGAGCGGCTCGACGCCGAGGGCATCGCGCGCCGGTCGCCCGCGAACGCGCGGATCGACGACGGCGACGTCGGCGTGTGGGATCCCGAGGCCGGCATCCTGCGCCCCGAGGCGGCGATCGTCGCCGCCGTCGATGCCGCCCGCGCGGCGGGCGCGCGCATCCGCACGGGCACGCGGGTGGTCGCGATCGAGCCCGACGACGAGGGCGTGACGGTCACGGTCGACGATCCGGATGCCGCGCCCGTGCGCGTGCGGCAGGTCGCCGTCACGGCGGGGCCGTGGATCGGCCGGTTCGTGCCCGACGTGCCGCTGACGCCGCACCGGGTCGTCATGACGTGGTTCCGCGCTCGAGAAGGGCACCGCGCGGATCTCGGAGTGCTGCCGGTGTTCATCCGCAGCGTGCCCGGGCGCGACACGTGGATCTGGGGGCACGGGGCATCCGACGCATCCGGCTCGTCGGAGTTCGCGAGCTTCGACGCGAAAGCAGGCCCCGAGTTCGACGGGCCGTTCCCGAGCGACGACCCCGACGCGATCGACCGGGTCGTGCACCCGGGCGAGACCGATGAGATCGCTGCGCTCGTCGCCGCGACCTTCCCCGACCTCCAGCCCGAGCCGTCGGGCGTGACGACCTGCATCATGACGCACACGCCCGACGGGCAGTTCGTCGTCGGGCCGACCGCGCATCCGCGCGTGTTCGTCGGCGGAGGGTGCTCGGGGCACTCGTTCAAGCACGCGTCGGCGCTCGGCGAGCTCGTGGCGCAAGCGGTGGCCGGCGAGGAGCCGTTCACCGAGGCGGGGTTCCTCGACCCGCGGCGCTTCGCGGGCTGAACCGCGCTTCGCGGGCTGAACCGCGCTTCGCGGCCTACTCGACCAGTGGGGCGGGCTGCACCCGCAGCGCGCGCAGTGCGAACTGCCGCACCCGCACGAGCCGGGTCGCGGCGCACGTCGACAGCAGCGGGGGCGACGGCTCGTCGACGAGGTCGACCACGACGGCACCCCCGTTGCCGAGCCCGAGCCGCACCCGCCAGCCGTCGTCGGTGACCGCCTCGTCGAGCGGCGGGTACGCCGCGATGCGGTCGTCGCCGAACTCCCGGCGTGCGTAGTGCTGCGCGGCCTGCACGGCATGGGTCAGCGAGCTGCGTCCGCGCAGGTGCTCGGGCACGACCCGACCTTCCTCGAACGCGTCGGCGATGCGCAGCGGCGTCGGCTCGCCGTCGTCGGGCGAGTCGTCGGCGTACCCGTAGTACAGCCCGTGCGGGAACACGACCATGGTGCCGGCGAACCGATCGCCGCCGAGGTGCGAGCACTCCCAGGTCTGCTCGGGTCGGGCGGCGGCGAGTGCGGTCGCGACCCTGCGGCCCCGCACCGCGCAGCAGCGGTCGTGCCGGCCGTGCGCGCAGACCGCGTAGATCGGCTCATCAGAGGGTGTGCCCGTCGACCCGTCGAGCGGCACGTCGAGCAGCCCCGAGGCATCCGCCGTCTCGCCCCAGACGATCGACTCGAGTCCGGGGCGGGAGTCGACGATCGCCCATCGCTGCACGGGCGGCGGCGCGCGCCGCCCGGTGCGGCGGATCGCGAGGATCCGCATCCCGGCCGCCTCGACGCGGCGCACCAGGGCGCGCCCGATCGCACGGTCGAACGGCGCGTCGAGCAGCGCGTTCGGGCCCCAGCTCGTCGCTACCTCGAGCAGGAACCACCGGATGCCCCGCGGCGCGGTGCCCGCGAGCGGGTCGCCGCGCTCACGGGCCCGGTCGCTGCAGGGCGCCCAGTGCTCGGCGTCGAGGGTCACGGCCTACTCGGACGTCTCGATCACCGCGATGCGCTCGCGCACGAGACGACGGGCCACGACCACCGCGCTCTCGGCGTCGAGGCCGGGCAGCTCGCCGACCCGCACCGGCTCGCCCGCGACGATGCGACGCACCGCAGGCTCGGCCTCGATGGGCAGCGAGAGCGTCGTCCCGCGCGTGACCACTCGCACGCGATCGTCGTCGAGATCGACCCGCACGCGCAGGGCCTCGCGGCGCCGCACCACGCTCGATCCGTCGATCGCCGCGAGCGCGGCGAGCGTCGCGAGCGGGGCGACGGGCTCGGGGCGGATGTCGCGGTCGAACCGCTGCGCGAGTGCCGACGCCGTGGCCGAGGCATCCGGTCGCTGCACGAGTTCGACGAGCGCGTCGACGGTGTCGCGCACGATGCCGGCCATCTGCTCGGCGTCGTCGAAGTCGACGCCGAGCGGCAGCGACGCGCGCAACCGCTCGCTGTCGCCGACCCGCGCCACGAGCGCCTGCACCACGTCGGCGTGCGTGTACGCCGACACCCCGATCGTGAGGTGCACGCTCGTCTCGTCGCCGCCGGCGACCGCCGAGTGGATCCAGCCGCGCGGCAGGTACAGCGCGTCGCCCGGCCGGAACACGGCGTCGATCGCCGGCTCCTCGAGCGCCGCACGGGCGACCGCCTCGCGATGCCCGCTCCACGGCTGCGAGGCGAGCGGGTCGACGTGCACCGGCCGGTGGATCCGCCAGTGCTTCTCGCCCGCGATCTGCAGCACGAACACGTCATGGGTGTCGTAGTGCGGGTCGAACCCCTGCGAACCCGGCGGCGTGACGTACGCGTTCACCTGCACCGGATGCCCCAGATCGTCGACGAGCTGCCGGGTGAACTCGATGAGCGGAGGCCAGAGCCGGTGCAGGCCCTGCAGCACGATCGTCGCACCATCCGCGAACCGCGCGAACACCCGGTCGCTCGCGACCTGGTCGCCCACCTCGGCCCCGAACCCGCCCGACGCCGTGTACGCCGAGGCCGGCAGCACCTCGCCGTCCTTCGCCATGCGCATGAACGGGGTGCGCACCCCGCGGCGGGAGACGAGTTCGTCGACCGCGTCGGCCGAGAACAGGTCGGCGAATCCGTCGGGCCCGGCGAGTTCGTCGGCCCGTGAGTGCAGCGCGTCGCGCGACCAGAACTCGGTCGCGAACCGGTCGGATGCCACGCTGATGCAGCGCGAGAGCGCGGGCCGGTCGCCCGACCCGCGCAGCTCATCCGCCATCAGGCCGAGCCGTCGGCGCCGCCGTCGTGACCGCCGGGGTTCGCTCCCCCGTCGGCGGTTCCCTCACCGGCTCCTGCGGAGCCGTCGGCGCCGCCGTCGTGACCACCCGGGTTCGCACCGCCGTCGGCCGTGCCCTCACCCGCTGCCGCCGAGCCGTCGGCACCGCCGTCGTGGCCCTGCGGGTTCGCCCCGCCGTCGGCCACGCCCTCGCCGCCGTCGCCCGGCTCGTTCGTGATGTCGTCATCGCTGATCGACATGGCACCCCCTCCATCCCGGCCGCGACCCCCGCGGCACGTCGTCGTTGTCAGCGTAACGACGGCGCACCGCGTGCGGAACGGGTTGACAGGGTTCGGCCGCGCGGCGCCGCTCAGCTTCCGAGCTGCGTCGCGAGCCAGCGCTGCGCGCCCGCCACATAGCTGCGGGCGACCGCGGTGTCGCCGGCCATCGACTCGAACCCGTGCGGGGCGCCCGGCACGACCGCCCACTCGACCTCGACCCCGGCCGCCGCGAGCCGCTCCGCGTAGTCGCGATCCTCGGCGAAGAACAGCTCGATGTCGCCCGCGCCGATCCACGCCGGGGGCAGGCCGGTCAGGTCGATGCGCCGCGCCGGTGCGGCCTCGGCGGGGACGTCCGCCCCGCCCATCGCGGAGCCGAGGTACGCGCCCCAGCCGGCCCGGTTCGACCGGTTGTTCCAGATGACGTGCCCGACCGCATCGAGCGAGCGGTCGGCGGCGGTGCGGTCGTCGAGCATCGGGCAGAACAGCCACTGCGCCACGGGCTGCACGCCGCCGCGGTCGTGGATGCGCTGCACGAGTGCGGCCGCGAGCCCGCCGCCTGCGCTCTGCCCGCCGATCGCGACGCGCGCCGGGTCGATGCGCCGCGCTGCGGCGACCGACTGCAGCCACGCCCACGCCGCATCGCAGTCGTCGAGCGGAGCCGGGTAGGGATGCTCGGGTGCGAGCCGGTACTCCACCGACACCACGACGATGCCGAGTTCGGCGGCGACGTCGAGGCAGCGCGCGTCGTCCTGCGCCATCGAGCCGATCACGAGCCCGCCGCCGTGGATCCAGAGCAGCGCCGGCCCCGGAGCATCCGCACCGAAGCCCGACGGGGTGAAGACATTGGCGACCTGCCCGCCGGGGACCGACACCCGCTCGACCGTCACGCCGCGCGCGGGTTTCGCGCCGGGCATCAGGCGCATGCCGCTGCGCAGCAGCGCACGCTGCCAGGCGTGCACGACGGGCGGGTTGTTCGACCGCGCGAACTTCGTGCGCAGTTCGGGATGCAGCAGCGAGCTGTCGAATCGGGCCGCCATGTCAGCCGAGCATGCCCGAGGCGCGCACGCCCGCGACGGCGCCGCCGTCGACGAGGAGGTCGGTGCCGGTGATGAAGCTCGCCTGCTGCGGGTCGAGCAGGAACGCGGCGGCCGCCGCGATGTCGTCGGGGGTGCCGAGTCGCTTCGTCGCCGACGCCTGGATCATGCCGCGCATCTGCGCGCCCGACTCGCCCGCGAGCTCCTCCTGGCCCATCGGCGTCGAGATCACGCCGGGGCTGATCGAGTTGACGCGGGCCCCCGCTGCGGCCCATGCGCCTGCGGCGGCTGCACGCACCCGCAGATGGTTGGCGCGTTTGGCGATGCTGTACGCGGCGCCGGGGTTCGGCAGCTGGGCGAGGAACGGCAGGCCGAGCAGTTCGTCGGTCGGCGTCGCGGCGAGCGCCTGCTCGGCCTCGGCCGGCAGGGTGCCGATCGCGAAGTGGCCGGCCATGCTGGCGATCACCACGCCGGCACCGCCCGGCGCGATGACCCGGGCGAACTCGTCGAGCGCGTGCGCGACCCCGAGCAGGTCGACGTGCAGGATCGCGTCGGTCGGCGCCTGCACGGGCGACAGCCCGGCCGTGTGCGCGACGTGCGTGACCCGCCCGGCGGCTGCGGCGGCGTCGGCGAGCGCGGCGACCGACGCGCGGTCGCTCACGTCGACGCGCTGGGTGAGCACGTCGTGGCCCTCGCCGCGGAGCTGGCTCGCTGCCGCCTCGAGCGTGGCCTCGTTGAAGTCGGCGAGCACCACGCGGCGCCCGCTTCCCGTGCGGCGGGCGATCGCGAGCCCATGCCGCCCACGCCGATGATGACGACCACGTCCTGTGCCATGTTCCGACCTCCAGGTCATTTGCGAGACACTCTGTATCGTAATTCATCGCGACCGCGCCTACAATCGACGCGTGGAGCAGGAGCACCCGAAACGCGGCCGGCCGCGCAGCGCCCAGGCCGACCGGGCCATCCTCGAAGCGGCCCGCGACCTGCTCATCGCCGACGGGTACGAACAGCTCACGATGCAGGCGATCGCCGAACGCGCGGGCGTCGGCCGGCAGACCGTCTACCGACGCTGGCCCTCGAAGGCGACGATCATCGCCGAGGCGGTCATGGCCGGGTTGCTCTCCCCCGTTCCGGCCGGCATGACCGGCGGGCCGGATGCCCCGGAGCCCGCCGACCTGCGCGCCTGGCTGCACGCCGCCGCGGTCGGGCTCTCGGATGCCACGAACCTCACGATCGTGCGCGCCCTCGCCGCCGCGGCCGCCGAGACCGAGGCCGGGGCGATCCGCCTCTACCGGGCGTTCACCGAGCAGGGACGCACCGACCTCATCGACCTGTTGCGACGGGCGGTCGCGCACGGCGAGGTGCGCGCCGACGCCGACCTCGAGGCCGCGGCCGACGCGATCCAGGGTGCGGTGCTCTACACCGCGCTCGCCGAGCGACCGCCCCGGGTCGAGCACCTCGACTCGCTCGCCGACCTGCTGCTGACCGGCCTCGCGCCGCGCTGAGCGCCGGCCGCGCCGCGCCGGCGAGTCGCGCTGAGCCGCCGGCCGCGCAGCGCAGCGCCGCGGGGCTACGCCTTCTCGTCGGGCTGGCCGCCCTCGGGCTCGACCGCCCACTCGGGCGGCTCGTCCCGACCGGACTCCTCGTCGTGCTCGGCCTCGTCGGCGGTCTGCTGCACCTGGCCGGCCGCGTGATGCACGGGCGCGTACACGACGTAGAGGCGCAGCGGCTCGTCGCCCGTGTTCACGACGTCGTGCCACGTGCCGGCGGGCACCTGCACGCTCCAGCCGTCCGAGACATCCTGCTGCAGCGTCAGCTCGTCCTTCGACGGACCCAGCTTCGCCCGCCCCTGCCCCTGCTCGATGCGCACGAACTGGTCGGTCTCGGGGTGGGCCTCGAGCCCGATCGACTCGCCCACCGGAATCGACATCAGCGTGACCTGCAGGTACTTGCCGCTCCACGCGACGGTGCGGTACGTGTCGTTCTGCTCGGTCGCCGTCTCGATGTCGAAGACGTTCGGCTCGGGTCCGTTGTCGGTGATCTGCATGTGCTCGCCCCTCCCGCGTCGCGCGGCCGACGGGATCCGCGCCGTTCGCGCCGTCGGTCGTCGCGGTCAGGCTAGCGCTGCGCGCCGACCCGCCGACAGGGCTTGCGCGGAGTCACCGCACGGGCTCACTCGGCCAGTCATGCCCGAGGATCCTGCCCAGCACCAGCTCGGCGACCTGGGCATCCGTCGACATCACGGCGCCCGCGCGCCCGGCCGAGCCGTCGTCCTCGAGCTCGATCACCCGCCCGTGCTCGGGGCCGTCGTCGCGCACGACGTCGAACACGCCGCGACGCACCTCGGCCGTGCCGATATCGCCCGAGGCCACCGCCGCGGCGAGCGGATCGTGCAGCGCGCAGCGACGATCGCCGTACACCTCGACGTAGAAGCCGAGGTAGGTGTCGAGCATCCCGCCGAGCAGTCGCGGCACGGTGCCGTCGTGGTGCAGCAGCGCCTGCCGCCCGGCCTCGTCCAACGTGTGCGACATCGTGACGTCCAGCGGCACGAGCGTCACCGGCCAGTCGGCGACGAGCGCCTCCGCCGCAGCAGCCGGATCGTTGCGGAAGTTCGCCTCGGCGACGAGCGACACGTTGCCCGGGGCATCCACCGCACCGCCCATCACCGTGACCGAGTGCACCCGGCCCGGCAGCCCCGCGTCCGCGCGCAGCGCGAGCACGAGGTTCGTGAGCGGGCCGACCGCGAGCACCCGCAGCTCGCCGGCGTACTCGCGGCTGAGCCGCAGCAGCAGGTCGACGGCGCCGCCCGGCTCGACCTCGCGCCGCGGCGCCGGCAGCGAATCGGCGACCCCGCCGACCCCGTCGCCGCCGTGCACGTCGGCCGCGACGCTGCCGAACGGCCGCTGCAGGAAGTCGTGCGCGCCCACCGCGACCGGCACGTCGTCGACACCCGCGGCCGCCAGCAGGCCGAGCGTGTTGCGCGCCGCCTGCTCAGCCGTCGTATTGCCCGAGACCGTGCCGATGCCCACCAGCCGCACGCCCGGGTGCGCGATCAGGTAGGCGAGCGCGACGGCATCGTCGATGCCCGTATCGCAGTCGAGGTAGACGGGGATCGGAGCGGTCGCGTGAGGCACGCACGGCAGCCTAACGGCACGATCGGATGTCACATCCCGGCCGTGCGCACGGTCGAAGCTGACGACACCGCCTCCGAGCGACCGCCCGGGGGGGAACGTCCGGGAAGGGAATCCGACATGTCGAATCAGCAACCCCACGTCGTGCTCGTGCACGGCGCGTTCGCCGAGTCCGCCAGCTGGAACGGCGTCATCGAACGCCTCTACGCCGAGGGCATCACCTCGACCGCGGCGGCGAACCCGCTGCGCACCCTCGCCGGCGACGCGCAGTACGTGCGCGACGTCATCGCCTCGGTCGAGGGGCCCGTCGTGCTCGTCGGCCACTCCTACGGCGGACTCGTGATCAGCGAGGCGTCGGCCGGCAACGAGCAGGTCGCCGCCCTCGTCTACGTCGGCGCGTTCACCCCGCAGACCGGCGACACCGCGTTCAGCCTGAGCGCGAGCGAGCCCGGCTCCACCCTCGGCGACGCGATCGAGCCGCACCCGCTCGCCGACGGCGGTGTCGAACTCACCATCGCGCGCGCGAAGTTCCACGAGCAGTTCGCCGCCGACGTCGACCCGAAGACCGCGGGCCTCATGGGCGCCACCCAGCGCCCCGTGACGCAGGCCGCCCTCACCGACCCGGTGCAGGCGACCTCGCCCGGGTGGACGACCATCCCGTCGTGGCACATCTGGGGCGGCGAGGACCGCAACATCCCGCCGGCCGCGATGCGCAAGGGCGCCGAGCGGGCGAACGCGCGCACCGCGCAGGAGGTCGAGGGCGCCTCGCACGCCGTCGGGGTGTCCCGCCCCGACCTGGTCGCGGCGGTCATCGCGGAGGCCGTGCGGGCCGTCGCGGCGGAGCGCGCGGCGGCGTAGCCCGCCCCGCACCCGCCGTCCCGCCCCGCGGTTCGCGGGACCACAGCCGGAATGCAGGACGTGAGCGCGCGCTCACGTCCTGCATCGGCGGGAATGTCCTGCAAACGAATCGCGGGGCGACGTCACATTCGGGCGGAGCATCCGGTCACAGCAGGTATGGATGCGAATCTCGACGACGCGCTCGCCGTCTTCACCGCCGTCCGCCGGCGCCTGTTCGGCATCGCGTACCGCATGCTCGGCACCGCGACCGAGGCCGAGGACCTGGTGCAGGAGACCTGGCTGCGCTGGCAGGGCACCGACCGCACGGTCGTCGACGATCCGCCCGCGTTCCTCGCGACGACGACGACCCGGCTCGCGATCAACCAGCTGCAGTCGGCGAGAGTGCGCCGCGAGACGTACATCGGCCCCTGGCTGCCCGAACCCGTCGACACGAGCGCGGACCCGACGCTCGGCGCCGAGCGCACCGAGGCGCTCGGGTTCGCGGTGCTCGTGATGCTCGAGAAGCTCACCCCCACCGAGCGCGCGGCGTACGTGCTGCGCGAAGCGTTCGCCTACGAGTACCCGCAGATCTGCGACATCATCCAGGTGTCCGAGGCGTCGGCCCGGCAGCTCGTGAGCCGCGCACGCAAGCACCTCGCGGGCGAGCGGCGCCGCGAGGCATCCAAGGACGAGCAGCGACGTCTGCTGACCGCGTTCGTCGCCGCCGCGAAGACCGGCGACCTCGCCGCGCTCGAGCGCCTGTTCGCCGAGGACGTCGTGTCGTATTCCGACGGCGGCGGCGTGGTGCGCGCGTCGAAGTTCCCGGTGCGCGGGCGCGTCACCGTTGCGAAGTTCGTGCGCGCGTTCCACACCCACTTCTGGAACGGCGTCGACGTGATCCAGGCCGAGTCGAACGGGCAGCCGTCGGTGCTGCTCGCGAAGGAGGGGGCGGTGTTCGCGGTGCTCACCGTCGTCGCCTCGACCGACGAGGGGGGTGGGCCGGGCATCGACCAGGTGCTCTGGATGATGAACCCCGGCAAGCTCGGCGCCGCGTACGCGCATGTCTCCTGACGGCGTGGCAGGGCGTCTGCTGCGTGCCCTGACCGGCCGCGATCAGTTCGTGGTCGCGTCGATGTTCGACCCCGATGCGCACCTGGTGATCGACTCCGGCGACGAGACCGCCGGTCGATGGGAGGGTCGTGCGCGCATCGCCGGCATCCTGCTCGGTCGGCTCGCGAAGCAACCGGATGCCTCGCTGATGGTGGTGCACGTCAACGGCGGGCCGGGGCTGGCGCTGCGCCGACCCGACGGCGCGGTGCTCGGCGTGCTGGTGATCGGCGGGCGGCCGCGGCACGGCGAGGGCTCCGAGACATCCGTGCCGATCAGGGAGCTCTACCTGACGACCGCACCGCACAAGCTGCTGTCGTGGAACCGCGAACCGCTGGGCTGAGCCGTCACTCGCCGACAGCGTCCACGACCGCGCCGATCTTCTCGGCGTTCACCATCCAGAACACCCGGTCGATGCCGTCGGACGTCACGTTCACCGCGATCACCGCGAAGGGCGCACCGAACGCCGAGAGCAGCATCGCGGGCTGGCCGTTGGCCTGCACGGGTGTGAGGTCGACGTCGTTCCAGAACCACTCCGAGACGGCGTGCACGAACTTGGCGACGCGCTCGCGCCCGACGAGCGGGAACCGCGCGGCCTGGGCGTGCCCGCCCCCGTCGGAGAGCGACACGACGTCCTCGGTGAGCAGCGACTCGAGCGCGGCGAGGTCGCCCGAGCGAGCCGCGTCGAGGAATGCGTCGAGCAAGAGGCGCTGCCGGCCGGCCGGCACGGGGGCGTGCCGTTCATCGTCGAGGTGCGCGGTCGCCCGGCTGACCAGCTTGCGCACGCTCGTCTCGTTCGAGTCGAGGATCTCGGCGATGCGCGCGTACGGATAGTCGAACGCGATGCGCAGGACGTACGCGGCGCGCTCGCGCGGCGAGAGCCGTTCGAGCAGCAGCAGGAACGCGAAGCCCAGGTCGTCGCCGCGCTCGCTCAGCACCTCGGGGTTGGCGTCGGTGTCGATCGGCTCGGGCAGCCACGGGCCGACGTACGCCTCGCGGCGGGCGCGGGCCGACTGCAGCGCGTTGATCGCGAGCCGGGTCGCGGTGGTCGCGAGGAACGCGGCGGGCTCGCGCACGGCGTCGCGGTCGGTGCGCTGCCAGCGGATCCAGACCTCCTGTACGAGGTCTTCGGCGTCGATGACGCTGCCGAGCATGCGGTACGCGATGCCGAAGATGCGCGGCCGGTGCTCGGCGAACACGGCGATCGCCTCGTCGAGCCCGGGCGGCCTCGTCGTCGGCCGCCACGCGCGCTGGGGCATCCGGATCTCAGGTCTCGCGGTCTTCAACTGCTCGTGCGTGCGCATGGCGCTTCCCCTCGTTCCCCTGGCGCGGTGTTCCCGACGCGACACACCGTACTCTTCCTCGTGTACAAGTCAATAGCACACGAGACAATTTGCTACGATGCGGTCATGGATGATCGCGAAGCATCGGTGCCGCTCGACGACATGGTGTGCTGGAATCTCTACTCGGCCGCGCGCGCGGTGACCGCCGCGTACCGGCCGCTGCTCGAGCCGCTCGGCGTGACCTACCCGCAGTACCTGGTGCTGGCGAACCTGTGGACGCACGGCGACCAGACCGTCGGTTCGCTCGTCGAGCGCATCCAATCCGACTACGGCACGATGACCCCGCTGCTGCAGCGGCTGGAGAAGCGCGGGCTGGTGCGCCGCACGCGCAGCGCGACCGACGAGCGCACGGTGCACGTCTCGCTCACGGAGGAGGGCGAGGCGCTGAAGCAGCGCGCGGCCGGCATCTACCCGGCGATCAGTGAGCTGTTCGGCTTCGGCACGGAGCAGGGCGCCGTCGCACTCGAGGCGCTGCGCGGCATCATCCGCGCGGCCGAGGAGCGCGCCGCCGGCGCCTGACGGTCGCAGGCAGGTCACACCTGCGGATGCCTCCCGGTCATGTCTGGTGAACCCGAACCGCTCACCACACCGATCGGAAGGAACCATCATGACCGAGCACGTGCTCGAACCCGCCGCCCAGGCGATCGCGGACGCCACCGCGACCCCGCCGTTCTTCGCCCAGCTGACCCCCGCCGAGGCCCGCAAGGTGCTCGACGACGTGCAGGCCGCGCCCGTCGCGAAAGCCGACGTCGACGAGCGCTGGGTCACCGTGCCCGCCGAGGTGGGCGACGTGCGGGTGCGCATCGTCACCCCGCCCGGAGCATCCGCTCGTACCGAGCCGCTCCCGACGATCCTGTACATCCACGGCGGCGGCTGGGTGCTCGGCAACGCCGGCACCCACGATCGGCTCGTGCGCGACCTCGCGACCGGGGTCGGCGCCGCCGTCGTGTTCGTCGAGTACGACCGCTCGCCCGAGGCGCGCTACCCCGTCGCGATCGAGCAGGCGTACGCCACGGCGCGCTGGATCCTCGCCCACGGCGAGGAGTACGGGCTGGATGCCTCGCGGCTCGCGGTCGCCGGCGACTCCGTCGGCGGCAACATGTCGGCCGCGGTCGCGATCCTCGCGAAGCAGCGCGGGGATGTCACGTTCGTGCACCAGTCGCTGTACTACCCGGTGACGGATGCCGCGCAGGACACGGCCAGCTACCGCGAGTTCGCCGAGGGGCCGTTCCTGCGCGCCGACAGCATGGCGTGGTTCTGGGACAACTACCTGCCGGATGTCGCGACCCGCGCCGAGATCACCGCGTCGCCGCTGCGCGCAACCCTCGAAGAGCTGTCGGGCCTGCCCGAGACGCTCGTGATCGTCGATGAGAACGACGTGCTGCGCGACGAGGGCGAGGCGTACGCGCGCAAGCTCACCGAGGCGGGTGTGCGCACCACGGCCGTGCGCGTGAACGGCACCGTGCACGACTTCATGATGCTGAACCCGCTGCGTGAGACGGCGGCCTCGACCGCCGCGATCGAGCTGGCGGTGCACGTGCTGCGGAAGGCGTTCGCTCCGTCACAGATCCCGGCTCTCTCCGGTCGGAGTCAGTGAGGCCGAACTCGCGGCCCACCGTTGGGAGGAGCACCACTCATGAAGGTCATCGTCATCGGAGGCACCGGCCTCATCGGGTCCAAGGTCGTCGAACTGCTCGCCGAGCACGGCCACGAGGCCGTGGCCGCTTCGCCCAACACGGGCGTGAACACGGTCACGGGCGAGGGCGTCGCCGAGGCGCTGCAGGGCGCCGACGTCGTCGTGGATGTCTCGAACTCGCCGTCGTTCGCCGACGACGACGTGCTGGCGTTCTTCACCGCGTCGACCCGCAACCTCATCGAGGCCGAGCGGGCGAACGGTGTGGCGCACCACGTCGCGCTGTCGATCGTGGGCGCCGACCTGCTGCCCGACAGCGGCTACCTGCGGGCGAAGGTCGCGCAGGAGCGGCTCATCACCGAGTCGGGGGTGCCGTTCACGATCGTGCGCGCGACGCAGTTCTACGAGTTCGTGCGCCGCATCGCCGACTCGACGACCGGCCCCGACGGGGTCGCCCGGGTCTCGACCGGCATCATGCAGCCGATCGCGGCCGCGGATGTCTCGACCGCCGTCGCGCGCGCCGCCGCCCATGAGCCGGTGAACGGCGTCATCGAGATCGGCGGACCCGAGCGGATCGCGATGGACGAGCTGATCCGACGAGGACTCGCCGCCGCCGGCGACACCCGCGAGGTCGTCTCCGACCCCGAGGCGCCGTACTTCGGCACGGTGCTGCGCGGTGCCGAGCTGGCCCCGGCGAGCGCCGACGCGCAGCTGTCGACCCTCACGTACGACGAGTGGCTGGCCGCGCAGGCGGCCGCTTCGACCGCGGCTCCGACTGCGGCTCGGACCGCGAAGTAGCCGGGGGCCGATCGTCATGCGCATCGCGGTCATCGGCGGCACCGGCCTGATCGGCACCCGGATCGTCGACCGGCTCCGGTCGACGAGCCATGACGTCGTCGTCGCGTCGCGCGCGACCGGCGTCGACTCGTACACCGGCGAGGGTCTCGCAGAGGCCCTCGCCGGTGCGGAGGCGCTCATCGACGTCACGAACTCGGGGTACCTCGACGAGGCGGGCGCGAACGAGTTCTTCTACGCCTCGACCCTCAACCTGCTCACCTTCGGCGAGGCGGCCGGCGTGTCGCATCACGTCGCGCTGTCGGTGGTCGGCACCGACCGGCTGGCGCGCAACGAGGGCGGGTACTTCGCGGCGAAGCTCACGCAGGAGCGGCTGATCCGGCAGTCGGGTCGACCGTTCACGATCGTGCACGCGACCCAGTTCTTCGAGTTCATCCAGTCCATCGCGGACGCGGCGGCGGTGCAGCACATCGTGCGGCTGTCGAGCGCGTTGATCCAGCCGATGGCCGCCGACGACGTCGCCGCAGCGGTCGCGGGCGCCGTGCTGCGAGCGCCGGCGCGCGACGTCGTGGAGTTCGGGGGACCCGAGCGGTTCCGTCTGCACGAGATCGTGCAGCAGGGGCTGCGGATCCGTCAGGACCCTCGCCAGGTCGTGGCCGATCCGCTGGCGCAGTACTTCGGCACGGCGCTCGACGAGCGCGATCTGCTGCCGGGGCCCGACGCCACCCTCGCCGAGACCCGCTTCGCCGACTGGATCGCCGCGGGCGGCGACCTGGCCGCGGCCGGCGAGGCGGGTCGCACGTACGCGCCCGAGGGGGTGTCGTGATGTCCGCGACTCTCCCCCGGCTCGGGCCGCTGCGCCGCATCGAAGCGGGTGTGCTCGACGTCGCGTACGTCGACCTCGGCCCCGCCGACGGCACGCCCGTGGTGCTGCTGCACGGGTTCCCGTACGACCGGCACAGTTATGCGGATGTCGCACCGCTGCTGGCCGAGTCGGGGTTCCGGGTGATCGTGCCCGAGCTGCGCGGGCACGGCGGCACCCGGTTCCGCGATCGCACCGCGCCACGCACGGGCGAGCAGGCCGCGCTCGGGCAGGACGTGATCGACCTGCTCGACGCGCTCGGCATCGAGCGGGCGGTGCTCGCCGGATACGACTGGGGCGGGCGCGCCGCGTGCGTGGCCGCCGCGCTGCATCCCGAACGGGTCGCGGCTCTCGTGAGCGTGAACGGCTACCTGATCCAGGACATCCGCTCTTCGATGCATCCGCTGGACCCTGCGCTCGAGGCGGGCTTCTGGTACCTCTTCTACTTCCTGACCGAGCGCGGTCGCGCCGGGCTGACCGCGAACCGGCGCGGCATCGCCGAGGTGATCTGGCGTCGCAACTCGCCCGAGTGGGCGTTCGACGACGCGACCCTCGACCGCGCGGCGGAGGCGTTCGAGAACCCCGACTGGGTCGACGTGGTGCTGCACTCGTACCGGCACCGGCTCAACCACGTCCCGGGCGCGCACGAGTACCTGCGCGACGAGGGCGCGCTCGCGAAGCTGCCCGCGATCACGGTTCCGGCGGTCACGCTCGACGGCGAGGCGGACGGCAACTTCCCGGTGACGGATGCCTCGGCCCAGGCCGCGCACTTCACCGGGCCGCGCGTGCACCGGCACGTGCCCCACGCCGGCCACAACCTGCCGCAGGAGCAGCCCGGGGCCTTCGCCGACGCGGTGCGGGAGGCGGCGTCGCTCGCCGAGGAGGCGTCGGCGGCTGCCTAGACTCGCTCGCATGGCGACCTCCGACGACCTCGTGCTGTGCTGTCTGCTCTGGGCTCATCCCGGCGAAGAGGCGGCCCTGGTCTCCTACGAGGACGCGGTGCTCGCCCTCGTGCCCGACCACGGCGGTGAAGTGGTGGAGCGGGTGCGGGGCGACGGATCGTCGGGGCATCCGCTCGAGGTGCAGGTCTTCCGCTTCCCGAACCAGGCCGCGGTCGACGCCTACCTCGCCGACCCGCGCCGCACCGCGCTCTCAGCCGAGCGCGATCGCACCGTGGCCCGCACCGAACTCTTCCCGGTGGTGCGCGCGTAGCCTCGAGCGCCCCGATCCGTCCGCCCGCGCCCGTCGGCCCGCGCCCGTCGGCCCGCGCCCGTCGGCCCGCGCCCGTCGGCCCCGCCGACTCCGGCACTGATGCGCCTGTGGCATCACCCCACCCGTCTCCCGCGTCTCCCGCGTCTCCCGCGCTCCCGCGCCCACTGGTGCCGCCGACTCCGGCACTGATGCGCCTGTGGCATCGCCGCCACCCGTCTCCCGCCCCGCGGCTCCGGCACTGATGCGCCTGTGGCATAGCGCCCTCCCCCGATCGCCCCACACCTCCGGCACTGATGCGCCTGTGGCATCACCCGCCACCCCGATATGCCACACACGCATCAGTGCCGGAGGCGACCGAAGATGGCCCCTCCCCGGTATGCCACCGGCGCATCAGTGCCGGAGGCGACCGAAGATGGCCCCCTCCCCGGTATGCCACCGGCGCATCAGTGCCGGAGGCGGCGCGCGCGTCACCCATCCCGATATGCCACCGGCGCATCAGTGCCGGAGGCGGCGAGGCGGAAGGGTGTCGGGGGCGGGTGGCAGGGTGGGGTGCATGGGGATCGAGGTGCGGGCGGCGACGGACTTCGCCGACGTGGCGACGATGGTGGGGCCGAAGAAGCCCGAATCGAACGTGTGCTGGTGCCTGAGCTACCGGTTGCCGTCGAAAGAGAACCTGGCGCTGCGCGGCCCCGAACGCGGCGAGCGCGTGCGGCAGCTCATGGCCGAGCCGATCCCGCCCGGGGTCCTCGCGTACGACGGAGACGAGGTCGTCGGCTGGGCGGGCGTGCACCCCCGCGCCGAGACCGCGTTCGCGACGAGCCGCAAGATCCCGCACGTCGACGACCTCGACGTCTGGAGCGTGTGGTGCCTGCGCGTGCGCCCCGGCCACCGCGGGCAGGGCATCGCGCACCACCTGCTCGACGGTGCGATCGCGTTCGCACGCGAGCACGGCGCGCCCGCGATCGAGGGGTACCCGGTCGACAATCGCGGCGCGAAGGTCGACCTCACGATGGCGTACGTCGGCACCCGGTCGCTGTTCGAGCGCGCCGGGTTCACCGAGGCCGCAGTGAGCGGTTCGGTGATCAACGGGTTCCCGCGGTTGGTGATGCGGCTGATGCTCGGCTGAGCCGCATGACGAACCGGCTCAGGCCTCCGCCGGCCGTCACGCGTGCCGTTGAGGGCGCCGGCCGCCGATTCCGGCCGATCGCGACGAGCGCGACGAGCGCGACGAGTGCGACGCGACGCGGATCAGTCGATGAACGCGACGGCCCGAACCGGCGCGCCGTCGGCGTCGATCGGCAGCGGGAAGAACCCCGCGCGCACCCGCTCGGGCAGGCCGTCGAGACCCGTCAGGTTCTCGACGATGAGCGCGTCGCCGCCGAGCACGACCTCGTGCACCGGGAACGACGTGCCGCCGGCGACCGTCGGATCAGGGCTCAGCGTGTCGACGGCGAGCAGGCGAAGGCCTCGGCGCATCAGTTCGGCCGCAGCATCCGCGTCGAGGGCGGGGTGGTCCAGCGCGGCCGGTGAGCCGAACCGCGCCGCCCAGCCCGTGTCGACGATCACGATCGGAGGCACCCGCTCGGGCAGCCCGCCGGCGAGCGCGGACTCGAACGCATCGAGCCCGTACGTCGACCGCGGCGCGAGCCCGGCGAGATGCACGACCAGCGCATCGCCGACGAGTTCGTCGAGCGCGATGCGCCCGGTCGTGCGTCCGCCGGCCACGCTGTGCGAGGGCGCGTCGAGGTGGGTGCCCGTGTGCGAGCCGAGGTGCAGGCGGGCCACATCGACGCCGTCGCGCGCGAGCTCGAGGGCGGGCTCGAGACGCACATCGGGATCGCCCGGGTAGACCTGCATCCCGGTCGAGATCGGATGACTCAGCTCGCGCATCACGTCAGCTCACGCCGTGGCATCCGTCGCGACATCCGTCTCGCTCGTGGCATCCGTCTGACCCGACCCGCCCGATCCGGCGAGGTGCACGCTCTGCTCGCGCGCATGCCGCGCGCGATCGGGCAGCATCGCCACGAGGTAGAGCACGAACGTCAACGCGAACGCCGGGATCGTCGCGCCGACCGGCAGCGGCCACACGTACGTCCACAGGTACGACACGACCGCGCCCACGACCCACACGCCGACCGCGATCCAGTTCACGCCCGCGGTGTACCAGTAGCGGCCACCGCGGCGCTGCAGGATGTCACGGCTGTACGCCGACCGCTTGATCAGGTAGTAATCGACGATCATGATCGCGAACACCGGCACGAAGAACGCGCCGATCATCACCAGGAAGTCGGTGAACTGGTTCAGCAGGCCGAGCCAGGTCGACCCGATGATCGAGATCAGGCCGAGCACGAGCGCGGTCGGCAGGAACCGCAGGCGGCTGCCGATGCGCGCGTTCACGACCGAGGTGACCATGCCGTAGACGACCATCGTGTTCGTCGCCATCACCGACAGGAAGATGACGATCGCGAGCGGCGCACCGAACGCGCCGACGATCGTGCCCGGGTCGAACGCCACCGCGTCGCCGCCCGAGAGGATGACGTAGCCGAGCGCGACCGCGCCGAGCGTCATCGAGATGACCGTCGACAGCGTGTAGCCGATGCCCGACCCGATGATGCCGGCACGGCTCGACGCGGCCAGCCGGTTGAAGTCGGCCGACAGCACCGTCCACGAGATCGCCGTCGCGATCACGATGTCGAGCACCACGACCGGCGTGAGGCCGAGCGACTCGTCGGCCGGGATGGCCTGGAACTCGGCGGGGCTGAACGTCGTGAA
This sequence comes from Agromyces larvae, assembly GCF_022811705.1. NCBI lineage: Bacteria > Bacillati > Actinomycetota > Actinomycetes > Micrococcales > Microbacteriaceae > Agromyces > Agromyces larvae. The sequence goes on along the minus strand of NZ_CP094528.1, from coordinate 3,891,324 downwards.
CGCGGTGATGAAGATCCACGCGATGATCGCGAGCATCGCCACCGCGAGCCACGGCTCCACGCGCGCGATGCCCTCGTGCCCGAAGATGGCGAGCACGACGACCAGGGTCTGCGCGAGCACCGAGAACAGGATCGGATTCGAGAACCCGGTCAGGCTGTGCACCAGGTAGTCGACGGTGACGCCGGCGAGCATCGCCTGCACCCAGCTCCAGCCCATCAGGATGACGACGTTCGCGGTCACCGGCAGCAGGCTGCCGTTCGTGCCGAACGCGCCACGGGTGAGCGCCATCGTGGGCAGACCCGTGCGGGTGCCGATGTTGCCGACGAGGGTCAGCACGATCGCCCCGCCCACCGTGCCGAGCACGATCATCGCGAACGCGATGCCGAAGTCGACGGCCGGGATGAAGAGGGTGCCGGTGAGCAGCGTGGTGACCACGAGGTTCGCAGCGAGCCAGATCATGCCGATGCGGCGCAGCGAGAGCGTGCCGCGGATGGGGCCGGCGTTGTCGGCCTGCTGTTCGAGGTGGCGGTCGAGGCGGGTGTAGAGCGACATTGCTCCTCCTGGGGTGGGGTTCTCGGGGGAAGGGTCAGGCGGGGGCCGGGGACAGGTGCTCGTGCACGGCGGTGAGGGCGTGGCCGGCCGCCGCGTCGTCGGGGTCGGTATCGGTGTCGGTGTCGGCATCGGCGACACGGAAGACGATGGTCTCGCGCTCGCGATACGACTCGACGGCGCCGTCGCCCGTGTCGACGCTCGTGGCGACGTCATGCGTGAACACAGCGCCGCCGGGGAAGGTCTGCACGCGCGAGCCCGACGACTCGCACGACCGCACGCGCCACCCGCTCTCCACCCACTCGCGCCACAGGCGTTCGTACGCGGCCCGGTCGTCGAGGCGGGTCGGCTCGGTGTGGAACAGGAACGTCGCGTCGGGCGAGAACGCCGCGAAATAGCGGTCGCCGTCGGTCGCGGCGAACGCGTCGACGATCTCGGCCGCGGCGCGGCGCACCTCGGCGGCGTGGGGTTCTCGAGCGGTCATGCGGGGACTCCTTCAGGGGCGGGGCGCCATCGCGCTGATCAGTTCGTAGGCGACGTGGGATGCCGCGACCGCCGTGAGCTGGGCGTGGTCGTAGGCCGGGGCGACCTCGACGACATCGGCGCCCACGATGCGCCGGTCGGCCAGCGCGCGCACCATGCGCAGCAGTTCACGGCTCGTGAGGCCGCCGGCCTCGGGGGTGCCGGTGCCGGGTGCGTGGGCCGGGTCGAGCACGTCGATGTCGATCGAGATGTACAGCGGCGCGTCGCCGATGCGGGCGCGGATGCGCTCGATCGCCGCCGGCACGCCGTGCTCCTCGACGTCTTCGCTCGTCACGATCGCGAATCCGAGCCGCTCGTCGTCGGCGAGGTCGTCGACCCCGTAGAGCGGGCCGCGGGTGCCGACGTGCATGCTCGCGGTGAGGTCGATGAGCCCCTCCTCCGACGCGCGCCGGAACGGCGTGCCGTGCGTGATCGGCGCACCGAAGTACGTGTCCCAGGTGTCCAGGTGCGCGTCGAAGTGCAACACCGCGACGGGTCCGTGCTTCGCGTGCACGGCCCGCAGCAGCGGCAGGGCGATGGTGTGGTCGCCGCCGATGACGACCAGGCGGTCGGCGCGATCGGCGAGCGCGAGGGCGCCCTGCTCGATCTCGGCGACGGCCTCGTCGATCGAGAACGGATTGACGGCGAGGTCGCCCGCGTCGGCGACCTGCTGCGTCTCGAACGGCGACACCCGCTGCGCCGGGTTGAAGGGACGAAGCAGCCGGGATGCTTCGCGCACATGCGCGGGGCCGAACCGGGCGCCGGGGCGGTAGCTGACCCCGCTGTCGAACGGCACGCCCACGATCGCGATGTCGGCGTGCTCGACCTCGTCGAGCCGAGGAAGCCGCGCGAAGGTGGCGATGCCCGCGAACCGGGGGACGCGGCTGGCGTCGACCGGGCCGACCGGCGTGCCCGGTGTGCCGTCATCGGAAGCAGGTTGCATAGCAGTAAACTTTCGATATTCTGAGGTAAACCTTGCGGTCACGGTACGCCCGCGCGCCGACGCTGTCAATGAGGAGTCCGCCGTGCGTCCAGTCCATCCCGGCCCGAGCAGCGCACCCGTCGCGATCGGGGCGCGCATCCGCAACGCCCGCAAGGCCCAGGGCCTCACCCTGGCCCAGGTCGCCGATGCGAGCGGACTCACCAAGGGGTTCCTCTCGCGACTCGAGCGCGACGACACCTCGCCGAGCGTCGCGACGCTCGTGCAGCTCTGCCAGGTGCTCTCGCTCCCGGTCGGCGCACTGTTCGCCGAGCCCGAGATCCAACGGGTCGCCCTCGACGAGGCGCCGCTCATCAACCTCGGCGGAACGGGGGTGGTCGAACGGCTCGTCTCCCCTCGCAGCGAGTCGCGCGTGCAGATCATCCGGTCGAGCATGCAGCCCGGAGCATCCGGTGGCACCGAGCTCTACACGATCTCGAGCGAGGTCGAGGTGCTGCACGTGATCTCGGGCTCGCTCGTGGTGCACTTCGTCGACCGCACCGAGCGCCTCGCAGCGGGCGACTCGCTCACCTTCCCGGGGCGCGAACCGCACAACTGGGCGGCCGACCCCGACGAGGGAGCCGAGGTCGCGTGGGTGCTCGTGCCCGCGGCGTGGAGCGGCACCTCCTGACCTGATGCGGATGTCGGCGCTGCGCGCTAGCGTGCCCCCGTGGACGGAAGGACGACCATGACCGCGCTCGACGAGCTCCGCACCTCCATCACCGGCACCGTGGTCCTCCCCGGCGACGCCGACTACGACACCGCCAGGCAGCCGTGGAACCTCGCGGTCGACCAACGGCCGGCCGCGATCGCGACCCCCGCCGACGTACGCGAACTGCAGACCGTCGTGCGCACCGCGGCCGCCGCAGGCCTCAAGGTCACCGCCCAGCCGAACGGCCACGGCGCCGACGGCTCGCTCGACGGGGTCGTGCTCGTGCGCACGAGCCGGTTCGACCGGCTGGTCGTCGACGAGCCGGCGCGGGTGCTGCGCGCCGGCGCCGGAGTCAACTGGGGGCGGGCGCTGCAGGAGCTCGACGGCACCGGGCTGGTCGCCCTCGCCGGCTCCAACCCCGAGGTGAACATCGTGGGGCTCGCGCTGAACGGCGGGCACTCGATGTTCAGCCGCCGCTACGGCCTCACGGCCCGTTCGATCATCACCGCGCGACTCGTCGACGCGGCCGGCGACGAGCTCGAGCTCTCCGACGCCGACGACCCCGATCTGATCTGGGCGCTGCGCGGCGGCGGCGGCCACTTCGGCATCGTCACCGAGATCGAGCTCGCCCTGCACGCGGGCGACGCACTGTTCGGCGGCAGCCTGATGTTCGCACCCGAGCACGCGGTCGCGGCGATCACGGCGGCGTTCGACCTGTCGCGCGAAGCGCTCGACCTCGGCCTCGAGGTGGGCATGATGCGGTTCCCCGACGTGCCGCTCGTGCCCGAGCCGATGCGCGGCCAGACGGTCGCCACCGTGGCGATGGTGCACGTCGGCGACGAGGCCGAGGGGCGGGCGTTCGCCGATCGGCTGCTCGCCGTCGCCGAACCGGTGGCGAACACCCTCACCGCGTTCACGATCGGCTCGCTCGCGGCCGTCGCCGCCGAACCGGTCGACCCCATGCCGACCGCCGACCTCGGCGGTGTGCTCAGCGGATTCGACGAGACGTTCGCCCGCGACTTCGTGGCGGCGTTCCTCGCGGGTGCCGACCTCGGGCTCACCCGGTGCGGGCTCCGCGTGCTCGGCGGCGCGATCGCCGACGAACTCGGCGCCGAGCGATCGGCGATCGGTGCGTTGCACGCACCGCTGCTCATGAACGCGGGGGTGGTGCTGATGGGCCCCGGCATCGACCCCGCCCGGGCGCTGCAGCCGCTGCGCGAGCTCGCGGCGAGGTATCCCGCGACGGGCGGGGTGCCGAGCTTCCTCGGCACGGGCACCACGCTCGCCGACGCCTATCCCGCCGAGGTGGTCGAGCGGCTCGCCGAGATCAAGCGCCGGTTCGACCCGACCGGGCTGTTCGTCGGCAACCGGCCGATCGCCCGGGCCTGACGCGTCAAGGGGTTCCGCGATGTCCGAGGCATCCGCCAGCATGGCCCGCATGGATGCAATCGACTGGCTGCTCGACGCCGACCCCGCGATCCGCTGGCAGGTCGCGCGCGACCTGCTCGACGCACCCGACGACGAGGTGGCCGCCGAACGCGCGCGTGCGGCGACCGAGGGCTGGGGGGCCGAACTGCTCGCCCGACAGGCCGACGACGGCTACTGGGGCGGGCACGAGTACGGCGAAGAGGGCGCGCGCAACAGCGTGATGTGGACGTTGCAGATCCTGCGCAACTTCGGCATCGATCCCGCCGACCCGCGGGTCGCGGGGGCGATCGATCGCGTGCGCGACGGCGTGACGTGGCGCGAGTTCGACGACCGGCCCTACTTCTCCGGCGAGGAGGAGGCCTGCGTGAACGGCGGTGTGCTCGCGAACGCGGCGTACTTCGGCCAGCTCGGTGCCGGCAGCAGCGAGATCGTGCGGCGGCTGTTCGACGAGCAGCGCGCCGACGGCGGGTGGAACTGCGAGCCCGACTCCGACCGTTCGTCGATCGACACCACGATGTGCGTGCTCGAGGGGCTGCTCGCGTACGAACGTGCGATCGAGGCCGGTGACGACGGTGCCGATCCCGCACTGCTCGACACGGTGCGCGACGCCCGACGACGCGGCGAGGAGTACCTGCTCGCGCGGCAGCTCTACCGTCGCCGCTCCACCGGAGAAGTCGTGAAGCAGCGCTATCTCGAGCTCTCGTTCCCCACCTACTGGTGGTACGACGTGCTGCGGGCGCTCGACTACTTCCGCGCCACGGGCGCGTCGGCCGACCCCCGCCTCGCCGACCCGCTCGACCTGCTGCGCTCGCAGCGTCTCGACGACGGGCGGTGGCCCGCGGGCCGTCCAAAGCGCGGGCACGACGCCTACGAGATCGACGTCCCCGAGGGCGAACCGAGCCCGTGGAACACCCTGCGCGCCCTGCGTGTGCTGCGGTGGGCCGAGACCGAGCACCCCGAGTGAGGAGCATGCCATGACCGATTTCGTCGATCCGTTGGAGGAGCCGCTGGGCTTCGACCGCGACCCGCGCGGCGCGCTCGATCCGAACGCCGAAGAGGCGTACGCCGCCGAGCTCGAGGCCGAGCGCCGCGAAGCCGAGGACACTGAGGACGCCGCGGCCGAGGGCACCGGCGCCGAGGACGGCTCCGTGGTCACAAGTGCCAGCGAGGGCGACCCGCTCGACCCCGAGACTCCGGTCGACAACCTCGAGTAGGTCGCAGGTCCGCCGGGGGCGCATCGCCGGGGGCGGGAGGGGGTCGGCCGGCCCCGGTCGGCCGGCCCCGGTCGGCCGGCCCCGGTCGGCCGGCCCCGGTCGGCCGGCCCCGTTCGGCCGGCGCCGTTCAGCCGGCCCCGTTCAGCCGGCGCCGCCGATCAGCGCCTCGCCGAGCGGCGTGCGCTCGTGCAGCACTCGGGCTCCGTCGCGCGTGGCGGCGATCAGGCCGCTGTCGCGGAGGATGGCGAGGTGGTGCGACGCGGTCGAGATCGCGAGCCCGGCATCGGCGGCGACCTGCGAGGTGGTGCGTGCGGCGTGCGCCGTGACCAGGATGCGCGCCCTGGTCTCGCCGACGAGCGCCCCGAGCGCGTCGGCGACGGCGACGGGGTCGCGCGCCCACCGTTCCGTGACTCCCTGTGCCGGGTAGAACAGCGTCGGCTGCACGCCCTGCTCGGTGAGCACCGTGCACCCCTGCCCGCCGAACACCGAGGGCACGAGCACGAGGCCGCTGCCGCGGCAGTCGATGGTGTCCGAGAACCGGCGCAGCTGCACGCGCACGGCATCGCCGCTCCAGCTCACCGACGTGTGCAGCGCGCCCACCATGCCGGCGATGCCCTCGGCCGCGATCCTGCGCGCCCGCACCGCGATGTCGGCGCGGAGGATGCGCTCGAGCTGCGGCCACACGGGTTCGAGCGCCGCCCGCCAGAGCAACTGCCCGGCGTCGGCGATGCGTTCGCGGGTGCGTTCGGGCTCGTCGATCAGGTCGCGGATGCGCCGCTGCCTGGCGCCGCTCGACCGCAGCACCATCTTGTGCAGGTCGAACCGGATCTGTTCGAGCGGCACCTCGCGCAGCCGGGCCGCCTCGCGGTCGGGCGTGGTGTCCCATGCGGGGGTCGAGGTGAGGAAGTCGGGGAAGTACCCGTCGATGCCGATGACGTCGGCGAACAGGTCGAACGCGTCGCGCGGCAGACGTCCGCGCACACCGCGCAGCCAGCCCCACTGCATCGGATGCCCGTCCGGCCGCTGGAGCACGCGCATCGCGTGGCAGAGTTCGTGGCCCGGCGAGATGCCGAACCGGATGGCTCGCAGGTCGTCGGGGGCGAGCCGGAAGTCGACGAAGTTTCGATCCATATCGAAACACTAACGGTGCCGGATGCCACGGCGAGAGCCTGTCCGCATGAACGCCGCAGAGATCACCATGACCCCGACCATGACCCCGCCCTCCCCCGCCGAACTCGTGCCCGGCGACTCGCTCGTCATCGGCACGGGGCGGACCCGCCGGTTCGTCGGCCAGGAGCACGGCGCGGGCGTGTCGTACTTCTTCGTCGACAACGAGCCGGGCGAGGGCCCCGGGCTGCACTGGCATCCCTACGCCGAGACGTGGGTCGTGCTCGACGGCACCGCGCGCATCCGCATCGGCGAGCAGACGCTCGTCGCCCAGGCCGGCGACACCGCGACCGTCCCGGCCGGGGTCTGGCACGGCTTCACCAACGTCGGCGAGGGTCGCCTGCGGGTGCTCTGCATCCACGCGTCCGCCGTCATCGTCCAGACCTGGGCGGAGTGAGCGGGATGTCGTTCCAGGCGTACCTCGACACCATCGAGCGCAAGACCGGCCTCACCCCGCGTCAGCTCATCGAGCTCGCACACGAGCAGGGGTTCGACGAGACCACCAAGGCGACGCCGATCGTGGATTGGCTGAAGGCCGACTACGACCTCGGCCGGGGGCACGCGATGGCCCTCGTGCACGTCATCACGAAGGGCCCGAAGATCTCGTCGAAGCACGTGGGATCGAACGGCGCGCACGCCGATGCATCCGACACCCTCTGGCTCGACGGCGCCGCCACCAACCCCGACCGCTGACCGCCCGCCCGCCGCGGCCCAGGCCCGCGGCGGGCCGCCGCGCGGGCGCCGTGCGGCGGCGTGCGGGCGGCGTGCGGGCGCCGTGCGGGCGCCGCGCGGGCGGCGTGTGGCGCCGTGTTGCAGTCTCTTACCCCACGCGTCGGTGCCGCTCGCGGCGAGCGCGGAGGGCTCCTACGGTCGGTGCCATGGCTGGAACCGTTTCGATCGTGGCCGTGTCAGGCAGCCTGCACGCGCCTTCGAAGACCACTGTGCTCGCTCGCGAGATCCTGGAGGCATTCGCCGATGCGCTGCGCGACGGCGGCATCGACGTCGAGACCCGACTGATCGAGCTGAGCGAGATCGGCCGCGAGTTCTCGGGGGCGCTGAACCGCTCCGAGTTGAGCCCGACCGCCGAGGAGACGATCCGCGACATCGAGGCAGCGACCCTGCTCATCGTCGCGAGCCCGGTGTACCGGGCCAGCTTCACCGGGCTCTTCAAGCACGTCTTCGATTTCGTGGGGCAGTACTCGCTCATCGACAAGCCGGTGCTGCTCGCCGCGACGGGCGGCAGCGACCGGCACGCCCTCATCATCGAGCACCAGTTCCGGCCGCTGTTCTCGTTCTTCCAGGCGCTGACGCTGCCGATCGGCGTGTACGCGAGCGACCCCGACTTCGTCGACTACCGCATCGAGTCCGAGTCGCTGCGCGAGCGCATCGAGCAGGCGGTGCAGCGCGGCATCCCGGTCGTGCGCGGCACGCTGGCCGACTCGGTGTCGGAGTACGTCTCGACCTGGTGAGCCCAGGGCCGGATGCTCCGCCTCGCGCCGGCGCGCGAGGCGGAGCATCCGCACGGAGCATCCGCACGGGGCATCCGATCAGAATTCGTGCAGATTGCCTTGGATGCCGCCGCCGCCGAACTCGCGGCGCAGGATGCCGCGCCGGCGCAGCACCGGAACGAGTTCGTCGAGGTACCGGTGCACGGTCACGGGGTGCAGGTCGCCCGAGAAGATGAAGCCGTCGTTGTCGGCCTCCTCGCCGAACTCCTCGATGAAGTCGGCGACCTGCTCGGCGGTGCCGACGAACCCGGCATGCTCGTCGATGCGGCCTTTGCGTGCCTTCGCGACGATGAGCTCCCGCAGCGTCGCCGAGGAGAAGTCGTCGAAGGTGCCGAGGAGCCCCTTGATGCTGCCCTGGGACACGTGCTCGCCGAAGATCGACGGGTCGACGGGTCGGTCGAGCGGCAGGCTCGTGAGGTCGGTTTCGAGGTCGCTCGACTGCCCGGCGAGGATCGCGGCGACGACGTCGTCGGTCGGATCGAACGATGCACGCACCACGCGCTCGACCTCCTCGTCGCTCGCGACGATCTCGGGCTTGAACACGAACAGCGTCTTCACCGCGCCCGCAGGCCGGCCGGCGGCGACCGCCGCGTCGATGACGCGCTGACGGTACGTCCGCACCCGTTCGAGCTGCAGGGGCGCGAGCGCGAGCTGCACATCGGAGTGGGCGCCGGCGAACGCGATGCCCTTCGGCGACCCGCCGGGCGACACGACGGCGGGGTCTCCGTCGGTGAACGGGATGGCGTTCAACGGCCCCTCGACGTCGAAGTACTCCCCCTCGAACCGAGTGCGACGCAGCTTCGAGCCGTCGGCGTAGTGCCAGGTCGACGGATCCGCGACGAGCGCACCGTCGTCCCAGCTGTGCCAGAGTTCGCGCACCGCTCGCAGCCATTCGTCGGCCCGATCGTAGGCCTGGTCGTGGGTGACCCGCGGCACGCCGTAGTGGCGGGTGCTCGGCACATCGGTCACGACGTTCACGCCGACCCGGTGCCCGCTCAGGTGGTGCAGCGAGGCGAAGTGGCGGGCCGCGAGATACGGACCCCAGGCGCCTGCGTTCACCGTCGGCGCGACGCCGAGGTGGGACGTCGCGGCGAGCAGGAACGACGTCAGCGCGACGGGATCGTGCTTGGGTCCGCCGTACGCCTCGCGGACGCGCAGGTCGAGGGTCTCGGGCGAGCCGAGCGACGGGCCGTCCTCGATGATGACGAGGTCGAGTCCGGCCTGCTCGAGTTCGCGGGCCGACTGCTGGTAGAGCGCGGGCTCGGTCCACCGGTAGCCCCAGTCGAAGTACGGATGCCCCCACCCCTGCGGCCCGAACCCGCGGGAGAAGAACCATCCGAAATGCTGCAGTCGGCTCATCGGGTGCTCCCCTCGGTGACGCGCACATCGGTGTCGATCGCGTCGACGTCATGCGCGACCCGCACGGCCGCGAAGCCGCGCTCGAGGTCTCGGATCAGGTCGTCGGGCTCCTCGAGCCCGATCGCCAGGCGCAGCAGCCCGCCCGTGATGCGGCCCCGTTCCCGGGTCGCGCGGTCGAGGTGGGCGTGCGTCGTGGTCGCGGGGTGGAGGATCAGCGACCGCACGTCGCCGATGTGGCTCATGCGGCTGAACAGGGCGACGGCGTCGTGGAAGACCGCGGCGGATGCCTCGCCGCCCTCGATCTCGAACGCGAGCACTGCGCCGGCCCCGCGCGGAAGGTAGCGCGCGACGAGGTCGTGCGACGGGTGCGAGGGCAGGCCCGCGTAGTCGACCCGACGCACCTCGGGCTGCCGTTCGAGCCACGCGGCGATCTCGAGCGCCGTCGCGGACTGCCGCTGCACGCGCAGCGACAGGGTCTCGATGCCCTGCTGGATGAGGAACGCGTTCACCGGCGAGAGCACCGGCCCGAACAGGGCGCCGGTGACTTCGCGCACATACGCGGTGAGGGCGTGGCCGCCGTGCGCCTCGACGTAGCTGCGCCCGCGCAGCGCCTCGTCGGACGCGGTGAGGTGCGGGTACGCATCGGGCCGTGCGGCCCAGTCGAAGACGCCCGCGTCCACGATCACGCCGCCGAGCGCCGCACCGTGCCCCGAGAGGAACTTGCTCGCCGAGTGCACGACGAGGTCGGCGCCGTGCTCGATCGGCCGCACCAGGTAGGGCGTCGCGAGCGTGTTGTCGACGATGAGCGGCACCCCCGCTTCGTGGGCGACCGCGGCGATGCCCGCGAGGTCGGCGACCTCGTTCGTCGGGTTCGCGATCGACTCGGTGTAGAACGCGCGCGTGGTCGGCCTCAGCCGGCGGCGCCACTCGCCGACGTCGCGGGGGTCGTCGATGAACTCGACCTCGATGCCGAGCCGGCCGAACGCCTGCGCGAAGAGGCTGCGGGTGCCCGAGTAGATGCTCTGGGCCGAGAGCACGTGGTCGCCGGCGCCCACGACCGACAGCACCGACACCGTGAGCGCGGCCTGACCGCTCGCGACCACGACCGCGTCGCGACCGCCCTCGAGCCCCGCGATGCGGCGTTCGAGCGCCGCGTTCGTCGGGTTGCCCGATCGCGTGTACAGGTAGCCTTCGGCCCGGCCGGCGAACCGGTCGCGCGCCTCGGCGAAGTCGTCGAACCGGAACCCCGCGCTCAGGTAGATCGGTGTGATGCGCGCACCGAATGCCGGATCGTCGGATTCGCCGGCGTGCACCTGTCGGGTGGCGAACGCGGCGTCGTCGTGGGCTGATGGGTATCCCATCAGCCCATGCTGGGCGGTGCGGCGCTCGCCCGCGACTCCGACGCGTCTCCCGAGGTCACCGGCCGTCACGGTCGGTAATGCAGCCCGTCGCCGACCGGCGCACGGACGCCCTGTCGTCCACCCCTTCCCACCGCGACCCTGCCGGGATAGCGTCGAGCACAGGCACGCTTCAGGAGGGGAACCCACATGGCACGCATGCCCGTCGGCATCGAGAACTCCACCGAGGTCTCACTGCACTACATCGATCAGGGGGCGGGGCGGCCGGTGGTGCTGATCCACGGGTTCCCGTTGAGCGCGGCCTCGTGGACGAAGCAGCAGTACGCCCTGCTCGACGCCGGGTACCGGGTGATCGCCTACGATCGCCGCGGGTTCGGGGCATCCTCGAAAACCGGGTCGGGGTTCGACTATGACACGTTCGCGGCCGACCTCGACGTGATGATCGAAGAGCTCGAACTCCATGACGCGGTGCTCGTCGGGTTCTCGATGGGCACTGGCGAGGTGGCCCGCTACCTCGCGAACTACGGCAGCGCCCGGGTGAGCAAGGCGGTGTTCATCGGCTCGCTCGAACCGTTCCTGCTGCTCACCGACGACAATCCCGGCGGCGCCGGCCCGCAGGAGTTCTTCGACGGCATCGCCGCGTCGGTGCGGGCCGACCGGCACGCGTTCCTCACGGGGTTCTTCGACGATTTCTACAACACCGACACGTTCCTCGGCGACCGGCTGTCGCCCGAGGCGCTGGCGGCGAGCGTGGAGATCGCCAACCACGCCGGCAACGTGGCGATCGCGGCCGCACCGCTCACCTGGCCGACCGACTTCCGCGACGACATCCCGAAGATCGACGTGCCGTCGCTCATCGTGCACGGCACGGCCGACCGCATCCTGCCGATCGACGTCACCGCGCGCCGGTTCCGCGAACTCCTGCCCGACGCGACCTACGTCGAGATCGAGGGGGCCCCGCACGGCCTGCTGTGGACCCACGGCGACGAGGTCAACGAGGCGCTGCTCGCATTCCTCGAGGAGTGACGCCGAGCGGAGGGAGCCGACACCATGGGCATCATCGCGGCGAGCATGTTCCTCACCCTCGACGGGGTGTACCAGGCTCCCGGCGGCCGTGAGGAGGACCCGAGCGGCGCGTTCCCGTACGGCGGCTGGCAGGCCGAGTTCCTCGACGACGAGTCGGGTGCCGACATCGGCGCCGACATCGACCGCATGGACGCGCTGCTGCTCGGTCGGCGCACGTACGACATCTTCGCGGGCTATTGGCCGCGAGTGCCGGCCGACAACCCGATCGCGGCCAAGTTCGCGCAGGTGCCCAAGTTCGTCGTGTCGCGCACCCTCGCCGATCCCGACTGGCAGGGCACGACCGTGCTGCCCGACGCGGCGACCGCCGCGCGTCTGCGCGATCGGTTCGACGAGGTGCAGGTGATCGGTTCGGGCAGCCTGCTGCAGTCGCTGTTCACCGCGGACGCGGTCGATCGGCTGCAGCTCTGGACGTATCCGGTGACGCTCGGCGAGGGCAAGCGACTGTTCGGGCCGGGCACGATCCCGGCGGCGTTCCGCCTGGTGCGCGCGCGGGCATATCCCGGTGGCGCGGTCGGCGCAGTGTACGAACGCTCGGGCGACCTCGTGCTGCGCGACATGGACGACGGGATCGAACCCGCCGGCTGATCCGCGCCGGCGCCCCCTCGACGGGCGGTGGCGCTCAGCCCTGGAAGTCCTCGGGGTCGACCTCGTCGAGGAACCGCTTGAACTCGTCGAGCTTGGCTTCGTCGGCCGCCTCGTCGTGTCCCTCGGCGGTGGCGGCGGGGATGCCGGCGTCCTCGAAGACCGCTTCGGCGACGAAGATCGGCGCGCCCGCTCGCACCCCGAGCGCGATCGCGTCCGAGGGGCGGGCGTCGACGGTGCGCCTTCCGGCGGCGGTGTCGAGCGAGATCTCGGCGTAGAACGTCCCCTCGTCGATGCGGGTGACGTCGACCCGGTCCACCTCGGCGCCCACGGTGTCGAGCAGGGTCTTCATGAGGTCGTGCGACAGCGGTCGCGGCGCATGCTCGTCGGAGATGGCGATGAGGATCGAGGTCGCCTCCTGCACGCCGATCCAGATCGGCAGCACGAGCCCCTCGCCCGGCTCTTCGAGCACCGGCTTCAGGAGCACGATGTGCTGGCGCGCCGGGTCGAGCGCGATGCCGAGCACGCGCACCTGGATCATGGCGCCTCCCGTCACTCGATCGGACGCGACCCTCCCAGGGTAGATCCGATCGCCTGCCGGCGGGCGGGCGCGGCGGACGACCCGGTCAGGAGGGGCGGTGCCGCGGCTTGCGTGCAGGGCGGTCGGCGCCGCCCCGGTCGTCGCGGTCGAAACCGCCGCGGCGGTCATCGCGACCGTATCCGCCGCCGCGCCGGGCGGGGGCGCCCGTGTCGGGCCGCAGTTCGATGAGCCGGCCGCTCACGCGGGTGCGCTCCAACCGGTCGAACACGTCGCGCGGCAGGTCGGCGGGAAGCTCGACGAGCGAGAAGTCGGGTCGGATGTCGATGTGCCCGAAGTCCTCGCGGCGCAGGCCGCCCTCGTTCGCGAGGGCGCCGACGATCTGCCGCGGCTCGACGCGGTGGCGACGGCCGACGGCGATGCGGTAGGTGGCCATCGGGCCGGATGCCTCGCGCCGCCGGCGTTCGGGGCGGTCGCCTCGGTCGCCGCGGTCGTCGCGCCGAGGGCGGTCGTCGTCGAAGCGCGAGCCGCGACCGCGGTCGCCTCGGTCGTCGCGGCCGCGGTCGTCGCGGGTGCGCCCGCGCCGGTCGTCCAGCGCACGGATCTCCTCTTCGGGGCTGAGCAGCAGCGGGGTGTCGCCCTGCGCCAGCACGGCGAGCGCCGCCGCGACATCGGTCTCGGGCACGTCGTGGTGCTCGACGTAGTGCGCGATGATGTCGCGGAACCCGGCGATGCGCTCGGCCTGTTCGAGGGCGGCGGTGATGCCGTCGTCGAACCGCGAGAGGCGCGTGGCGTTGACCTCGTCGACGTTCGGCAGCTGCATGCGGGTGAGCGGCTGCCGGGTCGCGCGTTCGATCGAGGTGAGCAGTCGCTGCTCGCGCGGCGTGACGAAGCTGATCGCGTCGCCCGTGCGGCCGGCCCGGCCGGTGCGCCCGATGCGGTGCACGTACGACTCGGTGTCGGTCGGGATGTCGAAGTTGACGACGTGGCTGATGCGGTCGACGTCGAGGCCTCTGGCCGCGACATCCGTGGCGACCAGGATGTCGAGCTTGCCCGACTTCAGCTGCTCGACCGTGCGCTCGCGCTGCTGCTGGCTGAGGTCGCCGTTGATCGCGGCGGCCGAGAACCCGCGGGCGCGCAGCTTCTCGGCGAGGGTCTCGGTCTCGGTCTTGGTGCGCACGAACACGATCGCGCCCTCGAACGCCTCGACCTCGAGGATGCGGGTGAGCGCGTCGACCTTCTGCGCGTACGAGACGACGAGGTAGCGCTGGGTGATGTTCGCGGCGGTCGTGGTCTTCGTCTTGACGTTGATCTCGACGGGGTCGCTCAGGTACTGCCCCGAGATGCGGCGGATGGGCGCCGGCATCGTCGCGGAGAACAGTGCGACCTGCTTGTCGTCGGGGGTGTCGGAGAGGATCGATTCGACGTCCTCGGCGAAGCCCATCTTCAGCATCTCGTCGGCCTCGTCGAGCACGAGGTACTTGAGCTCCGAGAGGTCGAGGGTGCCCTTGTCGAGGTGGTCCATGATGCGGCCCGGGGTGCCGACGACGATGTGCACGCCGCGGCGCAGCGCCGACAGCTGCACGCCGTACCCCTGCCCGCCGTAGACGGGCAGCACGTGCACGCCGCGCAGGTGCGCGGCGTACCGCTCGAACGCCTCGCAGACCTGCAGTGCGAGCTCGCGCGTGGGGGCGAGCACGAGCGCCTGCGGCGTCTTCTGCGAGACATCCAGTCGCGAGAGGATCGGCAGCGCGAACGCGGCGGTCTTGCCGGTGCCGGTCTGCGCGGTGCCGAGCACGTCGTGCCCCTCGAGCAGCGGCGGGATCGTCGCCGCCTGGATCGCCGAGGGGGTCTCGTAGCCGACGTCTTTCAATGCTTTCAGCACCCGGTCGTCGAGGCCGAGGTCGGCGAAGGTCGGGGTCGCCGGCGCTTCCGTCTCGGCGGTGGGCGCGGCATCCGATTCGCTCATGACACCAACGGTATCCCTCAGGGCTGGGAGGAACCCGCCCGAAGGTACGCGACGCCCGCCTGGCGGAAGACCCGCGAGCCGGGCGCGTTGAAGTGGTGGCGGCCCGGGATCTCGGCGAACTCCCCCGCGGGGGTGAGGTCGGCGAGCGCGCGCGACTGCTCGATGATGGCGTCGTCGGCGCCCGTGGCGAACAGCACGGGCTGGCGCGGCGGGTTCAGGGGGTCGGGGTCGGCATCGCCGCCGAGCCGCATGCCCTCGGCGAGCGCGACGAGCGCGCGCAGGTCGTTGCCCGGCACGCGTTCGGCAAGGGCGACGTAGGTGCGGGTGACGGGGTCGGTCACGGGCGTGCCCTCGGTGGCGTACGCGCGCGCCTGCTCGATCTGGAGTCGGGCGAGCGGGCGCCCGTCGGGGATGCCGCCGAGCACGGCCCGCTCGACCCGGTCGGGTGCCGCGACCGCGAGCTGCCAGCCGACGCGCGCGCCGAGCGAGTAGCCGAGGTAGCCGACGGCGTCGATGAGGTAGGTGTCGAGCACCGCGACGAGGTCGGCGACGAGCGCGTCCATCGCGTACGCGACCGGGTCGGTCGCCCGGTCGCTCGCGCCGTGGCCGAGTTGGTCGACGCCGAGCACGCGGAACCCGGCGCGGGTGAGGTCGCGCACCCAGCCCGTGGTCACCCAGTTGTCGCGGCAGCTCGAGGCGAATCCGTGCACCGCGAGCACGGTCGGCGCGTCCTCGTCGCCCCAGGTGTACGTCGCGATGCGGCGTGCGTCGCCCGAGATCACGAACTGGGGGTCCGGCATCTCGGTGAGCGGGGGCAGCGAGGGCATGCGGCCATTCTGCCTCGATCGGATGCACGGCTCCGCCCCGATCGAATGCACGGCGCGCCGTCAGCCAAGGCTGGCCTAACCCGACGATCGCTCGGTATCGTCCGAGATATGACGCCCTCGATCGGAGTGGATGGTCCGGCGTCCGACGCGTTGCTCGCGGTCGGGCGTTTCTTCACGCGATGGGACGAGACGTCCGACCATCGCGCGGTGTTCCGCGAGGGGGGTCGCCAGGGCGACGCGTTCTACCGTGAGCGATGGAGCCACGACAAGGTGGTGCGCTCGACGCACGGCGTGAACTGCACGGGGTCGTGCTCGTGGAAGGTGTACGTCAAGGACGGCATCATCACGTGGGAGGCGCAGCAGACCGACTACCCGAGCGTCGGCCCCGATCGCCCCGAATACGAGCCCCGCGGTTGCCCCCGCGGGGCTGCGTTCTCGTGGTACACCTATTCGCCGACCCGGGTGCGGTACCCGTACGTGCGGGGCGTGCTGCTCGAGGCGTACCGGGAGGCGAAGGCGCGGCACGGCGGCGACCCGGTGCTCGCGATCCACGATGTCACGACGAACCCCGAGACGCGCCGCCGCTACCAGCAGGCGCGCGGCAAGGGCGGGCTGGTGCGGGCGAGCTGGGCCGAGGCGGTCGAGCTGGTCGCCGCGGGCTACGTGCACACGATCAAGGAGTACGGCCCCGACCGGGTCGCGGGCTTCAGCCCGATCCCGGCGATGTCGATGGTGTCGCACTGCATCGGCACGCGCTTCACCCAGTTGGTCGGCGGCGTGATGACGAGCTTCTACGACTGGTACGCCGACCTGCCGGTCGCGAGCCCGCAGGTCTTCGGCGATCAGACGGATGTCCCCGAGTCGGGCGACTGGTGGGATGCCACGTACCTGGTGATGTGGGGATCCAACGTGCCCGTCACCCGCACGCCGGATGCGCACTGGATGGCCGAGGTGCGCTACCGCGGCACAAAGGTGGTGACCGTCAGCCCCGACTACGCCGACAACACGAAGTTCGCCGACGAGTGGCTGCCGTGCCAGGCCGGCACGGACGCGGCGCTGGCGATGGCGATGGGGCACGTGCTGCTGAAGGAGCACTACGTCGACCGCCGCGAGCCGTTCTTCGTCGACTATTCGCGCAAGTACACCGACCTGCCGCACCTCATCACGCTGGTGGAGCACGCCGACGGCGGGCTGATCCCGGGGCGGTTCCTGACAAGCGCAGACCTCGGCGGCGAGGCATCCGCCCCCGAGGACGCGTGGAAGACCGTCGTGCTGGAGGCGGCGACCGGCGAGCCGGTCGTGCCGAACGGCTCGATGGGCTTCCGCTATGCGGAGTCGGGCGAGGGCCGCTGGAACCTCGACCTGGGCGAGGTGCAGCCGGCGCTCTCGATCCGCGACGCGAAGGTCGAAGCCTCGGCGACCGAGGTGCTGCTCCCCCGGTTCGACGCACCCGACGGATCGGGCGCGGTGCTGCGTCGCGGGGTGCCCGCGACCCGCATCGCCAAACCCGACGGCACGACCGCCCTCGTGACGACCGTGTTCGACCTGCTGCTCGCCCAGTACGGCGTCGGCCGCGAGGGCCTGCCGGGCGAGTGGCCGACCGGGTACGACGACCGCGAGACCCCGTACACGCCGGCCTGGCAGGAGGACATCACCGGGGTGCCGGCCGAGGCGTGCATCCGCGTCTCCCGCGAACTGTCGCAGAACTCCCTCGACTCGGGCGGCCGGTCGATGATCATCATGGGCGCGGGCATCTGCCAGTGGTTCCACGGGGATGCCACGTACCGCTCGATCCTCGCGCTGCTGATCCTCACCGGGGCGATGGGCCGCAACGGCGGCGGCTGGGCGCACTACGTCGGGCAGGAGAAGTGCCGCCCGATCACCGGCTGGCTGTCGCTGGCGAACGCCCTCGACTGGTCGCGCCCGCCGCGCACCATGACCGGCACGTCGTACTGGTACATGCACACCGACCAGTGGCGGTTCGACGGCTATTCGGCGGACGCGCTCGCGTCGCCGCTCGCCGAGGGCAACCTGACGGGCATGCACACGGCCGACACGATCGCGCAGTCGGCGCGGCTCGGCTGGATGCCGTTCTACCCGCAGTTCGACCGGAACCCGCTCGACGTCGCCGATGCGGCCGCGGCGGCGGTCGAGGCGGGTACGGCGGTGGATGCCGCGTCCTACGTCGCCGGGTCGCTGGCCGACGGCTCGCTGAAGTCGGCGATCAGCGACGTCGACGCCCCCGAGAACTGGCCGCGGCTGCTCACGCTGTGGCGGTCCAACCTGATGGGGTCGAGCGCCAAGGGCAACGAGTACTTCCTGAAGTACCTGCTCGGCACGCACTCGAACGTGATGGCCACCGACGAGGCATCCGTGCGTCCCAACGACGTGCGCTGGCGCGACGAGATCCCCGAGGGCAAGCTCGATCTGCTCGTCTCGGCCGACTTCCGCATGACGTCGACGACGCTGCTGAGCGACGTCGTGTTCCCGGCGGCGACCTGGTACGAGAAGCACGACCTGTCGTCGACCGACATGCACCCGTTCGTGCACGCGTTCACGCCCGCGATCGACCCGCCGTGGGAGGCGAAGAGCGACTTCGACCTGTTCCACGCGATCGCGCGCGATCTGTCGCGGATGGCGGCGACGCACCTCGGCACCCGCAAGGATCTGGTCGCCGTGCCGATGCAGCACGACACCCCCGGCGAGACGACGCAGCCGGGCGGCGTGGTGCGCGACTGGGCGCGCGGCGACGTGGCGCCCATCCCCGGCAAGACGATGCCGGTGTTCGCGGTCGTCGAGCGCGACTACACCGCGATCGCCGACAAGCTCGCGACCGTCGGGCCGCTCGCCGACAAGCTGGGCTTCACGATCAAGAACGTCACCTACGACGTCGCGCACGAGGTCGACCGGCTGGCGCAGAAGAACGGCGTCATGCTCGGCGGCGCCGCCGAGGGGCGGCCCGCGATCGACACCGACGTGAAGCTCGCCGAGGCGATCCTGTCGTTCTCGGGCACGACGAACGGCGAGCTCGCGGTGCAGGGCTTCCGCAGCCTCGAGAAGCGGGTCGGCAAGCCGCTCGCCGACCTCGCCGAGGGCAGCGAGGAGAAGCGCATCACGTTCGCAATGACGCAGGCCGCGCCCGTGCCGGTGATCACGAGCCCCGAATGGTCGGGATCCGAGACGGGCGGCCGGCGCTACGCGCCGTTCACGGTGAACATCGAGCGGCTGAAGCCGTTCCACACCCTCACCGGGCGGATGCACTTCTACCTCGACCACGACTGGATGCGCGACCTCGGCGAGGCGATGCCGACGTACCGGCCGCCGCTGGACATGCACCGTCTGTTCGGTGAGCCGCGCCTCGGGCCCGACGGCGGGCAGCAGGTGGTCGTGCGCTACCTCACGCCGCACTCGAAGTGGTCGATCCACTCGGAGTACCAGGACAACCTGTTCATGCTCTCGCTCTCGCGCGGCGGGCCGACGGTGTGGATGAGCCCGGCGGATGCCTCGGCGATCGGCGCGGCCGACAACGACTGGGTCGAGTGTGTGAACTCGAACGGCGTGCTGGTGGGCCGGGCGATCGTGTCGCACCGGATGCCCGAGGGCGTCGTCTACGTGCACCACGCGCAGGAGCGCACGATCGACGTGCCGAAGTCGGAGGCGACCGGCAAGCGCGGCGGCATCCACAACTCGGTGACCCGGCTGCTGGTGAAGCCGACGCACCTCATCGGCGGGTACGCGCAACTGTCGTACACGTTCAACTACCTCGGCCCGACGGGCAACCAGCGCGACCTGGTGGCGACCATCCGCCGGCGATCGCAAGACGTGCAGTACTGAGACCGGAACTGAGAAGGGGGGCGAGCGAATCGTGCGAGTCATGGCCCAGATGGGCATGGTGATGAACCTCGACAAGTGCATCGGATGCCACACCTGCTCGGTCACGTGCAAGCAGGCGTGGACGAACCGGGCGGGCACCGAGTACGTGTGGTTCAACAACGTCGAGACCCGGCCCGGGCAGGGCTACCCGCGTCGCTACGAAGACCAGGAGCAGTGGCGCGGCGGCTGGGAGCTGAACTCGCGCGGCCGCCTGAAGCTGCGCACCGGCAGCCGGCTGAAGCGTCTGCTCACGATCTTCTCGTCGCCCGTGCAGCCCAAGCTCGAGGACTACTACGAGCCGTGGACGTACGACTACCAGACCCTCATCGACGCGCCGCTGGGCGACGACTTCCCGGTGGCGCGGCCCAAGTCGCTCATCACGGGGGAGGACACCAAGATCACCTGGTCGGCGAACTGGGACGACGACCTCGGCGGCGCGACCGAGCACGGCCACCTCGACCCGATCGTGCAGAAGGTGCGCCGCGAGAGCGAAGAGGCGATCAAGTTCCAGTTCGAGCAGACGTTCATGTTCTACCTGCCGCGGATCTGCGAGCACTGCCTCAACCCGTCATGCATGGCCTCGTGCCCGTCGGGCGCGATCTACAAGCGGGAGGAGGACGGCATCGTCCTCGTCGACCAGGACCGGTGCCGGGGCTGGCGGCAGTGCATCACCGGATGCCCCTACAAGAAGATCTACTTCAACCACAAGACCGGCAAGGCCGAGAAGTGCACGCTCTGCTACCCGCGGCTCGAGGTCGGCATCCCGACGGTGTGCAGCGAGACCTGTGTGGGGCGCCTGCGCTACCTCGGGCTGTTCCTGTACGACGCGGACCGGGTGACCGAGGCGGCGTCGACGCCGAACGAGCAGGACCTCTACGAGGCTCAGCTCGACCTGATGCTCGACCCCGACGACCCCGAGGTGATCCGCGCGGCGCGCGAGCAGGGCATCCCCGACGACTGGATGGACGCGGCCCGCCGCTCGCCGGTGTACGCGCTCGCGAAGAAGTACCGGGTCGCGCTGCCGCTGCACCCCGAGTACCGCACGATGCCGATGGTCTGGTACATCCCGCCGCTGTCGCCGATCGTCGACCTGCTGCGCGACCAGGGCCACGACGCCGAGGCGGCCGGCACCCTGTTCGGCGCGATCGAGGCGCTGCGCATCCCCGTCGAGTACCTCGCCGAGCTGTTCACCGCGGGCGACACCGATCTGGTCACGGGCGTGCTGCGCAAGCTGGCCGCGATGCGCGCGTTCATGCGGGATGTCACGCTCGACCGCGCGCGCGACGACTCGATCCCGGCGTCGGTCGGGATGACCGAGTCGACCGTGATGGAGATGTACCGGCTGCTCGCGATCGCGAAGTACGAGGAGCGGTACGTCATCCCGACCGCGCACTACGAGCAGGCGCACGAGCTCGAGGAGCTCGGCTGCTCGCTCGACTTCGACGGCGGGCCGTACGAGATGGGCGGCGAGTCGGGTCCGTTCGGCGAGGCGAGCGGGCGCCCGGCACCCGTCGCGGTCGAGACGTTCCAGGCGCTGCGCGACCGGCAGACCTCCGACGGCGCCGCGAGCGGCGCCTCGCTGCGCGGCCGGGTGAACCTGCTCAACTGGGACGGCAACGGCGCCCCGCCCGGACTCTTCCCCAAGCGCGGCGAGGGCGAGGACTCCTGATGGCCACGGCGCGGATTTCTCGCCCGGTCGTGTACCAGGCGGCGTCGGTGTGCCTCGGCTATCCCGACGAGGACGTGCTCGGCCTCGCCGGCGTCATCCGCCGCGCTCTGGCCGAGTCGGCGCCGGCGGCCGAGGCGTCCTTCGCCCCGCTGCTCGACTGGTGGGCGACCACCCCGGCCGCCGAGGTGCAGCGCGCGTACGTCGACGTCTTCGATCTGTCGAAGCGGCACGCGCTGTACCTCTCGTACTGGACCGACGGCGACACCCGCCGGCGCGGCATGGTGCTCGCCGAGTTCAAGCAGCGCTACCGCGAGGCCGGGCTCGTGCTCGGCGACACCGGGGAACTGCCCGATCACCTGCCGCTCGTGCTCGAGTACGCCAGGCACCGGCCCGACGACGGCGCCGACCTGCTGCAGTCGTACCGGGCGAGCCTCGAACTCATCCGCATCGCCCTCGCCGAACGCGGCTCGCCGTACGCCGGCGTCGTCGCCGCGGTCTGCGCCACGCTGCCCGGCCGCTCGCCCGAGGACCGCCAGCAGGCGATGGCGATGGCGGCCGCCGGGCCGCCGAGCGAAACCGTCGGGCTGGATGCGACCGACCCCAGGCTCATTCCGCTCGAGCCGACGGCGCCCGTGCCGACGGGTGTGATGGCGACAGGAGGCCGGCGATGACCGTGTGGGACCTGCTGCTCTGGGGCATCCTGCCCTATGTCATGGTCGCCGTGCTCGTGGGCGGGCTGATCTGGCGCTACCGGTACGACCAGTTCGGGTGGACCACCCGGTCGTCGCAGCTCTACGAGTCGCGGCTGCTGCGCATCGGGTCGCCGCTGTTCCACTTCGGCATCCTGGTCGTGATCGTCGGCCACGTCGTCGGACTGTTCATCCCGAAGGAGTGGACCGAGGCGGTCGGCGTCACCGAGGACGTGTACCACGTGATGGCGCTCGGGCTCGGATCGGTCGCCGGCTTCGCGACCATCGCCGGCGTCGCCATCCTGATCTGGCGGCGCCGCACCACCGGGCCGGTGTTCATGGCGACGACGAAGAACGACAAGACCATGTACGTGGTGCTCGTCGCGGCCATCGTCGCCGGTCTCGCGACCACCGTGATCAGCGTCTTCGGGCCGCACGAGGACACCACCTACCGCGAGACGGTGTCGCCGTGGTTCCGGTCGCTGTTCGTCTTCCAGCCCGACATCGCCGCGATGTCCGAGGCGTCGTTCGCGTTCCAGCTGCACACCGTCATCGGCATGCTGCTGTTCATGATCTGGCCGTTCACCCGGCTGGTGCACGCCTTCACCGCGCCGGTGCACTACCTGTTCCGGCCGTACATCGTGTACCGGTCGCGTGACGGCCGGCCGAGCGCCTCGGGCGGCATCCGCCGCGGCTGGGCGCCCGTGGGCACCCTCGATCGCGACCGCGATCGGGTCCGCAGCGGAAGGGGACCGCGTTGACCGAGGCATCCGCCACCGTCGTACCGAAAGCCGAGGCGCTGCCCGGCCGCGGGCTCAACCTCGGGCTCGCCCTGCTGTCGTTCGCGATCACGTTCTGGGCCTGGAACATGATCGCTCCGCTCGCGGTGCACTACGCCGAGGAACTCGGTCTCGACCCGACGCAGCAGGCGATGCTCATCGCGACCCCCGTGATCGTCGGATCGCTGGGGCGGATCCTCACCGGCGCGCTCACCGACCGCTTCGGCGGCCGGGTCATGTTCACGACGCTCACCGCCGTGTCGGCCGTGCCCGTGCTGCTCGTGATGTGGGCCGGCGATCTCGGGTCGTACTGGCTGCTCATCGTGTTCGGGTTCCTCCTCGGCATCGCGGGCACCACGTTCGCCGTCGGCATCCCGTTCGTGAACGCCTGGTACGAACCCTCGCGGCGCGGCTTCGCGACCGGGCTGTTCGGCGCCGGCATGGGCGGCACCGCACTGTCGTCGTTCTTCACACCGCGCTTCGTGCAGTGGTTCGGCTACGAGGCGACCCACGTGATCATCGCGGTCGTGCTGCTGGTGGTCGCCGCACTGGTGTGGTTCATGATGCGCGACTCCCCCGCATGGAAGCCGAACCGCGACAAGGTCTGGCCGAAGCTCGCCGCCGCCGGCAAGCTCGCCGTCACCTGGCAGATGGCGTTCCTCTACGCAGTGACCTTCGGCGGGTTCGTGGCGTTCTCGACCTACCTGCCCACCTACCTCAAGGCGATCTACGAGTACGACCTCGCCGACGCCGGCGCGCGCACCGCGGGGTTCGCGATCGCGGCGGTCGTCGCGCGGCCGATCGGCGGCTGGCTGAGCGACAAGATCGGGCCCGCCAAGGTGCTCGGCGTCTCGCTCGCGGGCGCCGCGGTGATGGCGATCGTGATCGCGCTGCAGCCGCCGCCCGAGTTCCTCGCCGGCCTGTCGTTCGTGCTCATGGCGCTGTTCCTCGGGCTCGGCACGGGCGCGGTGTTCACCTGGGTCGCCCAGCGGGCGCCCGCCGAACGCGTGGGCACGGTGACCGGCATCGTGGGCGCGGCCGGCGGCCTCGGCGGGTACTTCCCGCCGCTGGTCATGGGGGCGACGTACAACGCCGAGGCGAACAGCTACACGATCGGGCTCGTGCTGCTGTGCGCGACCGCGATCGTGGCGCTGGCGTTCACGTGGTTCCTGGCGCGGCGCAAGCAGGCGGAGGCGTAGCTTCTCCCCCAGCGGACGGTTGCGTGGCGTTCTATAATCGAACGCATGACCACGGATGCTCCGCTGCCCGCCGCACCGCCGCTGCAGACGCTGTCACGCGGCATCCGAATGCTCGAACTGCTCGCCGACACGGGCGAACCGATGCCGATCCCCGCGATCGCGACCGGCCTGGGCCTGCACCGCTCGATCACGTACCGGATCCTGCGCACCCTCGAGGAGCACGGACTGGTGGTGCGCGATGCGTCCGGCTCGGTGCAGCTCGGCCCCCGCATGGCGACCCTCGCCCGTTCGGTCTCGCGCGACCTCCAGTCGGCGGCACTCCCCCAGCTCACCGCGGTCGCGAACGAGCTCGGCATGACCGCGTTCCTCGTCGTGCTCGACCGCCACGACGTCGTCACCCTCGTCACGGTCGAGCCGACGCACGCGCACGGCACGGTCGCGCAACGACCCGGCACGAGGCATCCGCTCGCGACCGGTGCGCCGGGCATCGCGATCCAGTCCGTGCTGACCGAGGCGCAGTGGCGCGCGCTGCCCGACGAGCACCCGCGCGACGAGGCCGCCGAGGCGCTCGCACGCGGGTACGCGACCAGTCACGACGAGGTGATCCCCGGGCTCGCCGCGGTCGCGTCGCCGGTGTCCGCGCCCGGGCACCCGGTCGCGGCCATCGCGGTGGTCTACGTCGCCAGCGACCGCGACCCCGCCCCGATCGGAGCGCGACTCCGGCAGGCCGCCGCCGAGATCACCGCCGACCTGCGCTGACGGCGGCCGGCTCCGTCCGCACGATCGGCGCGAAGAACGCACCGAGCTCGTCGGTGGCGGTGAGCGGCAGCACGTGCGCCACGTACTGGTCGGGCCGCACGACGACGACGGCGCCGCCGCGATCGATGCCCCGCGCCGCGAAGACGTCGTCGGCGGGATCGACGGCGTAGACGTGCTCGTAGTCGGTGAGCCCGAACGGCCCGGTCGCCGGCAGGAACACCCGCGGCACCGCGCCCAGGTCGACCTCGCCGTGCGGCTGCCGGTACACGACCTTGACGTCGAACCAGTCGTTCGGCGCGACGCCGTCGGGCACCGCGGCGAGCGGCGAGTCGGGCGAGGCCGTCAGCCACTCGGCGAAGGCCGGGAGCGCCGGGCCGGAGGTCTCACCGGCGCCGGCCGCGTCGGCGAACGCGTAGATGCGCCAGCGACCGTCGGCGCGGGCGTGGTGCCCGAGCTGCACGGGGTTGCCGTCGCAGACCCGCGCGACCGGGGCCGACTTGAACCGCTTGCCGATCGGGTACCCGGTCGCGAGCGACTGATGATCGGCGGGCCCGACGATGAGCGACGGCGCGTACTCGGTCATGAATCCGGCGGGGAACTCGGCGGTGCGCACGTAGAAGTCCTCGAGCTCGGTGGGGCTGTCGAATTCCTCGGGCTTGCGCGCCATCATGCTCGACCAGGTGCGGTCGAAGTCGATCAGGTTCGCAGCGACCACCTGCCGCTCGGCCGAGTAGGTCTCGAGCAGCGCGGCGGGCGCCCGGCCCTCGAGCACGTGGCCGAGCTTCCAGGCGATGTTCCAGCCGTCCTGCATCGAGACGTTCATGCCCTGCCCTGCCTTCGCGCTGTGCGTGTGGCAGGCGTCGCCGGTGATGAACACGCGCGGGTGGCGCCGGCCGACCGCGTCGGCGGGCACGTCGTCGAACCGGTCGGTGAGCCGGTGCCCGACCTCGTACACGCTGTGCCAGGCGACGTGCCGCACGTCGAGCGTGTACGGGTGCATGATCGCGTTCGCCTTCGCGATGATCTGCTCGATCGTGGTCGCGCGCACCGCGCCGGCGTCGTCGGGCGCGACCTCGCCGAGGTCGACGTACATGCGGAAGAGGTGCCCGCCCTCGCGCGGGATGAGCAGGATGTTGCCTGCCTCCGACTGGATCGAGCACTTCGTGCGGATGTCGGGGAAGTCGGTGACGACGAGCACGTCCATCACGCCCCACGCGTGGTTGGACCGGTCGCCGGCCATGCGGCATCCGATCGCGTCCCGCACCCGGCTGCGCGCGCCGTCGGCGCCGATGACGTACTTGGCGCGGATGGTGCGCTCCTGCCCGGCGTCGTCGCCGGCCGTGCGCCGCACGCGCACGGCGACGGGGTGGACGGATGCCTCGCCGGCGACGGTCTCGGCGGCGGTCTGGTCGGCGGTCTCGGCGGTCTGGTCGACCTCGAGCCCGAGGAACTCCCAGCCGTAGTCGGGCGTGATGCGGCCCGGCGAGTTGGCGGCGAACTCGGCGAAGTGGTCGAGCACGCGCGCCTGGTTCACGATGAGGTGCGGGAACTCGCTGATGCCGGCGGGGTCGTCGGGCGCGACCGCGGTGCGCACGATGCGCGACGGGTCGGCGGGGTCGGGCTTCCAGAAGGCCATCTCGGTGATGCGATAGGCCTCGGCGATGATGCGCTCGGCGAAGCCGAACGCCTGGAACGTCTCGACGCTGCGCGCCTGGATGCCGTCGGCCTGGCCGATGACCAGCCGGCCGTCGCGGCGCTCGATGAGCCGGGTCGACACGTCGGGGAACTGCGCGAGCTGCGCCGCCGCGATCATGCCCGCGGGGCCCGACCCGACGATCAGCACGTCGACCTCGTCGGGGAGCTCGGTCGGCCGGTCGAGCCCGATGCCCGCGGCGGGTTCGACCCGCGGGTCGCCCGACACGTAGCCGTGGTGGTGGAACTGCACGGAATCTCCTCACTCCATCGTGATCTCGTTCGATAATCGAACGCAGCATTCGCATATCGCGCATTCGGATCATAGGCGGTGCCGTTCTCGACGGCAACCGAGCGGGAGCGGATGCCGCGGGCTACCGTGGGGCACATGGCCGCGACCATGTCCCGCGACCAGCGACTCGTGCTCGCGATCGCCGTGCTCGCGTCGTTCGTCGCGTTCCTCGACGGCACCGTCGTGACCGTCGCGCTGCCCGCCATCACCCGCGAGCTCGGCGGCGGGCTCACCACCCAGCAGTGGACCGTCGACGCGTACCTCATCACGCTCGGCTCGCTGATCCTGGTCGCCGGGTCGGCGAGCGACGTGTACGGGCGCTGGCTGATCATGCGCGTCGGCCTCATCGGCTTCGGCCTCACCTCGATCGCGGTGGCGGCCGCGCCCTCGCCCGAGTTCCTCATCGTCGCGCGGGCCCTGCAGGGCATCGCGGGTGCGCTGCTCGTGCCGAGCTCGCTCGCGATCATCACGGCGAACTTCCGCGACGAGGCGCAGGCGCGCGCCATCGGCATCTGGACCGCGCTCACCACCGCCGCGATGGTGGCGGGGCCCCTCATCGGTGGGCTGTTCGTGGACTTCGCCACGTGGCGGCTGGTGTTCCTCATCAACGTCCTGCCGATCGCGGTGACGCTCTGGTTGCTCGTGCGGCTCGGGCACCGCGACGAGCGGCGCGCCGGCGCCCGCATCGACTGGCTCGGCGCCGCGCTCTGCACGGTGGGGCTCGGCGGCATCGTGTTCGCCCTCATCGAGCAGCCGAACCTCGGCTGGGGCTCGCCCGCGATCTTCCTACCGCTCGCGATCGGGGTCGCCGCGTTCGCGGGGTTCATCGTGCGCCAGCGCTTCGCGCCGCAGCCGCTGATGCCGCTGGCGCTGTTCAAGATCCGCAACTTCTGGAGCGGCAACATCGCGACGCTGTTCGTCTACGCCGCGCTCTCGCTGAACGGATTCGTGCTCGGGGTCTACCTGCAGCAGGGCGCCGGGCTCACGGCGACCCTCGCCGGGCTCGCGACGCTGCCGTCGACGCTCATCATGATCGGCTTCAGCTCGCGGGTCGGCAGCTGGTCGGGCAAGCTCGGGCCGCGGCGGTTCATGACGATCGGGCCGATCATCATGGCGGTCGGCGCCCTGCTGCTGCTCACCGTGTCCGAGGACTTCTCGTACTGGTGGCAGGTGCTGCCGAGCGTCGTCGTGTTCGGCAGCGGCCTGACCCTCACCGTCACGCCGCTGACCAGCGCCATCCTCGGCGCGATCGACCCTGCCCGGTCGGGCATCGCGTCGGCCGTGAACAACGCCGTCGCCCGCGTCGCCGGCCTCATCGTGATCGCGATGCTCGCCGCGATCGTCGGCGGGCAGCTCGACCTGAACGGGTTCCACCGCGCCGCGATCGTGACGGCGGCGCTGATGGCCGCCGGCGGCATCGTCTCGTGGATCTGGATCCGCCGCCCCGAGGAGCAGGCCGGCAGCGCCGCCGCCCTCGAGGCGCAGAACGCCGACCGCCCCTCCTGAGCTGCTCGAACAGCCCGAGTGCGTGGCGTACGAGCCCGCGTTCGTCGTCGACCGACCCCGCCGCACGCGAGCGGCGCCGTCGGCAGGTGGTCGCGCGCGCCGAGCCCGCGCCCGCGGGCCGCTCGCTGCGCCAGTTCGGCGTCCGGCGCGCCAGTCCGGGTGGCGCGGAAGCCGCCGAAGTGGCGCGGCGGCGGCAGTCAGGGCGCGGCGGCGGCCGCAGTCAGGGCGCGGCGATCCACTCGGTCGCCGTCGTCAGCTCGTCGAGCAGTTCGGGAATCGGCTCGACCCCGAGGCCCGGACCCGTCGGCACGTCGATGCGGCCGTCGACCATCACGAACGGCGGCGTCAGGTCGGTGCGGTAGAACCGGTCGCTGGCCGAGATGTCGCCCGGCAGCGTGAACCCCGGCAGCGACGCCAGCGCGACGTTCGCCGCCCGGCCGATGCCCGACTCGATCATGCCGCCGCACCAGACCGGCACGCCGTTGGCCGCGGCGAGGTCGTGGATGCGCCGCGCCTCGAGGTACCCGCCGACGCGGCCGGGCTTGACGTTGATCACGCTCGTGGCACCGAGCCGGATCGCCGCGGCCGCCGACTGCGCCGAGGTGATCGACTCGTCGAGGCAGATCGGCGTCTGCACGAGTTTCGCCAGTTCGGCGTGGCCGAGCACGTCCTCCTCCTCGAGCGGCTGCTCGATGAGCAGCAGGTCGAACGCGTCGAGCCGGGCCAGATGCCGGGCATCCCGCAGGGTGTACGCGGTGTTCGCGTCGACCTGCAGCGGCACATCGTCGCCGAACCGCTCGCGCACGGCGCGCACCGGCTCGAGGTCCCACCCGGGTTCGATCTTCAGCTTGATGCGCACATACCCGGCGTCGAGGTATCCGCCGACCGTGTCGAGCAGCTGCGGAATCGAGTCCATGATGCCGACCGACACCCCAGCCGGCACCGACGCGTGCACGCCGCCCAGCTCGCGCGCGAACGAGCGGCCCTCGGCGCGCAACTCGGCGTCCAGCACCGCCATCTCGAGCGCGGCCTTGGCCATGCGATGGCCCTTGAACGGATGCAGCGCCTCACCGACGGCGTACGCGTCGGCGATGCCCGCCGCGAAGAGGGTCGGAATCAGGAACCGCCGCATCACGTCCTGCGCGCCGTCGATGTACTCGGGCGAGTAGGCGGGGTCGGGCAGCGCGACGCACTCGCCCCAGCCCGAGCCCTCGTCGGTGACCGCGCGCACCAGCAGGATGTCACGTTCGGTCTGCGTGCCGAACGAGGTGCGGAACGGGCCCACCAGCGGCATGCCCACCCGTCGCAGTTCGAAGCCCTCAAGCCTCATCGGCGTGCTCCTCCGTCGTCGGCGCCGTCGGCGCGATCTGCACGATCGGCGCGCACGACGCAGTCGCGCTCCCGATCGAAGCCGACGATACGGCACCGCGCCGGTTCAGGCGGGATCGGGTGCACCGCCCGAGGCGGTGTCGGCCTCGACGGTCTCGCCGTCGACCTGCTGCTCCTCGGGCAGTTCGATGTCCTCGCCGCGCGGCCGCTCGCCGTCGTCGTGGTCTCGTCTGTCGTTCATGCGGATGACGGTACGACGAGCACCGCCGCTCCGGCAGGGGCTTGCGGCATCCGGCGCCGTCTGCACGACCGCGGGGCCGAGCGCCATCGGACGCTCGACCCCGCGGGACGTGGCCGCTCAGTCGGCGTCGGCGGGCGACCCGAGCAGTTCGCGCACCCGGCTCGAGACCCGGTGGAACTCGTCGGTCTCGAGCACCTCGGCGTAGCCGCGCTCGGCGGGCAGGTCGACGCGGTGCTCCTCGAGGATGCGGCCGGGGCGCGGGCTCATCACGACCACCCGGCTCGCGAGGTACACCGCCTCGGCCACCGAGTGCGTGACCAGCAGCACAGTCGTGCCGGTGTGCGCCCAGATGCGGTTGAGCTCGACGTTCATCCGTTCGCGGGTCAGCGCGTCGAGGGCGCCGAACGGCTCGTCCATGAGCAGCACGCGCGGTTCGTGCAGCAGCGCGCGGCACAGCGCGACGCGCTGCTGCATGCCGCCCGAGAGCTCGTGCGGCAGCGCCTTCTCGAACCCGGTGAGCCCCGTCATCTCGATGAGCTCATCGGCCCGGATGCGGGCCGCCTTCATGTCCATACCGCGCATCTCGGCCTGCAGCAGGATGTTGCCCCGCACGTTGCGCCACTCCAGCAGCGCCGCGCGCTGGAACACGAAGCCGATGTCCTGGCGCGGCCCGCGCACCTCCTCGCCGTGCAGGCGGATCGACCCGCCGCTCGGCGTGGTGAGCCCGGCGACCGCCTTCAGGAGCGTCGACTTGCCGCAGCCCGACGGGCCGGCGATGGTGATGAACTCGCCGCGCTCGACCTCGAGGTCGGCGCCCTCGAGCGCCGTGACGCGACCGCGCTTCGACTCGAACGTGATCGACACGTCGCGGATCGACAGGATGGTGTCGGCGT
The DNA here is from genome assembly GCF_022811705.1 of Agromyces larvae. Lineage (NCBI taxonomy): Bacteria > Bacillati > Actinomycetota > Actinomycetes > Micrococcales > Microbacteriaceae > Agromyces > Agromyces larvae. Next base: position 3,860,665 of record NZ_CP094528.1, on the reverse strand, counting down.
CGGCCCGAGGCATCCGCTCGGCCGTCGTCTGCGTGTCCTGCTGCATGTCGGTGCTCCTACTCGGTCGGGGCGAACGAGGCGTCGAAGTACGTGTCGACGGTGCCGTCGCCCGAGATCAGACCGGCCTCGGCGAGCACCTCGAGGGTCGCCTCCCAGTCCTCGGTGGCGTTGACGCCGGGCGCGGAACCCTCGGTGGCGTCGGTGCTCAGCAGCTTGATGGTCTCCTGCCACTGGTCGAGCAGCACGGCGGACTCGGGCATCTGCGGGTCCTTGCCGTCCATCGCCTTCACGGCGTCCTCGGGATGCTCGGCTGCCGCGGCGAACGCCTCGGAGGTCGCGGCGACCAGCGCCTTCACGAGCTCGGGGTCGTCCGCGATCGTCGAGTCGGAGGCCACGAGCCCGTTGCTGAAGAAGCTGAGGCCGGCGTCGGAGTAGCGCAGGTAGCGCACCTCCTTGCCGCTCTTGGCCGCGATGGTCGGCCCCTGGTCGTGCGCGAAGCCGATCAGACCGTCGACCTGCCCCGAGAGCATCGCGGCGATCTTGCCGGCGGCGTCGAGGTTCTGCTGGGTGACGTCGTCGGGGCTCAGCCCGACCGCGTCGAGGAACATCGGGAACGTCGTGGTGGGCGCGTCGCCCGCCGAGACGGCGATCGTCTTGCCCTTCAGGTCGGCCGGCTCCTCGATGCCCGAGTCGGCGAAGACCTGCACCGCCGACGGGGTGGTCTGCAGGAACACGCCGACGCTCTTGATCGCGACGCCCTTGTCGATGTTGGCGAGCACCGCGGGCGTGTCGGCCCAGCCGAAGTCGACCTGGCCCTGACCCACGGCCTGAGCGGTCTTCGTCGACCCCTGGCCGGCCTGGATGGTCAGGTCGATGCCGTGGTCGGCGAAGATGCCCTCCTCGACGCCGTAGTAGAACGGGGCGTGCTCGCCGTACGGGTACCAGTTGAGCATCAGCGTCACGGGCGTGAGGCCGCCCTCATCTCCGGAGCCGCCGGAGGCGTCGGATCCGGTCGCGCCGGCGCACCCGGTGAGGGCGAGCGCTGCGACGCCGACGGCCGCGATCGAACCGAGGAGTGCACGAGACTTCTTCATCGAATGTCTTCTTTCTCTGCTGTGGTTTCGGAAGGTCAGGCCTGCACCGTCACGGCGCGCACATCGCGCCGCGACGCATGCCACGGGATGAGGAACCGCTCGGCGATCTGGATGATCGCGAACAGCACGACGCCGAGCAGCGACATGATGATCAGCGCCGCGAACAGCATCGCGGTGTCGAGGTTGCCGTTCGCCTGGAGGATCACGTAGCCGAGGCCCTCGTTCGCCCCGACGAACTCGCCGACGACCGCACCGGTGACGGCGAGCGTCGCGGCGACCTTCAGCCCGGAGAGCAGTTCGGGCAGGGCGGCGGGCAGCCGCACCTTGAGGAACGTCTTGAGCTTGCCGGCGCCCATCGTCGAGGTGAGCTGGAGGATCTCGGGATCGACCGACCGCAGACCCGAGAGCCCGGCGATCGCGACGGGGAAGAACGCCATCAGCACGGCGACCAGGATCTTCGGCGCCATGCCGAAACCGAGCCACACCACGAACAACGGCGCGATCGCGATCTTCGGGATGACCTGCGCGAACAGGATGACCGGATAGAGCGTCTGCTCGACGCCCTTCGAGTAGACCATGACGACGGCCACCGCGATGCCGATCACGATCGCGATCAGGAAGCCGATGACCGTCTCGTACGTGGTCACCCAGGTCTGCTGCGCGAGGTACGCGGCGTTGTCGGTGAACGCGGCCCAGGTCGCCGCGGGCGACGGGATGATGTACGGCGCGACCCAGTTGAGCGCCGTGGCCACCCACCAGACCAGCAGGACGGCGAGCGCGAACACGATCGGATGCCAATTGCGCACCCACCACGCCCGCAGGCGGCGCGGCTCCGGACCGCGTGCCTCGTGGACCGCCACCGAAACCGTGGCCGACTCTTGCACTGACATGATGGTCACCTCGACGTCGTTGTGAAGGTGGGAAAGCGTATTCCCGCAGGCTGCGAGTATAGGCACGTCGAGGGACGAGAGTCAAAACACTGCGGCCCCGGGCCCGTGTCGAGCCCGGGACCGCGGCAGCGGACCGAGGTCAGCCCACCGCCTTGCGCACCAGGTCGGTGACGGTCTGCTCGACCGCGGGCGTCCAGGCGCGGATCGCGAACCCGATCGGCCACAGGTCGCCGTCGTCGAGGGCCGCGCGGTCTTCGAACCCGATCGTCGCGTAGCGGGCCTTGAACTTGCTCGCGGGCTGGATGAAGACGACGATCTTGCCCGCATCGTTCGCGTAGCCCGGCATGCCGTAGTAGGTCTTCGGCACGAGGTCGGGAGCCACCTCGGCGACGACCCGGTGGAGCCCCTCGGCGAGCTCGCGATCGCCGGGCTCGAGCGCGGCGATCGCCTCGAGCACGGCCTTCTCGCCGGCGGCCCGGTTCTTGCCCGCCTTCTCCTGTTCGCGCAGTTCCTTCGCGCGCTGCTTGACCGCGTCGCGCTCTTCCTTGGTGAGTCCGGATGCTTCGGTGCCGGCCATCGTCGTGCTCCCTCTGTCGCTCGTGTCCCCCACATCGGGGCCGTCGACTTCAGCGTACGGAGCCCGCCCGCGGCGGACTTCTCGAATCCTGATCGATGCGTGCTCGGTGTTCCCGCCGCTGCGCCACCTCGACGTCGTCTGCGCCGGCCCGTCTGGCGCGCCGGCCGCCGAACCGGCGCAGCGCGCGGAGGCCCGTGCACGGCGGCGCGCGTATGCTCCACCACGATCCGGAACCGGCGCAGCGCGCGGGGCCCGTGGCAGACTGCCGGGATGCCCGACCTCGAGATGGCGCACCTGCCCGCGGGCGCGGTGACGCTGCACGACGCCCGCCGCGAGGAGCGGCGCACGGTCGAGCTCGAACCGTTCGAGATCGGGGTGTTCGCCGTCACCGAGGAACAGCTCGCCGAAGCGATCGGCGTGCCGGCGAGGCATCCGCTGCGCCCTGCGACCGACGTGACCTGGCTGCGCGCCGTGCGGTGCTGCAATGCGATGTCGGAGTGGGAGGGCCTCGACCCCGCCTACACGTTCGACGGCCTCGACGTGCGGTGGGACGTGTCGGCCGACGGGTACCGGCTGCCCACCGAGGCCGAGTGGGAGTACGCCTGCCGAGCGGGCTCGACCGGGCCGCACTACGGCCTGCTCGCCGAGGTCGCGTGGACCGCGGCCGACGGCGTGACCGCGCCGCAGCGGGTCGGCCTCAAGCTGCCCAACCTGAACGGCCTGTTCGACACCCTCGGCAACGTGTGGGAGTGGTGCTGGGACCTGCTCGACCCGGCCCGCTACGACGACTACCGGGTGTTCCGGGGCGGCGGATTCGCCGACAACGCCTGGAGCGTGCGCGCGTCGACCCGCCGCGGCGGCGCGCCCGGCATGCACCACGAGGACGTCGGCTTCCGCGTCGCCCGCGGCGGCTTCGACGGCGAGGATGCTGCGCAGGGCTGGTCGCTCGCCGCCGACCGCGAGCGCGCGACCCTCGACGGGCCGCTGCCGCCCGGCTGGACGCCGAGGCGGTAGCGGCGCCGCCGCCCGCCCTCGCCCCGCCCCTGCCCCCGCTCCTGCCCCCGTCCCCGTTCCGCCCCCGCTCCTGCCCCCGCCCCGTCCCCGTTCGGCCCCTGGTCCCGCTCCTGGCCCGCCCCCGTTCCCCGCTGCGCCACCTCGGCACCCGCTGCGCCAGCTCGTCGGGCGCAGAGGCCGTCGAAGTGGCGCAACGGCGATCGGCGAGTGCGCTTTCGGCCTGATGGGGGTATCTTTGCCGACACGCGTTATATCGCGTTTGACGCGCCGGCGGGGGCATGGCGCAGACGGGGGTGGGGCTCGTGACCGGCATCGAAGTCGTGCTGACCGCGCTCGGCGTCATCGTGCTGCTCGGCATCGCGTCGATCGTCACGGTCGTGCTGCTGCTGCGCGCGCTGTTCCGCCGCATCCGCCGGAGCGCGCGGGTCGAGCGCACTGCGCTGCGCGCCCGGGCGCGCGTGAGCCGCGGGCCGCAGCGCTCCGTGCTCGCACTGCGGGTGCGCCTCGACGACACGCTGCGCAGCGGCGCCTCGGCGATCGCGCTGACGGTGCGGCCCGAGACCCCCGGCCCGCGCGGCGAGCTGCCGCGGCTCTTCGATCGCATCCGCGACGAAGGCCGCGTGCTCGACCTGCAACTGCGCCTCATGGAGTCGGAGACGGATGCCTCGCGGCTCGCGTCCGAACTGCCGACGGCCCGCCGACGCGTCGAGCAGGTCGAACGGCTCGTGCGCCACGTGCGTTCGGCCGTGGCATCCGGCCTGTCGGGCGCGACCGACGACACCCTCGCCGCGCTCGACTCCGATGTCGAGCGCGAAGTCGCGGCCCTGCACGTCGGCATCGACGAGCTGAGAGTCCTCAACCGCCGCGACACCGCCTCCCGACCGACCGCCACCGACAAGGGGTACCGACCATGAGCAGCAACAGCCAGCGGGTGCGCACGATGTTCCGCGCGAAGACCTCGAAGGCGCTCGACCAGTTCGAAGACCCGCGCGACACCCTCGATGACAGTTACGACCAGCAGGTGAAACTGCTTCAGCAGGTTCGCCGGGCCGTGGCCGAGGTCGCGACCGCGAAGAAGCGCATCGAACTGCAGGGGCAGGAGATGGGCGCCCGCTACGCGCGGCTCGACGCGCAGGCCTCCGAGGCGCTGGCGCAGGGGCGCGAAGACCTGGCCCGCGCCGCGATCGAACGCCGCATGATGCTCGAAGGCCAGGTCGGCGCGCTGCAGCGCCAGCGCGCGTCGCTCGTGCAGCAGACCGCGCATCTGCAGGAACGCGAGCGCCGCCTCACCGATCAGGTCGCCGCCTTCCGCATCGAGAAGGAGACGATCAAGGCGACCTACACGGCGTCCGAGGCGCAGGTCCGCGCGAACGAGGCGGTCTCGGGGCTGAGTTCGTCGATCCAGGACGTCGGGTCGAGCCTCGACCGGGCCCGCGACCGCGTCAAGCAGATGCAGGCCCGCGCCGCCGCGACCGACGAGCTGCTCGCGAACGGCGCCCTCACTGACCTCACGGCCGCGCCCGATGCCGATATCGAGCGGCAGCTCGCGGCGGTCGTCGCCGACGCCGAGATCGACCGGCGGATGCGGGCGCTGCGGTCGGGCACGACCACGACGGATGCCTCGCCGGCTCGCCGCGGCGACGAGCCCGAGGCGTGGCTCGGCATCGGCCGGCCCGAGGCGTAGCGCCCCGCGCGGGTCGCCCGGGCGTTCCATTCCTCCGCGCGCAACCTCCGCGCGCCACTTCGGCGCGGTCTGCGCCACCTGGAGTGGCGCAGACCGCGTCGAACTGGCGCAGCCGTGCGGTGAGCGGCCCCACAGGGCGCCGCCCCGCACGGCCGCACCGCGCGCCGCGCCGCCCCGCGCGTCAGGCGAGCAGGTCGCCCATCTGCTTGGCGATCATCTCGGTGGCACGTTTGGGGCTGAGGCGCGAGATCTTGTCGATCATCGAGGCATCCGACCCGATCGTGGCGCGGAACCTGCCCTTCTCGATCGCCTCGACGATCACCCGGCCCGCATCGGGTGCGCTCGTCATCTTCCGCGTGCTCGACGCGGCCGCCTCCTCCGCGGTCTGCCCGCCGCCGATGGCGACGCCCGAGTTCGAGGCGATGTCGGTCGCGATGGCGCCCGGGTAGATCGCGGTGACCTGCACGTTCGAGCCGAGCAGTTCGGCGTACAGCGCTTCGGTGAGCAGCATCACCGCGGCCTTGGATGCCCCGTACACCGCCTGCCCGGGCACGGGCGCGAGGGCGCCCATGCTCGACACGTTCACGATCGCGGCCGAGGGTCGTTCGACCAGCCCCGGCAGGAACGCCTTCACCATGTGCACGACGCCCCAGAAGTTCACGTTCATGACCTTCTCGATCTCGTCGTACGGCAGGTCGATCACCTTCACGAACTTCTGGATGACCCCGGCGACGTTCACGATGCCGTCGGGCGCGCCGTGTTCGGCCGTGACGGCGGCCGGCAGCGCTTCGATCGCGGCCCGGTCGGTGATGTTCGCGGTGTGCGTCGTGAAGCGCGGGCCGGCCCCGGCCCGGCGACTCGTCTCGGCGAGCCCGGCCTCGCTCAGGTCGACGCCGGCGACGGATGCTCCGCCGGCGAGGAGTTGCAGCGCGACCTCGCGCCCGATGCCGTTGCCGGCCCCCGTGACCACGAAGACCTTGCCCCTGATGTCCATGCGAACCCCCGCTTCCGCTCACGACCGACTCTGCCTGTCACGGTAGCGAGCAGGGCGCCCCGCCGTCGAGGGGCGCAGTGGGGCGCGTGCCTGCCGGCCTAGGGGCGGCAGGATGGCCTGGTGCCCGACTTCACCTGGACCGGCTGGCTGCTGCTCGCCCTCGCCGCGTTCGCCGTCGGCGCGTCGAAGAGCGGCATGCCCGCCTTCGGCACCATTCCCGCTGCGCTCTTCGCGACCGTGCTGCCTGCGAAGGCCTCGACCGGGGCGGTGCTCGGCCTGCTGCTGGTCGGAGACCTCATCGCGGTGCGGATGTATCACGCGAGTGCCGACTGGGCGATCCTCAGGCGGCTCTTCCCACCGGTCGTTGTCGGGGTGCTGGTCGGGGTCGTCGCGCTGCGGTTCGCCGACGACTCGGCGGTGCGGCGCGGCATCGGGGCGATCCTCGTCGCGCTCGTGGCGGTGCGTCTGCTGCTCATGCTGCGGGGGCGGGCCTCCGGCGGCGCGGTCGCTGCCGCGCCGCCGGGTCGCCGGCGGCTGGCGTGGCTGTTCGGGCCGCTCGGCGGGTTCACCACGATGGTCGCCAATGCCGCCGGCCCGGTGATGACGCTCTACTTCACGGCGTCGCGGCTGCCGGTGTCGGCGATCCTCGGGACCGCGGCGTGGTACTTCCTGCTCGTGAACGCCTTCAAGGTGCCGTTCTCGGTCGGGCTCGGCCTGATGACGCCGCAGTCGCTGCTGCTCGACCTGGTGCTGGTTCCGGCGTTGCTCGTCGGCGCGTTCGCCGGCCGGGCGCTGGCCCGCCGGCTCTCTCCGGTGCGGTTCGAGCGGATCGTGCTCGTGCTCACGCTCGCGGCGGGGCTGTACCTGCTCATTCGGGGCTGACGCCCGCCCCGGCACCCACGATCGCCTCCGTCGTGGTCACGCGGCCGATGCGGGGGAAGATGACCGACAGCGCACGCTCGTGGGCGGACGCCACGAGGTCGCTCATCGCGTCGCGCACGAAGACCTGCGCGTAGCCGAGTTCGCGACCGTGGCGCGCCGTGGACTCGACGCCGACCGAGGTGGAGATGCCCGCGTAGACGATCGTGTCGATGCCGCGGCGCCGCAGTTGCAGGTCGAGCTCGGTGCCGTGGAAGGCGTCCCAGCCGTGCTTGGTGATGTGCAGGTCGGTCGGGCCGTCGCCGATCTCGTCGCAGAGGGTGGCGAAGTCGGGGCCGGGGGCGACCGCGGGCGGCGGCGCGTCGACCGGGGCGGTGAGGGCGTCGCCGCCGTCGGGCGAGAACGCGACGCGGACGCGGACGACGGGGGCCGCCGCATCGCGGAACACCCGCGCCAGGCGGGCGGACGCGGCGAGCACGTCCGCGGCCGGGTGGGCGAGCGGGAGTGCGGCGATGCCGCGCTGGAGGTCGATCAGGACGAGCGCGGGGCGAGTGCCCGGGAGGTGTGCAGACATGCTGAGAAATGTACACCCTAGGTGTAGGATTTCCGGCATGGAGCCTGATGCGGGGCGGACCGCGGCCGACCTCCGATTGGCCGTCGGCCGCCTGGTGCGCCGCGCGCGACGCGAGACCGCGACCCTGCCCCCGTCGCAGATGGCCGTGCTCGGCCGCCTCGACCGCGACGGTCCGCAGACGGTCGCCGCACTCGCCGCCGCCGAACGCGTGAGCCATCAGTCGATGACACGCCTCGTGGGCGGGCTGATCGACGACGGTCTCGCCACGCCGCTCAGCCCGCCCCCCGGCGCCGATCGTCGGCGCAAGCCGCTCGGCCTCACCGAGGCGGGGTCGGCCGCGCTGCGCGAGCAGCGCAGCGTACGATCCAGCCACCTCGCCCGGGCCATCGAGGCCCGCCTCTCCCCCGCCGAGCACCGTGCGCTCGCCGCCGCGATCCCCCTGCTGGAGCGGCTCGCGGAGGAGTGACGCCGGCGCCGCGGCGCGGTCGGTCGTCTGCCGCGGCGCGGTCGGTCGTCTGCCGCGGCGCGGTCGGTCGTCTGCCGCGGCTCAGGCGGCCGGCAGCGTGGCGACCTCGAGCGGCCCGCCCGCGTGACCGATCTTCCAGACCGTCTCCGCGAGTTCGTCGGGGTCGATGCTCGGCAGCCGCCCCGCCTCGACGTCGTCGAAGCGGCCAGCGGCGAACAGCTCGGCCGCGGCGCTGCGCTCGATCAGCTGACCGATCTGCAGGCTCGCGATGTGCACGCCTCGTTCGCCGGCCTCGACGGCGATCGCCGCCAGGTAGTTGAGCAGCGCCGCCTGCGGCACGCTCGAGCTCGCGAGCGCGGGCGCCGGCGTCCGCACCGCGGAACCCTGGGCGACGACGATGGTTCCCGAACCCCGCTGGGTCATGCCCGGCAGCACGGCGTGCACGAGTTCGACGGGCGACAGCAGGTTCAGCGGCAGCCAGCTGCGCAGCGTCGCCGCCGTCAGGTCGGGGGCTGCCACCGGCAGTCGGCTCACGTCCCCCGGGCTGTAGAGCACGAGGTCGGGAACCGCCCCGCGGCGGCGGACGAGGCGGTCGACGACGTCGGCGACCTGCCCGGGCTCGGCGAGGTCGGCGACCTCGAGGCTCGCATCCAGCCCGTCGGCGCGCAGCGCGTCGCGAAGACGCTCCAGGGTCGCGTCGGTGCGGCCCACGAGATCGAGGTCGTACCCGGCGCGGCCGAACCTGCGGGCGGTCGAGAGGCCGAGCGCGCGCCCGGCTCCGAAGATGGCGATCGATGGCATGGATGCTCCGTCCGAACTTGAGTGTTGCCTCAAGATAGATCACATCGAGGCATCCCTCAAGTTCTTCCGCGCTCATGGGCTCGTCGCGTCGGCGCCCAGCCCGTCGAGCCCGACCGCGAGGTGCCCATGCCCCTCGCACGTCTCGCCGCGGCGAGCTGCTCGGTCACCCCGCCGGCTGCGCCGCCGCCCGTTCGCGCGCTCCGCGCCGCGCCCGCGCGACACCCCAGGCGACGAGCGCACCGGCGAGCGCGGTGAGCGCGAGGCCGGCCACGGTGACGCCGGTGCGGAACTGCGCGGTCTGCGCGGCGCTCCATCCCGTCTCCGTGAGCGATCCCGAGAACAGCGCGGCGAGGATGCTGCCGCTGATCGCGATGCCGACCGCGGTCGCGACCTCGCTCGCCGTGTCCACCATGGCCGCGCCGATCGTCGTCCGCGACGCCGGCAGGCCGCGCATCACGTTGGTGCCCGCGACCACGCCGACCACGCGCATCCCGGCCGCGACCAGCATGAGCGCGACCGCGACCCAGGCGTACCCGAACCGGCCGAGCACGCTGTAGACGGCGAGCCCGCACACGACCGCCGCGGCGCTCAGCCAGGCGGCCCGCTCAAGCCCGACGCGGGCCATGAGCGGCCTGATCAGGGCGCCTCCCGCAAGCAGCACGATCACTTGGGGCAGCATCCCGAGGGCGGCCTGCGCGGGGGTCCACCCCCAGTCGAGTTGCAGCTGCAGCGTCACGAGGAAGCTCAGCCCGGCGGTCGCCAGGCCCGCGGCGCTCTTGAACGCGAGCCCGCTCGCCACCAGCGGGCGGGCGATCAGCCGCAGGTCGAGCAGCGGATGCCTCGCCCGACGCTCGCGCGCGACGAACCCGGCGGCCGCCGCCACGGCGAGCGCGACCGTCGCCCACGGCAGCCACCCCGTGGCATCCGGTTCGATGCCGATCGTCGGCGCGACGAGCGCGGCCGTGATCGCGACGGTGCCGAGCAGCGCGCCCGGCCAGTCGATCGGGTCGCGGTGCAGCTCCTCGGGACGATCGGCGCGGATGCCGCGGCGGATGCCGAGGAACGCCAGCGCCGCGATCGGCACGTTGACGAGCAGCAGCACCTGCCACGGGGCGACCGCGAGCACGAACCCGCCGACGGTGGGGCCGATCGCGAGCCCGACCAGGCCGACGGTGGAGATCACCGTGGTGGCGCGGACCCGCAGCGTGTCGTCGTCGAACAGCCGGAACGCGAGCGCCAGCGATCCGGGCGTCGTCATGGCGGCGGCGACGCCCATCGCCGCCCGCACCGCGATGAGCTGCCCGGCGGTGGCGACGAAGGCGGTCCCGAGGCTCGCGAGCCCGAGCAGGACGAGCCCGATCAGCATGATCCTGCGCCGGCCGACCCGGTCGGCGAGCGCGCCGAACGCGAGCATCAGACCGCCGAAGACCACGGCGTACGCACCGGTCGCCCACTGCAGCGCCGTCGTCGAGGCGTGCAGGTCGCGGCCGATCGTCGGCAGCGCGACGTTCAGGATCGAGTTGTCGAGCATCTCGACGAGGAAGACCGCCGACAGGCCGGTCAGGGCGATCCAGGCTTCGCGGAGGCCGGCGGGCGGCGCGTCGGCGTGCGCGGCGGCGTGCGTGCGGGATGGTTCGGTCATCGGTCACTCCTTCATGGGAAGAAGTGGCGGATCGGTCGAACCGCGTGTGCTCGCGCGTCGCGACTCCGGAACGGGGTCGGAGCGATCGCGCGTTTCTACTTCGGTGGCTCCATGGTACGCGCGCCTCGCTGACTCCGCGCTGAGCGTCACCGGCCGGGACGCAGCGGGAGTCGCGTCAGGTCGCGAGCCCCGCGATCGCGCCCGAGAGCCAGCGGTGCTCGCTCTGCCAGATGTCGCGTGCCATCGCGTTCATGCCCCGACGGAACGGCGAGGCCTGCGCACCCGGGGTGCCCTCGGCGAAGAATCCGCGCGACGGCTCCTCCAGGAACGCGAGGCGTCGCTCGAGCACCGCTCGCTGCTCGGCCGGATCGCCGAGGTGGTGCAGGAACGCGAGCACGGTGAACCAGCGGTTGCGGTCGGACACGTCCGACCCGTCGGCGTCGCGAAGCCGGTGCAGCAGTTCGTCGTCGCCGGCGGCCGTGAGGCCGAAGACGATCCTCGGCGGGCCGCCGGATTCGGTGGACTCGGATCGTTCGAGCAGTCCGCGTCGTTCGAGCCGGCGCAGCGCGGGTGTGAGCGCCCCGTCGCTGACGGGTCGGACGTGTCCGGTGAGCGCGGAGATGCGACGCCGCAGTTCGTAGGCGTGCATGGGCGACTCGGCGAGGAAGCCGAGGATCGAGAGTTCGAGCACGATGCGATCCTTCCGGAGCGGCTCCGCCCGGCGGCGGGCGGGTGAGACGAAGAGCGCGATGGATGCCACGAGCAGCGCCGTCCCGGCTGCGACCCGTGCGGTGAGCGGCTCGGCGAGCACGACGACGCCGAGTGCGATCGACACGACGACCGACGTGTACGAGGTGACCGAGGCGGCGGCGGCCCCCACCCGCTGCATGAGTGCGGTGTTCGCGAGCCAGCCCGCGCCCGTGCATCCGATGCCGGCGACCGCGACGGCCGCCCAGGCGGCGGCATCCCAGCGCACCTGACCGCCCGCGACCACGGCGACCGGCATGAGCACGACGGCCGCGACGAGCATCTCGGCCGCCACCACGGGCAATGCCGACTCGCGGTGCAGCCACCGCCGCAGCACGAGCGCGGAGGCCGCGTAGCTGAACGACGCGGCGAGCGCGAGCGCGCACCACGGCCAGGACTCGGGCGGCGCGGCGGCGCCGGCGGCGAGCGCGACGCCGAGGATCGCGAACGGCAGGGCGACCCACTGACGAGCACGGAGGCGGTCGGCGCCGAGCGCGCCGGAGCCGAGCTTCGATGCGCCGACGGCGGTCGCGCCGAGTGCGATCCACATCGGCGTCGTCGCGAGGATGACGGCGATCGTCCCGGTCGGCACGTGCCGCTCGGCCGCGCCGATGAGCAGGTTCGGTGCGACCGCGGAGCCGATCGCGACCACGGTGACGGCGAGCGGGTGCCGGCGCAGCAGACCGCCGAGCTCGCGGGCCGCCGCCGCGGGCGATCGCGCGACCGCGAGCACGGCGACGAGCATCGCGGCGGCGAGCACGACGCGCGCCGCGGCCATCGTCGCCGTGGGCATGGCCTGCTGGGCGATCGAGATGAGCACGAACGGCGCGCCGAGGCCGAGCGTCGCGACGGCGCCGAGGCCGAGATCGGTCGCGCGGTTTCGCATGCTCACGACACTAGCTCTATTCGAGGTAGCGCGCCAGGAGGTCACTCCGCGCCCGCGGGTCGATAGGGTCGATGCCGACGATGTCTACCGCCCGGTTCTCAGCAGTACGTCGCCACTGGGACGTCGCGCTCGCAGTGGCGCTGGTCGCGTTGGCCTTCGTGCCCGGCGTCGAGCATCAGGGGGTCGACCTGGCCGAACTCCCCGACCGGCCGATGGACGCCCTGGGATGGACGCTGCTGGTGGCGCAGGGCGCGGCCGTCGCGTTCGTGCGGCGCCGGCCTGTGGCATCCCTGGCCGTCGTGGGCACGGCATTCGGCGCGTACCAGCTGCTGGGCTACCCGACGACGTTCGCCGCGCTGGGGCTGCTCGTCGCGGTGGTCGCGGCCGGGGCGCTGGCGCGCCGCCCGTGGGTCGCGGCCGCATCCGCCGCGGTCGGATACGTGCTGCTGGCGGTGGCGCTGACGTGGGCCGCGTCGCCGACCACGCCCCGCGACCACATCGTCTTCGGCATGCTGCTCGCCGCGCTCTGGGCGGCGGGGGCGTGGCTGCGCGCACGGTCGCAGGCCCAGGAGCTTCGCCGCCACGAGTCGGAGCGCCGGGCCGTCGACCTCGAACGCAGCCGCATCGCGCGAGAGCTGCACGATGTCATCACGCATCACGTCACCGCCATGGTGATCCAAGCCGATGCCGCGCAGGTCCGCGCCGACGATCGCGAGCACACCACGGCGGTGCTCTCGGCGATCGGCGAGGCGGGGCGTGCCGCGCTCACCGACCTCCGCGGTCTGCTCGGTGCGCTGGACGAGGCGGAGGATGCGCCGACCACGGCTCCGGCGGTGGCCGACCTCGGCGACGTGATCGCGCGGGCTCGCGCCGCCGGCCAACCGGTCGAGTATCTTCGGGAGGGGCCGCTCCGGCCGCTCGCGACCGCCCCTGCACTCGCGGTGACGCGGGTGGTGCAGGAGGCTCTGACGAACGCGATGAAGCACGCCCGCGGCGCTGCGACCGTGGTGCGCGTGCGCTACGAGGAGGACGGGGTCGATGTGACGGTGACCACGCGATCGGCGACCGAGCCCGGGCCGGGCCGGGGCGGCGGACGCGGACTGATCGGCCTGCGGGAGCGGGTCGCGCTCGTCGGCGGCCGGCTGGAGGCGGCGCCCGTCGATGGCGGGTTCGTCGTGCACGCCCGGGTTCCGGCGTGAGCGCACCGGCCGCCGCGGCGCCGATCCGCGTGCTGGTGTGCGACGACCAGGACCTCGTGCGCACCGGACTGGTCACGATCATCGACGCCCAGCCCGACCTCCGGGTCGTCGGCGAGGCCGCCGACGGCCAGGCTGCGATCCGGCTCGTCGCGCAGGAGCATCCCGACGTGGTGGTCATGGACATCCGGATGCCCCGCCTCGACGGCATCGAAGCGACCCGTCGGATCGCGGGTCCCGCGGTGAGCGATCCGGCGAAGGTCCTGATCCTGACGACCTTCAACCTCGACGCGCTCGTCTTCGACGCGCTGCGCGCCGGCGCCGGCGGGTTCCTGCTGAAGGATGCGCGGCCCGCGGAACTGGTCGAGGCGATCCGCACGATCGCCGCCGGGGAGTCGCTGCTGTCCCCCTCGGTCACGCGCCGGCTGATCGGTCGATTCGCCGAACGGGTGCGCCCGACCGCGGCCGAGCACAGCGCGCTCGACGTGCTCACCGCCCGGGAACGGGAGGTGCTCGTGCTCATCTCCGACGGCCTGTCGAACGCCGAGATCGCCCACGCGCTCGTGATCAGCCACGAGACGGTGAAGACGTACGTGTCCCGCATCCTCGCCAAGCTCGGCCTCCGCGACCGGGTCCAGGCGGTCGTGCTCGCCCACCGACTCGGCGTGGCGAACCCCGCCTGATCCGGTGCCGGCCGCCCCGCGGCATCCCTCTCGAGAGCTACCGCGATCGCCCTCGGTCGCGCGATGCCGCACCCCGGCCGCCGCCCATAGCGTGCTCGTGAATCCCCGAGAAACGGAGCATCGACCATGAGCACGAACCCCGAAACCACTCGCACGGCATCCACGCCCGGCCCTGCCCGGCGCGACCGCGACCCGGCCGTCGTCGGCGTTCCGAACCCGGCCGCATCCCGCTCGCGGACCTGGCCGCGGGTCGCGGCGATGGTCGCCGGATTCGCCGTGGTGATGATCGTGTCCAACTCGATCGCCTCCGCGCTCGCCCATCCGGTCGCGGCGCTCGCGGTCGGTCCCGTCCTGGCCGCCCTCATGCTGTGGCTCTATCGATTCGCCGTGCAGCGCATCGAACGCCGCCCCGCCGTCGAGCTCGCCCCGACGAACGCGAGCCGTCGCGTGCTGGCCGGCTTCGCCGGCGGCTTCCTCCTGGCCGCGGCGACGATCGGCGTGCTCGCGGCGGTCGGCAGCTACCGGATCGTCGGGTGGGGCTCGGTCCCCGGCGCGCTCACCGTCGTCGGCATGATGGCGGCGGTCGCGGTCGCCGAAGAGGTGCTGTTCCGCGGCGTGATCTTCCGGCTGGTTCAGGGGCGATGGGGGACGTGGATCGCCCTCGGGGTCTCGGGCGTGCTCTTCGGGGCGGTGCACCTGCTCAACCCGGGCGCGACGCTCTGGGGCGCCGCGGCGATCGCGACGGAAGCCGGCCTGCTGCTCGGCGCCGCGTACGTGGCCACCGGATCGCTGTGGCTGCCGATCGGCCTGCACCTGGGGTGGAACATCACGATCGCGGCGATCTTCGGAACCGTCACCTCCGGCAGCGGTGCGCGCGACGCCCTCGTCACCGCGATTACGCCCGGCCCCGCGTGGCTGACCGGCGGGGACTTCGGCCCCGAGGCCGGCATCGTCGCCATCGCGGTGTGCGCGGCCGCCGCCGCGGTGCTGCTCGTCATCGCGCACCGCCGGGGACGTCTCGTGGGTCGCCGGGGACGTCTCGTGGGTCGCCGTCCCTCGGCGACCCAGCCGTCCGAGGGCTGAACCCGCCCCGTGCTAGTGCACGCGGAACTGCGCGACCATCGGGCAGTCGAACGGGTCGCGGGCCGACAAGCCGACCTGGTTGAGGTAGCGCACGACGATGGCGTACGAGTCCACCAGGGAGGTCTCGGTGTACACGATGCCGTGGTTCTGGCAGTACTCGCGCACGATCTCGGCGGCCTTGCGCAGGTTGGGTCGGGGCATGTTCGGGAACAGGTGGTGCTCGGCCTGGTAGTTCAGGCCGCCCATGAAGACGAGCATGCCCCACCCGCCCCGGATGTTGCGCGACGTGAGCACCTGGCGGCGCAGGAAGTCGACCTTGCTGTCGTGCGGGAGCTGCGGCATCCCCTTGTGGTTGGGAGCGAAGGATGCGCCCATGTAGAGCCCGAAGACGGCCAGCTGCACCCCGACGAACGCGAACGCCATCCCGAGCGGCAGGAACGCGAAGACCGCACCGAGGTAGAGCGCGAGGCGCAGCACGATCATCGTGAGCTCCTGCCAGCGGCGGTCGACCTTGCGGGGGCCCATCACGGTGCGCAGCCCGTGCACGTGCAGGTTGAGGCCCTCGAGCAGCAGCAGCGGGAAGAACCACCAGCCCTGCTTGCGCACGATCAGCGCGTGCAGCCACGGCACCTTCGCCGCTTCGGCCTCCTGGAAGACGATGACGTCGTTGGCGATGTCGGGGTCCTTGCCGATCACGTTCGGGTTCGCGTGGTGGCGCGAGTGCTTGTGCATCCACCACGAGTAGCTGATGCCGACCACGCCGTTGGCGAGGATGCGCCCGGCGCGGTCGTTCGCGGGGCCCGACTGGAAGACCTGCCGATGCGAGGCCTCGTGCGCGAGGAACGCGAACTGGGTGAACAGGATGCCGAGCGCGCCGGCGATGAGCAGCTGGAACCAGCTGTCGCCGAGCAGCACGAATCCCGCGATCGCGCCGCCGAGGCAGGCGACGAGCACGCCGAAGACCGCCCAGTAGAACCCGGTGCGCCGGCGCAGCAGGCCGAGGTTCTTCACCGTCTGCAACAGGGCCGAGTACTCGGAGGTCGCGCTGCCGCCCCGGCTGCGAGGAGTGGTCTTGACCACGCGAACGGTCGAAACGGTGGGGGAATCGGTCACGGGCTCGCCTTCGATCGCGGTGACTTCCCAGCCGGAGAAGGGCGGATGCCCACACCATGCGGCGGACCGCGCGATCGGATGTCTCGAACCCTAGCGCCTGAGGCTGGGAAACGGCCCGCAATCAGCGAGAACGTATGCCGTGGCGGGCATAGATCGCGTGCGAGCGCGGTCCTGCGGATCGGCGCGGCCGGCGGCCTCGACCGCATCGACCTCGCCGGCCGCCGGGCGGCTCGCGCTCGCGAGCCGGTGATCGGTTCCTAGACTGAGCGGGTGCTCGCCGTTTCCGTCATCTGCCTGCTGATCGGCCTCGTCGTCGTCGCGTTCGCGATCGGCTCGCGCGTGCGCGCCGGGCACCTTCCCCGATCGCTCGTCGTCGAGTACGCCCCGCGCCGCGGCGCGCACCTGCTCGGCGACGCGGTGCTCGCCGAGCGCGACCGCCGGGCCGCCGCCGCCGGCCTCGTCGATCTGGCCGTGCGGCGCAAGGTGCGCCTGCTCGCCGACACCTCCGGCGGCAAGCGGGCGACCGTCGCGGTCGAACTGGTCGACGGGGCATCCTTCGGTGCGCGCGAACTCGCCCTGCTCGAGGCGCTGTTCGGCCGGGAGCATCCCGGTCATCGCGTCCGCCGCTTCTCGAAGGACCGCCGCGCGGTCGGCCGCACCCTGCGCACGCTCGTCGATCTCGAGGTCGACGAGCTCACCCGGGCGGGCCTCGTCGCGGGCGCGAGTTCGGGCCGCGGCGCGCTGCGCGTGCTCGGCGTGCTCGGACTCTTCGCAACGGTTCCGGGCACGGTCATCGCCCTCGCGGGCACCTCGGACCCGATCACGACCGGGTGCATGATCGCCGCGCTGGCGGCGGCGATCGCGACCCTCGTCGTGACGCCGAACGGTCGTGCCCGCAGGTTCACGCCCGCGGCCGCGCCCTGGCGCGAGCACCTCGACGGGCTGCGCCGGTACCTGACCGTCGCCGAGGCCGACCGCGTCCGCACGCTGCAGTCGCCGCGCAGCGCCGAACTGCTCGATCTGCCCGACGACCTGCGCGCCGAGCTCGGCACCGAGGTGGGCCGGTTCCGGCTGCACGAGCGGCTGCTCCCCTACGCGATCCTCTTCGGCATCGAGCGCGAATGGATGTCGCACCTGAGGCTCGCGTACGACGAACTCGGCGCGACCTCGCCCGCTGCGCTCGGCGACGCGCTCGAGGTGACCGCCGACCTGCTCACGCTCGTCGACGCGGTCGGCAGCCTCGTCGAACTCGGCTTCGCGGTCGGCGACCTGATCGACGCCGGCGGCGGCGTGGTCGACGCGGCCGGCGGGGTGCTCGAGTTCATCGGCGATCTGACGCCCTGATCATGCACCGACGCCGCCGGCGGGTGGCTTCCCGGATGTCCGGAGGCCGCTGGTCGACCGCCTCGGCCGCACCCGCCACGACGCCGACGACGACGGCACCCGCGTCGAGTTCATGCTCAACCCGCCGCGGGGAGACCGCGGCGGGTTGAGTCGCACGAGGAGCGCGCTCCGGGGCATCCGTCTCATCCGGCGACCGGCGCCGCCTCCTCCGCGAGCGCCGCTCCTGCGGCCGCCTCATCCGCCAGTGCCGCCGCTGCGGCGGCGACCGCGTCGGCCGACGGCTCCGCGCTGAGGGCGCGCCGCGAACCCAGGAACAGCACGAGCCCGAGTGCGAACACGAGCAGCTCGGTCGCCGTCATCGCCCAGATCACGCCGTCGAGCCCGAGCACCGCGTTGAAGACGAAGATGACGGGGATGAACAGGACGCCCTGGGCGATCGACATGATCGTCGCGTTCCGCATCTGCTCGGTGGCCTGGAAGACGGCGATCATGAGGCCCGTGAACCCGTTGAACGCGGTCGCGACGAGCATCGCGGTGAGGATCCGCGTGCCGTCGTCCAGCACCGTCGGGTCGGCGGAGAACAGCGCGAACACCTGGTCGCGGAAGAGGAACACGATCGTCGAGAACACCGCGACGAAGCCCGCGATCGCGATCACGGCACCGCGGATGCCCGCCGTGAGCCGGTCCCGGTTCCGCGCGCCGAACGCGTACGCGAACAGCGGGATCGCCCCCATCGACACGCCCATCACGATCATCTCGGGCAGCTGCGAGATGCGCAGCGCCACGCCCATCGCGGCGATCAGTTCCTCGCCGTAGCCGATCGCGATCCAGTTCATGACGAGCGTCGTGACGATGAGGAAC
Organism: Agromyces larvae; assembly: GCF_022811705.1. NCBI lineage: Bacteria > Bacillati > Actinomycetota > Actinomycetes > Micrococcales > Microbacteriaceae > Agromyces > Agromyces larvae. Next base: position 3,842,137 of record NZ_CP094528.1, on the reverse strand, counting down.
GACGACTGCAGCAGCTCGGAGACGCCGACGCCGAACACCGTGGTGACGATCTCGCGATCGGCTCGGAACCAGCGCGGCGCGATCGACACCGCCGACGAGCGCTTCGTGAGCCACCACGCGTAGTACCCGATCGTGACCAGGTTGGAGAGGCCGAGCGCGAGGCCCGCGCCGAGCACGCCCCACCCGAGCACGAGGATGAACAGCACGTCGAGCACGAGGTTGGCGATCGTCGACGCGATGAGTCCCGTCATCGACGCGACGGCCGCACCCTCGGCGCGCACGAGCTGCTCGAGCGCGAACACGGCGACGTAGACCGGCGCGAACGCGAACATCGCCCCGATGTACAGCGCGGTCGGCGCCAGCGAGGCGCCGCTCGCACCGACCGCGGCGGCGATCGGCGTCGCGAACGCGACGCCGAGGATGCCGACGACCACGCCCGCGGCGATCGAGCCCCACATCGTGAACGAGGAGACCTGGCGGATGCGCCGGCCCGCCGCCGTGGCATCCGTCGCGGGGTCCTCGAGCGAGCCGAGCAGCCGCGTGACGAACGTGCCGCCGCCGACCCCGAAGACGCCGCCGAGCGCCATGACGAGTGCGAAGACCGGCATCGAGAAGGTGAGCGCCGCCAGCAGCGGCGTCTCGTGGAGGGAGCCGACGAAGGCCCCGTTGATGATGTTGTAGACCGCGCCGACCGAGAAGCCGGCGATCATCGGGATGCAGAGATGCACGAGCGAGCGCCAGATGGGCGCCTGGGCGAGGAAGTGTCGGTTGGACGTGGACATGGCTGAGCCTCCGTTGCGGTGAACGGCTCGGGCGCGCGGGCCCGGGTCTGGGTGGGGTGGATCGCGGGATGTCGCGGGATGTCGCGGGCGCGACGGAATCGCGGCTGATCGCGGGCGCGACGGAATCGCGGGATGTCGCGGGCCCGCTGGTCGAGGAGCGCGCCGACCTCGAGCCGGCGAGGACGCTTAGAAGGGCGAGCGCCCGTCGGGCGGGCCGCCGCGCTCCACCGGTTCGACCGGGGCCGCGACGCGCTCGAGCAGGGCGATGAGGGCGAGCTGCTCGTCGTCGTCGAGCACCGAGAACAGTCGTTCGCGGGCGGCGGCCACCGCCTCGTCGAAGCCGGCGATGAGGGCGGCGCCCTGGTCGGTGACGCTCACGAGCTTGACGCGCGAGTCGTCGGGCGACGGGGTGCGGACGATGAGTCCGCGCGTCTCGAGCCCCTGCAGCAGGCTCGTGACGCTTGCGGGCGTGGTACGGGAGACCTCGGCGAGCTCGCGGGCGATGACGCCGCGCGCCTGGTGCTCCTGGATGTAGCCGAGCGCCATGGATTGCTGGAGCGTGAGGCCGCTGCCCTGCACCCACTCCATGGCCGCCGCGCGATCTGCGAAGGCGACCGTGAAGATGAGGGAGGTCAACCGCTCCACGTTCGAGGTCATGATTAGAACTCTAACTGTTAGAACTCTAACTGTCAACCGAGGTGCGCCGGACGCGCCGCCCGCTCGATGAGCGCGCGCACCTCCGGCACCAGCTCGTCGACCGGTCCGTCGACCGCGAGCCCGGGCGCGACGGCTGTGATCGGCAGCACCGCGACCGCCCCCGGCGCGGCGCCGACCTCGCGCCGCCAGCCGGCGATCTGCTCCGACGACGCGACGTACACGATGCGCCCCAGACCGACCCAGGCATGCGCCGCCGAGCACATCGCGCAGTGCTCCCCCGACGTGTAGACCGTCGCCGCCGCACGCTCGACGGCAGTCAGGTTCGTCGCCGCCCAGCGTGCGATCTCGAACTCGGGATGCTTCGTCGCATCCCCCGTGCTCTCTTCGCGGTTGCGATCGGCGAACCGCTCCCGCCCGCCGCCGTCGACCAGCACCGACCCGAACGGGCCGTCGCCGGCCGCGGAGGCTTCGCGTGCGAGCTCGACCGCGCGCCGCAGGTGGATGAGGTCATCGTCGGAGATCGCCATGCGACCAGCATGGCGTGGATTCGGGTGATCGCGGCCCGGCGCGCCTCACGCGTCGCGGGCTCAGTCGCCGAAGCGGGCGACGAGACGGCCGGTGACCTGGTTGCGCTTGAGTCGCTCGAGGCCCTCGCCGATGCCCTCGAAGGGGATCTCCTCGTAGACGGGGGTGATCTCCCCCTGCGCCATCAGCGCGAAGACCTCTTCGATGTCTTCGACGGTGCCGCCGAGCGAGCCCTTGAGGTTCTTGCCGAGGATCGTCGGGGTGATGACGGTGAAGGTGGGCTTGCCGAGGCCGACCTGCACGACGGTGCCACCGCGCTTGATCGCGTTGATGGCCTTCTGCGTGGTGTCGAACCCGGCGTAGTCGACGATGAGGTCGAAGCCTTCGTCGCTGTGCAGGTTGCCGGTCAGGCCCTTCGTGGCCCATTCGTCGGCATCCTTCACGCAGGAGACCACGCCGGCCTCCTTCGCGACGGGCCAGACCTCTTCCTTCAGCTCGGCGACGTGCACCTCGGCACCGACGAGCACCGCGGCACGCGCGCCGATCTGGCCGAGGCCGCCGAATCCGATGACGCCGACCTTCATGCCGGCCTTCGCCCCGCCGGTCTTGATCATCGCGTGGTACGACGTCATGCCGGCGTCGGTCGCGAGGGCGGCGAGCGAGAGATCGAGCCCTGCGGGCACGCGGGCCAGGTCGCGGTAGTCGGCGGCGAGCTGGTCGGCGAAGCCGCCGGGTGTGAACATGCCGAGGGGCGGTTGCACGCCGGCCGAGTTGACGCCGACGACGTCGCCGATCTCGAAGCCGACGACGTCGGACCCGATCGCCGAGATGACTCCCGCGTTCTCGTGTCCCTGGGTCATCGGCAGGAACGGCATCGTCCCGTCGCCGACCTCCATGTACATGATGTCGGAGTGGCAGAGCCCCGCCGCCTTGACGTCGATGACGACCTGGGTCGGCCCGGGGGTCGGCGGCTCGACCTCGTTCAGCTGGATGGGGGCGCGCTCGCCCGGGTACTGCCAAGCCTTCATGGTGTCTCTCCTTGCACTGGGATACTCGATCTCCACGCTAGCTACTTAAACGGTTAAGTGGTAGTGTTCCCTCGTGAATGGCAGGCGATACCCAGACACCGGGGCGCGCACCCGCAAGCCCACGATCCGCGACGTCGCCCGCGTCGCCGGGGTCTCCACGGCCACCGTCAGCTACGTGCTGAACGACACCCCGGGCCAGACGATCACCGAGGCGACCAAGCAGCGCGTCACCGCGGCCGCCGAGTCGCTCGGCTACGTGCCGCACGCCGTCGCCCGGACCCTTCGCGCCGGCGCGTCGCGCATCGTGCTGCTCAACGTCGGCGGCATGCTCGGCGGGCACAGCCTCGACAGCTTCATCAACGGGATGAGCGACGAGCTCCGGCGACACGAGCACGCGCTGCTCGTCGTCACCGCCGGAGCGACCGGCGGCCCGCTGCCGCCCGAGGTCGTCACCTCGATCGCGCCACGCGCGACACTGGATCTCGCGAGCATCCTCTCCGAGCAGGCCGGCGATTCCGAGGTGCTCGGCATCGCCGACGGCTACCGCGCCGGGCTCGCCTTCCACACCAGGACGCAACTGCGCCACCTGGTCGAGCACGGGCACCGCGAGATCGCCGTCGCCCTCCCCCTCGACCCCACGGCCCTCTTCGCCGAAGCCCGCCTGCAGCACCTCGCTCGGTTCGCCGGCGAATTCGGCATCCCGCCCGTGCGCATCCTCCGGCTCGATCCGAGCGGAGACCGCGCGCAGCGGCTCGAAGCCGTGCGCCACCTCGCCGAACGGACCCCGGTCACCGCCGTCGTCGCCTACGACGACGACGTCGCCTTCGGCGTGCTCTCGACGATGTCGCAACTCGGTCTTCGCGCCCCGAGCGATCTCGCGGTGATCGGATTCGACGCGAGCGAACGGGCCCGATTCTGGGAGCCGGCCCTGACGACGGTGCGCATCGACGCCGAGTCCTTCGGTCGTCGTGCCGCGCGCGTGGTGCTCGGCGTCGATCCCGGCGAGTGGACGGAGGCGCCCTCGAGCGTGATCGCCGGCGAAACGGTGTGACGGTGCGACGGACGTCTTCGGGCTGCCCGCTCGGCGACCCGATCAGCATGCCGTGCGCCGTCCGCCGCCACGGCTCCCGCACGTGCACCCGGCCCGACCGCTGTCTAGGGTGGACGAAGTGGACGACTTGGACGACTTGGACGACTTGGACGACGACGACGAGGTGCTCGAGCTGCCGGGCGAGCACTGCGCGTGCGGGTACCTCCACACGGGGGTCGTGCCGCCGCAGCTGTGCTTGGACTGCGGCGACCGCGCGATCGCGCGCTGGCGCGACGAGGAGAAGCGTGCGCTGAACCTCCTGCCCGCCTACGCCGCGGACGTGGAGCGCGTGCTGCGCGAGACCCGCGATGCGCAGCGCAAGGCCCTGCGCTCGCGCAGAGGCGAGCCGTTCAGCGATGCCGACTGGGAGCTGGACAAGGGCGGGCGCCGGCTCGCACGATTGCGCCGAGCCCACCGCGACGAGCTCACGCGGGTCGGTCTCGACCGGTGGAACGAGCTCGCCGGCCTCGTCGCCCACGACCGCCGCGAGGTGACCCGGAAGACGGCCAAGCGCATGGCCAAACGGGGGCTCGGGGCGGCGGCGATGGTCGAGTTGCTGCACGACGGCTCCGTGTACTACTTCCAACAGCCCGGCCGGGGCTGATCACGGCTCAGGCGTCCGCAGCGGTCCGGCGGCTCGGGGGTTCCGTCTACGCTGGCCGGATGCCGCTCTTCGATCACCTCGGCCTCTCCGTCGAAGATCTGTCCCGATCGATCGCCCAGTTCGATCCCGTCATGCAAGCGCTCGGGTGCACGCGCGCCGATGCCGACGGCTCGGTGGCCTGGTACAAGGGCGAGGAGGAGCTCATCCTCTTCCCGGCCCGCGAGTCGGGCAGCGGCCCTCACCGGCACGGCCGGGTGGGCTGGCAGCACCTCGCGTTCCCGGTCGAGTCGCGCGCCGAGGTCGACCGCCTGCACGCGATCGCGGTCGATGCCGGCTGGACGGCCGTGCGCGAACCGAAGCTCTACCCGCGGTTCAACGAGCGCTACTACGCGTCCTTCGTCGAAGACGACAACGGCATCCGCTTCGAGTTCATGCACAACCCGCCTCGCGAGGCATCCGCCGACTGAATCCCAGATCAATTCGAGGCATCCCTCAAGTTGTTCTGCAACCATGGTCGGATGCCTCCTGCACCGACCCGACCGCTGAGAAGCGACGCCGCCCGCAATCGCGACAAGCTCCTCGCCGCCGCCCGCGGGGAGTTCGCCGAGTCAGGGCTCCACGCGTCGCTCGAGGCGATCGCACGCCGCGCGGGGGTCAGCGTCGGCACCCTCTATCACCACTTCGCCGATCGCGCCGGCCTGATCGACGCCGCGCTCCTGCCCGTGGTCGAGCGCTCGGTGGCGCACGCGCGCGCCGCCCTCGACGATCCCGACCCCTGGAACGCGCTCGTCTCGCACCTCGTCGCGATCGCCGACTGGCAGGCGCGCGACCACGGCTTCACCGACGTCTGCGTGCTCTCGCTCGACGACGACCTGCCCATCGAGCGCGCGAAACGCGAGGGCCATGGCTACTTCGAAGCCCTGATCGCACGCGCCCAGGCCTCGGGCGACGTACGGGCCGATGTCACGCCCTCCGATGTGGGGCTGCTGGTCTGGTCGATCGTGCAGTCGACGGCGGCGATCCGCGCCGAGCGCCCCACCGCCTGGAAGCGGCACCTCGCGATCATGCTCGACGGGCTGCGCGCCGGTGCGGCCCACCCGCTCGCCGAACCTCCGCTCGACCCCGCTCAGCTCGCCGAGGCGATGGCGTTCCCGGGCGCACGGCCGGCACCGAGGTAGCCGCGGTACCCGAGCCGAATGGCGCGCCGAGCATCGCCGCACCGGGTTCCCGGTCGGGGCGTCGATGCCCGGCCGCGCCCTACCGGGCCAGGTGCGCCAGCGCGTCGCCGATGAGCGCGGCGACCGCGTCGGGCTGCGACACCATGACCGAGTGGGATGCCCCGGGCACCTCCCTGATCTCGAGGCCGCCGGCGCGCTGCGCCATGAAGCGAAGCACCTCGACGGGGATGTTCTTGTCGGCGTCTCCGAAGATGAACCACGAGGGCAGCGACTTCCAGGCGGGCACGTCAGCCGGCTGGGGCTCGCCGAGCGCGAAGTCGCGGATCGGCCGCTGCGTACGTGCCTGGATCGCCGCCTCCGCGGGGTCGACGTCTGCGGCGAACTGGCCCGGGAAGAGGCCCCGGTCGACGACCAGGTCGTTCGTGCCGTCGCCGAGAGGGTACGCCCGAATCGTGTCGCCGAGCGTGCTGCCCGGGAACTGCCCGGTCAGTTGCAGCGCGTTCTCGCCGTGATCGGGGGCGAACGCGGCGACGTAGACGAGCCCGACGACCGCGGGGTCGTCGACGGCCGCTTCGGTGATGACGGCGCCGCCGTACGAGTGGCCGACGAGCAGCACCGGCCCGTCGATGCCCGCCACCGCCCGCCTGACGTTCTCGGCGTCGGTGGTGACACTGCGCAGCGGGTTGGGGGTCGCGACGGCGGGGATGCCCCGGTCGCTCAGTCGGGCGATGACCCCCGACCAGCTGGCGGACTCGGCGAATGCCCCGTGGACGAGGACGACGGTGATTGCATCTGACATGTTCGGTTCTCCTGAGCGGGTGGCGGGTTTACGAGAAGGCGACGATGAGCTCGACTTCGACGGGCGAGTCGAGCGGCAGAACGGCGACGCCGACCGCACTGCGTGCGTGCACGCCGGCGTCGCCGAAAACGGAGCCGAGCACTTCGGACGCCCCGTTCAGCACCGCGGGTTGCGCGGTGAAGGTCGGATCGGAGGCGACGAACCCCACGACCTTGACGATTCGGGTCACCCGATCCAAGCTTCCGAGCACCTCCGCGATCGCCGAGAGTGCGTTGAGCGCCGCGATCCTCGCGGCGGCGTGGGCCTCGTCCGCGGACACCGCCGCGCCGACCTTGCCCGAGACGGGGAGCTTCCCGTCGACGAGCGGCAGTTGGCCCGCGGTGAAGACGAGGTCGCCGGAGACGACCGCGGGCGCATACGTGCCCGCTGGAGCCGGTGAGCGATGCGGGAGCGCGATGCCCAGCTCTGCCAGGCGGGCTTCGATCTGCGCCATCAGCGGGCGATGAAGTCGAGGATGTCGGCGACGAGCGCTGCTCGGAAGTCACCGTGGATGCCGTGCGGCGCTCCGGGGTAGACCTTCAGCGTGCCGTCTCGGACGAGCTCGATCGACCTGAGCGCGGCCGCCCCGATGGGCACGATCTGGTCGTCATCGCCGTGCGCGATGAGGATCGGGACCTCCAGCGCCGTGAGATCTTCGGTGAAGTCGGTCTCCGAGAACGCCGCGATGCAGTCGTAGGCGGCCGCGAGGTTCACCAGCATCCCCTGGCGCCAGAAGTCGTCCTTCGCGCCCTGCGACACCGTGGCGCCCGCCCGGTTCGCACCGAAGAACGGCTCGGCGAGGTCCTGTCGCGCAGGTCCAGCGCCTCGACGAGCTCCGCGAGATCGCGGGCGTAGGTGTCCATGTCGTTGCCCGTGTACGTCTTCGACGACCTGCCGTGGCCGCGACGGTCGTGGGCGATCGCCTGGTATCCGGCGTCGGCGATGAGCTTCAGTTCGACCTGCCAGGCGTCCGAGCTGAGCGGCCAGCCGTGGCTGAACAGCACCGGCCGGCCGGTGCCCTGCGTCGTGTAGAAGATCTCGGTTCCGTCGGACGTGGTGAGGTACGGCATATGCGATTCCTGATTCTGGTGTGTCGCCGATCGCGGCGTGACGTGCGGGTGCTGCTCGAGTCGGCTCGACACTATGAACGCCCGGGATGCCCCATCGGCCCCCGGCAGAGGTATCTTCCCGGAGTCGTGTACCTCGCAAGGATGAGGCGATGCCCTCATCCGCGAGGCGTACGGGCCCGCGCACAGATACCCCCGCCGGGGGCCGACACGCGGCGCCTCGCGTTCCTACCGTTGAGACCTACCCAGACGAAGGGAACACCCCATGATCGAGGCACGAGGCCTCACCAAGAGGTACGGCGATCGACTCGCCGTCGACGACCTCACGTTCACCGTGCGGCCAGGCGCCGTCACGGGGTTCCTCGGACCGAACGGGGCCGGCAAGTCCACGACGATGCGCATGATCCTCGGCCTGACCCGGCCCACGTCGGGCACCGTGACGATCGACGGCCGCCGATTCGGCGGCGCGGCACCGCTCGCGCAGGTCGGCGCCCTCCTGGATGCGAAAGCGGTCCACCCCGGGCGCACCGCCTACCATCACCTGCTGGCGCTCGCGGCGACGCACGGCATCCCGAAGCGCCGGGTGCTCGAGGTCATCGAGCTCACGGGCCTCGAGCGAGTCGCGGCGAAGCGCGTCGGCGGATTCTCGCTCGGCATGGGGCAGCGGCTCGGCATCGCGGCCGCGCTGCTCGGCGATCCCCGGGTGCTGATCCTCGACGAGCCCGTCAACGGGCTCGACCCGGAGGGCGTGCGCTGGGTTCGCCGACTCGCCCGGCGCTACGCGGCCGAAGGGCGCACGGTCTTCCTCTCGAGCCACCTCATGAGCGAGGTCGCCGTGACCGCCGATCAGGTGATCGTCATCGGCAGGGGACGCATCCTCGCCGACGCCTCCGTCGCCGAGATCGTCGGCAACGCGACGGCGACGGTGCGGGTACGGACGCCTCGGGCCGCCGAACTCATGCCCCTGCTGACCCGCGCGGGCGTCACGATCGCGAGCGAGACCTCCGATACGCTCGAGGTCACCGGAATCGAGCCCGAGACGATCGCGGCGGCTGCAGCAGGGGCCGGCATCGTCCTCACCGAACTGACGCCACTCGCCTCGACGCTGGAGGATGCCTACATGGCCCTCACCGAGAACGCCGTCGAGTACCGCAGTCATGTCCGCAACGGACAGGAGGTTCCCCGATGAGCGCCCTCGACGTTCCCGCCGCCGAGCCCAGGATCCGTCTCACCTTCCCGGGCATCGCCCGTTCGGAGTGGATCAAGCTGCGCACGGTGCGCTCGACGGTGTGGATCGCCGCCGTGACGTTCGGCGTCATGGTCGGCCTCGCGACGTTCCTGTCATGGGGCATCAACGGCATCGCCGACACCAGCGAACAGCCCATCCCGTCGGCCACCATCCTCACCGCAGGCGTCACCCTCGCCCAGCTCACCCTGGGGGTGCTGGGGGTGCTGCTGGTGACCGGCGAGTATGCGAACGGGTCGATCCGCGCGACGCTCTCGGCGGTGCCGCGGCGCCCGTCCGTGCTCGCCGCCAAGACGATCGTCGCCGGGCTCACGACCCTGGTGCTGGCCGCCGTCTCGGTCGGAGCCGCATTCCTCGCCTCGCAACCGATCCTCGCGACCGGGGGCACCGCGATCGACCTCGCGGACGGCGAGCAGGTCCGCGCGATCGTCGGCGGGGTGCTCTACCTGACGCTGGTGACGCTGTTCTCGGTGGGCATCGGTGCGATCGTGACGCACACCGCGGGCGCCATCTGCGTCGTGGTCGGCGTGTTCTTCGCGCTGCCGATCCTCGTGCAGGTCGTGCAGGCGATCGTGGGCCTCGACTGGCTCGGGCAGATCCACGGGTATCTTCCGAGCGTCGCGGGTCAGCAGATCATGACGGTCGGCGGCAGCGGCGGGTTCGGCAGTTCGCTCGACCCCTGGGCCGGTCTCGCCGTGCTCGCGGGCTACGCGGCACTGTCGCTCGTGACCGCGTTCTGGGTCTTCAATCGGCGGGACGACTGATCGACGACCTCCGCGCCTCGGCCTCGCCGGAATCCGTTCGGGTTCCGGCGGGGCCGTCGCGTGCGCGGATGCGGGCGTTCCGGCGCCCTCCGGCCGAGGCGAGCGCGGCCGGACCGTTCACCGAGTTCGATGCCCGCAGGCTCGATCCGATCCGCACCTACCTCGTCCGGCATCCGGCCGTCATGGACGTCGTGGTCGCAACGCTCTTCCTCATCCCGTCGTCGGTCAACGCGGTGCTCATCGCCCTCGGGCACGCGGAAGCGCCCGAGTGGAGCGGGTGGGTGCTGGTCGGCATCGCGCTGGCCGCGTTCGCCGTGCTGCTTCGGCGGCGTCGGGAGCCGGTGCTGATCGCCGGCGCGATCACGGTGCTCGGCGTCGTCGCGATCGCGATCACGGGCGACTCGGGCAGCCTCGAACTCGCGGCCGCGTTCACCATGTACGCCGTTGCGTCCTCGCGCCGGCCCTCGGTCGCCTGGGTGACGCTCGGCGTGCAGGCGCTCACCCTGATCAGTGCGGCGGCCCTGTTCCTCGACAAGACTCCCGGCGGGTCGTCGCGCCCGGTCGAGCTGGATGCCTCCACCTCCCCCGCCCCGTTCAGCACCGTGCTCGTGCTCGGTCAGCTGATCGCGCTCGGCATCGGCACCGGCGTTCGCAGCCGACGCGAGCACATCGCCAACCTCATCGACCGCGCCAACGCGCTCGCCCGCGACCGCGAACGTCAGTCGCAGCTCGCGGCAGCGGCGGAACGGGCGCGGATCGCACGCGAGATGCACGACGTGGTCGCCCATTCGCTGACCGTCATGGTGGCGCTGGCCGAGGGCGTCCGCGCGGCGGCGAACGACCCGCCCCTGGCCGAGGTCGCGCTCGACGCCCTCACCGAGACCGGCCGGTCGGCGCTCGACGACATGAGACGGGTGCTCGGCGTGCTCCGCGATCCGGACGCCGAGGTTCCGTTCGCCCCCGAGCGCGCCGTCGGCCTCGACGACCTGATGGCCCGGTTCCGCGCCGCGGGGCTGCCCGTGCGACTCGTCCTGCGCGGCGACGTGCCGGCCGGAGCCGTGCCCGCACGCGACGCGGCCGATCGCATCGTGCAGGAGGCGCTGACCAACGCGCTCCGCTACGCGCCCGACACCTCGGCGATCATGGTCGAGGTGAGCCGGCGTGACGAGCGTCGGCGCGGCGGCGGCGACTGGCTCGATGTGAACGTCATCGACGCAGGCCCGCCGGCCGGCGCCACCCGTCCCGCGGGGGTCGGCACCGGACGCGGCATCATCGGCATGCGGGAGCGTGCCGCGGTGCACGGCGGCAGCGTCACCGCCGGCCCCGAAGGCAGCGGCTGGCGCGTGCACGCCACCCTGCGTCTCGACCTCGATCCGAAGGAGATCCCGTGACCGATGCGGCCATCAGGGTGCTGCTCGTCGACGACCAGGTGATGCTGCGACTCGGCTTCCGCATCGTGCTCGACGCCGAGGACGACATCGAGGTGGTCGGCGAGGCCGGTGACGGTGCCGCCGGCGTGGCGATGGCGAAGCGCCTCCGACCCGACGTCGTGCTCATGGACGTGCGGATGCCCGGGGCATCCGGTATCGAAGCGACCCGCCGAATCGTCGAGGAGGCCCCGGCGTCGCGCGTCATCATCCTCACCACCTTCGATCTCGACGAGTACGCGTTCGCGGCGTTGCGGTCGGGAGCGAGCGGGTTCCTGCTGAAGGATGCGAAGCCGGCCGAGCTCATCGGAGCCGTGCGCGCGGTCGCGGCGGGCGATGCGGCGATCGCGCCCCGTGTGACGCGGCGGATGCTGGAACTGTTCGCGGAACGGCTGCCCGACGCGAGCGCGGCCGCGCACGCCGATGACCGCCTCGCCGCACTCACGCAGCGCGAGTCCGAGATCTTCGCCGCGCTCGGCAAGGGCCTCAGCAACGCCGAGATCGCGCAGCACTTCGTGCTCTCGGAGGCGACCGTGAAGACGCACGTCGCGAGGGTGCTCGGCAAGCTCGGGCTGCGCGACCGCGTGCAGGCCGTCGTGCTCGCCTACGAGACGGGCGTCGCCGGCACCTGACGCGTGCTCGGGCGCGGACGCCGGTGCCGTCCCTGCTCAGCAGGCGGCGCGGCGGGCTCGGCCTACACGACCAGGAAGACGTTCATGCTCCAGGTGGCGAAGTACCCGGCGACACCGACCCCGCCCGCGATGACGGCGCCGACCAGCACGCCCCACCAACCTCGCCGGCCCAGGAAGAACGCGGCCGCGACGGCACCGGCGAGCAGCACCGTCCACACGGCCGCCGGCGCGAGTCGCGCGTCGCCCGCGCATCCTGCCGTGGGCGGGTGGATCGCCGCGCACACCGTGCCGGGGGGTGTGACCGGCAGGGCCATGCCCCAGATCCACACGAGCGCGACCGCCGCGATCCCGAGTGCGATCGCGGCTCCGACCCATCCGGAAACCTGTGCGCTCGGATTCTTCGATGCCGTGGCGACCATGCCCTGCACCCTAGCCGCACCGAAGCGATCGAAGCGAGGAGGAAGCCCGGCGAGGCGACAGCCACGAGCCTCTGGACGAGCAACCTGGCGCGCACCTTCTTCCGTCGGGGCGCGCACTGACGCCGAAACATGGATTGGGTCGTCGGCCGACGTGAGCTATCATCCCTTTCAACCGTCAGGACCAGAGTCGCAACGCGGCCTTGCCGAAGGCATCTCCCCCGATGTTCGACTGACGGCTATTAGGCGAGACCGCTGCATCGCTCCCGAAGTGCCGATCACTCCACGGTCACGGGTCATCGCCGGGAGGGACATATGGCCGAGCCGTCGAGCGGACCCGCCGCTCAACGCACCTGGTGGAGGGGAATCCGACCGCGCCTGATCGGCGTGCTCCTCATCCCCATGGTCGCCGCCCTCGCGTTGGGCGCACTTCGTGTGGAGGCCGCCGTCGCCGAGAGCCAAGCAGCGTCGCGCGCCGAGAGTCTCGCGAACATCCTCCCCGACAGCTTCCGCCTCGCGATTCGTCTCACCGTGGAGCGGGATTCCGCGAACACCGGGATCTCGGGTTCGGCTCGCGAGGGCATCAGGGTCGCCACCGATCGAGCGATCGAGAGTTGGCGCGACAGCGCCGCCGCGGTCGACGACTCCCAGGATCAAGCCCTCCACGACGACCTGGATTGGGTGGGCGGCCTGCTGACTCACCTCGACGCCGTCCGGACCGACATCGACGAGCCGAGGACCCGGAATGGTGCGGCCGGGACGTACACGGAGATGATCAACACGTTGCTCGGCCTCGGCGCGCGGCTTCCGGCGCTCGACGATCCGTCGATCTATCGGCAGGCCGACGCGCTCGCCGAGGTCCGGACGGCCTCCGAGGTGCTGGGATCGCTGCGCGTGGTGGTCGCCGAGGCGCTCACGACCGGTCAACTCGACGCGCAAGGGCTGATCCAGCTCGCCGCCGACCAGGGCGTGTGGGATCGCGCGAGCGAAGAGTTCATCGCGGGGAGCTCCCCGGTGGCGGCCGAGCAGTTCGAGACCCTCACCGACCGCGGCCGCGGGTCCCAGATGACTCCGCTGCACGTGATGGATCAGATGCTCCAGGCCGGCGGATTGGAGGGTGTCGATGTCACCATCGAAGAGTGGCTGAAGCTGTACTCCGACTTCGTCGGCGAGATGGAGGCGGTGATCGTCCAGGCCGCCGATGACCTCGCGGCCGATGTCAGCGACCTCAGGCAGTCGGCCCAGCTGACCGCGTACCTGACCGCGGGGGTCGTCCTGCTGGTGCTGCTCGTCGCGTTCGCGCTCACGGTGCTCGCGTCCCGGTCGATCCTGACGCCGCTGGTCGCCCTCCGTCAGGCTGCGCTGAAGATCGCCCACGAGACACTGCCGGAACGCGTCCGGCGGATCGAGAGCGGCGACGGCGAGGTCGACACCTCGGTCGAGCCGATCCCCGTCGGTCGGCACGATGAGATCGGCGAAGTGGCCGAAGCCTTCGACGAGATCCACGCCGAGGCGGTGCGCCTGGCCGGTGAGCAGGCCCTGATGCGCGCGAACGTCAACCGGATGTTCGTCAACCTCTCACGCCGCAGCCAGAACCTGGTGGAGCGGCAGTTGCGGCTGATCGACGACCTCGAGGCGAGCGAACAGGATCCGGAGCAGCTCGCGAACCTGTTCCAGCTCGACAATCTGGCCACCCGCATGCGGCGCAACGACGAGAGCCTGCTGGTCCTGGCCGGCGGTGACACCGGTCAGTCGGCACGCGGCAACGTGCGGGTGCTCGACGTCCTGCGTGCCGCTTCGTCCGAGATCGAGCAGTTCGCCCGCGTCGAGATCGACTCGTCCGAGCTGGCCGAGCTGCGCGGCGCCGTCGCCGGCGACCTGGTCCACCTGCTCGCCGAGCTGATCGAGAACGCGGCGAACTTCTCGCCGCCCGACTCTCCGGTCGTGGTCCGCACGCTGCCGCGCACGGTGGACGCGCCGCTGATCATCGAGATCCAGGACCTCGGCATCGGGATGACCCCCGACGAGCTGTTCGCGGCCAACACCAAGCTGCAGACCACCGGAGGGCTCGACGCGGACGTCGCACGCATGATGGGCCTGGTCGTGACCGCCCGCCTCGCGGATCGCCACCGCATGTCGGTCGCGCTGCGGACCGGCCTGCCGAACGGAGTCGTCGCTCGCGTCGAGGTTCCGCTGACCGCTCTGGCGGTGCACGGCACGAAGCCGATTCCGATCGTCTCGTCGGCGACCGCGGAGGCCGCGGACGCCCCCGCCCCCGCGTTCGCCGCGCCCGATCCGGCTCCGCCCGAGATCGCGTCCGCACAGCCTGGTTCCACCTTCGAGGAGTTCGAGGAGACGCCGATCTTCGCCGCACTGCAGTCCGAGTGGTTCAACCGTCGGATGCCGCTGGTCACCTCCGGCCAAGAGGCGAGCAGCCAGCACGACCCGTCCACTGCCGTGCCCGCCCCCTCGTCGAGCTGGTCCTCGCCGGGCGACGACGGCTGGAAGCGCGCGGCAGAGGTGGCTCAGCGCCCACGGGAGCCCGAACTCGTGACCGCCGGCGGGCTTCCCAAGCGCGTGCCCGGGCAGAACCTCGTGCCGGGCGCGGCCCCGGTGGCCCGGCAGCCGAGTCCGCAACCCCCGACCATCACGGTCGACGAGCGCCGCAGCGGCGCTCTGTCGAGCTTCCAGCGCGGGGTGAGCCGCGCGCGGGGCGGCGCGGCGACCGATGCGTTCCGATTCGAGAGATGGGAAGACGAGTGACGACCGCTCCGGCGAACCTCGATTGGCTGGTCGACAGCCTGACTCAGCGCACACCCGACGTCGCCCACGCCATCCTGGTGTCGGCCGACGGACTCCCGATGGCCCGTTCCGCCGGCTTCCCCCCCGACCGGGCCGACCAGCTCGCCGCGATCACCTCGGGGCTGACCAGTCTCACGCAGGGCGCCGCGCGCGCGCTCGGCGCCGGCCAGGTCCATCAGATGGTCGTCGAGATGGACGGCGGATACCTCGTGGTGATGTCGGTCGGCGAGGGGTCGAGCCTTGCGGCGTTGGCCGCCCCGCAGTGCGATCTGGGCCAGGTGGGCTACCAGATGCAGCTGCTGATCGCCCGCGTCGCGACCGCGCTGACGCCCGAGATCCGGACCGCGGCCCGGTCCGCCTTCTGACCGGCACCGTTGTCTGAGGAACCATCGTGAGTACCCCCGACCCCGGTCCATCGCAACTGGTCAGACCCTACGCGCTGACCCGCGGACGCACCGCGCCCACGCGTGACTACCCGCTGGAAGCGCTCGTCCGCACGCACCTCCCGGTGCTCGATGACTCAGGTCTCTCGCCCGAGGAGCGGTCGATCATCGATCTGTGCCGCCAGAGCCGCTCGGTCGCCGAAGTCGCCGCGCTCGTACGCATCCCGCTCGGCGTCGCGCGGATCCTCATCGGCGACCTCGTCGATCGTGGCGTCGTGAGCGTGCACGTGCAGACAGAATCCGATTCCGCCCCTGACGCGACGCTCCTGGAGCGGGTGCTCAGCGGGCTGCGCAAACTGTGAGGAGAAAGCAGAGCTCGTGAGCACCGACACCAGCCAGGCGACCATTTCGGCGAAGATCGTCATCGCCGGAGGATTCGGCGTGGGCAAGACGACCCTCGTCGGCTCGGTTTCCGAGATCGACCCGCTCACCACCGAAGCGGTGATGACGTCGGCGAGCCTCGGCGTCGACGACCTCTCCGCGGTGCCCGACAAGACCACGACCACGGTCGCGATGGACTTCGGTCGCATCTCGCTGGACTCGGACCTGATCCTCTACCTGTTCGGCACTCCCGGTCAGGACCGCTTCTGGTTCATGTGGGACGACCTGACGCAGGGTGCGATCGGCGCCGTGGTGCTGATCGACACGCGCCGCCTGGCCGACTCGTTCGCCGCGATCGACTACTTCGAGTCTCGCAATACGCCGTTCATCGTCGCCCACAACGTGTTCGGAGCCGACCAGAACTACACGGCCGATCAGATTCGCGAGGCGCTTTCGCTGCGGCCCGAGGTGCCCATCGTCGCGTGCGACGCCCGCGATCGGGAATCGACCAAGGCGACCCTGATCAGCCTCGTCGAGCACGTCCTGTCGCACATCGGCACCGTGGCACCTGGGAGGGCGTAGCGCGAACGGGTGGAGCGGTGCCTCGGGAGACCGGATGGCACCCCGGCGACGCTTGCCGTCGATCGCGCGATTCCGACGGCGATCCGCGAGCTCAGGATGTCGGAGTCGAGTCTCGGCAGGGGATGCAGATTCCGTTGGCCCAGATGGAATCCACTCCACTCGGCCCGAATCTGCGGGCCAGTTCCCCTCCACAATCGGAGGACCGTTTGCGTTGCCCCCCAACTCCTCGGATGCCGCGATCAGAACTCCATCTGGGCCGAGATACTCGCCGAATGGGAATCCGCTACTACGCATACGCCTTCGACCCGAGTCTCACGAAGCAGGCTCACTGCAGCCGGAACGGCCTACCGCATGTTCGAGGGGAACGTCACGATGCACGAGCTGGGTTGGGACTCGTGGGTGAGGACGATCCGCCCGGAGGAAGTGCCGGTCATCCGTGATGCTCTGTGCGCGATCGACGAATCCCGTGTGCGCGCCTGGGCGGTCGACTGGCGCCGCCCGCACGGAGCGGACGGTGACGACGACCTCCGCTACGTGCTCGACTATCTGAGGCAGGCACAGGAGTTCGTCGAATCGCTCGCACGCGACGGCCGTGGAATGGTCTACCTCATCGGATGACTCCGCGGTTGCGCGCGTGCGGCAATATGCACTTTCCGCATATTGCTCTCGGCCTCGACCTCTTCATCGCGGAAGACGTTGCGGATGTGCCGCGAGACGCCGGATCGGTCGATGCCGAAGAGTCCCTCGATCTGCGCCCGCGAGGCCCACACCGTCTCGCCCTCTGCGCGCAGTTCGAGCGAGACCAGCCCATCACCATCCGGGCGATCTCGGCGTTCAGTTCGACGATGTCGATCGTCTCGCGGGTGTCCTCCTGCTCGACGTACGACGAGACGGCGATGTTGTAGCCGTTCGCCGCAAGGTCCTCGTTCGACACCAACTTCGCGAAGTGGTCGGCATCTTCCCGAGCGGCGAAGGCGTCGAGGATCGTCTGCTGCGAAGCATCCGTCAGCTTCTTCTTGTTGCCGAACCTCTGGAACTGAGCGGATGCGTCGATGAACAACCCCGCATCGTCGGCCTTCGACTTCTCCAGCACGATGATGCAGTTCGCGATCGTCGCGCCGAAGAACAGGTCGGGCGGCAACTGGATGACCGCGTCGACGTAGTTGTTGTCGTGTCGTGGTTGGCCGATTCCCAGCCCTACACCGGTCTCGCCAGCCGACCGGGCACGGCAGAATGGGCGGATGCGAGTCGGCGTCTACATCGACGGGTTCAACCTCTACTACGGCGCTCGCGGGTTGTGCGGGCGATCGACTCCCGGATGGCGCTGGCTGGATCTTCGCCTACTCGCCAGAGGACTCATCGCCCGGCAATCGAGTTGGACTGACGCCGAAGTCGACCGAGTCGTGTACTGCACGGCCCGCATCAGCGGCGCCTCGAATCAGAGCGGCCAGCGCGACCAGGACGTCTACATTCGGGCGCTGCGAGCCGCGGGGAGCGTGGACGAGGTCGCACTCGGCAACTACGTGACCAGGGTAGGGACGGCGCCGCTCGCAACAGCCGACGCGAAGTCGCGACCGGTGCTGGCCCATCCGGCCTGGCCGTTGATGGTGCAGAACGACGACGGCACCTCCAACTCCGGCGCGGTGTTCATGGCCTCGGTCGCCCGCCGGGAGGAGAAGGGTTCCGACGTGAACGTCGCCTCCCATCTGCTGCTCGACGTGCTCGAAGGACGCGTCGATGCAGCGATCGTCATCAGCAACGACAGCGACCTCGCATTCCCGGTCGCCGAAGCGCGAAAGCGAGTGCCGGTCGGACTCGTGAACCCGACGAAGGGCTACCGGGCCGGCAAGCTCGGCGGAAGCGTCGCCGACGGCGTCGGATCGCACTGGTGGTACCAACTCACCGCGGACGACCTCAAGTCGGCGCAGCTCCCCGCAGCGATCGACCGGATCACTCGGCCCGTAGGCTGGTAATCCGCCCTTCGGCGTCTGCTAGCCTTGAGACATACCACTCGGCCCCTCTGGGGCCGAGTTTTTTCTTTGCCCCGGGCCTGTGAACCGACGTGCCGAGCCCCTCACTCACTGGGCAAATCGACGATCGGCGCACGCTCGCTTCGAACCCCGAATCCCTCCTTGCCGAGCACGCGTCTGCGTCGGCTGTGCATCCGTCCGAGCAAAGGCACGTTCAGGTCGCGGAAGTCGTGTACGACAGCAGGCATCCCACCCTCGTCGCCGCGCGTGACGCGACCGACCTGTTGGATCACCCGTCCCTTGAACGACACCGGAACGGCGAGGAACAGCGTGTCGAGCACGGGGAGATCGATGCCTTCGCCGGCGATCTTGTCGATGGCGATCAGGATGAACGGTTCGCCGGATGCCTCGAGTTCTGCGAGGCACGACCGAGCCGCCTTCCGTTCCGCGGGGGCGAGTCTGCCGTGGAGTCGCAGCACCGCGACATCCGTCCGCGCGGCGATCCCCGCGGCGAGCAGACGACGAATCCCGTGTGCGCGCCTGGGCGGTCGACTGGCGCCGCCCGCACGGAGCGGACGGTGACGACGACCTCCGCTACGTACTCGACTATCTGAGGCAGGCACAGGAGTTCGTCGAATCGCTCGCACGCGACGGCCGTGGAATGGTCTACCTCATCGGATGACTCCGCGGTCGCGCGCGTTCGCGCGTTGGGGAGATGCCGCAGGGTGCGTGGATGAAGTCACACCCGGCAACTACGTGACCCGGGTGGGGACTCAGCCCTGTCGGGCGAGGACCGTCAGTGGACTCCTAGAAGTCCCAGTCCTCGTCCTCGGTGTTGACCGCCTTGCCGATCACGTACGACGAGCCCGACCCCGAGAAGAAGTCGTGGTTCTCGTCGGCATTCGGCGAGAGCGCCGAGAGGATCGCGGGGTTCACGTCGGTGACGGTCTTCGGGAACATCGGCTCGTAGCCGAGGTTCATGAGGGCCTTGTTCGCGTTGTAGTGCAGGAACTTCTTGACGTCCTCGGTGAGGCCGACGCCGTCGTAGAGGTCCTGCGTGTACTGCACCTCGTTGTCGTAGAGCTCGTACAGCAGCGAGAAGGTGTAGTCCTTCAGCTCGTCGCGCTTGGCCTGGTCGACGAGCTCGAGACCCTTCTGGAACTTGTAGCCGATGTAGTACCCGTGCACGGCCTCGTCGCGGATGATGAGGCGGATAAGGTCGGCCGTGTTGGTCAGCTTGGCTCGCGACGACCAGTACATGGGCAGGTAGAAGCCCGAGTAGAACAGGAACGACTCGAGCAGCGTCGAGGCGACCTTGCGCTTCAGGGGCTCGTCGCCGCGGTAGTACTCCATGACGATCTCGGCCTTGCGCTGCAGGTTCTCGTTCTCGACGCTCCAGCGGAACGCGTCGTCGATCTCCTTCGTCGAGCACAGCGTCGAGAAGATCGACGAGTAGCTCTTCGCGTGCACCGACTCCATGAACGCGATGTTCGTGTACACCGCCTCTTCGTGCGGGGTGAGCGAGTCGGGGATGAGCGAGACCGCGCCGACCGTGCCCTGGATGGTGTCCAGCAGCGTGAGCCCGGTGAACACCCGCATGGTGAGCGTCTGCTCGTCAGGGGTCAGCGTGTTCCACGACTGCACGTCGTTCGACAGCGGCACCTTCTCGGGCAGCCAGAAGTTGCCGACCAGGCGGTTCCAGACCTCGAGGTCCTTGTCGTCCTGGATACGGTTCCAGTTGATGGCGTTGACGTGGTCGACCAGCTTCAGCTTGCCGCCCGTGTGCGCGGGGTCGTTCGTGGCCGAGTTGACCGGATCGGTGAGAGTCATGTCAGTTCCTTCTACGGATGTCTCGTGGATTCGCTTCGACGAGCTCAGCGAGCGGTCGGGGTCACAGCGTGCAGCTGACGCAGAGATCCAGCTCGGTGCCCTCGAGCGCCATCTGCCGCAGGCGGATGTAGTAGATGGTCTTGATGCCCTTCTTCCACGCGTAGATCTGGGCCTTGTTGATGTCGCGCGTCGTCGCCGTGTCCTTGAAGAAGAGCGTGAGCGAGAGGCCCTGGTCGACGTGCTGCGTCGCCGCCGCGTAGGTGTCGATGACCTTCTCGTAGCCGATCTCGTACGCGTCCTGGTAGTACTCCAGGTTGTCGTTCGTCATGAACGCCGCCGGGTAGTAGACGCGGCCGAGCTTGCCTTCCTTGCGGATCTCGATCTTCGAGGCGATCGGGTGGATCGACGCGGTCGAGTTGTTGATGTACGAGATCGATCCGGTGGGCGGCACGGCCTGCAGGTTCTGGTTGTAGATGCCGTGCTCCTTGACGGATGCCTCGAGCTCGCGCCAGTCCTCCTGCGTCGGGATGTGCACGCCGGATGCCTCGAACAGCTGCGCCACGCGCTCGGTCGCCGGCACCCACTCCTGGTCGGTGTACTTGCGGAAGAACTCGCCCGACGCGTACTTCGAGTCCTCGAAGCCTTCGAAGGTCTCGCCGCGCTCGATCGCGATCTTGTTCGACGCGCGCAGCGCGTGGAACAGCACCGTGTAGAAGTAGATGTTCGTGAAGTCGACGCCCTCGTCGCTGCCGTAGAAGATGCGCTCGCGGGCGAGGTAACCGTGCAGGTTCATCTGGCCGAGGCCGATGGCGTGCGACTTGTCGTTGCCGTCTTCGATCGACCGCACCGATGCGATGTGCGACATGTTCGACACCGCGGTGAGGCCGCGGATCGCGGTCTCGACGGTCTGGCCGAAGTCGGGGCCGTCCATCGTGAGCGCGATGTTCAGCGAGCCCAGGTTGCAGCTGATGTCCTTGCCGATCTGCTGGTAGCTGAGGTCTTCGTTGTAGGTCGTCGGGGTGTTGACCTGCAGGATCTCGCTGCACAGGTTCGACATGTTGATGCGGCCCTTGATCGGGTTCGCCTTGTTCACCGTGTCCTCGAACACGATGTACGGGTATCCGCTCTCGAACTGGATCTCGGCGAGGGTCTGGAAGAACTCGCGCGCGTTGATCTTCGTCTTCTTGATGCGCGCGTCGTTCACCATGTCGCGGTAGTGCTCGGTGATCGGCACGTCGCCGAACGGCTTGCCGTAGACGCGCTCGACGTCGTACGGGCTGAAGAGGTACATGTCCTCGTTGTTCTTCGCGAGCTCGAACGTGATGTCGGGCACGACGACGCCGAGCGAGAGCGTCTTGATGCGGATCTTCTCGTCGGCGTTCTCGCGCTTGGTGTCGAGGAACCGCATGATGTCGGGGTGGTGCGCCGACAGGTACACGGCGCCGGCGCCCTGACGCGCGCCGAGCTGGTTGGCGTAGCTGAACGAGTCCTCCAGCAGCTTCATCACGGGGATGATGCCGCTCGACTGGTTCTCGATCTGCTTGATCGGCGCGCCCGACTCGCGGATGTTCGACAGCAGCAGCGCCACGCCGCCGCCGCGCTTGGAGAGCTGCAGCGCCGAGTTGATGCCGCGCGCGATCGACTCCATGTTGTCTTCGATGCGCAGCAGGAAGCACGAGACGAGTTCGCCACGCTGCGCCTTGCCCGTGTTGAGGAACGTCGGGGTCGCGGGCTGGAAGCGCCCGGCGATGATCTCTTCCACCAGGGCGGTCGCGAGCTGCTCATCGCCCTGCGCGAGCCCGAGCGCGGTCATCACGACCCGGTCTTCGAACCGCTCGAGGTACCGCTTGCCGTCGAACGTCTTCAGCGTGTAGCTCGTGTAGTACTTGAACGCGCCGAGGAACGTCTCGAAGCGGAACTTCTTCGAGTACGCGAGATCGTTGAGCTGCTGGATGAAGTCGAACGAGTACTGCTCGAGCACCTGGGGCTCGTAGTACTCCTTCTCGACGAGGTAGTCGAGGCGCTCCTTCAGCGAGTGGAAGAAGACCGTGTTCTGGTTGACGTGCTGGAGGAAGTACTCGCGCGCAGCCTCTTTGTCTTTGTCGAACTGGATCTTGCCGTCGGCGTCGTAGAGGTTCAGCATCGCGTTCAGCGAGTGGTAGTCCATGCCACTCGAGATGCGCGGTGCGTCGATCACCGCGAGGCCGTCGGTTGCGCGTGTCGAGACCGCTGTGCCTGTCGTAGCCAAAATGCGTCCAATCCCTCATCGACGGCGCGAACGTCGTCTGGTGTTCCGAAGAGTTCGAATCTGTACAGGTGGGGAACGCCGGTCTTGGCGGCGACGATGTCGCCGGCCAGGCCGTAGGCGCTGCCGAAGTTGGTGTTGCCCGCGCTGATCACGCCGCGGATGAGCTTGCGGTTGTCTGGGTCGTTGAGGAACCGGATGACCTGCTTCGGCACCGCACCCTTGCCGTCGCCCCCGCCGTAGGTCGGCAGCAGCAGCACGTAGGGCTCGTGCACGACGAGCGGCTCATCCTTCGCGTAGAGCGGGATGCGCAGCGCAGGCCGACCGAGCTTCTCGATGAACCGCTGCGTGTTCTCCGAGACGCTCGAGAAGTAGACGAGATCCGTCATGATGACTCCCGGTCGCTGAGCCTGTCGAAGCCCGCTGAGCCTGTCGAAGCCCGCTGAGCCTGTCGAAGCCCGCTGAGCCTGTCGAAGCCCGCTGAGCCTGTCGAAGCCCGCTGAGCCTGTCGAAGCGAGACCCCTTCGACGAGCTCAGGGAGCTCAGTTCGACGAGCTCGGGGACCCTACGCCAAGCGCGAGGCCAGCTCGGCGATCTTGTCGGGGCGGAAGCCCGACCAGTGGTCTTCGTCGGTGATGACCACCGGAGCCTGCTGATACCCGAGCTCTTTCACCTGCGCGAGCGCGGTCTCTTCGACCGTGAGGTCGACCACCTCGTACTCGATGCCCTTGCTGTCGAGGGCCCGGTAGGTGGCATTGCACTGCACGCAGGAAGGCTTGGTGTAGACCGTGACCGTCATGGTTCCCCTCGTCGTTCTCATGGCTCCTGGAGGAGCCGAAATCCCCCGGTGGTGCTGCGGCGTTTGCCGCTCTTCAATACTACATCTTGTGTTCGGCGGATGGAACGACCCCAAGATGCTGTAGTTACATTCCTGTAGTTTTCCACCGCGTTCTCCACCGTTCATCCCCAGACGGATGCCCCGGTGATCCGCGGATTCGTGCGCCCGGCCCCTGGGTTATCCACAGTGGGATGATTCGTGGAATCGATCTGCTGTGGACGGATGCCTCGGCGTGTCGCGTGCACGACATCTGGGGAACCCCGCGGGCCCGAACCCTACATATGGTGTTGTGCCGCCAATGCTGCCACCACCCGCCGACATCGCCCGGGCGGGCGTCGCGTGTCGCCGCGAGGGCTGCCGCGGAGCATCCGATCGCCCTACGCTGGAACCCGGGCGGGCACGATCGGGGGCGACGATGGCCGAGGCAGCGACGACGAACTTCGCGACCAGTGCCGACGGCACGCGCATCGCGTTCGATCGCGAGGGCGCCGGCCCTCCGGTGGTGCTCATCGGCGGCGCGATGCAGTACCGCGCGCCCGGTTCGCCGACGGCCGAACTCGCCCGGCACCTCGCCTCGCACGGCTTCGAGGTCGTCGAGTACGACCGCCGGGGTCGCGGCGACAGCCCCGCCGACCCACCCATCACGCTCGCGCAGACGCTCGACGATCTGGCCGCGGTCATCGGCGAGCTCACCGAGGGCGCCGACGACGCGGTCGCGCTCTTCGGCAACTCGTCGGGTGGGGCGATCGCGATCGCGGCCGCCGCCGCGGGTCTGCCGATCTCGCGGATCGTGGTGTTCGAGGTCCCGCTCGGCGAGGAGCTCGGTACGAACGCCGCCGAGGAGCTCGCCGCGCTGCGCACGGCACTCGACGAGGGCGGCAGCGAGGCCGGCATCGCGCAGTTCATGTCGGGCATGCCGCCCGAGTGGCTCGAGCACCTGCGGAACAGCCCCGAGTGGGAGCGCGCCCGCTCGATCGGCCCGAGCCTCGTGCCCGACCTCGAAGCGCTCGCCTGGACCCAATCGACCGCGCGCAGCGCGCTCTGGGCCGGCATCGCGCAGCCGGTGCTCGCGCTCGTCGGATCCGAGGCGTTCCCGATCATGCGCGACGCGGCCGACTCGATGGTCGCGAACCTCTCGCACGCCGAGCAGCGCGTGATCGAGGCATCCGATCACCGCTGGGAACCGAGGGTGCTCGCGCTCGCGATCGCCGGATTCCTCGTCGACGGCGCGCGGTAGCGCGACCGCGCCGCGAGCCGGCATCGCGACGCGCACTCGCGTCGGGCAACGCCAATACACTCGACGGATGCCCCGCGAACGCCGCAACCCGCCGAAGCCGGTCGGCGGCGGACAGGTCGCCGCCTGGATCGTCGCGATGTCGGTCACCGCGCTGATCTCGCTGCTCACCGTGGTGGGCGGGCTCGCCATGGCGTTCGGCTACACCGAACGCACCACCGCGACCATCGTCGCGCAGTACGTCGGCGGCGGCTCGCGCGCGATCGACACGTGCGTGCTCACCCTGGACTACACGACCGGCGGGATCGCGCACCGCGAGAACGCCGGCGTCGCCTGGCTCGCCTGCCCCGAACAGTACGTCACGGGCGGAACCGTCGAAGTGCGGATCGATCCGACCCGACCGGATGCGCCCCTCGTGGCCGGCGCAGAGGTCCACGTGTTCGTCCGCGATACGTCGATGGCGGTGCTGCTGGGCATCGTGCCGACCCTCGTCGTGTGGATGTTCGGCATCGG
This sequence comes from Agromyces larvae, assembly GCF_022811705.1. NCBI lineage: Bacteria > Bacillati > Actinomycetota > Actinomycetes > Micrococcales > Microbacteriaceae > Agromyces > Agromyces larvae. Next base: position 3,817,105 of record NZ_CP094528.1, on the reverse strand, counting down.
CGCGATCCGCCGACGCAAGGCGGAGCGCGCCGCGCTCAGCCGGGCGGGCTGAGCAGGTACCAGAAACGGATCGCCTCGTCGCCCCCCGGCCCCGGCTCGAGGCTGACCTGCACCGAGGTCGTCACCTCGCCGGATGCGCCGTTGAACCCGGTGCGGTCGCGCACCCCGCCGGCGCGTTCGGGCGCCAGGGCCGCGGGCAGCTCGTCCTCCGCCCACGTCTCGATGCGAGCCTCGTCGAGACCGAGCACCGGCGCATCGGCGAGCAGCCGGGCCTCGGATGCCTCGCCGCCCGACTCGGTCGCGAACAGGTTCAGGCGGGTGAGCCGGCCGGCCGCCACCTCGATCGTCATCTCGTCGGCGGTCGAGTGCCAGACCCCGGCCGGCAGGGTGATCGCCACGTCGATCGACCGATCGAGCGGCACCACCGTCATGCCCTCCTCCGCGCCGATCGCAGCGGCCAGAACCGGCGCCGTCAGATCCCAGTCCAGCTCGGCTCCCGCCTGGAGGGCGGTGAGCGTGGCCGGCGCGCCGGGATCGGGCGGGGCATCCGTCGACGTCGTCGCGGTGGGAGGATCGCCGCCGAACCCGACGACGCATCCGGCGAGCGCGGGCGCGACGACGGCGACCACGGCGGCGGCGGTCACGAACCGCGCTCGACGCGAACGGGCGGCGCCGACCGGCGGGGCCGGCCGCCGACGGGAGCCAGGGCGCATCCGTCCATGATGGCAGTCCCCGGCCGACCCGCCCGCTCCGCGGATCCGACGAGGGCGACGCCGAGCAGACCGAGGGCGGCGATCGCCGGCGCCGGCGCGAACCCGACGACGAGCGCCATCCCGACTCCCAGGATGCCGGCGACCACCGCCGCCCCGGCGGGCAGGTGAGGCATCCATGACGGGCGCCGCACCCTGCTTCCCCGCTCGAATCGCGCGAACACGCGCACGAGGCCGGCCGTCACGACTGCCGCGGTGACCAGCCAGAGGGGCCGGGTCTGCCACCACGCCGCAGTCAGCGGCTCGGGCAGGCCGAACCCGACCACGCCGTGCAGCACGAGCAGGATCGCGGCGAGACCCACGAACGCCGGCAGATGCCACAGGTAGAGGGTCATCCCCCACTCCCCGAACCGGGCGACGAGCCGCGAGAGCACGGGCCGGGCCGCCCAGCGCCGCAACGCCGCGCGCGCCAGCGAGAACAGCATGAGCTGCACGACGCCGAGCACCACGAGGACGAGCGTCGGCGGATTCAGGTTCGCGAACAGGTCGGGCGAGTACGGCCCGGCGAGGGTCAGCAGGGCCAGGGCCCCGAGCGCCGACGCCGCGATCCACCGCCGCGACCGCGCCGCGACCCGGTCGACGGATCCGTCGGCGAGGTGGAAGCCGAGCTGCTGCATGAGCAGCCACACGAAGAGCAGGTTCGCGAAGCCGACCGCTTCCACGCCCGTCGACGCGCGAAGCACGTCGACGGCGACGACCGCGACCGCGAGGCCGGCGAGCGCAACGCGGGGCATCCGTTCGTGCAGCCGCACCATCGCCGGCACGAGCGCCGTGCAGGCGAGGTAGACCGCCAGGAACCAGAGGGGCTGCCCGATCCGGAAGGATGCCGTCGCGACGACGTCGGGCGCGACGCCCGCGAGCGCGAGGGCGGCGAGGGCCGCGCCGACCACCGCGATGAGCGCGATCGCCGGGCGCACCAGCCGTGCGATCCGGCCGCGCACGAACTCGGTCGCCGTGCCGCCGCGAGCGCGGGTGCGCTGCCACGACGTCCATCCGGCGTAGCCGCCGACCACGAAGAAGAGCGGCATGATCTGCACCACCCAGGTCGCGGGCGCGAACCACGCCCACCCCTCGAGCGCGTTCTCCAGCACCGGGCCGTCGGGCCCCATGCTCACGCCGACCATGAGGGCGTGCAGCACGAACACGACGACGAGGCACGCTGCGCGCACCAGGTCGATCGCCCCGTCGCGCGTCGGGGCGGGCGTTGGAGCGGGCGCCGCCGGAGCGGGCGCCGGGGCGGGACCCGCCGCCGCGGCGGGTCGGTCAGCGGTCAGGGTCATGTCGCGCTCCTCCCGGGCGGCGTCTCCGCCCGCTCGGGCAGGTTAGGAACGCGGTTCCGGGCGGCGCATCACGCCCGGGAGCGGTCGTCGCCCCCTACCGCGGTACGGTCGCGGACGCGTCGGCACGCACCCTCCCGCCTCCCGCCCGCGCGCTCATCCACCGTTCGGACGGGTTTCGGCCCGTTTCGGCGGGAAGACCCGCCGAAACGCGTCCGAACGAGGGCAGGGTCGACCGCGCGCTCAGCGCGCGGGGCGCACGAGGCCCGTGTCGTAGGCGAACACCACGGCGTGCACCCGATCGCGCAGGCCCAGCTTCTGCAGGATCTTCGACACATGCGTCTTCACCGTCTGCTCGGCGATGAACAGCTCGGCCGCGATCTCCTGGTTCGACCGACCGCGGGCGACGAGCTCCAGCACCTCGCGTTCGCGCGCCGTGAGCTGCGCGAGCAGGTGCTCGTCGACGACCGGAGCCGGCGCGCGCCGGGCGACGTCCTCGATGAGCCGTCGCGTGACGCTCGGCGCGAGCAGCGCGTCGCCCTCGGCGACCACCCGCACGGCGCGCGCCACCTCATCGGGCAGCGCGTCCTTCAGCAGGAACCCGCTCGCGCCCGCGCGCAGCGCCGCGTGCACGTACTCGTCGATGTCGAACGTGGTGAGCATGAGCACCTTCGGCACGTAGTCGCTCGAGCGCGGCGGCGTCTGCAGCGCCGCCGTCGCCTCGATGCCGTTCATGCCCGGCATCCGCACGTCCATCACCACGACGTCGGGCCGCAGCTCGCGCGCGAGGCGCACCGCCTCGGTGCCGTCGACGGCCTGGCCGACGACCTCGATGCCGTCCTGGGCGTCGAGCACCGCGGCGAAACCGGCGCGCACCATCGCCTGATCGTCGGCGACGAGCACGGTGATCGTCACGGGGTCTCTCCTGCCTCCGCGGTCGGCTCGGCGGTCGGCTCGGCGGGCGACTCGACCGGTGCGTCGGCCGCGCCGATCGAGTGCACCGCCGGCAGCACCGCGTACACCCGGAAGCCGCCCGCGTCCGTCGGGCCGGCCTCGAGCGCGCCGGCGACGAGACGCGCCCGCTCGCGCATGCCCCGCAGGCCGTGACCTCGGTCGGCGTCGCCGCCGTCGCCCGGGCGCGAGCTCGAGGCATCCGGCGGGGTGTTCTCGACGTCCACGATCACCGCGCCCCGCTCGCGGTGCACGTCGACCGTCGCGGTCGCGCCGGGCGCGTGCCGCAGCACGTTGCTGAGCGCCTCCTGCACGATGCGATACGCGATCTGGCCGACCAGCTCGCCCCGCAGACGGTCCTCGAGGTGCGCCGTGACCGGCAGCCCGGCGCGTTCGACACTCGCGATGAGGGTCGGCAGCTCGGCGAAGCCCGGCTGCGGCGAGGTCTCGGCCTCGGCATCGGACGTGCGCAGCACGGTCAGCAGTTCGCGCATCTCCGCCATCGCCGCGCGAGCCGTCGCCGCGAGCTCCTCGAACTCGGCGGCGGCGGCGGGATCGAGATCGGGCAGCCGGTACGGCGCGCTGGTCGCCTGCACCTGGATGATCGACATCCGGTGCGCGACCACATCATGCAGCTCTCGAGCGATGCGGGTGCGCTCCTCGGCGACGAGCCGACGCTCGTGCTCGGCGGCACCGACCCGACGCTCCTCGTCGATCGCCGCGGCGAACCGCCGCCGGGTGACCGCGACCGCGCGACCGAGGCCGAGCACGACCGCGGTCACCGACGCGCTCGTGACCAGGTTCGCCACCACCCCGTCGGGCGTCGCCCCGCGATCGGGCAGGAACGAGGCGCCCAGCGGCACCACGATCGCGCCTGCCCAGAGCACGATCGCCGCGAGATCCCGCGCCTGCCAGGCGATGAGCCCCACGAGCATCGACGCCGTCACCATCTGCGGCACGGCCACCGGCCACGGCGCGCCCGCGCTCGCGCCGCCGAGCAGGCCGAACAGCACCTGACCCGCGAGGAACGCGACCACCGCCGCCCACGGCCAGCGCAACGACAGCGGCAGGCTGCCCGCCTGCAGCAGTGCGACCCCGAACGCCGCCGCCACGGGGACCCCGTAGACCGTCGCGTCGATCGGCACGCCGACCGCGAACAGCGTCACCGCGGCCGCCACGGTGACGAACCACAGCAGGATGGCACCGGGCCACGCGTCGCTCTCGATGAGGCGGCGGCGCGGTGACCGGGCGGCGCGCTTCGACTGCGGCGACGGTTCGGCGCGCCCCGGCGAGCGCGACGGTTCGGCCGCGGGCGCGGGTTGTGCCGCGGGCGGCAGCGGCGGCTCTCCGGCGGCCCCGGGCGCCGGCGCCGGCCCCCCGGCGGCGGCGGGCGGCAGCGGCGGCTCGGGGGCGTCGGACGGCTCGGGCGCAACGGTGGCGATCATGTCCCCCACTCTCTCCGCCCGGTCACGGCGGTGCATCCCCCTGCGGAGCCATCCTCGACCCCTACCGTCGTATCGCCTGCGCCGGTCGCCGCGAGCGCACGGCACGCCGGCGAGGCATCCGTCTAGCCCTTCGCGGCCTTGGCCGCCTGCTTCGCCGCCTGCTTGGTGGCGCGCACCTTCGCGAGCGACTCGGGGCTCGTGATGTCGGCGACCGAGCGGAACGACCCCTCCTCGCCGTAGGCGCCCGCCGCTTCGCGCCAGCCCGGGGCATCCAGTCCGCACTGCTTGCCGAGCAGGGCGAGGAAGATGCGCGCTTTCTGGTCGCCGAAGCCCGGCAGCGACTTCAGCCGCTTCAGCACCTCGGCTCCGCTCGGGTCGCCCTGCGTCCAGATCGCGGATGCCTCGCCGCCCCAGTCGTCGCGCACGGCTGCGGCGAGCGCCTGCACGCGCTCGGCCATCGAGCCGGGGTACCGGTGCACCGCCGGCGTCTGCCGGAACACCTCGACGAGCCGATCGGGATCGGTCGCCGCGATGGTCGCGGCGTCGATGGCGCCGAGCCGCTCGCGGATCTTCGCCGGGCCGGCGAACGCGGTCTCCATCGCGACCTGCTGGTCGAGCAGCATGCCCACGAGCAGCGCGAACGCGTCGTCGCTCAGCAGCTCGTCGGCAGCGGTATCACCGGTGATATGCAGTCCCATGCCCCCATCCTCCCACCGGGGCCCGGCGACCCACCCGGGTGGCGTGATGGTGGTGTTCGGCCACATCAGTCGGGCGGCTGCGTTCTCGACTCAGGTACGTCGTTTGGAGGTCACCGCACGCTGCAGCAGCACGAACACGAGCAGGATGCCGCCCGTGATGATCGTCGTCATCTCGGGCGGGATTCCACCGTCGCGGGTGATCAGCACGTTCATCAGGCCGAGCACGAGCGCGCCGACCACCGACCCGAGCACGTAGCCGTACCCGCCGGTCAGCAGCGTGCCCCCGATGACGGTCGCGGCGATCGCGTCGAGCTCCCAGCCGATGCCGGTGATGTTCTGTGCGATGCCCAGACGCGAGGTGTAGACCACGGCGGCGACACCCGACAGGGTGCCACTGATGACGTAGACGAGCACCTTGGTGCGCGGCACGGTGAGGCCCATCAGCGCCGCCGAGTTCTCGGAGCCGCCGATCGCGTACACCGTGCGGCCGGTGCGTGTGCGGTGCAGCACGAAGAACGCGATCAGCACGACGAGGACGGCGATGATCACGCCCGGTGTGACGACCACGTCGTTGACCTTCTCACCGTCGATCACCTTGAACTGCTCGCCGAGCCAGAGGATCGGCGAGTCGTCGGCGAGCCGCTCGGGTTGCGTGCTGAGCAGCGATGCGAGTCCACGGCCGAGGAACATCATGGCGAGCGTCGCGATGAAGGGCTGCACATTGAAGTACTGGATCAGGATGCCGCTGGCGAGGCCGAACGCCGCGCCGATCAGCACCATCAGGAGGATCACGACCCAGGGGTTCCAGCCCGCATTGGCGAGCATGACGCCGGCGACGCTCGAAATCGCGATGACCGATCCGACCGAGAGATCGATGCCGCCGGTGAGGATCACGAACGTCATCGCCACGGCGAGGATGATCAGGTGTGCGTTGTTGATCAGGAGGTTCGACAGCGTGTTGTACTGCACGATGCGGCCGTACGCCACCTCGCCGTAGATCACCATGGCGACGAAGATCACGATCGCCGCGAGCGTGGGCAGCACCGACGGGTTGGACGAAACGACCCGCTTCCCACGGTCGATGAGCTTCGACGCAGCGGATGCCTCGGCCGGCGCGTCGGCGCGAGGGGTCTGTACGGCGGTCATGCCGTCACCTCCTGCTTCTCCTGCTGTGACGGAACGGACTCGGGATCGGGCCGCAGCCGTGGGGGCCTGCGCCGTTGAACGAACCAGCTCCGCAGCCGCTGCGACTGCAGCAGGCACAGCAGGACGATCACGATCGCCTTGAACGCGGGGGTCGCCGACGACGAGATGCCGAGGAACACGATGGTCTTGTCGAGGGTGGCGATGAGCAGTGCGCCGACCGCGGCACCGCCGATCGAGAACTTGCCGCCCGCGAGCGAAGTGCCGCCGATGACGACCGCGAGAATCGCGTCGAGCTCCATCTGGTAGCCGGTGCGAGAGACATCGACCGTCATGACGGTGCCGACCGACATGATGCCGGCAATGCCGGCGAGCACCGCGCTCAGAACATAGACGGTGAGCAACAGGCCACTCGGCTTGATGCCCGCCATGCGACTCGCCTTCGGATTGATGCCGATCGCCTCGATCATGAGACCGAGAGCGCTGCGCCGCACCACGAGTCCGACGATGACGACGATCGCGATCGCGAGGAGGAAGACGACCGGAAGCCCGAGCACGAAGCCGTTCGCGATCCATCGGAACGGCTCGTTGCTCGCCGACGTGTTCTGGCCTTCAGTGATGACCTTTGCGATGCCGCGGCCCGCGAGCATCATGATGAGCGTGCTGATGAACGGTTGCAGGCCGACGTAGGCGACTAGCACGCCGTTGAGCGCGCCGAGCACGGCGCTGACGAGCAGCGCGAGCCCGATGGCTCCCAGCGCCACGCCCACGGAACCCGACTGGCCCGCCTCCTTCATGAAGACCATCGCCACAGCACCTGAGACGGCCATCAACGAGCCGACCGAGAGATCGATACCACCGGTCGCGATGACGAGCGACATGCCGACCGCGATCATGAGGATCGGTGCCGACGCCCGGATGATGTCGATCACGTTGCCGACGAGGTTGCCGTTCGCGGGGTTCACCGTGATGGAGAGATAATTCGGGTCTTTGAGAACGTTGAGGGCGAGGAGCGCGAGGATCGCGATCACGCCCCAGAAGAACGGCTTGCGGATCAGTTCTCGCAGCCAGGCGATTCGAGCTGCTCGGCTCATGATTCCTCCTCCGCCGGGGCGGGAGTATGCGGGGTCGGGTGCAGATCCCCGGTCGGGTGGAGTCCCTCCTCGGCATCGATGATGCCACCCTCGACCGAGGCCTCGACACCGTGCGCCGCGATGACGTCGACGACCTGTTGCGCGGTGACACCGGGACCGTTCACGATCTCCCCGATCTTCTGGTGGTCTTTGAGTACGACGATGCGCTCGCTCAAACGCACGACCTCTTCCAACTCGGACGAGATGAAGACGACCGAGACGCCGTCTTCGGCGAGCTGAGCGACGGCCTCCTGAATCTCGGCCTTGGCTCCGACATCGATGCCGCGCGTTGGTTCGTCGAGGATGAGCAATTCGGGCTTCGTCGCGAGCCAACGACCGAGCAGGACCTTCTGCTGATTGCCGCCCGAGAGGTTTCGGATCAGGCGGTTCGGTTCAGTCGGCCGCACATTCAGCGCGGTGATGTACCGCTGCACGATTTCGTCCTGCTCTTTGCGCGGGATCGGACGGGCCCAACCGCGCTCCGCCTGCACCGCGAGAATCAGGTTCTCGCGCACCGTGAGATCCGCGATGATGCCCTCGTCGCGACGGTTCTCGGTCGAGAAGGCGATGTGCTTGGCGAGTCCATCTGATGGGGACTTGATGTCGATGAGCTTGCCGTGCAGGGTGAGTTCTCCCTGTTCCGCCCGGTCGGCGCCGTAGAGGAGGCGGGCGAGTTCCGTTCGGCCCGAGCCCAGGAGGCCGGCGAAACCGACGACCTCGCCGCGATGGAGGTCGAGGTCGGTGGGCTCGATCGAACCACGACGGCCCACCCCCTTCGCGGTGAGAAGTGGCGCCTCGGTGGCGTAGTCGCGCTCCTCGACACGTCGGTTGCCGCCGAGCGAGGAGAGCGCACCGAGGTCCTTGCCGATCATCGTCGAGATGAGAGCGTGCCGATCGAGGTCGCGCGTGAGGTGTTCGCCCTCGTACCGCCCGTTGCGCAGAATCGTGAGGCGATCGCTGATGGCGTAGATCTGATCGAGGAAGTGCGACACGAAGAGGATCGCGACGCCCTGGTCGCGGAGCGAGCGCATGACCCGGAACAGGCCCTCGACCTCGGCCGCGTCGAGGCTCGACGTGGGTTCGTCGAGGATCAGCACCTTCGCCTTGATCGCCATCGCCCGGCTGATCGCGACGAGTTGCTGCATCGCGATCGACAGGGACGACAACGGCCGGTGCGTGTCGAGATGCTCGAGCCCGAGTCGGGCGAGCGCTTCGGTCGCGGCCGCATGCGTCGCCCGCCAGTTGACGCCGAACACCCCGCGCACCTCGTGGCCGAGCATCACGTTCTCGCCGATCGAGAGATTCGCGACCAGGTTCACCTCTTGGTACACGGTCGAGATGCCGGCGTTCTGCGCATCGCCCGTGCCGTGGAACTGACGTTCCTGACCGGAAACCACGATGGAGCCGCTGTCGATCTTGTAGACCCCGGTGAGGGCCTTGATCAGCGTCGATTTCCCGGCGCCGTTCTCGCCCATCAGCGCGTGGACCTCGCCTTGGAACAGACGGAAATCCACGCCGTCCAGCGCTTTCACGCCCGGGAACTCGATGGAGATGCCGCGCATCTCCACGATGGGTAGAGCTTCACTCATGACAGTCGCATTCTGTGCTCCGACCGCAACGGGGCGACCGGCCGATCAAGATGACGGTGCGGGGTCCCTCGAGTAGCAGACCCCGCACCGAAGGTGCCGTGCGCCGCAGCGTGCTGCGGCGACCCGACCGTCAGTACTCAGTACTTGCGGTCGGCGAGCACTGCCTGGGCAGCCTCGGGCGAATCGAATGCTTCGCTCGGCACGATGATGTAGGACTCGACCGACTCGCCGGCGAGCGTCTTCTTCACGACTTCGAGCGCGGTCTCCCCGAACAGCGGGTTGTACTCGTGCACGAAGCTGAGCTGCCCGTCGGCGAGCGCCTGGATGGCGGCCTTGGTGCCGTCGATCGTGGCGATCTTGACGTCGGTTCCCGGCTTGAGCCCCGCCTCTTCGACCGCCTGGGCTGCACCGAGGCCCATCTCGTCGTTCTGCGCGAAGATCAGCTGGACGTTGTTGTTGTTCGCCTTGAGCAGCGTCTCGGTGACGCTCTTGCCCTCTTCAGCCGACCAGTTCGCGGTCTGCGCCGCAACCTGGACGAGCTTCGACCCCTCGACCGACTGGTTCCAGCCGTCGTTGCGCTCGTTCACGACGCTGACACCGGCCGGGCCCTCGAGCGTGATGTAGTTGCCCCCGTCGGGGAACTGCTCCACCGCCCAGGCACCGACCGCCTTCGCGACCTCGACGTTGTCGGGGGCGATGCGGGTGACGTAGAGGCTCGTGTCGTCGGGCTCGATGCCGCGGTCGAGCAGGATGACGGGGATCTCCGCCTCCTGCGCACGCTCGAGCGAGTCCTCCCAGCCGGATGCCTCGGTGGCCGACAGGAGGATGACGTCGACGCCCTCGTCGACGAACGACGTGAAGGCGTCGATCTGCGACTTCTGGTCGAGGTTGGTCGCCGGTGCGTACTTGAGGTCGAAGCCGGCCTCTTCGGTGAAGGTGTCCTGGATGTTCGTCTCGTTCGCCTCGCGCCAGGCGCCCTCGGGGCCGACCGCCACGAAGCCGATGGTGGTGAGTTCGCCCTCACCACCGCCGGATCCGTTGTCGCTGTCGCCGCCCCCGGTCGCGCATGCGGCCAGGCCGATGGTGAGGGCGCCGACGGCCGCCAGGCCGAGGACCTTCGTGAACCGCCTCTGAACTGACATGTGATCTCCTCCTTGAGATCCGGCACGGGTGCGCCGGCTACGGAAGTCCGCCGTGCGGACGTTCGAGTGATTGCGGGATGCCCGGTGCATCCGCTGGCAAGATGTTACCGGGAACAAAATCCGGAACGCAAGCCGCGTTGTTCCCGGAAACATAACATTCCGGTACAGGTTGCGGAAGAACGGATGCTATGCGTCGTCTTCGTCGTCGGCCGCGATCATCTCGATGATCGTGTCGACGCTCAGTCCCGGTCCGTTGCTCACCTCGCCGATCTTCCGGCGGTCCTTGAGGATCGCGATGCGATCGCTGAGCCGAACGACCTCATCGAGCTCGGAGGAGATGAAGACGACCGCCACGCCCGCGCGCGCCATTTCGGCCACGCGGGCCTGGATCTCGACCTTCGCGGCGATGTCGACGCCGCGCGTCGGCTCGTCGAGCACGAGAACGTGCGGGTTCGTGGCAAGCCAGCGCGCAAGCAATACCTTCTGCTGGTTCCCGCCCGAGAGCTGCTTGGCGGGCACCCCGGGGCCGGGAGCGACGATGAACAGCGACTCCATGAACCGATCGACGAGTGCATCGCGCTCGGCGCGCGAGATGGGCCGCGCCCAACCTCGGATTCCCTGCAGCGCGAGGATGATGTTGTCGCGCACGCTCAGCTCTTCGATGATGCCGCCGTCGCGACGATCCTCGCTCGCGAAGGCGATACGACGTCGCAGCGCCGCCGCCGGATTCGAGAGGGCGACCCGGACGCCGTCGATCTGAATCGTGCCCGTGTCGTGCCGCACCACTCCGGCGAGGAGTTGCCCGAACTCACTCCGCCCGGAGCCGCGCAATCCTCCGAGACCGACGACCTCGCCACGGTGCAGTTCGAAATCGGTCGGCTGGAACTCACCGCGCCGACCGACGTCGATCGCTTTGAAGACCGGCTCGCCCGTGGGATCGGCGCGGTGCGCGCGGCGCTCCGAACCGATACGGCGCAGCTCGGTCAGATCTTTGCCGATCATCTTCGATATGAGTACTGCCCGGTCGAGTTCCCGGGTCGGATACTCGCCCTGCCCCACGCCGTCGCGCAGCACGGTGATGCGGTCGCTGATCGCGTAGACCTGCTCGAGAAAGTGCGAGACGAAGAGGATCGCCACGCCGTGGTCGCGAAGCCTCCGCAGCGCCCGGAACAGGGTCGCCACCTCCTCGGCGTCGAGGCTCGACGTGGGTTCATCGAGGACGAGCACCTTCGGATGCGTGACCATCGCACGCGCGATGGCGACGAGCTGCTGTATCGCGGGCGACAGCGTCGACACTGCACGCCGGGGATCGAGATCGCCGAGCCCGAGTTCATCGAGCACCGCGACCGCTCGGCGCCGCGTCCGGCCCCAGGAGATGCCGTACCACCGGCGTTCCTCATGACCGATCATCACGTTCTCGGCGATCGAGAGGTTGCCGCACAGATCGACATCCTGGAATGCGGCCGCGATGCCGGCCGCCCCAGCCTCGGCCGGACCGGAGAGGACGACCTGCTCCCCCGAGATGTACAGGTCGCCGGCGCTAATGCGGTACGCACCTGTGAGCGCCTTGACGAGCGAGGACTTGCCCGCGCCGTTACCGCCCATGAGCGCGTGGATCTCGCCCGGGTGCAGGCTCAGATCGACGTCGCGCAGCACAGCCGTACCATCGATCTCGACGGTGATCCCCGTCATCTCGACGACCGGCCGCCGGGAGGCATCCGAAGTGGTCATCGGACCCTCGGCGATGCCGTCGACGAGCGTATGACCAGCTCACTCGGAATCTTCGATCGCTGCGGGATCTCGCGCCCCTCGAGTGCGGCACGCAACACCTCCATCGCTTTGATCCCGAGCGCGTGGAAGTCCTGTCTGACCGTCGTGAGGGGCGGGATGAAGTGCCGCGAAAGCGGCAGATCATCGAACCCGACGACGCTGACGTCCTCGGGCACGCGAATGCCCCGGTCGTGGAAGCCGTGCACGACCCCGAATGCCATCTCGTCGTTCGCGACGAACATGGCTGTGTACTCGGGGATCCCCTTGAGGTTCACCGCGTAGTCGTAGCCGAAGTCCGCGGTCCAGTCGCCGACGACGATCGGCCGCGCCTTCACCCCCCACTGCTCGATGCGCGTGTGGAAGGCGCGCTCGCGGCCGCGGGCGTCCAGCCAGTCGAGGGGCCCGGCGAGGTGCAGGATGTCGCGGTGCCCCAGAGACACGAGATGGTCGACGGCGAGCGTCGTGCCGAGCTGCTGGTCGACACTTACGGTGAGGAAGTTCGGGTCCTTCGCAGCCTTGACGACGAGCACGGGCACGTCGATCGAGATGCGACGCAGGGCGGATACCGAAGACGAGCGCGGGGCGACGATGCAGAGTGCGTCGACGCCTTCGGCGATCAGATGACTCACGGCTCCCTCCGGCGTCAGGTTCTCGTCGTCCTGCACGGCCACCGAGGCCACGGAGTAGCCGCCCGATCGCGCGGCCAGCTCGATGCCGCGCAGCGTGCTGGTGGGCCCGAACTCCACGGAACTGTCTACGATCACGCCGATGCGCTGCGTGCGCTGGGTTGCCAGCGCACGCGCCGCGCTGTTCGGCTTGAAGTCCAGCTGCTGGATGACGTCGAGGACGCGCTGCCGGGTGGCGGGGCGGATGTTGGGATGCCCGTTCAGCACCCGCGAGACGGTCATGTGCGACACGCCGGCGAGCGCGGCGACCTCGCGGATGCCGAGCTTCTCGGGGCGCATCCCCGTCTCGAGGTCACTCACGCGCACCAGCCTATGGGTTCGGCGTGATCAGCGAGCCACGTTCACGACGCCCCTCTTCGCGTGCCGCCGACACCATCGCGTCGACCCGGCGCTTCGAGCGGCCCCGTCGCCAGACGAGCGCGAGCACGAGGAGCGCCAGCCCCGCGAGCACCAGCAATTGAGGCCACGGCATCGCCCATACGAACAGCGATGCCGAACTCGGCGCCACCGTCGTCATCGCGCCGTCTGCGGTGGTCACGGTCGGCGAGACGGTGACTTCTCCGGGAAACATGAACAGCGGCCATACCCTGTCGATCTCGACCGTGAAGACATGCCCCTCGCCCGGCAGAACGTCCTGGGCGCGGTCGGTCGATGCGGGGAATGCGGTCTCGTGCCCGGCGATCGCGACCATCCCTCCGAGCGAGAGCCGGGTGTTGCCCTCGTTCACCACCTCGAACGAGACGGTGATGTCGCCGGGCCGGAGGGGGTTCCACGAGGTGCGGTAGTCGGCGATCACGTGCCCGACCGAGAGTGCCGGCGCGAGTTCGCCCGCGACCCTGGTCATCACGCGGAACCCGACCCGGCTTTCGATGCCGACCGAGGCACCGTCACCCGAACTGGTCGACATCACCGAGGCGGCGATGCCGGCGGCATGGTCTCCCGGCTCCGCGTTCCCGGGAACCGAGATCGTGAACGGCACGACGACTGTGTCTCCCGCGGCGACGGTGACCGAGTCCGGCAGGGCGATCCAGGTGCCCGAATCGACCGATTCCCGGTCCGACGACAGCATGTCGAAACGGCCGTTGTCGTTGTAGAAACCGTCCGCGGCCGACAGCGCGAACGTTGCCGCTTCGCCGCCGAGGTTGCGCACTGCGAAGAAGTCGTCGATGCTCCGGCCCGCCTCGATCTCGTGCTCGACCGAGAAACGGCCGTCCGGCCCGTCGGCGCCGGCGGGCGCCACCGACCACGAGACGGGCGGCTCGTCCGCCGCTGCGGCCGACGAGGTGCCGGCGAGCACGCCGCCGGCACCGACCGAGAGAAGGACGGCGATGGCGGCGATCACCCGGGAACAGAGTGGCGCGACCACGTGCTCAGGGTGCGTCTTCATCGGAATAGTCAGCGAACGCAGCACCCTTGCTCATCATCTCTCCAGTTCCTCGGCCGGGACCAGCCGAACCTCTCCGTGCCAGCCCCGGGCTGGTACGCCTGACAACACGGCTCAGATCACGACCGAGGTCGGCATCCTCGCCGAACATGTACGACCCGACCACAGGCCAGGAACTCCCTTCCGAAATGTTACCGGAAACACCCGACGCATGGGGCAACCGATCCGTTCCGGCCGCTGGTGTGGACACACCTCACCGGCAGCTGGCGGCGGCGAACAACGACGACGACTGGTTCCCTTCGGAGGCGGGCCCCACGACGGCGCTGACACTGCCAGGCGAGATCTCCGCCTGACGGGTGACGAACACCTGACTCGCGTTCGTGCTCGCGGCGATCGTCACCGCCGTCTTGTCGCCGTAGGGGGTGAGCACGTCGACCGAGACCTCCGTCTCCGTCGTGTTCTTCACGGTGGTGGCCAGCACGACACGACCCGCGACGCACCGCGTCGTCGCCGTGATCTGCACGGATGGGTCCGCGACGGTGACGAAGACGTCGAACGTCGCCGTCTCGGTCACCCCGGCGACCGTGAACGACGCGGTCACTTGCTGCGCCCCCGTGGTGTTCGGGTCGTACCCCGACACGGTGTACCCGCCGAAGCCCTCCGTGATCTCGATGCCGGGCTGGCCGTCCGAGTAGGCGGCCTCGAGCTCCAGCCCGGTGAGGTCGAGCGCCTCGCCGGCGACGTACGTCGTCTTCGCGGGCGCCGTCTTCACGGACAGTCCCTCCAGCTCGGCGCCGCGGAAGGCGGCGTGCTCGGCCGCCGTGGCGGCGAACACATGGCCGTGGGCGGCGCGCGGCGCGCGCTGGCCGGTGAACTGCGGCGGGTTCCACTTCAGCGACGCGGCGAAGTCGCCGCTGGCGATGTCGGTCGCGAAGTACGGCTGCAGCCCCTGATGCCGGGTGCCGTCCGTGCCCGTCCAGCCGCCGTCGGCCATCAGGTAGAAGCCCTGGCCGTTCACGTCGCCCGCGTTCGCCTTGACCATGTTCGGACCCTCGTTGTACGAGGCGGTCCCGAGGCCGGCCCCGTTGATGGCGTCGATCGTGAGGCATCCGCCGAGCAGCTCCCAGTCCTCGGCCGGCGCCAGGATCGACGTGGATCGCTCGATGTACAGGTCGGTGGTCGTCTGCGCGCAGTCGGGGTAGAGGCGATCGAAGATCTTGTCCCACCGATCCTGCACGGCGCGGTAGTAGTAGCCGTCGTCGGGGTTGAACACGATCATCGGGTCGAGGTTCCCGAAGCCCTTGTCCCACGCGCAGCCGTCCGTGCCGCACCGGTCGTACATCCGCTTCGAGTCCGAGAAGTGCACGAAGTCGCGGGTCGTCACGTAGTAGGTGACGTTGCGGCCCCACTTCAGCGAGTCCGTCTCGCGGCGGTTGGGGTCGTTCGGATCCGTCGTGTAGTACGTGCCGTCGGCGTAGATCGCCGACGACCAGTACACGACGTACTGCTGGATCTCGGGGTCCCAGATCGCCTCGGGCGCGAACGTCATGCCGGTCTCGGGCGACGTGTTCACGTTGATGTGGCGCTGGTTCGACCAGGTCTTCAGGTCGTCGGACTCCCACACCTCGATGGCCCGGCTGCCGCCCGTCTGCGCCCAGCCCCATCCGCCCTTGGCGTTGAACTGCGGGTCCTGCGTCCACAGGTCGGTGGCGACCATGTAGTACTTGTCGCCCTCGGGCGAACGCACGATCGACGGGTCGCGCAGGCCCGTCGACCCCAGCCCGGACGTGAACATCGGGTCGCCGCCGTTCGTGGCCTCCCACGTCAGGGCGTCGTTGCCGACGCTGGTCGCGCCGTAGATCTTCTCCGACGCCGAATTCTGGAACGTCACCATCCCGTACCCCTTCGGGTCGGCGAGCTCGCCGACGGCGGGGCGCACGGTCAGCTGGATGTCACGACAGCCGTGGATGTAGACGACGGTCGTGCACGCCGTCATCGTCACCACCGCCGGCTGCCCGTCGGTCGGTCGCGTGACGACCCCGGCGGCGATCTCGCCCTCGGCCTCGTCGGTGACGACGGCCGGGTCGGAGGACTGCCAGTCCACCGCGAATCCGCCGACCTCCGGCGGCAGGTAGACGCTCCCCCGCACGTCGCCCACGTTCGGGATCTCGATCTGCGCCAGGAGCTCCGCCGCCTCGTTGCCTGCGGCGGCACCCGCCGCACCCGCCCCCGCCGACACCAGCACCGACGCCAGCAGCGCGGCCGCCGCCGCACCGCCGACGATGCGGCCGGATCGAGCAGCCCCGCCACGCCTGCTGCGCTGCAGGCTCAAGAACGCACTCATGCTCTCCTCATCTCATTCGTCCCCCTTCATGGGCGGAAGCGGCTGCGGGCGGTGGAACACTCCACCGCCCGCATCCGCTCCCTAGCCGCAGCTCGCGGCTGCGTACTGCACCGTCACCGCCTCGCCCGCGTCGGGCGTCACGGTCACCTCCCCCGCCGGGATGCTCGCCCGGCGCGTCGTGAACGACTGCGACGCGGCGGCGCCGGCCGCGATCGACATGTTCGCCTTCGCGCCGTAGGACGTCTCGACCGTCGCGATCACCGGCTCGTCCGACACGTTCCGGACCGTCGTGACGAGCACCTCCTTGCCGGCCACGCAGCGGGTCGTCACGGTCGCCTCCAGGGTCGGCGCGGACGCCTCCCCCTCGCGGATCGTCACGGTGTAGCTCGTCTTCGACGTGTGGTCCTGCGCGAACGAGTCGATCGTCAGCACGGTGTCCTCGCCACCGGCGAGCGGCACCTCGCGGGGTTTCGTGTCGTCGATGAGGATGTCGCCGACCTTGACGAGTCCGCTCGCCTTGACCGGGTCGGCGTCGAAGCTCACCGCCTCCGTGCCCTCGGGCACCGTCAGGACGTACTCGGTGCGCGAGGGCTCGAACGCGTGATCGAGCGTGCCGCCGGTGAAGGTGAGCGCCTTCAGGGTCGACGTCGTGTCGTACTCCTGCGGTCGGCTGGTGGCGATGCCGAACACGCCGCCGGCGAAGCCGCCGGTGGCCTGGAAGCGGACCGTCACGACGGGGATAGGGTCGCCGTGCTCGTCGCGAACCTCGTTGCCGAGGGCGTCGACCTTGTGTCGCACGTTCGGGCCCGTGATGTGCTCGTCGGGGATCCGGTCGACCTGCTGGTAGAACCGGCCGGCGCCCGCCGCGTTCGTGATGCGCTCCGTCTTCAGCTTGACGTCGTTGACGTACAGGTCGAACGTGCGCCCGTTGTCGCCCGAGTAGTAGGTGACCGCCAGGTGGTTCGGCAGCGCCTCGGGGTCGACCTCGAGGTCCCAGCTGAACCATCCGGTGTCGCTCGCGTCGCGGTACTGGCGCCCGTTGAAGGTGCCCACCGTCGAGTTGCCCGACGACTTCTTGTTCTTCTCCGCTTCGAAGTTGTTGTTGTCGAAGGTCGTCAGCGAGTCGATGTACATCTCGGAGACGCGGGTCTCGAGCTTGGCGTCGAGGATGCGCTGCTGCGCCGCCGGCGAATCGGGCGACTCGACCGTCACGTAGAGCGCATACCGCTCGTCGTGGCGCAGGTAGTGCGGGGTGAACAGCGTGCCGTCGGCATTCGAGGTGCCGTGCACCTCGAACTGCACCTGCCCGTCGGCCGAGTCCTCGATCCGCTGGAGGTGGGTCTCGACGGCGCCGATCCAGTCTGCGGAGGTGCCCCTCGCGACGACCAAGGTCGAGAGCGCGTCCGGGTCCAGCCGCGGCACGCGCACCCCGATGCCGACCGGGGTGTAGGCCGAGAGGTTCTTCGTGCCGACACCGGCGCTGAGCAGCATCGGTCCGTACTTGAACGCCACGAAGTCGGGGTTGTCGGGGGTGGCGATCGCGACGACCCTCATCGGCATCCGGTAGGTGACGCGATCCCCGGCCTCCAGCCCGGTGAGCATGACGTAGCCCTCGACGATCTCTGGGTCGATCTCCGAGCCGTTGACCGTGACGGTGGGGGCTCCGCCGATCCACTCGGGCACCCGCAGCCGCAATTCGGCATCGGATGCCACGGAGCCGCCGTCGGCGGCCGCGATGTCGAACGTCACCGTGTCGCTGTTCGGCATGTCGGCCGACTGTGTCACCTTCAGGTTCGCCCTCCCGTACGAGAACGACGAACTGAAGAACATGTTCACCCACACCGATCTGGAACCGGTGAAGTAGATCGAATCGCCGAGCTTCGAGAAGTTCTCCATGCCCGAGCCGGTGCAGCACCAGAAATCGGTGAACGGCATCGAGTACAGCTTCGTGTAGCCGGGTGCCATCGCCTGGAAGTAGGTCGTCATCCCGGTGTCGGGGTTCTGCGACGAGAGGATGTCGTTGATGTACGCGGTCTCGTAGAAGTCCGCGTACTTCACGTCCCGGGTCAGCTTGAACAGCTCGCGCGAGAGCTTGAGCATGTTGTACACGTTGCAGGTCTCGGCGGTCTGCGGGTTGCCGACCTCGCCCATCTGGGTGGCGTACTGGTACAGCGTGTCCGGCCCGTGGAAGTGCTCCGACTGGCTGTTCGCACCCGTCGCGTAGCTGTGGTGCTCCGTCACGATCCGCCAGAAGTTCTGCGCAGCCGTCAGGTACATGCCGAGCTCCTGCTGCTCGGTCGCCGTCAGCATGGCGGCGTGGTCGGGGTTCTGCGTGAACACCGTGTACCGCTTCAACGCGCCGATGATCTTCGGGATCATCGTGTTCGCATGATTCCCGCTGAGGAAGTCCTCGCCCGCGGCGAGCCGCTGGAAGAGGCGGATGTCGTCGAATGCCTCCGCCGCGACCTTGACGTGCGGGTTGCCGGTCAGATCGAACAGCTCGTACAGCGCCTCGTTCATGCCGCCGTACTCGGTGCCGCGCATCTGCGCCTTGTGCTGCAGGGTCGACATGCGGCCGTAGAGGTACTCGCCCCAGCTCTCCGCCACGGTCAGCGCGCGTTCGCCGAGCGCCTCCGGGGCGTAGCGCACGACGTCGAGCAGGCCTGCGAGCACCTTGTGCAGGTTGTAGTACGGCACGATCACGGGGTCGTCGGAGGTTCCCCGACCTTCGACCGCATCGAGGGCCGACGGCCGGAACGGCGCGAGGTAGCCCTCCTGCGCGGTGCCGTCGTAGGAGGCCTGCACCTCTTCGAGCCCCGAGACGGCGGCGTCGATCTGCGCGAGGAGGTCCTGCTTGGTCTGCGGATCCGTCGCCGCCGCATACGACATCGACAGCGCCGAAATGTAGTGGCCGAACGCGTGACCGCGGAAGTTCTGGTTGCTGCTCCCGTTCTCCCAGCCGCCGTAGCCGCTCGTCGTGGGCGGAGTGAGGCCGGCGGTCCGGTAGAACCAGTACAGGAACTTGTCGGAGCTCAGCGAGAGCAGGTACTCGTGCTCCTTCGCCATGCCGTTCGCGAGGTAGTCGTCCGAGAGCAGCACCTCGAGGCCGGAGTCGGAGAGGGTCTCGGTGGGCGCGTTCACCACGACCGCGAAGTCCCTCGTGGTGGCCGGACCGCCCGCGTATCGGACGGTGGCCGTCAACGTCACCGTCACATCGTCGGCTCCCTCTTCGGGGAGGTGCACGGTGCCGTCCGCCTCGATCACCGACGGGTCCGACGACGACCAGGTGATGTCCGAGCCGCGGCTGCCCGTGGTCTGCAGGGCGAGGCTGACGAGCGTCGACTCGGGCACGTTCAGGTCTCCGGCGTCGTCCCGGGCGATCTGCTCCTTGTCGATCGTGCCGCCTCCTGCCTCGTAGAGCGCGGCGACGTCGTGCACGTCGGCGGCCCCGGCGTAGAGCGCGTACTCGTCGAGGGTGGTGTGCAGGAAGGCGCCGTTGTAGTTCGGGCCGTTGTACCCGATGGTCTTCGGGACCGCCGCTCCGGCGTCGATGACGCCCGACGCGGTTTCGCCGACCGGGTACGCGACGTTGGTCTGCACCCGCACGCCGTTGCGGTAGATGAGCACCGCCTTGGAGGTCGCGTCGAAGGTGATGACCACGTGCGTCCACTGGCCGACGGGGAAGAATTGCGACCTGGTCAGGCCCTGGGCCGCCACTTTGTACGGCTGCCCGGTGGACGGTCCGATCGAGACCGCCAGCGGCGAGGTGTCGCTCTCGGAGGAGACGTAGAAGCCGTCGCTGTTGTAGGCGGTCTTGTTCCAGGTGATGATCTCCTCGCCGCTCATCGCCGTGTCGGGGTGCAACCAGAACGACAGGCTGAGGCTCTGCGGCAGCAGCGTCTCGCTGCTGCCCAGGTCGAGGTAGGTGGACCCGCTCAGCTTGATCGCCGAACTGCCGTCGACGACGCCGTCGACGAAGGCGGCGCTCGGCACACCGCCGTTCGGGGACTTCAGCTGCACCGGGTGGGCGAACTCGCTCGAGTCGGTGACGTCGCCCTCGAATCCGAGGTCGAGTACGGGCGGGCCGACCGACAGGGCGCTCTCCGCGTATGCGATCGTCGCCGCGGCCGTGGCCAGGAACAGCCCGACCGTGACCGACGAGATCGCGCGGATCGCGCGCGTCCGAGGCGACGCGGATGTCGTCGGGTTCATGTGATGCGCTCCTGCTTCCTCGTTGAAGGGATCGACGTGCTCCTGGTCGGCGGGGCGCGATCCCGGACCATCCGGGATCGCGCCCCGCCGGCGGTCAGCCGCAGTTGGCGGCTGGGTACTCCACGGTCACCGCGTCGCCCCCCTCGGGCGTCACGGTCACCTCCCCCTCGGGCATGCTCGCCCGACGGGTGGAGAAGGACTGCGACACGGGCTCGCCGGGCTCGAGCGCCACGTTCGCCTTCGACCCGTACGCGGTCTCGACGGTCGCGGTCAGCGGGCCGTCGGTCTCGTTCGTGACCGTCGCCACCAGCACCTCCTTGCCCGCCACGCAGCGCGTGGTGGTCGCGACGCTCACGTCGGGGGCGCCGCCGGTTCCGTCGGCGAGCACCGCCAGGCGCGCGAGCTGCAGGCTCAGCGCCCGCTCGGGCGCGTCGATCTGGTTCTGCGTGCCGAGGGTGCCCGACCGCGCGGACGTGGCCGCCGTCAGGACATTCTGCAGCTCCTCCCACTCGGCCGCCGGGTAGTCCGCCGGGTCGAGGGTCGCCGCGTGGGCGATCGCCGCATCGAGGTCGGTGGTGTCGAGCGGAAGGCCCTGGGAGGTCAGGGTGTCGCTCAACAGGAAGTGGTCGAAGTCCACGTGGCCGCCGGCCTCGAGGGTCGCGTAGTCGAACAGGCCGACCCGGTGGCCCATGAAGTGCGAGAGCGTTCCGTCGAGCGTCTGGGGGCCGACGCGATCGCCCAGCTTCGTCCACGTGAGGCCGTCGAGGCTGTAGAAGAAGGTCGTCCACAGCTGCCCGGTCGGCGAGGCGAAGTCGAGGTCGGCCTTCAGGTGCACCTCGGACGCCGAGCCCAGGGTTGCCATCGTGCCGGGGAGGAACGCCTCGATCGCGTCCTGGTCGATCGTGGCCGCGAAGGGCTGCACACGGTTCACCACCCCGACGGTGTTCACCCCGTCGACGCGCTTGACGGCGACGTAGGAGAACCCGCGGTTGTACGCGGCGAGCCCCGCGACATCCCCGTCCTTCATGCCCGAGATGTCGAGCTTGGTCTCCACCGACTGCCGCGGCCCGAAGGTGCGCTGCGAGAGGGTGTTCCGCGCCTCCTCGAGGTAGGTGAGCTCGTCGTCGTTCGCGAGCTTCCAGTGCTTGAAGTCGCCCGTAACGGTCTTGCCGGTGGTGAGTCGGAGCCAGCCCTCGCGATCGGTCAGCGACCAGTACCGGTTGTCGGGCGCGTGGTTCCACTCCCACTGGAGGGCCAGGCGCGATCCGTTTGGCGCGATCTCGCCCGCGTTGGGGAGTTCGACCTCGCTCGCACGCCCCCGCAATGACAGGTCGTCCACCGTGAAGTCCATGAGGTGGGTGTCGGGCGCGGCCTGCGCGTTCGCGTTGCTCGTCCACGGCGTCTCGACGAAGATCCGCATCGACGAGAGCGACTGGCTGGCCGGCACGTTGAAGCTGCCCGAGATGGTCGCCCACGCTCCGCGGGTCGCCGTCACTGTGGCGAGGTTCGTGAACGTGCTGCTGCCGTACCGCGCCGTGATGAAGAATTGCTTCGTCGCCGGGCTGAGCGGGTTGTCGTACTTGATCTTCGCCGAGATGTCGTACGTGACGTCGTGCTGCACCTTCCCGGACACGTCCTGGGCCGGACCGGAGCCCGTGGTGGTGCGCCCCGTCACCCGCAGCGCTCCCGCCCCCGACGTGGCATCCGTCGTCGGAGTGATCGTCGCCGTGTCGTTGACGGTCCACCCTTCGGCGCCGTTCTCGAACCCGGGGTTCTGGAAGAGCTCGACGCCGATGAGCGACTCGTCGACGTCGGGACCCTCTGGGATGGTCCAGTCCTCGTGCATGTAGGCACGGTCGGGAGCGTCGTTGGTGAAGTCGTCGGAGACGACGAGGCTCTTCTGTCGCTCGTACCGCTCCTCCTCGGGGCTGAGGCGGATGTGCTTCGCGAACGTGCCGTTGACCGGGACGCTGCCGTTGTCGCCGAACACGGGCCAGCCGTCCTCGCCCCACGTCGCGGGGATGAGCGCCGGGATGCGCCCGATCGGGAAGTTGTCGCGGAAGAAGAAGCCGTCCCAGTTGACGTTGCCGTCCTCGTCCTCGACCGGCACGAGGCTCCCCTGTGCGAAGCCGCTGGAGTTCAGCACGCCCTTCGCCTCGTACGGGTTGCTGCCGTCCTCGGTCGAGTACCGGCCGAGCAACTGGTCGGAGCGGAACAGGACGACCTGGCGGCTCTGGCCCGACGGCCAGGTGATGATGACGATGTAGTACTTGCCGTCGATGTACTGCACCTGCGCGCCTTCGAAGAGCCCGCCGACCGGCGCGCCGGGGTAGTCCGCCGGCCTGATGATCTGCGAGTAGGTCTCGAGAACCTGGGTGAAGTCGTCGCTCAGCCGCACGGCGCTCGTCGAACCGGACCCGTAGAAGATGTACGGGGTGCCGTCGAGATCGAAGAACAGCGACGGGTCGTGGTAGGTGCCAGGCAGTTTCACGCGGTCCCAGCTGCCCGCGTCAATGTCGTCGGTGGTGTAGAGGTACGACCCGCCGAGGTTGTTCGTGTTGAACGCGACGTACCATCTGCCGTCGTGATAGCGCAGCGACGAGGCCCACTGGCCTTGGCCGTACGAGGTCTGACCGTTGCGCAGCGATGACGAGTCGCTGATGTCGGCACGGTCGAAGACGTAGTTGACGATCTCCCAGTTCACGAGATCGTAGGACTTCATGATCGGCGCCCCGGGGCTGAGGTGCATCGTGGTGCTGATCATGTAGTAGATATCGCGACCCTCGTCGTTCTCAGCGGCGGGAAGACGCTCGACCGAGACGTCGGGGACGTCGGCGTTGAACAGGGGCACGCTGTAGGTGCCGTCGCCTTTGTCGGTCGAGGTATACGAGGAATCGGGGTTCCACCCCTCGGGTGCCGCCTGGGCGGGCTCGCTCATCAGCAGGCCGGCACCGACCACGGCGGCGGCGACGATGGCGGTGGAGCGCATGACGACGCCGCTTCGGGCGTCGAGCGCGCGGTGTCCGCGCGCGGTCGTGCCCGATGCGAGTCGAGCGAACGGGTGCAGTGCCTTCGACAACGTTGTCTCCTCAATCCATGCGGATGGCGAGTGTCACTGTTGCGGGGCGCGGGCGGCGGAGTCCATCCGCCGCCCGCGCTCCTGTTGCTCAGCCGCAGCTGGCTGCCTCGTACTGGGCGGTCACCGCATCACCCTCGGCGGGTGTCGCCGTGACCTCGCCCGCGGCGATGCTGACCTTGCGAGTCATGAACGACTGCGACGAGTGCTCACCGACCGCGAGCGACACGTTCGCCTTCGTTCCGTACGGCGTCTCGACCGTCGCGACGACGGGGGCGTCGGAGAGGTTCGTGACGGTGGTCACGAGCACTTCCTTGCCTGCCGCGCAGCGGGTCGACGTGGTGATCTCGAGCGTCGCCGGAGTCGACGCGCCCTGCTCGAACGACCAGTTGTCGACCTGCAGGAGCCGCTCGCCTTCAGCACCGTGGAACACGAAGAACAGGTCGTGCACGCCGGTCGCCCCGGTGACCTCGGCGCTGACCTCGCCCCACTCGCCGACGGGCGTGTCCACAGCGATCGTGGACACGACGGGGCCGGTCTCGGAATCGAGACGCACTTCGATCGAGCCGCCCGCGACGAGCGGCTTGACCCGGGCGGTCACCGTGGCGGCGCCGTCGGCGAAGTCGGCCTGCGAGATGCCGGTGAAGTCGCCGTCGTCGATGTTCGTCAGCACGGTGTTGCCGTCGCCGTTGTGCTTCGGGAACTCCACCGCGGGGGTGTCGATTCCCTCGGTACGAACCCCGAGCTGCCAGGCCAGGGTCTCGGCTTCGAACGTACGGTACGGGTCGAAGTCCTTGATCTGGTCGACTCCCGCGTTGGTGCCCACGACCTCCTTGATCGTGCCGTCGTCGTTGAACTCCAACTCGTCGAGGTGCACGCTGCGATAGTTCACCACTTGCCCGTTGTTGAGCGCCTTGCCCCACGCGAGTCCGGCGACCTGGGTGTGGTAGGTGAAGTACGTCTTGCCCTGGTACTCGAACATGTCGGAGTGGTTGTTGCCGCCCGAGCCCGGGAACCACTTGCCGTGCGACGCGAACGCCGTGCCGGCGAACTTGTCACGCGTGAGGTTCATCGGGTCGTCGGTCATCATGTACGCGATCTCACCGTTGCCCGGGTAGGCCTGGCCCGCGAGCTTCTTGTCGGCGTACTGCGAGTTGCCGAGCGAGAAGTTCGAGGAGTACGAGTAGTAGTACTTACCGTCGTGCTTGAACATCGAGGATGCCTCGAACATGCCGGGTCCATCGATGACCTGGATTCCGGCGCCGGTCGGGTCCGCGAGCTTCGTCGGGTCGTTCTTGTCGAGCTTCACCACACGCGTCGACTTCGGGTGGTACGGGTCCTTCGCGAAGTCCCAGTTGCCGCCGAAGTACAGGTAGGGCTGGTCATCGTCATCGACGAAGATCTCGGGATCGAACAGCCACATGCCCGACGGGAACTGGATCGGGTTGCCCTGCGAGATCAGCATCTTGCCGTTCGGGTCTTCCCAGCCGCTCACCGGCGAGTCGCCGACGATGACGCCGGTGCCGGCGCCGCCGTTGCAGAAGTAGAGGTAGACCTCTTCCTCTCCGTCGCCGTCGAAGTCGGCCGAGACGGCAGCCGGAGCCCAGGAGTTGCCGGCCCACTTCGCGACGCCGTCGAGACCCGCCACCGGAACCTCGCCGTGGTCGACCCAGTTGACCATGTCGTCCGTCGAGATGACGTTCAGGTGGTTGATGCGGTCGTACCCGCCGTCGCGCACCGGAAGCCCGTTCTCCTGTTTCTCCGCCGTGCGGTACTGCTGGTCGTCGCTCGTGGAGTAGATGTACAGACGGTCGTTGAAGATCACGTGGTGCGGGTCCGCCCCGAACTTGTGCCCCATCAGCGGGTTGTGGTCGCCGACCGGCTTGGTCTGGATGTTCTCGACATCCGTCTGCACCGCGTCATCCGGAGCGTCTTTCACCTTGATCAGCGAGACGTTGTCGATCTCGAAGTCGACCAGGTCGGCTGCTTCGGGCGTCTCCTTCCACGCCGTCTCGAAGAACGCATTCTTCCACTGCGGCGCCGCCTGCGGGTTCGCGACGAACTCGCCCGAGAAGTCGGTCCACTCGCCCTGGTTCACCGTCTTGGTCACGGCGTTCTGGCACACGCCGTACGTGAACCCGTCGTCGCACAGCGTGAACGCGAACTGCTGCGTGGCGTTGCCGCCGGTGTACTTGAGGTCGGCGGCCAGTCGGTAGGTCGCACCGGGCTCCAGCTTGCCCTCGACGTCGGCGGCCGGGCCGGTGTTGGTCTGCCCGCGTCCGGTCACCTTCAGCGCGTGCTCGGAGTCGACGCCCGGCGCGCTCAGTGCGAGCTCACCGGTGCGACCGTCGTCGACGAGGTACCAGCCGTCGAAGCTCCCGTCCTCGAAGGCGCCGTCCGGCAGCACACCCGAGGGCGAGTCCAGCCGCTCAACCGTCACGTCGTCGATCAGGAACGGAACCGTTGACGACCATGGCGTCTCGAACTGGAAGTGGTCGAAGACGACCGAGGCGCTCGCTTCGGTGTAGTACGAGGATTCCTTCGGCACGAAGTCGACGGTGTAGGTCTGCCACCCGTCTTTCGGCAGGCTCTTGATCGCATTGGGCGCAGCCACACAGCCCCCGGAGGCCGGACAGAATGCGAAGCCGAACGGCTCGGTGGCGTTGCCCTCGGTGTGCTTCACCTGCGCCGTGACGCGGTATTCGCCGTCATGCGCGAGAGGCTCCAGGAGGGTACCGCGGAGTCCCTCCCAGAAGTTCGCACGGTTCGACAGCGAGCCGCTCGACTCGCCCGAGGCCGCGTCGTCGCTCAGCGCGAACGTTCCGCCGCTGGCCGACCAACCGGTGGCACCGTCTTCGAAGCCGGGGTTCGCCACGATGTTGGCTCCTGCGGCTGCTCCCGACAGTGCGGGGAGGGCGACGAGCGCAGACAGGGTCAGCGCCCCGCCGGCGGCCACTGCCACCGCTCTGCTCCGTTGCCGTGCGCGCTCACGCACGCTCTGTGTTGCCATGATGATCTCCTTTGCTCATATGGGGTACGGATGTCCTCGACGGGACCGCGATTCCGATTGCCGGAACCGCCGAGCGCAGAGGGCTCAGAGTGCGTCTTCGAACAGCGACAGGGTGAGGGTGGAGCTGTAGCTGCCGGGAGCGACGTCGACCGGGGTCTTCAGCACCAGCTCGGCGTTCGCCGTCCACTGCCCCACGACCGCGGCGCTCTGCGAGTCCGTCAGGTTCAGCTGCAGGAGCTCTTCGCCGCCGATGCCCACGTTGTTCGGACCCACCGGGTCGAGCGAGGTGTCCACCTGCGGGCCCTCGATCACGTCATCCCCGTTCGCGGCGCCCACCATGGCGGGCGTCCAGCCCAGGTGGTCGGCCGTGATGCCCGGCTGCCCGTTCGCACCGACGAAGTCGCCCGCCTGACCGGTGACGTACCAGTACACCCCGGCAGGCACATTCGAACGGGTGTCGGTGACCGTGACGTTCGGCAGCGTTCCGGTGAACTGACGGTGCTCGGCAGTCGAGTCCGTCTCCGACAGCGACGTCGCGCCGGCATCGACCGTGAGGCTCAGCGCACCGTTCTCGACCGCCGCGATGTCGACGTTCACCTCGACACTCGAACCGCTCTCAGGGTCGGGATAGTCGGCGAACGCCGCCCCCCCGACCCCGACGAGCAACAACCCGCCGACCACACCCGTCGCCACCCGAAATGCAGCGCCCTTGCTCATCATCATCTCTCCAGTCCTCGGTCGACACTCGTGCCGAACCGTTCCACACGAACCAGCACACGCTGGCACGCTCGACATCACGGCTCAGATTCACGACCGAGGTCGGCACCCTTGCCGAATTCACGACCCCACCACGGGCCGCGGAGTTGCTGTTTGTTACCGGTAACGCCAGAAGCTAGCACAGCGCCGACCGAACACGCCAGACCCTCCAGAGGCACGGCGCACATCAAAGAAAACGTTGGATTTCCGCTGTTGTTTCCGGTAACATCCGGCCGCACGATGACTGATCGGTGCGGTCGCGGGGTCGCCGAACGGCACCGTGCCGGTCGAGCTCTCGGCTGCTGCGGCCCGCCCAACCGCCCGGCTGGACCGACCGCAGCCGCCGCGTCAGCAGGTCTTCGCGGGGTAGGCGACGTCCTGTTCGACCGTGACCGTTCGACCGTCGACCTCACCACTGAGCAGGGCGAGCACACTGCCGGCCGGAACGGCGGCCCTCCGCGTCGAGAACACCTGGGATGCCGACATCCCGGGCGCGATGGCCGCGATCGACTTCGCCCCGTACTCGCCAGTGATCATGCCACCGACCGGGACCTCGCTCTCGTTCTCGACGCGCACCGCGAGAACGCCCTTCCCCGCAACGCAGCGAAGTTCGACCGACACCGTCGTCCCCAGCTCGGGCACCTCGGCTTCGGCGCACGAGAGGCTCATCGTGAGCCAGTCCGCATGGTCGTAGGCGTTCGAGTCGCCGCCGATATCCGCCGTGAGCCTGAGCCGATCGACCCCGGTGACGTCGATGGTGAACGACTCCTTCTGCTGGTAACGGATCACGCTGGAGTTGTTCCAGAGCGCCCTGCCGTCCCCGGTGACCGAGCCGCTGATCGACGGTTTCAGCGTCGCGTTGCCGTTGTTCGTCTCATCGTCCACGCCGAGGGCGCCCGACAACACCGTGCAATTGCCGCCGAGCCAGACGTCCACAGTCGAGACTGCGTTCGACCCGATGCCCTTGGGGTAGACCGTTCCGTTCACGGTGAGCGGTCTGTCGTCCTGGCTGAGGTCGCGCCGTGGATTCCCGTTCCATCCGTTGGTCGTCGCAAGCCACGGCAGATCGCTGAGGTAGGTCTCGCCGACCGGTGCCGCCGGCGTCACCTTGACGAGCACCGACGCCGGTTCGGAGCCGCCTTGCCAGACGACCTGAGCCGGCAGGGAGACATCGCCGATCGAGGCGGTCGCATCGGCGTCGACCCGCACCGTGACCGCGCCGGAGCCGCCTGCGGCGATCGTCGGGATGGCGACCGGCGACTGCGGCGTCACCCCGCCCGCTGCGTCGAGTCGGAGCTCCGCTCCGAGGAGGGGCTGGTCGAGGAGGTTATGCACCGCGACGGACACCTCGGCACCGGCTCCCTGTTCGACCCTGCCGGACCCCGCCGCCCCGACCACGCCCGGCAGTTCCTCGTCCATTCCGGGAGAGAGACGGTAGACGGCAGTCTCATAGGCCGGCACCGTTGCCGAGATCGCGGCGGCCGTGTTGTACAGGTCAGTGCGCGACCACACGTCGCGCACCACGTAGAGGTCCTCCTGAGCCCCCAGCGCGGGCAGCGAGGTCGAGATTGTCGCGCTCGAGCCCGTCGTGTTGAGAAGTGCAACCGCGAGGTCGCCGTCCGCGAGTTCGCGCGTCCAGACCTGAAGGCCCTCGCCGTTGCTGACGCGGCGCGCCTGCTCGCCCAGCGGATCCTGGTCGATGTCCACCAGTTCCTGATTCGTGAGGAGCGCGACCTCGGCGTCGCTCAGGGCTCCGACGTCGGTGCCGAGGAAGAGCGGTGCAGCCAGCATCGACCACATCGCCAGGTGGCTCTTGTTCTGCGCGAACGTCAGCGATCCGTTGCTGAACTGCAGCATGTCGGGGTCGTTCCAGTGTCCTGGCCCGGCGTAGGGGTGGAGTTCTGCCTGCCGATCGATGATGCTCGTGATCGACGACCAATTCGGAGCGATGTCGCCGGTCGTGCGCCAGAGGTTGGCGACCGGCTCCGCCCACGTCCACGGGGCGCTGTCGCCGTACTCCGAGATCGCGTAGACGATGTCGCGATCCACTTTCGCGAGTTCGTCGCGCATCTTCGAGAACGCTTGCATTTTGGTGAGGTTGAGGCTGCTGTCGGGGTAGCACCAGTCGTACTTCAAGTAGTCCACGCCCCAAGCCGCGAACGTCTCGGCGTCGATCTGCTCGTGCCCGTACGAGCCTGCGTTGGGCGTGTAACCGTTGTACAGATTCGCGCACGTCTTCGTCCCCGGAACGCTGTAGATTCCGAACTTCAGGCCCTTCGAGTGCACATAGTCTGCGACGGGCTTGATTCCGTTCGGGAAGCGGATGGGATCCACCTGGAGCACGCCGTTCGCGTCTCGACCGTTCTGGAAGCAGTCGTCGAGGACGACATACTCGTACCCGACTTCGTCCAGCCCCTTTTCGACAATCTGGTCGGCGACTCCCATGAGCGCTGCCGCGGTCAGGCCGTTCCCGCCGTTGCAGTAGAACTGGTTCCAGCTGTTCCAGCCCATCGGCGGGGTTTCGGCCAGACCGTTCTCGAGCGCCTCAACCGGTGGCTGCGGCGAGACGGCGAGCAATGATCCGACTGCGACAGCGGCAGCGGCGGCCATTCCCAGCAGCCGGGAACGCCGGCGCGAGCTTCGTGCGGATGGTTCCTGCATTGGACTCCTCCTCGGACGAGATGACCCCGGATCGCCCACCGCGTGCCACCACCCGCCGAAAGGATCCATTCGGGTCGCCATCGACGGGGAGCGGCAGATCCCGAACAGGCACGGCGGGGTCGGATCCCCGTGACCGCTCGGGCGCTGTGCCGCTCGTGGACGGGCGCCCGGGTCATCGACATCGGACGCCTTGCATCGATCGAGGAGGCATCGACATCGTGATGCGGCCCGGGAACAGGGCCGGTGAACGGTCCGGGCGTACGCGACACTGATCCTCCTCGATCAAGCCGATGCACCCAGCCGACACGACAGCGTGTGGCGAGGAGATCGACCGAACTGCTCAGCTTCGGTCGATGTTACCGGGAACATTCTCTCGCGTGCAAGACATTCCTGAGGACGATCGTCCTCAACGACCGGCGGACACCGCCGTGCTGTCGCGCTCCACGAGCACCGGCACCCGCCTGGTGCGCTCCGCGGGCACCGACCGCGACGTTGACTCGTCGCGCAGCCCGTCGAGCACGGTCGCCAGCACGTCGCGGCCGAGGGTGTCGAAGTCCTGCCGCATCGTGGTGAGCGGCGGGGTGAAGTACGCCGCCTCGGGCACGTCGTCGAACCCGACCACGCTCACGTCCTCGGGCACCCGCACCCCCGCGGACCGGTAGGCGTGCAGCAGCCCGAGCGCCATCTGGTCGTTGCCGGCGAAGACGGCGGTCGCCGCGGCATCACGGGCGAGCACGCGCCCGGCCGCGGCGCCCGAGGCCGAGGTCCAGTCGCCGACGAGCGGGTCGCGCGGCTCGAGTCCGTGCGCGCGCAGGGTGTCGGCCCACGCGCGGCGCCGCTCCGCGGCATCCATCGAGTCGTCCGGCCCGGCGATGTGCCGGATCTCGCGATGCCCGAGCGCGACCAGGTGCTCGACCGCGAGCACCGCGCCCGCGTACTGGTCGAGCGAGACGCGATGCACGCCGGGCTCGTCGGCCGACGCCACCGCGACGACCGGCACCCGCGGCCGCAGGTGCCGGAGCATCTCGACGCCGGCGCGCTCGCCCGAGATGAGCACGATCGCCTCGGCGCGCTGCTGCTCGAGCCGGCGCACCGCGTCGGCGAGCGTCGTCTCGCCGACCTCGCGCATGCTCACCTGGCTGACGGTGTAGCCCGCCTCGAGCGCCGCCTCGGTGAACCCGAGGGCGGCGCTCGACGGACCGAAGTCGGGTCGGCCGGCGAGGATGAGCCCGAGTGCGCCGCTGCGGCTGCCCGCCATGATCCGCGCGCTCGACGACGGGTGGTACCGCAACTGCGCGATCGCGGCTTCGACTCGGGCCCGGGTCGCCTCGGCGACCCCGGGCCGGTCGTTCACCACCCGCGACACGGTCATGTGCGAGACGCCGGCGAGGCGCGCGACGTCGAACATGGTGGGCAGCGCGGCGGATGCCTCGCCGCCCGCGCTGTTCGCGGCATCCGTCCCGGTCATCCGCACCTCCTCACCGAGCCGCAGCCCGCGACCTCCTCGCTCAGAGCCCCTGCGCCAGCCGGTAGTACGCCTGGTTCCAGCGCACCTCGCGCTCGAAACCGCGCTGGGTGGTGTCGTCGTCGATGACGAGCAGCTCGACCTTCGCCATCTCGGCGAAGTCGCGGAACACGTCGACGCTGACCGCCGTGGTCATCACCGTGTGGTGCGCGGCGCCCGCGGTGAGCCACGCGGCGGCGCTGGTCTGGAAGTCGGGCGCGGGCTTCCAGATCGCACGGCCCACCGGCAGCTTCGGCAGCGGATGCCGCGGCGCCACGTTCTCGACCACGTTCGCGGTGAGACGGAACCGGTCGCGCAGGTCGCTCATCGCCACCACGACCGCGGGGCCGGGGTCGGCGGTGAAGACGAGGCGCACCGGGTCCTCCTTGCCGCCGATGCCGAGCGGGTGGATCTCGAGGCTCGGCTTCGCGGTCGTCAGCGACGGCGCCACCTCGAGCATGTGCGCACCGAGGATGACCTCGTCGCCGGGCGTGAGGTCGTAGGTGTAGTCCTCCATGAGGGATGCCCCGCCGGGCAGCCCGGCGCCCATCACGTTCGCGATGCGCACGAGGATCGCGGTCTTCCAGTCGCCCTCGGCGCCGAAGCCGTAGCCCTCGGCCTGCAGGCGCTGCACCGCGAGGCCGGGCAACTGCCGGAGCGCGCCGAGGTCTTCGAAGCTCGTCGTGAACGCGCCGAAACCGCCCTCCTCGAGGAACGAGCGCAGGCCGAGCTCGATCGCCGCGCCGTAGCGCAGCGAGTCGTGCCGCGCGCCGCCCCGGCGCAGCTCGGGCGCCACGTCGTACTCGTCCTCGTAGAGCGCGACGAGCTCGTCGATCTCGGCGTCGGATGCGGCGTGCACCGCGTCGGCGAGCTCGTTCACGCCCCACGTGTTGACCTGCACGCCGAACCGCAGCTCGGCCTCGGTCTTGTCGCCCTCGGTGACGGCGACGAAGCGCATGTTGTCGCCGAAGCGGGCGAGCTTCAGGTCGCGGGATGCCGCGAGGCCCGCGGCCGCACGCTGCCATGTGGCCAGCTCGCGCTGCACGCGCGGGTCGGTGGCATGGCCGACGATCGTCTTGCGCGGCACGCCGAGCCGGGTCTGGATGTACCCGAACTCGCGGTCGCCGTGCGCGGCCTGGTTGAGGTTCATGAAGTCGAAGTCGATGTCGGCGTACGGCAGCTCGACGTTGGCCTGCGTGTGCAGGTGCGCGAGCGGCTTCTGCAGGGCGTCGAGCCCGGCGATCCACATCTTGGCGGGGCTGAACGTGTGCATCCAGGCGATCAAGCCGATGACGTTCGGCGCCGCGTTCGCCTCGAGCACGACCCGCTTGATCGCGGCCGAGTCGGTGAGCACCGGCAGCCAGACGACCTTCACGGGCACGCCGTCGGCCCGATCAAGGGTCTCGGCGATGGTGCGCGACTGCTCGGCGACCTGGGCGAGCGTCTCGGGGCCGTAGAGGTGCTGGCTGCCGGTGAGGAACCAGACCTCGTACTGCTCGAGGCTCGTCGTGAGTGGGGTGCGGGTCATGGGTGGTGCCTTTCTCGTGTGAAGTTCGCTGAGCTGAAGCTCGCCGAGCCCGTCGCTCGCTGAGCCCGTCGAAGCGACCTGAACCTGTCGCTCGCTGAGCCCGTCGAAGCGCCCCGCCTACATCGCGGCCACCGCCGCGGCCTCGGCGGCGAGGCCGGCTCGGTAACGGTCGAGGTAGGCGGCGAAGCCGGCGACATCCGCCGCATCGGGCTCGGCGACCTCGACCGCCGCGCCCGCGAAGACGCGCTCGTCGAGGTATCCGCCGAGGTCGAGCACATCGCCCGCCGACCGCGCGCGCAGGAACGCCGCGAGCACCGCGATGCCCCACGCGCCGCCTTCCGAGGCGGTCTCGCCGACCGCGACGGGTGCGTCGAGCGCGCCCGCGAGGAACCGTTGCGCGACGCCCGCGGTGCGGAAGATGCCGCCGTGCGCGAACATCCGGTCGATCGCGACGCCCTCGTCGGCGAGCACGCGCATGCCGAGCGCGAGCGTGCCGTACACGCCGTAGAGCTGCGCCCGCATGAAGTTCGCGAGCGTGAGCCGGCTGTCGGGGGTGCGCACGACGAGCGGGCGGCCCTCGTCGAGCCCGGCGATCGGCTCGCCGGCGAGGTGGTTGTAGGCGACGAGGCCGCCCGCGTCGGGCTCGCCGCCGAGCGCTTCGGCGAACAGCGCGCCGAAGACGGCGTCGGCGTCGCCCGCGACGGGCGAACCGGTGACGGCCGCGAACCGCTCGAAGAGGCCCACCCAGGCGGCGAGCTCGGATGCCCCGTTGTTGCAGTGCACCATCGCCACCGGGTCGCCCGCGGGGGTAGTGACCAGGTCGACCTCCTCGTGGGCGGCGGTGAGGGCGCGCTCGAGCACGACCATCGCGAAGATGCTCGTGCCGGCGCTCACGTTGCCGGTGCGCGGCGCGACCGCGTTCGTCGCGACCATGCCCGTGCCGGCGTCGCCCTCGGGCGGGCAGAACGGGATGCCGGGCTGCAGCGCGCCGGTCGGGTCGAGCAGGGCGGCACCCTCGGCGGTCAGCTCGCCCGCCGGCGCGCCCGCGGGCAGCACCTCGGGCAGCAGGTCGGCGACCCGCAGCGCGGGCGCGTGCGCCTGCCGGCTCGGGAGGCCGTCGTAGACGCCGAGGAGGCGTTCGTCGTACGTGCCGGTCGCCGAGTCGATCGGGAACATGCCCGACGCGTCGCCCACGCCGAGCACGTCGCGGCCGGTGAGCAGGCGGTGCACGTACCCGGCGAGGGTCGTGAACGAGGCGAGGTGCGGCACGTGCGGCTCGGCGTCGAGCACCGCCTGGTGCAGGTGCGCGATCGACCAGCGCAGCGGGATGTTCAGCCCGAACGCCTCGCTGAGCTCGGCCGCGGCGGCGCCCGTGGAGGTGTTGCGCCAGGTGCGGAACGGCACGAGCAGCTCACCGGATGCATCGAATGCGAGATACCCGTGCATCATCGCCGAGACGCCGATCGCGCCGAAGGTCGTCGGGCTCACGCCGTGGCGTCGAGCGACGTCGGCGACGAGGTCGGCGTACGCGGCCTGGAGCCCGGTGCGGACGTCGTCGAGCGAGTACGTCCAGACGCGGTCCTCGTAGCGGTTCTCCCACTCGTGGCCGCCGACCGCGAGCACCCGGGCCGGATCGTCGGCATCGACCAGACACGCCTTGATGCGGGTCGACCCGAGTTCGATGCCGAGTGCCGTGCGGCCCTCGCGGATCGCCTCGGCGGCGGCGGTGTCGGTCACGGTAGGACTCCCTCGGCTCTGTTAGCGCGAACAGCACCTGATGTTAGCGCTAACGAACCCCGCCCGCCACCCGCCCCTCTCGCCCCGCCTGTTCGCAATTCAGGAGCGCACCGGCGTGTCGTGGCATCCGCCCGGCGTGTCAGCGCGACACGCCGACTCCCGACCTGAATTGCGTACAGGTGGGGTGCGCAGTGCCGGGGGGGGCGCAGTGCCGGTGGGGTGCAGAGACGACGGGGCCCCGCCGGGTGGCGGAGCCCCGTCGGGTGGAACCTCGGGTCAGTGGGTGCCGGAGCGGCGCTTGTTGTAGACGTCGAACGCCACCGCCAGCAGCAGCACGAGGCCCTTCACGGCCTGCTGCCACTCGATGCCGATGCCCATGATCGACATGCCGTTGTTCAGGACGCCGATGATGAGACCGCCGATGATCGCGCCGCCGATCGTGCCGACGCCGCCCTGCACGGCCGCGCCGCCGATGAACGCCGCCGAGATCGCCTCGAGCTCGAACCCGTCGCCCGCCTTCGGACCGGCCAGGTTCAGTCGGGCGGTGAAGATCAGGCCGGCGAGCGCCGCCAGCAGGCCCATGTTCACGAACAGCAGGAAGTCGACCCGGCGGGTCTTGATGCCGCTGAGCTCGGCCGCGTGCCGGTTGCCGCCGATCGCGTAGATGTGACGGCCGAACACGGTGCGGTTCATCACGACGCTGTAGATCAGCACGAGCAGGCCGAGCACGATGAGCGTCACGGGGATGCCCTTGTACTGGGCGAGCGCGTACGCGAACCAGCCGATCGCCGCCGAGACGAGCACGAGCTTGGTGATGAACCACACCATCGGCTCGACCTCCTGGCCGTACTTCTGCCGGCCGCGGCGCGTGCGGAGCTGCTGCACGACGAGCAGGACGATCGCGATCGCGCCGACCCCGAGGGTCAGCGGGTCGACCTCGAACTCGCCGAACACGTTCGAGAGGAAGCCGTTGCCGAGCGCGCGGTACTCCGTCGGGAACGACCCGATGTTCGCGTTGCCGAGGACGACGAGCGCGAGGCCGCGGAAGATGAGCATGCCCGCGAGGGTGACGATGAACGCCGGGATGCCGACGAACGCGACCCAGAAGCCCTGCCACATGCCGACGAGCGCGCCGATGGCGAGGGAGAGGATGATCGCGAGCCACCAGGGCAGCCCCCAGTGCACCGCGAACACGCCCGAGCACGCGCCGACGAATGCGGCGACCGAGCCGACCGACAGGTCGATGTGCCCGGCGATGATCACCATCACCATGCCGATCGCGAGCACGAGCACGTAGCCGTTCTGCACGATCAGGTTCGAGATGTTCTGCGGGCGCAGCAGGATGCCGTCGGTCAGCACCGCGAACAGCACGACCACCGCGACGAGCGCGATGAAGATGCCGTTCTTGCCGAGGTCGCTGAGCACGTGCGTCAGCCAGTTGGTGAACTTGTTGTCGGCGGGATTGACGTTGCCGCCGACGGCCTGCGACTCGCCGGCCGGGCCGGTCGGGGTCTGCGTGGGGGTGTTGGTCATCGGATTCTCCTGATGGGTCCGCCGGTCAGCGGGGCTTTTCCATGGTCATGAGCTTGAGCATCGACTCGGGGGTCGCCTCTTCGATCGGCAGCTCACCGGTGATGCGCCCTTCGGAGAGGGCGTAGAGGCGGTCGCAGATGCCGAGCAGTTCGGGCAGCTCGCTCGAGATGACGATGATGCCCTTGCCCTCGGCGGCGAGGCGGTTGATGATCGTGTAGATCTCGTACTTGGCGCCCACGTCGATGCCGCGGGTCGGCTCGTCGAGGATCAGCACGTCGGGGTCGGAGTAGATCCACTTCGACAGCACGACTTTCTGCTGGTTGCCGCCCGAGAGCTTGCCGGTGGGCACCAGCACGTTCGGCGCCTTGATGTTCATGGACTTCCGGAACTCGTTGGCGACCTGGTACTCCTCGTTGTCGTTTACGAGGCCGGCCTTCTCGAGCTTCTTCAGCGACGCCATCGAGATGTTCCGCTTGATGTCCTCGATGAGGTTGAGGCCGTAGGTCTTGCGGTCCTCGGTCGCGTACGCGATGCCGTGCTCGATCGCTTCGGCGACGGTGCGGGTCTTGATCTCGGCGCCGCGGAGGAACACCTTGCCCGAGATCCTCGAGCCGTACGAGTGGCCGAACAGGCTCATCGCGAACTCGGTCCGGCCGGCGCCCATGAGGCCCGCGATGCCGACGATCTCGCCTGCGCGCACGTGCAGGTTCACGTTGTCGACGACGACGCGAGACGGGTCCTGCGGGTGGTGGGCGGTCCAGTCCTCGACGCGCAGCAGTTCCTCGCCGATCTCGGGGGTGTGGTCGGGGTACCGGTGCTCGAGGTCGCGGCCGACCATGTCCTTGATGATGCGGTCTTCGGTGACGTCCCGCTTGGCGATCGTCTCGATCGTCTTGCCGTCGCGGATGACCGTGACGGTGTCGGCCACCTTGCGGATCTCGTTGAGCTTGTGGCTGATGATGATCGACGTGATGCCCTCATCCTTCAGCGAGAGGATCAGGTCGAGCAGGTGGTCCGAGTCCTCGTCGTTGAGGGCTGCGGTCGGCTCGTCGAGGATGAGCAGCTTCACCTTCTTCGAGAGCGCCTTCGCGATCTCGACGAGCTGCTGCTTGCCGACGCCGATGTCCATGATGCGGGTGGTGGGGTTCTCGCGCAGGCCCACCCGCTTCAGGAGCTTCGACGCCTCGAAGTTCGTGTGGTTCCAGTCGATCAGGCCGTTGCGGCCCTTCTGCTCGTTGTTGAGGAAGATGTTCTCGGCGATCGACAGGTAGGGGCTGAGCGCGAGCTCCTGGTGGATGATGACGATGCCCACGGCTTCGGAGTCCGAGAGCCCCTTGAACTCGACCGTCTCGCCCTCGAACACGATGTCGCCGTCGTACGTGCCGTGCGGGTAGACGCCCGACAGCACCTTCATGAGGGTCGACTTCCCGGCGCCGTTCTCGCCGCAGATCGCGTGCACTTCGCCGCGGGCGACCCCGAGGTTCACGTTCGACAGCGCCTTGACCCCGGGGAAGGTCTTGGTGATGCCGTGCATCTCGAGAATGTTGTCAGTCATCCTTGCTCCTGCTTCGTTGCCGAGTGAAGGACCGTCCGGTGGGGGAAGCCTAGTGGCTCCCCCCACCGGGCGGTCACGGGTTCAGCGGGTTCAGCCGCCGATCTCCGCTTCGGTCCAGTAGCCGCTGTCGACCAGGACCTCGGTGATGTTGTCCTTGACGACGATCTGCGACTCGAGCAGGTACGAGGGGACGATCTTCACGCCGTTGTCGTAGTCGGTCGTGTTGTTGACCTCGGGCTCCTCGCCGTTCAGCAGCGCGGTCGCCATGTTCACGGCCACCTCGGCGAGCTTGCGGGTGTCCTTGAAGATGGTCGAGAACTGCTCGCCCGCCTTGATCGCCTTGACCGAGTCGAGCTCGGCGTCCTGGCCCGAGATGATCGGCCAGCCGTCGCCGACCGTGTAGCCGGCGTCGGTGAGGGCCGAGATGATGCCGCGCGACAGGCCGTCGTAGGGCGAGAGCACCGCGTTGACCTGCGAGCCGTCGGAGTACGTCGAGGTGAGCAGGTTCTCCATGCGCTCCTGCGCGACTTCGCCGTCCCAGCGGAGGATGGCGGCCTGCTCGAAGTCGGTCTGGCCCGACTTCACGACGAGGGTGCCCTCGTCGATGTACGGCTGCAGGGTGTCGATCGCGCCGTTCCAGAAGAACGTGGCGTTGTTGTCGTCGGGCGAACCGGCGAACAGCTCGATGTTGAAGGGCCCGGACGACGCGTCGGCGGCGGGCTCGCCCTCGAGGTCGGTGAGGCCGAGGCCGTAGAGCAGCGAGGTCGCCTGCTGCACGCCGACGATGTAGTTGTCGAACGACGCGTAGAAGTCGACGTTCTCGGAGTCGCGGATGAGGCGGTCGTACGCGATGACGGGGATGTCGTTGTCGGCCGCCTGCTGCAGCACCTCGCTGAGCGTGGTGCCGTCGATCGAGGCGATGATCAGCGCCTCGGCGCCCTTGGTGATCATGTTCTCGATCTGCGAGACCTGCGTGGGGATGTCGTCCTCGGCGAACTGGAGGTCGACCTTGAAGCCCTGCGCCTCGAGCTGCTCCTTGACGGCGTCGCCGTCCTGGATCCAACGCTCCGACGACTTGGTGGG
Organism: Agromyces larvae; assembly: GCF_022811705.1. Taxonomy (NCBI): domain Bacteria; kingdom Bacillati; phylum Actinomycetota; class Actinomycetes; order Micrococcales; family Microbacteriaceae; genus Agromyces; species Agromyces larvae. The sequence goes on along the minus strand of NZ_CP094528.1, from coordinate 3,778,118 downwards.
CATGGCGACGCCGATGAGGCCGCCGTCGCCCTCGCCCTCGCCGCCGCCGTTGCTGCCCGAGCAGGCGGCAAGTGCGAGCATCGAGCCCGCGGCGATCGTGGCGAGGAGCACCTTCTTCGTGATCTTCACGATGTGTCCTTTCACTGTGTCAGTCATGGACGTCGTTGTCTTGGTGACAGGTCGGATGCGGCCGCGTCCATGCCGATCGCATCCCTCGCGTCCCCCGGCGGGGTCGGCAAGTCTCAGGTGGTCTCCCGGCGAGCGTCGCTCGCCTGGCCGTACACGTTCTGGTAGCGCGCATAGAGTCGGTCGATCGACTCCTGCGGGATGGGGATGAGCTCGCCCTGCGAGCGGGCGAGGTGCACCGTGCGGGCGACGTCCTCGACCATGACCGCGGCCTTGACCGCGTCCTTCGCGCTGACGCCGATGGTGAAGGGGCCGTGGTTCTGCATCAGCACAGCGCGCGAGCGGTGCCCGCGCAGGGTCTCGACGATGCCCCGGCCGATCGAGTCGTCGCCGATGATCGCGAACGGCCCGATGGGGATCGGCCCGCCGAACTCGTCGGCCATGGCCGTGATCACGCAGGGGATCTCCTCGCCGCGTGCGGCCCAGGCGGTCGCGTAGGTCGAGTGGGTGTGCACGACCCCGCCGACCTCGGGCATGTTGCGGTAGACGTAGGCGTGGGCGGCGGTGTCGCTCGACGGCGAGCGCTCGGCGCCGGGCGTGCCCGGCACGACGGTGCCGTCGAGGTCGCAGAGGATCATGTTGTCGGGTGCGAGCTCGTCGTACGAGACACCCGACGGCTTGATCACGAACAGGTCGGCGCCCGGCACCCGGCCCGACACGTTGCCGCCCGTCCACACGACCAGCCCGTACCGCACCAGCTCGGCGTGGAGCTTCGCGACATCGGCGCGGGTGCGCGCGATCGCGACCTCGAGGCGGGCGGCATCTGAGGCGGCAGGCACTGGGACTCCTTCGTCGCGGGATATCAGCGGTGAATGTGACCGGTCACATTCACGACCGCCATCGTAACCGCACGATCGCCTGGTCTGTCAATCCGAGCGGGTCACGGGTTGATAACGCGCGGATGCCTCGCGGCACGTCGGCCGACTCGGCCGGCCTCGCTCAGAACGCGGGGAACGACGTGCTCTGGCGCACCACGAGCTCGGGCGTGATCGTCGCCGCCGTTCCCTCGAGGTACGGGTCGAGGTCGCCCAGCAGCACCGCCACACAGCGCCGGCCGAGCTCGGCGAAATCCTGTCGCACGGTCGTCAGCGGCGGCCAGAAGTGCGCCGCGTCGGGGATGTCGTCGAAGCCGACGATCGACAGGTCGCGGGGCACGTCGAGCCCGGCCTCGCGCGCGGCGTGCATGAGGCCGAGCGCCATCTGGTCGTTCGACGCGAACACGGCGGTGAAGTCGCGGACCGTGAGCAGTTCGCGCCCCGCGTGGTAGCCGAAGGCCGCCGACCAGTCGCCGAGGATGGGCGCCGTCATCGGCACGTCGTGCGCGCCCATCTCGTCGAGGAAGCCCCGCATCCGAGCCTCGGCCTCCATCCAATCCTGGGGCCCGGCGAGGTGGTAGATGTGCCGGTGCCCCAGCTCGATCAAGTGCCTGGTCGCAAGGCGCGCACCCTCGATCTGGTCCACCGAGATGGCCCGGTCGGGGTCACCGGTCGTCTGCAGCGCGACGTACGGCACATCGATCTGCATGCGCTCGAGCGTGCGGAACACTCGGGCCTGCGGGGCGATCACCACGAGCCCCTCGACCCCCTGCGCGGCGAGGTGCGCGAGCGCGGCCGAGATCGAGTCGGAATCGGGCGACTCGATGCTCGCGGTGCTCACCCAGTACCCCGCGCGACGGGCGGCCGCATCGATCGCGGTGATCGCCGAAGCGGGCCCGTACTGCGTCGTCGCCGACGAGAGGATGCCGATCGTGCGCGACCTGCTGGTCGACAGCGCACGCGCCGCCCGGTTGGGCGTGTACTGGAGCTCGGCCATCACGTCGAGCACCCGCTGCTTCGTCGCCGGCCGGATGCTCGGATGGTGGTTGAGCACCCGGCTCACGGTCTGGTGCGAGACGCCCGCGAGGCGCGCGACATCGCGGATGCTCGGGGCGCGGCCCCGCGTGGCTTCCTCGGACACCGTTCCTCGCTCCGGATGTGCTCGGTCACATCGTCTGCACCAGTATGCCCCGAATGTGACGGGTCACATTCACGGACAGGTCACATCCATAATGGGTGGATGAGCGACTTCATGCGCTATCTGCCGCTCTCCGGGCGGGAGCGGGTCGACGAGTCCGGCGTCCACTCCGACCGTCGCATCGAGTACGCCGAGGTGCTCGAGCAGGCCGCGCTCATCGCCGACGGACTCCCCGAGCCCGGCATCGCGGCGGGCGACCTCGACCGGTTGCGCCCCCGAGGCGCCCCCGAGGCATCCGGCGACGCGCTGCCCGACCGGTTGCGTGCGCTCGCCGCCGACGCGCGGAACGGGCGCAAGGTGCCCGTGCGACTCCTGGCCCGAGCCGTGCTGGTCTACCTCGACCTCGCTCGCCGAGCCGGCGGGACGCCGACGCTCGCCCCGATCACCAGCGGCGCCGTCGCCCTCTATCTGGCCACGGCGGCGCCGACCGAGATTCGCGCGGTCATCCGCCAGCACGCGTTGCGCGCCACGGACGCCGGCTGGGAGTTCGGGCGCGGCAGCGTGCTCGAGTCGACGGCGATCGAGATGATCGAGTTCCTCGGCGGGCGCAGCCTCACTCCCCCGCGGCGAGCCGCGAACTGACGCCGTGGCATCCGTCCGGAGCATCCGCGCGCAGCGAAGCGGCCCCCGCTCCGGAACCGGAGCGAGGGCCGCGCGTCACCCTGCGTGAGGGTTACTGAGCCTGCTTGACGATGTCGAGGAGGTTCGGGTTGTTCGCGTACGCCTCTTCCGCGTTCGCCTTGGTCACGATGACCGGGTCGAGCAGGTAGGCCGGCACGACCTTCACACCGTTGTCGTACTGCTCGGTGTCGTTGACGTCGGCCTCCTCACCCCGCTGGAGCTGCTGGATCATCTTGATCGTCTGCTCCACGAGAAGCGCGGTGTCCTTGTTGATCGTCGAGTACTGCTCGCCCGCCATGATCGACTTCACCGACTCGACCTCGGAGTCCTGACCGGTCACCGTGATCGTCGCGATGTCCTTGCCGGCCTGCTTCGCCGAGGTGAGGATCGCGCGAGCGAGGTTGTCGTTCGGCGAGAGCACGCCGTCGATGTTCGCCGAGGCGTAGTTCGCGGCGAGCAGCGAGTCCATGCGGCTCTGCGCGTTCTCGGCCTCCCAGCCCTGGGTCGCGGTCTGCGCGATCTCGGTCTGGCCCGACACCACGACGAGCGTGCCGTCGTCGATCTTCGGCTGCAGCACCTCCATGGCGCCGTCGAAGAACACCGCCGAGTTCGCGTCGTCGGGCGAGCCCGAGAAGAGCTCGATGTTCCACGGAGCGTCGTGGCCCGAGCGCTCGGCGAGGCCGTCGAGCAGCGCCTGGCCCTGCAGCTGGCCGACCTTGTAGTTGTCGAACGCGACGTAGTAGTCGACGTTCGGCGTGTTCTCGATGAGCCGGTCGTACGCGATGATCTTCACGCCGGCGTCGGCGGCCTGCTGGAGCTGCGTGCCCAGCTGCTTGCCGTCCTTCGCGCCGATGACGATGACCTTGGCGCCGTTGGTGACCATGGCCGAGATCTGGTTCTGCTGCTCGGCGACCGTGTTCGAGGCGGGCGCGTACTGCACGTCGCCCTTGAACCCGGCGGCCTTCAGGCCGTCCTCGAACAGCCCGCCGGCCAGGACCCAGTTCTCCGAGGTCTTGTCGGGCAGGGCGATGCCGATCGTGGCGTCCGCGGCGAAGCCGGCCGCGGCGGGCTCAGCGCCCGTCTCGCCGCCTCGGTCCGAGGAGCAGCCGGTCAGCGCGAGCGCTGCGACCGCAGCGACCGCGGTGGCCGCCAGAGTGATTTTCTTCATTGACCATTCACTTTCTTGGGTTGGGATCGAAGGATTTCTTGGTTGGGGTTTCTCGGTTGGTGACGCTCGATCGGATGCCGCGGCAGCCGTCTCAGCGTCGGGTCAGGTCCTCAGGCTGCGAGGACACGTTCGACTGGCTCGTGGGCGCGACCGCCGGAGCCTCTTCAGGGGCCTGCGCTTCGAGACGCGCCTTGCGGCGACTCGTCCACACTCCGATGATCGACGGCCTACCTTGGCGCTTGCTCCACACGTCGACGCCGACCGCGATGAGCAGCACGAGGCCCTTGATGATCTGCACGACATCGGCGCCGGCGCCGATGAGCTGGAGTCCGTTGTTGAGGAAGGCCATCACGAGACCGCCGACGATGGAGCCGATGACGGTGCCGATGCCGCCCGAGACCGCCGCGCCGCCGATGAACACGGCCGCGATCGCGTCGAGCTCCCAGCCGTTGCCGTCCTGCGGGCCGGAGGCCGTGGCACGTGCGACGTAGATCATGCCGGCGACCGCGGCGAGCACCGACATGTTCATCATCACGAAGAAGTCCACCCGGCGGTCCTTGACGCCGGAGAGGGTCGACGCGAGGCGGTTGCCGCCGACCGCGTAGATGTGCCGACCGAAGATCGTGTTGCGGGTGACGAACGAGTACACGATCACGAGGACGACGAGGATGATGCCCGAGATCGGGAAGCTGGTGCCGGGGCGGCCCGTGGCGAACAGCCATGCGGCCCAGAGGATGACGCCGGCCAGGACGACGACCTTGATGATGCTCACCCACACGGGCGCCGAGTCGGAGCCCATCTTCTTCTGCTGGCTCCGCAGGCGGATCTCGTTCCAGACGATCCAGCCCGCGCCCAGCAAGCCGAGCACCATCGTCAGCACGTTGAACGGCAGCGGCAGGGCGAGCTCGGGCAGGTAGCCGGCGCCGATGACGCTGAACTCCTGCGGCACCGGGGTCGTGGTCGACTGGCCGATGAACTGGTTGCCGCCTCGGAAGATCAGCATGCCGGCGAGCGTCACGATGAACGCGGGCACCCCGACGACGGCGACCCAGAAGCCCTGCCAGGCCCCGATCGCCACGCCGACGGCGATGCCGAGCAGGATCGCGAGCGGCCAAGGCAGGTTCCAGTCGGCCATCGACTTCGCCACGATGATGCCCGTGAAGGCCGCCACCGAGCCGACCGACAGGTCGATGTGCCCCATGATGATGACCATCACCATGCCGATCGCGAGGATCAGGATGTACGAGTACTGATTGACGACGTTGATCAGGTTCGTCGGCGAGAGCGTCAGACCGTTCGTCCAGATCTGGAAGATCACGATGATGACGATGAGGCTGCCGAGGATGCCGAACTGTCGGAGGCTGGACTGACCTCCTCCGAAGATCTTGCGGATGTCGGAGAGCCCGCCCTTCTTCGGGGCGGCCGGGTCGTTCGCCGTCGTGCTCATGCGTTCGCCTTCTTCTTTGCGGAGGTCATGCTGCGCATGAGGTTCTCCGGGGTCGCTTGGGATGCGGGGATGTCGTCGGTGATCTGGCCTTCGAAGACCGTGTAGATCCGGTCGGCGATGCCGAGCAGTTCGGGCAGTTCGCTCGAGATGAGGATCACGCCCTTGCCCTGCGCCGCGAGGTTCTGGATGATCGTGTAGATCTCGTACTTGGCCCCGACGTCGATGCCACGGGTGGGTTCGTCCAGGATCAGCAGGTCGGGGTCGGTGAACATCCACTTCGCCAGCACGACCTTCTGCTGGTTGCCGCCCGAGAGCTTCGAGACGCCGGCCTCGACGCTGGGGGTCTTGATGCGCAGTCGCTTGCGGTAGTCCTCGGCGATGCCGTGTTCGCGTGAGTTGTCGATGACGCCGCGCCGTGCGATCTTCCTCAGCTTCGCCGAGACGATCGAGCGCTTGATCGTGTCGAGCAGGTTCAGGCCGAGCTGCTTGCGGTCCTCGCTGACGTAGGCCAGGCCGTGCTCGATGGCGGACTCGACGTCCTTCAGGACGATCTCCTCGCCGTCCTTGATGATCCTGCCCGAGAGGTAGGTGCCGTAGGAGCGTCCGAAGATGCTCATCGCGAGTTCGGTGCGGCCGGCGCCCATGAGGCCGGCGATGCCGACGATCTCGCCGCGGCGGACTTCGAGGCTCGAACCCTTCACGACGAGCCGCTCGGGCACCTGCGGGTGCTGGATCGTCCAGTCCTCGACCCGGAAGAACACCTCGCCGATCTTCGGAGTGCGATCGGGGTAGCGGCTCTCGAGCGAACGGCCGACCATGCCGCGGATGATGCGATCCTCGTCGACCCCGCCGGCGGCGACGTCGAGGGTTTCGATGGTCTGGCCGTCGCGGATGATCGTGATCGAGTCGGCGATCTGCTCGATCTCGTTGAGCTTGTGGCTGATCATGATCGAGGCGATGCCCTTGGCTTTCAGCCCTCGGATCAGGTCGAGCAGGTGCTGCGAGTCGTCCTCGTTGAGGGCGGCCGTCGGCTCGTCGAGGATGAGGAGCTTGACGTCCTTCACGAGCGCCTTGGCGATCTCGACGAGCTGCTGCTTGCCGACGCCGAGGTGCTTGATCTGCGTGTCGGGGTCCTCGTCCAGTCCGACCCGGGCGAGCAGATCCATGGCGCGCAGCTTCGCCGCACGCCAGTCGATGCGCCCGCCGTGCTCGATCTCGTTGCCCAGGAAGATGTTCTCGGTGATCGACAGCTCGGGGATGAGCGCGAGCTCCTGGTGGATGATCGCGATGCCAGCGCGCTCGGACGCGCGGATGTCCTTGAACTCGACGATCTCGCCCTGATACCAGATGTCGCCGGTGTAGGTGCCGAAGGGGTAGACGCCCGAGAGCACCTTCATGAGCGTCGACTTGCCGGCGCCGTTCTCACCGCAGATCGCGTGGATCTCGCCGGCGCGCACGGTGATGGAGACGTCGGAGAGCGCCTTTACCCCGGGGAACTCCTTCGTGATGGAGCGCATCTCGAGGATCGGGGGCGTGTGGTTCACGGTGACCTCGCTGTCGATGATCGTGCAGGCGGTGGTGATCGCGATGAGCCGTGTGAACGTTCACATCGCGCGTGCCATCTTGCATCCCGATGCGGCACGTGTCAAGTCCGCCTGGCGACGCCCTCGACACCGAGCGGCGGCGCAGCCGACGCCCGCACGACCAGCCGGTGCTCGACCTCGAACTCCGACGCCGTCGAGGTGCCGTGCATCTCGTCGAGCAGCAGCGCGACCGCGCGACGGCCGAGCGCCTGGAAGTCCTGGTGCACCGTGGTCAGGGGCGGCCAGACGTGCGGAGCGAGCGGGATGTCGTCGAACCCGACGACGCTGACCGCGCGCGGCACGTCGAGCCCGGCGTCGCGGAACCCGTGCAGGAGCCCGATCGCCATCACATCGTTCGCGGCGAACACCGCCGTGAAGTCACGTCGACGAGCGAGTTCACGGCCCGCGAAGTAGCCGAAGTCGGCGGTCCAGTCGCCGAGCACCGGCGGATGCGTGCGCAGATCGGCGTCGGAGATCGCCTCGAGGAACCCCCGCATCCGGCTGTCGGCTTCGATCCAGTCCTGCGCGCCCGCGATGTGCACGATCTCGCGGTGCCCGAGCGCGATCAGGTGCTCGGTCGCGAGCCGGGCGCCGTGCATCTGGTGAGCCGAGGACTCGGTGCGGAGTTCGCCCGGCTCGGACTGGAGGCTGACGAACGGCACGCCGACGCGGAGGTCGGTCAGCACGTCGAACACGCGCACCTGGGGCGCGATGACGACGAGGCCCTCGACCGCCTGCTCGAGCAAGTGGTCGACCGCTTCGGACAGCGCCTCGGTCGAGCCATCGGCCAGGTTCGCGGTGTTCACGAGGTAGCCGGCCTCGCGCGCCGCGTCCTCGATCGCCGCGACCGATGACGATGGGCCGTACTCGCCGCGGGTGCCGAGCAGCACGCCGATGGTGCGCGAGCGGCTCGTCACGAGGGCGCGCGCCGCCCGATTCGGCCGGTATTGCAGGGTCTCCATGGCCTCGAGGACGCGCTGGCGGGTCTCGGGCCGGATGCTCGGGTGCTCGTTGATGACGCGCGAGACCGTCTGGTGCGACACATTGGCGAGTCGCGCCACATCCCGCATGCTCGGCATGCGCCCTCCGTCCGTGTCCGGCATCGCGACCCGCTCCTGCATGTTCACGTTCACATGCACAGGCACTCCATTATGCACACAACGGACGAGGCACTCCGACGAGGTCCGATCGCGACCGCTCGGCCTCGGGCCGGCAGGCCATGTGACGAGTCACATACCGGGCAGCGGGCGCGTCGGCGATCTACCGACCCGCCGGCCCGCCGCCGGCCGGCCGCACCCGCGGCGCGAGCGCGACGGCCACGAGCGCGATCGCGAGGGTGACCGCGAAGTCGGCCTCGAACACCCCCTGACCCACGGCGCTCGTCACGAGCGCGGTCACTGCGAGCGCCGTCGCGGCGCCGATGGACTCGGCGATCGTCAGCGCCGCCGAGTTGAACCCCTGCTCGCTGCGTTTGGACAGCGACAGCACCTCGACGTTGAACCTGGGGTACATGAACCCCATCGCGGCGCCCGCGAGCGTCCACCCGGCGAACGCGATCGCGGGATGCATCGTGAACAGGGCCACCGCGAACACCGTCGCCAGCGCGACCGCCAGGGCGACCGCCGCGATCACGATCGCCTGCGTGTTCGACACCCGCTCGCCGAGCCGCCCCTGCAGCCACGACGCGGCCGCCCAGGAGATGCCCGCCCCGGTGAGCACCGCGCCGGCGAGGCTCGGACTGAAGTCGTACCGCTCCATGAACAGGTACGGCAGGTAGATCTCGGCGCCGAAGAACGCACCGGCGACCACGAGCTTCTGCAGCACCGTCGCCGGCATGCCGCGCGCCGCGCGCAACGTGCCGCGCGGCATGAGCGGGCGGATCGCCACCGCCGCCACCGCGATCGCGGCCGCGGCCAGCGCCCACTGCCACGGCGGCCCGAACTCCTTCGCGACCGAGACGCCGAGCGCGGCCGCCGCGGCGAGCACCGACCAGCCCACCCGGCCGATGCTCCACGGCACGGACCGGTCGCCCTGCACCTGATCGCGCACGCGCAGCAGCGGCGGCAGCACCATCGCCGCGGCCGGCAGCACGAGCACGATCACCCCGAGGAACACCCAGTGCCACGTGAACGCCTCGACCACGAGCCCCGCCAGCGCCGGCCCCACGATCGACGGGATCACCCACGCCGCCGCGAACCCGGCGAACACCCGCGCACGCAGTCGCTCGGGGTACACCCGCGCCACGATCACGTACAGCGGCACGATGACCGCGGCCCCGCTCAGCCCGTGCACGAAGCGACCCGCGATGAACACGCCCATGTCGGTCGCGGTGCCGGCGATCACGAGCCCCACCACGAACAGCGCCGCGGCCGTCACGAGCGAGGGCAGCGGGCCCGCGCGGTCCGTCCAGTTGCCGGCGATGACCATGCCGACGATGCCGGCGGCCAGCGGCACGGCGAACGCGAGCGCGAACAGCTGCTCGCCGTCGAGGTCGCGCGCGACGATCGGCATGATCGTCGTCACCGCCATCGCCTCGAACGCGGCGATGAAGATGAGCGCGAACATGCCGATCGACAGCCAGGTGAACGGCGGCGAGAGCGGCCCGCGGGCGCGCTCGGCTGCGCCCTGCCGTGCGCGCTCGGCCACGCGCTCGGCTGCGCCTCGGCCTGCACGCTCGGTCACGGGGTGCGTGGCGTCGAGCCCGGCGGGGCGGTCGGATGTCTCGGGCCCCGCGGCATCCGTCGCCTGCTCGTCGTGCGAGGTCACAACTCCTCGTGCATGTTCGGGTCGCCGCCCCACAGGCGGCCGCGCTCGAGCGCGGAGATCGCCTCGACCTCTTCGGGGGCGAGCGTGAACCCGAACACGTCGAGGTTCGCCCGTCGGCGGGCGGCGTCGGCCGACTTCGGAATGGGGATGGTCTCGAGCTCGACGTGCCAGCGCAGCACCAGCTGGGCGGGCGTGACGCCGTGGCGGGCGGCGAGCTCGGTGATCACCGGCTCGTCGAGCAGGGCGCTGCGCTTGCCCAGCGGGCTCCAGCTCTCGGTGCGGATGCCGTGCTCGTCGTGGAAGGCGCGCAGCGCCGCCTGCGGGAAGTACGGGTGCAGTTCGACCTGATTGACGACGGGCAGCAGGCCGGTCTCGTCGCCGAGCCGGGTGAGCATCTGCTCGGTGAAGTTCGAGACGCCGATGGAGCGGGCGAGCCCCTTCTCGCGCAGCGAGATCATCGCCCGCCACGTGTCGACGTACTTGTCGACGCTCGGGTTCGGCCAGTGGATGAGGTACAGATCGATCCACTCGACCCCGAGGCGGCGGCGCGACTCCTCGAAGCTCTGCAGCGTCTCGTCGTACCCGTGGTGGCGGCCGGGCAGCTTGGTGGTGATGATGAGGTCGCTGCGGTCGACATCGGTGCGGGCGACCGCGTCGCCGACGACCTGTTCGTTGCCGTAGTTGTACGCCGTGTCGAGCAGGCGGTAGCCGTCATCGATCGCGGTGAGCACCGCGTCGACGCCGGCCTCGTCGTTCAAGCCGTAGGTGCCGAGCCCGAGAGCCGGGATCCGGTTGCCGTCGCGCAGGGCGTACTCGGGAGCGATCATTCCTCCATCCTCACCCAGACCGGTCCCGCTCGCCACCGCGCCGCACCTGCCGTCGCCGGTCGAAGCCGCCGGCGCGCAGTGGGGACACGTCTCGAGACCCCGCGACCGGGCGCGTCTCGACCGGCGGGCGGGCGGTCAGACCTCGGCGAAGGCGCGCACCGGGAAGGTGCCGAACCCCTCGACGCGCGGCGGCACCGCGTTGAACCGGGCGCCGCGCGGCGGGACGCCGGCGAGCCCCGTGAGGTGCTCGACCACGTGCACGCCCGCCGCGAGCAGGATCGAGTGCGCCGGCCGTTCGCCGCCCGACTCGGTGTCGTCGATGTTCAGCGCGTCGATGCCCACGAGCACCGCACCGGCGTCGACCAGGAACCGCGCGCCCTCGCCGGTGAGGAACGGCGAACCCACCCCGTACTCGGGCCGGCCGAAGTGCGCGTCCCACCCGGTGTGCAGCAGCACGGCCGCGCCGCGCAGGTCGTCGACCCGGTCGGCGAACACCTCGGCCGGGATGCCGCGCTCCGTCGCATCCGTCAACCGGAAGACCTCGGCGCGCAACCCGACGAGCGTGTCGAGCCGCAGCGAGGCGAGGTCGCCGCCGTCGGCGTAGCGGTGGAAGGGGCTGTCGAGGTAGGTGCCCGTGTTGCCCGCCATCGTGATGAGGTCGATCCCGAACTCGGTGCCCGGCGCGTACACCGCACGCGACGCCTCGCGGGTGAGGTGCGGCGCGAAGGTCGGCGCCGGGATGCCCGGATACGTCACCAGCCCCTCGCGGATCGGGTGGCTGAGGTCGACGAGCCGGCGGGCGGACGCGGCATCCGTTCGGTGCTCGCTCGTCGGAGCGATGCCGCGCGAGCCCTTGTGCGCCTCTTCGACCACCTCGAGGTTCGCCAGGTCGACCCGCCCGACCATCGCGAGCCCCAGATGCTGCACGAGCAGCCGCCCGATCTCGTCGGCGTCGAGGTCGGGCGCGGGCAGATCCAGGCGGAACCCCTCGGCGCGCAGGCCCCCGCCGTTCAGGAAGGCGACGTCGGCGTCGAAGACGGCACGGTACTCGGTCATTCGGTCTCCAGATTCGGGGAAGGGCGACGGATGCGACGGACGACGGTGACGACCACGGATGCCACGGCCAGCACGGCCGGCACGAGCAGATTGCCGCCCGCGAGCACGAGGAGCCCCGCGGTGAGCACGGTCGCGACGACCGCGAGCCACCAGCCGACGCTGAACCGTCGCAGCAGCAGGGTCGCGGCGAGCATGCCGACGAAGTAGATCGCCACCATGTTGCTCGTGTGGATGAGGATGAACGTCGACAGCTCGCCGCCGTTGGCGACCACGAGTGCGAAGTACACCGCGCTGACGAGCCCCGAGAGCGCGAGCGCGCGGCGCGGCACCTCGCCGCCCGCGGCGCCCTTCGCGAAGAAGCGCGGCAGGTCGCCGTCGCGGCCGAGCGCGGCGCCGAGGTTGCCGAACGCCGGCAGGTAGGCGTTCATCACACCGGTGGTGACGATGACCGCGATGGCGGCGACGATCGCGGGGCCGACACCCGGCAGCACGACGTCGACGAGGTCGATGAGCGGCACCACCCCTGCGCCCGCGCGGTCGCCGAGCACGCCGACCGTCACGACCTGCAGGGCGAGGTAGCCGAGCCCGACGACGACGATGGCGATCGCCGTCGCGATGGGGATGATGCGCTGCGGGTTCTTGAACTCGCCGGCGATGTGGGTGCCGACCTCCCACCCGGCGAACGCCCACACGAACAGGCTGATCGCCGTGCCGACGCCCGCCCAGCCGTGCGGCAGGAACGGCGTGAACGACTCGGCCTCGACGTGGGGGAACGTGACCGCGACGACCCCGACCACCACCGCGAGCAGCAGCCCCGTCAGCACGAGTTGCACCCAGCCCGCGACGCGCACGCCGAACCAGCTGATCACGTAGGGCGGCACGAAGATCGCCGCGGCGATGAACGGCACGGCCGAGCGGTCGACGCCGAGCGCGGCGACCACGTACTCGCCGCAGAGCAGCGTCACCACCGGGGCGCCGACGCAGACGCCGAAGAAGAACCAGTACCCCGTCATGCGGGCGACCGTGTCGCCGAACACGCGGCGGGCGTAGCTCGCGACACCGCCCGGGTCGGGGAATCGCGACGCGAGGGCGGCGAAGGTGCCCGCGAGCGGGATCGAGAGCACGAGCACGGCCGCGACCGCCACGATGGAGGCCGGCCCGGCGGCCGCCGCGGCGAGGCCCGGCAGCGCCAGGATGCCGGTGCCCAGCACGCTCGCGACGTAGAGCGCGGTGCCCTGGCCGAGCCCGAGCGAACCGCCGTGCGCGGTCGGCGCGGTGGCCGGGGCATCCGTCGTCGTGGTCACCCGATCAGTCTGGGGCATCCCGCCGACACCGGACGATGGCAGTCCTGCCCGCCTTCGGCGAGATCCTGCCACACTCGCGCGCCGCGCCCGGCCTCGCCGCCACACCTCGCCGCTGCGCCAGTTCGGCGTCCTCCGCGCCAGCCGAGGTGGTGCAGAGGGCGCCGAAGTGGCGCAGGCGGTGGTGGAGAACGTGGCGGCAGCGCGCAGGCGGCGATGGGCGCGACGGCGCAGGCACCGCCGGCGCGCCGCGCGCTACAGCGCGCCGAGCGCGGCGTCGATGTCGGCGAGCAGGTCTTCGACGTCCTCGATGCCGACGGAGAGCCGCACGATCGACTCGGGCACCTCCGCCTCGGTGCCGCGCACCGACGCGTGCGTCATCGACCAGGGGTGGTTCACGAGCGATTCGATGCCGCCGAGCGACTCGGCGAGCTGGAACACGTGCGTCGACTCGGCGAACCGCCGAGCGGCGACGCCGCCGCCCGCGAGCTCGATCGAGAGCATGCCGCCGAACCCCGACATCTGCCGCGCCGCCAGTTCGTGCCCCGGGTGCGTGGGCAGCCCGGGGTACAGCACCCGCGCGACGCCCGGGTGCCCCACGAGCCGCTCGGCCAGGGCCTGGGCGTTCGACGAGTGCCGCTGCATCCGGATACCGAGGGTCTTGATCCCGCGCGAGGTGAGGAACGCGTCGAACGGCCCCGAGACCGCGCCCGCGGCGAACTGCGTGAACGCGACCCGCTCGGCCAGCTCCTCCTGCCCGGCGGCGAACACGAGCGCACCGCCGATCACGTCGGAGTGACCGCCCAGGTACTTCGTGGTCGAGTGCACGACGACGTCGGCGCCGAGCGCGATCGGCTGCTGCAGCGCGGGGCTCGCGAACGTGTTGTCGACGACCGTGATCAGCCCGGCCTCCTGGCCGATCTCGGCGAGCGCCGCGACGTCGCTGATCTTCATGAGCGGGTTCGAGGGCGTCTCGACCCAGAGCACCTTGGTCGTGCCGAGTTCGATCGCCGCCTCGACCGCGGCGAGGTCGCTCGTGTCGACGGTCGAGTGCGTCACGCCCCATTCGCCGAAGATGCGGCGGATGAGCCGGTGCGTGCCGCCGTACACGTCGTTGCCGATGACGACGTGGTCGCCCGGGCGCAGCACGGTGCGCAGCAGCGCGTCCTCGGCGGCGAGGCCCGATGCGAAGGACAGGCCGCGGATGCCTCCCTCGAGTGCCGCGAGCTGCGTCTCGAGTGCGGTGCGCGTGGGGTTGCCGCCGCGCGAGTACTCGTACCCGTTGCGCAGGCCTCCGATGCCGTCCTGCACGTACGTCGAGGTGAGGTAGACGGGCGGGATGACCGCACCGGTCGTCGGGTCGAACTCCTGGCCGGCGTGGATGGCGCGGGTGTCGAACCCGCTCTGGTCGGGAATGCTCATGTCTGGGTCCGTCCTAGTGGGAGAGGTAGGTGAGCAGGTCGGATCGGGTGACGACGCCGAGCGCCTTGCCGCCGTCGGCGACGAGCAGCGCGGGCCGGTCGCCGAGGGCCTGGCGCGCGGCCGCGACGGGCTCGTTCACGCCGATGAGCGGCAGCGGTTCGCCGATCACCGCGGTGACCGGGTCGGTGAGCTTCACCTTGCCCGAGAACACGAGCTCGAGCAGTTCGTTCTCGTGCACCGCTCCGCGCACCTCGCCGAGCACGACGGGCGGCTCCGCCGAGAGCACCAGCAGCTGCGAGACGCCCGTGTCGGTCATGCGGTCGATCGCCTCGCGCACCGATTCGGCCGGGTGCGCGTAGACGAGCGGGGCGGTGCGGTCGGCCTTCGCCGCGAGCAGGTCGGCGACGCTGTGACCGGATGGCGCGTTGCCGAAGCCGTACGCGCGCATCCACTTGTCGTTGAAGATCTTGCCCAGGTAGCCGCGGCCGCCGTCGGGCAGCAGCACCACGAAGACGTCGTCGGGCGAGGCGCCCTTCGCGGCCTGCAGCGCGGCGGCCACCGCCATGCCGCTCGAGCCGCCCACGAGCAGCCCCTCTTCGCGGGCGAGGCGACGGGTCATCCGGAACGAGTCGGCGTCGCTGATCGCGAGCACCTCGTTCGGCACGGCCGGGTCGTACGTGTCGGGCCACATGTCCTCGCCGACGCCCTCGACGAAGTACGGCCGCCCGGTGCCGCCCGAGTACACCGACCCTTCGGGGTCGGCGCCGATGACCCGCACCCGATCGTCCGACACCTCGCGCAGGTAGCGGCCCGTGCCGGTGATGGTGCCGCCGGTGCCGATGCCGGCGACGAAGTGCGTCACGCGCCCCTCGGTGTCCGCCCAGATCTCGGGGCCGGTCGTCTCGTAGTGCGCGCGCGGCCCGTTGGGGTTCGCGAACTGGTTCGGTTTGTAGGCGCCCGGGATCTCGCGGGCGAGCCGGTCGGAGACGCCGTAGTACGACTCGGGGCTCTCGGGCGCGACCGACGTCGGCGTCACGACCACCTCGGCGCCGTAGGCGGCCAGCACGTTGCGCTTCTCCTCGCCGAACTTGTCGGGCACGACGAAGATGCAGCGGTAGCCGCGCTGCTGTGCGACGAGCGCGAGGCCCACACCGGTGTTGCCGCTGGTCGGCTCGACGATCGTGCCGCCGGGCTTCAGCAGGCCCTCGCGTTCGGCGGCGTCGATCATGCGCGACGCGATGCGGTCCTTCACCGAACCGCCCGGGTTCAGGTACTCGACCTTGGCGAGCACGGTGGCCTCGGTGACGCCCGCGGTGACGCGGTTCAGCTTGACGAGGGGGGTGCGGCCGACGAGGTCGGCGATGTTCTCTGCATAGCGCATGTGGTCAGTCCTTTTGGGTTCGCGCGCGCCGTTGCGCCGCTCATGTCGGGGGTCGCGGGTGGGGTGGTCAGCGACAGCAACACGAGAGACGGATCACCCGTTCACTCTATCCATAGCGAGCGGGTGGGATGCCACCGCGAGCCGGTCGGATGCCGCGCAGCAGCGTATTCCGTTCGCGGCATCCGTCGTCGCATCCGGGGAACGCGCGGTCGAGGCATCCGCCGTCTCACCGCAGCAGGCTGCCGCTCGCGACGCCCGCCGTCGCGACCGCCTGCTCGACCAGGCGCCGCTTCTTCTCCACCACCCGGCCGATGCTGCGCGCGATCTCGGGGTGCGTGCGCACCAGCGCGTCGAGCGTCGCCCGCGGGATGACGAGCACGGTCGTGACGGCGAGCGCCGTCGCGCCCACGAACGCGGCCTCCCGGGTGAGGGACGTGTGCCCGACGTACTCCCCCGCATCGGCCGCGGCGATGTCGATCCGCTGGTCGCCCGCCATCGCCCAGAGCTGCATGCGCCCCTCGATCACGACCCGCAGGTGCCGGGGCACGACACCCACCCGCTGCACGGTCTCGCCGACGCCGTACTGCTCGAGGTGCGAGTCGGCGAGCACCGCCTCGATCGCCGGGCCGTCGAGGTGCAGCAGCGGCGCCACCTGCTCGACCGCCGCCCGCAGGCGCGCGGGATCGGCGACCGGGTCGGTCGCGTCGCCGTCGAGTGCGAGCCCGCGGCGGCGGGCGGCGTACCAGAGCCATGCGAGGAGCATCCCCTTCGCCTCGGCCGCCACCGCCGGGCTGCGCAACGGCAGATCGACGGTGTACGCGCTCTGCCCGTTGTACCGCGCGACCGGCCGCCCGCCGGGCGCGAGCATCGGCAGCGAACCGGCCACCTCGGCCAGCATCGCCATCACGTCGAACGGCGCGTCATCGGTGCCGAACGTCGCGTCGACCGACACGTGATACCCGTTCGCCGGCCGGCTGAGGTTCGTGAACGAACCGCCCGCGAGCGAGGCGTTCGGCACGATGCGCGTGCCCGACGGCGTCTCGATGTGCACCGCGCGCCAGTTCACGTCGATCACCCGCCCGCGCACATCGCCGGTGTCGAGCCAGTCGCCGATCTTGAACGGCTGCTCGAACAGCAGCAGCAGCCCCGAGATGACGCTGCCCACCGCGTTCTGCAGCGCCAGGCCGATCACGATCGAGGTCACGCCGAGCGCGGTGAAGAACCCGCCGACGTCGGCGCCCCACACCCACGAGAAGATCAGCGCGAGGCCGACGAGGATGAGCAGCACCCGCACGATCGACACGAAGATGTTCGGGATGCGATCGCGCCACGTGCCGGCTCGCGCATTCTGGAACAGCGCGACGTTGAACGCGGCGAGCACGAGCAGGATCAGCAGGAACCCGAACAGCGTCGCGACCAGCCGCACGCCGACCTGCTCGGTCGGCTGCTGCACCGCGAACAGCAGGAACACGAGCACCGCGGCGACGGGCACCACCCAGTTCCGCAGGAACCGCACGGGCCCCGCGGCCGGATTGCCGCGCCGCGTCAGCGCCGCGAGCACCTCGGTGAGCACCACGAGCACGAGCGGGATCCCGACCGCGATCGCGATCGCCCAGATCACCCAGCCCGTGTCCATGCCCGCGTCCATGCTCAGGTCTCCCGCACGACCTTCCAGACCGCCTGCTGCCCGTCCTTCGCATCGACCGTGCCGACCTGCTCGAACCGCATCGCATCCCCGACGCCGTCGCGCACGCCCTGGCTCACGAAGATGCCCGGCTCCCCGGTGACCGCCTGCACCCGGTGCGCGAGGTTCACCGCGGCACCCCACAGGTCGTAGGCGAGGCTGGTCCGCCCGACGAGGCCCGCCGTCACCGTGCCCGTCGCGATCCCGGTGCGCATCGCGAGCTTCGCGTCGTTCTGCGCGTCGAACCGCTCGACGACGTCGTGCAATTCGACCGCGAAGTCGACGGCCCGGCGCACGTTGTCGATGCGCGGCACCATGAGTCCCGAGCTCGCGAGGTACCCCTCCCGCAGCGGGCGGACCTTCTCGACGCCGATGCGCTCGGCCGCCTCGTCGAAGCTGCGCACCAGTTCGTCGAGTCGCGACACGCCGGCCTCGCCGCCCAGGGCGTCGGCGAAGTCGTCCCAGCCGACGAGCTCCGCGTACACCACCGAGACATCCTGGTGCTCTTCGGCGATCGCATCCTCGCCCTTGCGATACCGCTGCGCGACCGACGCGGGCATGAGCGTGAGCAGCAGCTTGTCGTAGTCGGCCTTCTGCTGCTCGATGAGCTCCTGCTTCACGCGCAGGCTCTTCGCCATGTCGTTGAACGCCGAACCGAGGTCGCCGAACTCGTCGCGCGTGTTCGACTGCACCCGCACGTCCAGATCTCCCGCGGCGACGCGGTGCACGGCGTCGCCGAGCCGGCGGATGGGCCGGGTGAACGCCTGCGCGAGCAGCAGCGCGAGCAGGCTCACGACGAGCATGATGCCGAGCGTGGTGAGCACCAGGGTGCGGGTGAAGTCGTCGACCGGCGCGAAGGCCTCGCTCGCCTCCATGCGCGCCACCATCACCCACTCGACGTCGGCCGCGTCGAACGGCGCGTACGCGACGAGGCTCGTGCCGCCGATGTACTCCTGGCTCGACATGACGCCGGTGCCGCCGGCCAGCGCCGCAGCGACCGCGGGCGACGACGCCGGCTGCAGCAGCACGGTGCTGCCCGCCGCGACGACCCGCTCGGCGACGCGCGGCGGCGTACCGCGGTCGATGACCCGTTCGGCGTACGTGCCGGGATCCTCGATGAGCGGCCGCGAGTTCGAGCGCATCAACCCGTCCGCGCCGACGAGGTACACCTCCCCGGTCTCGCCGAGCCCCTGCTGCTGCCAGCCCTCGTCGCCGGTCATGACGTCGTCGATCGTCGCGATCGGCACCTGCACGGCGAGCGCCCCCGTGATGTCCCCCGCGTCGCCCACCGGGGACACCGCCCACGCGGTGGGCACGTCGAGCGACGGCACATAGGGTTCGAAGTCGGTCGTCGCGACCGTCGTAGTGCTGCCCGACCGCAGCGCGTCGCGATACGCGTCGGCGAGCGCGGTGCGCTCGAACGGCCCGCTCTGCAGGTCGGTGCCGAGGTCGATGCCCTTGTCGACCGTGTACACCACCCGGCCGCGATCGTCGATGAGCAGCACGTCGACGTACCCGAAGTTGTCGACGAGCCGCGTGAAGTAGTCGTGGAACCGAGCGTGCACCGCCGACCAGGCGCTGCCGTCGCCCGCGTCCTCGACGGCGGTGGCGACCGTCTGGTCTTCGTACGGATCGGTCGGGACGGTGTACCGCAACTGCAGGTACTGCCCCGCGGGGCTCGACGGGATCAGGGTGCGCGCGTCGAACGTGTCGTCCGATCGCTCCTCGAGCTTCGGCACGAACGAGGTCTGGTACCAGTCGAGCAGCCGCTGCGCGTCGGCCTCCGAGATCTCGGTCTGCTCGAGGTCGGCGAACGCGCCGTTGAACTCGACCGACGCGATCTCGGCGCTGGCGTTCGCCGCGGCCACCCGGACGCCCGCCTCGAAGTCGCGCAGGGTGCGCCGCAGTTCCGCGCTGCGGAACTCGCGGATCGTGGTCAGCTCGTCGTACGCGGCGGCCCGCAACGAGTCGCGGCCGCTGATCCAGCCGATGACGCCGACGACGAGCGCCGACAGCAGGCTGGTCGCCAACAGGATGACGAGCAGCTTCGACTGGATGCTGATGCCCCGACGGCGCCGGCGAGCAGACGTCGCCGCAGGCGGAGCGGATGCCTCGACCGCCGGTGCGGCACCCGTGGCGGGCGCGAGCTGGTCTTCCATGGCGGGCGTCCCCCTCCGACCGCGATGTTCCTCACGATAGCGAGACATCCGCGGCGGGGCCACCGGAAGCGGAAGCCCGCCTCAGTTCGCGGGCACCTCGGGCCGGTCGGCCTGCTCGCGGTACAGCGACGCGTAGACGCCGCCCGCGGCGAGGAGCTCGGCATGGCTGCCCCGTTCGACGATGCGCCCGGCGACCACGACGAAGATGACATCGGCGGATGCCACGGTCGAGAGCCGGTGCGCGATCGCGATCGTCGTGCGGCCCTTCGAGGCGTCGTCGAGCGCGGCCTGCACCACGCGTTCGCTGATGGTGTCGAGCGCGCTGGTCGCCTCGTCGAGCAGCAGCACGGCCGGATCCTTCAGCAGCACCCGCGCGATGGCGATGCGCTGCTTCTCGCCGCCCGACAGCCGGTAGCCGCGCTCGCCGACCACCGTCTCGTAGCCGTCGGGGAACGACGCGATCGTCTCGTGGATGTTCGCCGCCCGGGCGGCGGCCTCGAGTTCGGCGTCGGTCGCGTCGGGCTTCGCGTACCGCAGGTTGTCGGCGATGGTGGCGTGGAAGAGGTAGGTCTCCTGGCTCACGATGCCGATGTTCGACACGAGCGAGGTCTGCCGCAGGTCGCGCACGTCGACCCCGGCGAAGCGCACCGAACCCCCGGATGCCTCGTACAGCCGCGGCACGAGGTAGGACACGGTGGTCTTGCCCGCGCCCGACGGCCCGACGAACGCCGCGTACTGCCCGGGTTCGATCGTGAACGACACATCGTCGAGCGTCGGCCGCTCCTCGGCCCCCTGAGCTTGTCGAACGGCGGCATCGGGATACCGGAACGAGACGTGCTCGAACTCCACTCGCCCCAGCGCAGGACCGATCGGGACATCCGTCGCCTGCGGAGCATCCGTGATCGAAGGCCGCAGATCGAGGTACTCGAAGATGCGCGCGAAGAGCGCGCTCGAGGTCTGCAGATCCAGCGCGACCCGCATGAGCCCCATCAGCGGGAACAGCAGCCGGGCCTGCACCGTCGTGAACGCGACGATCGTGCCCGCCGTGATGTCGGCGATGCCGCCCGTGATGAGCCAGCCCGCGATCAGGTACACGATCGCCGGGATCGCCGACATGAAGATGTTCACCATCGCGAAGAACCACTGGCCGGTCATCTGCTGGCGCACCTGCAACCGGATCTGGTTGCCGTTCTCGTCGGCGTAGCGGTCGATCTCGCTCTGCTGGCGGGTGAAGCTCTTGGCCAGCAGGATGCCCGACACGCTCAGCGTCTCCTGCGTGATCGCGGTCATCTCCGACAGCGACTCCTGCGTCTTCGCCGCGATCCGCGCCCGCACCTGCCCGACCCGGCGCTGCGCGATCACCATCACCGGCAGCAGCACCAGCGCGATGAGCGTGAGCTGCCAGTTCAGCAGCAGCATCGCCACGAACGCGCTGATCACGGTGACCGTGTTGCCGAGCACGCTCGACACCGTGTTGGTGAGCACGGATGCCACGCCGCCGACGTCGTTCTGCAACCGCGACTGGATGACGCCCGTCTTCGTGCGGGTGAAGAAGCTGAGCTCCATCGCCTGCAGATGGCTGAAGAGGCGCACCCGCAGGGCGCCCATCACCTTGTTGCCGACGTTCGCGGTGAGCCAGGTCTGCCATACGCCGATGAGGGCGGACACGACGAAGACGGCGATCATGGCGACGACGATGCCCGCGAGCACCGGCAGGTTCGGCCCGGATGCCTCGCCGCCCGCGTCGACCGGGAACAGCCCGTCGTCGAACGCCCGCTGGGTGAGCAGCGGCGGCACGACGCTGAGCGCCGCTCCCGCGAACACCAGCACGACGGTCGTGATGAGCGCCGCCCGGTGCGCCGCGAACAACCCGGCGATGCGGCGGACCAGGTGCGGGATCCTCGGCGCGCCGGCGTTCATCGCGCGCTGCGCCTCCTCGTCGGCCGTGCCGATGCGGCGGCCTCCGGCGCCCCCGCCGCCCATCGCGCGCGCAGCGCTCCCGCGCCCGCCGCCGCCGTGCATGCTCATGCCCTCGACCCTACGCCGCACCCCCCACCCACCCGCCTGCCCACCCGCCCGCCCGCCCGCGTGCGTGCGTGCGTGCGTGCGTGAACGCAATTCAGGAGCGGAGGCGTGTCGCGGCATCGACACGCCGAGCCGCCACGCGACACGCCGAGTGCGAACCTGAATTGCGTACGGGGAATTGCGTACGGGGCATTGCGTACGGGGAATTGCGCGCGGGGGGTTGCGTGCGGGGAACGGTGTGCAGGGGGTGGGAGTTCTCCTCCCCAGGCGCATCGGCTCCGCCGTCGTTCCACAGAATGCGCGACGCGCCCCCTCCAGGCCGACCGACCGATGAGCCTCGACACGTGGCATCCGGATTCCTCCCCCTGATCAGGCACCTCGCGTCGCTCGATGGCGTCGCGACCACCGCCGAGCTCCGCGCACGGGGCATCCCCGGTCGCACCCTGAGCGCCGCCGTGCACCACGGCGTCGCGCTGCGGGTCCGGCGCGGCTGGTACGCCCTCCCCGATACGGATGCCTCGCTGCGCGATGCCGTTCGTGTCGGGGGCCGGCTCGCGTGCGTGTCGGCCGCGGCGTACCACGGCTGGGCCACACCCGAACGGCACGGGTTGCACGTGGTCGTCCACGAGAACGCCGCCCGGCTGCGCCGCGACGCGCCCCGCGATCTGATCGTGCACTGGGCCTCGCCGGTCGATCGCCCGTCGCGCACGCGACTCGTCACCGACGAGTTCGAGACGGCGGTGCAGGTCGCCCACTGCGTGGCCCCCGAGTTCGCGGTCGCGGCGCTCGACTCGTTCCTGGCCGCCGACCCTCGCCGGGTCGATCAGGTCGAAGCGTGGGTCGCCGCACTTCCGCCGTATGTGGCCGAGGCGCTGCCCCGACGGGAGCCGCTGTGCCACAGCTTCCTCGAGAGCATCGGGCGAGTCCGGCTCGAGCGGGCCGGCATCCGGGGCGAGCATCAGGTCGAGATCGCCGGCATCGGTCGGGTCGATCTCGTCCTCGACGGGCGCGTGGTGATCGAATGGGACGGTCGCACCCACCTCGACCCCGAACAGTACGACGTCGACCGCCGTCGCGACGCCCTGCTCACCTCGATGGGGTATCAGGTGCTCCGGTTCAACTACCGGCTCGTGATGGAGGAGTGGCACGTGGTCATCGCCGCCGTTCGCACGGCACTCGCCCACTGACCCGGCGCCTCCCGGCTCCGTGCCGCGCGCTGCGCCCCACGCGCCCCGTGCTCCGCGCCGCGCGCTGCGCGCTGCGCGTGTACGCAATTCAGGTTCGCGCTCGGCGTGTCGCGGTCACGTACGGCGTGTCGGCCCGGCGACACACCTCCGCACCTGAATTGCGTACCGAGGCAGGAGGGAAAGGCAGGAGGGAAAGGCGGGGGCAGGGGAGACGGATGCCGCGGGCCCCCACCCGCGGCATCCACCTCCCCCTGCCTGGAGCGGCAGTTCGGGTCCGCTACCCCTTCGTCGAGCCTGCGAGCAGGCCGCGGACGAAGTAGCGCTGGAGGCTGAAGAAGACGATCAACGGGATGATCATCGAGATGAACGCGCCGGCCGTCAGGCGTTCCCATTCCTGACCGCGCGAACCGACGAGCTCCGCCAATCGCTGGGTGAGCGGGGCGACGTCCTGTGTGCCGCCCGAGAAGATCAGGGCCACGAGCAGGTCGTTCCACACCCAGATGAACTGGAAGATCGCGAACGACGCGATCGCGGGCGTGGCGAGCGGCAGCACGATGCGGAAGAAGATCTGCCCGTGCGTGGCGCCGTCGACGCGAGCCGCTTCGATCACGTCGTTCGGGATCTCGGAGATGAAGTTGTGCAGCAGGAAGATCGCCAGCGGCAGCGCGAACATCGAGTGCGCCAACCAGACCGGCGCATAGTTCTGCTCGGGGATGATCGGGATCACGTCGTGCAGCCAGGCCTGCATCGGCCGCAGCCAGGTCGAGAAGATCTGCAGCAGCGGCACGAGGGCCATCTGGAGCGGCACGATCTGCAGGGCGAACACGAGGATGAAGATCACGTTCGCGCCCTTGAACTTGATCCAGGCGAACGCGTAGGCCGCCATGGTCGCCAGCACGAGCGGGATGAGCGTGCCGAGCAGCGAGATCGCGATCGAGTTGACGATGTACGCGCCGAGCTGCGGCGACGACTGCGACGGCGAGATCAGCACATCGGCGTAGTTGTCGAGCGTGAACCCGGGGTTCTGGAAGACGGTCCACCAGCCGGTGGTGCGCACCAGGTCGCCCGGGCGGAACGACGAGACGAGCAGCCCGAACGTCGGGATGGTCCAGAGCACCGCGATGATCAGGGAGATGATCGTCGCGGTTCGCGAGGTGAGCCGCTTCTTGACCCGCGCGGTCTTGGTGGGGCCGTACTCGGCCTGCTCGGCGGCCTCGATCGAGCCGAGGTCCTTGCCGACGGGAAGATCGGCTGGGGCGACGCTGCTCATCGGATCTCCCTCTGCTTGCGGAGGATGTTGATGTTGTAGATGACGATCGGCAGCACCAGCACGAAGAGGATCAGCGCCAGCGCCGAGCCCCGCCCGACCTCGCTGGCGCGGAACGCCTGCGTGTACATCTCGTTGGCGATGACCGACGTGTTGAAGTTTCCGGCGGTCATCGTGCGCACGATGTCGAAGACCTTCAGCGTGGCGATCGAGATCGTCGTGAGCACGACCACGAGCGAGCCGCGGATGCCCGGGACGGTGACGTTCCAGAAGCGCTGCCAGGCGTTGGTGCCGTCGAGCTGGGCCGCCTCGATCTGCTCGGTCGGCACGCCCTTGATCGCCGCGCTCAGCAGCACCATCGCGAAGCCGGTCTGGATCCAGATCATCACGACGATGAGCAGGAACGTGTTGAGCGGGTCGGTCTGCAACCACTGCACGGGCTCGCCGCCGAACGCGACCACGATCGCGTTCAGCAGGCCGATCTGCTCGCGGCCGGCCGACTTGTACTCGTACACGAACCGCCAGATGATGCCGGCGCCGACGAACGAGATCGCGATCGGCATGAACAGCACGACCTTGAAGTACTTCTCACCGCGGGACCGGTCGATGAACACGGCGTATGCGAGCCCGATCGCGGTCGACACGGTCGGCACGATGAGCACCCAGATGATGGTGTTCAGCAGCGTGCGCAGCGCGACGGGCTGGGTGAAGGTCCAGACGAAGTTGTCGAGCGTCCAATCGCCGCCGCTGGTCTGGAACGCGAGGATGCTGGTGCGGATCGCCGGGTAGACGAGTCCGATGATGAGGAACAGCAGCGCCGGGGTGAGGAATCCGGCGAGCTGCCAGTAGTCGCGCCCGCGCTTGGGCGCCTTGTCGATGAAGAAGATGAGGAGGCCGATGATCGCGGCGAAGATCGCGAGCCCCATCACCACCTGCAGGATCTTGCCGAGCAGGTCTTCCGTGGTCATCGTGCCTCCCGGGGTCGTCGTCGAGCTCTGGGGGTGACGAGGGGCGGGAACGTCGTCCCCGCCCCTCGATCATGCCGCCCGGCCGACGGATCGGCCGGGCGGCGCGCTGATCAACTCGCGGGCCAGCTGGCCTCGATCGTGTCGATGGTGTCCTGCGTGCTCTGCCCCGTGATCCACGCGACCATGCCCTTCCAGAAGGAGTCGGCGCCGACGGCACCGGGCATGAGGTCGGATCCGTCGAAACGGAACGTGGTCTCGTCGTCCTGCAGGATCTCGATCGACTGCACGAGCAGCTCGCTCGAGGCGACCTCGGGGTCGAGCCCCTTGTTCGCGCTGATGACGCCGCCGAGGCCCACGCGGATGTTCGCCCACGTGTCGCTCGAGAGGTACGCGCGCACGGCCTCGACCTCTTCCGCGTCACGGAACGCGACGGGGAACTCGCCGCCGCCGGTGACCGACAGCGGGTCGTCGGCGTTCACCGGAGGCATCAGGAACGCGAACACGGTGCCGTCGCTGGCCACGGTGTTCTCGTCGCCGCCCTCGGGGTTCCAGAAGGTCTCGTAGAACGAGGCCTGGTGGTGCAGCGAGCACTCGCCGTCGAGGATGGGCAGACCCGCGGTCTGGAACGCCTCGCTGACGATCGTGGAGACATCGCCGATGCCGCCGTTGACCATCTCGTCGTTCCGCAGGATCTCGCCGGCGGCGTCGAACGCCTCGGCCACCTTCGGGTCGTTGAACGGGATGCCGTGCGTGACCCACTGGTCGTACACGTCGGCGCCGTGCAGGCGCAGCATGTAGTCCTCGATCCAGTCGGTGCCCGGCCAGCCGGTCGCGTCGCCGGATTCGAAGCCGGCGCACCACGGCTTGTGGTCGCCCTCGGCGGCGATCTGCTCGCTGAGCGCGGTGAGCTCGTCGAGGGTCTTCGGGATCTCGTAGCCCTTCTCCTCGAACTCGCTCGGCGAGTACCAGATGTAGCCCTTGATGCTCGCCATCAGCGGCGCGGCGTAGAAGGTGCCGTCGACGGTGCCGTACTGCTTCCAGTCTTCGCTCCAGAACTCGTCGACGTTGTCCTCGACGGCCTGCGAAGCGGGGATCAGCCAGCCGCCGGCGGCGAGCCGCTGCAGCAGGCCGGGCTGGGGGACGATGCCGATGTCGGGTGCGTTGCCGCCCTCGGCGAGCACCGCGATCTGGGCCTCGAACTCGCTCGAGCCCTGGTAGTCGATCTCGATGCCGGTGCAGGTCTCGAAGTCGCTCCACGACTCGACGAGGCGGTCGGCCTCGAGGTCGAGGATGGTGCCCGAGATGGTGACGTTCTTGCCCTCGAACGTGCCGTACTGCTCGTAGGGGCCGCAGTCGACGTCGGCGGCGTCCTCGTCTGCGATGTCGCCCGTGCAGGCGGTGAGCGTCAGTCCGACCGCGGCGGCCGCCACGACGGGGACCAGCCATCGGCGATGCCGTGTGAGTCTCATGTCTTCTCCTCGTTGAGTGCAGGACGGGAACCGGAATCGGTTCCAGTTGCCCACGCTAGGACAGGTCGGAGCACCGCTGCAAGGTATGGCGGGTCACGTTTCGGACACTCCTCGCTCGTTCGGCGGATGCAGGGGGAGAGCGCTCTCTGCCCGGATGCATCGGGCAGCCGGGAGACCGCGACGAACGACTGGAACCGGTTCCATGACGAGCCCTTTCGGGGCTATGCTCGCCTTCGAGCGACCCCGACGGAGGGAGACGCGATGGCTGCGATCGGCGACGTCGCGCGCCTGGCCGGCGTGTCGAAGGCGACCGCGTCGAGGGCGCTGTCGGGCAAGGGGCACGTCGCCGACAGCACGCGTCGGCGGGTCGAGCGCGCGGCCGCCGAGATCGGCTACATCGCGTCGCCCGACGCGGCGAGCCTCGTGACGGGGCGCACGAAGAACGTCGGCGTCGTGATCCCGTTCGTGAACGCGTGGTTCTTCGGCGAGGTGCTCGAGGGCATCGAGCGCGCCCTGATCGGGGCGGGCTACGACCTCACGCTGTACAACGTGCCGCCCGGCGGCGACGCGCGGGCGAAGGTGTTCGACTTCTTCCTGGCGCGCAAGCGCGTCGACGCGGTGATCGCCGTCGGCGTCGACCTGGCCGAGCACGAGGTGGCGGTGCTCGATCGGCGCGACAAGCCGGTGCTGTGCCTCGGCGGCCGCGCCCCCGGTGCGGCGCGGCTCGCGATCGACGACCGCGCCGCCGCGCAGCTGGCCACCGAGCATCTGCTGCACCTCGGCCATACCCGCATCGCGCACGTCGCGGGTTCGGGCGCGGCGGCGTCGCCGCACAGCGTGCCCGGCGAGCGCCGGCACGGGTTCCTCGATGCGATGGCCGCCGCGGGGCTCGCGCCCGGCGGGCGGTCGAACATCGTGGAGTCCGCGATGACGATGCCCGGCGGGTACGCGGCTGCGCTGCAGTTGCTGGGCCAGCCGGGGGTGCGCCCGACGGCCGTGGTCGCGTGTTCCGACGAGGTGGCGTTCGGCACCTTGCGCGCCGCCGAGCGGCTCGGCATCGACGTGCCCGGCGAACTCTCGGTGATCGGCATCGACGGCCACGAGTACGCCGAGATGTTCGGCCTCACGACGGTGGAGCAGTACCCCGAGGAGCAGGGCCGGCTGGCGGTGGAGGTGGTGCTCCGGCTGATCGCCCGCGGCGACGACCCCGACCCGCTGCCCGATTCGGGCGCCCCGTTGCCGACCCGGCTGGTCGTGCGGTCCAGCACGAGCCGACCGCGCCGATGATCGCGCGATCACCAGAAACCCCTTTCTGAGCAAACACCCCCATTCTGACCAGCTATTTTGCAGCTAGGGGTTGTGGAATGCGGTTTCCCGCTGCTAGAAAACCAGTCACGTCGAGATAGCGCTTTCTGGCTCGACGCTTCGAGACATCGACGACGATCGACTGGAGGACGCACGTGGCACCCTCGCCCGCGCCATCCGTACCGCCCCCCGCTGCGCACCCGACCACGGGAACCGCCCGATGAGCGCGCTCGGCGAGCTCCGCAGCCTGAAAGGCGCGGGAGGCTCCCGCCAGAAGAAGCAGAACCGCGCCGCCTTCGTGTTCCTCACGCCGTGGTTCCTGGGCCTCGCGATCGTCACCGTCGGCCCGATGATCGCGTCGCTGGTGCTGGCGTTCACGAAGTACAACCTGCTGAGTCCGCCGCGGTTCACCGGGCTGGCGAACATCGAGAAGATGTTCGAGGACGAGCGGCTGCACACCTCCCTCGGGGTGACCTTCCAGTACGTGTTCGTCTCGGTGCCGTTGCAGCTCGCCCTCGCGCTGCTGCTCGCGGTCGTGCTCGACCGCGGGCTGCGCGGGCTCGCGTTCTACCGGTCGGCGTTCTATCTGCCGTCACTGCTCGGGGCATCCGTGGCGATCGCGATGCTCTGGCGGCAGATCTTCGGCGTCGACGGCCTCGTGAACGTCGTCCTCGGCTGGTTCGGCATCGAGGGGCAGGGCTGGATCTCCAGCCCCGACACGGCGCTCGGCACACTGGTCCTCCTGAACGTGTGGACCTTCGGCTCGCCGATGGTGATCTTCCTCGCCGGCCTGCGGCAGATCCCGGCGATGTACTACGAGGCCGCCGCCGTCGACGGCGCCAACCGTCGCCAGCAGTTCTGGCGCATCACGCTGCCGATGCTGACGCCGATCATCTTCTTCAACCTGGTGCTGCAGATCATCCACGCGTTCCAGTCGTTCACCCAGGCGTTCATCGTCTCGGGCGGCACCGGCGGACCGGTCGACTCGACCCTCTTCTACACGCTGTACCTCTACCAGAAGGGGTTCACGAACCTCGACATGGGCTACGCATCGGCGATGGCGTGGCTGCTCCTGCTCATCATCGCCGCATTCACGGCCATCAACTTCTGGGCCTCCAAGTATTGGGTTTTCTACGATGACCAGGACTGACACCATGACCGACCCCGCTCCGCTCACCGAGTCGGTCGTCACCGGGCTCCCCACCGGCGCGGTCCGCGAGCAGCGCCGCCGCCGCAACCCGCTGCGCACGCCCGCCACCAGGATGATCCGCCACGTCTTCCTCATCGTCGCGGCCCTCATCATGCTGTACCCGGTGATCTGGATGGTCGCCAGCTCGCTGCGGCCCAACGACGAGATCTTCCGCGAGCCGGGCATCATCCTCGACAGCTTCGAGATCTCGAACTACACCGACGGCTGGAACGCGCTGACCTACCCGTTCAACGTGTACCTGCTGAACTCGGGGCTCGTCGTCATCGGCAGCATCGTCGGCAACCTGGTGTCATGCTCGCTCGCCGCCTACGCGTTCGCGCGGCTCGAGTTCACCGGCAAGAAGTTCTGGTTCGCCATCATGCTGCTGAGCATCATGCTGCCGATCCACGTGATCATCGTGCCGCAGTACGTGATGTTCTCCCAGCTCGGCTGGGTCAACACCTTCCTGCCGCTGATCGTGCCGAAGCTGCTCGCCACCGACGCGTTCTTCATCTTCCTGATGGTGCAGTTCATCCGCGGCATCCCGCGCGAACTCGACGAGGCTGCGCGCATCGACGGGGCGGGGCATCCGCGCATCTTCCTGCAGATCATCCTGCCGCTGATGGTGCCCGCCCTCGCGACCACCACGATCTTCACCTTCATCTGGACCTGGAACGACTTCTTCAGTCAGCTCATCTTCCTCACCAAGCCGAGCCTCTACACCGTCCCCCTCGCGCTCAATGCGTTCCAGGACGCGCAGAGCTCCACCGACTTCGGCGAGATGTTCGCGATGAGCGTCGTGTCGCTCATCCCGATCTTCCTGATCTTCCTCTTCGGCCAGCGGTTCCTGATCAAGGGCATCGCGACGACGGGGATCAAGTGACCGGCTCCCCCGGTCCGCATCACCACCCATGCACCACGACCACACGCAACCGAAAGGAATGACCATGCGAGGCATCTCTCGCCGCCGGGTCGGCATCGCCGCCGCCATCGGCGCGGTGTCCGTGCTCGCGCTCACGTCGTGCGCCGGCAGCGACCCCGGCGGATCGACCGAGTCCGAGCTGACCCTCTCCGACGAACCCGTGACGCTCTCGTTCACGTGGTGGGGCAACGACACCCGCCACGCGATCACCGAGGAGCTCATCGCGACGTTCGAGGAGGAGTACCCGAACATCACGATCGAACCGCAGTACACCGACTGGGCGGGCTACTGGGACAAGCTGTCGACCTCGGTCGCCGCAGGCGACACCCCCGACATCATCCAGATGGACGAGAAGCAGCTCTCGACGTACGCCGCCAACGGCGTGCTCGCCGACCTCGGCGGCTACTCGTCGATCCTCGGCACCGAGGACTTCCCCGCGGCGGTGCTCGGTACCGGCGCCCTCGACGGCACCCAGTACGGCATCCCGATCGGCATCAACTCGTACACGATCATGGCCAACAAGACGATCCTCGAGCAGAACGGCATCGATCTGCCCGACGACGAGACCTGGACGTGGGACGACTTCATCGACACCGCGCTCGCGGTGTCGGAGGCGACCGGCGGCTCGGTCGTCGGCACCCAGTCGTGGGGCTTCGAGGACGGCGGCCTGAACAACTGGCTGCGTCAGCGCGGCAGCGCGCTCTACACCACGGACGGCGGCGTGGCCGCCACCGAGGAGGACCTCGCGTCCTGGTGGCAGTTCCTGCTGGATGCCACGGAGGCCGGCGCCACGCCCGACCCGGCGGCGACCATCGAACGGGAGACGGGCGGCCTCGCCGAGTCGTTCACCGCGACCAACGCGTCGGCGTTCGGCCCGTGGTGGTCGAACCAGGTGCAGGCGCTGCGCGACGCGAGCGGCAAGGACCTGGTGGCCCTGCGCGTGCCCGCGCTCGACGACGCGCCCGACGGATGGGCCTACTACAAGCCCTCGATGTTCTGGTCGGCGTCGGCCAAGACCGAGCACCCGGCCGAGGTCGCGACGTTCCTCGACTGGCTGTCGAACAGCGAGGAGGCGGCCGACCTGCTGCTCGCCGAGCGCGGTGTGCCGGCGAACGAGAAGATCCGCGAGTACATCACGCCGAAGCTCGACGAGGTGAACCAGGCCGTGGTGACCTTCCTCGACGACCTCGCCCCGCTCGTCGGCGATGCACCGCCCGCCACGCCCCCGGGCGGCGGTGCGATCGAGACGATCATCGACCAGCACACCCAGCGCGTGCTGTTCGGCGAGCTCACCCCCGAGGAGGCGGCGAAGAGCTTCATCGACGAGTTGCAGACCGCGCTCGACGACGCAGCGATCTAGCCGGTCCGGCGTCCCCACTCCCCTCCCCACCCGAGCGGCTGCCGCGTCCGCGGACGCGGCAGCCGCTCCCCCACTTCGTGTGGCATCCGGGCGCGTTCCGCTGCGGTCGCCCGCCCATCCGCGTACGTTCGTACCCGATCACCGAGAGCCGGAGGTCCCCGTGCCCAAGTCGCCCCGTCAGGTCACCATCGCGCAGGTGGCCGAATACGCCGGCGTCTCGCAGGCATCCGTGTCCCGGGTCCTGAACCGCAACCAGACCGTCGACCCGACGATCGCCGCCAAGGTGCGCGACGCGGTCGAGAAGCTGAACTACTCGCCGAGCCAGACCGCCCGCAACCTCGTGAGCGGGCGCAGCAACACCGTCGCACTCGTCGTGCCCGACCTCGAGAACCCGATGTTCCAGGGCGTGCTGAAGGGTCTCAGCCGCGAAGCGGCGCTCGACGGGTACCGCGTGCTCGTCGCCGATACCGCCGAACGGGTCGCCGACGAGGAGGAGATCGCGATCGAGGCGCGCTCGCGGTGCGACGCGCTCGTCCTGGTCTCGCCGCGCATGCCGGGCGACCGGCTCGAGGCCCTGATCGCCCGGTCGGGGCCGGCCGTCGTGGTGAACCGACCGGTGGCGGGCGACCCCGCGGCCGAGCTCTCGGTCGACTACGAGCACGCCGCCCGCACCCTCGCCGAGCATCTCGCGTCGTTCGGGCACACCCGCATCGCGTATCTCGCCGGGCCGCCGCAGGCGTTCGCCGACCGGATGCGCCGTCGCGGACTCGCCGAGGTCGCCGGCCGCTACCCGGGCCTGGAGATCCTCGACCTCGCCGCAGGCTCGCAGGTCGAGGACGGCTACCACACGGCCGATGCGCTGCTCGCCTCGGGTGCGACGGCCGCGATCGCGTTCAACGACCTCGTCGCGCTGGGCCTGCTCGCCCGTCTGCGCGAGGTCGGCGTCGACGTGCCGGGCGAGATCTCGGTCGCCGGTGTCGACGACATCCCGCTGGCGCGGTTCTCGGCGCCCGCGCTCACCACCATGTCGGTGCCCCGCGTCGAGATCGGCGCCCAGGCCTGGCGGCGCCTGCGCGACGCGATGGCGGGGGCGCCGGCGACGCATCCGCTCTCGTACCGGCCGATCCTCGAGGTGCGCCAGAGCACCGGCCCCGCGCCCGAGGCGTCGGGCTGGCTCAGCCCCGGACGCCCCGTGCTGCGCATCGGCGACGGCATCGTCGCCCGGTACGACGAGGGCACCACGATCGATTCGGTGCTCTCGCCCCGCCCGTTCCTGCACCCGGTCACCACGCTCGCGGGCGTGCGCGTGACCGACAGCCACCCCACCGACCACCTGCACCACTTCGGCATCGGCCTGGCACTGCCGGACGTGAACGGCACCTCGTACTGGGGCGGCCGCACCTACGTGCAGGGCATCGGCTCGATCATGCTCGAGAACCAGGGCCGCCAGCGCCGCGACGAGATCGCGATCGACGGCGAGGCGCTCACCGAGCGGCTGACCTGGCTGGACGAGCGCGGCGAGGCGCAGCTGAGCGAAGTCCGCACGCTGCACGGCCGGCCGCTCCGTGCGGCCGGGACCGACGCGTGGGCGCTCGGCTGGCGGAGCCGGCTCACCGCCAACTTCGGCGCGCTCGCGTTCGGATCGCCGGCCACGAACGGTCGCGAGGGCGCCGGGTACGGCGGCGTCTTCTGGCGGTTCCCCCGGTGGGATGCCACGGTGCTGACCCGCGACGGCGAGGGCGAGGATGCTGCGCACGGCTCGCGGTCCCCGTGGCTCGCGGTGGTCGACGCCGGCCGTGAGGTCACCGTGCTGCTCGTCCAGCCCGCCGACGGGGAGGTCCTGCCGTGGTTCGCACGGGTCGCCGAGTACCTCGGGGTCGGACCGGCGGTCGCCTGGGATGCGGTGCGCACGCTCCCCGAGGGCGGCCGGCTCGCGCTCGGGCTCGACGCCGTGCTCGTCGACCGTGCGATCGCCGACGCCGCCGTGCTGGAAGCGCTCGCGGCGGCGGCCGCGCCGCCGGCATCCGCCGCGTCCGACGCCGCGACCTCGGCTCCCTCGGCATGAGCGGCGCCCTCCCCCGGATCGGCGTCGCGGGCATCCACGGGCACGGCGCCACGCATGTGGCCGCGGCGCGCGGGCTCGAGGCATCCGGTCGCGCCCGCCTCGCCGCGGTCGCCGATCACCGCCCGCCCGAGGCCGACCTCGGCGACGTGGCCGTCTTCACCGACGCAACCGACATGATCGCGCGAGCCGACCTCGACGTCGTAGTGCTGTCGACGCCGATGCACACCCACCTGCCGCTCGCGCGCGCCGCCCTCGAGGCCGGGGCGCACGTGCTGCTCGAGAAGCCGCCGACGCCGACCCGCGCCGACTTCCACGCGCTCGTCGGGGCGTCCGAGCGCACCGGACGCGCCGTGCAGGTGGGGTTCCAGAGCCTCGGCTCGCAGGCGGTGCCCTTCGTGCGCGGGCTCCTCGCCGATGGCGCGATCGGCGAGTTCACGGGCTTCGGGGCGCTCGGCACGTGGCTGCGCACCGAGTCGTACTGGACCCGCGCGCCCTGGGCCGGGCGTCGCGTGCTCGACGGCTCCTCCGTGGTCGACGGCGCCGTGACGAACCCGCTCGCCCACGCCACCGCGACCGCCCTCGCGGTCGCCGGCGCGACCGCGGAGGACGCGGTCTCCGGCCTGCGGCTCGACCTGCACCGCGCGAACGCCATCGAGGCCGACGACACGTCGTCGTTCGTCGCCGGGCTGCCGGGCGGGCGCACCCTGGCGGGGGCGCTCGTGCTCACCGCCCCCCGGCGCAGCGAGCCGTGCGTGATCGTGCACGGCTCGGCGGGGCGCATCGTGCTCTGGTACACGCTCGACCTCGTGCAGGTGTCGACGCCCGGATCGAACCTGGCATGGACCACGTCGCACGCCCGCACGAACCTGCTCGCGAACCTGGTCGAGCACGCGGTGGCCGGCGAGGCACTCCTGGCGCCGCTGGCCGCCACGGGCGCGTTCATGCGCGTGCTCGAGGCCGTGCGCACCGCCGACGAGCCGCGTCGGATCGACCCGTCCTACGTGACCCGCGCCGCCTCGCCCGACGGCGACCACCTCGTGGTGGCCGACGTCGAGGCGTGGAGCGAGCGCGTCGTCACCGAGGGGCGGACCTTCGCCGAGCTCGGCGCGCCCTGGGCCGTCGGTCCCTGAGCACGGCGACGCCGGCCGGGCGCGCGTGCCCGACGGCGAGCCCTCAGTCGGCGTCGCCCAGTGCGATCGCCTCGGCGCTCTCGAGCTCTTCGATCTCGACGCCGTCGGCGCGGCGGAGCGCCTTCGACCCGAACACGACGATCGCGGCCGAGATGAGCACCACGATCGCGGCGAAGGCGAACGGCGTGGCGAGCCCGAACCACCCGGCGACGAGCGCGGCCAGCGGCGGCGCCACGGCGCCGCCGATGAACCGCACGCCCGAGTAGGCCGACGACGCGACCGGTCGCGGAAGGTCGGTCGCCTCCATCGAGCACTCGGTGAGGACGGTGTTCAGGATGCCCAGCAGGAGGCCGCCGACGATGATCAGCGCGATCAGCGCGGGAACGGATTCGGCGAACGCCCACGCCAGCAGCATGACGACCGCCAGCGCCGGCAGCGTCGCCTTCAGCACGGTGGTGCGACGCATCCGCGCGGTCAGGAAGGGCGCGACCCAGACCGAGGTGATCGCGAGCGCGACGCCCCAGCCGCAGAAGATGAGTCCGAGCGTGATCGCCGATCCCATGCCGTGCGCCTCGAGCACGAACGGACTCCACGCCAGCAGCACGAAGAAGCCCATGTTGTAGAACACCGCCGCTGCGGCCATCACGCCGAGGCCGGGCGTCGCGAGGGCGCGGAACGGCGCGGTGAGCTTGGTCGGCGCCGGCCGCTCGGGCTCGGTGCGGAGCATGACGACGATCACGATGAACGCGATCGCCATCAGCACGGCGGTGCCGAAGAACGGTGCGCGCCACGACGTGCTGCCGAGCAGCCCGCCGAGCAGCGGACCGATCGCGATGCCGAGGCCGAGCGCCGCCTCGTAGAGCACGATCGCGGCGGCCGCACCCCCCGACGCCGCGCCCACGATCGTCGCGAGCGCGGTCGAGATGAACAGCGCGTTGCCGAGCCCCCACCCGGCACGGAACCCGATGATCTGGTCGACCGAGCCCGAGGCGCCCGCGAGCGCGGCGAACACGACGATGACGGCGAGGCCGATGAGCAGCGTCTTCTTCGCGCCGATGCGCGTCGACACCCAGCTCGTGAAGAACATCGCGAGACCCGTGATCGCCAGGTAGGTCGTGAACAGGAGCTCGGTCTCGACCTGCGTCGCGTGCAGGTCGTTCGCGATCGCCGGCAGGATCGGGTCGACCAGGCCGATGCCCATGAACGACACGACCGCGGCGAACGCCACCGCCCACACCGCCATCGGCTGCTTCATGATCGACTGCGTCGACCCGTGGCCGTGGGCCGCGTGCGCTGACCCGCCTGCGTGCGCTGACCCGCCTGCGTGCGGCGTTGCGGCCGGCACCGCCGGAGTCGAGCTCGTGTCGGGCCTGGGTTGGGTGGTCGTCACGCGACGGACCCCTTTCTGTCGTCTCGGTCGTCGGCGCGCTCGAGCCGTTCGCGGAGGATGGCGGTCGCGCGCGCGAGCGCGTCGATCTCGTTCGGGTCGAGATCGGCGAACTGCGGTGCGACGACGGCGATGATCTCCTGGCGCCACGCGTCGAGGGCGGCGAGCCCGCGCGGGTCGACGCTGATGAGCCAGGCCCGCGCATCGGATGCGTCGGCGATGCGCCGCACCCAGTTGCGTTCGTCGAGCGCGTGCACGAGCTTCGTCATCGTCGGCTGGCTGACGCGGCTCGCCTTGGCGAGCTCGCCGAGCCGCATCGGCCCGTGGTCGCGCAGCACGGCGATGGTGCGCCAGATCGCCGGCGACTCGGTGCTGCCGGTCGCCGTGGCGGCCAGGCGCGTGAGGCGGTTGCTGAGGGAGATCAGGTCTCCGAGCAGCTGCGGGAGGTGCTCAGGTGTCGTCACCAGAGGATTATATAGCCAAACTATCTATATATCCTCCCCCAGTGCGCCGCGGGGGACGCTCGTGGTCGCTTCCGGCGCCCGCAGGCGGCGACCGGCGACCCCGAACAGGGTGCGGAGACGACGGATGCTCCGTGCCGAACGTGTCGGCACGGAGCATCCGTGTGTTCAGGTGACGCAGGTCACCTCAAGTGAGCGCCCTCCTCGAGGGCGCGCATTACTTGAGGGTGACGGTTGCGCCGGCCTCCTCGAGGGCGGCCTTCGCCTTGTCGGCGGTCTCCTTGTTCGCGCCCTCGAGCACGGCCTTGGGAGCACCGTCGACGACGGCCTTGGCCTCGCCGAGGCCGAGCGAGGTGAGCTCGCGGACGACCTTGATGACCTGGATCTTCTTGTCGCCGGCGGCCTCGAGGACGACGTCGAACGAGTCCTTCTCCTCGACCTCTTCGGCAGCGGCACCGGCGCCACCGGCGGCCGGGGCGGCAACGGCGACGGGGGCGGCCGCGGTGACCTCGAAGGTCTCCTCGAACGCCTTCACGAACTCCGAGAGCTCGATGAGGGTGAGGCCCTTGAACTGCTCGAGCAGCTCCTCAGTGGACAGCTTCGCCATGATGTTTCTCCTTAGATTTCCTGGTTACTCACCGCTTGCCCTTCGACAGGCTCAGGGACCGACGGCCCCGGGCCTGCTCAGGCAGCGGACTCCTGCTTCTCACGCAGCGCGTCGACCGTGCGAACGGCCTTCGAGAGCGGTGCGTTGAACAGATATGCGGCTCCGAACAGCGAGGCCTTGAAGGCACCGGCGAGCTTCGCCAGCAGCACTTCGCGGGACTCGAGGTCGGCGAGCTTGCCTACCTCTTCGGCGGTCAGGGGCTTGCCATCGAAATAGCCGCCCTTGACCACGAGGAGAGGGTTCGCCTTGGCGAAGTCGCGCAGACTCTTCGCGACGGCGACCGGGTCGCCGTGCACGAATGCGATGGCCGACGGCCCAGCGAGCTGGTCGTCGAACGCGGTGATCCCGGCGTTGTTCGCCGCGATCTTGGTCAGCGTGTTCTTCACCACGGCGTAGCTCGCGTCCCCACTGATGGACTTGCGCAGCTCCTTGAGCTTCGCAACAGTGAGGCCGCGGTATTCGGTCAGCAGAACGGCGGTCGAGCTCTGGAACTTCTCCTGGAGCTCGGCAACCGCGGCTTCCTTGTTCGCCATGGCCACTCCTTGTGTACTCAACATGCATCGCGGTGGCGATGCACGGCCTCGGAGCGCTGGAAGCAAAGAAAAGAGCTCCGGCGCAGTTGCGCGGAGCTCGGCCGGAAATCCGGAAGTCTTCGTCACACCTGCGCGGGCCCCTGCGTTCACAGGACTTCGATCGGTTTCGCATGCGAAATCGACGACCAGCGGTCTTCGGCTCGGATCAGCTTACCGGATGCCACGGGGCCGGCCAAATCGCATGGATGTCGAGATGCGACACCTCACGGGAATAGTTGACTGTTGTCCAAAGTTGACACGATGCAACCATCTGTCTATAGTTGACCGGTATCAACTTATCCACATCGGAGGATCCTCTTTGTCTGCTGTCTCCGACACGCACTCGCCGGCTGAGGCCGAGCGCACCCCCCGCGAGGTGTTCATCGCGCTTTCGGGCCTCATCGTCACCATGTTCGTCGCCGTGCTCTCCGGCACGGTCGTCTCGACCTCGATGCCCCGCATCATCGCCGACCTCGGCGGCGACCAGTCGGCCTACACCTGGGTGATCACGGCCAGCCTGCTCGCCACCGCCGTCTCGACCCCGATCTGGGGCAAGCTCGCCGACCTCGTGAACCGAAAGGTGCTGCTGCAGCTGTCGATCGGACTGTTCGTCGTCGGCACCGCGATCGCGGGCTTCGCACAGGACACCACGACCCTCATCGCGGTCCGCGTCGTGCAGGGCCTCGGCGCCGGCGGCCTGATGTCGCTCGTCATGATCATCGTGGCGCTCATCATCTCGCCGCGCGAGCGCGGCAAGTACATGGGCTTCGTCGGCGGCATCATGGCCGTCGCGACCATCGGCGGCCCGCTGCTGGGCGGCGTCATCACCGACGCCTGGGGCTGGCGCGCGAACTTCTTCCTGCCGCTGCCGCTCGCGATCGTCGCGCTGCTGCTGCTGCAGTTCACGCTGCACCTGCCGAAGCTGCCCAAGCGCCCGGTGAAGATCGACTTCGTCGGTGCGATCCTCATGGCCGTCGGCGTCTCGCTCGCGCTCGTCTGGGTCACCCTCGGCGACAAGGAGTTCGCCTGGGACTCGAAGACCAGCCTCGTCATGATCGGCGTGGCCGCGGCCGCGCTCATCGCCTTCGTCATCGTCGAGTTCTTCGTCGCCGAGCCGATCGTGCCGATGAAGCTGTTCAAGAACCGCACCTTCACGCTCGCGGTGATCGCCTCGATCGCCATCGGCGTGGCGATGTTCGCGACCAGCGTGTTCCTCGCCCAGTACTTCCAGCTGGCGCGCGGTGCCACGCCGACCGAGTCGGGCCTCATGACGATCCCGATGATCGTCGGCCAGATGGGCGCCTCGATCATCGTCGGCGCGCTGATCAGCCGGTTCGGCAAGTGGAAGGGCTTCATGGTCGCAGGCGCACTGCTCGTGATCGCGGGCACGTTCCTCATGACCACCCTGCGCTACGACACCGACTACCTCGTCGTGAGCGTCGCGATGGTCGTCCTCGGCGCCGGCCTCGGCATGGTCATGCAGAACCTCACGCTCGTCGTGCAGAACGACACCCCGGTGTCGCAGCTCGGCGCGGCCTCGTCGAACGTGAACTTCTTCCGCTCGATCGCCGGCACCGTCGGCGTGACCGTCATGGGGTCGCTGCTGGCTACCCAGGTCTCCACGCACATCGCCGACGGGTTCGAGGGCTTCGTGCCGTCGTCCCCCGAGGAGATCGAGGCGCTGAAGGGCCTGCAGAGCGGCGCGTTGCCGAACGTGCACGAGCTGCCCGATGCCATCCGCGTGGTCATCGAGGGCGCGTACGGCCAGGGCATCTCCGAGGTCTTCTGGATCGCGGTGCCGCTCGCCGTGCTGTCGCTGATCGCGATCGCGTTCCTGCCGAACAGGAAGCTGTCGACCAAGTCGGCGGCGCAGGAGCTCGCCGAGGAGCTGGCGGAGGACGCCGAGAACGCCGCCGTCGAGCTGGCCGAGGCCGAGATCGGCGCGCCCGTCGCGTCGGTGGCCGAGCAGTTCGACGAGACGGATGCTTCGCGCGAGCCGGTCGGCGCCGTCACCGGGTCGATGGGCGCCGTCGACGGGCGGGGCACCTCGGAGGCCCGGCGAT
This sequence comes from Agromyces larvae, assembly GCF_022811705.1. Classification (NCBI taxonomy): domain Bacteria; kingdom Bacillati; phylum Actinomycetota; class Actinomycetes; order Micrococcales; family Microbacteriaceae; genus Agromyces; species Agromyces larvae. Next base: position 3,738,467 of record NZ_CP094528.1, on the reverse strand, counting down.
AACATGTCCCTCATGACCGCCGAAGCTGCCCTCGACCACGCGATCGCGTCGGTCGAGGAGCAGTTCGGCCTCGTGTTCAATCGGGCGAGGACGCTCTGGTTCGAGTCGGCGAAGCAGGTGCACCCCGAGTTGCAGCCCGCCGGCTACAAGCTGCTCTCGAGCATCGTGCGCGCCGGGTCGACCAACGCGCACGTGCTCGCCGAGCTGCTCGACATGGACAAGAGCGCGGTGAGCCGCCAGGTGCGCCAGCTCGAAGAGATGGGGCTCGTCGAGAGCCACGCCGACGAGCGCGACGGTCGGGCCAGAGTGCTCGTCGCCACCCCGCTCGCCGAGGAGCGCGTCGCCGAGGTGCGCTTGGCCAACCAGGCCCGGCTCCGCAGCACCCTCGAGGGCCGCTCGGTCGACGAGCTGCTGGTGCTCGCCGACGTGCTGCGCGCGCTCGGCCAAGCCTGAGCTGACGACCGGGGGCGGGGTTGCCTCTCCGCCCCCGGTCGCGTGCGCCGATGTCGGGGGTCGCCGGTAGACCGGTGACATGAAGATCGAGCATGTGAATCCGCCGACCCTGCACACCAATCCCGCGTTCAGCCAGGGGGTGCTCGTGCGCGGCGACCACGACACGCTCTACGTGGGCGGTCAGAACGGCACGGATGCTTCGGGGCAGATCGTTCCCGGCGGGCTGGCCGCCCAGTCGGCGCAGGCGATCCGCAACGTGCTCGCCGTGCTCGAGGCCGCGGGTGCCGATCAGACGAACGTGGTGCACCTGACCATCACGCTGCTGGCGGGCGAGTCGTTCCAAGAGGGGTACACCGCGATCATCCCCATCTGGGGCATGCACCCCACCGCGATCACGGGCGCACAGGTCTCCGCGCTGGCACGGCCCGACGTGCTCGTCGAGATCGAGGCGATCGCGGCGATCCCGCGAGGCGAGTAGCTCCGCGGCCGGTCGAGGGGCGTCCGCCGGGCGCCCCTCGACCGGCGGGTCTCACGCCGCGGGCAGGGTGACGGTGAACGCGGTGCGGCCGGGTTCGCTCTCGATGTCGACCGTGCCGTCGTGGGCCTCGACCACCGCCTTCACGATGGCGAGCCCGAGCCCCGTGCTGCCGGCTCGACGCGACCGCGACGAGTCCCCGCGGGTGAACCGTTCGAACAGGCGGCCCTGCAACTCGGGGTCGATGCCCGGTCCGTCGTCGACCACGGTCAGGCGGGCACCGGTGTCGTCGACGTCGAGGCGTGCCGCGACCTCGGTGCCCGCCGGGGTGTGCACCCGCGCGTTCGCCAACAGGTTCGCGAGCACCTGACGCAGTCTGGCCTCATCGCCCCGCACGGTGACCGGTTCGTCGGGCAGCTCGGCCGACCAGTCGTGATCGGGTCCGGCGGCCTGCGCGTCGGCGACCGAGTCGGCCACGAGCGCCCGCAGGTCGACGGGCCGATGCTCGAGCTCGCGGCCCTCGTCGAGGCGGGCGAGCAGCAGCAGGTCCTCGACGAGCTCGGTCATGCGCAGCGACTCCGACTCGATGCGGCCGATCGCGTGCGTCACGTCGTCGGGCAGTGCGCCGCCGTGCAAGCGGGTGAGCTCCGCATACCCGCGGATCGACGCGAGCGGCGTGCGCAGCTCGTGCGAGGCATCCGCGACGAAGCGGCGCACCTTGCGCTCCGACTGCTCACGGGCGGACAGCGCGGAGGCCACGTGCCCGAGCATGCGGTTGAACGCGGTGCCGAGCCGGCCGACCTCGGTGCGGGGGTCGTCGACCGGCACCCGCTCGTCGAGGTCGACGTCGCCCCGGTCGAGGGGTCGCTCCGACACGGCCTGCGCGGTCGCGGTCACCTGCTCGAGCGGCGCCAGCGACCGGCGCACGACGTAGGAGCCCACCCCGAGGGCGATCACGAGCCCGCCGAGGGCGACGACGGCGACGCTCACGGCGAGCTGGGTGGTCTGCGCGGTCACCTCGGCGAGCGGCAGGGCGAGCACGATCCGCACCTCGGGAGCGGTGTCGATCGCGAGCGAACGGTACTCCCCCAGGCCGCCGACGGCCACGGTGTGCACGCGCCGATCGGCCGGCACCTCGGCGAGCGCGGCCGTGGCCGCCTGGCCGGCGGAGATGAGCTGCCCGTCCGAGATGTAGGCCGAGTCGGATTCGGGGCCGACGAAGATCGCGCCGACCGTGCCGTCGGGCTGCCCCGGGACGCTCAGGAACGTGATCACGGTCGCTCGGGGGTCGTTCGGCACCCCGGGCCCGGTCGCCTCGTCGGCGCGGGACGCGGCCGCCCGCAGGCTCGCGTCGAGCCGTTCGACGCTGGTGGCGTGGAACAGCACGACCGTGGCGACGCCGACGACGGCGCTCATCGCGATGAGGAGTCCGGCGACGAGGGTCAGCAGGCGGCGGCGGAGGGTCCACGGTGCGCGGCCGTTCGGCACGACCGGCTCGGCTTCGGCGGTCGGGACCGCGCCCGTCGTCGCTTTCGCGCGCGCCGACGCCGCGTGTCCGGGATCGCCGGGGCGGGTCATCCGGTCGCCGCTTTCAGCATGTAGCCCGCACCGCGCACGGTGTGGATCATGGGCGCGCGCCCGGCGTCGATCTTCTTGCGCAGGTACGAGATGTAGAGCTCGACGACCGTCTCGCGGCCGCCGAAGTCGTACGACCAGACCCGGTCGAGGATCTGCGCCTTCGACAGCACACGCCGCGGGTTGCGCATGAGGAACCGCAGCAGTTCGAACTCGGTCGCGGTCAGCTCGATCGGCGTGCCGGCGCGCTCGACCTCGTACGAGTCCTCGTCGAGGCTGAGGTCGCCGACGCGCAGCACGGGGTCGCGTTCCTGCGCGAGGGTGAGGGTCGAGCGGCGGATCAGTCCGCGCACGCGCGCCACGACCTCCTCGAGGCTGAACGGCTTGGTGACGTAGTCGTCGCCGCCCGCGGTGAGGCCGGCGATGCGATCGTCGAGCGAGTCCTTCGCGGTGAGGAAGAGCACCGGCACCTCGCTGCCGTCGGCGCGCACGCGCTGCAGCACCTCGAGCCCGTCGATGTCGGGCAGCATGATGTCGAGCACGATCGCGTCGGGGCGGAACTCGCGCGCCAGCTTCACGGCCGAGAGCCCGTCGGCGGCGGTGCGCACATCCCAGCCCTCGTAGCGCAGCGCCATCTTCAGCAGGTCGGTGAGGGATGCCTCGTCGTCGACGACGAGCACGCGCACCATCGAGCCGTCGGGCTTCTGGAGCTGGGGCGCGTGGGCGTGGTCGTTCGTCATGCGTCCCAGTATCGGTGAGCGCCCTATGCGTCGCCTATGCCTCGCCTGTGCCTTCGTCGAGGCGCGTCCGACCCCGGGGACGCCACCTCATGGCCCGTTCATAGGAACGCGATAGGGGCGGCATAGCGCCTCGGCCTATCGTCGCCGCCATGTTCTTCACCTACCTCCGGCGCGAGCTCGCCGGGCGCCGCAGGCAGACCGCGATCATCGCGGTCGGCATGGCGCTCGCCATCGCGCTCGTCATGATCGTGAACGCCGTCTCGGTCGGAGTGCGCGACGCGCAGACGTCCGTGCTCCAGTCCGTCTACGGGGTCGGCACCGACCTCACCGTCAGCCGCACGCCGACCCCGCCCGGGGAGGGCGACGAGGGTCAGGGCGGCGGCGGACCCCAGCGCTTCGAGTTCGGCGCGGACGACGGCCAGACCGCCGACGGGTCGACCGCCATCAGCCAGTCGCGGCTCACCGCCGGGTTCGGGTCGTCGACGTTCGACGCCTCGGCGCTCGAGACCGTGCAGGGCATCGACGGCGTCGCCGCGGCGTCCGCGACGCTCTCGCTGAACAACGTCTCGTTCTCGGGCGAGCTGCCCGACTTCCAGCAGCGCACCGACGGCGGCGACACCGCCCAGCAGGGCCCGACCGACCAGGCGCAGCCGCAGCAGCCCCCGCAGGGCGGCTTCGACGGCGCCGGAGGCAGCGCGTTCGACGTCGACAACTTCACCGTGCTCGGCATCGACCCGTCGGGTGACGCGGTCGGTCCGCTGTCGGCGGTCGAACTCGCCGACGGGCGCGGGCTCGAGGCATCCGATGCCGGCGAAGCCGTCGTCGTGCTCGACGCCGACTACGCGACCAGCGCCGAACTCGCCGTCGGCGACACCCTGAACATCGGCGGCACCGACTTCGAGATCGTCGGCACCGTCACCTCGACCTCGGCCGACGCGGCCACCGCGTCGAACGCGTACATCCCGCTCGACCTCGCCCAGTCGCTCTCGGGCGAAGACGGCATGGTCTCGAGCGTCTACGTGCAGGCCACCTCCTCCGACCGGATCGACGCCGTGCAGGCCGACATCGAGGCGGCCCTGCCCGACGCGACGGTGAGCTCGCAGTCCGACCTCGCCTCGACGGTCTCGGGCTCGCTCTCGAGCGCGTCGAGCCTCGTCTCGAACCTGGGCCTCTGGCTGTCGATCGCCGTGCTCGCCGCGGCGTTCCTCATCGCGATCCTGTTCACCATCCAGGGCGTCACCCGCCGCACCCGCGAGTTCGGCACGCTGAAGGCGATCGGCTGGTCGAACGGCCGCATCGTCGGCCAGGTCGCGGGCGAGTCGCTCGTGCAGGGTCTGATCGGCGGGGCCGTGGGCCTGGTCGTCGGGCTCGCGGGCATCTGGATCATCAACCTGATCGGCCCGACCCTCGGCGGCAGCGCCGCCTCCGGCTCGTTCGCCGCAGGCGGCGCCGGCGCGACGGGCGGCGGCGCCGGCGGTCCCGGCGGCGGGCAGTTGGGCGGAGGCGGAGGCGGCGGACCGTTCGGCCGCATCGCCGAGGCGGCGACCTCGACCACCGAGGTCGTGCTCAACGCCCCCGTGACCGTGAGCGTCATCCTCATCGCCATCGGCCTCGCGGTGCTCGGCGGCCTCGTCGCCGGATCCATCGGCGGCTGGCGGGCATCCCGGCTGCGGCCGGCCGAGGCGCTGCGGAGCGTCGCATGAGCGCCGTCGACACCGCCGCGACCGAGGCGGTTCGGCCCGAGGCATCCAGCGGAGCATCCGCCGGGGCATCCGCCGGAGCATCCGGCGCGCCCGAAGCACCCACCCGACCCGAGAGAGGCAGCGCCATGTACCGGCTGGAGAACGTCGGCAAGCAGTACACCGGCAAGCGCACGGTGACCGCGCTGAAGAACGTGACGCTCGAGATCCCCGCAGGCCAGCTCGTCGCGATCCAGGGCCCGACCGGCGGCGGCAAGTCCACGCTGCTGCAGATGCTCGGCGCCCTCGACCGCCCGACGTCGGGCACCATCACGCTCGGCTCCGACGAGCTCAGCCACCTGCCCGACCGCAAGCTCGGCAGGATCCGGGCGAAGGAGATCGGGTTCGTGTTCCAGGGCTTCAACCTGATCCCGACCCTGACCGCACAGGAGAACGTCGAGACCGCGCTCGAACCGCTCGGGATCCCGGCCGCCGAGCGCACCCGACGCGCGACCGAGGCGCTGGCCTCGGTCGGCCTCGCCGAACGCGCCTCGCACGTGCCCGGCGAGCTCAGCGGCGGTCAGCAGCAGCGCGTCGCGATCGCCCGCGCGCTCGTGAAGGAGCCGGTCGTGCTCCTCGCCGACGAGCCGACCGGCGCGCTCGACGAGGAGACCCGCGACGAGATCCTGAACCTCCTCGAGGGGCTCTGGCGCGATCGCGGGCTCACCCTCGTCATCGTCACCCACGACAGCGCGGTGGCGAAGCGGGCGGAACGCCGCCTGCACATCAAGAACGGCGTCGTCACCGAACGCTGAAGACGTCCCGCCGGTTCAGCTCCGGGCGGGTGCGCGAAGACGGCGGATGCCGCGGCGGGACTCCCTCCCCAGCCGGGGCATCCGCCGTCGGCGTGCGCCGCGGACGGGTCCGATCCGTAGCCGATCGAAAGCCGGAACAGATGATTCGCACAGGCTCGCCGCCTACCGTCGGTCGGGATGTCTCAGCACCGCCGCTCCCCCGAATCCACGTCCGCTCCGGCATCCCGCCGCCCCCGCGCCCTCATGATCGCCGCGTCGGCGCTCGCGGTCGCCGGTCTCGCCGTCGGCGCGGTCGCGCTCGGCTCCGCGATGGGCGGGACGGATGCTCCGCGCGCTGCGCGCGACTCCGTGACCGGCGGTGCCGACGACGCCGACACGACCTCCGAAGGCGCGACCGAGGCCGCCGGCGGCGAGGTGCTGCCCGCCGCCGTCGCGGCGCAACTCGCCTACGTCGAGGCGCACTGGCGCGACACCGAGAACGACGAGTTCGGCTACCTCGACGAGAGCGACTGCGTGAACTTCGCGAGCCAGTCGCTGCTCGCCCGCGGGTGGCAGGTCGACGACGAGTGGTGGCACACCGCCGACGGCGACCCGTACGCGAGCTCCGACGCGTGGATCAGCTCCACCGCCTTCCGCGACTACCTGGACGCGCATCCCGAGCGTGCGACCGCGCTCACCGACGACCAGCGCGACCAGGTGAAGGTCGGCGACATCGTGCAGTTCGACTGGGACGATTCGGGCGACCGCGACCACACCGGCATCGTCACCGGCGTGACCACGCTCGCCGACGGCACGATCTCCATCGAGTACGCCGGGCACACCGACGCGACCTTCGACCGCACGGTCGACGAGGCGATCCACGAGATCCACCCCGGCGGCGTCGCGTACTACTGGAGCATCCCCGAGTAGCCGGCTGCGCCCCCTTCCCCGACATTCGTCGAATGCCGGAGGGGCCGGGTGGGGGCTACTGGTTCGAGAACGCCGCGTCGAACGACGCGGTCGGCCGCGGGAACAGCTTCGACCGGATGAACCCGACCGCCTCGGCGGCGCCGTGCAGGCGGTCCATGCCGGCGTCCTCCCACTCGACCGAGATCGGGCCCGTGTACCCGATCGCGTCGAGCGCACGGAACGCGTCCTCCCAGGGCACGTCCCCGTGCCCGGTCGAGACGAAGTCCCAGCCGCGCCGCGGGTCGCCCCACGGCAGGTGGGACCCCAGCACACCGGCGCGGCCGTTCGCGGGCCGCAGCCGCGTGTCCTTGCAGTCGACGTGGTAGATGCGGTCGGCGAACTCGACGATGAACCCGACCGGGTCGATGCCCTGCCACATCATGTGCGACGGGTCCCAGTTGAACCCGAACGCCTCGCGCCGGTCGATCGCCTCGAGCGTGCGCACGCTCGTCCAGTAGTCGTACGCGATCTCGGACGGGTGCACCTCGTGCGCGAAGCGCACGCCCTCGGCGTCGAACACGTCGAGGATCGGGTTCCACCGGTCGGCGAAGTCCTGGTAGCCCGCGTCGAGCACGCTGGCGGGCACCGGCGGGAACCCCGCCACGTACGGCCAGATGCTCGACCCCGTGAACCCGACGACCACGTCGACCCCGAGCGCCCGCGCCACCCGCGCCGACCGCTTCATGTCCTCGGCCGCGCGCTGCCGCACCCCCTCGGGGCCGCCGTCGCCCCACGTGTACGGCCGCACGATCGCCCGGTGCCGGAAGTCGATGGGGTCGTCGCACACCGCCTGCCCGGTGAGGTGGTTCGAGATCGCGTACACCTCGAGCCCGTGCCGCTGCAGGATCTCGCGGCGCTCGTCGAGGTATCCGGGCTCCTCCTCGGCGAGCTTCAGGTCGAGGTGATCGCCCGAGCAGGCGATCTCGAGCCCGTCGTAGCCCCACTCGGCCGCGAGGCGCGCGACCTCGGCGAACGGCAGGTCGGCCCACTGGCCGGTGAACAGGGTGACGGGGTGCCCGCTGCTCGCTGAGTTCGGGCTCGGGCTCGGGCTCGGGCTCGCTGAGCTTGTCGAAGCGAGTGGGCTCCCTTCGACAGGCTCAGGGAGCGAGGCGGGCTCAGGGAGCGAGGCGGGCTCGGGGGACTCTGCGTTCATCGTGCTTCCCTTTCGTCCTGGAGGGCGGTCAGGTAGCGGATGCTCCGTGCCGCCAGTTCGTCCTGCGACGGCGCGAGCGGGCGCCACACCGAGGCGGCCACCGCGATCGTCGCGTTCTCGCCCGTGAAGCTCTCGAGCCCGAGCGGGCCGGTGTAGCCGACGTCGTCGAGCGCGTCGAGGAACGCGGGCCAGTCGGTGTGGTCGTCGCCGACCGGGCCGCGGTCGTTGCCGCACACCTGCACGTGCGCGAGGTGGTCGCCCGCCGCGCGGATCGCGTCGCCGATCCGCTGTTCCTCGATGTTCAGGTGGTAGCTGTCGAGCGCGAGCCCGAGGCCGGGCCCGAGCAGCGGCCCGAGCGCCTCGAGCGCCTGCTCGACGGTGTTCACGAGGCTCGTCTCGTACCGGTTGAGCGGTTCGATCGCGAGCCGGATGCCGCGCTCCTCCGCCTGCCGCACCACGGGTGCGAGCGCGGTGCGCAGTTCGCGATAGCGCTCGGCGCGCTCCGTGGCATCCATCCGCCAGGTGCGACCGGTGGCGGCCGTGAACGGGCCGGCGACGACGCGCGAACCGAGCCGCTCGGCGATCTTGACGCACTGCACCAGGTAGTTCTGGGTCGCCACGACCTCGGATCCGGGCGCCGCGACGAGGTTGCGCCCCGGCCCCATCGCCCCGACGACCACGGCCGACAGCCCGTGTTCGGCCAGGGTGTCGCTCGCGACATCCGTGGACCAATCGCCCGGCTGCTCGACCGGCAGCTCGAGCGCACCGAACCCCATGCCGGCCGCCTTCGCCGCGATTTCGCGGAGCGAGTCGTCGGTGAGCGGCGACACCCACACCCACGTGTTGACGCCGATCGTGCGGCGCATGCTTGCCTCCTGAACCTCGGCACGACCCCCTGAACGCAATTCAGGTTCGCACCGGCGTGTCGCGGGCGGCAACCGGGTGCTCCCGCCCGCGACACACCTCCGCACCTGAATTGCGTACCGGGTACTCGGTGGTTGTGGTGGTGGTGGTGGTGGTTGTGGTGGTTACGGGATGATGCGGTCCTCCCAGACCTGCGGGTACCCGGGCAGGTCCTCGCCGCCGAACTTCGCGTAGTGCCCGTCGGGCATGTTCTCGTTCAGCGCGAGGTACTGGTCGAGCTCGCCCGCCTCGATCGGCACCTGCGGCAGCACCCACTCCTTCGGCACCTGCTGGCCCGCGAAGATCATCTGCGCGGCCAGCAGCGGCGTGCGCCACTGGAAGTTGGAGTAGACGGGGGCCAGGCCGTCGAGCCCGGTCTCCTTCCACTTGCGCAGGAAGCTCATCTCGTCCTCACCCGTCATCACGGGGTAGTCGACGCCGGCGTCCTCGAACGCCTCGATGGCCGCGACGGCGCCGTCACCGGCATCCATCCAGACCCCCGCGACGTCGCCCTTGGCGAGCTCGTCGGAGATGATCTTCTTGATCTCCGCCGGGTCGGCCCCGGTGAAGTAGTCGACTGCGTCGATGCCGGCCTCGTCGAACAGCTTCTCGGCCGCGGCCCAGCGCTGTTCGAGCACGTCGACGCCGGGCAGGATGCGCAGCGCCACGACCTTGTCGCCCTCGTCGAGCCGGTCGATCAGGAACTCGGCCGTGTCGATGCCCCACGCGAAGCCGCCGATCGGGTGGATGAACGTGACCGGGCAGTCGGTCTGCACGCCGCGGTCGAACACGATCACCGGCTTGCCGGTGTCGCACGCACGCTGCACCGCCGGCGTCATCGCCGCCGTCGAGTTCGGCGAGATGATGAAGACGTCGCAGTCGCCCTCGTTGATGAAGTAGTCGATGTCGGCGATCTGCGTGTCATCCGAGTCCTGCGCGTCGCGGGTCTCCATCTCGCTGATCGCGCCCGCCTCCTGCAGCACTTTCAGCTGTTCGTTCATCGTGATCCAGCCGGTCTGCCGCCACGGGTTCGAGATCGAGGCGTTCGCGAAGCACGCCTTCTTCGCCCCCTCGGACGCGTACTGCGCCGTGTCGACGAACTCGGCGTTGATGTACTGGAGCCATGGCTGGCCGTCGGGCCCCTCCGGCACGACGTCGCGCTCGGCGTCCTGCTTGTCGAAGAGCGCCTGGTCGAACCAGTCGATCGCCTCCTCCGTGGGTTCCGCCGCTTCCTCGGACGGGGCCACGGAGGGGTCGGTGGTGCATCCGGCCAGTGCCGCCATCAGCGCGAACGCGCCGACGATGGCAGTGGCCGTGGTGTGCCTGCGTCGCATCACGAACCTCCCTTGGTTTCGTTGTCTGCCCTCGGCGTCGAGGGAATGGGTGCAGGACGAGCCGGCGCGGTTGCGTCCGGCCCCTCCGCAGACGCATCGGATGCTCCGGATGCCTGCGAAGTCGGGGTGGCGCGGCCTCGGCGGCGCGCGCGGAACACCGTCGCCGAGTAGGCGACGGCGAGGATGATGATGGCGCCCTGGACGGCGTCTCGGTAGGTCGACGGCACGCCGGCGAAGTTGAGCAGGGTGAACAGCGCCTCGAGCGAGAACGCGCCGGCTGCGGCGGCGACGACCCAGCCGCGCCCGCCGCCGAGCACCACGCCGCCGAGCACGACCGCGGTGATCGCGGTGAACTCGTAGCCGCGGCCGACCGACGGGTGCACGCCCGCGTATCCGACCAGCAGCACGCCGGCGATCGTCGCCGACAGCGACGAGATGATGAACGTCGCGGTCTTCACCCACCAGCTGCGGGTGCCCGAGTAGCGCGCGGTGACGGGGTTGTCGCCGAGGGCGATGACGGTGCGGCCGAACGGCCGCTTCGTGAACCAGATCGCGGCGGCCAGCACCACGGCGAGCACGACGACCGACCAGGGCAGGATCTCGAGCACCGGGATGCCGCGGATGCCGCCGCGCCCGATCTCGCGGAACCCGTCGGCCGGGTTGCCGGTGGCCGCGCCGCCCGTCCAGTAGAGCACGCCGCCGAGCAGTGCGAGCATCATGCCGAGGGTCGCGATGAAGCTCGGCACCCGCAGGAACGAGACGATGAGCCCGTTCACCAGGCCGACGAGCGCACCGAAGGCGAGCATGAGGGCGAGTACGGGCAGCGACCGCGATTCGTCCTGGCCGATCAGGTTGCCCGCGATGACGACCTGCGCGGTGACGACGGAGCCCATCGAGAGGTCGAACTCGCCGCCGACGATCACGAAGTACTGCCCGATCGCCACGATCGCGACGGGTGCGACGCGCTGGACGAATCGGATGAACTGCCCGGGTTCGGCGAACGACGGGTTGAGCACGACGATCGCGACGAGCAGCACGGCGAGCAGCAGGAACACGGCGCCGCGGGGGCTGACCAGCACGCGGCCGAGTTCGGCGAGGCGCTGCCCCGCGGAGCGTGTCTCGGTGGCTGCGACGGTCATCGCGCGCCTCCCTTCGAGTCGGTCGCCGCGCCGACGCCGGTCGCGGGGCCGGGCTCGGTCGCTGAGCCGGGCTCGGTCGCTGAGCTTGTCGAAGCGGCCCTGCTCCCTTCGACAAGCTCAGGGAGCCTCCCTTCGACAGGCTCAGGGAGCCTCCCTTCGACAGGCTCAGGGAGCGCGGCAGGCGCAGGGAGCGCGGCCGCCGGCGCTCCGACGCCGAACCGCGGCCGGCGACGGTCCAGCCGTCGGCTCGTGTACACCGCGACGGCCGCGACGATCACGACGCCGCGCACCACGTCCTTCAGGAACGGGTTCACCTGCATGACGCTCATCACGTTGTCGACGACCGCGAAGATCGCGACGCCGCCGATGGTGCCCCAGATCGACCCGCGACCGCCCATCAGCAGGGTGCCGCCGAGCACGACCGCGGCGATCGACAGCAGGTCGTAGCCGCCCTGGGTGCCGACCGTGGGACTGCCGACGCCGAGCCGGCTCGCGAGCAGGAGCCCGGCGAACGCCGCGGTGATCGAGCAGAGCATGTGCGCGATGATGAGCGGCCGCGCGGTGCGGATGCCGCTGAACCGGGCGACCTGCTCATTGCCGCCGACCGCGTAGAGGTGGTGGCCGGTGCGGGTGCGCGCGAGGAACAGGGCGGCGAGCAGCGCCACGCCGAACATGATGAGCGTCGAGACGGGCACCGGCCCGAGCCCGGTGGCCCCGATGAGCTGGAAGTCCCACGGCACGTTGCCGCTGGTGCCCTTGTAGTTCGTGTCGAGGTAGCCCTTGATGATGAGCCCGACGCCCAGCGTCGCGATGAAGCCGTTGACGTGCAGCTTCGTGACGATGAGCCCGTTGGCGAGGCCGATGAGCGCGGCGACGCCGAGGGCGGCGAGCACCGCGACCGGGATGTTCGCCGGGTTGCCGCGCATCAGGTCGGCTGCGATCAGGCTGGACAGGCTGACCACGTACGGCACGGACAGGTCGAGCGAGGCGCCCAGGATGACGAAGGTCTGACCGATCGCGACGAACCCGAGCACGCTCATGCCGGTGAGGATGTCGCGGATGTTGCCGGGGCTGAAGAAGTTGCGGCCCACGGTCGCGACGAGGATCGCGCCGATCACGATCACCCCGACGAGCGCGATGCCCACGATCAGGGTCGCGTCGAGCCGGCGGCGCCGGCGGGCGGGGCGGCGGGCGGAAGGGGCGGATGCCACGGGCGCGGCGCTCATCGCGCTCCCCCCGCATCCGTGGCATCCGTTCCCCCGGCGCCCCCCAGCCGGAGCGTGCCGGTCGCGGCGGCGAGGATGGTGGCCTCGTCGCTTCTGGCCGGCAGCTCCGACGACGCGCGACCGTCGTGCATCACGACGATGCGGTCGCTCATGCCGATCACCTCGGGCAGTTCGGAACTGATCATGAGGATCGCGACGCCCTCCTTCGCGAGTCGGCGCATGAGGCGGTAGACGGCGACCTTCGCGCCGACGTCGATGCCGCGGGTGGGTTCGTCGAACAGCACGACGCGGGGCCCGGCGGCGAGCCATTTCGCGAGCACGACCTTCTGCTGGTTGCCGCCCGAGAGGAACTGCACCTCCTGGTCGAGTCCGCGCGAGACCACCTCGAGCGAGCTCAGCACGCCGGGCAGCTCCCGGCGGACCTCGCGGGTGCGGCGGGCGAACACCGAGCGGATGACGAGCAGCGCGTTGTCGGCGATCGACTGGTTGACGGCCAGGCCCTGCGCCTTGCGGTCCTCGGCGACGAGCGCGATCCCCGCCTTCACCGCCTGCCGCGCGGTGCCGATGCGCAGCTCGCGGCCGTCGATGCGCATGGACCCGCGGGTGAACGGCGTGATGCCGAAGACGCCCTCGACGAGCTCTGTGCGGCCCGACCCCTGGAGCCCGGCGACGCCGACGATCTCGCCCGACCGGACCTCGAGGTCGACGCCCTCGACGTAGGCGTTGCCCGCGCCGCGGAGTTCGAGCCGCGGTTCGCCGAGCTCGGTGCCCGGCTCGGGGTCGGGGTAGTACGTCTCGATGGAGCGGCCCACCATGCGCCGCACGAGCTCGTCGGTGTCGAGGTCGGCGGCCGGGCTCGTCGAGACGAGCGCGCCGTCCTTCAGCACGGTGATGGTGTCGCAGAGGTCGAAGATCTCCTTCAGCCGGTGCGACACGTAGAGGATCGCGACCCCGCGCTCCTGCAGCCTGCGGATGATCGCGGCGAGCAGCTCGACCTCGTGGTCGGCGAGCGCCGCGGTGGGCTCGTCCATCTGGATCACCCGGGCCCCGGTCGACAGCGCCTTCACGATCTCGACGATCTGCTGCTCGGCGACGGTGAGGCTGCGCACCGGGGCATCCGCATCGATCGCATCGATGCCGAGCTCGGCGAGCAGCTCGCGCGTCCGGCGCAGCATGCCGCGCCGGTCGACGACGCCGCGCCGGCGCGGCTCGCGACCGAGGAACACGTTCTCGGCGACGGTGCGCTCGGGCAGCAGGTTGAACTCCTGGAACACCGTCGCGAGGCCGGCGTGCGCCGCCTCGACGGGGTGGTGGAAGTCGACCGGCCGGCCGCCGAGCTCGACCGTGCCCGCGTCGCGTTCGTACACGCCCGCGAGGATCTTCATGAACGTCGACTTGCCGGCGCCGTTCTCGCCGACGAGGCCGTGCACTTCGCCGGCCCGCAGTTCGAGGCCGACCCCGTGCAGCACGGGCACGCCGAAGAACGATTTCTCGAGGCCGCTGGCGACCAGCACGGGGGCCGTCTCGGCGGTCGCATCGCCGGTCGGCGGTGCGGTCGTGGCATCCGTCATGCGCGCACCTCCGCCCAGTCGCCGCTCGCCGCCGAGGCGAGCACCGCCTCGGTCACCCGCACGGCCCGCAGCCCGTCGGCGAAGGTGGGCAGGCCGTCGGGCGCGACGCCCCCGGCGTCGCTCGCCCCGACGCCCCCGACGTCGCTCGCGGCCGCGATCGCCGCGTAGGCGTCGGCGACGAACGCGTTGAAGGCGTCCTGGTAGCCCATCGGATGCCCCGCGGGCACGATCGACAGCCGGGCCGCGTCGGCACTCAGCCGGGCGGGGTCGCGCTCGACGATGCTCGAGACGTCGGTGCGCCCGATCCACAGCGTCTCGGGGTGCTCCTGTTCGAAGCGCACGCTCGCCTCGGTGCCGGACAGTTCGAGCACGAGCCCGTTCTTGTGGCCGGGCGCCACCTGCGACACGAGCAGGGTGCCGATCGCGCCGCTCGCGAGCTCGACGACGACGGCGACCAGGTCCTCGGTGGCGATGTCGGTGTTCGTCGCACGCGACCGGTAGGCGGTGCGGGTGGCGGCGTTCAGGCGCACGATGCGGTCGCCCGAGACGAACTCGAGCAGGTCGACCAGGTGCGAGCCGATGTCGGCGAACGCGCGGCTGGGGCCGCCCTGGGCGCTGTCGACCCGCCAGTCGTCGTCGTCGGGCGCGGCCAGCCAGTCCTGCAGGTAGGCGCCCTGCACGCCGAGCAGGCGACCGGTCTCGCCGGCGGCGACCCGCGCCCGCGCCTCGCGGGCCATCGGGTGGAAGCGGTAGACGAACGGCACCGCCGCGACCACGCCGCGGTCGGCGGCGAGCGCGGCGAGCGCCTCGGCGCCCGCGGCGTCGGTGGCGAGGGGCTTCTCGCAGATCACGTGGCGGCCGGCCTCGAGCGCGCGGGTGGCGATCTCGACGTGGGTCGCGTTGGGGGTGCAGACGTGCACGACGTCGACGTCGGCGATGAGGTCGTCGAGCGAGGCGTAGCCCTGCGCCAGACCGAGTCGCTCGGCGGCCGTGGCGGATGCCGCGGGGCTGGACGAGGCCGCCCCCTCGAGGGCCGCGCCGGCCGCCCGGGCCGCCCGGGAGTGCACGGCGGCCATGAAGCCGCCTCCGACGAATCCGGCACGCAGGGTGCGGGCTCGGGCGGTGACATCCGTTGTCATGGGCACATGCTGACACACGCTGCACAACTTCTGCCAGTCAGTCGGCAAAAGTCGTCGGTTTCGTGACATTGCTGTGATCAATGCCCCGTCGAAGTACGTGTGCTTTACTCGGTGCCATGGTCGACATCAGCCGCGGATCGGCGCTCGGCAGCTCGGGAGCGAGCGAGCTCTTCCAACTGCTGCGCGACGGCGTGCCCCGCACCCGGGCGTCGCTCGCCCAGGCGACCGGGCTCGCGCGATCGACCATCGCGGCCCGCGTGGACGAGCTGATGAACCTCGGCCTCATCTCGCCCGTGGCCGACGCCGCCTCCACCGGCGGCCGGCCGCCGTCGCAGTTCGCCCTCAACCCCGCGTCGCGGCTGGTGCTGGCCGCCGACCTCGGCGCCTCGCACGCGATCATCGCGGTCACCGACCTCACCGGCACCGTGCTCGCCCAGCACGGCGAGCCGATGGACATCGCCGACGGCCCCGAACGCGTGCTCGGCTGGATGGTCGAGCAGGGCCTCGCCCTCGTCGACGGCCTCGGCCGCGACCGGCACGACCTCGTCGCGGTCGGCATCGGCGTGCCCGGCCCCGTCGAGCACTCCACGGGCCGCCCCGTGAACCCGCCGATCATGCCCGGATGGGACCGCTTCGACGTGCCCGGCTGGGTGCAGCAGCACCTCGAGGTGCCCGTGCTCGTCGACAACGACGTGAACATCATGGCGCTCGGCGAACGCGCACTCGCCTGGCCCGCGGTCGAGCATCTGGTGTTCGTCAAGGTCGCCACCGGCATCGGCTCGGGCATCATCTCGGGCGGCCTGCTGCAGCGCGGCGCGCAGGGCATCGCGGGCGACATCGGGCACATCCAGGTCGCGCGCGGTGCGGACGTGCCCTGCCACTGCGGCAATCGCGGATGCCTCGAAGCCCTCGCGTCGGGCCCCGCCATCGCCCGGGCGCTGCGCGAACGCGGCGTCGAGGCATCCGGCGGCAACGACGTCGTCGACCTGGTCAAGCGCGGCGACCTCGAGGCCATCCAAGCGGTGCGCCAGGCGGGCCGCGACATCGGCGAGGTGCTGACCGCGTGCGTCAGCCTCGTGAACCCGTCGGTCATCGCGATCGGCGGCTCGATGGCCCGCGCGGGCGAACACCTCATCGCCGGCGTGCGCGAGGCCGTGTACTCGCGGTCGATGCCGCTCGCGACCGAGCACCTCGCGATCGTGCAGTCGGCCGCGGCCGGCAACGCGGCGGTGCTCGGCGCGAGCATGCTCGCGATCCACCACGCGCTCAGCCCCGAGGGCATCGACGCGCTCGCGGCACGCTGACGTCGGGCGTGGCAGGGGCGTCGGGCGTGGGGCAGGGGCCGGCGGCGAGTACCCTCGGAGGGTGACCGACCAGCCGTTCGCCCTCTTCGACCTCGACGAGCGTGCACCGGCGGTCGCGGCCGCGATCCGCGGGCCGCACCCGCACGAGCGGCGCATCGTGGCCGACTCGGGCGACCGGGTCGCCTGGCTGCGCGCACGGTCGCGCGGGGTCACCGCGACGGATGCCGCGAAGCTCGCCGGCCGCAACTCGGTGCGCACCGCCGCATGGGAGAAACTGCACGGCACCGGCGGGCGCGGGTTCGGCGGCAGCCGATTCACCGACCACGGCCGCGAACGCGAACCCGTCATCGCCGGGTGGGTGCGCGAGCAGTACGGCATCGATCCGTCGACGCTGCTGTTCCACGCCGACGGCGAGCAGCGCCACCTCGCGACGCCCGACGGGCTGCGCGTCACCGAGCGCGGCGCCGTCGAGCTGTGCGAGATCAAGACCACCTCCAAGCCGTGGCGGGGCATCCCGCGCGGCTATCTGCGTCAGGTGTGGTGGCAGCAGTACGTGCTCGGCGCCGAGCGCACCCTGGTCGTGTGGGAACAGCACGACGCCTTCGTCCCCGTCGGCGAACCGCAGTGCCGCTGGGTCGACCGCGACGAGGACCAGATCGCGATCCTCATCGGCCTGGCGAACGAGCTGCTCGCGACCATCGCCCCCGACGCGGCATCCGTCACGGCGCCCGCCGGGCGCGACCGCTCCTACTACCGGCCCGGGCCGCTCGCGTGACGGTGCTGCTCCTGCACGGCCTCGGTTCCGACCGACGCCAGCCGCTCGACCTGCTCGCGCCCGTGCTCGCCGCCTCCCCCGGGCGCAGCGAACGCGTGCTCGCGCTCGACGTGCGCGCGCACGGCGCGCACCCCGAGATCGGCGCCCCCGCCGATTTCGGGCTCGACCGGCTCGCCGACGACGTGGCCCGGCGCGCCCTGCCCGAACTCGAGGGCGACGACAGCCCGCTCACCGTCATCGGCATCTCGATGGGGGCGGCGATCGGTCTGCGGCTCGCGCTCGACGGGCTCCTGCGCATCCGCCGAGCGGTGTACCTGCGCCCGTCGTTCGACGACCGGTCGCTGCCCGACCATCTGCGCCCGTTCCCCGTCATCGGCGGGATGCTCGCCGAGGCCGGGCCCGACGGCGCCGAACTGTTCCGCTCGACCGAGCTGTACGAGCGGGTCGCGCACGCCTCGCCGGCCGGGGGTCGGGCGCTGCTCGCCCAGTTCACGGCGCCCGACGCGGCGCCCCGCGCCATCCGACTCGTCGAGATCCCCCGCAACCGCGCCTTCGCCGACGACGCCGAACTGGCCGCATCCGCCCGAGCCGGCATCCGCACGCTGGTCGTCGGCGCCGAACGCGATCCGGTGCATCCGTTGCCGATCGCCCAGCGCTGGGCCGCCGGGCTCGACGCCCCGCTCGCCACCGTGCCGGCCCGCGACGCCGGCCTGCCCGCGCAGACCCGCGCCATCCACGCCGTCGTCGGCCGCTTCCTCGCCGCCGAGTGAACGCGGCCGCACCCTCGACCTCGAACGCACCCACCGGGAGGATCCATGACCGACACGATGCGAGCCCTCGTCCTCGACCGCACCGGCGGACCCGATGAACTGCGCCTCGCCGATGCGCCGCGCCCGCAGCGCGTGCTCGACGAGGTGCTGGTGCGGGTGATCGCCGCCGGCGTCAATCCGATCGATGCGAAGACGCGCGCGGGCCGCGGCGTGTCCGGGGCGCTCGCCGCCTGGCCCGCCGTGCTCGGCTTCGACTTCGCGGGCATCGTCGAACAGGCGCCCTACGCCGCGCACCCGCTGCGACCCGGCGACCGGGTGTACGGCATGGGCCGGGTGCCGCGGGTGCCGGGCAGCTACGCCGAGTACCTCGCCGTCACCTCGCTCAGCGTCGCGCCCATGCCCGAATCGCTCGGCTTCGTCGAGGCCGCGGCGATCCCGCTCGCCGCGCTCACCGCCTGGGGCGCCGTGTTCGACACCGCGAAGGTGCGCGCCGGCACGCGCGTGCTGGTGCACGCCGGGGCCGGCGGCGTCGGGCACTTCGCCGTGCAGTTCGCCGCGCACGCGGGCGCCGAGGTCACCGCGACCGGCTCGGCGCGCAACACGGAATTCCTGCGCTCGCTCGGCGCGAGTCGGGTCATCGACTACACGAGCGAGCGGTTCGAGCAGGTCGCCGGCGAGCAGGATGCGGTGATCGACCTGATCGGCAACGTCGCCGACGACACCGGCACCCGCTCGCTCGAGGTGCTGCATCCCGACGGCGTGCTGGTGAACGTGCCGACCGGGTCCTGGCCGACGATGGCCGAGGAGGCCGCCGCTCGCGGGCTGCGCGCCACCGGGTACGTCGTCGCGCCCGACGCGCGCGTGCTCGCCGAGATCACCCGCCTCATCGACGACGGCGCCGTGCGCGTGCACGTCGACCGCGAGTTCCCGCTGGCCGAGGGGGCCGAGGCGCACCGGCGGCTCGAGGCGGGGCACGTGCGCGGCAAGCTGGTGCTTCGGGTGGCGCCCGACCCCAGCTAGCGGCCGGGGAACACCAGCGCGCGAGGTCAGCCGGTGGCGCCCTCGAGCAGCGCCGTCCCGAGGTCGCTGCGCAGATAGAGCACGCTGCGGCCGTACCGCGACGAGGTGAGCAGCCCGGCCGCGCGCAGCACCCGCAGGTGCTGATTGACCGCGCTCGGGGTGACGTCGAGACGCACGGCGAGCTCGGTCGAGGATGCCGGGTCGCCGAGCATGGTGAGGAGGCTGGCCCGCGCATCGCCGAGGATCGCGGCGACCGCGGCGGGGTTGGCGACCCGCTCGGACTCCCAGAGCGTGCCCTGGCCGCGCGCCGAGTACATGATCATCGGCGGGCCGTCGCCGATCGGCGCCGACGCCCGCCGGGTGAACATCGTGGGCACGAGCGTGAGCCCCTCGCCGCCGACCGGGCGAGCGCGCTCGGTCGGGTCGCGCAGCATCACGCTCAGCAACCCGTGCTCGTAGACGATCCGCGACGAGAGGCCGTTCAGCATCGTCGCGACGCCCGACTGGGCGACCTGGCGGCCGCGGTAGGCGATGTCCGCCTCGAGCACGGCGCGCATCCGCGGCCAGTACGGCTCGAAGCAGGTCTCCCACAGGCGGGTGAGCTCGCGGACGATGCGGGCGAGCGCGCGCCGGCTCGACCCCTCGAACACCTCGGGCACCCGCCCGTGCACGCCGACCAGGTCGGCGCGGAACACCTCGCGCGGCGTCGCCGCGAGCGCCGCGAGTTCGTCTTCGAGGCGGGTCAGCGGCGAGGTCGGCCGCGGGTTCAGGAAGTCGGGGGTCCAGAGCCGTTCGTCGATGAGCGCGCCGAGCACGCGCATGTCGAGCCGCTCGCGCGCCGACTCGGTGCGACGCAGCCAGCCCACCTGCAGCGGGAACCGGGACGGGTCGCGGATGGCGCGCAGGCTCAACCCGAGCTCGCACAGCGGCGACAGCCCGAACCGCACCGCGCCCAGGTCGTCCTCGGTGAGGAGATACCGCAACATGAAGCACTACGCTACATCGGTTTCGCGAGGCATCCGGTCGATGGCAGAACTGAGCAGTGAGCCGATCCCCCCGAACCCCCGAAGATCCCGCCACCGCCTCGCTGTTCGCCCGCATCACCGCATCGCTCTCCGACCCGGTGCTGCGCATCCTCGTCACCGCCACCATGATCAGCCGGATCGGCCGGGGCGTGTTCCTCACCGTGACGGTGCTGTACTTCACGCTCATCGTGCACCTGCCGGCACACGAGGTCGCGATCGTGCTGGCCGTCTCGAGCGGCATCGGCGTGCTCGCGTCGCTCGCGGGCGGATGGCTCGCCGACCGTCTGCCGCCGCGGCGGCTCATCCTCGCGTTCACCACGCTGGAAGGGCTCGGACTGGCCGGGTACGCGTTCGTGGGCGACTTCGCCTCGGCGCTCGCGGTGGCCGCGTTCGTCGGCGGCTTCGGTCAGGCGGCGAACTCGACCCGCATGGCGATCATCGCCCGGGCCTTCGTCGGCGAGGCCAGGGTGCACGCCCGCGCGGTGCTGCGCACCGTCACGAACCTCGCGATCGCGGTGGGCTCGGGGTTCGGGGCGATCGCCCTCACCCTCGGCACCGCGGAGGCGTACCGCGGGCTGCTGCTGTTCGCCGCGGCCGCCTTCCTGCTCGGGCTGCTGGCCCTCGTGCGGCTGCCCGCGACGGTCGACGAGCCCGTGACCGTGGCATCCGACCCGGTGCTCACCGCGACCGGCTCGACCGACACCGTCGCGACGAAGCGCGCCGCCCGGCGGGCGCGTGCCGCCCACTCGCCGTGGCGCGACCCGCGCTACCTCGCCCTCACCGCCCTCTGCGCCGTGTTCGCGATGCAGTTCGGCGTCGGCGAGCTCGCCGTACCGCTGTGGATCGCCCACGCCACCGAGGCCCCCGAGGTGCTCATGTCGGCGGTGCTCATCCTCAACACGATCGTCGTGATCCTGTTCCAGGTGCCGCTCGCGAACGGCACCCACGACCTGCGCCGGGCCGGCCGGGTGTCGGCGATCGCCGCCTGGCTGATGGCCGCGGCCTGCCTCGTCTACGCGGCGGCGACCGGGCAGCCCGCCTGGGTCGCGGTGGTCGTGATCGTGACGGCCGCGCTCGCGCACGCGTTCGCGGAGGTGCTCTCGCAGGCCGGCGGGTGGGGGCTCAGCTTCGAACTCGCCGACCCGGTGCGCGCCGGCACCTACCAGGGCGTGTTCGGCATGGGCTTCTCGATCGGCGCGATGCTGGCGCCGTTGCTGGTCGCCGCGACCGTCGACCGGCACGGCGTGCTCGGCTGGGGCGTGCTGGCCGCGGTCTTCCTGGTCTCGGGGCTCGGCGTGTGGGTCATCGCGCGAGCCGCGGCGGGCGCGCAGGAGCGGGCCGGCGAGGCGTCGGCCGCGTCGGCGGGCGCCGGTGCGGCGGTCGCGGTGGCGGAGTGACCGCCCGGGTCAGAGCAACGGGACGATCAGGGCGAGCGCGATCAGACCGCTCACCGAGAGGACGACGGATGCTCCGACCGCGACCAGTCCGGCCACGGCGTCGCGACGGGCACGACGGGCCACCGACGGCTTCGCGCCGACGTCGCGGGTCGGCGGGGTCTCGTCCATGACGACCGGCATCGGCGTGATGCGGGTGGGCACCGGTCGCGCAGGGTAGGCCTCGACGGCACCCGCACCGCGGCCCGGCACCGACGGGCGCAGCGTCGCGGGGTCGAGGGGTGCGGGGGTGAGCGTGCGCCGACGACGACGCGGCCCGACCGGCGCGCGCCCCCGGCCCGTCTGCACGGTCGCGTCCGCGCCGTGCGCCGCGGCGCCGGGCACGATGGTGCGTTCCTCGTCGAGCGCGTCGGCCGCGACCGCGATCCCGGCACGACCCACCACGACCGTGCGATCGAACTCGTCGGCCCCGGCGCCTGCATCGGCGCCGGTCCCGCCGCCGGTTCGACCGCCGGTTCCGGCACCGCCCCGGTCGCCGGCCGGGCCGTCGGCCGGGCCGACCACGATCGTGCGGTCGAACGCGGCGTCGTCGTCGACATCGACCGGGTCGCGCCCGACGACGATCGTGCGCTCCTCGAAGTCGGCGTACGGCTCGACCGACGGACGCGGTCGCTCGATCACGAACGTGCGCTCCTCGACCTCACCGGGCGCAGGATCCACGGGGTTGCGGGTCTCGGACATCAGCCCCGCACCTCGCGCACCGGGATGGTGGTCGCATCGAGCGTCGACTCCGCCGGGGCGGAGGTCGAGGTCGGCTCGCCGGCGAACGCCTGGGTCAGCCCGCCGGCGACCACGTCGACCACCACGACGGTGATGTTGTCGCGCCCGCCCGCCTCGTTGGCGCGGGCGACAAGCGCCTCGGCCGCCGACTCGGGGCGACCCGACATCGTCAGCGTCGCGCGGATCGCCTCGTCGGAGACCTCGCTCGTCAGGCCGTCGGAGCACAGCAGCAGCCGCTCGCCGTTGGTCACCGGCAGCAGCCAGCTGTCCGCCGTGCTGTCGGGTGCGCCGATCGCCCGGGTGATGACGTTGCGCTGCGCGTACGAGCGCATGTCCTCGGGTGCGAGCGATCCGTCGTCGACGAGCTCCTGGGCGAGCGAGTGGTCGACGGTCAGCTGCTGCAGTTCGGTGCCGAAATGCCGGTAGACCCGCGAATCGCCCACGTTGAACACGAGCCAGCTCGGCGTGCCGTCTGAGTCGACGAGCGCGATGCCGGTGACGGTGCTGCCGGCCCCGCGGGTCGTGTCGGCGGCGATCGAGGCGACCGCCTCGTCGGCGCCGGTGAGCGCATCGCGCACCGCTTCGATCGTCGTGCGGTCGCCGTCGGCGACCGTCTCGTCGAACGCCTCCACGACCGCGCGACTCGCCCGGTCACCGGCCTCGTAGCCGCCCATGCCGTCGGCGACGAGGAACACCGGGGCGCGCGCGAGGAACGAGTCCTCGTTCACCTCGCGACGCCGCCCGGGATGGGTCGCCGAGCCGACGCTGAGGATGACTGCGCCGGTCATGGGGTGCCCGCCACGATCTGCATGCCCAGCTTGCCGAGCACGAACCGGCCCGGAACCGGCGTCGCCACGCCGGCGTCGATGAGCTGCTCCTCGCCGCCGACGTCGATGAGCACGCCGTTCGTCGAGCCCAGGTCGGTGATGACCCACTGCCCGGCCACGAGTTCGAGCCGGGCGTGCGTCTTCGACAGGGTCCGGGTGGAGTCCGGCACCGCGAGCCGCTGCTCGCCGGTCGCGGCATCAGCCGGGTTGCGCCCGAGCAGCACCCGGTCACCGGTGAGCGCGAGCTCGCTGCCGTCGTCGAGCCGGAGCCGCCAGGCGACCTTCGGCCGGCGATCGACCACGACCGTCGCCTCGTAGTCGTCGTCGGCGTACGGCTCGGGGTCGGCCGGCGCCTGCCGGCGCGCCTCGTCGAGGGCGGCGTCGTCGAGGCGCAGCACCGTGGCGCCGTCGACCTCGTCGACCGGCACGGCCGGGGCCGACCACGCTGCGGCCGGGGCGCTGCCCGCGTCGGTCTGCGGTGTCGACCACGCGGGCTGCGCCGGCGCGGCGGGCGGATGCCCCGTGCCGCCTGCGTCGGCGCCGATGATGCCGGCCGGCGGCACGATCATGCCCGACCCCGGCAGCGACCCCGACCCCGGCAGCGGCTCGGCCGGTGCGGGGGCGGGGGCGGGGGCGGTCTGCGGGTACGGTTCGGTGTGCTGGGCGGGCGCGGGGTACGCGGCCGGCGCGGCCGGGGCCGCATACGCGGTCGGGTCGGCCGGGGCGGGCGCGGCGTACGCCGCCGGGTCGGCCGGTGCGGCCTGCCCGTAGGGGTCGGCCGGTGCGGCCGGGGCCGCGTACCCGTACGGGTCGGCCGGCGCGGGCGCACCGTACGCGGCCGGGTCGGCCGGCGCGGGCGCGCCGTACCCGGCCGGCTCCACCGGCGCGCCGTACGCGGCCGGCGAGTACGGTGCCGACGGCGGCACGACGTGCTGCGCGTCCACGGGCGCCCAGGGGTTCGGCGCAGCCTGGTCCACCACGCTCGCGGGCGGGGGTCCGGGGGCGACGGACGGCTCGGGGAGGGCCGGCGCGACCGGCTCGTACGACGCGGCCGGGCTCGGCACCCCGTACTGCGCCGGCGCCGCGGGTGCGCCGTACTGGCCCGGCGCCGCGGGTGCGCCGAACGGCGTGTACGGATCGGCGGGCCACGCGGCCGGCGCGCCGCCGATCGGCGCGCCGGGCTGGGCGACGGTCGCGAGCGGGCCGGTCGCGGTCGAGACTCTGGCCGGCGCCGGCGCCGAGGGGAACCGCCCGTGCTCGAGGTCGGGTGCGACCTTGCCCCAGCCGAGCAGCGTCGCCCACAGCGGCGGCACGAGCACGGCGAGCACGGTCATCCCGGCGCCCTTGCCGAACAGCCGGCCGACGCGATTCGCCGCGACGATGTACAGGAACAGGGCGTAGAGGTTCGCGATCGGCACCGCGAACAGCAGCACCCACCAGCGCGACACACCGCCGAGCGCGAGCACCTCGGCGGTGTTCAGCACCGGCACCCATCCTCGCCAGGGCTCGGCCGACATCCGTCGGAACAGGCGCGAGAACGAGAGGCCGGTCCACACGTACCAGGCCGCGACGAACAGCAGTTCGACCAGGATCAGCGCCAGCAGCAGCAGTGCCGCGCCGGCAGCGGCTTCGGGATCGGTCACGAGGTGATCTCCTTCGGATGGGTCAGGCGGTTCGCGCTCGTGCGCGGTGCGGCGGTCGGGCGCACCCGCTGCAGGAGCGAACGCAGGGTCAGGGCGGCGCGCAGTCCGGCGAGCCGGCGGCGCTCGGCGGCGAGTTCTCGGCGTTCGGCGTCGACGAGTCGCCACGCCTCGTCGGCCAGCGCGGGATCGGCGGCGTCGGCGGCGAACACGGCGCGGTCGACGACCTCGGCGAGCGCTGCGGCACGAGGTCGGCCGATCGCCGCTGCGCCGCGCGCCCGCCCGCCGCGGTCGTCGAGCACGATGCCCTCGTCGGCGTACCGGTCGCGCAGCTCCTCCCACGCCGACACCGCTGAGAGCTCGGGGTCGCCGAGGGACCTGCGGGCACGCGCCCGAGCGGTCTTGGCGATCACCACGGCCGCGAACGGCAGCACGATCAGCAGCGCGGCGAGCACGCCCGCGCCGACGTACCCGGCGGTGCGCACCCAGACGGCGCCCGCCTCGGCCGGGTCGTCGGCCGGCGGCGGCACGGTATCGGCCGCGTCGTTCTCGGCGGGCGGCGGGTCGAGCGGCTCGCTGCGGGCGTCGTCGGGGACGGTCGGATGCTTCGGCAGCTGCTCCCCCTCGGCGAGCCGGTTCGGGTGCACCGCGAACTGCGGCGAGGCGTCCACGCTCACCCAGGCCCCAGAGCCGGCGCGAACCTCGGCCCACGCGGTGAGCGAGGCGCCCGTGCAGGTGCCGTCGCAGACCGGGGCGGCCGTGGTCGACTCACCGGAACCCGGCAGCCGGACCCCGAGCACCACCCGCGATTCGAAGCCGAACTGGCGTGCGAGCAGAGCGGCCGCAGCGGCGAACTGCTCGTCGTCGCCGACGCCGGCGACGAGCAGCTCGTCGGCGGGTTCGGCGCCGGCCCGGCGCTGCTGATCGACGAGCTCGGCGAACAGCTCCTCGATGCGGGCCCGCGAATGCCCGGCGTAGCTCGGCAGGAAGGAGTAGCCAGTCTCGGCGGCGAGCCGCGAGATCCACGGTTCGGCCTCGTCGTCGGCGAGGACGGAGTGGCTCAGGTACCCGCGGGCGCGCAGCTGTTCGACCAGCTCGAGATAGCCGGCGCCGGTGCGCGGCACCTCCTGCAGATCGACCCACTCGGTGAGCGACGGGTACGCCTCGGCGTCGAGCGCGGATTCGCCGCCGGCCGACGATGCGAACGCCGAACGCGCCTCGCCGGCGTCGGCGGTGGGCTCGGCGACGAGCCGGTACCGGTCACCCGCGCGCAGGCCGGTGACGCCGTCGGCGTCGGCGACCTCGACCGCACCGCCGTCGGCGGTGACGTGGAACCCGTCGGCCAGCACCTCGGCGCGGTCGCCCTCGAATACCGGCGCCGCTGCGAGCGTCGGCGGCGCGGGCACCCAGACCCCCGAGTAGGCGCCGCCGACGACCACCTCCAGCTCGGCCAGGCCCGCACCGGAGTCGGCGCTGCGCGGCAGCCGCGTGTACCGGGCCTCGGGGTCGACGTGGAAGACCTCGCCGTCGAACTCCTCGAGCGCGGCGAACGGCAGCCGGTCGAACGCGTCGAGATCCCCCGACACGGTGAGCACGGTCTCGTCGAGCAGGTCGGCCGTGAACCAGGAGCGGTAGGCGGCGAGCGGGCTGGCCTGCTGCTGCATCACGACCGCCGGTTCGACCTCGTCGCGCAGCGCCGTGCGCGGGCCGAGCGACGCGACCGCGGGCGCGGCGGCGACGCCGCCGACCAGGGCGACGACGACGAGCGAGGCGGCGAGCAGGTTGCGACGCACCGCCGGGCCGGCCGACGCGGCGCCCTGACGCACCGTCGTGGCGCGGGCACGAGCGAGCGAGCGCCGGCGGAGCATCCGGGATCGTGCGACGAGCCAGGCGCCCGCCGCAGCCAGCCCGGCGACGCCGATCGCGATCTCGCGCGCGGCCGCCAGCTCGACGCCCGCGAGCCGAAGCGGTTCGCTGACCGCGCTGGTGCCGAACGCGATGCCGTAGACGCTCATCGCGAGCACCGGCAGCACCGCGAACGGCGCCGCGCGCCCGCCGCGGTCGATGAGGAACGCCGCGATCGTCGTGGCGACCACGGTGACGACGAGGAACGGGACGAGCACGGCCTGGTAGTCGCCGAGCGGGGGCTCGAGCGTGAGCACCTGCTTCCAGCCGAGCACGATGCCGGTCGCGCCGTCGCGGATGCCCCGGGCCCACGTCTCGAGCGAGCCCATGGCGTGCGGCACCGCGACCGGCACCACGACGAGCACGTAGCCGAGCGCGGCGAGCGCGGTCGTCACGAGGGCGCCGAGCACCCGGCCGCCGCCGAGCCGGCGCCCGAGGAGCGCCGCACCGATGCCGAGGCCGAGGCCGGTGGCTGCGACGAGCCAGACCCGGCCGACCTCGTGGATCGGCCATGCGGCCCATCCGGCGAGCGCCGCACCGACGAGGAGGTAGCCGAAGCCGAGCCACCGCACCGCGGCGCCCTCGGCGGGCGCACTGCGGCGGGCGCGCGAACGGACCGCTTCGCCGCGGGTCATCCGAGCACCCCCTTGGCGAGCATGCGGGTGAGGTCGCCGAGCGCGCCGACCGTGAGCACCTGCACCTCGCGCGTGCGCCGCAGCGACGGCTCGGCGCCGAGCTCGCAGCGCACCGCGATCACGCCGACGCCCGGGGGCAGGGTGATGCCGGCCTGCCGCAGCCGCTGCAGCGGCAGGAGCGAGCCCGTGACGAGGAACACGACCGACAGGTGCTCGTACGTCTGCGCGGCCAGCGTCGCGACCTGCTCCACCCTGGTCACCCGATCGCCGGACTCGACGCCCGACATCGCGTCGAGGAACGCCCGCGGCGTGAGCGTGGGCAGCGTGCGCAGCGACAGCACGTCGCCGCCGAAGTCAGGCAGCGGGCCGCCGACACCCGCCGACACCTCGCGGCCCTCGCGCACCGCTTGGACGCCGATCGATGCGGCCGCGCTCACGGCGGTCTCGAACTCGTCGTCGTCGGCGTACTCGGCACGGTCGACGTCGAGCAGCACGGCGATGCGCGCGTGGCGCGACTCCTCGTACTGGCGGACCATGAGCTTGCCGGTGCGCGCGGTCGCCTTCCAGTGCACGTGCCGCTGCGAGTCGCCCGGCACGTACTCGCGCACGGCGTGGAACGAGAGGTCGGCGTCGACGAGGGTGCCGGTGGGCGTGCCCTCGAGGTCGCGCACGAGCCCGGCGCTCAGCGACGGGATCCGCACCGTCACGGGGTGCACGTGCACCCGTTGCACGTCGGGCCAGCGCTGCTCGCGCCGCAGGATGCCGATCGGGTCGCCCCGCGAGACCGTCATCGGGCCGACGTCGATGATGCCGCGCCGCTCGGCGGCGATCGCGAGCTCGTGCGCGTGGTGCGCGCCGCCGCGCAGCAGCGGCACATGCACCTCGACGAGCCCGCCCCCGACGGGGATGTCGACCACGCCGGGCAGCGCGGTGCGGCGCCCGGCGTTCACCAGGTCGAGCCGCCCGTGCACCTCGGAGCCCGCGACCACCCGGTCGCGGTCGAGCTCGAGCTGCAGCCGGTACTCGTGCGCGCCGAGCAGGAACGGCACGCACAGGACGAGCAGGATCGCCGCCACCGCCGCGGCCGCCCACGCCTCGACCCACCCGTACGCGGCGCCGCCGATGACCCCGGCGACCGCGACGAACGCGAGCACGGCACCCGCCGGCGACACCGTGTCGCGCAGCCACCCGGCCGCGGTGCGCACCGCGACCCGGGTGCGCAGCCACCACACCCGGAGCCGCCAGACCGCGTTCGCCACCGGGCCGCGGCGCACGCGGGAGACGCGCGTCACCGTACCGGCACGGGTCACGGTGCCCGTGGCGGCGGCGGTGCGCGTCAACCGCGACTCGGTGTGGAAGGTCACAGGGTGCCGTTCTCCCGGGGCGGAGCGACGTCGAGCAGGATCTGGCCGACGACCGCGACCGCGGTGACGCCGTCGAACTCGGCCTCGGGCTCGAGCACGAGGCGGTGGGCGAGGGCGGGCACCGCGAGTTCGCGCACGTCGTCGGGGGTGACGAAGCTGCGGCCGCGTGCGGCGGCCCAGGTCATGACGAGCTTCGACAGCGCGATCGCGCCGCGCACGCTGACGCCGAGGCGCACCTCGCTCGCGCGGCGGGTCGCGTCGACGATCCGCATGATGTAGTCGGAGATGAGCGGGTTCACGTACACGCCGCGCGAGAGGTCGCTCATCGCGACGAGCGTGTCGGTGGTGGCGACCGCGTCGAGGTCGCCGCGCGGCTCGGCCACGCCCTGCAGGATCCGCAGCGTCGCGGCTTCGTCGGGGTAGCCCACCGAGGTCTTGATCATGAACCGGTCGAGCTGCGCCTCGGGCAGGCGGTAGGTGCCGCCCTGCTCGATCGGGTTCTGCGTCGCGATCACGAGGAACGGGTCGCCGACGGGGCGGGTCACGCCGTCGATGGTGACGTTGCCCTCCTCCATCACCTCGAGCAGCGCCGACTGGGTCTTCGGGCTGGCGCGGTTGATCTCGTCGGCGAGCACGATGTTCGCGAACACCGGCCCGGCGTGGAACTCGAACTCGCCGCGCTTCTGGTCGAACACGGTGATGCCGGTGACGTCGCCGGGCAGCAGGTCGGGCGTGAACTGGATGCGCGCGTTCGTGCCGTGCACGGTCTGCGCGATCGACCGGGCGAGCGCCGTCTTGCCGGTGCCCGGGTAGTCCTCGAGCAGCACGTGGCCCTTGCTGATCGCGGTGGCGAGCACGAGCTCGATGACGTGCCGCTTGCCGAGGATCGCCTGCTCGACGTTGTCGGCCAGCAGGGCGAACGTCTCGGCGAACCAGGTCGTCTGGACTGGGGCGATCGTCATGGGGTCGGGTCCTCTCGGGTGGGACGTTCAGGTCTGGTGCGGGTTCGGATGCCTCGGGCGGATGCCGGGCGGATGCCTCGGGCGGATGCCTCGGCGCGCGGTGCTCAGCCGCCGGTGCCGGTTCCGGGGTCGGTCGGGTCGGTGGTCGGCGGATCCGGGTCGGTCGGGTCGGTCGTCGGCGGATCGGGGTCGGGTTCGGGTTCGGGTTCGGGCGGGCACAGGTTCACCGTCCGCTCGATCGGCTGCAGCGACGCGTACGCGCCGGTGAAGGTCACCGTGTACACCGCCGACTTCGCGTCCTCGGCCGTTACCCAGGTGACGGTGGCCGAACCGCGGGCCGCCGACGAGATGGTCACCAGGTCCGCGGCGGGCTCGGCGCGGCACTGGTCGGCGAACGTGACGATGACCGTGGTCGGCGCGGTCGCGGGGGTCGCGGTCGCCGATTCGGTGCAGATGCCCAAGATCCAGCACCCGCGCACCTGCACCTCGCTCGGCGCCCACTCGGGGTCGAGCGTGAACGTGTCGCTCCAGTCGCCGCCAGAGAGCTTGTACTGCCGCTGCTTGTAGTTGTTCGGCACCGAGATCTCGGGCGCGCTCTTCAGGCGGTAGTAGTACTGCGACCCGTTCTGCTCGGGGGTCGTGTTCACGGTGTAGGTCGTGGTGCCGCCGGGCTTCGGGGGCGTGACGACCACGTTGACGGACACGGTGTTCGATTCGACGAGGCCGAAACCGTTCGACGCGCACGCCTTGACCCGGTACGTCTCGTACGACTCGACCCCGGAGATGACCGGGGTGTCGGACACGATCGCGTCCGACCCGCCCGAGACGGTCAGCCCGCCCCCGCTGGAGGTGACCGAGCACTGGGGCTGCCCGCCGTTGCGCCACGCGACGTACCGCGTCTCGATCGCGGCGCTCGAGCCGTTCGCGTCGACCTCGCCGCCCGTGACCTCGATGGACGTGTCGGACTTCGCTCCGGCGCCGATCTCGCTGCGGAACCTCGGCGCGCCGGCCGCCTCGACCGAGATCGAGCGGGCGCTGCCGTCGATGGAACCGGTGATCGGCGGCTGGAACCGGCTCGACGGCACGATGGTGAGCACCTGGCCGCCCGGCGTCAGCTCGAGCCGGTAGGTGGACACGTCGCCCTGCCGCTCGAGCGACCGGTTCAGCTCCACGACGCGCAGACCCTGGGTGTCCGCCGAGGAGCGCACGGTGAGCTCGACGATCGCGCGATCCGTGCGGGTGCCGTTGTCGTAGACCGGCCGGGACGTCGCGTCGATGATCTCGGGTGCGCGGTACGCCCAGCTCTCGACCGCGCTGGTCTCGACGGATTCGCCGACCGAGTTGACCGCCCGTGCCGTGTAGCGCGACCGCTGACCGTTCTCGAGGCCGTCGACGGTGCACCGCCAGACGCCCGACAGGGCGGCCGAGCACGAGGCATCCTGGGCGCGTCCGTCGCGCTGGATGGTGACGCCCGTGACCGGCGGGTGCGCCTTCGCGGCCTCGCCGAGCGGGATCTCGAGCGTCACGCTCGTGCCGGTGTACGCGACGGTCGAGATGCTCTGCGGCGCCTGCGGGTAGCCCAGCACGTCGATGGTGAGCGTGCCCTGCCCGGTGCGGTTCTGCGCGTCGCGCACCGTGTACGGCACGGTGCAGGTTCCGCCGTAGGCGGCCTTGCCCGAGGGGAAGGTCGCGACGACGGCGTCGCCCGCGGTCGAGACGGATGCCGCGTCGCAGCGCACACCGCCCCCGCTCGCGCCGATCGACACGAGGTGCAACCCCGCGCCCTGCTTGCCGGCGAACGGATCGTACTCGCCGCCGATGCCGGTCACCGGGATCGAGCAGCTGCCGGTGCTGACCGTGCACTCCGTCGTGAAGGAGGCGCCGCGGGGCGCGTCGGGCGGAGCCACCCCGACGACGAGCGTGATCGTCGCGCTCAGTCCGCCGAACGCGGACACCGACACCGTCGCGGTCTCGCGCGTGCCGGGCACCGCATCCGCGCGCGCCTCGAAGCTGACCTGGTCGCCGGAGCCGTGCTGCAGGAACGCCGACCCGCCGTACGAGACGCTGTACGCCAGGGCGGCACGATCGCCGACGCGGCCGCCCTCCCAGCTGGTCATCGCGTCGTAGAGCGCCACCGTCTCGGTCGCGCCGGGCGCGACGGTGCGCGAGATCGCCGACAGCTGGGCCTGCGGGTTCTTCGGTTCGATCTCGATCGGCACCGCGATCGACGACCACCGCTGCTGGCCCTCGAGCCGCACCCGGATCAGACAGGTGTCGCTCCAGGGTGCTTCGCGGCCCGCCTGGTACTGGGCCCGGTCGGCACCGGCGGCGGTGCACGACGAGTTCGCGCGCTGCACCGTGAAAGGCCCTTCGCCCAGCTGCACCTGGTCGGCGGCCGGCAGGTCGAGCAGGTCGCGCACGTCGAACGCGGCGGTCTTCTCTTCGCCCACGTCGACCGGGTCGAGGTCGGAACGCAGCTGCACCGGCAGGTCGTCGAAGGCGGGGATCCGCAGGATGCCGTAGGCCTCGACCGCGTCGTCGTCGCGCGAGGTGACGCGGAACGCCACCACGTCGCCGTTCTTCGGCAGCTTGCCCGACACCCGCCAGCCGTCGACGTCGTACCGCGACGCCGCGGCGCCCCACAGCTCGACCTCGAGGCTCTGGAGGTCGCCGTTCGACCAGGAGACCTTGCCGGTGACCACGTCGAGCCCGCGGCCCTCGAAGTCGGTGCGGTTGCGCGCCGTCACCACCGTGTCGGTGATGACCGGGTGGTCGACCGCCGCGGACTCCCCGACGCCGAGCACGATCAGCCCCTGCGCGGTCGACGAGGTGGTCGAGGACCGGGCGGTGTACAGGTAGGAGTTCGTTCCGGCGACGTCGCCCGCCCGCAGCACCACCTGGCCGTGGTCGAGGGCCGTCGCGTCGTCGATGAGCGCGGCGAGACGCTCGTACTCGGAGCTGCCGTTGGGCGCGTTCGGCACGACCTCGACGAGCTCGAGCGACCCGAGCGCCGGATCGCGGTCGTTGCCGAGCGGCTGCACCGTGATCGGCGTCGCCGACCCGCGGGTGGTGCGCACGTAGTCGCTGAAGGTGACGGGCGCCGCATCCGAGAGCTCGGCGTCGAGCACGCCGACGCGAACGGTCGAGGTCTGCTCGGCGCCGGCGCCGTCGCGCACGGTGTACGTGAATTCGAGCTGACCGCCGGCCACGCCCGCCGCGGGCGCCCGGTACACGATGGTGTCGCCCTCGGCGCCGATGGAGGCGGTGCCCGCGCCGGCGGGCGGCTGGCTGATGCCCGAGAGCGCCACGCGGTCGCCATCGGGGTCGATGCCCGTCAGCGCCACCGGGATCTCGACGCTCTGGCCGCTCAGGACGCGCGCCGACAGGACCGGCGGGCGGGGCGGGCGGTTGGCGCCGGCCGGCAGCACCGTCACGGTGACCCCCGCGTGGTCGGTGCGTGCGGGGTCGCTCTCGAGCGCGACCGAGTAGGCGAGGCGATAGGTTCCCGGCACGTCGGGGGCGACGTACCGCAGCTGGTCGCCGGCGGCGAACGCGAGCTCGCCCTCGGTTCCGGAGCCGACGACGTCGTGCCCGACGAGCAGGCGGGCGCCGCGCGGGCTGACGTCGTTGGCCAGCACGGGGATGTCGGCGAGTTCGCCGGCGCGCACGGTGACGCTGTCGGGCAGGGCGATCGGCGCCTCGTCGCCCGCGTCGGCGGCGAGGAACACGTTGACGACGCCGACGACCGAGGCGCCCGTGCCGTCGGTGACCGTCACCCGGGCGCGGCCGAGCAGCGCGTTCGCACCGGCCGGCGCCGTTCCGCCCGCGATCGCGACCCGCAGCTGCGACGCGCCGACGATGCCGACGCTGAGGTCGCCGGTGGAGCTCGACGCGCCCGACACCAGCAGCACGCGCCCGCTCGAGTTCTGCACCGCGCGCAGCACGTCGACGGTGGTGTCTTCGCCGGGCCGCACGAACGCCGTGATCGGCGCGATGCCGAGCGGGGCGTCGAGGTCGACCACGGTCAGTCGGATCGTCGCCGACTGCTCGGCCTGGGACACGGAATCGACGACGGTGTACGTCACGACGTGTTCGCCCGGCTCGGGTGCGCCCAGCTCGATCTCGCCGGCCGCGGGGTTCGGCGTGACGATGAGACCGGATGCCCCGGCCTTGGCGTCGACCGCGTCCAGCAGGCGGAACGAGCCGGAGCCGCCCGAGACGTGGTCGGCGACCTTCACCACGACCGTCTCGCCGGCACCGGCCGTGACCGCGACCGCGTCGGCCTCGAGCGGCGACGCCGCCGACACCACGAGCTCGAGCGTCTTCTCGGTGGCCGCGCCGTGCGCGTCGGTGACGGTCAGCGTGATCGGGACGGAGGCGTCGGCGTTGGGGTCGGTGTGCCGGATCGCGACGCGACCGTCGGCCCGGGGAACCACCGTGACGGGGGCGTCGGCGTCGACGGCGCGCGCATCGGTGAGCACGACCGGGTCGCCGTCGGGGTCGACCCACGCTTCGAGCACGGGCACGATGGCGGTGCCGCCGGCCAGCACGTGCGGCGACGGCCAGACCTGCCGGCACTCCTCGACGCCGCACCACTCGGGCGCCGAGTTCTGGTCGTCGGGCACCACGGTGAGGGTCACGGCGACCGGGGCGGACACCGCCTGCCCGTCGGAGACGGCGTACTGGAACGTCGCCGTGCCCGACGTCGCCTGCACGTCGACGACGAGCGTCTGGCTGTTGGCGACGAGCGACACGGTGCCGAACCCGTCGGGCTGGGTGAGCGAGCCGCGGTCGATCGTGAGCACGTCGGAGCGGTTGGGGTCGTGGTCGTTGAGCAGCACGGGCAGCCGGACGAGCTGCCCGGCGCGCACGCCGAACGCATCGGGGACGGCGACGGGCGGCTTCTGCTCGGCGACGTCGTCGACGACGAGCGACCCCTCCTGCTTGGTGTCGTCGTCGGCCTCCCACTGGCCGAGCGGCACCGCCCGGCCGTCGGGTGCGGTCCACACGAGGCCGCTCGTGGCCTCGTTCAGCACGACCCGGTCGCCGTTCGAGCGCAGTTCGGGCACGATCGCCGACACGGAGTCGAGCGCGTCGTCGGGCACGGTGAGCGGAACCTCGCCGAGCGACGCCGACCAGAGCAGGCCGCCGCGCTCGGAGATCCACGCCGCGACGGCTTCGTCGCCGAGGCGCACCGGCGCGGCGGGAACGCCCGCCGCCTGGACGGTGCGGGTCGCTGCGCCGGTCGACAGGTCGACCTCGA
Organism: Agromyces larvae; assembly: GCF_022811705.1. NCBI lineage: Bacteria > Bacillati > Actinomycetota > Actinomycetes > Micrococcales > Microbacteriaceae > Agromyces > Agromyces larvae. The sequence goes on along the minus strand of NZ_CP094528.1, from coordinate 3,703,653 downwards.
CGAGCCCGTCGCTGTCGGCGATCAGCGCCGACTCGCCATCGGCCGAGCCCTGCTGCAGCCGGGCGTCGCCGGCGATGTCGAGTTCGATCGGTTCGTCGAGGCCCTCGATCCAGGCCCGGCCCTCGGCCGCCTCGACGAGGATCCAGCGCCCGCCCGCCATCGCGAGCTGCAGCACCGCATCCGCACCGGGCGCGTCGACGAGCTCGACCGGGCCGCCGACGAACTCGAGCGCGTCGACGTCGAACCGGCGCACCGCGCCCTCGGCCGCCGAGTACGCCGCGAGCCGGCCGTCGTCGTCGATGCCGACGGCGTTCGCCGAATAGACGACGGATGCCTCGCCGCCCGCTTCGCGCGCCTCCGCCGCGAACGGGTCGACCGGCGACACGTCGGGCGAGTCGAGCGATCCGACGGCGACTCGGCCGGCGTCGCTGCGGTAGACGAGGTGGCGGCCGGCGACCACGACCTCGCGGGTGCCCTCGGGCGTGGGGTCGGCCACCGCTGCGGCGGCCTGGGACTCGCCGTCGACCGGCTCGGCGGCGGCCTGCGCGTCGACGAGATCGGTCGGCGCCGCGGCGTCGACCGACCAGCGCTCGCGGAACCCTCCGCTGAACACCACCGCGTCGGCGCCCGACTGCGCCACCCCGCTCGGATCGTCGACCGTGCGCACCGTGTCGAGCTCGGCGAGGTCGGTGTTGACCCGGGCGTACTTGCCGTCGTCGCGGGTCACCCACACCGAGGATTCGAGCCGGGGCACCTCCTGGGCCTGGTACCCGGCCGACGTGATCGCGAACCCGGCGACGGTGCCCACGACGGCGATCGCGGCGATCAGCGCGGCGATCGCTGCGCGCCGCGGCCCGCGGCGCTCGGTTCGGGCGGCCATCAGATGAGCCCGGTGAGTTCGAGGACGACCACTGCGGCCGCGACCACGCCCACGCCGATGCCGGCGCCGACGAGCCCGGCGGTCATCGACCGCTTCGGTGCGGCCGCGGCCACGGGCAGGCCGTCGCGATCGACGCCGGTCGCGAGTCGCTTCGCGGCGCGCTGCGCCCGGCGCGAGTTCGGGGCGACGGTGGTGATGACCGGCCCCCGCACCGACGCGTCGGAGAACCGCACCGGTGCGGCGCCGGCCCACTCGGGCGCGGCGACCTCGAACGCGGTGACGGGCAGACCGAGCCGGTACTGCGCGTCGCGCAGCAGATCGGCGAACGCGGCCATCGACGCCGGCCGCCGTGCCGGCTCGCGCACCATCGCCGCCGCGAGCACCCGGTCGAGTTCGGCGGGCGTGCCGGGCACCGGAATGCGCGGGTACACCGCACGCGAGATGCGCTTCATGAGCTGTTCGCTGGTGTTGCGGGCGCGGTCGTCGAGCTCGAACGGGCTGCGTCCGGCGGCGAGGGTGTACAGGGTGGCCGCGAGGCTCCAGATCTCGCTCGCGACGGTGCCGGACACCTCTTCGCGCAGCACCTCGGGCGCGCTCCACGGCACCGACATCGCGAAGACCTCGCTCTCGTCGTCGCCGTGCGCGGCCGCGGCGATGCCGAAGTCGGCCAGCACGGGCGCACCGTAGGCGTTGATGAGCACGTTCGACGGTTTGATGTCGCGGTGCAGCAGACCCGCCCGGTGCGCGGTCTCGAGCGCGCCGGCGAGGCGCACGCCCACGTCGAGCACCTCGGCGATCGGCAGCGGCGCGCGCTTGTAGCGGGCCGCCATCGTCTCGGGACAGAACTCCATCGCGAGATAGGGGCGGCCGTCGGACGAGATCGACGCCTGGTGGATGGTGACGATGGCCGGATGCGTCGACAGCCGCGCCATGACGTCGGCCTCGGCGTTGAAGCTGCGTCTGACCTCGGGGTCGATCGCATCGGCGCGCAGCACCTTGACCGCCGTGACGCGGCGCGGCATGTCCTGTTCGTAGAGGAACACGTCGGCGAACCCGCCCGAACCGAGCGGCCGGACGTAGGTGTAGCCGGCGATCACCGGAGGGGTCGCCGTGCGCCGTGGTGCCACCTTCGAGTCCTCCCGTGTCAGCCCGGGCTGACCGACCCGAATTCCGCCTCCGTGCGCGCCGCCCCCGCTTCCCCCACGGTCACGAGGTACGACTCGCCGAGGTCGAGGATATCACCCGGCGAAAGCGCAACCTGAGCGTTGTGGATGAGCAGATGAGGAGCCCGGCCGGGAGCGCGCACCAGAGTCCCGTTGGTCGAGGCGAGATCGATGGCGACCGGGACGCCGTCGACCACGAGCACCTGCAGATGACGCCCCGAGATCTCGCGCTGCGGCGACGGGGTCACCACATGCACGCCGCTCTCGCCCTGCACCGGCGTCGGGCGGCGGCCGAACACGACCGGCGGACGCACCTCGCCGCCGTCGGGGAGGTGCACGATCCAGTCGGCCGACGCCGGGCCCGAGGCATCCGGAACGATCGTCGCCTCGACCGCCTCGATCACGTCGATCGCGGCCGTGACCGGGGGGAGCTCGATCGGCATGGTCGCCGGATCCCGGCGCGTCGGCGCCGGTCGGCGCACCTGCGCCATCGCGATCTCGGACGTGCGCACGACGCCGCGATGCATCGGCAGCCGCGCACCCGATCGCGTCGGCGCGCCGATCGCGAGCCGCAGCGCATCGATCCCGGACGCCTCGCCGAGCACCCACGCCCCGCCCTCGGGACCCGAGAACCGGGTCGACGCCACGCCGTCCATCGACACGTCGACCGTGCCGCGCACCGCGACATGCACCCGACGGGCCGCCTGGTCGGCCACCTCGACGATGCCGCAGTCGGGCGGGCCCCCGTCCAGGGCGAGCAGATCGAGCACGTCGGCGAGCTCCGCGTCCTCGCCCTCCAGGAGCGAGTACAGCTCGCCCGCGAACTCGGCGCCGCTGTCATGCCCGAGCAGGGTGACGAAGCGCTCGGTCACGATCGCGAATCCCGGCGCGGAGCCGTCGGGAGCGGGGGCGTACTCGAACACAGAACGACTGTACCCGAGCGACGTCAGCCGGCCGCGACGGCGACCTGGCCGAGGCCCCGCTCGTAGACGAAATCGTCCTCCCAACGGTCGCCGACGAGGAACCGCTTCACGCCGACCCGCTCGAATCCGTGCTTGCGGTAGAACCGCTGCGCGCGCTCGTTCTGCTGATTGACGCCGAGCCACACGCCGACGGGACGGTCGGCGAGCTCGGCGAGCGCGGTCAGCGACGCGGTCATGAGCCGGGATGCCGCGCCCGACCCGTGCGCACGGGGCAGCGTGTAGCACTTGGAGAGCTCGACGGTGGGGCGCAGACTGATCGCCGCGCCCACATCGGGGTCGCCCGGCTCTCCGAACACGAGCATCGTGTACCCGAGAGCACCCTCGCCGTCCTCGGCGAGGAACAGTAGGCGCGCCGGATCGGCGAGGTACTCGGCGAACCGCTCGGCCGTCAGATGCGCGGCGATGAACGCCTGCTTCGCGGCATCCGTCGTCGTCGGCGGGCAGGCCAGCGGAAAGGTGACGGCCGCGACCTCGGCGAGCGCCGTCGCATCGTCGGCCGTCGCGCGCCGCACGTGGAACCCGGTCATCCCGTCAGCCTACGCGAGCACCCGGCGACACGACGTCGGCGGCGTGCTTCGACGGCACCCAGGCGAGCTGGGCCGCGACCACCCCGCGCTCGCGGCTCACGATCCTGGCCCGGCCCGGCACCGCGGGCTGCGCCTTGACCTTGCCGATGAGCTGGCCCTCCTCGGGGTTGCCGCTCAGCAGAATGCCCGTCACCCCGAGGTCGGTGAACCGCTGGATGATCGGGTCGTAGGCGGCTCGACTCGCGCCGCCCGCCCGTCGGGTCAGGATCACGTGCAGGCCGAGGTCGGCCGCCTGCGCCAGCAGCGGGGCGAGCGGAGCGAGCGGGTTGCCCTGCGAGGTCGCGACGAGATCGTAGTCGTCGATCAGCAGATACCCCTCGGCACCGGTCCACCACGAGCGGGCGCGCAACTGCTCGGGGGTCACGTCGACGCCGGGCATGCGCGACTTGAAGAAGTCGGCGAGTTCCGCGACTCCGCTCGTCGCGAGCTCGTGGCCGGTGAGGTAGGCGCCGAGGTACTCGTCGGGGATCTCGCCGAGCAGCGACCGCCGGTAGTCGACGACGAAGATCTTCGCCTGCTTCGGCTCGTGCAGGCGCATGATCTCGTGGGCGACGGCGCGCAGCATCGACGATTTGCCCGATCCCGTATCGCCGTAGAGGTAGAGGTGCGGCTCCTCGCGGGGGTCGAGCAGATACGGGGCGAGCGCGTCCTCGTCGATGCCGAGCAGGAGGCGACCCGACGCGTCGGGGGCGAGCGCGCGCAACCGCTCGAGCTCGATGCGCTCGGGCAGCAGGCGCAGCTTCGGGCCGGCCGGCCCCCGCCAGGCCGCGTTGACTCGCGCCACGAGGTCGTCGACCCCGTCGGCGAGCGTCTGCGACGAGGCATCCCCGTCGATGCGAGGCAGCGCCGTGAGCATCTGCAGCCGGTTGGGCGCGAGTCCGCGGCCGGCGCGCACCGTGACGTTGGCAGCGGCTCTGCGGTCGATCTCGGAGTCTGAGGGGTCGCCGAGGCGCAGCTCGATACGCGAGCCGATGAGGTCTTTGAGGTTCGCCCGCACTTCCATCCAGCGTGCGGCCGTGATGACCACGTGCACACCGAAGGTGAGCCCTCGGGCGGCGAGCTGCTGCACCGCCTGCTCGAGCGGTTCGAAGTCGGTGCGCAGCACACCCCACCCGTCGATCACGAGGAACAGGTCGCCGTAGCCGTCGTCGACCAGCCCCTCGGCCCTTCGGCGCCGGTACGTGTCGATCGAATCGATGCCGTGCTCGCGGAAGAACCGCTCGCGAGCGTTCAGCACGCCGGTGATCTCGGCGATGGTGCGGCGCACGACGTCGGGCTCGGAGCGACTCGCGACGCCCGCGACGTGCGGGAGCCCGGCCAGCCCCGCGAACGTGCCGCCGCCGAAATCGAGCACGAAGAACTGCACCTCCTGCGGCGTGTGCACGAGCGAGAGCGCGGTGACGAGCGTGCGCGCCAGGGTCGATTTGCCCGAGAGCGGCGCACCGACGATCGCGAGGTGCCCGCCCGCGCCGGCGAGCGACACGACCAGGCCCTCGCGGCGCTGCTCGAGCGGCACGTCGACGACCCCGAGCGGCACGGTGAGCGGCCCTGCAGCGCGCCACTTCGGCGACACCGCGCCGAGCGCGGGATCGACGACGAGGTCGCCGAACAGCTGGTCGAGCGTCGACGGGGTCTCCAGCGGCGGCAGCCAGACGCGGTGCGCCTCGGGCCCGCGTCCGCGCATCCGCTCGACCGCGAGGTCGAAGGTGCTGCGCTGCTCGACCGGTTCGATGGGCGCCGAGACCGGGTCCGGCGCGGGATCGGCGACGACCTCGCGGTGCCGGGGCGCCGCGGTGAACAGTTCGACGGATGCCTCGACGCCGCCGCCGGCGGCGGTCGCCGTCGCCCGTCGTCGCGGAGGGGGACCCGAGACGTACGCCGCTCGGAACTGGGTCATGGTCTCGGTGTCGCTCTTCAGGAATCCGACGCCCGGCTGCTGGGGCAGCGTGTACGCATCGGGCACGCCCAGGATCGAGCGCGACTCGGCAGCCGAGAACGTGCGCAATCCGATGCGGTACGACAGGTAGGTGTCGAGCCCGCGCAGCTTGCCCTCCTCGAGCCGCTGCGACGCGAGCAGCAGGTGCATCTGCAGCGAGCGACCCACTCGGCCGATGTTGACGAAGCTCTCGATGAACTCGGGCTTGGCCGCGAGCAGCTCCGAGAACTCGTCGGCGACGATGAGCAGCGCGGGCAGCGGCGCGAGGTCGCTGCGACCGCCGCGACGGGCCTTCTCGTAGTCGGAGACGTTGGCGAAGTTGCCCGATGCGCGCAGCAGCTCCTGACGCCGGGTGACCTCGCCCTGCAGCGCATCCTGGAAGCGGTCGACGAGGGTGAGCTCCTCGCCGAGGTTCGTGATGATGGCCGACACGTGCGGCATGCCCGCCATGCCGGCGAAGGTCGCACCGCCCTTGAAGTCGACGAGCACGAAGTTGAGCTGTTCGGGCGAGTGGGTCATCGCGAGGCCGAGCACGAGCGTGCGCAGCACCTCGGACTTGCCGGAACCGGTCGCGCCGATCATGACACCGTGCGGGCCCATACCCTGGTGCGCCGCCTCCTTCAGGTCGAGGATGACCGGCGCGCCCTGCAGATCCTGACCGATGGGGATCCGCAGGCGGTTGCGGTCGAGACGGGGCGTCCACGCGGCATCCAGATCGAGGTCCCGCACGTCGGGCAGCCCCAGGAGTTCGACGAGTTCGGCCTGCTTGCCGAGCGACGCGCCGTCGACGGGGCCGGCGACGGTCGCGGTGTACCGAGGCGTGAGGCGGCGTGCGGTCGCCTCGGCCGTGACGATGTCGACCACGTCGGGAGTGAACGGCCTCGCGGCGGTCTGCATGGTGATGAGTTCGGCGGGGCCCGCCGCGCTGAACGAGATGCGCAGGCCGTGCTGATCGTCGAACTCGTCCCACCGGCTCGGCAGCTCGAGCACCGTGACGCCCTGCGTGCCCTCGCTCGACACCACGAGGCTCGAGCTCGGCACCTGGGCGCCGTCGACGAGCACGACCAGGTGCGGCAGTTTCGGCAGCGAGCCGTCTCGGGCGAAGCGCGGGCGCTCGCGCACCTCGGGCGGCAGCATCGACTCCAGCGCCTCGAACGACGAGCCGATCATGCGCGCCGGGCCGAGCCCGTCGGTCACGGTGGCCGAGTGGGTGTGCGGCAGCCACTTCGCCCACTCCCACTGCGGCAGGGCCTCGTCGGCGGCGAGCACCACGATCTGCAGCAGATCGGGGCCGTGCATCGCGGCGGCGCCGAGCAGCATGGCCCGGGCGAGTGCCCGGGTCTCGTGCTCGCCGCCGGTGAGCTCGATGCGGGCGTAGTCGCGCAGGGTCACGCCGACGGGCAGGTTCGCCTGGGTCTCGTGGGTGAGCATGAAGCGATGCGCGGCGGAGGCGGCGACGGGGTCGAGCTGCGCGAGCGGAGGCAGTTCGGGGGCCTCGAGCGCGATGCAGAGCGGCTGCGCCGCGACGCCGACCCGCACGGCGAGGAAATCGGGATCGCCGGCCGAGCGCTCCCAGACGCGGGTGCCCTCCTCGGCGAGGAACGGCAGCGTCTCGGGGGCGGGGAGCTGCCAGTTGCCCGCGCGCCGCTGCTGCCGGGCCGCGGTGCGCACGGTCTTGCGCAGTTCGGTCAGGTAGGCGAGGTACTCGCGCCGGGCGCCGATGACGGCCGACTGCCGTTGCGCGCGCTGCCGCCAGCCGTTGACGGCGACGAACCCGAGGGCCGAGAGCAGGAACATGCCGCCGGTGATGAACCCGGTCGGGCCCGCGTTCGAGATCGAGACCATGATGATCGCGCCGACGCTGCCGAGCATCGGCACGAGCGACGCGAGCATGCCGCCGCCGCCGTCGCCGGGGGCGAGCTCGGGGGGCGCCTGCACCGTGATCTTGCCCGAGGGCACGCGGGGAGGGGCGAGGCGTGGTGCGGTCATCAGCGGATCTCTCCATCGGAGGCGAGCAGCAGGCTCAGCGTGAACGTGCGGTTGCCGATGCGCACCCGGTCGCCGTCTTCGAGCAGGGTGCGCACACCCGGCGCGAGCCGCTGCAGTGCGCCGTCGTCGCCGAGGATCTCGGTGCCGTTCGTCGAGCCGCCGTCGGTCACCCAGACCTGCCCTCGCGAGTGCTCGAGCCGGAGGTGGGTCTTCGACACCGTGCCCTCGGGGTCGTGCACCGTGAGCAAGCGGTCGCCGGACTGGCTCTGCGCGGGGTTGCGCCCGAGGTTGGCGATCACGGGCAACGGCAGGTGCGCGCGCTGCCCGGTGTCGAAGATGAGCAGCAGGCCGCCTTCGACGCCGGTCTGCGGCGCGTCGGGCGCGGCGGGCGCGTCAGGCGGGAGCTGGGCGGCAGCGACCGGATGCGCCGGCGCCGGCGCGGTGGCGGTCCGCGCCGCGCCCGGGGCCGCCGTCTGAGCCGGAGCCGCGTAGGGTGCGCGCGGCGCGGCCGGCACGGCGGGTGCCGAGTACGGCGCGGGCGGCGGAGCCGCAGGTGCGGAGTCGATCCGAGCGGGCAGGGCGTCGATCATCCCCGGCGGCGCCCCCACCGGGAGCGGCGGCACGCCTGCGGCTCGCCCGGACGCCGCGGGGCCGCCGTGCCCCGCCACAGAGCCGTGCAGGGCTGCGTCTGCGTGCACGACCCCGGGACGGTGCACCCCGGGTGCGCCGGTCATCGCGTGCGTCGGGCCGGCGGCGCCCACCGCGGATCGGCGGCGCGGAGGCACGGCGAGCACGACGGTCTGCGCGGCTCGATCCGTCCAGCTGCGTCGGCGCCCGCTCGGGTCCCAGACGCCCGACGCCACCACGATCCAGGCGCCGACCACGCCGACCGCGAACCCGATCCCCGTGATGCAGAGGCGCACGAATCCGCGACCCGCGCCGGGCGAATAGGGTCGATCGTCGCGGGTCGTGCGCAACCGCAGCAGCAGTTTGCCGACGGTCGCCCCGATGCGCGCCTCGAGCCCCCACTGCGCGAGCACGCACTGCAGCGCCGCCACCTGACCGAGCACGGCGCTCGCGGTCGCGAGCCCGACGATGAGGCCGACGACCGCGACGACGACGACGTCGACGGTGAAGGCCGCGAGGCGTCGCCCCGTGCTCGCCGCGGCGGCGCGGGTTCCGGTCACCGCGGTCATGCGGCCATCATTCCGCGCAGCAGTTCGACGGTGTCGGCGGCGAGCAGCCCGGCGGGCAGGGCGAGGGCGACGGCGAGCCATTCGACGACGTCGCCGACGCGCGACCACGCCAGCGATCTCGCACCGCGTGCGATCGGCAGGCTCGCGATGGCGGCGAGCACGGCGGCCGCGAACACCGCGACTCCGCCGAGCACGCCGACGAGACCGCCCGAGACCGCCCCGATGCCCGACCCTGCCACGGCGGCGAGCAGCACGGCGATCGCCGCGGCTCGCGGCATCCATCGCGCGGCGTGGCCGGTCGTGTGGCGCGGGGTGAGCAGCAGCGCCAGCACCGCGCAGCCGAACACCGCGAAGGATCCGATGGTCGGCATGGGCTCGCCCGCGCCGATCCGGGTCGCGCCGAGCGCCGCGGCCGCCACCGCCACGAGCGAGAGCACCAGGCTGCCCGCGGTGAGGCGCCCGGTCGAAGCCTGCACGACCCGCTCCGCCTCGCTCGCGGCGATGGTGGCCGGGGAGTCGGGGATCGCCCCGCGCACGCTCCACCGGGTGCTCATGAAGTGGCGGTAGTCGATGAACAGTCCTTCGGGCACGTTCACGAGCGTGGTCGGCAGGGCGCGCAGCGCGAGGGGCACGATGCCGAGCGAGACGATCGCGGCGGCGTCGAGCGGCATCCGCAGCAGCAGCGCGACGCCCTGGACGGCGGCGAAGCCGAGCAGCAGCGTGGCGACGGCGCCCCACGCCGCGCGCTGCGCCGACGCGGTGACGCCGACGGCCAGCAGCAGTGCGAGCACGGCCGCGGCCAGCAGCGCGATCGCGATGCGCAGCTGCACGGCGGCGACGAGGTCGCCCGGCACCAGCACGGCGGCCGCGACCGCGGCGAGCCCGACCGGCGCGGCCATCGCGATCGGGGGCGCCGCACCGGGCCGACCCGCACGCGCGGCCCACACGAGCGCCGTGGCGACGGCGGCCGTGCCGAACACGGCGCCGGTGGCCACGCGCGCGGCGGAGGTGGAGTCGACGAGCGCGATGAGCACGACGCCGAGTACGGGGGCGATTCCGAGCAGGATCCAGCGGGCACCGTGCTCGGCTCGATGCGCCGCGGTGCGTGGCGCGCGAGCCGGCGTCGGCCGCGCGGCATCGGACTCGACGACCGCGTAGAGCCCGCCATCGTCGAGCTCTCCGCCCGGAGTGGCCGGATCGATCGTCGCCCCGCGGCGGTCCACGATGCGCGCCGAGCGCACGTTCGTGTGCAGCCCCACGCGTTGCAGGGCGTCGCCCAGCCGATCGTCGACGGGGATGACGAGGTCGACGCCGCCCGCCTCACCGAGCAGGGTGATGCGGCGACGTTCGACGGTCGGGGCGGTCATGCGCGGGGGATCCCCAGCCCTCCGGCGAAGTCGAGCGAGATGGCCCGTGCGCGATCGATCGTGCGGGCGAGCTCGGCCTGGGCCTCGCCGATGCCGCGCACCGCGTCGGCCTGCTGCTCGTCGGCGGCCAGATCGGCGAACTGCTGCCTGGCCTCCGGCAGTCCGCGCTGCATCACGCGACGCACCTGCCGGGCTTCGTCCGAGTCATCCACGCCGTTGACGATGTCAGCGAGCGTCGTGCGCGACAGATCGATGCGCTGCTGCAGCACCTGCCAGTCGCGGCCGTGCTCGCCGTTGCGTCGCGCCGCGGCCGCGGCGTCGTCGCGTTCGCGATCGGCGTCGCGCTGCGCCCGGAACGCGTCTCGCTGCGCCCGGGTCTCGCGCTCGATCTCGGCGGTCGCCTCGGCCAGTTCGGCGAGGAGCGACTCGAACTCGCTGCTCGTCAGCTCGTCGCCGTTCATGCCGTGGCTCCGGCGAACGCGTCGGCCCCGGTGCGCATGATGCCGTACACCTTGACCAGCTTGTCGACCACCTTCTGCACCGTCTGCACGACGCCGATGATGCGGTTCACGATGTGCCAGATGCGGCTCAGGAAACTCACGAAGCGGTTGATCATGCCGGTGAGCTTGGGCACCCACCTGGCGATCTTCGCCATCAGCTCGCTGATCCAGATCGGCAGCGTCACCTGGCCGCCGGGGATCGCGGTGCCCGCGAGCATCTTCAGCGCCCAGTCCTGCAGCTCATGCATGATCTGGGCGACGAACTCGGCGATGGCCCGCGCCATCGTGGCCAGGGCGGTGCACATCGCCGAGAGCTGCGCGCACGAGTCGGGCAGCGGTTCGACGAGCGCGACGACCTTGTGCTGCAGTTCGTCGAAGCTGTCGGCGGTCGCCCCGGTCCACGCGTCGCCGATCTGGCCGGGCACGGCCTGCACGTTCGCGGCGATCGCGGTGGCCGCCTTGCCGGCGTTGGTCCAGGCGGAAGCGCCGCGGTCGAGCGCCTCCCAGTCGCCGCCAAGGGGTTTGAACACCCATTCCTCGAGCGGGCTGAAGCCGGTGATCGCCGAGATCACCGCGTCGACGCCGCCGATGATCACGCCGCACTGCAGGCGCAGCTGCCAGATGTAGAGCCCCTCGCCCGCACGTCCCGTCGGCGGCTGCAGCGTCGAGGTGACGCTCTGCGTCTCGGTGATGGTCATCGCACGCCTCCAGTGGGGTGGGTGAACGGCCACTGCGGGTCGCGGTGGCCGGTGGCGGGTTCGGGCAGCACCGGCAGGGTGGAGCCGATTCCGGCGGGCGCCGCGGCGAGACCGGATGCCTCGGAGCCGTAGCCGATCGCCGGAGCGAGGTCGTCGGAGTCGATGCCCTCGATGCCGTGGCGCTGCTCCCAGGCGAGCGCGAGCTCCTCGGCACTGCGGCCGAGCGGGTCCTGCTGCGCCTGCTCCTCCCAGAACAGCCGGTAGAGCTCGGCGTGTCTCGCGTCCGCTTCCGCTTTGGCGCGGTCGGCCGCCTCCTGCGCTTCGACCGAGTCGTCGGCAGCCGGCTCGTCGGTCGTCGCGTCCGCCTCGTCCGGGGCTGCGGGGTCGTCGGTCGCCGCGGCATCCTCGGCCGTCGCGGCATCCTCGGTCGCCGAAGCATCCTCGCCGGCCGTGGCCTCCTCTGCAGCGTGATCGGGCGATGCTTCGACGGTGACGGTGTTTCCGTCGCCGATCGTGATGACGTTGTCGTCGCCGTTCACCTCGATCTCGATCGTGACCGGCGCAGCGCCGGTTGCGATCGGCGCCGACCCACCCGTCGCGGACCCGCCCGCGGAGCCACCGGACCCGCCGCCGCTGTAGCCCCCGCCACCGCCGCCCGAGCCGCCACCGCTGTACCCGCCACCGCCGCCTCCGGTGCCGCCGCCTGAGGTGCCGCCCGCGCCGCTCGACTGCGGCGCGTCGAACTCGGCGCGCAGGGCATCGAGTTCGGCCTCGAGCCGGCGAATGGTCTCGAGCATCTCGTCTTCTTGAACGCGAGCGTCGTCGAGCGCGCCGTCGACCTGATCGGCCACCCCGTCGAGTGCGGCGGCGATCTGATCGAACGCGTCGAACGCCTGGTCGCGACTGCGCTCGTAGGGCGACTTGAGCAGTGAGAGCAGCAGCCCGAAGGCGTCGTCGAGCGTGCAGTGCTCGCGCACGTACGCGGCGGCGTCCTGGGTCTGCCGGGCCTGACCGCGGTAGAAGCCCGAGACCTCGTTCAGAAGCTCGGGGTCCACCCTGATCGTTCCGCTCATTGCGTGCGTCCTCCCGCCCCGGCGCCGCGGGAGCGCGGTGCCGCTTCGTCGTCTTCGAGTTTCGGTGCGATCGGCCCGCCGAGCCCGGCCCGCTGGTCTCGTTTCGCGCTGCCGGTCGAGCCACCCGGCTGTCCGCCGACCATGCTCATGCCCCGGCCACCCGCGGCGCCGCTGCCGGTCGTCGCCGTCGTGCTCGAGGCGTTGCGCGCCGCGCCCCCTTCGAGCCCGCCCGACCGCCCGTTCAGGCCGCCGCCGGCACCCCCGACACCGCTCGCGCCGCCCGCACCACCCGCACCACCAGCACCGGCCGCACCGCGACCGATCGCGCCGGCACCCGCACCACCGCCGGCACCGCCGAACAACGAGCCTCCGGCGGCGGCCTTCGCTCCGACCGCGAGTGCAGCCGCGCCGATGGCGGCCCCGCCGACTCCGGCGAGCAGCCCCGGACCCGACCCGGTCCCGGTCCCGGTACCGAGCGTGCCGTTGGACCCCGAGCCTCCGCCCGGACCACGGTCGCCCCCGATTCCACCGTCGCCGCCCGTTCCGTCGCCGTCATCGATGCCGATCCGGCCGCCGCCTGCGCTCCCGGAATCGCCGGGCGCCCCGGTCTCGATCGTGCCGATCGATCCGATCGGCGCCACCCCGACGACCGAGCCGTCGACCGAGAGTGACGAGCTGCCGCTCGTGCCGCCGCCGCCCGAGCGCGGGCGATTCCACTCGGGGATATCGACCGGGTCGATGTCAGTCGGATCTGGTTCGAGGATCGAGATCGGCGTAGGTGCGGGTAGGTTCCAGACTCCGTCCCGCGCCTGCCTCGTTGCGACGTCCAGCCGCTTCGCCTGTTCGTCGGCCACGCGCGCCAGTTCGTCGCGGGCAGCCCTCGCCGCGTCTTCGCGCTGACCGCCGAGCCACGACTCGATCGTGCCGATCGCGACATCCGAGGCGAGCGTGCCGAGCGGCGGGAACACGACCGTCGCTCCGACCTGCGCCGCGCGCTTCCACATGGGGTCCACCTCGGCCGCGGGCAACTCGCCGCTCGCCTCGACCGCGCGCCTTCGCGCCTCGTTCGCGGCAGTGATCGCGGTGTTCGCCGTGTCGAGGCCGGTGCGCACCTGTGAGACGACCTGGGTGAACGTGTTCAGCGTGCCCGCCGCGGCGGTGGCGGCGTCGCCTCTCCACGCCTCGGTGCCCGAGAGGTCGGCGAGGCTCTGCACGGCCCGACCGATCGACTCGAGCGCGGTGTCGAGCCGCGCGAGGTGTCTCGCGTCCCACTCCCCCGCCTGTGCGATTCGTGTCAGCTCGTCTTCGTACTGCCCCATGGTCACCCCTTCTCGATCTGCCGCGATGCCGCACCCCGTGTGGCCAGCACCACGACCAGCACGATCACGCCGGCCAGCAGCAGCACACCCAGCACCGCCGAGATCACGACCGGCACGACCCACCCCGGCAACCCTGCCGCGGGCCGGCCCGTCGCGGGCTGGTCGCCGGCCTGCTGGCCGGGGAAGATCTCCTCGTACCTCGGCTCGACCAGCCACGCCTCGTCCTCGTCGAGGGTCCGCTCGTCCACGACCAACGGATTCACATCGTCGTACTGCGTCGGATCCACCGCCAACATGTGCCGCAACGACACGATCCCGTACCCGAACCCGTCATCACGCGACAACGCATGATCCTCCGTGCCCGTGTTGCGCACCAACGACTGCAGCAACTGATTGCCCGTCGCCTCGGGATACTTCGACCACACCGCCGCCAGCACCCCAGCCGTGAACGGCGTCGCGTTCGACGTGCCCGACTGCACCGTCTGCACCTCCCACGACACCTCACCCGGGCCGCCCTGCGCCGTCAACCCCACCCCCGGCGCCGCGACATCCACACTCGTGTCCGTGGAATCCGGACCGTTCTGCAGATTCCCGAACGCATCGATCGCCTGCACCCCCACCACACCATTCATCCCCGCAAGCCCGGCCCCGGTGCGTTCGACCACCTGTTCATTCGAAAGCCCTTGCAGCACGATCACGCCCTCACGCACCGCCCGCGCCACCAACGCCGAATCCACCGGGCTGGAACCGACCTGGATGGTGATGATGTCCGCCCCGTCATCCAACGCCTGCTCGAACAGCACATCGTATGAAGCGGGCTCGAGTGATTCGTCATCGCACTCGACGAAACCCAGGCGGCCCGCGGTGTCGCGTCCGCCGCTGTAGAACAGCACCTTCGCGCCCGGCGCCGCGCCGCGCACCCCGATCTGACCCGGATACCCCGCACCCGTGCCCGCGACCAACGACACCGAGTTCGTCCCATGCGCCGCGTCCGACACCACGGTCGATACCGCAGGAATCACCGCACCCGACTCGTCCCGGCAGAACGGGTCGGCCACCGTCAGATCCACCCCCTGCAACGTGGGCACCTCGGGATTGACCTGCAGATCGATCACCGCGACCGTCACGCCCGACCCGTCGAACCCGGCATCCAACGACTCCTGCACCCCGTACACCTCGAAATACCAATCCCCCGGCACCGACTCCGCACCAGACGCCGACACCCCCGCACCGAACACCACCCCACCCGCGACCAGCCCCCCGACCACACCACGCAGCACCCGCTGCATCACGAATGCCACCTCAGCGAGCCTCGAGGGTGAGCCCCGAGCTCGTCGTCACCGGCGTCGTCGATGCTGCGGTCGATGACGTGCCCGCCGGAGACGCGGCGGCCGCCGCCGCTGCGACGGCCGTGGACGCCGCAGATGCCGCCGCTGCCGCGGCCGCGGCCGCGTACTCGGGGTACGCCCGCTCCAGCCCGTCGAGGAGCGCCGTGATCGTGTCCGCCTCGTCGGAGAACGTGGCATCCAGTTCGACCTGATGGCGCACCGCTTCGCGGATCTGCCCGCCGATGGCGATCATCGACTTCGCGATGCCGTCGACCGTGGTGCTGAGTTGCTCACCGAGCCTGTTCAGCGCGAGCGCGAACTTCGCGACCGCGTCGCTGTCGGCGCCCGTCGCCCCCGTCGTCTGCGTGAGTGCCTCAGCCGGCGGCAGGTGACTCAGCCGGTTGAACACGACACCCAACGCCGCGAACACCTGCTCGGGTTCGACCGAGATCTCCTCAGCCATCTTCGGCCCCTCCGTTCTCTCGCTCCACGTGCGAATGCGGTACCGCTCACCGAAGTGCGGCGGCCCGGGGGCCGCCGCACAGCGATGGGGTGCCACGGTCCGCCGCGCACCCCATCGCTCGAAGCCTGATCAGACCGAGAAGCGCTTCGCCGACTGGTTGTCGCCCGAGGTGTAGCCACCCGACATCTGCTCGGTCTTGGTCGCGATCTGCTCGAGCAGCTGCTGCAGTTCTTCGAGCGAACGGTTCCACTTCAGCTGGGCCTGGTCGTAGGCGGCCTGCGCCTCACCGCCCCACGCCGAGCGGAGCTTGCCGACCTCGGACTCGAGGCGGTCGAGATCCGTACGGATCCCCCTCGCGCCGCCGCGGATCTTGCCGCCCAGACCGATGACCTGCTCGGGCTTGACTGAGAACCCCTGCATATCCGTCTCCTTCTCTCGTGTCTCGACTCGGCGCCTACGCGCCCGACATCATCGAGCCGAGGCCCGCGATCGTCTGCTGGTGCTCCTCTTCGAGCGCAGCCTGGTCGCGCTCGGTGCCCGACAGCGCCTCTTCGAGGGTGACCAGCACCTCGTTGAGCTTGGTCGTCTCGGCGTCCCAACGGTTCAGCAGACCCGTGAACGAGTTCGCAGCGGCACCGCTCCAGTAGCCGTTCAGCTCGCTGATCTCGGCACGCACGGCGCGGACCTTCTGATCGATGGCTCCCTTGGCCTCGTTCACGGCCTGCGCACCACGGCGCAGCGCCCCTTCTTCGGCGGAGATCACATCTGCCATCTCGCCCTCCTTTTCACCCCAAGTTGCAACGTGGACGGTGGAGAGCGTACCCCGTTAGGGGGGATCGGCGACGTCTGTTGCAGTAATGTGAAGCACGCTTTTCCGATCGCCCCCATGCCCCCGGGAGAATGCGAATCCACGTCGCCGACGGCAGCGCTCCATCGCGTGATGCGATGGAACCTGCCCGCCATCGAGAGGAGAGACTCATGGCACCGCACACCGTCGCCGCCGGCGTGCTCAAGATCTCGATCGTGAGCGACGATCGGCGCATCGACGTCGGCGTGCCCGCTCACGTGCCCCTCGTCGAGCTGATCCCGGGGTTCGCCCGCAGCACCGGCGTGCTCGACCCCACGCTGACGCACACCGGCTATCGACTGCACCGCGCCGACGGCTCCGCTCTCGACTCCTCCCGCGCGGCCGCTCCGCAGGGCGTCCGCGACGGCGAACTGCTCACCCTCGTGCGCGGTGAACTGGTGGCCGAGCCGAAGGTCTACGACGACATCGTCGAGGCCGTGATCGATGCGACCTCCACCCGGCACGGGGCCTGGACCGCGCGCGACAGCTCGCGCACGTCGCTTGCGATCAGCCTCGCCTTCCTCGCCCTGTGCGCGCTGCTGCTCGTCACCTCGGGCGCCGACGCCATGCTCGCGGCGATCATCGCCGGCGCCGCCGCCGTCGTGCTGCTGACGACCGGTGCGGTGCTCGGCCGTCTCGACCAGTCCGAGGCGAGTCACGCGCTCTCACTGGCCGCTGCCGCCTTCGGGGGACTCGCCGGGCTGATCGCCGTGCCCGCCGCGACCCCGTGGGAGTGGCCGCTCGCCGCCGCCGGACTCGGACTCTGCCTCGTGGGCGGCATCGCTCTGGCCCTCGCACCCGATCGGCCCCAGCTGCGCTACGCGCCGATCGCGCTCGGCGGCGCACTCGGCTTCACGGGTCTCTCGGCGGGGTTGCTCGGCGGCGATCCGCTCGTCCCGTGGGCCCTCATGGTCGCGCTCACCGCCAGCATCTCCAACGGCCTGCCCTGGCTCGCGATGAGCTCGACGCGCATTCGCGTGATCTCTCCGCAGAGCGACACCGAGATCTTCGCCGAGCAACCGCCGATCGACGCCGACGAGATCACCCGGCGTGCCGAGTCGGGGGCGCGCACACTCACATCGCTGCGCATCGCGCTCGCCCTCGCGCTGCTCATCGCGACCCCGTTCGTCGCCGCCTCCGGCGCGATCGGGGCGCTGCTCTGCGCGCTGGCGTTCGCGGGGTTGATGTTCCAGTCCCGTCAGATGCACGCGCGCAGCGGCGTGCTCGCCCTCATGGCATTCGGAGCCGTCGGCTTGGCGGTCACCGGGCTCACGGTGGTGCTCACCCAACCCGAGCTGCGCATCGCGCTGCTCGTCGTGCTGCTCACGACGACCGCGCTGCTGGTCGGACTCACCCTGCTCAGCCCGCGAGCCCGCCTTCGACTGCTGCGCCTGGCCGACACCGCCGAACTCATCGCCCTGGCCCTGCTGCTGCCGCTCGGCATCGTGACCGCCGGGCTCGCATAGACGCATGGCGACGAAGAAGGACCTCATCGAGGCGCAGACGTTCAGCCGACGACGGCTGCTCACCGCCTTCACCGGCGGCGCGCCCGGCGGCAGAGAACTCGAGCCCGCGAAGCCGCTCGTCGCCGTCATCGCCGGCATCGCCCTGAGCATCATGCTCGTGCTCGGCGGCGTCTTCATCGGGATGATCCGCCCGGGCCTGCCGAGCGGTTGGGAGCACGGCCACCTCATCATCGCGAGCGACACCGGTTCGCGGTACCTCGCGATCGACGGCGTGCTGCACCCTGTCGTCAACACGGCGAGCGCCCGGTTGCTGGTGCCCTCGGGCGAGTTCGAGGTGATCACCACCGATCAGGCGACCCTCGCGGGCATCGAGGTCGGCCGCTCGATCGGCATCGTCGGAGCCCCCGACGAACTGCCCGCACGGGCCGCACTCGTCGACGATGCCTGGGCGGCGTGCCTGGCAGAGGACGGATCCTCCGTGATGGCGCTCTCGTCGCTGCCGGTGGCGGCCGCTACGCCCGAACACGGAATCACGGTCGCCCTCGACGAACAGGTCTTCATCGTCGCCGGCGCCCGGCGCCATGTCGTCGCGGGGGCGCAGACGAGCGCCGTGCTGCGTGCGGCAGGCCTCGGCTCGCTCGCCCCGCGCGACGTCGAGGGCCGCTGGCTCGAGCTCTTCGCCGAGGGCGATCCGCTCGAACCCATCGTCGTCGCGGGAGCCGGCACCGAGGTGCCCGGCACCGCCCTCCGGGTCGGCGAGGCGGTGCATCCGACCGGCAGCCCAGACGACGATCGCTACCTCGTCACGGCCGAGGGCGAACTCGCGCCGCTCAGCCCGCTCGCCTATCAGCTCTACCTGCTCGGCACCGGAGCCGAATTCGGCGCGGCCCGCGAGGTCGGGCCCGGCGAACTCGCCACGCTCACCACCGCGACCACCCCGGCCGGCGGCGCCGACTGGCCCCGCGATGTGCTCACCGAATTCACGACCGGGGACAGCCCCTGCGCGGTGCTCGACACCTCGGGCGAGGCGCCCACGACCCGGATCGGCCTCGCGAAGCGCGAACTGCCCGAGGTCGGCGCCGCCGGCGGAGTGGCGATGCAGCGCGGTGCAGGCGCCGTCGTCGCGGCGGGCGGATCGGGTTCGGCCCGCGCCGAGACGGTCTTCGTCATCGACGAGACCGGCACGGCGTTCCCGGTTCCGGGCGCCGACCCCGACGTGCTCCACCGGCTCGGATACGACGACGACGATGTCACGGCCGTGACGAATGCCTGGATCGACTGGTTCCCCACCGGCCCGGCCCTCACTCCCGAGGCGGCAGCGCACACGGCCGAGCCCGCGTCAGCGAGCGGCGGATGACGCATCGACGCGTTCGCGGCGGCGCACTGCTCGGCGCGCTCCTGTGCGGCGCCGCCCTCACGACCCCGCTGCTCGCACCGTCGCCCGCATCCGCGGCCGAGGCATGCGAGCCCGGCAACGTGCAGTACACCCCGCAGACGCCTCCGGCCCTGGCGATGCTGCAGACCGAACTCGCCTGGAGCCGGGCGACCGGCGCCGACGTGCTCGTCGCGGTCGTCGACTCCGGCATCGACGCCGGCAACGCCCACCTCGCCTCTCGGGTGGTCGGGGGCATCGACCTCGTCGGCGACGGCGAGCGCAGCGACGGGCTCACCGACCTCGACGGCCACGGCACCGCGATCGCGGGCATCATCGCCGCCGCCGAGGTGACCGGATCAGGCGTTCGCGGACTCGCCCCCGAGGCCGGCCTGCTCTCGGTGCGGGTGTTCCGCGGCCGCGACGACGCGTCGATCGAGGCAGGTTTCGGCCCCAGCGCCGAGCGGCTCGCGGCCGGTATCCGGTTCGCCAGCGACCGCGGCGCCGACATCGTGAACGTCTCGCTGAGCGACGTGCCCGACTCCGACGTGCTGCGCGACGCTGTCGAGTACGCACACGCGAACGGCAGCCTCGTGGTCGCCAGCGCCGGCAACCGCACCACCTCCGCCTCGGACGCCGACGGACCGCGGTATCCGGCCGCCTACCCCGGCGCACTCGCGGTCGCCGCGAGCGATGCCCTTGGTCAGCCGACCGAGGCGTCCGTTCATGGCCCGCACGTCGAACTCGCGGCTCCCGGCCAGGATGTGCTCACCACCGCGACCGGCGCCGGCGACTGCCTGTACGCGACCGATACGCCGTCATCGAGCTTCGCCACCGCCTACGCGAGCGGAGCCGCAGCACTCGTCGCCGGAGCGCACCCCGCCGAGGGACCCGACGGGTGGAAGTACCGGCTGCTCGCGAGTGCGACCCGCAGCGACCCCGACCAGCGCACCGACGAGCTCGGCTGGGGGCTCGTGCAGCCGTACGACGCGCTCACGATGATTCCCGCATCCGACACCCGCGGGCCGACCCACCCGGTCACGGGTGTCGGAGCCGATCCCCTCCGTCCCGCACCGGTCACCGTGGACGCCGAGCACGGCCCGACGCCGTTCGGCGCGACCCGCGAAACCCTGCTGATCACCGGCGTCATCGCGGCCGGCGTGCTCGGCACGCTCGGGGCGCTGCTGGTGCTGCGCCGGCGTCGAACACACGCCGGCCCGACCCTCGCCACCCTGCGCGGCGGGCTGCTCGACCGTCAGACCGACGCAGCACGTTGATCAGCGCGCGCGATCGCTTCAGATGAGTTCGTACGCGAGGCGCACGCCGACTTCGCCGACGATGAACCCGACCCCGACGACGACCGGTTCTCCGGGGCGCAACGGGGTCGCGACGCCGGCCCGGTCGAGCACCCTCGAACCGTTCGTCGAGTTCAGGTCGGTGAGCCGCCACGCTCCGTCGTCGTAGCTGAGTCGGGCATGGGTCTTCGAGAGCGTGCGGCCGACGTCGGGCAGCGCGATGCGCTGCTCACCGGGGGTCGAAGAATCGGGATTGCGCCCGATGACCGCCAGCGGGCTGGTCAGCTCGATCGCCGTTCCGTCGGCGAGCTCGACGCGCCACTTGGCCTGCTTCGCCGCCACGGGTGCGGCAGGAGCGGCCACGGCCGCCACGGGTGCCGCCGGAGTCGCCGGCACCGCCACGGGCGCCGCCGGAGTCGCCGGAGTCGCCGGCACCGCCACGGCCGCCGCCGCCACCGGTGCCACCGCCACGGGCGCCGCCGGAGCTGCCGGCGCCGCCGCCACCGCGGGCGCCGCCGCCACCGGCGAGACCACCACCGGCACCTCCGCGGCCGGGATCGCGTAGCCCGACGCATCCCTCGGCGCGAACGCCACCCTCGGATCGATCGCGTCGTCGAGTTCCTCCGACCGCTCCACCTGCGGTTCGGGCGCCGGTTCCGGCCCCCAGGCGAGCACCGACATCCACACCGGCGGCAGCAGGATGCCGAGCACCGTCGCGCCGCTGCCGCGCCCGTACCGTGCGTTGATGCGATGCACCGCGGCCACGCGCACCACGAGTCCGTACACCGCGACCAGTGGAATGAAGCAGTACACGAGCGAGTGCGCCGGCCGACCGCCGCGCACGAACACCTCGGCCTCGTTCACGAACGGAACCCAGGCCTTCCACGGCTCGCCCCCGGTGCGCGCGAAGAGCCGCGAGAGCGCGAGTCCCGTCCAGAGGTACAGGCCGATCGCGACCGCCCCGATGCCGGACACGAGCACCAGCACAGACGTCACAGCCGCAGGATCGGTCACCACAGGATTCTGTCACAGCGCCCGGCATCGCTCGCGAACGCAGACGGATGCCTCGCCGGGAGCGTCCCGTGCGAAGCATCCGTCTGGTCTCGAACGGTGTCAGAGGAATCTGGCGTACGCGCCCAGCGTGAGGAACGTCGGGAACTCGGGCTCCAGCGCGACCGAGCGGAACACCTGGATCGCGTCGTCGAACCGGTCGCCCTCGAACCGCGGCAGGCCGCGCACCGCGTCGCCCATGGCGGCGACGATGAACGTCTGGTCGATGCGGGTGCCCTCGGCCGTGACCGTGTTCTCGTGCAGCCACTGCCAGATCTGCGAGCGCGAGATCTCGGCGGTCGCGGCATCCTCCATCAGGTTGTCGATGGCGGCGGCCCCCACGCCGCGCAGCCACGACTCGAGGTAGCGGATCGCGATCGAGATGTTGTCGATCACGCCCGCCTCGGTGACCTGGCCGCCCGCCGACGGGATGTCGAGCAGGTCCGCCGCGGTCACCGCGACGTCGTCGCGCAGGCGGTCGACCTGGTTGGGCCGGTCGCCGAGCACGGCGTCGAACTCCGCCCGCGCGGTCGGGATGAGGTCGGGGTGCGCGACCCACGTGCCGTCGAACCCGTCGGATGCCTCGCGGCGCTTGTCGGCCGAGACGGCCTGCAGGGCGCGCTCGGTGACCTCGGGGTCGCGGCGATTCGGGATGAACGCGCTCATGCCGCCGATCGCGTGCGCGCCCCGCTTGTGGCAGGTCTGCACCAGGAGCTCGGTGTAAGCGCGCATGAAGGGCACCGTCATCGTGATCTGCCGCCGGTCGGGCAGCGTCCAACGGCGGCCCCGGCAGCGGAACGTCTTCACGATCGAGAAGATGTAGTCCCAGCGGCCGGCGTTCAGGCCCGCGCAGTGATCGCGCAGCTCGTAGAGGATCTCCTCCATCTCGAACGCGGCCTGGATCGTCTCGATGAGCACCGTCGCGCGGATCGTGCCCTGCGGGATGCCGAGCCGGTCCTGCGCGTAGACGAAGATGTCGTTCCACAGCTTCGCCTCGCGGTGCGACTCGAGCTTCGGCAGGTAGAAGTACGGGCCGCGACCGAGCTCGATGAGCTTCGCCGCGTTGTGGAAGAAGTACAGCCCGAAGTCGACCAGCGACCCCGACGCCTGCATGTCGCGGCCGGCGCGGTCGTGGAAGCGGATGTGCTTCTCGGTGAGGTGCCAGCCCCGCGGACGCATGACGATCGTGGGCGTTTCGCGGATGTCGCGGGCCACGCGGTACTGCTTGCCCTCGGGACTCGTGTACTCGAGGTCGCCGCGCAGCGCGTCGAACAGGCTGAGCTGCCCTTCGATCACGTTCCGCCAGGTGGGGCTCGTGGCATCCTCCTGGTCGGCGAGCCAGACCTTCGCGTCGCTGTTCAGCGCGTTGATGGCCATCTTGCGGTCGGTGGGGCCGGTGATCTCGACGCGGCGGTCCTCGAGGCCCGGGGCCGCGCCGGCGACGCGCCACGACGGGTCGCGGCGGATCTGCTCGGTCTCGGGGAGGAACTTCGGGTCGCGGCCGTTCGCGGCGTCCACCCGGTTCTGCAGGCGCGCGGCGAGCAGGTCGTGCCGGGTGTGGGCGAACCGGTCGTGGAGTTCGGCGAGGAACTCCAGTGCGCCGGGCGTGAGGATCTCGTCGTACCGCTCGCCGGCGGCGCCGGTGACCTCGATCCTCGGCGCGACGGTCGCGAAGCTGCCGGTGGTCGGCGCGCCCGTACGCGAGCTGCGCGGCGCCGCCTGCGGCGGAGCATCCGTTCGTTCGATGATGAGCGAATTCATGGTCTCGTCTCCTTGCATCCCGCCGCCCCCGGTACGCAATTCAGGTCGGGAGGCGTGTCGCGGCGGTTTCCGGGTGCCGGAAGCGCGACACGCCGTGCGCGAACCTGAATTGCGTACATCGCGGGCGGGCGGGTCGGTGGGTCAGTGGGTGAACTGGTCTTCCTCGGTCGATCCGACGAGGGCGAGCGTCGCGCTGGTGGGGTTCAGCGCCGTGGCGATCTGGTCGAAGTAGCCGGTGCCGACCTCGCGCTGGTGGCGCGTGGCGGTGTAGCCGGATGCCTCCGAGGCGAATTCCGCCTCCTGGAGCTCGACGTATGCGCTCATGTGCCGCTCGCTGTAGTCCTTCGCGAGCGTGAACATGGAGTGGTTGAGGGCGTGGAAGCCCGCGAGCGTGATGAACTGGAACGCGTAGCCCATGCTCGCGAGCTCGCGCTGGAACTTCGCGATCTGGTCGTCGTCGAGGTGGCGCTTCCAGTTGAACGACGGCGAGCAGTTGTAGCTCAGGCGCTTGCCCGGGAACTTCGCGTGCACCGCCTCGGCGAACCGGCGGGCCAGGTCGAGGTCGGGCTCGGCCGACTCGACCCAGAGCAGGTCGGCGTACTCGGCGTAGGCCAGGCCGCGGGCGATGACCGGCTCGATGCCGTTCTGCACCTCATAGAAGCCCTCGGCGGTGCGCTCGCCGGTCACGAAGGGGCGGTCGCGCTCGTCGTGATCGCTGGTCAGCAGCGTCGCGGCGAGCGCGTCGGTACGGGCGATGATGACGGATGGCACGCCGGCCACGTCGGCCGCCAGGCGCGCCGCGTTGATCGTGCGGATGTGCTGCGACGTCGGGATCAGCACCTTGCCGCCCATGTGGCCGCACTTCTTCTCGCTGGCGAGCTGGTCCTCCCAGTGCACGCCGGCGGCGCCCGCCTCGATCATCTGGTGCATGAGCTCGTACGCGTTCAGCGGGCCGCCGAAGCCGGCCTCGGCGTCGGCGACGATGGGGGCCATCCAGTCCTTCGGAGCTCCCTGAGCCTGTCGAAGGGAGCCGTCACCCCCGTCGCCGGGCTCCGGGAGCGAGACCTCGATCTGCCCGGCGCGCAGCAGCGCGTTGTTGATGCGGCGCACGACGGCCGGGACCGAGTTCGCGGGGTACAGCGACTGGTCGGGGTAGGTCTGGCCGCTGAGGTTCGCGTCGGCGGCGACCTGCCACCCGCTCAGGTAGATCGCCTTCAGGCCCGCACGCACCTGCTGCACGGCCTGGTTGCCGGTGAGCGCGCCGAGCGCGGCCGACCACTGCGGGTCGTCCTGCGGGGCGAACGCGGTGCCGGTGTTGCGCTGGATGTCCTCCCACAGCTTCTCGGCGCCGCGGCGGGCGAGCGTGCGCTCCTCTCGCACCGGGCCGCGCAGGGCGATGACGTCCTCGGCGGTGTAGTCGCGCTTGACGCCCTCCCAGCGCGGGTTCGCGTCCCACTCGAGCTGCAGTTCGGCAGCGGTCTGGGTCTGGTCGCCGGGTCGGGGCTGGCTGGGCTGCTGGGTGCTCATCGTCGTGCTCCTTCGGTGGTGATCGGATGCCTCGTGCCTCGGCCGGCCGTTGCGGGCGGCGTGCGGTGTGGCATCCGGTGGCCTGTGTCCTCCACTGTGCGGGGCGTGCCGGGGGTGCGACCGACGATTCGGGGGGTGAACTTCCGCGGTTCTTCTGCGCCGCGGAAGGAACCCGCTCTCAGCGGGCTCGGGCCCGGTGCCCTGCCGCCGTGCACGGCCGGGGAGCGCCGAGCATCGAGACCGGGGCGACGCTCGAGCCGGGCGACCACGCGTTCGGGTACTGAGCGCCGAACCGCATCGGCGGGGCCGGTCGTCACGCGACGACCGGCCCCGCCGCGCGTCGGCGCGCGCCCGGCTCACCGCCCGGCGTGCTGCCCGGTTCGACTCGATGCTCCTGATCGCGCCGACCGGCTCGACCCGGATGCCGGCCATCCGTCGAGCGCCGCGCGGAACGCCTCAGGCTGCTCGACCCACGGGTAGTGTCCGCAGTCGGCCAGCATCCGCAGGTCGGCGCCGAGCGCGTCCGCGTACGCCCGTACCGGGCCGACGCCGACCAGGATGTCCCCGTCTCCGGCGATCACGAGGGTCGGGCGGCGGGGCGCCGCGAGGATGCGGGCGGCCGCGTCATCCGGAATGCCGGTGAAGTACGCCTCGATCGAGGCGAGGCTCCAGGCTCCGACCGCCGCGTGCGCACGCTCGCGCTCGGTCCATCGTGCGTAGCCCGCGGGCCCCTCGATCGCCCGGACGCGGTCGAACTCCGCCTGATCACGCGGCCCGTCGCCCGCGATCGAGGCGAACGCGGCATCCACCAGCGGGTCGCGACGCGCCCGCACCAGCGCATCGCCGTCGTACCCGGCGCCCGTCAGCCAGGCCGCGGGCGGGGTCACCAGCGCGAGGCTGCGGACGCGCTCGGGCCGCCGCGCCAGCGCGGCGAGCGCGAGCCGGGTGCCGGCCGAGTGCGCGATCACGTCGACGCCGTCCAGTCCGAGGTGGTCGGCGAGCGCGACGAGGTCGTCGGCATCGGCCCACCAGCCGCGCGAGCGCCCGCCGGTCGTCGGGGTGCCGCGCGGGTGCAGCACCGCGATCGGGCGCTCGGATGCCGCGTCGGCGAGCAGCTCGAGGTAGTCGACGCCGCGGCAGGGCCCGCCCGGCACGAGGATGGCGGGCCCGGCGCGGTCGTCGGCGCGGTCGGCGCGGTCGTCGGCGCGGTCGGCGGCGCGGTCGGCGGCGCGGTCGGCGGCGCGGTCGGCGCGGTCATCGGCGCGGGGCGCGCCGATGACGTGGTAGGCGATCCGGGCGCCGTCGGCGGCGGCGAAGGTCTGCACCCGATCGACGGTAGCCGACCGTCACGGGTCGCGCCGGGTGAGTTGTGCACAGCTGCGCGACGCCGTCGCACACGGAGCCCCGCCATCGCATAGCATCGGTCGACGGCCCGGTTCGGCCGTCGCCCCCAACCCCCCTCGAGGAGCCGCAGTGACCGCTGCCCCGCCGCCGATCGGCCTGCCCACGCCACCGCAGCCGTACCCCGCCCAGCCGCCGCGCAAGCCCGGCTTCGGCTGGGCGATGACCCTCGCGATCGCGGTCACGGCGCTGCCGGTGCTCTTCATCCCGGTCTACGTGGCTGCGGTGTTCGGCACCATCGCCTCGATCGCGGCGGCGCAGAGCGAGGTGCGCGAGAGCATCGAGGAGAGCGTCGTCACCGACGACACCGACACCTACACCGATGCCGACACCGGGCTCTCGTTCGGCGCCGGGGCCGATCTGCCGGCCGATCTGCCGTTCGACATCGAGGTGCCCGCGGGCGTCTACGCGAGCGTGAACGACTCGCTCACCGGCCAGGACGCCTGGACGGCGACCACCGAGACCGAGATCGGCTACCTCGGGTACACGAACGCGTCGACCGGGTGCGCGGTCTCGTACGACAACGGGTCGATTCCCGACGAGATCGACCTCTCGCTCGGCGACCAGGCTGCCAGCCACGCGTTCATCGAGTGGATGTTCGGAACCGAACCCGACCCGAACTCGTACACGTCGACCATCACGCACGCCGATCTGCTCGGCGAGCCGATCGGCTCCGCCGAGGCGGTCATCGAGTACTTCACCACGGATGCCACGCAGATCGCCGTGCTCGCGCGCACGTTCTCGCCCGCCGGCGAGGGCGTGATGATCTACGTCGAATGCCCGACGACCGAGGCACTCGACGCGACGCTCTCGGGCGATGTCGCGACCTACCTCGTCCTCTCGCTGATCTGATCGAAGGCACCGTCATGACACACATCGCAGCCGTTGACGCGTTCGCCGTCAGCATGGGCATCTTCGTCTTCGTCTGGGCATTCGTCGGCTTCGTGCTCGTGGCGACCTACGTCGCCACGGGCGTGCTGCTGTCGAAGGTCTTCCGTGCCACGGGTCAGCCGGGCTGGCCCGCCTGGGTGCCGGTCTACGGCACCTGGAAGCTCCTCGAGACCGGCGGCCAGCGCGGTTGGCTCGCGCTGCTGTCGTTCGTGCCCGTGGCGAACGTCGTCAGCGCGGTGTTCCTCATCATCGCCGTGCACAAGATCAACGAGGGCTTCGGCAAGGGCGTGGGCCACACGGTGCTGTACGTGTCCCTGCCCTTCGTGTGGATGGTGCTCATCGGATTCGGCGGGGCGCCGTGGCGCGGCCTGCAGCCCGCGGGCGCAGCCGCGTTCCCGGGTCACCCCGGGCAGGCGTACCCGCAGCCGGCCTCCCCGCAGCCGTTCGGGTACCAGGCGCAGCCGGCGGCCCTGCCGCAGGCGCCGACCGTGCCGCAGGCGCAGCCGGCATACCAGCCGACGACGCCGCAGGCGCAGCCGGCGTACCAGCCGCAGCAGCCGGCGTATCCCCCGTACGCGCAGCCGCAGCACCACGCGGCCGCGCCGCAGCCGCCCGCGTATCCGCCGTACGCGCAGGCGCAGGCACCGCAGCCTCAGCCGCAGCCCGGGTATCCCCCGTACGCCCAGCCGCAGGCACAGCCGCAGCCCGCACCGCAGCCGCCGCAGCCCGCCGCGCAGCCGGAGCAGCTCGCCCCGCAGCCGCCGCAGCCCGCCGCGCAGCCGGAGCAGCTCGCCGCTCAGCCGCAGCAGCCCGGGTATCAGCCTCAGCCGCCGCAGCCCGGTGCCGGGACGCCGGCGTCGTACCCCACGCCTCCCACGCCGACGCCGCCGGCCTGAGCCGAGGCCGCCGCGCGTCGCCGCATCCCGGCCGGATGCCCGGCGCCCCCTCGACGCCGGCCGGCCGACGTGATACCTTGCAGCTCTATGTACCTCGCACTGCGGGGTATCTAGCACCACGAGGCATCCGTCACGTCGCATCCGGAGGCAGCGCATGCGCATCGGCAAAGACCTGGTGGCGGCCGCCGCCACCCCGGTCGTTCTCGGCATCCTGGCCGAGGGCGACTCGTACGGCTACGCGATCCTGCAGCGGATCGCCGAACTCTCCGACGGCGAGCTGCAGTGGAGCGACGGCATGCTCTACCCGCTGCTGCACCGCCTCGAGCGGCTCGGCCACGTCGAGAGCGAGTGGAAGCAGTCCGACGCCGGCCGCCCGCGCAAGCACTATCGCCTGAGCGCCCAGGGCGCCGCGGCCCTCGCCGATCAGCGACGGCAGTGGGCGGTCGTCGACGGGGTGCTCGGCAAGGTCTGGGACGGCCGGCCGGGCGGCCCGGGTGAGCGCTTCGCACTGGGCGGAGCCTGAGCATGTCGACCGATGAGCGGCGCGAACTCGACGACCTCGTCGCCGCCTGGCGCGACTGGATGTCCCGACGCGATGCCCTGAGCGCCGCCGACGTCGACGAGCTCGAGAGCCACCTGCGCGACCGCATCGACGCCCTGCGCGAGGCCGGGCTCGCCGACGACGAGGCCTTCCTGGTCGGCGTCAAGCGCCTCGGCGCAGTCGACGACCTCTCCCGCGAGTACGCCCGCGAGCATTCGCAGCGGTTGTGGAAGCAACTCGTGCTGTCTGACGGAACGGACGGCTGGGACGTAGCCGAGGGTTCGGATGCCGCGGGCGACCCGGGCCGCGCCGCCGACGTCGGCGGCGAGGCATCCGGCCGTCGAACCCGCCGGGCGCGCTCCCTGTGGGTCGCACTCGCGCTCGGCGTGGGTGCCGGGCTCGCGGTCAAAGCTCCCGGGTGGTTCGGCGTCGACCTCGCGCAGGATCCCGGGTTCTTCGTGCGCAACACGGCGCTGCTCGTGCTGCCGTTCCTGGCCGCCTACTTCGCCTGGCGGCGCAGCCTCGCCCTCGCAGCCGGCGCCGTGGTCGCCGGTGCGTTCGTCGCGGTCGCGCTGCTGCTCAACCTGTATCCGTTCGCCGACCGGTCGGGCGTCGAGGCGCTCGGCGGCGCGCTCGCGGCGACCGAACTGCTCGCCGCGGTACACGCGGTCGTGGTGCTGTGGCTCGCGGTCGGCCTCGCGTACACCGGCGGCGACTGGCGCACCGGGCGGGCCCGCATGGACTTCGTACGGTTCAGCGGCGAATGGTTCGTGTACTACGTGCTCATCGCGCTCGGCGGCGGCGTGCTGTCGGGCCTCACGATCACGGTGTTCGCCTCGATCGACGTCGATGTCACGCGCTTCTTCGGCGAATGGGTGCTGCCCTGCGGTGCGGCCGGCGCCGTGCTCGTCGCGGCCTGGCTCGTCGAGGCGAAGCAGCGGGTGATCGAGAACATCGCGCCCGTGCTCACCAAGGTGTTCACGCCGCTGTTCACGCTCATGATGCTCGCGCTCATCGTGGCGGCCGCCGTGCAGTGGAATCTCGTCGACGGCAGCCGCGACCTGCTCATCGCGTTCGACTTCGTGCTCGTGGTGGTGCTCGCCCTGCTCGTGTACTCGTACTCGGCGCGCGACCCGCTGCAACCGGCCGGATGGTTCGAGCGTCTGCAGCTCGTGATGCTCGTCGCCGCGGTGGTGATCGACGCGATCGTGCTCGCGGCCATGCTCGCCCGCACCGGCGAGTTCGGGTTCAGCGCGAACAAGACGGCGTCGCTCGGGCTGAACCTCATCCTGCTCGCGAACCTGGCGTGGGCGGCGTGGCTGCAGTTCGAGTTCGTGCGCGGCCGCCGGCCGTTCGCCGTGCTCGAGCGCTGGCAGACGGCGTACATTCCGGTGTACCCGGGCTGGGCCGCGGTCGTGGTCGTCGTCTTCCCGCCGCTCTTCGGGTTCGCCTGACCCGTCTCCGTTCCCCGGGTTCCGGGGTCGCTCGCTGCCGCGGGCAGCGCTCAGTGCTCGGCGAACTTCTCGATGAACAGGGCCTGCGCGACGATCATGCGCTCGATCTCGGCCGGGTCGACCGATTCGTCGGACGCGTGGATGCGCGCCTTCGCCGTGTCCTCGGCTCCCCAGAGGATGATCGCGGCATCCGGCGACACCTTCTGCAGCGAGGCGACGAGCGGGATGGACGCGCCGCTGCCGATCAGCTCGACGGCCGCACCGTACGCCTCTTCGAGCGCCCGCTCGGCGGCGACGATCGCGGGGTGCGACTCGTCGACCGCGAACGCGTGCCCGACCTTCACCCGTTCGACCTCGACTTCGACGTTCCACGGCCGCTGCGAGCGCAGGTGGGTCATCAGCGCCTCGAGCTGGCCCTCGCCGTCGCTGCCCGGCACGATGCGCATCGACAGCTTCGCGGTGACCTGCGGCAGCAGCACGTTCGAGGCCTCCTGCGTGTTCGGCACGTCCATGCCGAGCACGGTCACGCTGGGTTTGGCCCACAGCCGGTCGCTGAGCGAGCCCGTGCCGAGGAATTCGACGCCGGGCAGGATGGCCGACCCGTCGCGGTAGACCTGCTCGTCCATCTCGGCGCCGGGCCACGCCGCCCCGACCCCGTCGACGCCGGGGAACACGGTGTCGCCGTGCTCGTCGTGCAGGGTGTCGAGGATGCGGATCATGGCGGTGAGCGCGTCGGGCGCCGCACCGCCGAACAGCCCCGAGTGCACGGGGTTCGCGAGCGTGCGCACCGTGACCGTGCACGCGACGTCGCCGCGCAGCGCGGTCGTGAGGCCCGGCTTGCCGACCTCTTGCGGGCCGATGTCGCCGATCACGTACGCGTCGGCGGCGAACCGCTCGGGGTTGGCCTCGACGAACGCCTCGAGGTGCGAGATCGTCTCCTCCTCGCCCTCCACGAGCAGTTTGATGCGGCAGGGTCGGTCGGGTCCGAGCAGCTTCAGCGTGCCGTAGTGCATGACGAGGCCCGACTTGTCGTCGGCCGCGCCGCGACCGTAGATGCGCCCGTCGTCCTTGGTGACGGGTTCGAACGGCTCGCTCGTCCAGCCCTGCTCCTTCGGCGCGGGCTGCACGTCGTAGTGCGCGTAGAGCAGCACGGTCGGCGACCCCTCGGGCCCGGGCAGGTCGGCGTAGACGCACGGGTAGCCGTCGGGCACGTCGAGCAGCGCGACGTCGGTCGCTCCGGCCGCGGTGAACAGGTCGACGACGGCCTGCCCCATCTCGTGCACGGGCGCGGGGTCGAACCCCGGGAACGCGACCGACGGGATGCGCACGAGCGCCTCGAGGCGCTCGACCACCTCGGGCATGAGCGCGGCCGCCCGCGCGGCGAGGTCGGAGGTGTCGGTCATTTCGGCTTCCTTCTTCCTGACTTCCTGATCGGATGCGACGGGCCATCGTGCCCGGATGCGACGGGTCCGCGCCGCTCAGACGACGAGCTGGACGAGCAGGCCCACGACCACCACGGTCACCCACGACACCAGCATCGGGATCGTGAACGAGTGCCACACCGGCACCTGGGTGAGCTTCGTGGAGCCGGTGAGGTCCGTCTCGACGGCGGCGATCTGCGACCCGTTCGCGGGGAACAGCCAGACGCCGACGAGCGAGGGCCACATCGCGGTGATGACGCCGGGCGCGAGCCCGGCGGCGAGCGCGATCGGCACGAGCGTGTTCGTCGTGGCCGACTGGCTGGTCGTGAGGCCGGCCACGAGGAACAGGGCGACCGCGAGCAGGATCGGCACCGCATCGATCAGGTCGCCGAGCGGGTCGATGATGGTCTCCTGGTTGGCGCCGATGAAGGTGTCGGCCATCCACGCGATGCCGAAGAGCGCGATCGCCGCGACGAAGCCGGCTTTCAGCAGCGACTGCTCGACGATCGCCGCCGGCTTCACCTTGCGCACGAGGATGATCGCGAGCGCCACGCTGAACATGATCATCTCGATTACGGGCGACATGCCGAGCGGTTCGAGCGCGCCGTCCTCGCCCGTCGGGAACGCCGGCCGCAGGCCCGGGAAGAGCCCGAGCAGGACGACGAGGAACGTGCCGGTGAGGAAGATCCATGCGGCGGTCGCGCCGCCGGGCGGCACCGCGTGCTCGATGTGCTTCGTCGAAGCGGGTGCCGCGTCGCTGCCGCGCTTGCCCGTCCGCGTCGACCCGGAGGCGGCCGCGCCGGAGGCATCCGCACCGTCCGCCGTGCGCCCGTCCGCTGCGAGCCCGCCCGCCGTGCCCCCGCCCGCAATGAGCCCTCGCGCCGCAGCCTGCTCGGCGAGCGCGGCCGGGATCTCGACCCGGCCTTGCCTGACCCGCTCGAGGAACACGGGGTCGTCGAGCAGCTCCTTGCCGATGCGCTGCTGCACGAACGACGTGACGAGGCAGGCGACGATCGCCGCGGGGATGGTGATCGCGAGGATCCGCGGCAGCGCGAACCCCGACCCGTCCATGAGCACGAGGTAGGCCGCCATCGCCGCCGACACCGGGCTCGAGGTGATGCCGAGGGCGCTCGTGACGGTCGACGCGGCGAGCGCGCGCTCGGGCCGCTGGCCGTTGCGGTACGCCGTCTCGTAGATCACGGGGATGAGGGCGAAGAAGATGTTCGACGTGCCCGACAGCAGCGTGAACACGAACGCGACGAGCGGGGCGACGTAGGTGAGCCGCTTCGGGTTCGCCTGGATGACCTTCGACGCGATCGACACGAGGTAGTCGATGCCGCCGGCGGCCTGCATGGCGGCCGAGGCCGTGATCACTGCGATGATGATGAAGAACGCGTCGACGGGCGGGCTGCCCGGCGGCAGCCGGAACACGAAGACGAGGATCAGGGTGCCGACCACACCCCAGAGCCCCAGACCGACTCCCCCGACGCGGACACCGAGCACGATCGCCCCGATGACGACGACGGCCTGCAACACCACGAGCACGATTTCCATGCGAGCTCTCCCCCTGAGCCATGACCGCGGTCGACGAGGTCTGGGGGGAGCGTATCGCCGCAGACCGGTCCGGGGCGAGGATCCGAGGCTCACGAGTCGTCGCGCCCGGGCGGCGAGGAGCTGGAGGGAGGCCGGACCGGCGCAGAATCAGGACGATTCTTCACAGTCGGATGCCACGCGAGCGCCCTGTTGCTCGGAGCAGGGCGCAGCATCCGCGTGAACTTCCCTGATTGTTCTGTTTGCAGTGCTGTTCTCCGCGTGTGACCATGAGGCATGGTCATCGCCGATCGCCCCACCTCAGCCGGTCACGGCTCGCCGGCCGCGGCACTCGCCGCAGCCCTCGCCGAGCCGGTGCTCGAGCGCGACGAGAGCGAGGTCGACGCCCTCACGCTGGGCCGGCGCATCCGCGACCGCCGTCTCGCCCGGGGCATGACGCTCGGCGCCCTGGCCGCGGCGATCGACCGCGCCCCCTCGCAGGTGAGCGCGATCGAGAACGGCAAACGCGAACCGCGGCTGTCGATGCTGCGCACCATCGCGCTCGCGCTCGGCACCACCGCCGACGAATTGCTGCGCCCCGACGCCCCGTCCGAGCGCGCCGCGCTCGAGATCGCCGTCGAACGCGCGATGCGCGGCCCGGTGTTCGACACCCTCGGGCTCGAGCCGTTCCGGGTGGCGAAGTCGATGAGCGACGCGACGCTGCAGACGATCCTCGCCCTGCACGACGAGATCACCCGCCTGCACCGCGAACGCGCCGCGACGCCCGAGGAGGCGCGCCGCGCGAACGCCCAGCTCCGCGCCGAGATGCGCGCCCGCGACAACTACTACGAAGAGCTCGAGCGCGAGGCATCCCAGCTGCTCGAAGCCGTCGGCCACGCCGGCGGCCCGCTCTCGAACCAGCTCGTCGCCGACATGGCCTCGCACCTCGGCTTCTCGCTGCACTACGTCGGCGACCTGCCGCACTCGACCCGGTCCGTCACCGACAAGCGCAACGGACGCATCTACCTCCCCACGTCGCAGTCGCCGTCGCGCGACTCGCGCTCGCCGATCCTGCAGGCGATCTCGTCGCATCTGCTCGGCCACGCCGAACCCGCGAGCTACCGCGAGTTCCTGCGCCAGCGCATCGAGACGAACTACCTGACCGCGGCGATCCTGCTGCCCGAGGCCGACGCGGTGCGGTTCCTCACCGAGGCGAAGAACCTGCGCCGCATCTCGATGGAGGACCTGCGCGACGCGTTCGCCGTGTCATACGAGACCGCCGCGCACCGGTTCACGAACCTCGCGACGGCCCGGCTCGGCATCCCCGTGCACTTCACGAAGGTGCACGAGTCGGGCACCATCATCAAGGCGTACGAGAACGACCGGGTGCGGTTCCCGTCCGACGCGCTCGGCGCGATCGAGGGCACCACGATGTGCCGCAACTGGACGGCCCGCACCGTGTTCGACGTCGAAGACCGGTTCAGCCCCTGGTACCAGTACACCGACACGCCGGCCGGCACGTTCTGGTGCACGTCACGCATCGAGAAGGCGAAAGAGGGCGAGTACTCGGTCTCGGTCGGCGTGCCGTTCGAGCACGTGAAGTGGTTCCGCGGTCGCGAGACACCGCATCGTGCGGTGTCGCGGTGCCCCGACCCGGCCTGCTGCCAGGCCCCGGCGGGCCTGGCCGAGAAATGGGCGGATGCCTCGTGGCCGGCCGCCCGCACGCCCACGAGCCTGCTCGCGGCGCTGCCGACGGGCACGTTCCCCGGCGTCGACCAGACCGAGGTCTTCCAGTTCCTCGAGGCCCACGCCCCGCGCACATAACCTTCCGCCCGTTCGCCTCCCGCCCGATCGCCCCCTCCACGTTCGCCCCCCCGCCACGTTCGCAATTCAGGTTCGCGCACGGCGTGTCGCGCCCCGACCCGGCGTGTCGGCGGCGCGACACACCTCCGCACCTGAATTGCGCACGGGCCGGCGCGAGAGGATGAGGCATGGCAACCACCGTCTACGAACGGCGCCGGCCGCCGGCATCCGTCATCGCCCACGCGCTCGAAGGCTCGCGCCAGTCGGTGTTCTGGCTCGATGACCTGCCCGCCGGTGCGGTCGGCGGCCGACCGAAGCTCACGGGCCGCAGCGTCGCCGAGCTCGCGGTCGTCGGCGGCGGGTACACGGGCCTGTGGACGGCGCTGCTCGCGAAGCGCCGCGAGCCCGACGCCCGGGTCGTCGTGCTCGAGGCGAAGTCGATCGGCTGGGCCGCGTCGGGCCGCAACGGCGGGTTCTGCGAAGCATCCCTCACGCACGGCCGCGAGAACGGCGCGAGCCGCTGGCCCGACGAGATCGACCTGCTCGAGCGGCTCGGTCGTGAGAACCTCGACGCGTTCGAGGCCGACCTCGAGACCTGGGGCATCGACGCCGACTGGGAGCGCACCGGCACGCTCGGGGTCGCCGTCGAGCCCCACCAGGTCGAGTGGCTGCACGAGTGGGCGGCCGAGGCATCCGCCCGCGGCGAAGCCGACGAGGTGACCCTGCTCGACGAGCACGCCGCACGCGACGCGATCGCGTCGCCGATCGTGCTCGGCGCCGTCTGGGAGCGGCGCACGGGAGCGCTCGTGCACCCGGCGAAGCTGGCGGCCGAACTGGCCCGCGCGGCCGAGGCGCTCGGCGTCGAGATCTTCGAGCACTCCCCCGTGCGCGCGATCGAAAGCCCGGGTTCGACCGGTGCCGTCGAGCTCGTCACCGACGACGGACGGCTGCTCGCCAAGCGAGCGGTCCTCGCGACGAACGTCTTCCCGTCGCTGCTGCGCCGCAACCGCCTGATGACCGTTCCGGTGTACGACTACGCGCTGATGACCGAGCCGCTGAGCGCGGCGCAGCTCGCCGAGATCGGCTGGCACGGCCGGCAGGGCGTGAGCGACCTGGCGAACCAGTTCCACTATCTGCGGCGGAGCGGCGACCGCATCCTGTTCGGCGGGTACGACGCCGTGTACCACCGCGGCGGCTTGATCCGCCCCGAGTACGAAGACCGCCCCGAGAGCTTCGAGCGGTTGGCGAGCCACTTCCTCACGATGTTCCCGCAGCTCGAGGGCCTGCGATTCACCCACCGGTGGGCGGGCGCGATCGACACCTGCACGCGGTTCTGCGCGTTCTACGGCACGGCGCGCGAGGGTCGCGTCGCCTACGCGGCCGGCTTCACGGGGCTCGGGGTGGCCGCGACCCGGTTCGCCGCCGACGTCATGCTCGACCTGCTCGAGGGTCGCGAGAACGAGCGCACCTCGTTGCGGATGGTCCGCGAGCGGCCGGTGCCGTTCCCGCCCGAGCCGGCAGCCGGCATCGGCATCGACGCGGTGCGCCGCGCGCTCGACCGCGCCGATCACGCGGGCGGGCGGCGCGGCCCGATGCTGAAACTGCTCGACGCGCTCGGGCTCGGGTTCGACTCGTGAACGGCGCCGGGCCGCTACTCCACGAGGGTGTCCACCGGCGTCGGCTGGCCCACGTTGACCGTCCCCGTGCGGATGACCGGATTCGACATCCAGATCGTCATCCCACCGGTCGGCAGGAACACGCCGCCCCCTGCGACTCCGCCGACGTTCATCGGCTGGGGGTTCGGCTGCGTCGGCTTCGGCGTGTCGGGCTTACGTTGACAGTCGACGCGCTGCGGCGGCTGCATGCCGCCCTCGAACCACACCTCTGCCTGGTAGTAGTTCGGGCCGAACGTCTCGTAGACGACGGTCGAGAGGTGGTAGGTGTTGTAGCGATAGGACGAACGAGTGCCCCGGTAGTTGTTGCTCTGGTCGTACCAGGTGTTGGCCGAGGGCGGGCGGTCGGCGCTGTCGCACCCGCTTCCCGCGGCGTGCGCGGGCGCCGCCCCGATCAGCAGACCCGCCACGAGCGCTCCGGCACTCACCGCCGCATACCCTGCATGCCTCATCCTCATCCTCTTGCTCCTCACCCATCGGGAATCGAAAGTACGCTCCGGATTCTGCCAAGGCTGCGCGCGAAACGGAACCCTATGCGACGGATGCCTCGGCGCCCGCCGCTTCGCTCGACCCGTCGGGCACGACGGGATCGATGCGGAACGTGCGCGTGAACCTCATGAGGAACTCCCGGCGCCCGGCGAGGATCGACACCGCCGACGGGTCGGCCGTGCCCGCGAGCAGGTCGCGGAACCCGGCCGGAGCCACCGCGAGTTCGACCACGTCTTCGGGGGCCGCCACGGCGGTGCGCCGCCGCGGCTGCGGCAGTGCGCCCGGGCCGATCGGCACCACGTCCAGCACCGCCCCGGCGACGACCGCCGACAGGCCGGCGCCGCCGACGTGCAGCACATACTCGGTCGGCGGCAGCGCCGCGGCGAGCTCGGGGCGGAATGCGGCGTGCAGCGAGACCGCGAGCGCGTCGGCGGAGACGACCTCGCCTTCGGCGGGTTCGCCGAGCACGTGCCATCCCCATCGCTCGAGCGCGAGCACGACGGGCTCGAGCGCGCGCCCGGAGTCGGTGAGCTCGTACCCGCCGCGCACCGTCGGCACGCGCCGGACGACGCCCGCCTCCTGCAGCTCTTTCAGCCGGTCGCTCAGGATGTTCGTCGGGATGCGCGGCAGCGATGCCTTGAGGTCGCTGTAGCGGCGCGCGCCGGCGAGCAGGTCGCGGACGATGAGCAGCGCCCACCGCTCCCCGACCCGCTCGACGGCACGGGCCACCCCGCTGTACTGGCCGAAGCCGCGCGCGATGCGCGTTCCCACGCGGTGGCCCGGCTCAGGCGGACGCCTGCGGCGTGCCCGCGCCCTGCTGGGCGAGGTACGCATCGGGCCCCTGCTCGGCGGCGGCCTGGTCCATGTAGAGGAACCCGAGGAGGTTGCCGTCGGGGTCCTCCAGGTCGCGCGAGTACATGAAGCCGTAGTCCTGCGCCTCGCGCGGCTCGGTACCCCCGGCGGCGAGCGCCTTCGCGACGATCTCGTCGACCGCTTCGCGCGAGTCGCGGGTGAGCGAGATCTGCGTCTGCGCGCCGGTCTTCGGGTCGATGATCGGCTTGTCGGTGAAGGTCTGCAGGTAGTCGCGGGTCACGACCATGAAGTAGATCGTGTCGCTCAGCACGATGCACGCCGCGTTGTCGTCGGTGAAGAGCGGGTTGACGGTGAAGCCGAGCGCCTCGTAGAACGCCTTCGAGCGCTCGAGGTCGGTCGTCGGGATGTTGACGAAGATGCTGAGGGTCATGGTGTCCTCCGGTGGGATTCGTGTCGAGTGTCATCCTCGGGTTCGAGGGCTAGCTTGCTCTTTGCAAGTTCACTTGTCAATAGCAAGTAACGATCGGATGCCACGAGCCGCCGCCGCGCGCGAACCGCGGCTAGCCTGAATCCATGGACTCCAGGGGGCGACCGCGCGAGGGGATGCCGCGGCGCACCTTCCTCGCAGCGGCACTCGCCGGGGTCACCACGGTCGCGCTGTCGAGCTGCACCCCCGAGTCCTCCCCCACCGCTTCGCCGAGTCCGTCGCCGTCGCCCGCCTTCACCCCGCGCCCGGGGCCCGACGGCCTGCCCCGCCTCATCGCCATGCGGCGATCGCGCTGGGGCGCCGACCCGTTCGCCCGCGGCGCCATCAGCTACGCCGACGTCGGCGGAACCGAGCGTCTCCGGGTCGCACTGTCCCGCCCGGTGCGCGACCGGCTCT
Source organism: Agromyces larvae (assembly GCF_022811705.1). Classification (NCBI taxonomy): domain Bacteria; kingdom Bacillati; phylum Actinomycetota; class Actinomycetes; order Micrococcales; family Microbacteriaceae; genus Agromyces; species Agromyces larvae. Next base: position 3,665,058 of record NZ_CP094528.1, on the reverse strand, counting down.
GGTTCGCCGGCGAGGCCTGCTCGACCGATGCGCCCGGCACCATGCAGGGCGCGATCGCCTCGGGCGAGGCGGCCGCCGCGGCCGTCGCGGCTCGCACCGGCGAGGGCGAACGCGTGGTGGTCGTCGGCGCCGGGCTCGCCGGGCTCACCGCCGCGAACGCACTGGTGGGCCGTGGCATCCGGGTCGTCGTCGTCGAAGCGCGCGACCGCGCCGGCGGACGCGTCCACTCGATCGACGACGACGCGTTCGGCGGGTCCGCCCAACTCGGCGCCCTCTTCGTCGGCGCGGACGCCGAGGCGGTCGACGACCTGCTCGACGAGGCGTCCGTCGACACCCGGCTGATCGATGTGCCGGCCACGGCGCTCGCGACCGACGGCGCGTGGGTGCCGATCGACCCGGTCGGCGTCGCGGCCCTCGCCGACGCGCACAACTGGGCGCTCGCCCAGCCCCAGGACGTGTCGGTCGCGACCGCCCTCGTCGACTCGGGCGCGACCGCCGCACTGCCGACCGACCCCGACGAGCACGGCGTGCGCGCGACCGACTGGCTCGCGCACGCGATCTCGAGCGGCGTGGAGGTCGCCACCGGGGCGACCACCACGCGGGTCTCGGCCGCGAGCGTCGACCGCGACCGGCTGGGCCGCACCCTCCGGCTCGTGCAGGGCCGGCTCGGCGACGTCGTCGACGACCTCACCGCCGAGGTCGACATCGCCGTGTCGAGCACCGTCACCCGCATCGCCTACACCGACGAGCGGGTGAGCCTGCGGCTCGACACGGGCGAGTCGATCACGGCCGACCGGGTGATCGTCACCGCCCCGCTCGGCGTGCTGAAGACCTCGACGATCCGGTTCGAGCCGCGGCTGCCGCTCACCCACCAGCGCGCGATCTCGCTGCTCGGCGTGGGGCAGCTCGACACCGTGTGGCTGCGGTTCGAGGAGGCGTTCTGGCGCACCGACGTGCCGAGCGCCGACGAGGCGGCCGCGATGCCCGACGCCGACGCCGCGGCGCCGACGCCCGACGTACTCACCGTCGTCGGCTCGAGCCCGACCGTCGCGGCGTGGCTCGACGTCGGCCGCGGCACCGGCGAGCCCGTCATCGTCGGCGTCATCGCCGCGACGCAGGCGACGCGACTGGAGTCGCTGGACGACGACGAGTTCCAAGACGAGGTGCTCGCCGCGCTCGCGCCCTTCGCCACAGCCACCGGTTGACCGTGACGAGCAGCGCCGTCACGGCGAGGAAGATCACCAGGCACACGAGGCACCAGAACACGACCCCCGGCCAGCCGCCCACCTGCGTCTCGTCGAGGAAGAAGTACGGGTACCAGCCCACGTCCGATCCGCGCCAGAGCGCGAACACCAGCCACGCCGCCGGGAACAGCAGCACCCATCCGACCGTCGTCCACGGCACGGGCGGATTCACCGCGAGGATGCTGTCGACGGTCCACGTGAGGCCGATGAGCGCGGGCACGACGAAGTGCAGCAGCGTGTCCGACCAGGGCACGTCGACCCGGTACGCATACGACGACGCCTGCACGACGATCACCCCGAACACGATGCCCGACACGATCACGTAGACCGTGACGCACGTGCGCACCACCCCGAGCCACGGCGGATCCTTCGGGGCGGTGAGCGCCAACCATCCGGCCACGATGAGCACCACGACCGCGGCGAACGCCGACTGCACGGTGAAGTAGCTGAAGAAGTTCGCGGTCGCGAACAGCCGGAACCCGAGCACGTACTCGAAGTTGCCCACCAGCGCGACGATCTCGACGGCCGCGACGGCGAGTCGGGTTCCGCCGAGGAGCCGGCGCGCGGTGCGCGGGGACATGACTCCACGGTACGCGGCCGCGCGCGGTGGCCCGCGGCTCACGCCCCGCCGAAGGCACCGTGTTCAGTCCGCGGCACCGTCGGCACTCCCTCGGACGGCACACGGTGCCTGCATCGCGAGCGGGCGGGTCCGACCGACGTCAGAACGCGTTCAGCCCCGTCAGCGCCCGGCCGATCACGAGCTGGTGGATCTCGTCGGTGCCCTCGTACGTGCGCACCGACTCGAGGTTCGCCGCGTGCCGCATCACCGGGAACTCCGCCGTGATGCCGTCGCCGCCGAGGATCGTGCGGCACTCGTGCGCGATCCGCAGCGCCTCGCGCACGCTGTTCAGCTTGCCCGTCGAGATCTGCGCGGGCGTGAGCCGGCCGGCCTCCTTCAGCCGCCCGAGGTGCAGCGCGAGCAGCATGCCCTTCTGGTACTCGACGACGAGGTCGGCGAGCTTGGCCTGCGTGAGCTGGTACCCGCCGATCGGCCGGCCGAACACCTCGCGCGACACCGCGCGGTCGAGCGCCGCCTCGAGGCAGGCGCGCGCGGCGCCGAGCGCACCCCACACGATGCCGTAGCGGGCTTCGTTCAGGCACGAGAACGGGCCCGACAGGCCGGATGCCCCGGGCAGCAGTGCATCGTCGGGCAGGCGCACCCCGTCGAGCACGACATCGCACTGCACCGACGCGCGCATCGACAGCTTGCCCGGGATGGGGGTCGCCGTGAACCCCGGCGTCGAGGTCGGCACGATGAACCCGCGCACCGCGCTGCCGCCAGCGGCCGCCGCGTCGGACGTGCCGGGCTCCGACGCATCCGTCTCGCTCCCGTCGACCGCCTTCGCCCACACGATCGCGACGTCGGCGAGCGAGGCGAGCCCGATCCAGCGCTTGCGCCCGTCGAGCACCCAACCGTCGCCGTCCCGCCGCGCGGTGGTGGTCATCGCCGCGGGATCGCTGCCGCCCTGCGGCTCGGTGAGGGCGAAGCATCCGATCGTCTCGCCCGCGGCCATGCTGGGCAGCCACTTCCAGCGCTGCTCGTCGGAGCCGTGCTTGCGGATCGCGCTCATCGCGAGCGACCCCTGCACCGACGCGAACGTGCGCAGCCCCGAGTCGCCGAACTCGAGTTCGTGGCACACCAGCCCGTAGGCGACGGCGCCAGCCCCGGCGCAGCCGAAGCCGCTCAGGTGCATGCCGAGGAATCCGCCGTCGCCCAGTTCGTGCGCGAGCTCGACGCGGAACCGCGCCTGCTCGTAGTCGTCGGCGATGGTCGGCAGCACGTGCTCGCGCACGAAGGCGCGCGCCTTGTCGCGCCAGCCGCGCTCCTCGTCGGTGAGCAGCGCGTCGATGGCGAGCAGTTCGTCGATGCGGGCGGCCGCGGTCATGGTCGTTCCTTCCGGTGGGCGGGCGGGGCGGATGCCTCGTGCCAGGCGGGCGACGGCCCGTCGGCGTCGAGGCGGGGCGGGGCGCTGCGGTACTCGGCCGGGGTCGCCGACAGCTCGATCGGGTTCGCGATGCCCGCCGCGCCCGCCGCGCGGCCGAACCGCACCACCGGGTCGAGCCCGAGCCGTTCGGCGTACCCGATCGCCTCGACCACGTCGTGCACGAGGCCGGCCGGCACCCCGGCGTCGCCGAGCACCCCGACCCATTCGGCCGCGGGTGCGGCGGCGAGCGCATCGGTCAGCGCCGCGCTCAGCTCGTCGCGGTGCGCGACCCGGTCGGGGTTGGTCGCGAAGCGCGCATCGTCGGCCAGCCCGGGGCGACCGATCAGCCGGGCGAGGGTGCGGAACTGCCGATCGGTGCCGACCGCGATGACGAGGTCGCGGTCGGCCGCGCGGAACACCGCGTACGGCGCGATGCTCGGGTGCGCGTTGCCGAGCCGGCCGGGCGCCTCCCCGGTCGCGAGCGCCGCACCGGCCTGGTTGACGAGGGCCGAGAGCAGCGAGCCGAGCAGGGTGACCTCGACGTGCTGGCCCGCGCCGGTGCGGTCGCGCTCGCGCAGCGCGAGCAGGATGCCCGCGAGCGCGTTCTGCCCCGTCAGCACGTCGACGAGCGCCACGCCCGCCTTCGTCGGCGGCCCGTCGGCCTCGCCGGTGATGCTCATCAGCCCGCCGACCGCCTGCACGAGCAGGTCGTAGCCGGCCAGCGCCGCCCCGACCCCGCCGCCGAACCCGGTGATCGAGCACGTGACGACCCGCGGGTTCACCGCGGCGAGCGCGGCACGGTCCAGCCCGAACCGCGCCATCACCCCCGGCCGGAAGTTGTCGATCACGACGTCGGCCGTCGCGGCCAGCCGCTGCGCCTCGGCGCGCTGCGCGGCATCCGTCAGGTCGAGCGCGACCGACCGCTTGCCGCGGTTGACGCTGCCGAAGTAGGTCGACGCCCCGGTCGCATCGACCGGGGGCCGCCACCGGCGCGTCTCGTCGCCGTCGGGCGGTTCGATCTTCACCACGTCGGCGCCGAAGTCGGCCAGCAGCATGGTCGCGTACGGGCCGGCGAGCACGCGTGAGAAGTCGGCGACGCGCACGTCGTCGAGCACCCTGCGACCCGTCATCGCGTCCTCCTCGGCCGGCGCTCGCCACGATACCGGCGGGCGGGGTGCGGCCGGGTGTACCGCGCGTCGAACGGATGCCTCGGATGCGCCGTTCCGGCGAGTTCCCGCGGCGCCCGCGTCGGCATAGGCTGGTGGCCCCGAGTGTGCATCGACGCCCGTTCCGGCCCGGTCGTGCACCGTCTGAGAAGGAGCACCATGAGCTACGCCGTGGTCAATCCGGCTACCGGAGAGACGATCAAGACCTACCCGACGATCACCGACGCCGAGCTGGCCGACGCGATCGCCGCCGCGCACGCCGCGTCTCGCGAGTGGGTGCCGACGACGACGGTCGACGAGCGCGCGGCCCTCATCCGCCGCGTCGGCGAACTGCACGTCGAACGCCGTCAGCAGCTCGCCGAGATCATCGTGCGCGAGATGGGCAAGCCCATCGAGCAGGCGCTCGGCGAGGTCGACTTCGCCGGCGCGATCTACGAGTACTACGCCGATCACGCCGCCGACTTCACGAAGGACGAGCCGATCGAGCTGCTCGCCGGCGACGGCACCGCGGTCGTGCGCCGCTCGCCGCTCGGCGTGCTGCTCGGCATCATGCCGTGGAACTTCCCGTACTACCAGGTCGCCCGCTTCGCCGGCCCGAACCTGGTGATCGGCAACACGATCCTGCTGAAGCACGCCGAGCAGTGCCCCGAGTCGGCTGCGGCGATCGCCGAGATCTTCCACGACGCCGGGTTCCCCGCGGGCGCGTACGTCAACATCTACGCCTCGCACGACCAGATCGAGCAGGTCATCGCCGACCCGCGCGTGCAGGGCGTGTCGCTGACCGGCTCCGAGCGGGCCGGGGCCGCGGTCGCCGAGATCGCGGGCCGGCACCTGAAGAAGGTCGTCCTGGAGCTCGGCGGCAGCGACCCGTTCATCCTGCTGTCGACCGACGACCTCGACGAGGCGGTGCAGCACGCCGTCGACGCGCGCCTCGACAACAGCGGGCAGTCGTGCAACGCGGCCAAGCGCTTCATCGTGGTCGACGACCTGTACGAGCCGTTCCTCGAGAAGTTCACGGCGAAGCTCGCCGAGGTCGAGACCGGCGACCCGACGTCGGCCGACACCGCGCTCGGGCCGCTGTCGTCGCTGAAGGCGGCCGAGAACCTCGACGAGCAGGTCAAGCGCGCCGTCGAGCACGGTGCGAAGCTGGTGCGCGGCGGCAGCCGCGACGGCGCGTTCTTCGAGACGACGGTGCTGACGGATGTCACGCCCGAGAACCCGGCGTCGAAGGAGGAGTTCTTCGGCCCGGTCGCCCAGGTGTACCGCGCGGCCGACGAGGCCGACGCCGTGCGCATCGCGAACGACACCCCGTTCGGCCTCGGCTCGTACGTCTACACGACCGACCCCGAGCAGGCGCAGCGGGTCGCCGACCGCATCGAGGCCGGCATGGTGTTCGTGAATGTCGTGCTCGCCGACGGCGCCGAGCTGCCGTTCGGCGGCGTGAAGCGCAGCGGCACCGGCCGCGAGATGGGCCGCCTCGGCGCCGATGAGTTCGTGAACAAGAAGCTCATCCGCATCGGGTGAGCGTGCCCCGCGAGTCCGAGCCCACCCCGCCCGTGCGCCGACACGTCGTCGTGCACGGGCGGGTGCAGGGCGTCGGCTACCGGTACCTCGCGCGCAAGCACGCCCGGCGGCTCGGCGTCGCCGGCTGGGTGCGCAATCTGCCCGACGGCACGGTGGCGGCCGAGATCGAGGGCGACGAGGCATCCGTGGCGACCATGCTGCGCCGCCTCGAGGCCGGGCCGCCCGGCTCCGAGGTCACCCGCATCGAGGTCGCGCCGGTCGAGGCGACCGGCGAGCACGAGTTCCGCATCGTCAGCTGAGCGGATGCCTCGCGCGAACGCCGTCGGCGCGCTCCCTCGACCGCGGCGCCGTCAGCCGGTCGCGGCGTCGAGCGTCTGCTGCAGGCGCGCGAGGTCGGTGCCGTCCGCCCGGATATCGAACCGGGTGCCGTCGATCAGCAGCGTCGGCACGCCCGAGAGCGTCTCGCCGGTGTCGCCGATCGGCTGCCCGACCGCGCGGTCGTTGACGGCCTGCACCCAGGCGGCCCAGACGCCGTCGGCGATCTCGTCGCGCATCTCGTCGTCGACCTCGAGCCCGGCGCCCTGGGCGAGGTCGACGAGCTCGTCGTCGTCGGGCATCGGGTCGTCGAGGGTCGGCGCCTGCGCCGCGACCAGCGCCGAGTACACCGCCGGAATCGCGTCGGCCTGCCCGTGGTCGCTGGCGACGGCGAGCAGGTTCATGACACGCGTCGAGAAGTCGGTGTCGTCAGCGCGCTTCGCGCTCACGTAGTTCATCGGATGCAGGCGGTAGGTGACCTCGCCGGCGTCGATCCGGGCCTGCAGCTCCTCGGCCGCGGTCGCGTCGAAGTCGCGGCAGTGCGGGCACGACGCGTCGCTGTACAGGTCGACCACGACCGCACCCTCGCCCGTCTGGAACGCGTCGTCGACGACGCCGCGCGGAGCATCCGCGGTGACCTGCCCCTCCGTCGCACCCCCGCCGTTCGTGCCGCCCGACGGCGGTGCGCAGGCCGACAGGCCGAGCGCGACCGCGGCGGTGACCGCGATCATCGATCCGAGTACACGCGTCCTGCCCTGCAACCGGTGCATACCCGCACCCTATGCCCACGCCCGCGAGGACGCCACGCGTCGGGGTCAGCGCGACTTCGCCGCGTCGATCTCGTCACGACGCGCGAGCACGATGCGTTCGACGAGCGACGCGGGCAGCGGCTGCTCCGCCGTGAACCGGATCGTGCCCTTCGAACGCGAGACGCCGGCGAGCTCGGCCGCGAACGCCTCGATCACCGCCGGACTGAACGGGTACAGGCCGATGTGGCCCTTCGCGCGCATCACGCTGAGCAGCGGCGAATCGCGGTAGCGCAGCGCCGGCATGCCGTAGCTGCGCCCTTCGGTCGCCTCGGGCACGAGTTCGGCGGCCCGGGTGAGGATGCCGCCGATCACCGCCCGGTCGCCGGCGTCGAGCTCGGCCAGGTAGTCGCTCACGTCCCCCATGGCGGCATGCTACCCGCGGGGCTATCCTCGCTGCATGGTGCGAGTCCACGTCGTCGTGCACGGAATGGTGCAGGGCGTGGGATTCCGCTTCAGCGCCCGGGTCGAGGCGCAGCGGCACGGCGTCACCGGGTGGGTGCGCAACCGCTCGGACGGCGCGGTCGAAGCCGAGCTGGAGGGCGAACCCGCCGCGATCGACCGCATGCTCGCCTGGTTCGACGAGGGCCCGCCCGGGGCATCCGTCACCTCGATGACCAGCAGCGACCTCGAGCCGACCGGCGAGCCCGGCTTCCGCGTCCTCTCCTGACCCGCCACCGCCGCTCCTCCGGCGGCCGTGCGCGTCGCCGGGCGGTGCGCAGACGACGAAGGCCCCGCCGGGAGGCGGGGCCTTCGGGGACGCAGGGGGCGTCAGATGGCGTTGACGTCCAGCGGGATGCCGGGGCCGAACGTGGTCGACACGGCGCCCTTCTGGATGTAGCGGCCCTTCGCGCTCGACGGCTTGAGGCGCACGACCTCTTCGAGCGCGGCCTTCAGGTTGTCGTCCAGCTGCTCCTGCGAGAACGAGGCCTTGCCGACGACGAAGTGCACGTTGGCGTGCTTGTCGACGCGGAACTCGATCTTGCCGCCCTTGATCTCCTCCACGGCCTTGGCCGGGTTGGGGGTCACGGTGCCGGTCTTGGGGTTCGGCATGAGGCCGCGGGGGCCGAGCACCTTGCCGAGGCGGCCGACCTGGCCCATGAGCTCGGGGGTCGAGACGGCCGCGTCGAACGCGGTGTAGCCGCCGGCGACCTTCTCGATGAGCTCGGCGCCGCCGACCTCGTCGGCGCCCGCCGCGATCGCGGCCTCGGCCGCGGGGCCGGTCGCGAACACGATGACGCGGGCGGTCTTGCCGGTGCCGTGCGGGAGGATGACGGTGCCGCGCACCATCTGGTCGGCCTTGCGCGGGTCGACGCCGAGCTTCAGCGCGACCTCGACGGTCGAGTCGAACTTGCCCGAACCGGTCTGCTTCGCGAGCGCGACGGCGTCGGTCGGGGTGTAGTACTTGCCGGCCTCGATCTTCTCGGCCGCGGCCCGGTAGGCCTTGGACTTCTGTGCCATGTGGATTCTCCTAGCGAGAGTGTGGTCATCGCGCCTGGCCGGCGCTGCCACGAATGAGAGTTCTGTGTGCCCGTTCGGCCCCTGCTTGTCGAGGGGCGAGGCGAGCGGGCGTTCCCTTCGACAGGCTCAGGGAACGAGCCGGTTATTCGACCGTGATGCCCATCGAACGGGCGGTGCCCGCGATGATCTTCGACGCGGCGTCGAGGTCGTTCGCGTTCAGGTCGACCATCTTCTGCTCGGCGATCGCGCGCACCTGGTCCTGAGTCAGCTTGCCGACCTTGGTGGTGTGCGGGACGCCCGAGCCCTTGGCGACGCCGGCGGCCTTCTTGATGAGCTCGGCGGCGGGCGGGGTCTTCAGGACGAAGGTGAAGCTGCGGTCTTCGTAGACGGTGATCTCGACGGGGATCACGTTGCCGCGCTGCGACTCGGTCGCCGCGTTGTAGGCCTTGCAGAACTCCATGATGTTCACGCCGTGCTGACCCAGCGCCGGACCGATCGGCGGGGCGGGGTTGGCGGCGCCGGCGTTGATCTGAAGCTTGATCAGACCAGTGACCTTCTTCTTCGGTGCCATGATGTCTCTCTTTCTGTTCGAACGCCCGGGTGGCCCGGGCACTCTCCCGCGGACCCGGCGGTTCCGGATCGCGGTGGCATGGGGTGGTGCGCCCTTCGACGGGCTCAGGGAGCTTCGACGGGCTCAGGGAGCTTCGACGGGCTCAGGGAGCCGCGGCGCGCAACCTGTCAATGATAGCGGAGGATTCCTTAGAGCTTCGTGACCTGGTCGAACGAGAGCTCGACCGGGGTCTCGCGCTCGAACAGCGAGACGAGCACGGTGAGCTTGCCGCTCTCGGGCTTGATCTCGTTGATCGTGCCGGGCAGGCCCGCGAACGAGCCGTCCTTGATGGTGATCGTCTCGCCGATCTCGAAGTCGACCTCGGCCGGGATCTGGCGTGCGGTCGTCGCGGCGGCGGCGCCCTTGGCGCCCTTGGCGGGCACGACCTCCTTCGGCTCGACGAGGCTCTTCAGCATGTTGAAGGCCTCTTCGAACCGCAGCGGCGTCGGGTTGTGGGCGTTGCCCACGAAGCCGGTGACGCCGGGGGTGTGGCGGATGACCGACCAGCTCTCCTCGTTCAGCTCCATGCGCACGAGCACGTAGCCCGGGATGCGCACGCGCGTGACCATCTTGCGCTGGCCGTTCTTGATCTCGACGACGTCCTCCATCGGCACCTCGACCTGGTGGATGAAGTCGGCCATCGCCATGGTCTCGCGGCGCTGCTCGATGTTCGCCTTCACGCGGCGCTCGAAGCCGGCGTACGAGTGGACGACGTACCACTTGCCCGGGAGGAACCGCAGTTCGGCGCGGAACTCCTCGTACGGGTCGAACGCGTCCTCGGCCTCCTCCTCGGTGGCCTCGACCGCGGCCTGGGCCTCCTCGGCGGAGTCGATGTCGAGCGCGTCGTCGACCACCGCGTCCGCCTCGGGGTCGGCGGCCTCGGCCATCGCGTCGAGCACGGCGTCGAGGTCGATGTCGTTGCCCTCGTCGTCCACGACGTGCACGGCGATGTGCTCGGCCGATTCGACCGTCGCCTCGTCGTGCTCGAGCGACGCGCCCTCCTGGGCTTCGTCGTCCTCGGACGACTGCTCGGCTGCGGTCGCCCAGTCGACGTCGTCGCGCTCGTACTTCGTCACTTGTTCAATCCCTCTCTCTGCCCGGACCGCAGACCCGATCCGGGGTTCCGCTTCGGAGTCGAGGTCTCGATCAGACGCCCGGCTGCCCGAAGACGTACAGCACCAGCAGGCCCGACAGCTGGTCGAGCCCCCACACGATGGCCATCATGATGATGACGAACACGAGCACGACGACGGTGAAGCTCAAGAGCTCCTTGCGCGTCGGAGTGACGACCTTCTTCAGTTCGGCGAAGACCTGTCGGATGAACAGGGCGATCCTGGAGAACGGGTTCCGCCGTGCCGAGCGCTCGCGCTTGGCGTTGGCGACGACGTCCTCGCTGGGTTCGTCGATGACTTTCCGGGCCACTCGTATTCCCTTTCGTGGGCCGGCGATACTGCCGGCTCGCAGGGCGGACAGGACTCGAACCTGCAACTTGCGGTTTTGGAGACCGCTGCTCTACCAATTGAACTACCGCCCTTCAGGGGCCGAAACCCCTGAATCGAATCGCCTCGCCCACCCGCCGCTTCTGCCCGATGGGCAGGAAGAAGCTTGGTCGGCTTGGCAACCTCAGCAAGTCTAGGCGACGGATGCCCCGCGGCCAAACCGCGCCCGGTCGCCCGGGTCAGGCGCTGTCGCGAACCACCAGCGAGGCGGGAAGCGTGACGTCGTCGTGCGGAAGGCCGTTGATCGCGTCGACGAGCAGCGACACCATCTCGACGCTGATGCGATCCCAGGGCTGGCGCATGGTCGTGAGCGGCGGGGAGTGCTGGGCGGCGAGGCCCGAGTCGTCGAATCCGGCGACGGCGATGTCCTCGGGCACGCGGAGGCCCGCGCGGCGCAGGGTCGCGATGGCTCCGGCGGCCATGCTGTCGGATGCCGCGAACACCGCGTCGAGGTCGGGGGCGCGTTCGAGCAGCGCCGCCATCGCGGCCGCCCCCGAGTCGAATCCGTAGTCGCCGGGTTCGACGAGGGCCGGGTCGAACGCGTCGCCGAGTTCGTCGCGGAACCCCTCGAGCCGGTACAGGCCTCCGGGCGTGTCCTGCGGGCCGGCGATCATCGCGATGCGCCGGTGGCCGCGGTCGATCAGGTGCCGGGTCATCGTGCGCGCCGAGCCCGCCTCGTCGATCGACACCGCGGGCACCATGCCGACGTGGCCGAGCGGGAGCCCGCAGCACACCGTGGGCACCTTCGCCTCGAGCAGGGAGTCGATGAGCGGGTCGTCCTCGTGCGAGGAGATGAGCAGCACCCCGTCGACGTGGCCGGCGCGCACGAACTTCGCGACGTTGGCGCGTTCGGCGGGCGTGCCCGCCACGAGCAGCACGAGGGTCATCGAGCGCTGGGCGAGCGCTTCGGCGGCGCCGCGCAGCAGCAACGCGAACGTGGGGTCGGTGAACAGCAGGTGCTGCGGTTCGGTGAGCAGGAACGCGATCGAGTCGCTGCGGCCGGTGGCGAGGCTGCGCGCGGCGTGGCTGACGGTGTAGCCCGTGGCGCGGATTGCCGCCTCGACCGCGCTGCGCGCGTCGTCGGAGACCCAGTGCCCGCCGTTGATCACGCGCGAGACGGTGCCGTACGACACGCCGGCGGCCGCGGCGACGTCGCGGATCGTCGGCTTGCGCTTCGGCTTCGAGGGCTCCACGATTCCGGACTCTATCGCGACGCGCGGCGTTCGCCGCGATCGCACGCCGGATCACCTGTGACCGGTCACAGTTGCGTAACGAGATCGGGCCGGATGTCGCATCCGACCGCCGATCCGGAACAGACTGTGACCGGTCACAGTCAGTCTCGACCCGATGGAGCGTCATGTCATCCCAGCCCACCTGGCCCGCGATCCGGGGCATCGCCTTCGGCGGCGATTACACCCCCGAGCAGTGGTCGCGTGAGACCTGGCACGAGGACGTGCGGCTGATGCGCGAGGCCGGCGTCGACCTGGTGAGCGTGGGCATCTTCGCGTGGGCGCTCATCGAGACCGACGAGGGCGTGTTCGACTTCGCCTGGCTCGACGAACTGCTCGACCTGCTGCACGCCAACGGCATCCGCGTCGACCTGGGCACCCCGACCGCGTCGCCGCCCGCCTGGTTCTTCGCGAAGCATCCCGACGCCCGCGTCATCACCCGCGACGGCACCGTCCTGGGCTTCGGCGCCCGCGGCATGGCCTCCCACTCGTCGCCCGCGTACCGCGACGCGATCGTGCGCATCGCCACCGCGCTGGCCGAGCGCTACGGCGACCACCCCGCGGTCGTGCTCTGGCACGTGCACAACGAGTACGGGGTGCCGGTCGGCGAGGACTACTCCGAGCAGTCGGTCGTCGCGTTCCGCGCCTGGCTCCGCGAGCGGTACCAGACCCTCGACGCGCTGAACACGGCCTGGGGCACCGCCTTCTGGGGCCAGCACTACGCGTCGTGGGAGCACATCGGCGCCCCCGCCGTGGCCCCCTCGGTCGTGAACCCCGCGCAGCGGCTCGACTTCGCCCGGTTCACCGACCACCGGCTCCGCGAGTGCTTCCGCGCCGAGCGCGACGCCATCCGCGCCCACTCCGACCGGCCGATCACCACGAACTTCATGGCGAACCAGGCCTGGGTCGCCGACCTGTGGGCGTGGGGGCGCGAGGTCGACGTGGTGAGCGACGACCACTACCTGTGGGCGGCCGACCCCGAGGGCGAGATCGGGCTCGCGATCGCCGCCGACCTGTCGCGATCCGTCGGCGGCGGCAAGCCGTGGATCCTCATGGAGCACTCGACGTCGGCCGTGAACTGGCAGCCCCGCAACGTCGCCAAGCGCCCGGGCGAGATGGCGCGCAACTCGCTCGCGCACCTCGCGCGCGGCGCCGACGCGATCCTGTACTTCCAGTGGCGGGCGTCGCGCTCGGGCGCCGAGAAGTTCCACTCGGCGATGCTGCCCCACGCCGGCACCTCGTCGCGCATCTGGCGCGAGGTGGTCGACCTGGGCGGCGCGCTCGACCGGCTCGACGAACTGCAGGGCAGCGTCGTCGAGGCCGAGGTCGCGATGCTCTGGGACTTCGAGTCGTTCTGGGCGCAGGACCTCGAGTGGCGCCCCTCGGAGGACCTCTCCTACGCCGAGCGCGTGCGCGCCTACTACGAGCGGCTCTGGCGCGACGGGATCACCGTCGACTTCGCGCTGCCCGGACACGACCTGTCGAAGTACCGGCTGGTCGTCGCCCCGGCGCAGTACCTGCTGAGCGCGGCCGACGCGGCCAACCTCACCCGGTACGTCGAGCAGGGCGGCACGCTGCTCGTCTCGTACTTCTCGGCCATCGTCGACGAGCACGACGCGGTGCACCCGGGCGGGTACGTCGCGCCGCTGGCCGACGCGCTCGGGCTCACCGTCGAGGAGTTCCTGCCGCTGCGCGAGGGGGTGCGCACGCGGGTCGCCTGGCGCGGCGACGCACAGGCACCGCTCGGTGCGGATGTCTGGCACGAGGCGATCTCGCTCGCCGGCGCCGAGGCGGTCGCCACCCACCTGGACGGGCCCGGCGCGGGGCTGCCCGCGGTCACCCGCCACGAGTTCGGCGCGGGCGTCGGATGGTACGCGGGCACGCGGCTGGACCCGGACGGCCTGCGCACCCTCCTGCACGAGGTGTACGCCGATGCCGGCATCGCGCCCGCGGGGCATCCCGACGGCCTCGAGGTCGTCACCCGCCGCGGCGACGCGGCCGACTACGTCGTCGCCATCAACCACCGCGACGAGCCGGCGCGGCTCGAGGCGTCGGGCACCGAACCGCTCACCGGCACCGAACTGCTCACCGGCACCGCGGTCGACGGCGCACACGTGGTGCCCGCCGGCGGCGTGGCCGTCGTGCGGGTCGCTCGCGAGGGAGGTGATCGCTGAGCCGCCGCCACCGCGTCGCCCCAGAGTCATCCGATCTGAGAACCCACCACCCAACCCACGCGTCCGAGGCATCCGCTTCGACGCCCCCGGTCGCAACGGCGCGATCTCGACCGCCGCCCCGCGACCCGAATCCGGAAGGAACATCATGCGCAAGCAGATGGCAATCGGCGCGATCGCACTCGCATCCGCCATGGTCCTCGCGGGGTGCAGCAGCTCCGCGCCCGAGGAGACCGACGCCGCCGACGGCCCCGAGATCGTCGTCTGGAGCGACGAGGAGCGCGAGCAGGCGATCACCGACGCCGCCGCGGCGTTCGAGGAGGAGACCGGCGCGACCGTCACGGTCGTGCAGAAGAACTTCGAGGACCTGCGCAACGACTTCATCGCCCAGGTGCCCACCGGTGAAGGCCCCGACATCACGGTCGGCGCGCACGACTGGCTCGGCGCGCTCGTCGCCGCGGGCGTGGTCGACACGATCGACCTCGGCGACAAGACCGGCGAATTCGAGCAGGTCGCGCTCGACGCGATGACCTACGACGGGCAGCTCTACGCGCTGCCGTACTCGCTCGAGACCATCGCGCTCATCCAGAACGTCGACCTCGTGGGCGCCGAGGCCCCCGCCACGTGGGACGAGCTGATCGCCAAGGGCACCGCCGCCGGCACCGAGCGCCCCTTCGTGATCAACACCGCGGGCGAGACCGGTGACGCGTACACGATGTACGGCTTCCAGACCTCGTTCGGCGCCCCGGTGTTCGTGCAGGACGACTCGGGCTCGTACACCAGCGAGGTCGGCATGGGCGGCGCGAACGGCGAGGCCTTCGCGCAGTGGCTCGGCGCGAACGGCGCGGCCGGCACCGGGATCCTGTCGACGACCGTCGACTACGACATCAACAACGAACTGTTCAACACGGGCAAGGCGCCGTACACGATCCAGGGTCCGTGGGCGATCTCGGCGTTCCCCGACGTGAACGTCGCGGTGAACCCGATCCCGTCCGCCGGCGGCCAGCCCGCCGCGCCGTTCGTCGGCGTGCAGGGCTTCTACCTGTCGTCGCAGTCGAAGAACGCGCTGCTCGCGCAGGACTTCCTGGTGAACTACCTGGCCACCGAGGACGCCCAGCGCGCGCTGTACGAGGCCGACCCGCGCATCCCCGCGTGGACCGCCATCGCCGACGAGGTCGCCAGCGACCCGATCATCGCGGGCTTCCTCGCATCCTCGAAGAACGGCGTGCCGATGCCCTCGATCCCCGAGATGGGGTCGGTCTGGGACTTCTGGAACGCCGCCCAGTCGCAGATCATCAACGGCGCCGACCCCGTGTCGACGTGGAACACCATGATCGCCGACCTCACGGCCGCGCTCGACGGCTGATCCGACCGGCCGGCCGGCTCCGCCCCTCCCCCAGCGAGCCGGCCGGCCATCCCTTCCCCCTTATCCCCTCGAGGCACCCAGGAGCAGACAGATGACGGTCCAGGAGGACACGGCGCGACCGGATGCCCCGGCGCCCGATCCGGGCGCGCGCCCACGCGAGTCGCACGCCCGCGCATGGCGCGGCCCCGGGTGGGGCTTCCTCGTGAAGCTCGCGATCATGGCCGTGATCAACGCGCTCGGCGTGATGACGGTGCTCGCCGCGTACCGCGCCGAGTCCTGGATCGTGCTCGGCATCGCGGCCGCGCTCGTCGTCATCGCCGACGTCGTCTACTTCACCAAGCGCGCGCTGCCGCTGAAGTACCTGCTGCCCGGGCTGGTCTTCCTCTTCGTGTTCCAGGTGTTCGTGTTCGGCTACACCGCGTACATCGCGTTCACCAACTACGGCACCGGGCACGCCGGCTCGATGGAGCAGGCCGTCGACGCGGCCCTCATCCAGGGTGAGCGGCGCGTCGACGACTCGCCGACGTACCCGCTGTCGGTCGTCGAGCGCCTGGGCGAGTTCGGCTTCGCGATCGTCGACGACGACGGCGACGTGCGGGTCGGCACCGCGACCGAACCGCTCGCCGAGGTCGACGGCGCACAGCTCGGCAGCTCGGGCGCCCCGACCGACGTGCCCGGCTGGCAGGTCGTGCCGCGCGCCGAACTGCTCAGCGACCCCGCCCTGCAGGAGCAGGCGATCTCGCTGCGGGTGCCGGTGTCGGACGACCCGAACGACGGCTCGGTGCGCACCCGCGACGGCACGACCGGAGCGATCTACCTGTCGACGCTCGTGTGGGACCCCGACGCGCAGACCATCACCGACACCGCGACGGGCACGGTGTACGCCGCCACCGACCGCGGTTCGTTCGTCGCCGACGACGGCACCCGGCTGCCGGCCGGCTGGTACGTGAACGTCGGCTTCGACAATTTCGTGAAGCTCTTCACCGACGCCGACCTGGTGCAGCCGCTGCTGATGGTGAGCCTCTGGACGTTCGCGTTCGCCGCGGTGTCGGTCGGCGCGAGCTTCGGCCTCGGCCTGCTGTTCGCGCTGATCTACAACGACCCGCGGGTGCGAGCGCGGCGGGTGCTGCGAACGCTGTTCATCCTGCCGTACGCGTTCCCGGCGTTCATGTCGGCACTGCTGTTCCGGGGCATGTTCAACAGCGAGTTCGGCGTCGTGAACGACCTGTTCTTCTTCGGCGCCGACATCAACTGGCTCGGCGACCCGTGGCTGGCCCGGTTCGCGGTGCTGTGGGTGAACATCTGGCTCACCTACCCCTACTGGTTCCTGGTGTGCACCGGAGCGCTCCAGGCGGTGCCCGGCGACACCCTCGAGGCCGCCGAGATCGACGGCGCCGGCCGGTGGCGCAGGTTCCGGGCGATCATCCTGCCGCTGCTGCTCGTGTCGACCGGGCCGTTGGCGATCGCCTCGTTCGCGTTCAACTTCAACAACTTCACGATCATCTACATGTTCAACAACGGCGGCCCCGCGATCCCGGGTGCGCCGTACGCGCTCGGCGCGACCGACATCCTGATCTCGGCGATCTACGACATCTCCGGGGTCTCGGGCGGCGCCGCCGACTACGGCCTCGCGAGCGCCCTCGCGATCATCGTCTTCGTCGTGATCGGCGCCATCTCGGCACTCGCCTTCCGACAGACCCGCAAGCTCGAGGAGTACCAGTGATGTCCACCATCGGATCGTCCCCGCGCACCGCCTCGACGCCCACGCCGGCGCCCTCGCGGGGCGCGGATGCCTCGAATCGCACGCCGGCCCGGCGCCGCCGCTGGTGGGCGGAGGTCGGGTGGAAGTACCCCGTCGCCGCGGTCATCGTCTTCTACGCCGTGTTCCCGCTGCTGTACGTGGCATCCGCCTCGCTCAACCCCCGCGGCACCCTGTCGACCTCGAGCGCGCTGTTCAGCGCGTTCGACCTGTCGAACTACGCGGCCCTCGCGGAGACCCGCTACTGGACCTGGGTGGGCAACACGCTCATCGTGGGCAGCGTCGCGGCGGTCGGCGCCGTGCTGATGGGCGCCGCCGGGGCGTACGCGTTCTCGCGGTTCCGGTTCTCGGGTCGGCGGGCGAGCCTCACGGGGCTGCTCATCATCCAGATGTTCCCGCAGGCGCTCGCGTTCGTCGCGATCTTCCTGATGCTGCTCACGCTCGGCGAGGTCGTGCCGGCGCTCGGGCTGAACTCGAAGATCGCGCTCATCTGCGTGTACCTGGCCGGCGCCCTCGGGGCGAACACGTTCCTCATGTACGGGTTCTTCAACACGGTGCCGGTCGAGATCGACGAATCGGCGAAGATCGACGGTGCCACGCACGCGCAGATCTTCTGGAGGCTGATCATGCCGCTGGTCACGCCGATCCTCGCGGTGGTGGGGCTGCTCGCGTTCCTCACCGCGTTCGGCGACTACATCCTCGCGAAGATCGTGCTCGTCTCGGAGGACAACTGGACGCTCGCGGTCGGCATGTACCAGTGGGTGTCGAACCAGCTCGCGAGCCGCTGGGGGCTGTTCGCCGCCGGTGCGGTGATCGCGGCGGTACCGGTGCTCGTGCTGTTCCTCGCGCTGCAGCGGTACATCGTGGGCGGGCTCACCGCCGGGTCGGTCAAGGGATAGGTCGGAGAGGACACCATGCAGACGACGAGGTCTGGACGGAGGGGCGCGCTCGCGGCCCTCATCGCGGCGGGGCTGGCGGGCGCCGGCTTGGCGGCACCGGCGGCGAGCGCCGCCGAACCCGACGACGGGCCGGTCGAAGCCGGGATCGTCGTACAGAAGGTGGACGGGCTGCGCGACGACTTCGTCAACGGCGTGGATGTCTCGTCGGTGCTGTCGCTCGAGGAGTCGGGGGTGGTGTTCCGCGACGACTCGGGCGCGCCGGCCGACCTCTTCGAGGTGCTCGCCGACCACGGCATCACCGACGTGCGCGTCCGGGTCTGGAACGACCCGTTCGACGCCGACGGCAACGGCTACGGCGGCGGCAACGTCGACGCCGATCGGGCGATCGAGATCGGCGAGCGGGCGACCGCCGCGGGACTCGGCGTGCTCGTCGACTTCCACTACTCCGACTTCTGGGCCGACCCGGCGAAGCAGCAGTCGCCGAAGGCGTGGCGCGATCTGGCGATCGACGAGCGCGCCGACGCCGTGCACGACTTCACCGCCGACACGCTCGCGCGCATGGTCGCCGCGGGCGTCGACGTCGAACTGGTGCAGGTCGGCAACGAGACGAACAACGGGGTCGCGGGCGTCAGCGGATGGCCCGAGATGGCGCGCATCTTCAGCGCCGGGTCGGCGGCGGTGCGCGAGACCGTGCCCGACGCGCTCGTCGCGGTGCACTTCACCAACCCCGAGACATCCGGCCGGTACGCGGGCTATGCCGCGAACCTCGACCGGTACGGGGTCGACTACGACGTGTTCGCGTCGTCGTACTACCCGTACTGGCACGGCACGCTCGGCAACCTCACCTCGGTGCTGCGGCAGGTCGCGGACACGTACGGCAAGCAGGTGATGGTCGCCGAGACCTCGTGGGCGACCACGCTCGACGACGCCGACGGCCACGGCAACGTCATCGACCTGCCGAGCGAGGCGACGCAGTACCCGGTCAGCGTGCAGGGGCAGGCGACCGCGGTGCGCGACGTCATCCAGGCGGTCACCGACGTGGGCGACGCCGGTCTCGGCGTCTTCTACTGGGAGCCCGCCTGGCTGCCGGTCGGTCCGCCCTCGGCGCTCGAGCAGAACAAGCTGCTCTGGGAGGCGCACGGCTCGGGCT
Organism: Agromyces larvae; assembly: GCF_022811705.1. Taxonomy (NCBI): domain Bacteria; kingdom Bacillati; phylum Actinomycetota; class Actinomycetes; order Micrococcales; family Microbacteriaceae; genus Agromyces; species Agromyces larvae. The sequence continues at coordinate 3,645,874 of NZ_CP094528.1, read as the reverse complement.
GGGCGTCGAGCTACGCCGGCGAGTACGACCCCGACGACGCCGGGCTCTGGTTCGGCGGTTCGGCGTGGGACAACCAGGCGATGTTCGCCGCCGACGGCACGCCGCTCGAGTCGCTGCGGGTGTTCGAGTACGCGCGCACCGGGGCGGTCGCGCCCCGCGAGGTCGTCTCGGTCGAGGCGGTCTCGATCACGGTCTCCGACGGCGACCCGGTCGTGCTGCCGGCGAGCGTCGCCGTGACCTACAACGACGGTTCGGTCGAGCAGGAGCCGGTCGCCTGGTCCGATGCGGCCGACTGGATCGACGGCGTCGGCACCTACCAGGTGCCCGGCCGCACCGCGGCCGGCCGCGACGTCTCGGCGACGGTTGCGGTGCAGCCCGTCAATCACCTCGCGAACCCCGGTTTCGAAGACGCGGATGCCTCGATGTGGCAACTCTCGGGCACGGGCGCGACGCTGCGCGCGACGGATGACCCGCGCACGGGCGAGCGGTCGACGCACTTCTACTCGGACTCGGCGTTCGCGTTCACGCTGCACCAGCAGGTGACCGGGCTCGCGCCGGGACTCTACGAGGCATCCGCGTCGCTGCAGGGCGACGGCGAGGGCGACACCGGCACCGTCTCGATCACGCTGTCGACCGAGCCCGGCGGCAAGGCGGCCGCCGCGCCGTTCGCGCTGGACGGCTGGCGGAACTGGTCGACGCCGACGACCGGCGCCGTCGCGGTCGCCTCGGGCGACACCGTGACGGTCGCCATCACCGCGACCCTGCCGGCCGGCGCGTGGGGCACGATCGACGACGTCGTGCTCGCCCCGGTCGCCGAAGCCGGGGCCGACACCGCGGCGCTGCGCGCCGCCGTCGCCCGCGCCGACGCGATCGACCGCAGCGTCTACACCGAGGCATCCGTCGCGGTGCTGGACGAGGCGCGCGCGATCGCCGCCGTCGTCCTGGCCGCGTCCGCTCCGACCGCCGAGCGCGTCGCCAGCGCGACCGCCCGGCTCACCGACGCGATCGCGGCGCTCGAGCTCGCCGGCGAGGCTCCGCCGCCGACCGTCGCCCCGGCGACGCTGACGGTGCCGGACGGCGACCCGGTGCGACTGCCCGCGACCGTGCGCGTGACCGCCTACGACGGCACCGCGACCGACGAGGCCGTCGCGTGGACGGGCGAAGCGCCCGCGATCTCGGGGCCGGGCGAGTACGAGCTGACCGGCACGACCGCGTCGGGGCTGGCCGCGCTCGCGCGCATCACGGTCGTCGAACGCGATGTGGTGCGCAACGGCGGCTTCGAAGACGCGGACACGTCGATGTGGCAGGTCACCGGCACCGGGGCGTCGATCGGCGCGAGCGCCGACGCCGCGGCCGGCTCGCGTGCGGTCTCGTTCTGGGCCGCGGAGCCGTATGCGTTCTCGGTGTCGCAGCGCCTCACGGGCCTGCTGCCCGGTCAGTACGTGCTGTCGGCGGTGACCCAGGGCGGCGACGCCGGCGAGGGCGCGCAGCTCGCGCTCGACGCATCCGGATCGACCGCGACGGTGTCCGCGCCGCTCGAACTGGCGGGCTGGCAGACCTTCCGCACGGCCTCCACCGCACCGGTCGCGGTCGGCGCCGACGGCGTGCTCACCGTCGCCGCGCGCTTCTCGCTCGGCGCGGGCGCGTGGGGCACGCTCGACCAGGTGCGGGTCGTGCGGGTCGCCGGCCCCGCCGACACCTCGACGCGCCCGCCCGCCCTCGGTGTGCTGAGCCACGACAACGGCTGGGACACCGGCCTCCTCGACGGCGATTACACCGTGTCGATGCACCTCTGGTGGGGCGAGAACGCGACCGCGTTCCGGCTCTTCGAGGGCGGGTCGCTCATCGCGATCGTGCCGCTCGCGTACGGCGGTGTCGCGGCGCAGTCGGTCTCGGTGCCGATCACGGGCAAGCCGAACGGCGCGTACACGTACACGGGCGAGCTCGTGAATGCCTCGGGCACGACGGCGCTCGCTCCGCTGAACGTCACGGTCACGCAGGCGACCCCCGGCGTGCCCGTGCTGAGCCACGACGACTGGGACGGCGACGGCGCGTTCACCCTCACCGCGAACCTCTGGTGGGGCACGAACGCGACCTCGTACCGGTTCTTCGAGAACGGGGTGGAGATCGCCGCGGGCACGCTCGTCGCGGCCACGCCGAACGCGCAGCGCGCGACGTTCGCGGTGCCCGACCGGCCGAGCGGGCTGTACTCCTACCGGGTCGAGTTCGAGAACGCGGCGGGGGTGACGCAGAGCGCGGTGCTGCCGCTCGTGGTGCTGCGGTAGGCCGGCTCCTCGACCGGCGTGGGCCGGGTGGCGGGGTCGAGCCGTAGGCTCGCAGCATGACCGAGTCGAGCCCGCAGCCCACCGAGCGCGCCAGGCGTGCGGTCGCCGAGCCGCGCGCCAGCGTCGAGGTGACCGGCGAGCACTCGCAGTTCCGTCTCGACCTGGAGCGCATCCGGTTCTCGCCCTACTTCTCGCGCCTGTCGGCGGTGACGCAGGTCATCGCGCAGCCCGGCGCGGGTCCGCTCATCCACAACCGGCTCACCCATTCGATCAAGGTCACCGCGGTCGCGCGCGCGATCGCGGTCGGCTTCGCGGATGCCTCGTCGCCGGCGCATGCCCTCGCGGTCGAGCACGGCTGCGACGCGGTCGTGGTGCAGGCCGCGGCGAGCGCGCACGACCTCGGGCATCCGCCGTTCGGGCACCTCGGCGAGCGGGTGCTCGACCGGCTCGCGCGCGAGACGCTGGGCCTGGCCGACGGGTTCGAGGGCAACGCGCAGACGTACCGCATCCTCGCGACGCTCGACGTCACCGAGAACGCCCCGCACGGGCTCAACCTGACCGCCGCGGTGCGGGCGGCGACCGCGAAGTACCCGTGGACCAGGTTCGTCGACGCCCGCTCGCTGCCGGCGGGGCCGCTGCCGCGCGGCATGCGTCGCGTCGGCGGCGGCGTCGAGATCGCGAAGTTCTCGGCGTACGACCTCGACGCCGTCGACCTCGAGGCCGCCCGCCGCGGGCTGCCGCCGCTCACCCAGTCGCTCGAGTGCTCGGTGATGGACATCGCCGACGACATCGCGTACTCCATCCACGACGTCGACGACTTCTATCGGGCGGGCCTGCTCAGCCAGGGTGCGGTCGCGCGCGAGTTCCGCGGGTTCATCGAGGATGCCGCGGGCCTGCGTGCGCTCGACGAGGCCGCCTTGGGTGCCCGCAGCGCCCCGCCCGGCGCCGCACTGGAGGCGCTGCGCCGCAAGCTCCACCGCAGCGACGCCTGGGTCGCGTCCGACGATGCGTTCGCCGACGCGGTCGACGTGGTCGCCGACGACCTCGTCGACGGGCTGCTCGCGTCGCCGTTCGACGGGTCGATCGCCGCCGAGCGCGCCCTGTCGTCGTTCACGAACCGGTGGATCGCGCATCTGCAGACCTCGGTGGTGCCGGCCCCCGAGGGCGTCGTGCGCTCGGGACTCGTGACCCTCGATCGCGGCGCATGGCACGAGGTCGAGATCCTGAAGTTCGTGCACCGGCACTTCATCCTCGACCGCGCCGACATCGCGATGTACCAGCGCGGACTCAGCCGGGTGCTCACCCGGGCGGTGAAGGGTCTCACCGCCTGGATCACCGACGACGTCGACCGGCACCGGGTGCCGCACCGGCTGCGCGAACTCGTCGACCTCGCCACCGAAGGGTACGCGCGCCTGCGGGCGACGCGGCCCGACGGGCTGCCCGTGCCCGAGGCATCCGAAGTGCATCGCCTGGGCATCGGGCGCGGCGTCATCGACTACGTCGCCTCGCTGTCGGACGACCAGGCCCTCGCCGTGTCGGAGGCCATCGACGGCCGCCCCGACCGGCTCTGGGACATCGGGCAGAACCTCTAGGCTCGCGGCGGCCCTGGGCGCGGAGGGGAACCGACCCGGGACGGTTGAGTCTGCGGGCGGGCGGGTGTTGGCTGGGCGCATGGCAGGGCTCGAGCACGGCACGCGCTTCGCGATCGACGCGGTCACGGCGCGCCGCCTCGTGCGCGACGACCCCGGCATCGGGGCACGGCAGCGACTCGTCGGGCCATCCATGCTGCGCAGCGACGTGCTGTCGATGCTGTATCGCGAGGCGCTCGATGGGCAGTTGGACGAGGCGACGGCGCGCATCGCGCTCGAGCGCGTCGCGACGCTCAAGATCCGTCTGCTGGGCGACCGGGTCTCTCGCGCGACCGCATGGAGGATCGCCCGACAGCTCGATCACCGCGACATCCGATCGGCCGAGTACCTCGCCGTCGCCACGTTGCAGGCCGATGTGCTCGTCGCCGGCGACGAACAGATCGCGGCCGCAGCCTCGGGGATCATCCCGCTCGGCACGTACGAGGACCTCGTCGGCTGAGACGACCTCAGCGGGCGAGCAGGGCGCGAACGGATGCCTCGGGGTCGGGCGACTGCAGCACGCTGAGGCCCATCCGCAGCATGACCACCTGCGGGATCGTGACGTCGGAGCCCCAGATCATGCGCGCCGCGATGCCCGCCCGCTCCCAGAGCAGCACGTACTCCAGGGTGAGCCGGGTGAGCGTCGCGCCGGGCTCGCCGCCCGGGGTGCGGAACATGCCGAGGCGCACGCCGCACAGCGCGCCGAGGTCGTCGGGCAGCAGGTCGCTGCGCCGCGCGGGGAACGACCCGGCCGCGAGCGGTGCGAACACCTGCCGGAACAGCACCGTGGCGACCGTGACCGGATCGGCGTTCCAGACCCCCTCGACCCCGGCGAAGATCGGCTGCGGAGCATCCATGACCGCACGCTACCGCCGATGCGCGAACCCGCGCGAGATCGCGTCACCGCGCTGTCACGCGGCATCCGACCGTTCTAGGCTGTGAGGGTGACCGAAAAGCCCCGCCTGTCCGCCCGAATCGCCGCCATCGCCGAGTCCGCGACCCTGAAGGTCGATGCCAAGGCGAAGGCCCTCCAGGCCGAGGGTCGGCCGGTCATCTCGTACGCGGCGGGCGAGCCCGACTTCGCGACGCCCGAGCACATCGTCGAAGCCGCACTCGCCGCGGTGCACGACCCGAAGAACTACCGGTACACGCCGGCCGCGGGCCTGCCCGAGCTTCGCGAGGCGATCGCGGCGAAGACCGCGCGCGACTCGGGGCTCGAGGCATCCGCATCGCAGGTGATCGTGACCAACGGCGGCAAGCAGGCCGTCTACCAGGCGTTCCAGGTGCTGCTCGACGACGGCGACGAGGTGCTCGTGCCGACCCCCTACTGGACGACGTACCCCGAGGCGATCAAGCTCGCGGGCGGCGTGCAGGTCGACGTGTTCGCCGGCGCCGACCAGGGCTACCTCGTCACCGTCGAGCAGCTCGAGGCCGCGCGCACCGAGCGCACGAAGGTGCTGCTGTTCGTCTCGCCGTCGAACCCGACCGGTGCGGTCTACCCGCCCGAGCAGGTGCAGGCGATCGGCGAGTGGGCGCTCGAGCACGGCATCTGGGTGATCTCCGACGAGATCTACCAGAACCTCACGTACGGTCCGATCGAGGGCGACGCGGATGCCCCCGCTCCGCGAGCCCTGTCGATCGTCGAGGCGGTGCCGGCGCTCGCCGAGCAGACCATCCTCGTGAACGGGGTCGCGAAGACCTACGCGATGACGGGTTGGCGGCTCGGCTGGATGGTCGGCCCCGCCGATGTCATCAAGGGCGCCGCGAACCTGCAATCCCACCTCACCTCGAACGTGTCGAACATCTCGCAGCGCGCCGCGATCGCCGCGCTCACCGGCCCGCAGGAGCCGGTCGAGCAGATGCGCCGCGCGTTCGACCGCCGCCGCCGCACCATCGTCGCCGAGCTCTCGAAGATCGACGGCCTCACGGTGCCGGTGCCCGAGGGCGCGTTCTACGTGTACCCCGACGTGACCGGGCTGCTCGGGCGGTCGTGGGGCGGCGTCACGCCGACGACCTCGCTCGAGCTCGCCGACCTCATCCTCGAGCAGGCCGAGGTCGCCGCGGTGCCGGGTGAGGCGTTCGGGCCGAGCGGGTACCTGCGGTTCAGCTACGCGCTCGGCGACGACGCGCTGCTGGAGGGCGTGCAGCGGTTGCAGAAGCTCTTCGGGTGAGCCCCGACGCGGCGCACCCAGCTCCGCTCGCGGTGATCGCCGCGAACGACAACGCCCGATGGTGCGCCGCCGTCGCCCGTGCGCACGGCATCGCCGCGGCGTCCACCCCGTGGGGCTGGCGGGCGCGCGCAGCGATGCCCGACGGGTACCCCGAGGCCGTGACGCTCGGGCCCGGCGCCGCGGCGGCCGAGGTCGCAGCAGCCGTGCCGCCGGGGCCCGCGAGCGTGAAGGACTCCTTCGCCGATCTCGACCTGCGCGACGCCGGATTCGAGGTGCTGCTCGAGGGCGGGTGGATCGCGCTCGAGAGCGGGGGCGGGGGCGGCGGCGAGCTGTCCGGGGCATCCGGGGCATCCGGGGCATCCGGGGCATCCCTCGCCGGTGCCGGAGCGCCGCCGCTCGAGCCCGTGCGCACCGCCCGCGCGCTCGCCGACTGGGCGCGCGCGTCGGGAGCGGTGGCGGCGGGTCATCCGGCCCTCCTGGATGATCCCGCGGTCGTGGTGCTCGCCGCCTCCGACGAGTCGGGCACCGTCGTCGCCGGAGGCATCCTCTCCCTCGGCGACGACGCCGTCGGCGTCTCGAACGTGTTCGGCCGGCCGGGCACCTACGCGGCGATCGCGGCGGCCGCCGCCGTGCGCGCCGAGGGCCGAGCGGTGGTCGGGTGGGAATCCGCCGACCTGCTCGCGACGGCCGCTGCGGCCGGATTCGTCGTCGTCGGCCCGATGCGGGTCTGGATCCGTTGACCGCGAGCCGTCTGCTCGACGCGGCGGCTCTGTTCGCCCGGGCCGTGAGGCGGTAGCGTCGTCACCGGGCTCGCGCCGCTGCGGCCGGGCACGGATCACTCTCGGGGGGAGAGACGATGAAGGCACTCGTGTACCACGGTCCCGGCCAGAAGGCGTGGGAGGAGGTGCCAGACCCGACCATCCAGCATCCTCGTGACGCGATCGTGCGGGTCGAGACCACCACCATCTGCGGCACCGACCTGCACATCCTGAAGGGCGACGTGCCCGCGGTGACGCCCGGGCGCATCCTCGGGCACGAGGCGGTCGGCGTGGTCGAAGAGCTCGGCTCGGGCATCGACAACCTGCAGGTCGGCGACCGGGTGCTCGTGCCCGCGATCACGACGTGCGCGCTCTGCGAACCGTGCCGCAACGGGCTCCCCTCGCACTGCGAGACGGTCGGCGGCATCGGCTGGATCTTCGGCCACCTCATCGACGGCACCCAGGCCGAGAAGGTGCGCGTGCCGTTCGCCGACACGTCGACCCACAAGCTCGCCGAGGGCGTCACCGACGAAGACGTGATCTTCCTCGCCGACATCCTGCCGACCGGGTTCGAGATCGGCGTGCTCTACGGCAACGTGCAGGTCGGCGACACGGTGGTCGTCGTCGGGGCCGGCCCCGTCGGGCTGGCGGCGATCGCGACCGCGGCCCTCAAGGGAGCGGCGCGGATCATCGCGGTCGACCTCGCCGACTCGCGGCTGCAGGCCGCGACCGAGTTCGGCGCGGACGTCACGATCAACAGCGGCAGCGAGGACGTGGTCGCCAAGGTGCGCGAGCTCACGGGCGGCAGACTCGCGGATGTCGCGATCGAGGCCGTGGGCATCCCGGCCACGTTCACGCTCGCGTCGCAGGTCGTACGGCCCGGCGGCACGGTCGCGAACGTCGGCGTGCACGGCGCCCCGGTCGAGTTCCCGATCAACGACCTGTGGATCTCGAACATCAACTTCACCACCGGCCTGGTGAACGGCAATACGGTGCCGGCACTGCTGAAGCTCATCCAGTCGGGTCGGCTCGACGTGAAGAAGTTCGCGACCCACCACTTCACGTTCGACCAGGTGCTCGACGCCTACGACACCTTCGCGAACGCGGGCGAGACGAACGCGTTGAAGGTCGTCATCGCGCGCTGAGTGCTCGCGCTGAATGCTCGCGCTGAGTGCTCGCGCTGAGTGCTCGCGCTGAGTGCTCGCGCCGAGTGCTCGCGCGCAGCGCGAAGCATCCGATCGCCGTGCGCTCGTCGCATCCGACTGCACGCACACGACCGGGCCGGTGGGATCCCCTGATCCCCACCGGCCCGCGTGCGCCTGAGCCGCCCCCCGGCTCAGGGCTTCCCCCTGGTCAGTGCTTGAAGGCGTCCTTGACGTCCTCGACGGCGTTCTTCAGGTCGGACTTCGCTTGGTCGACCTTGCCCTCCGCCTCGAGGCGCTCGTCGTCGGTCACCTTGCCCCAGGCCTCCTTGGCCTTGCCCTTGAGGTCATCGCCGGTGGCTTCGGCGCGTTCTTCGGCACCCATGTCGAACTCCTTCCCGGGCGGGATCACCGCCACGACCCTCAGTCAACGCGACGGGCGGGGCAGGCGATAGGGGTTGCATCCGGGGCTCCACACGGCTACGCGGCAGCGTGGCTTCGCGGTGTGCGAGCGTGGCTTCGCGGTGTGTGCAGGACGCCGCGTGCTGAGGCGTGCCGGCGTGCCCTACCGGGCGCGGGGTGCGGGGTGCTGCAGAAGGTGCGACTGCGCTTCGGCGACGATCTCGTCGGCGATCGCGTCGAGCAGCGGCGAGCGCAGGTTCCACTGCTGCCAGTGGTGCGGCACGTCGATCGGCGGGCCGCCGAGCAGCACGAGCTCGCCGCGGTCGAGCTCGGCCTGCGACTGCGACGCCGGAAGCAGCCCCCACCCGAGTCCGAGCTTGACCGCCGTCGCGAAGTCGTTCGACGCGGGCACGTAGTGCCGGGGCGGCGCCGCCGGGTCGGCCCCCACCTGCTCGAGGTAGTCGCTCTGCAGGTCGTCGCGCCGGTCGAAGTAGACCACGGGCGCGGTGGCGAACGCCTCGGGCGCGGGGCCGTCGGGCAGCCGGCGCGCGACGTACTCGGGCGTGGCCACGGCCCGATACCGCAGCACGCCGAGCGGGCGCACGACGCATCCGGCCACCGGTTCGGCCTGCGACGTGACCGCCGCCATCACCGTGCCCGACTCGAGCAGGCCGGCGGTGAAGGCCTGGTCGTCGCGGTGCAGATCGAAGACGATCGGATGCTCCGCGGCGAGCCGCGCGAGCGGCGGCAGGATCCACGTGGCGAGGGAGTCGGCGTTGACCGCGAGGGGGATGCGGACGCGGCGGCCGGCGTCCGACGCGTCGAGGTCGAGGGCGGCGAGCGCGTCGTGCTCGAGCAGCGCGAGCTGGCGGGCGAGCCGCACGACCGCGGCACCCGCCTCGGTCGGCTGGACGGGGCGCGACCGCACGACGAGCACGCGGCCGAGCCGCGTCTCGAGGGCCTTCAGCCGTTGCGACACCGCCGACGGGGTGATCGCGAGTTCGCGCGCGGCGGCGTCGAAGGTGCCGGCGTCGATCACCGTGGCGAGCGTCCGAGCGAGATCGAGCGGGATGTCCATGAAGCGATGCTAATGGAACTCCAGAAACCTGAACTGGACTGCACTCCGGCTCGGATCTACCGTCGAAGACGTGCCCGCCTCCCTCCCGCTGTCCTCGCTGTTCGCCGGCCTCGGCCTCGGCCTGTCGCTCATCGTCGCGATCGGCGCCCAGAACGTGTTCGTGCTGCGGCAGGGCATCCGGCGCGAGCACGTGTTCGCCGTCGCGGCGATCTGTGCGCTCAGCGACCTCGTGCTCATCGTGGTCGGCGTCTCGGGCATCGGCGCGGTGCTCACGGCGGTGCCGTGGCTCGTCGACGCGATCCGGTGGGCCGGTGCCGCCTTCCTCGTCGGGTACGGGGTGCTCGCGGCGCGACGCGCCTGGCATCCGAGCGGCGAGGGGCTCGTGGCATCCGACCGGGCTGAGGCATCCGAGGCACCCGAGACCTCCGCACCGAGCCTCCCTGTCGCAATTCAGGAAGAACTCAGCGGCGCACGGCGTGTCGCGCGCGACACGCCGACCGCGACCGCCGAAGTTCCTGAATCGCGAAACGGCGCGCCCGGGCTGCTCGGGGTCGCGCTGACCTGCCTCGCGCTGACGTGGCTGAATCCACACGTGTATCTCGACACCGTGTTCCTGCTCGGGTCGGTGGCGAACACGCACGGCGACCCGGGCCGGTGGGCGTTCGCGGTCGGCGCGGGGGCGGCCAGCATCCTGTGGTTCTTCGGGCTCGCCTACGGCGCCCGGTGGCTCGGGCGCTGGCTCGCGACCCCGCGAGCGTGGCGCGTCCTCGACGCGGTGATCGCGGTCGTCATGATCGCGCTGGGCGTCTCGCTGGTCGTTCCGCACTGAGCCGGCGTGCTAGCGTGGCCGTCATCGTGAGTACTGACACCTGTCGCTGCTGTCGCCGCTAGGCGGTCGTCTCCCCGACGACCCCAGGGCGCGAATCCTCCGCGCCGCCGCCCGCAGCCCCGTGCTCACGCCGCATCCGACGCGTCCGCGTCGGCTTCGTGGCATCCGGCCATCGATCGCTTCAGATCGCACGGTGGGATGCTCCGCAGCCGACGTCCCGGATGCCGGGGCCGCATCGTCGGCGCACCATCCGGCATCCATGAAAGGACCATCCCATGACCGGCATCCCCGTGCTCGACCTCTCGCTGCTGAACGGCACCCCCGAGCAGCGGGCCCAGTTCCGCGTCGACCTTCGCCGCGCCACCCACGAGGTCGGCTTCTTCTCGCTCATCGGGCACGGTGTTCCCGCGAGCGTGATCGAGCGGGCGTACGACGTCGCGCGGGCCTTCTTCGCCCTGCCCGAGTCGCAGAAGCTCGCGATCGAGAACGTGAAGAGCCCGCACTTCCGCGGCTACACGCGCATGGGCGGCGAACGCACGCTCGGGCGCGTCGACATCCGCGAGCAGATCGACATCGGCGCCGAGCGGCCGGCCGTGCCGCTCGATCCCGACACCCCCGACTACTGGATCCTCCAGGGCCCGAACCTGTGGCCCGAGTCGCTGCCCGAACTGCGCGAGGTCGCAGCCGACTGGATCGCCCGGCTCGACGCCGTCGCGTCCCGGCTGCTCACCGCCTGGGCCGAGGCGCTCGGCGCACCCGCCGACACCTTCGACCACGCGTTCGAGCGCCCCTCGCCGTACCTGAAGATCGTGCGCTACCCCGGCGTCGACGCCGAACAGCCCGCGCAGGGCGTCGGCGCGCACAAGGACCTCGGCGTGCTCACGCTGCTGTCGGTCGAGGACGGCAAGGCGGGCCTCCAGGTCGAGAAGGACGGCGAGTGGATCGACGTCGTCGCACCTCCCGGGGCGTTCATCGTCAACATCGGGGAGCTGCTCGAGATCGCGACCGACGGATACCTCAAGGCCACGCTGCACCGAGTCGTCTCGCCGGCGCCGGGCACCGAGCGGATCTCGATCCCGTACTTCCACGGCCCCGCGCTCGACGCGCGCGTGCCCTCGATCGAGCTGCCCGCGGCCTTCGCCGCAGAGGCTCCGGGCGCGACGGATGACCCGACGAACCCGCTGCACGCGGTGTTCGGCGAGAACTGGCTGAAGAGCCGACTGCGCGCGCACCCGAACGTCGTCGAGGCGCAGCATCCGCAGCTGCTCGTCGGCGCCTGAGCCGCTCGCCGCGGCTCGACGGCTGAGGGTTCGCCGGCGGTTCACGGCTCGCCTCGGTGAACGCAATTCAGGAACCCGCACGGCGTGTCGCGCTCGCAGTCGGCGTGTCGCGGCCGCGACACACCTCCGAACCTGAATTGCGTTCCAAAGTCGCGGGCGGTGTCGAATCGGGGTTTCCCCGTTCGTCGTACCTGCGTAGCGTGACCGAGAGAGAGGATCCCCCAATGGAATACGCACTGTTCTACGCCGGTGGTGCCGACCCGCAGCCGTACGACCCCGCCGAGGACGACATCGCCGACTGGGTCGCCGACCTCGAGGCCCGCGGGGTCGTCGAGTACGGAGTGCGGCTTCGGCCCGAGCAGGATGCCACGACGGTGCGCGTGCGCCGCGGCGAGCTGCTCGTGACCGACGGACCCTTCACCGAGTCGAAGGAATCCGTCGGCGGGTTCGACATCATCGATGTGGCCGACCTCGACGAAGCGATCGAGATCGCGTCGCGGCATCCGGCGGCGAAGTTCGGGCAGGTCGAGGTGCGGCCGTTCGTGCAGTGGCCCGACGCCGTCCCGGGTCAGCGCATCGTTCCGGCCGGCCTCGAGGAGCGGCCGGTCCGCGGCCAGCGGTACTTCCTCGCAGTGTTCTCCGATCCGGCGGCGCGCGAGGAGGCCACGGACGTGACCGGCGACGCCGGCGACGACGACTACCCCGAGGCGTGGGTGCAGGAGATGCGGGCGCGCGGCGCGCGGCTGTTCGGCGAGGTGCTCCGCCCGCCCGCCGACACCACCGGGGTGCGCCGTCGCGACGGGCGCGTCATCGTCACCGACGGGCCGTTCAGCGAGGCGAAGGAGTGGATCGCCGGCTTCGACCTGCTCGAGGCGCGCGACCTGGCCGACGCGGTCGAGATCGCGGCGAAGCATCCGATGGCCCGCGGCGGCACGCTCGAGCTGCGCCCGCTCTGGGACTTCGACGTGAACGCCGACCACGTCGCGCGCACCGCCGACGAGGAGGCCGACCGCGACCGGCGGCTCGAACCGAGCGCCGATGAGGTGCTCGCGACGCTCGCCGGCGCGACGCGCTGAGCCTGGACAGGGCAGGGCAGGGCAGGGCATCGATGATCGGGAACGCATTCGACGATCGGGAGGAGCCTCCGGGCGCATCGCGTTCCGCATCGTCGAATGTGTTCCCGACCGGCGGCCGCCAAGCCGCGGCCCCGGAGGTCGACGCGGCCCTGCGCACCGCGTTCGAGGGCGAGTGGGCGCGGGTCGTCGCGACGCTGATCCGGGTGACCGGCGACTGGGATGTCGCGGAGGAGGCGGCTGCCGGCGCGTTCGAACGGGCGGCCGCCGCCTGGCCTCGCGACGGCGTGCCGCGCACCCCGGGCGCGTGGCTGACCACCACCGCTCGGAACCTCGCGCTCGACCGGTTGCGTCGACGCGGCGTCGAGGTCGAGAAGGTGAAGGAGTGGATGGTGGAGCGGGAGTTCGACGGCGGGATGGGCGGGCCGCCCGACCCGGCGGACGTCGTCGCCGACGGCGACGCGCCCGATTGGGACGACCGGCTGCGGCTGGTCTTCACGTGCGCCCATCCCGCGCTGCCGATGGAGGCGCGCGTCGCGCTCACCCTGCGCACCGTCGGCGGGCTCGAGACGCCCGAGATCGCGCGGGCGTTCCTGGTGCCCGAGGCGACGATGGCGCAGCGACTCGTGCGGGCGAAGCGCAAGATCCGCAACGCGGGCATCCCCTACCGGGTGCCGCCGCCCGACGCACTGCCCGAACGGCTCGGCGGGGTGCTCGCCGTGCTCTACCTCATCGCGAACGAGGGGTACCTCGCGTCGTCGGGCGACCGGCTGCAGCGGGTGGACCTCGCGGCCGAGGCGATCCGGTTGACGCGGTTGGTGGTCGGGCTGATGCCGGACGCCCCCGAGGCCGGGGCCCTGCTCGCGCTGCTGCTGTTGCAGCACTCGCGTTCGGCGACGCGCACGGATGTTTCGGGCGAGCTCGTCCCCCTCGACGAACAGGATCGATCCGGGTGGGATGCCGCGGAGATCGCCGAGGGACTGCGGCTGCTCGGGACATCCGATTCGACCGTCGCATCCGATCCCGGGCCCTACCGGCTGCAGGCCGAGATCCAGGCGGCGCACGCGCGGGCTGCGACCCCCGAGTCGACCGACTGGGCGGCGATCGCGGCCCGGTACGACGTGCTCGCGTCGCTCGGGGATTCGCCCGTCGTCGAGCTCAATCGGGCGATCGCGCACGGCTTCGCGGAAGGGCCGCATGCGGCGCTGAGCGCGCTCGCGGCGCTCGAGGCATCCGGTTCGCTGGATGGTTACCATCTGCTGCCGGCCGCGCAGGCCGACTTCCTGCGACGGGCGGGCGAGGCGGATGCCGCGGCCGCCCGCTACCGCGAGGCCATCGCGCTGGCCCGCACCGCGCCCGAGCGCCGCTACCTCGAGCGCCGCCTCGCCGACCTGCGCTGACCTGGGCTGCCCGCCCCGCCGTGCGCACCCCCGATGTACGCAACCCCGATGTACGCAACCCCGATGTACGCAATTCAGGATGCGCCTCGGCGTGTCGCCCGCGCGCTCGGCGTGTCGCCGCCCCGACACACCTCCCGACCTGAATTGCGTTCCGGTGCCGGTTCCGGTTCCGGTTGCGGTTGCGGTTTGGGGTGGGGGTGGTGGGGTCAGCCGGTCGGGGGATGGCGGAACCAGCCGGATGGCGGCTGCCGCGGCGTCGGGGCGGATGCCACGCTGGAGCCATGACCGAGAACGAACCCGCCATCCGCGTGCGCGGACTGCGCAAGACCTACGGGGCCCTCGCCGCCGTGGACGGCATCGACCTCGACGTGCACCGCGGCGAGACGTTCGCGCTGCTCGGGCCGAACGGCGCCGGCAAGTCGACCACGATCGAGATCCTCGAGGGGTACCGCACCCGCACCTCGGGCGAGGTCGCGGTGCTCGGAGTCGACCCGGCGCGCGGCGATCTCGACTGGAAGGCGCGGCTCGGCATCGTGCTGCAGTCCACCGCCGAGGCGGCGCAGATGACGGTGCGCGAGCAGCTCGCGCATTTCGCGCACTTCTACCCCGACCCGCGCTCCGTCGACGAGGTCATCGAGGCCGTCGGGCTGACCGCGAAGGCGAAGACGCGCATCGGCAAGCTCTCGGGCGGGCAGCGTCGCCGGGTGGATGTCGCGCTCGGCATCATCGGCCGCCCCGAACTCGTGTTCCTCGACGAACCGACGACCGGATTCGACCCCGAGGCGCGGCGCGAGTTCTGGCAGCTGATCGAGCGGCTGAAGCGCGAGGGCACCACGATCCTGCTCACCACGCACTACCTCGACGAGGCGGCGCGGCTCGGCGATCGAGCCGGCGTCATCCTCGGCGGGCGGCTCGTCGCGCTCGGAGCGATCGACGAACTCGGCGGGCCGCAGGCCCGGGTGCCGATCGTACGGTGGCGCGGTCGCGACGGGCTCGTGCGCGAGCAGCGCACCGGCCGGCCGGCCGAGCTGGTGGCGTCCATCGTCGCCGAGACCGGCGGCGAGCCCGCCGAGCTCGAGGTGATCCGCCCGAGCCTCGAAGACGTCTACCTCGAGCTGGTCGGTGCGGCCGCAGCCGCCGACGGCGAGGCATCCGGCCCGCCCGCGGCATCCGCCACCGAGGCATCCGCGCCATCCGGCGCCACCGAGGCATCCGCGCCATCCGACGCCACCGAGGCATCCGACATCGAAGGAGTCCGCGCATGACCGCCGCGACCGCATCCGCCGACCCGCGCCGCGCCGGCCGCGCCGGCCGCGCCGCACCCGCCCGGCCGGGCATCGTCGCGCTCGGCGTGACCCGCGTCGGCTACGAGGTCAAGGGGTACTTCCGCTCGCCCGACGCGGTGTTCTTCACCTTCCTGTTCCCGCTCGTGATGCTCGGCATCTTCACCGCCGCGTTCAGCGAGGCCGGCGAGATCGTGCCGGCACCGGGCGCCGAGGGCATCACGATCGGCGCGTACTATCTGCCGGGCATGCTCGCCGCGGGCGTGCTGCTGTCGGGCGTGCAGAACCTCGCGGTCGACATCGCGACCGAGAAGGGCGACGGCACGCTGAAGCGCTTGGGCGGCACGCCGCTGTCGCCGGTGTCGTACTTCCTCGGCAAGATCGGCCAGGTGTTCGTCACCGGCGTGCTGCAGGCCGCGTTGCTGCTGGTCGCCGCGGCGACCGTGTTCGGCATCGCGCTGCCGACCGACGCCGAGTCGTGGATGACGTTCGCGTGGGTGTTCGTGCTCGGTCTGACCGCGTCGGCGCTGCTCGGCATCGCGCTGTCGGCGCTGCCGCGCACGGGCAAGAGCGCGACCGCCGTCGTGATCCCGATCGTGCTGGTGCTGCAGTTCATCTCGGGCGTGTACCTGCAGTTCAACATGCTGCCCGAGTGGATGCAGAACATCGCGAGCGCGTTCCCGCTCAAGTGGATGGCGCAGGGCATGCGGGCGGCGTTCCTGCCCGACGACTTCGCGGTGCTCGAGCAGCACGGCACGTGGGATCTGGGCTGGGTCGCGATCTGGCTGGCGGTGTGGCTGGTCGTCGGGCTGGTGATCAGCCGGGTGACGTTCCGGTGGATCCGTCGCGACGCGTGATCGTCGGCTTCCCAGCGGTCGGATGCCGCGGGGCCGGGCGCTCCGGGGTCGGATGCTCCGGGTCGGATGCCGCGGGGATCGGATGCCGCGGGGCCGCGTGAGACGATGACGACATGCTGAATCGGCGATGGTGGGACGCTGCGGCAGTCGCCGTCGCGCTCGTCGTCACGGTGATCAACGCGCTCGACACGCCGTACGGCCCGCACACGTGGGGCACGTGGGCGGTCGCGGCGGCGTTCCTGCTCTCGTACGCGGTCTACCTGCGCGGACGCATCGGCTCGACCTCGTCCGGGCACCACATCGCGGTCACGCTCGTGCTGAGCGCGCTGATCTTCGCCGGCACGGCGATCGAGCCGTCGTTCGCCGTGCTGCAGGCGATCGCGTACCCGTTCGTGTGGATCACCGCACCGTCGACCCGGCGTGCGGTTGAGGCGAGCGTCGCCCTGTCGTGCGCCGTCGCCCTCGGGTACCCGGTGCATTCGGGGGTCGACGGCATCCTGCCCGGCATCGGCATCGCCGTGCTGTCGCTCGCGTTCAGCATCGCGCTGGGCCTCTGGATCTCGCACATCGCCGAGGTCGGTGAAGAGCACGCCCGTCTGCTCGAGGAGTTCCAGGCCGCTCAGGGCGAGCTCGCGGCACTGCACCGCGACGCCGGCGTCACGCAGGAACGCGCGCGCCTCGCCCGCGAGATCCACGACACGATCGCGCAGAGCCTCACCGGTTTGGTCATGGTCGCGCAGCGCACCGGGAACCGGCTCGGCGGCGTCCCCGGCGAATCCGCCGAGCTCGCCCGCCGCGACGTCGCGCTCATCGAGGAGATGGCGCGCGACGCGCTCACCGAGGCGCGCGGCCTGGTCGCCTCGCTCGCCCCCGTCGAGGTCGACACCACCCTCGCGGACGCGCTCGGGCGACTCGCGTCGGGCTTCGAGCGCGAGACCGGCGTGCACGTCACGGTGCGAGCGGATGCTCCGGGGCTCGGGCGGGAGCTCGAGGTCGTGCTGCTGCGGGCCGCGCAGGAGGGACTCGCGAACGTGCGCAAGCACGCCGGCGCCGCGAACGCGTGGATCGAGCTCAGGGCCGCACCGGATGCCGCGCGCCTCAGCGTGCGCGACGACGGCGTCGGCCCGGGCCCCTCGGAGGGGCACGCGCTCGGCGAACTCGGGTTCGGGCTCGCCGGGCTGCGCGACCGGGTCGGGCTCGCCGGCGGACGCATCGCGTTCGGTGCGGCGCCCGGCGGCGGGGCGCTGCTGTCGGTCGAGGTGCCGCGGGGCGGGAAGGGTTCGGACGGCCCGGCGGGCGGGACAGGAGCGACCGGCGCGACGAGCACGACCGGTGCGGCCGACGCGACGGGCGCGACCGGGGCGGCCAACGCGACCGGCCCGACAGGTGCCGACGCCGCGGAGCGTGCGGAGCGCCCGACCGGCTCCCAGCCGTCTCCGGTCGCGAACGCACCGACGGATGCCTCGGCGCCGCAGCCGTCCCCGTCGGCCACGCCGGCCCGTGACGCAGCGGCCTGCGCCCGGCCCGAGACATCCGGGACGCCCACGACCGCGCTCGATCGCGACCCCGCGGAACGCGACCGGCCCGAGGCATCCGCCCCCGTTCGCGGCGAGGCGACCGCATGACCGGGCCGATCCGCATCGTCGTGGCCGACGACCACCCGATCGTGCGCGCCGGCATCGTCGGGCTGCTCGAGTCCGCGGGCGACCTCGAGGTGGTCGGCGAGGCCTCCGACGGCGAGGAGGCGGTCGCGCTCGCCGAATCGACCCGGCCCGATCTGGTGCTGATGGATCTGCGGATGCCCCGGCTCGACGGCGCCGAGGCGACCGCGCGGATCCGGGCATCCGCGGGCGACGCCCCGCGGGTGCTGGTGCTGACGACCTACGACACCGACGAGCACATCGTCGCCGCGATCGAGGCCGGCGCGAGCGGATACCTGCTGAAGGCGGCGCCGCAGGACGAGATCCTCGCGGGCATCCGCGCGGTCGTCGCGGGCGAGACGGTGCTGGCGCCGTCGGTCGCGGCGCAACTCGTGCGGCGGGTGCGCGCCGAGGCGGCGGCCGGGGCGGGCTCGTCGGCTCCCCCGCCGCCCGCGCTGTCGCCGCGCGAGCTCGAGGTGCTGCGGCTCGTCGCCGCGGGCGCGTCGAACCCCGAGATCGCCCGAACACTGTTCCTCGGCGAGGCGACCGTGAAGACGCATCTCGCGCACGCGTTCGAGAAGCTCGGCGTGAGCGACCGCACCCGCGCCGTGACCCGAGCGATGGAGCTCGGCCTGCTCTGACCTGCACGTGCGGCACGCTGCACGGCGCCCGGCACGGCGCCCGGTACAGGTACCGTGTTCAGTCCGAGGCACCGCACGGCTGACCTCGGACTGAAGACGGTACCTGCAATGAGTGGGCGAGCGGCGGGCGGCCGGCGGGCGGCGGGGCGCCGCCCGCGGGCGCGCCCGGGGTCAGCCCGTGTTCTGCAGGCCCGCGGCGATGCCGTTCACGGTGAGCAGCAGCAGACGTCGATCGGCGTCGACCGGGTCCACCCGGCCGTCGGCCCGCACCGAGCGCAGTGCGCGCAGTTGCAGCAACGACAGCGCGTCCACGTACGGGCTGCGCAGTCGCACCGCGCGTCGCAGCACGGGGCGCCTGGCGAGCAGTTCGGCGTGGCCTGCGGTGCGCAGCACCTGCTCGCGGGTGAGCGCGAGCTCGTCGAGCACGAGCGACGCCAGCTCGGGGCGGTCGCCGAGGGCGAGGTACCGCTCGGCGAGCCGCACATCGGTCTTGGCCAACGACATCTCGACGTTGTCGATCATCGACGCGAACAGCGGCCATTCGGCGTAGGCCTCGCGCAGCAGCGCGTCGTCCTCGATCGCGGCGAGCGCCGACCCGAGCCCGAACCATCCGGTGAGGTTGATGCGCGCCTGCGTCCACGCGAACACCCACGGGATCGCCCGCAGGTCCTCGAGCGACTCGACCGAGAGGCCGCGGCGGGCGGGCCGCGACCCGAGCGCGAGCAGACCCACCTCCTCCATCGGCGTGACCTGGGCGAACCAGGGCGCGAAGCCGTCGGCCTTCACGAGTTCGAAGAACCGCGCCCGCGACACCTCGTCGAGGCGGCTGCCCAGCTCGGCGAAGCGGTCGGCGGCCTCGCGGGTGCGCGCCTCGTTCGACGGCGCCGACGCGAGCAGGGTCGCCGCGGCCATCTGCTCGACGTGCCGCACCGCGATCGCCTGGTCGCCGTAGTGCGCGAAGATCACCTCGCCCTGCTCGGTGACCTTGAACCGGCCGTCGACCGAGCCGGGCGGCTGGGCGAGCACGGCCTCGTTCGCGGGCCCGCCGCCGCGCCCGAGCGCCCCGCCGCGCCCGTGGAACAGGGTGAGTTCGATGTCGTTGCGCGCCGCCCACCGGGCGATGCGCGCCTGCGCGGCGTGCAGCGCGAGGGTCGCCGAGACGGGCCCGACGTCTTTCGAGGAGTCGGAGTACCCGAGCATCACCTCGAGCTTGCGACCGGATGCTTCGAGCCGCGCCTGCACCTGGGGCAGCGTGATGAGGCCGTCGAGGATCCCGGTCGCCGCGTCGAGGTCGGCGAACGTCTCGAACAGCGGGATGACGTCGAGCACCGGGGCGTCTTCGGCGGACCCGAGCGCCGCGGCGGCGAGTTCGTACACGTTCGCGAGATCGTCGGTCGACTGGGTGAACGAGACGATGTACCGGCGGGCGGCGCGCACGCCGTACCGCTGCTGCAGCCGCGTGATCGTGCGGAACACGTCGAGCACCTCGCGGGTCTGATCGCTCTGCTCGCCGCCGGCGCGCACCTCGTCGAGCGCCTGGCGGTGCACCTTCGAGTGCTGGCGCACCTCGAGCTCGGCGAGGTGGAAGCCGAACGTCTCGACCTGCCAGATCAGGTGCTGCAGCTCGCCGTTCGCGCTGCGGGCGGCGCCGCTCGAGCGCAGCGAGCCCTGCACGGTGCGCAGGTCGGCGAGCAGGTCCTCGGGGCTCGCGTACGCGAGGGCGGAGCCGTGCGCGGCACCGCCCGCGCTGTGCTCGCGGGTCGCGGCGATGCGCGCGGCGATCACCAGCAGCGCGCGGCGGTGCGGTTCGTGCGGCGCGCGCACGCCGATCTGCGACGCGACGTCGGGTGCGAGTGCGGTCTGGCGTGCGGCGAGGTCGACGAGCTCGGTCGACGGCGGCGTGTCGGCCGAGTCGAGGGTCAGCGTGCGGCCGATGCGGGTGGCGGCGCGCTCGAGGCCGAGCAGCACGTGCTCGGCCTGCACGGCGGCGGCCTGCTCGGTGACCTCGGCCGTGACGAACGGGTTGCCGTCGCGGTCGGCGCCGATCCACGAGCCGAACCGCACGAACGCGGGCGCCTGCGGTGCGTCGAGCCCGGCCCGGTCGCCGAGCAGCCAGTCGTCGAGCAGTCGGTACACGCGCGGCACGATCTCGAAGACGGTCTGGTCGAAGATGCTCATCGCCGTGCGCACCTCGTCGAGCGGGGTGGGCCGGGTGGTGCGGATCGGCGACGTGCGCCACAGCACGTCGATCTCTTCGAGCAGGCGGCGGTCGAGGTCGGCGGTGGTGAGCGCGCCGGGCGCGGCGCCGTCGCGTCGGGCGAGCAGGTCGGCGATGCGCCGGATACCGGATGCCACCGCGCGGCGGCGGGCCTCGGTCGGATGCGCGGTGAACACCGGGTGGAACCGCAGTGCGTCGAGGCGTCGGCGCGCCTCGTCGGCGCCGACCTCCTGCTCGAGACGGGCGACCGCGTCGGCCAGCCCGTCGGCCTCGGGGGCGCCTGCTGCGTCGCGCTCGCGCAGCACCCGCACCCGGTGGTGCTCCTCGGCGAGGTTCGCCAGGTGGAAGTACACGGTGAACGCGCGCGCGACCTGTTCGGCGCGGTCGGGCGTGAAGCCTTCGACCAGGCCCTCGGCGATGCCGAACGCCTCGGAGTCGCCCTCGTACCCGGCGATCGCGAGCCCGCGCAGGCGTTCGACGTCGTCGAGCAGTTCCGCGCCGCCGGCCTCGACGAGCACGCGGCCGAGCAGCCCGCCGAGGAGGCTCACATCGGCGCGCAGCGCCGCGTCGACCTCGACGCGGATGCGCTCGCGGTCGTGCTCTGCGGGGGGTTCGGAACGGGAATGGGCGGATGCCGCGGATGGGGCTGCGGGAAAGCTCACCCGATCGACCGTACCCGTTCGATGTCACGACCGGATGACGCGTACGTCACACAGTGTCGGCAGGGGTGGCGCGAACAGGGGCGATCAGGAGAGAGTAGTCCGCAGTGGTGCGGTGCAGGCGTCACCCGGCTCGACCTTCGTCACGATCCAGCCGACCAGAGAGGATCGCCATGCACCGCGGCGTCCCGGGGCCCCTGCGCCGACTCGCGCGCGACCGACTGCGCCTGGGCGCGCTCGCGCTCATCGCCGCCGCGACCGCCGCGATCGCGGGCGTGCAGGCCGGCGCGGCGGCGACCCTGCAGCAGACCCTCGACCAGCACTGGCGGGGCGCGTACGACCTGATCGTCACCGCCGATCCGGGCGACGGAGGCGGCACGGTCGCGTTCGCGGCGGGCGCGGCGGGCGCGGCGGGCGCCTCGGACCTGACGGATGCCCCGGTCGCGGGCGGGCCCGCATCCGCCCCGCTGCTCGCGCCCAACGCGTTGGCCGCCGATCCCGAAGCGGGCGTGACCTCCGATCAGCTCGAGGCGATCCGCGCGATCGCGGGCGTCGACGTGGCCGCGCCGCTCGCCCGGGTGCTGCTGCCCCGCATCGGCGGCGGCACGCTGCGCTTCTCGGTGCCGATCGACGCGGGGCGCACGACGCCCGACCCGCGCGCCTGGCGGGCGACGGTGCGGGTGCTCACCGACGACGGGCTGGGGCCGCGACTGGTGACCGAGCAGTCGGTCGCGCTCGTCGTCGACGACGCCGATGCCGACCGGGTCGTGCACCTGCGCCCCGACCAGGTGCGGCCTGATGATCTCTGCGTCCTCGACGGGGTGTCGTACCCGATGGACTCGCCCGAGGCCGATCCGTGCCGGTGGCGCGACGTGCACACGGTGGCGGTGCGGACCGGGTCGCAGGTCACGGCGGGCGGCGAGGTCGTCGACGGGCGCCTCGTGTTCGACGTGATCGACACGCCGCGCGCGAACCCCGTGCTCACCCTCGTCGACGCGGCGGCCGAGCGCGAACTGCTGGGCGAGGCGGGGGCGTTCCTCGATCCGCTGGTCGCGGCCCGATCGGCGGGCACGGATGCCTCGCGGCTGCGGTCGTGGCTCGAGCAGCAGCCGGGCGAGGTCGCCGCACACAGCGTCGGCACGTACACCGCGATGCAGCAGCGCGCCGACGACCTCGCGACGACCTGGGCTGCGCGCGGCCTGCCGCTCGACGCACTGCCCTCCGGACTGCCCGACGGGCTGCCGGTGCTCGTCGGCCCGACGGCCGATCAGACGCTGCGGCTCGAGGTCGAGCTCGAGGACTTCGGGCCGACCGCCGTCTCGGATCGGGTCGCGGGCGGCTACGCGTTCCCCGACGCGCTGATCGACGGGTTGCCGGGCGAACCCGCGGGCCGCATCGAAGCCGATGCCGGTGCGCTGCTCGACCCGCTCTCGGACGCCAGGATCGTGCTGCCCTGGCCCGGCACCGAGGCGCCGGCGCTCGATCCGCTGCATCCGGACTTCCCGGCCTTCGACGGCGGCGTGCCGCTCGCCGCACCCCACTACCGCCCGACCGAGGCAGGCCCCCGCCTGGACGCCGAGCGCTACTCCCCCGGATACCGCAGTCTGCTGTTCGGCTACGAGGTCGGCAGCCCGGTGCTCGAAACGAGCCCCGGCGGCGGCGCGGTCGGCTCGGAATCCGTCTACGGCACGCTCGGCGACATCCCGACCCTCGACCAGGGCGAACCGGTCGCGCAACAGCTCGTGCCGGTCGGCGAGCTCGACCTCGACGGGGTGTCGGCCCTCGCCGACCCGCTCGCGGCCGCGCCGCTCGGCGCGTACGAGTCGGCGGGTGCGACCCTCGTGGCCGACGGCGACGGCGAACCCGTCGACCCGACCGAGCTGCGGCCGAACCTCAGCGGAACGGGGCTCGTGAACGCCGCGACCACGCTCGTCGCCGATCTGGCCTCCGTCGACCCCGACGCCGCGGACGTACCGATCCAGGCGGTGCGGGTCCGGGTCGCGGGCATCGACGAGTTCGACGCCGACGCGCTGGCGCGCATCGACGGGGTCGCGCAGCGGATCCGCGCGCTCGGACTCGACGTCGTGCACGCCGCGGGCTCGAGCCCGATCGACGTCGACGTGGCCGTCGGCGGGTACGCGTTCGGCACCCTCGACGCCGCCGAGACCCAGCGGGTCGGCGACCTCGGCCTGGTGCGCCAGCGGTGGACCGAGCTCGAGGCGGCGTCGCGCGTCGGCAGTGCGATCAGCACCGCCACCACCATCGCGCTCGGTGCGGGCCTCGGCGCGGCCGCCCTGCTCGTCGGCGCGTCGACCCTCGTGGCGATCCCGGGCCGGCGCCGGGTCGCGAGCACGCTTCGGATGATCGGCTGGCGCCGACGACGCATCGTGCAGTGGTTCGGGCTCGAAGAACTGATCGCCGTCGCCGTGATCGCCGCGACCGGCACCGCCGCTGTGCTCGTCGCACAGGACCGGGGGCTCACGCTCATCGGCGCCGCCGCGGCGGTGACCATCGTCGCGGCATTCGGCGCGGCATCCGTCATCGCCGGATCGCGCGGCGAGACCCGCCCGCGCGGCGACGCCCGCCCGCGCAGCCGGCGGAGGACCACCGCTCGTGTGGGGCGACGCGGGCGCACCGCGCTGCGCCCGCTCACCGCGGCACGGTTCGGCGTGCGGCAGGTGCGCATCCACCCGCTGTTCGCCGCGAGCGTCGCACTCACCATGCTGACCGCCGCCGGAGCCGCCGTCTCGATCGCCGCGATCGTGCTCGCCGAGCGCGACGCGGCCGGCGCGAGCCTGCTCGCCGGGTTCGCACTCGGGCAGGCGCTCGCCGCCCGGCTGCTGCTCGCGGGCGTCGCGCTCGCGGCCGCCGCGGTGCTCGGCGTGCTCAGCCGGCGGCTGGAGATCCGGCGGCGTGCGGCTCAAGACGGCGTGCTGCGCGCCATCGGCTGGACCGGGGCCGAGCGTCACCGGGCCTGGCGGGCCGAATCGCTCGCCATCCTCCTCCCCGCCGCCGCGATCATCACGGCCGTCGCCGCTGCGATCGCGGCCGCCGTGCGACCCGGCGATGCCGTGCTGCTCGCCGGCATCGCCGCGGCCTCGGCGACGCTCGCCGGCGCCGCGACCCTCGCCACCCGCCGTCGCATCCGCGACGGGGCATCCCCTCGAACCGAACGGACCGGACGATGACCGCGCGACTCGAACTCGACTCCGTCACGATCCGCCACCCGCGCGACGGCGACACCGACCTCGAGGTGGTCGCCGACTGGTCGCTCGGCGTGCCGGCCGGCACCATGCACTGCCTCGCCGGGCGCAGCGGATCGGGCAAGACCAGCATCCTGCGGGTCGCCGCCGGTCTCACCCGCCCCGCGGCCGGCGAGGTGCGATGGTCGGGCGACGGACTGGCCGACCTGCCCGACGACCGCATCACCGCCCGACGACGCTCGGAGGTCGGCTACCTCGACCAGGGCGGTGCGCTCGTCGACGGCATGACCGCGCTCGAGAACGTGCTGCTGCCCGCCGTGCCCGACCGCCGGGTCGCCGAGCTGCGGCCGCGCGCCGAGGCCCTGCTCGACGAGCTCGGGGTCGGAGGCCGGCTCGCGCACACGCCCGACCGGCTCTCGGGCGGCGAGCGCCAGCGCGTCGCCCTCGCACGCGCGCTGCTGCTCGAGCCCGGCATCGTGATGGCCGACGAGCCGACGGCGAGCCTCGACCGTGCCACCGCCGACGGCGTGATCGCCCTGCTGACCGGCCTCGCCGCCGCGGGCATCTCGGTGCTCGTCGCATCGCACGACGCCCGCCTCATCGGCGCCGCCGACACCCGCACCGAGCTCGCCTGACCCGGCACGCCGTGCTCAGCACTCCGCCCGAGTCCGGCGCGGTGACCGCGCCGTGCGCGACGCGGAACTACAGCTCGACGCCGACGAGCATCGGCTCGGGACGCAGCAGCAGGCCGAACTCGGACTGCACGCGACCCTGCACGAACCGCGCGAGCTGGGCGAGCTCCTCAGCCGTCGCCCCGCCGCGATTCGTGAGCGCGAGCGTGTGCTTCGACGAGATCGCGGCCCGCGAGCCCGGCAGCGCGAACCCGCGGCGGATCCCGGCGTGCTCGATCAGCCAGGCGGCCGACAGTTTCACGAGGGTTTCGGCCGGCGCGGCGTCCGGCTCGGATACGGCGGATGCCTCGAGCGAGGCCTGGTGCGCGAGGAACGCGTCGAGCGGGGATCCGCTGGCGAGCTCGGACAACGGGGTCACCTCGTCGGGCTCGTCGGGCTCGAGGTACCAGCGCGGCGCGTCGGCGGGCAGCGTGCGCGCGAACCGCTCGGTGACGATCGGGTTCGTGAAGAACGAGCCGGCGCTCACCGAGTCGGGGTCGTCGGGGTCGAGCACCATGCCCTTCGAGGCGCGCAGCGCGAGCACCGCCTCGCGCACCCGGGCGAGCGGCACCCGGTCGCCCAGCTGCACCCCGAGCGCGCCCGCGAGCTGCGCGTACGCGACGGGTGCGCCGATCGCCTCGCCGAGCACCGCGCGCTCGGCCGCGGTGTCGTGCAGGTCGAGCTCGACCGACACCACGACGCCCGCGAGGCCCTGCTTCAGCACCGAGGTGCGGTAGCCGAGCTCGAGCTCGTCGGCGGTCATCCGCCGAGGCGTCGACGCGCCCTCGTCGAGGAACTCGATCGCCACGAGCGTCGACGACAGCTCCTGCCCGTACGCGCCGATGTTCTGCACCGGCGCGGCGCCGACCGACCCCGGGATGCCGCTCAGCGCCTCGATGCCCGAGTACCCCTGCTCGACCGTCCACGCGACGAGGTCGTCCCACGTCTCGCCCGCCTGCACCCGGATGCGCACGCGGTGCACCGAGTCATCCGTCGCGGCGAGCCCGCCGGGCGAGGCATCCGGAAGCACTTCGATGCCGCGCGTCGCGACCCGGATCACCGTACCCTCGAAGCCCTCGTCGCCGACGAGCAGGTTCGACCCGCCGCCGAGCGCCATCCACGGCTCGCCCGACTCCCACGCGTCGACCGCGAGGTCGACGAGGTCGCGCTGGGTGGTCGCCGTCGAGAGCCGCGCGATCGGGCCGCCGATCCGCAGCGTCGTGAGCTCGCTGAAGCGTGGGGCGTCGCTCATGTCAGCCGAGGCCCACCACGACCTGGGCCTTGCCGAGCACCGTCTCCTCGCCGACCTTCACGGTGAGGTCGATGCGCGCAGTGCGGACGTCGGCGTCGAGCCGGCCGACCTTCGCGACGACGGCCACGACCGCACCGACCTCGGGGTCGACGACCACCGGCCGGGTGAACCGGGTCTGGTAGTCGCGGATCCGGCCCGGGTCGCCTACCCAGTCGACGACCGGCTGCACCGCGAAGCCCATGGTGAGCATGCCGTGCGCGAGCACGCCCGGCAGGCCGACGGCCTTCGCGATGTCGTCGCGGTAGTGGATGGGGTTGAAGTCGCCGGACGCCCCCGCATACCGCACGAGCGAGTCGCGGGTCAGCGGGAAGGACTCCTCGGCGACGATGTCGCCGACGGCGAGGGCGTCGAAGTCGGGGATCTGCGGGGTCGGCATCAGTCGTCTCCTCGCACGACGAGGGTGGAGATCGCGGTGACGACGTGCTCGCCGGCCGCATCGGCGATCGCGGTCGCGGCCGACACCATCGAGTGGGCGCCGAGCGTCTTCACGCTCGTGACCGTGAGCTGTGCGGTGAGCTCGTCGCCCGCGACGATCGGCCGGGTGGACGTGAATCGCTGGTCGCCGTGCACGACGCGCGAGAAGTCGATGCCGGTGTCGGGCTGGGCCAGCAGTTCGTCGAGCGCGAGCGCCTGCAGCACGACGGCGAACGTCGTCGGCGCGACCACGTCGGCGTAGCCCGCGGCCTGCGCAGCGGCGACGTCGAGGTGGATCGGGTTCGTCGCGAACACGGCCCGCGCGAACTCGCGCACCTTCTCGCGGCCGACGAGGTACGGCTCGCTCGGGGGCAGGGCGCGCCCCTGCAGCTCGGGGTTCACTGGCATGCGGGCAAGTCTACGGAACGGCCG
The DNA here is from genome assembly GCF_022811705.1 of Agromyces larvae. Taxonomy (NCBI): domain Bacteria; kingdom Bacillati; phylum Actinomycetota; class Actinomycetes; order Micrococcales; family Microbacteriaceae; genus Agromyces; species Agromyces larvae. Next base: position 3,618,498 of record NZ_CP094528.1, on the reverse strand, counting down.
GATGCCCCGCCCGCTCGCCCGTGGTCGGGCCGGCCTCGATTCCCGAGTCCGCGACGACGCCCGCCCCGAACTGTCGGGCGCGCGCCGCTACAGCAGCCGCCGCGCGGTCGCCCACGCGGTGAGCTCGTGCCGGCTCGAGAGCTGCAGCTTGCGCAGCACGGATGACACGTGCGACTCCACCGTCTTCGCCGAGATGAACAGCGTCGCCGCGACCTCCTTGTAGGCGTACCCGCGGGCGATGAGCCGCATCACCTCCTGCTCGCGTGCCGAGAGCCGGTCGAGCTCGTCGTCGGCCGCGGCGATCTCGCCGACGGCCGCACCGAACGCGTCGAGCACGAATCCGGCCAACCGCGGCGAGAACACCGCGTCGCCGCCCGCGACGGCGTGCACCGCGCGGCTCACCTCGTCGGCCGATGCGCCCTTGGTGAGGTAGCCGCGCGCACCGGCGCGGATCACGCCGACGACGTCCTCGGCCGAGTCCGACACGCTGAGCGCCAGGAACCTCGTGTCGGGCACCGCCGCCGCGACCCGGTGCAGCACCTCCGCACCGCCCGACGCGGTCGCGTCGGTGCCGCCGGGCAGGTGCACGTCGAGCAGCACGACATCGGGCCGGGTTTCGGCGACCACGGCGACCGCAGAGGGCACATCGGATGCCTCGCCGACGACGCTGATCGTCGGGTCGAGGTCGGCGCGCAGACCCGACCGGAAGATGGAGTGGTCGTCGACGACCACGACGCGCAGGGGTTCGGGGGTCGGCTCAGGCACGGGTGGACTCCGTCTCGAATCGCAGGTGCACCTCGGTGCCCACGCCCCCGGCCCCGGGCTTCACGACCGCGCGACCGCCGGCACGGCGCATCCGCCCGATGATCGACTCGCGCACGCCGAGCCGGTCGTCGGGCACCGCGCCGGCATCGAAGCCGGGCCCGCGGTCGCGCACGTACACGTCGACCGCGGCGGGCGTTCCCTCGAGATACACCGACACGTCGCCGCCCGCGTGACGGGCGGCGTTCAGCATCGCCTCGCGCGCGGCCGCGGCGAGCTCGCCGCTCGCGCGCTCGTCGCTCATGCCGACGGCGACCACCTCGATGCGCACGGGGTAGTCGAGCTCGAGCGCGGCGGCGTAGTCGCGCAGGTCGGTGGCGAGGTCGCTGTCGGCGGGCGCCTCCCCTTCGAACAGCCAGCTGCGCAGCTCGCGCTCCTGCGCGCGGGCGAGCCGCCCGGCCTCGCTCGACGCGCCCGCCCGGTTCTGGATGAGCGCGAGGGTCTGCAGCACCGAGTCGTGCAGGTGCGCGGCCATCGCGCTGCGCTGTTCGTCGCGGATGCGGCGCACGCGCTCGTCGTTCAAGTCGCGCCACACGCGCACGAGCCCCGGCGCGTAGACGAGGCCGATGCCGATGAGCACGCCGAGTGCCGCAGGCACCGCGATGTACGGCCACCAGCGCAGCGCCTGTCCGAGCAGCAGTGCGACCGCGAGCGCGCCGAGCGCGACCGTGAGCACCACGCGCACGATCGTCTCGGTGCGACGGCCGCGTTCGGGGTCGGGGCGGTCGATGAAGCCGACCCAGGCGGCGGCGGCGAGCGCGAGCAGTACCGCGAGCACGACGGGCGCGAGCCAGGGCGGCGCGCCGGGCACCGACCACGGCGAGTACGGCTGCTGGCTCAGCACGATCGCGACGAGGGCGGCCAGCACCGCCCCGACGGTGAGCAGCACCGCCACGGGCGCGCGGCGGCGCACGGGATCGTCGGGCCCCGAGGCATCCGCCCAGGGTGTGAACGCCCACAGCCACGCGTACAGCAGCGCGCCCGCGCCGCCCAGCAGCGCGGTCGCGACGAAGACGGCGCGCACCAGCATCACGGGCCAGCCGAGATGGTCGGCGAGGCCGCCGGCCACGCCCGAGACCAGGCACGCGCGGCGGCGCACGAGCGCCGGAGCACGCCGGGCGGGCGGAGCTTGGGTCATGCTCCGATCCAAGCAGACGGCCGGGTCGGCGGCACCGATCGGGGTCGGGTTTCAGGGTCGGGTCAGGGAGGTTCCGGATGGCCCGACGGATGCCGCGTGCGCGACGATCGGAGCATGGCATCGACCTCGACCCCTCCCGAGACCGACGGACCCGCGGCGGGTACCCCGGGCGCGACCGGCTCGCCCGACGCGGCGCCGACGGCTCCCGGCTTCTTCGGCTGGCTGCGCTCGCTGGGCGTCCCGCGCACTCCGGGCTGGATCGGCGGCGTCTGCGCCGGCATCGGCGCGCGGCTCGGCATCGACCCCATCCTGGTGCGCGGCGTGCTCGTGGTGTTCGCGCTGTTCGCCCCCCTCGCGTTCCTCGCCTACGGCGCGGCGTGGCTGCTGCTGCCCGACCTGCAGGGGCGCATCCACCTCGAGCGGCTGCTGCGCGGAGCGTTCGACGGCGCGATCGTGGGCATCGCGCTGTTCCTCCTGGTGGGGCTCGCCCCGTTCGCGTTCGGGGTGCCGTCGTTCGTGCAGGGCGTGTTCGGCGCGGTGTGGGCCGGCGACTTCTGGACGGGCCCGTGGTTCAACCCGCTCGGCATCAACCTGCTGCCCGTGCTGTGGACGCTGCTGCTCGTCGGCGGCATCGTCGCGCTCGTGGTCTGGCTGGTGCGACGCGCGGCCGCCGGCCCCGAGGGCGAGACCGGCCCCCAGGCCGCGTTCGCGGCGTACGAGGCGACCGGGCGGGCGGGCGGGCCGGCGGCGGCTGCGGCTGCGCCGGGTTCGGATGCCACGGATGCTCCGTCCGCGGCGGATGCCACGGATGCTCCGTCTGCGGCGGACGCCGCGGATGCCACGGATGCCACGGATCCCGCCACGACCGCACCGGCCGCCGCCGCGCTCGCCGACGCCGCCGTGCCGGCTCCGGGCGGAGCATCCGCACCGGGCTCGCCGACCGGCGAGCCTCCGACACCCGGCGAAGCTCCGGCACCCGGCGAAGCTCCGGCACCCGGCGAACCCCGGGCGCCCGCGCGCCCGGCCGGCGCCGACGACTACGACGCGTGGCGCGCGCAATACGACGCGTGGCGCGTCGAGCACGACCGCTGGAAGCAGGACCAGGCCGCCGCGAACCGGGCCGCCCGCGCCCAGGTCGCCGCCGAGAACCGAGCGAGGGCCGCCGCGTTCCAGGCGCAGGCCGAAGAGGCGCGGCGCATCCGCCGGCTGACCCGCCCCCGCACGAGTTTCGCGTACGTGATCACGACCCTCGGGGCCGCGCTCGTGGCCGGCGGCATCGCCTCGGCGTACGCCCTCGGCGGAGGATCGCAGTCGGCATACGCCGCACCCGTCGGGCTCGCCGTGGCGACCATCGTGTGCGCACTCTCGATGGTGCTCGCCGGGGCGCTGCGCCGGCGCAGCGGGTTCCTCGCGTTCGTGACGATCGTGCTGCTCATCGGCACGCTCGGGTCGGCGGCTGTGCCGCGCACGAGCCAACTCGCCTTCGGCAGCGTCGGGGGCCGGCTCGAGCCCACGACCCTTCTGCAGCCCGTCGGCAACGTGCGCGTCGCCCTCGACGAACGCGTCGCCGCGGGGCCGGGCACCCCGACCATGCGCGTGCTGCAGGGGGCCGGTTCGGTGTACGTCGAGGTGCGCGACGGCACTCGGTTGCAGCTCGAGGTCGAGTGCGGGTCGTGTTCGATCTCGCTCATGCGCGCCGACGGGATCGCCTGGGAGCCGGTGGGCGGAATCCAGCTCACCGCCGGCGTCGGCAGCATGTCGAACTGGAGCCGCGGAATCGGAAGGGGACTCGAACGGGGTGTTCCCGACGCGACGCTCGAGATCCGCGCGGGTGCGACCCGCATCGAGGTGATCGAGTTCCCGGCCGATACCGCCCTCGGCGAGGGAGCCACGCAGAACGGCGAGGAGAACTGAGATGACCGACGACACGCGACCCACGACCCCGCTCGACCCCGTGCTCGACGGCACTTGGGAGCCCGGGACATCCGGCGCAGACAGCCGGGCGGAGACCCCCGTCACCGAGCTCATCCCACCCGCCGCGCCCCTGCCCCGACCGCGCGTGCGCTGGGGCGCGATCATCTGGGGTCTCGTGCTCGCCGGCATCGCCGCCGGCACGCTCTGGATCGTCCTCGACCCCGCGCTGCGCGACGACGTGTCGGAATGGTGGTTCGCGCTGACGCCCGCCGGCATGCTGCTCGCCGCGCTCGTCGCGGTCGGCGGGCTGCTGCTCATCGCCGGGATCGCGGGCCTCGCCCGCCGCGCCTCCCGCTCGCGCTGACCGCGCCGGGCGGTTCGGCCGGGGCCGCCCGTCAGGCGCGACTCAGGATGAGGAACGTCAGGTAGGCCACGTACGCCGCGACCATGAACACGCCCTCGCCGCGCGAGACCCGACGGCCCGACAGCATGAGCGGCGCCAACGCGAACGACACCGCCACCATGATCGGCAGGTCGATGAGCACGAGTTCGGGCTCGATCGGCACGGCGCCGGGCGCCACGAGGAGCGTGATGCCGAGGATGATGGTCAGGTTGTAGATGCTCGACCCGATCAGGTTGCCGATGGCGATGTCGCGTTCGCCGCGGATCGTCGAGATGATCGTCGTCGCCAGTTCGGGCGCGCTCGTGCCGATCGCGACGATCGTGAGCCCGATGAGCGCATCGGACACGCCGAGCGCGCTCGCCACCTCGACCGCGCCGTCGACGAGCCAGTCGGCGCCGAGGATGGTCACGCCGATGCCCGCGAGCAGCACGATCGCCTGCATGATCGTCGAGCGCACGGTGTGCACGGTACGGGTCGTCGCGGCCTCGGGCGCCCCGGCCTCGGCCTCGGCCTCGGCCGGATACTCCTCGGCGAACTCGGCGACGACGAAGGCGCTCTCGCGGCGGGTCCAGCGCATGAGCAGCAACGTGTAGACGATCGCGAAGAGCACGAGCGGCGCGCCCTCCCACACCTCGAGCACCCCGTCGGCCGCGAAGAAGTACAGCAGCAGGGCGGCGCCGCCCATCATCGGCAGGTCGAGCCGCAGCGTCTGCAACCCCACCGACAGCGACCGGATCGCCGCCGAGAGCCCCAGGATGAGCAGGATGTTCACCACGTTGGTACCGGCGATGTTGCCGATGGCGAGGGATCCGGCGCCGACTCGCACCGAGTCGATGCCGACCGCCAGCTCGGGCAGGCTCGTGCCGATCGACACGACGGTGAGCCCCACCACGATGGGCGGGATCCCGAGCCGTCGCGCGAGCCGCGCGCCCGCGCGGACCACCAACTCGGCCCCGAACACCAGGGCGACGAGGCCGAGGATGAGCCAGACGACGGCGGGCATGCGCCCAGACTATGGGGCGGAAGCCGCTCGATTCACCCCCACCCCCACCCGCCCCGCCGCGCCCGACCAGCCCCGGCTGCACGCAATTCAGGTCGGGAGGGCGTGTCGCGTGCGAAATGCGGGCTGGATGCGCCGCGACACACCTCCGAACCTGAATTGCGTACAGCCGGGGCGCGGCGGGCCGCGGCGGGCGGCGGGCGGCGGGCGGCGGGCGGGGGGGTCAGTCGACCGGGATCAGGGTGTACTTCGTGTCGAGGAACTCGTGGATGCCCTCGAACCCGCCCTCGCGGCCGAGGCCCGACTGCTTCACCCCGCCGAACGGCGCCGCCGCGTTCGACAGCACCCCGACGTTGAGGCCCATCATGCCGGTGTCGAGCCGGTCGATCATGCGGTGGCCGCGCGCGAGGTCCTGCGTGAACACGTACGACACCAGCCCGAACTCGGTGTCGTTCGCGATGCGCACCGCGTCGTCCTCGTCGGCGAACGTGGTGATCGCGAGCACGGGGCCGAAGATCTCCTGACGCAGGATCTCGCTGCCGGGCACGACGCCGGTGACGACGGTCGGCTGGTAGAACGAGCCCTCGCTTTCGACGCGGTTGCCTCCGACGGCGACGGATGCTCCGCGCGAGACCGCGTCGGCGACGAGCTCCTCGGCCTTGGCCACCGCGTCGTCGTCGATGAGCGGCCCGATCTGCACCCCCTCCTCGGTGCCGCGCCCGACCTTCATCGACCGCACCCGCTCGGCGACCCGGCGCGCGAACTCGTCCGCGACCGACTCGTGCACGATGAACCGGTTGGCGGCGGTGCACGCCTGCCCGATGTTGCGGAACTTCGCGACCATCGCGCCCTCGACGGCCTTGTCGAGGTCGGCGTCCTCGAAGACGACGAACGGCGCGTTGCCGCCGAGCTCCATGCTGGTGCGCAGAATCCCCTGCGCCGCCTGCTGCATGAGCGTGCGGCCGACCTCGGTCGACCCGGTGAAGCTGAGCTTGCGCAGGCGCGGGTCGGCGATGATCGGGCCCGACAGGGCGCCCGACTTCGACGTCGTCACCACGTTGACGACGCCCTTGGGCAGCCCGACCTCCTCGAGCAGCTGCACGAACGCGATCGTGGTGAGCGGGGTGAGGGCTGCGGGCTTGACGACGACGGTGCATCCGGCGGCGAGCGCGGGCGCGATCTTGCGCGTCGCCATCGCGAGCGGGAAGTTCCACGGCGTGATGAAGTAGCACGGCCCGACCGGTCGCTGCGAGACGATCATGCGCCCGGTGCCCTCGGGGTTGAGCCCGTACCTCCCGTGGATGCGCACCGCTTCCTCGCCGAACCAGCGCAGGAACTCGCCGCCGTAGGCGACCTCGCCGCGCGCCTCGGCGAGCGGCTTGCCCATTTCGAGCGTCATGAGCAGCGCGAACTCCTCTTTGCGCGCCATGAGGGTGTCGAACGCGCGGCGCAGCAGTTCGCCGCGCTCGCGGGGCGGGGTCGCGGCCCACGACGCCTGCGCGGCGACGGCGGCGTCGAGGGCGCGGATGCCGTCGGCGGGCGTGGCATCCGCGATCTGCTTGATGATGCGGCCGGTGGAGGGGTCGCGCACCTCGAGGGTGCCCCCGCCCTCGGCGTCGACCCACTCGCCGTCGATGAAGAGGCCGGAGGCGACTCGGTCGAGGACGTCGGTTTCGGTGGCTTCGTTGCTCATGCTGTTCCGTTCTGTGGGGTCGGACACGCCCAGTCTGCTCCGGGCGGTGGTCGGATGCCACGGGCTTGCGCCCGCGACGCGGTGGTCGGATGCTGCGGGCTCGCGCCCGCGAGGTGTGCGGTCGGCGCTCAGGCCGCAGCGAGCCCGTCGGCGACGACGCCGAGGCCGTCGAGCAGCAGCTCGTCGGGGATCGTGAGCGGCGGCAGGAACCGGATCACGTTGCCATACGTGCCGCAGTTCAGCAGTACGACGCCGTTCGCGTGCGCGTGGGCCACGACCTTCGCGGTGAGCGCGGCGTCGGGCGCGCCGGTCTCGGGGTCGACGAGTTCGATCGCGACCATCGCGCCGCGCCCGCGCACCTCGCCGATGCGCGGGTCGTCGGCGGCGAGCCGGCCGAGCCGGTCGTGCAGCAGGTCGCCGATGCGCTGCGCGCGCTCGATGAGCCCGTCGTGCTCGTAGGCGTCGAGGGTCGCGAGCGCTGCGGCGCACGCGAGCGGGTTGCCGCCGTACGTGCCGCCGAGACCGCCGGGCATCGCGGCGTCCATGATGTCGGCGCGGCCGGTGACCGCGGACAGCGGCAGGCCGCCGGCGATGCCCTTCGCGGTGACGACGAGGTCGGGGACGAGCCCGTCGTGCTCGCTCGCGAACCAGGCGCCGGTGCGGGCGAACCCGGTCTGCACCTCGTCGGCGATGAAGACGACGTCGTTCGCGCGCGCCCAGTCGGCGAGCGCGGGCAGGAACCCGGGCGCCGGCACGATGAACCCGCCTTCGCCCTGGATGGGCTCGATCAGGATCGCCGCGAGGTTCTCGGCGCCGACCTGCTTCTCGATCTGCGTGATGGCGCGGGCTGCGGCCTCGGGGCCGGTGAGCCCGCCGTCGCGCAGCGGGTAGGACATCGGCGCGCGGTACACCTCGGGGGCGAACGGGCCGAAGCCGCTCTTGTACGGGATGTTCTTCGCGGTGAGGCCCATGGTGAGGTTGGTGCGGCCGTGGTACGCGTGGTCGAACGCGACGACGGCCTGGCGGCCGGTGAACCGGCGCGCGATCTTCACCGCGTTCTCGACCGCCTCGGCGCCCGAGTTGAACAGCGCCGACCGCTTCGCGTGGTCGCCCGGGGTGAGCGCGTTCAGCCGTTCGGCGACGGCGACGTACCCCTCGTAGGGCGCGACGGTGAAGCAGGTGTGCGTGAACGCGGCGAGCTGGGCGGCGACCGCTTCGACGATGCGCGGGTGCGCGTTGCCGACGCCGGTGACCGCGATGCCCGATCCCAGGTCGATGAGCGAGTTGCCGTCGGCGTCGACGACCACGCCGCCGCCCGCGGCGACCACGGCGACGGGAATGGTGGTGCCGACGCCGGCGGCGACCGCGTCGGCCTTGCGGGCGAGCAGCTCCTGCGAGCGCGGCCCCGGGATGGCGGTGACGAGCCGGCGCTCCTGCGGCAGCGCGGGGCCTCCGGTCTCGACTCTGGCGATGACGGATGCTTCGACGAGGGTCATGGCGGCTCCAACTCGGTGGCGGATCGGGCACTGACCGGATCCGGCGCGACGCGCCCCGCGAACGCTGCGGGACGCGGGCCATGCTAGGTCGGGCGACACCGGATGCCTCAGCGCCCGCGTGTACACTCGGGCCCACATCACTCGCCACCGCGTACAGCATCGTGCGCGCGCACCGCCGGAGGCCGACGATCCTTCCCACCGTGCAGACCCTGCTGAACCGCCGCGAGCTCGCACTCGACGTCCTCGTCCCCGGCGACCCCGACCGGCTCGAGGCCCCCGTCCGCTGGGCGCACTCGTCCGACCTGCCCGACCCCACGCCCTTCCTCGGCGCCGGACAGGTGCTGCTCACCACCGGCACCCAGTTCGACGGCGCATCCGATGCGTTCGCGACCGAGTACGTCGCCCGGCTCGTCGCAGCGGGGGTGGTGGGCCTCGGCTTCGGCACCGAGGTCATCCGGGCGGGCACGCCCGAACCGCTCGTGGCGGCATGCGGCGCGCACGGGTTGCCGCTGTTCGAGGTGCCGTACCGCACCCCGTTCATCGCCATCGCCCGGCTCGTCGCCGACCTCGTCGCCGAGGACACGTACGCACGTCAAGCCTGGGCGCTCGCCGCGCAGCGGGCGATCTCGCTCGCCGCGCTGCGCCCCGACGGGCTGAGCGCCATCCTCGCCGAACTGTCGCAGCAACTGGGCGCGTGGGTGGGGCTCATCGACGCGGGCGGCGCGCTGGACCGGGAGTTCCCGCCCGGCGGGCTGGGTGCGAGCGTCGCCGGCAGCGGAGCATCCGGTTCCGTGCCCTTCTCGCGAGACGCCCCGCCGGAACCCGCGCCCGATGCCGCGCCGGGCGCCGCGGCCGATCCGCTCGACGCCGTGCTCGCCGCCGCCCGCGACCTGCTGCGCCGCGGCCGCCGCGCCAGTCGCTCGGTCGACGCGGGCGAACCCGTCACCCTGCAGACCCTCGGCAGCGGCGGGTCGCTGCGCGGCGTGCTCGCGATCGGCGACTCCCCCGAGCTCGACGACGCCGGCCGCGAGGTCGTCACCGCAGTGCTCGCCCTCGCAGGACTCGCGCTCGAACAGCACCGCGATCTCGACCGGGCCAGGGGGCACCTGCGATCGGGCCTGGTGCGGAGCATCCTCGCCGGCGATCTCGACCTCGCCGCGCAGGTCGCCGCGGAGATGTGGGGGCCGCTGCCCGCCGCGCCCGTGCGCGTCGCCGTCGTGGAGGCCGCCGCCGAGCACGCCGACCGCCTCGCCGAACGCCTCGAGCTGCGCGCCGACGCCCGCGGCGGCCGGCTGTTCTTCGGCCGCATCGCCGACGGGTTCACCGTGCTCGTCGAGGACGCCGACGCGACGGACCTCGCCGCCGACCTCGCCGCCGAGTTCGACGCCGCGATCGGGCTCTCCGATCCGGTCGGCTACGACCGCATCGCACCCGCGCACGAGCAGGCGCTGCGCGCGCACGAGCGGGCCGTCGAGGCCGGCCCCGGCACGATCGTGCGCTTCGAGGAGGTGAGCCGGCAGGGCGTGCTCGCGTTCCTCGCGCGGACCGACGCGCGCGCGGTGGCCCTCGCGACCCTCGACCCGCTCGTCGCCCACGACGCCGCGAACGGCACCGCGCTCGTTCCGACCGTACGCACCTGGCTCGCCTGCGGCGGTCAGTTCGACCGCGCCGCGCAGGAGCTCGGCGTGCACCGCCACACGGTGCGCGCCCGCATCGCGCTCGCCGAACGTCTTCTCGGACGCGACCTCTCGGGCTTCCACGCGAAGGCCGACCTCTGGGCCGCCCTGCTCGCCGTCGACTGAGCGGATCTTCGCCGGCATCGTCTCGACCGGTCGCGACGAGATCCGCGAGACCCACGTGCCGGTCTTCGAGAAGTGGCAGCGCCAAGGGCGCTCGCATCCGGCACGACAAGGTGCAGACCTTCGTCATGGTGCGCGACGGCGACACGTGGTCGTGCACGTCGTTCCAGAACACGAAGAAGAACCGTCTGTTCATCGCCGTGAACCGCCGCTCGCTCGACGCCGCGCGCTGACCGCGCACCGGCTCGATTCCCAGTTCGTGCGTGCGCGCCGGTGCCGCTCCGCCGTACGCTGGGAGGAGCGGAAGGGGGATCCGATGCACGCGACGATCGGCGACCGAATCGTCATCCACGGCAAGCAGGTCGGCCAGGCCGACCGGCACGGCGAGGTGCTCGAGGTGCGGGGCGAAGACGGCGGCCCGCCCTACTTCGTGCGGTTCGACGACGGCCACGAGACCCTGCTCTACCCCGGCACGGACTGCGAGCTCGAGCACGCGACGGGCGCCTGAGGCATCCGACCTCGTCCTGCGCGGCGCTAGCGTGGAACCCATGTTCCACTCCTACGCGGCCATCGGCGACAGCTTCACCGAGGGCGTCGGCGACGAGCTGCCCGACGGCAGCGTGCGCGGCTGGGCCGACCTCGTCGCGATCGGGCTCGCGCGCGCCGCGCACGAGCCGATCCGGTACGCGAACCTCGCGATCCGCGGCCGCAAGCTCGGCCCCATCGTCGAGGAGCAGCTCGAGGCGGCGATCGCCCTGCGGCCCGAGGTGATCAGCTTCAACGGCGGCGGCAACGACATGCTGCGCCCACGGATGCCCGAGGAGCGGGTCGCCGAGCGGTTCCGCTCCGCCGTGCACCGCATCCGCGACGAGGGCATCCACGTGCTCATGCTGAGCGGCGCCAACCCGACCGAGCACCTGCCGCTCGGCACCGTGTTCGACGCCCGCGGCGCCCGCCTCACCGCGAAGCTCGTCGACCTCGCCTCACTCGACGGCGTCACGTTCGTCGACAACTTCAACGATCGCGGGCTGCGAGACATCCGGTACTGGTCGCCCGACAAGCTGCACCTGAACTCGCTCGGCCACGCGCGCGTCGCGAGCAACGTGCTCACCGCGATCGGCGTGCCGGTGCCGCCCGAGTGGGGCGTCGAGGAGGTTGCGGCCGCACCGCCCGGCCCGCGCAGCCGCAACACGGCCGCGTACTACCGCGAGTTCGTGCTGCCGTGGATCGGGCGCCGCCTCACCGGCCGCTCGTCGGGCGACGGGCGTTCGGCCAAGCGCGCGACCCTCGAACCGGTCGAACCGTAGGGGCGGCGGGCGGGGCGCACGTCGGCGGGGCGGCGCTCACGCGCCCACGCGGTCGCGCGGCGCGGCCGCGACGGGTTCGGGCGCCGGCGCCATCACGACGATGAAGAACGTCGCGAGCGGCCCGATGAGCAGCGAGCCGAGGAACCATCCGAAGCGGGTGCGGTTCTTCTGCTCGGCGAGGCCGGCGTTCACGAGGGCGAGCGTCAGCCAGCCGCCACCGCCGGCGAGCCACGATTGATCCATTCGGGCACGCTATCAGCGGCCCGGCCCGACGAACGGATGCCTCGCTACGCCGGCTGCAGCACCCCCTCGACGAACGCCAGCGTGCGCCGGCGCAGCCCGGCCACCCGCATGTCCTCGGTGACCTTGCGCACCTCGGCGGGCGCGAGCGGCGGGTGCAGGCGCACATTCTCCTGGCAGGACAGGTCGGCGCACAGGTAGGTGCCGACCGTGTCGCCGCGCTCCCCCGCCTCGCCGACGCGTCGCGCCGAGAACATCGTCACCTGGTCGGCGGGCTGCTGCGTGTGGCAGAGGTTGCAGATCGCCGCACGGAACCGCGACCCGCCGCCGTTGGCTGCCCGCAGCACCAGCCCGACGGCGCGTTCGTCGATCAGGGTCACGAGGTATCCGCGGTGCCGGAACCGCCGGTCGCGCCACGCGAGCGCGTCGACGCGATCCCAGTCGAGCACGAGGCGTTCGATCGGCAGTTCGAGCTGTTCGAGCTCGAGGTCGGTCGCGTTCACGAACGACTCCCTGATCTCGTCTTCTCCCAGCGGTCGCATGCCTCCCCTTCCGACGATCCGTCCAGTGTAGGCACGCGTGTCAGTGGGCGTGCGGGGGCGCGGGCGGCGGGGCCGGGGGGTCAGCCGTGCAGCAGTGAGGGTCGCGGGCGATCGTCGGCGACGGGGCGCCAGCCGCCGGGCGTGCGGAGGTACTCGGCGCGCGGGCCCTCGGCGACGATCCGGGCGAGTGCATCGACGAACCGGTCGACGTCGCCGGAGGACGAGCCGACCCCGATCGAGGCCCGCAGCCCGTTCGCGCGCGTCGCGATGCGGTCGAAGAACGGATGGGCGCAGAACCTCCCGGCGCGCACCGAGATGCCGTGCTCGGCCGCGAGGGCCGCGGCCACCAGGCCCACCGACCCGCGTTCGAGCTCGACGGTGACGATGCCGACGTGCTCCGCGGCATCCGCGAAGCCGCGCACCGCGCGCACGCCCGCGACCTCGGCGATGCCGTCCGCGAGCCGGGCGGTCAGAGCGGCCTCGTGCGCGTCGCGCACGCCGGGTGCGGATGCCTCGATCTCGGCGAGCGCGTCGAGGGCGAGCGCCAGCGCGGCGATGCCGAGCACGTTCGGCGTTCCGGCCTCGTGGCGGTCGGGCGACGGATGCCACGCCACCGCGCCGGCCGCGACGTGCGACACCGCCCCGCCGCCGGCCAGGTACGCGGGGGCGACGTCGAGCCAGTCGCGACGGCCGACGAGCACCCCGGCCCCGTACGGCGCGTACGCTTTGTGCCCCGAACACGCGAGGTAGTCGGCGCCCGATGCGGCCAGGTCGATCGCCCGGTGCGGCACGAGCTGCGCGGCGTCGACCGCGAGGCGTGCGCCGTGCGCGTGGGCGAGCTCGGCGATGCGGTCGATCGGCAGCACCTCGCCGGTCACGTTCGATGCCCCGGTCACGCTGACGAGTGCCGCCGCCCGGCTGCCGAGTTCGCGGTCGAGGGCCTCGAGTGTCTCGGCGATGGTGGGCGCGCCGACCACGAGCCGGCGCTGCCGCCACGGCAGCAGGTTGGCGTGGTGCTCGATGTCGAGCACGACGACGTCGCCCGGCACGGCGCTCGCGAGCAGGTTGAGCGCGTCGGTGGTGTTGCGGGTGAACACGACGACGTCGTCGTCGCGGGCGCCGAGCCGAGCGGCGACGGTGCGCCGCGCCTCTTCGACGAGCTCGGTCGCGAGCTCGGACGGGTAGCCGGTTCCGCGATGCACGCTGGAGTACCAGGGCCCCAGCGCCTCGACGCGCGCCGCGACGTCGGCGAGCGCGGGCGCCGACGCGGCGAGGTCGAGGTTCGCGTGCCGCACCTGCCCGCCTCCGAGCACGGGCACCTCGAGGCCGGCGTCGACGAGTGCAGCGAGCGGGTCGACCCGCGTCGGCGCGACGGGTCGCCCGGCGGATCGGCCGGCGAGGGCGGTGGTCATGGCGAAACGGTACGGATGCCCCGCATCCGCCTCAATCCCCTCGCGACCGACGCCGTCACGGCGCGACACACTCCGCAACACGCGCTCCGCGGCATCCGTCGCTACGACTGAGGAACCCCCGTGAGGAAGCCGCGGTCGCGCGCGGCGGCGTGGACGTTCTCGGGTCGGGCGAGGCCGAGTCGCTCGCGCAGTGTGATCGGGCGGGCATCGGATGCCTCGTCGGCGGGTTCGGGGAACACCCCGAGCCGGCGCAGCTCGGGCACGACCCCGGTGGCGAACGCCTCGAACTGGGCGGGCTGCGTGGCGCTCAGCACGTTGAACCCGTCGACCGCCTCGGCCTCGGCCCACCCGGCGAACTCGGCGGCGATCTCGGCCGCGCTGCCCACCACCATGGACGCGTTCACGGATGCTGCGGCGACCAGGTGCCGCAGCGTCGGGGGGCGCTCCCCGCCGACGAGCCGGCCGGTGCGCTCCGCGACGATCTCGACGAGCTCCTCGCCGACCGGGGTGAAGGCGGCGACGAGGTCGGCGGTCACCGCGCGGTCGGGGGTGAGCCCCGCGAGGTCGACGCCGACCACGCCGGCGAGGTGCGCGAGCGACCGGTTCGCGGGGAACACCGGCGGCGGGGCATCCGGCCAGTCCTCGGCGACCTGGATGAGCTCGCTCAGCCGGTCGGCGATCTGCTGGGCGTGCTCGCGCGTCTCGCCGACGATCGGCAGCACGGGTGCGATGACCTTCAGCGTGCGGTCGTCGCGGCCGGCCTCGAAGGCGAGCGCGCGCAGGTCCTCGCGGACCGCGGACGCCTGCTCGCGCCCCGACACCGCCACGAGCGCGAGGTCGGCGTACTGGGCCGCGAACAGACGCGCGCGCGGCGAGGCGCCGGCGTGCACGATCGGCAGGTGGCCCTGCACGGGCCGCACCGCGTTCAGCGGACCGGTGACGCTCAGGTGCTCGCCGTGGAAGTCGGTCGGGTGGAGCTTGTCGGGGTCGAGGTAGACCCCGCGTTCGGCGTCGGCGACGATCGCGTCGTCCTCGAACGAATCCCACAGTCGGCGCAGCACCTGGTCGAATTCGACGGCCCGGTCGTACCGCGCGTCGTTCGCGGCGTGGAAGTCGAGACCGAAGTTGCCGGCGGCGCGCGGCTCGGCGCCCGTGACGAGGTTGAGGCCGGCGCGCCCGTCGCTCAGCACGTCGATCGAGGCGGTCGCGCGGGCGAGCGCGTACGGGTCGGAGTACGTCGTGTCCGCTGTGGCGATCAGCCCGATGCGCCGGGTGATGCCCGCCAGGAACGTGATCGCCGAGAGCGGGTCGATGCGGGCGACGAGGTACGGGTCGCGGTACTCGAGGTCGTGCCCCGTCGCGAGCCAGTCGCCGAAGAACAGGTAGTCGAGGCCGGCCTGCTCGGCGACCTCGGCGGTGCGCCGCAGCACCGCGGCGTCGCCGCGCGGATCGCGATGCGCCCCCGGGTACCGCCACCCCGACGGGTAGGCGCCGATCGTGCGGACCATCGCACCGATGATGAGTCGTGGCATGGCTGACCTCCTCTGCTGAAGGTAGGAAGCGGCATCCGCTCGCGCGACCC
The DNA here is from genome assembly GCF_022811705.1 of Agromyces larvae. Classification (NCBI taxonomy): domain Bacteria; kingdom Bacillati; phylum Actinomycetota; class Actinomycetes; order Micrococcales; family Microbacteriaceae; genus Agromyces; species Agromyces larvae. The sequence continues at coordinate 3,603,150 of NZ_CP094528.1, read as the reverse complement.
CCGGCTGTCACACACGGGAACCAGACGCCATACGACGTGACACGGCGTCATCCGACGCCATACCCGCGCGGGGTGCGACGATGCGCGGGTGGGGCGGTGACCCCTTGCAGAAATTCATCAAGCGGTGAATAATCATGGCCATGCGCGCCGTGATGCTCAAGGAATTCCAGGAACTCCGCCGCGATCACCGCACCCTCGCGATGCTGATCGTGCTGCCGATCCTGCTGCTGGTGATCTTCGGCTACGCCGCGAACTTCACCGTCGACACGCTGAAGGTGGTCGTCGTCGGCAGCGAGGCATCCGACGCCGAAGACCTGATCGGCGACAGCGACGACCTGAGCGACCACCTCGAGATCATCGACACCGCCGCCGACGGCACCGCCGACGACGCCGAGGAGGCGCTGCGCGACGACCGCGCCGATGTCGCGATCGTCGCCGACGGCGGCGAATGGCAGGTGCTCGTCGACGGCTCCAACCTGTTCGCCGCGCAGTCGGCGCTCACCCTGTTCGCCCAGGCGAAGGGGGCGTTCGCCCAGCAGGCCGCGCAGGCCCAGGCGCAGGGGCAGCAGGCGGCCGTGCCGACCGTGGAGACCGAGGTGCTGTTCAACCCCGACCTCACCACCTCGTGGGTGATGATCCCGGCGATCATCGGCCTCATCCTGACCTTCATCGGCACGGTCATCACGAGCATCGGCCTGGTCCGCGAGCGCGAAGCTGGCACCCTCGAACAGCTCGCGGTGATGCCGCTGAAGGCGAGCGGAGTCATCCTCGGCAAGATCACGCCGTACTTCCTGCTCGCGAGCTTCGACATGGCGCTCATCACCGTGCTCGGCATCCTGCTGTTCGACGTGCCGTTCAACGGCTCGGTGCTCATCTTCATCGTCGGCGCCGCACTGTTCCTGTTCGTCGTGCTCGGCATCGGCGTGCTCATCTCGTCGGTGTCGCAGACCACCGGCCAGGCGATCCAGCTCGCGCTCATGACGCTGCTGCCGCAGATCCTGCTGTCGGGCATGATCTTCCCGCTCGACGCGATGGCGGCCGGTGTCCGGTGGATCGGGTACCTGCTGCCGCTCACGTACTTCACGATGGTGTCGCAGGGGGTCATGATCCGCGGCGCCGAGTGGGATGCGCTGTGGCTGCCGCTCACCGTGCTCGCCGTGATGGCGGTGGTGGTCTTCGGGCTCGCGGTGGTGCGGCTGCGGCGCAGCATCTCGCCGGTCGCGCCGCGCGCGAAGCGCGGCACGGACGTCGGCCACGGGCAGCACGCGAAGGCGGGTGCGTGATGCAGCGGCGGATGCCACGGGGCGGCGCCGGGGCGGCAGGCATCGCGGTCGAGGCCGTCACGGTCGACTTCGGCGCGACGCGCGCGCTCGACGGGGTCTCGCTGGACGTGCCGCGGGGCGAGGTGACCGCCGTGGTGGGCGGCGACGGCGCGGGCAAGTCGACGCTGCTGCGGGTGTTCGCGAACCGGGTGCGCCCCGGCACCGGATCGGTGTCGACCCTGCCTCGCGAGCACATCGGGTACCAGCCTGCGACCTCGGGCGTGTGGGCGAACCTCAGCGTCCGGCAGAACCTCGAGTTCGTGGGCCGGTCGTACGGCATGTCGGCACGGGACATCCGTTCGCGTGGCGACGAACTCCTCGAACGCGCCGCCCTCGCCGACGCACGCGACCGCCTCGGCCGGGCACTGTCGGGCGGTATGCGGCAGAAGCTCGGGTTCGTGCTCGCGATGCTGCACTCCCCCGAGCTGGTGCTGCTCGACGAACCGTCGACCGGCGTCGACCCGGTCAGCCGGGTCGAGCTGTGGCGGCTCATCTCGGGCATCGCGACCGACGGCACCGCGGTGCTGATGGCCACCACCTACCTCGACGAGGCGCAGCGCGCGGCGTCGGTGCTCGCGCTCGACGGCGGGCGGGCCATCGCCGACGGCACGCCCGACGAGATCATCGCCGGCGTGCCGGGCACGATCGTGGAGCTGCCCGACGAGGCTCCCGCGGGGCCCACGTCGTGGCGGCGGGGCATCCGTCGTCATGCCTGGGCGGCGGCCGGAGCGGCCGAGCCAGCCGGTGCGACCGCCATCGCGACGCCCGACCTCGAGGACGCGCTCATCGCGCTGACGCTCGCCGCCGCCCCGCCATCGCCCGCCGAGCCCGTCGAAGCGAGACCGGCCCCGCCAAAGCTCGCTGAGCCCGTCGAAGCGAGACCGGCCCCGCCAAAGCTCGCTGAGCCCGTCGAAGCGAGACCGGCCCCGCCTACGCTCGCTGAGCCCGTCGAAGCGAGACCGGCCCCTTCCCTTCGACAAGCTCAGGGAGCTTCCCTTCGACAAGCTCAGGGAGCTTCCCTTCGACAGGCTCAGGGAGCGATCGCCGAGGCCCGCCATGTCACCCGGCGGTTCGGCGGCGACGTCGCGGTCGACGACGTGTCGCTCGATGTGCGGCCCGGCGAGATCCTCGGCCTGATCGGGGCGAACGGCGCCGGGAAGACGACGTTCCTGCGCATGCTCATCGGACTCGAACGCCCCGACGAGGGCGAGGTCGAGCTGTTCGGCACGCCGCCCGACGACGCTGCGCGCCGCCGCATGGGGTACGTGCCGCAGGGGCTCGGGCTGTTCCGCACCATCACGGTCGCGCAGAACGCCGAGTTCGCGGCGCGGGTCTACGGCACCGGCCGCATCGGCCTGCCGCCGTCGCTCGCCGACGTGTCGGGTGCCGTCGTGAACGACATCGGGTTGGGCCGGCAGCGTCAGCTCGCATTCGCCCTCGCGCTCGGCCACGAGCCCGAGCTGCTCGTGCTCGACGAGCCGACGTCGGGCGTCGACCCGCTCGCGCGCGCCCGGCTCTGGGATGTCATCCACGAGCAGGCGTCCGCCGGGCGCGGTGTCATCGTCACCACGCACTACCTGCAGGAGGCCGAGCAGTGCACCCGGCTCGCGCTGATGGCGCACGGCCGGCTGCTCGGCGTCGGCTCGGTCGCCGATCTCACGTCGGGCACCTCCGCGGTGCTGGTGCGATCGGATGCCTGGCAGCAGGCGTTCACCGCACTCGGCGACGCCGGGCTGCCGACGATGCTGAGCGGTCGCGACATCCGGGTCGCCGGCGTCCCAGGCGAGCGGGTGCGCGAGGTGCTCGCTGCGGCGGATGTCGCGGCATCCGTCGACCCGGTCGAGCCCACCCTGGAGGAGACCATGGTGCTGCTCGACCGCGACGCCGCGGGCGCCTCGGCCGCGGCCGGGGGCACCGGGCGGTCCGGGGAGCACGCGGCATGATCGGCCGCCGGCGCGGCGCGTCGACGACCCGCGAAGACCTCATCGCCGCCGCGCGTGTGGAGTTCGCCGAGCACGGCGTCGACGGCGCGACGACCCGGCGCATCGCCGCACGCGCGGGCGTCGACCCGGCGATGATCGCCCACCATTTCGGCTCGAAGGACGGCCTGTGGCAGGCGGTGCTCGACTTGCCCCTCGACCCGGTGAAGGTGCTCGAACCGTTGCGCGAGGTCGCCCCCGAGGACGCCGGACGTGCGCTCGTGGCGACGCTCATCAGCACCTGGGACTCGCCGATGGGCGGCGCGCTGATGGCGGTCTTCCGCAGCGCCCTGCGCAATCCGGGATTCGCCGCGCAGGCACGCGACTTCGTCGTCGGCCGGGCCATCCTTCCGTTCACCCGGCGGGTCGCGCCCGAGCCCGACGGCGCCCGCGCCGCCGAGCGCGCCTCGCTGGTCGCGAGCCAGGTGGGCGGGCTCATGATGGCCAGGTACGTCCTGCGCATCGAACCCCTCGCCTCCGCCGACCACGAGTGGGTGATCGACCGGATCGGGCCGGCCGTGCAGCACTACCTGACCGGGCCGCTGCCCGACTGACCCCCGCGACGCGGTGGCGGTCGCGCGGTGATGCGCTGCCGCTGGGCGGGCGGTGCGCTCAGGTCCAGTCGCGCGCGCTGCGGGCAGCCCAGTAGTCGTCGGGCTGCTCGGCGGGCGCCGCTGGGCCGGCGAGCGCGCGCTGCGCGCGTTCGCCGGGCGCCCGCGACGCGAGATTCGAGTCGAGTTGGGCCGGCGTGACCGCTCCGCTCAGCACGACGTCGGCCCACGGCTCGGACCGCGCGGCCCCGATCGCGAACGCGTCGAGGGTCTGCCCGTCGGCGTCCGCGAGCGAGGCGAGCTGCGCCCGTGCGGACGGCGCCGACGCCTGAATCGCCGCGGCCGACTCCGGCACTGATGCGCCCCTGGCATCACTCCCCGACATCTCCCCCACCGACTCCGGCACTGATGCGCCCCTGGCATCACTCCCCGACATCTCCCCCACCGACTCCGGCACTGATGCGTCCCTGGCATCACCCCCCGACATCTCCCCCACCGACTCCGGCACTGATGCGCCCCTGGCATCAGCCGGTGATGCCACACGCGCATCAGTGCCGGAGTCAATCGGATCGATGACGCCCGACCCGCCCGCCGGGGCGAGCCGACCGTTCGCGACCGCCTCCTTCACGACCACCAGCCAGCCCGCGTCGCGCGCCCGCGACAGCGCGGGGCCGGCTGACGGTTCGAGCAGATTCCAGGTCGCCTGCACCGCGCTGAACGGCGAGTCGGCGAGCTCGCGGGCCGCGTCGAGCGCGTCGCCCTGTCGCGGCCCGCTCGTCGAGATCCCCACGCGCACTCCGGATGCCGCGAGCTCGCGAAGCCGGTCGAGCAGCGCCGCGTCGCCGAGCGCCGGGCTGTCGGGCGTGAGCGAGTGGATGAGGTACACGTCGGGCGCACCGCCCAGCGCGGCGAGCGTGGCCGGCCACTGCCGCTCGAACATCGGCAGCGAGTGCTCCTTGCGCTCGTGCACCGGGGCGTCCATGCGCCACTCGCCGACGTACTCGTAGCCCCACTTCGACTCGATCGTGAGCGCGGTGCGGCGATCCGGGTGCGCCGCGAGCCACGACCCGAGGAATTCCTCGGCGAGGCCGTACGACCGCGCGGCGTCGATGAACCGGATGCCCCGCTCCCACGCCGCATCGAGCATCCGGTGGGCGCGCTCGCGCATCGCCGCGACGCTGCGGTCGGCGCCGAGATCGGCGGAGCGGTGCGTCGTGATGTACGCCGGTCGGCCGAGGGCGGCCAGTCCGAGTCCGAGCGGGGCGAGCGCGGGTCGATCCATGGTCGGGATGCTACGCCCGAGCGCCGAACGCGCGGTCGCGCGGTCGCGCCCCGACGGTGCGTGCCGTTAGCGTGAGGCATGGTCTCGGGCTTCGTCGGATGGCACTTCCTCAGCATCGTGTTCGTGATGTTGCTGCTGGCGGGGGCCGGGGCCGGGGTCGCCGCGCTCCTGGTGACGCTCAGCCGACGGTCCGCTCCCCCGCAGCTGCCGACGGGGTCCGACCCGAACGCCGGCCCCGTCGCATCCGCCGCCCTGCCCCTGACGACCTCGGCGCGACTCGACGAACTCGACCGCCGGCTGCCTGCACAGGACGCGAGCACGGGGGTACGCGCTCGGCATGTGCTCGGCCCGGTGCTGACGGTGATGCTGACCTGCATCGCCTTACCGCTCAACCTCGCCGCGATGTACTGGCTCTCGATCAGCTTGCACGATTACGACAGCAGCGGCGCGGGCGGTCCGTTCCGGAGCTGCACCGGGGCGTCCACGGAATGCACGGGTATGAACCCGGTGGGCATCGTGCTCGCCAGCGCGGTGCTGATCGGCGTCGCGGTCGCCATCGGGCTGGCGGGTCAGGCGATCGCGGCGTATCCCGCGAAGAGACTCGGGCGCATCATCCTGGCTGCGGTGAGTGCCACGGTGACGCTGGCCGGCGCAGCCCTCGTCTGGCACCTGCTCACGCAGCCCCGATGATCGGGACATCCGGGTCCGTGTAGACCGCCCAGACCAGCCACGCGACCGGACCGATCCCACGCGCCTGGGCGATGGACTCGGGGGCTCCCCCCGACTGCTGGATCCGCCGCAGCGCACGATTCCACTCCTGTTCGAGCCGCGGTGCATCCGCCTCGTTCGGAATCAGTGCGGCCATCTGCGCCGCGGACTCCCGGATCTCTCGCTCGCGGGTGCGCAGTTCGGGCTCCGTGCGCGGCCGCCACCGGCGGAACCCACGCGCCGCCTCCCGCCGGCGCACACGATCGAGCTGCCAAGTGAGCACCACCAGCAGCACGAGGAGGACGCCCGCACCGATGAGCCAGGCGCCGAGCTGAGCCACGGTGAAACCTCGGTCGGCACCCCCGGCGATCAGGCGGAACAGGAATACACCGGCGAGAGCGACGGTCGTGATCGCCGAAAGGGCGGTCCGGTCGGCGGCGTGACCGCGTGCCGGCCTCAGCAGCAGCACGCCCAGGGCGGTCGCCGCGGCGATGCCGAGCGCGGGAAGCGCGATCAGCACCGCCGTCTGCGGGTCCATCCATCGTGTGCGCGGCCCGTACGGCCCCATCGGTGCGATGGCCACCACGGTAGAGAGCAGGCATACCGCGAACAGGATGCTCCAGAGCACCCGCCGCACGCGGTCCGGCGTGGCATCCGGTCCCGACGGGGTCGCGGCGCGCTCGTCCGCGAACCGCCGCCGGGCTGAACGGAGGGCACCGAGCCGGGGCAGCAGCTCGCGCCGCAGTTCGTCGTGCGATTCGATCGCCCGCCGCGCCGCGCCCGCAATGGCGAGGACCTCGTCGGGCGAACCCTTCAGGCGTACCGGCTCGGTGAGCGCACCCGCATCACGTCGCCTCATCACGCCAGACTACGGCCGCGGCCGTCGTGCAAGGCGTCCTCGAATCGGCGCCGGCCCGGGCCGGGCGCGCTATCTTCACGGCATGTGCCGGAACATCCATGTCCTTCACAACTTCGAGCCCGCCGCGACCGACGACGAGGTCTACACCGCCGCTCTGCAGTTCGTGCGCAAGGTGAGCGGATCGACCAAGCCGTCGAAGGCGAACGCCGAGGCGTTCGATCGCGCGGTCGCCGAGATCGCCCACATCACGCGCCACCTGCTCGACGACCTGGTCACGAACGCCCCGCCGAAGAACCGCGAGATCGAGGCGATCAAGGGGCGCGAGCGTTTCGAGAAGCGCATGGAACGCGAGGTCGCGGTGCGCACCGCGTCGTGAGGCCCTGGCGAAGCTCGAACGCATAATTCGTTGAATACACGTGCGCGCATCGAGTCTCGAGGGGCGCGGTACCCGACCGCTACTTGGTCTGGTTGGGATGGTGCCAGCACCGTCGCGCGCAGGTCGGTCCAGCCACGCTGTGCGGACGTCGAGGCGAACCTGATCTCGTACTCGCTCTTCTTCGTCGGACGTTCGACTCGTTCTGCTCTCGCCATGGGCTACGGGCGTTCCACCAACTCTGCCTCGTCCAGCCATTCGACTGGCGCGGCGTGGAGACCAGCCGCGATCGCGCTCGCAGTCTCCTGCCAGGCGATGAGTTCGGATGCCGCCAGGTGCGCCTGGCGCGTTGCGAACGATGCGCAGCAATTGCTCCCTGGCATCGGCCTCGCGCTTCGACATCAACACCAGGTCTTCACCATCGCGGCGCGTCACATCGACCGGATGATCCTCAGCCGCCGCGAACACCCGCGGAGCATTCCGGCTGAGGTCGGACGAATTGAAAGATCTCGACGGAAGGACGGCGGCAGACATGCGTTCATGTTTAGTTCAGAAGTACCTCTGAAGTACATCACGGGACGCGGAGTTCTCGGATGGGTTCGCGGCGTGCGGCGGCCAGGGCGGGGATGAGGGCCGCTGCAACCCCCACCGCGGTGGCGAGGGTGGCGACGCCGAGGGTGTACTCCCACCCGGGTTGCGGGTCGCCGGTTGCGGCGAGGGTTGCGTGTGCGACGGCTGATCCGATGATCGCGCCGGTTGCGGCCAGGAGCGCGGTCTGGGTGAGGAGGAGACCGACGATGAGGGCCCGGCTGGCGCCCAGGGCGCGGCGGCGGCCGAAGTCTTTGCGGCGGAGCATGACGATGCCGTAGAGGATCGCGCCGACCAGGATCGCGGTCAGCGCAAGGATCCCGAGGGTCAGGGTGTGCCCGTAGCCGCCGATCACGCAGGATGTTTACATGGCGCGCAACACGGGCGGGAAGCGGGCAGCAGCTGCCCTCGGTGAGCTGGTTGCGTAACCAATCTTCGGAGTAAGTTCGGAGTCCGCCGAAACAACACACCCGGTCAAGCCTCGAAAATGGCAGCTGACCGGGTGTTTCAGTAGCGAGGGCGGGACTCGAACCCGCGACACCACGATTCTTGGCAGCGCGATATCGGTGGTTTCTGCGGGGTATCAGGGTGTTTGCATCACCCGTGAAACACTGCTCAGCGCGTATCACGCACACTTACCGCCGCTCACCGATTCTGCGGGGTAAGTGCGGGGTAGGTTCGCTCAGCTTCCCGACGTGCTGGCCGCCGATGCCTCGTGCCAAATCAGCTTCGGAAGGTACTCCGTGAACTCGACTCGACACTTGGAAGTCGCCATCGGAAAGGGAAGCCCGAAGGGAACGCCGGCGACCTGCACGATTGCTTCGGCCTGGTCTTCCGTGCCCCACGAGGACAGGTAGTTCGGGGTCTGCGTGATCACAACCTGCTCGACATCGTCGAGCCGACGCGAGGTGACGGTGACATTGGACGTCGGGTCATAGCGAACATCGAAGATCAGGTCGCCAGCGAACGCGAGCACGAGGAGTTCCCCGTTGTGATCGTCGGGCACGAGAGCATCCAAGTAGTCGATCTCGCGGCCGTCGAGCACGTACGCGAGGGCAGACACTACTGCGCCGGCGACTCCGCGCTCGAAATACTGACCCTGATTCCAGTTGTGATTGGCGGCCGTGAGGCGGGTGTTGAGCGCCTTCGCGGCTTCGAAGCTCGTCATAGCCCAGATTCTCGCACCGGCCACCGACACCGATCGCCCAGTGCCGGTCGGAGACAGTACGGTGCTCTTCGTGAACGTTGAGAACTGGTTCAGCGCGGGTGCGCTCGTGATCGCTGTCGTCGCCGCCGCGGTCGCATGGTGGCAGGCGAGCGAAGCTCGGAAGAGTCGACAGGGGGCAGAGCGTGCCCTTGAGACCGCGGAGCTCTCTGCCGCAGCCACTCTGCGACAAGCTGAAGCAGCCGAGCGTTCGCTCGCACTCCAGGAGGGCGAGCTATCGACTCGGCATCGTGGCGAAGTGGACCGAGTGGTCGCTGAACTGATCCGCGCTATCCAGGTCTACGCACGCGCAAATACCCGCTTCATGCAGGCGATTCGGACTGGGGGATTCTCGGGTTCTCGAGATCGACCGGCCGAGCCGGATCGAACCGACCTTGATTCTGCGATCGAGACGTTCCTCGTGATCGCGAATCAGCAGGAACGCCCTATTGCGGAGCGCGCTCGACAGGTCCTGTACGAGTTGAACTTCTTAAAGGACGACCACGCCGCATGGATCGAGTACTCAGCTGTGAGGCGCGTCCTCATCGCGTGGCGCGCCGGGAAGCGGTCGGACCTTGAGACGATCGCGAACCTCGATTTGATCGACATACGACGTCGGATTCAGGAGAAGCAGACGGGCGAGCCGTTGCCGGCTGAGCCCGAACCCTACGTGCGCGCGGAAGTGTCGGCCGATTAGTAGGTCGCGACCCCGGCTCCGCAGGTGTGTCATGTGACACACCCGATTGCCCAATGCTGGGTCTCAGAGGTGTACCCCCAAACACTTTGAACCCGTCCGAGGTTAGAGAGAGCTCTCCGGCGGTTCCCCGGGCAGTAGGGCGCTTCCACCAACAGACGATCTACAAGATCGAGCGCCGAACTCCACCGATCCGGAAGGTGACGATCGGCGAAGCGCTCGCGCTCGCGACGGCGCTCGGATACACGCTCGAGACGCTGCTCGGCGGCGGCCGCGACGAGTTCCGAAATGCAATGACGCGGTGGAGTGCACGGCAGGATGCATTCTTGATCGCCTCGCGCAGCTATACCGAAGCGCTGGCAGACATGGCGGTGGCCGGCGACCAGGCCGATGGTCTGCGCGATCTCGAGCGAACCTTTCTCGAAACCGTGTTGGTCAACCAGACCCCAGCACAACTCACCCTCGACGCCGAGATGTTCACTCGAGCCGCCATCTCGCGCAATGGCCTCGATGAGAGCGGAGCGAATCTGAAGAGGCTGGCCGATGCCGTCGCGCAGAACACAGCAGCACTAGCGGAACATGTGTCGGGTGATGCGGAAATGTGCCGAAACGCCCATGGGCTGACCCCATTTCTTAGGTCCGGTGGTTCTGAGAGTCGTCCTGTTGCCCGTGGTTGCGGGCAGGGAGACTGGTCAGATCATGTCGAACAGCAGGAAGCGTCATACCCCGGAGCAGGTCGTTCGCAAGCTCGGTCAGGCCGACCGGATGCTCGCCGACGGCGCGGATGTCGCGGCGGTGTGCCGGGAGCTCGGGATCTCCGAGCAGACGTACTACCGGTGGCGTAACCAGTACGGCGGTCTGAAGGCCGACGACGCGAAGCGTCTGAAGGAGCTTGAGAAGCAGAACGCGACGCTCAAGCGGCTGCTCGCGGAGGCGGAGCTGGAGAAGGCCGCGCTCAAGGAGCTGGCTGAGGGAAACTTCTAAGCCCGGGCAGGCGCCGCGCCGCCGTCGCTCACCTGATCAGGACACTGCGGGTGAGCGAACGGATGGCGTGCCGCCTGGCCGGGCTCTCACGCTCCGCATACCGGCGCCCGCTCAAGGCCGACACGGTCGCGGACCCGGACCGGGCGTTGCGTGACTGGCTGCGCGCCTGGGCGAAGAAGCACCCGCGTTGCGGGTACCGGCGGGCGTATCACGACGCCCGCGCCGAGGGCTGGGTCGTGAACCACAAGAAGGTCCAACGCCTGTGGCGTGTCGAGGGCCTGCGGGTGCCGCAGCGGCGTCGACGCAAACGCGTCGGGTCCTCGACTGTCGAGGCACCTGCCGCGGATGCGCCGAACGTGGTGTGGGCGGTGGATTTCCAGTTCGATGCCGACGAGCAGGGCCGCCCGATCAAGATCTGCTCCATCGTCGATGAGCACACCCGGGAGTGCATCGGCGGCCTCACCGAACGGTCGATCACCGCCGACCGGCTCACCGCTCACCTCGAGGACCTCGTCGCCGTCCGCGGCGCCCCGGCCGTGCTCAGGTCGGACAACGGCCCGGAGTTCATCAGCGACGCAATGGCCGACTGGGCCGGCACCCGCACCGGCCTGTCCTACATCCCGCCGGGATCGCCGTGGCGCAACGGGTACGTCGAGTCGTTCAACAGCCGGCTCCGCGACGAGTGCCTGAACATCAACAGCTTCTACTCGCTGCTGCACGCGCAGGTCGTGATCGGCGACTGGAAGGACGAGTACAACCACCACCGCCGGCACTCCTCGCTCGGCTACCTACCGCCCGCCGAGTACGCTCGGCAGTGCACCCATCAAATCGAAACCGACGACTCACAGACCATCCGGACCGAATGAAGGGGGCGGCCCACCCATGTTGTGTGCCAAACGACCCATGTTTGAGAATGTCAACCGAACGTGGGCCCACCGGGGCAATCTAAGCGAGACCCACCTCCGGGTGCCGCGCCGCGGTGACCGCGGTCACCGCGGCGCACGAGGCGCGTCCGAGTGGGACAACCCCGCTACGCACCTGGCGCTGGTCGCGCGCCTGGAAAGCCGGCCGTCGCGTCGTAGAATGATGCGTACACGCGCAAATGGAGGCCCGGGCACCTGAAGCCACTCGACGCATGACTGACGCCGCGGGGGAGTGAAACGAGGGGACCGTGCGAACTGGGGATACAGTTGCGTTTACCTGTGTGCTCACTACGATTGTGCTGCTGGGTGGTTGCAGCACCGTCGGAACCGCGGAGGTCGGGTCAGCGCAACTCTCGACCCAATCGCCTACCGAGACCGCAAGCATTGTGATCGAGCCCACATCGAGCGAGTTACTGGCTTGTGCAGACGAGTCGATGGTTGGCCGTGTGTCGGCGGCACGCTCGACCGAAACTGAATCGCCTGAGAACCATCCGCTCGCGGTTCCCCAAGCACTTGCCGCGTTAGGGATGAACGAAGACGCAGTTCAGACGCAGTTTGAACGATGGAACGCGTTGACTCCCGATGAGCGGGCCTTCCAGATCTGCCTCAACCTCGCAGAGGGCGAATTTACTACAGACTAAGAAAATAGATGAGGGCAACATCCCGCTCCCGGGATGTTGCCCTCCGTGCGCCAAATGGCTTCGCTACTTCAGCTGCACTTCGTAGACGTTGGGTGTGCCGTAGACCTCTTGGAAGTAGTAAGTGTTGAAGTCACTCGGCCCGCGCCAGACCGAGTAGTAGTAGTAGGCGCTCGTGTCGTACTTGTAGAGAACCCGGCCCGTCTCGTTTCCGGCCCTGAGAGTGTAGACATGCTGGGTCGGGTACGTGCTCCGATCGTACGAACCCGAGCCGTGGTAGCAGTTGTAGCTTTGCGGCCCGCTCGCGTCCGCCCCAAGATATCCGACCTTGTAGTCGTTCGGACCGTCGAGACACGACTGAATCCAGACTGTCAGCGGCTGAACGCCATCATCCGATGGCGGAAGAATCTCGTACTTTGGCAGCCATTCTGGGTGCGGCACGATCGCTTCTTGCTCAGCGCGAAGGCGGTCCTGACGCTTCCGCTCAGCTTCATCCAGCTTCAGGAAGCCACGGCGCTGCTTCTCGACCTCGTCGGCTGAGAAGCCGAGGCGCTCGAGATCCTCAGGACTCGCCATCAGGCTGTTCTCTGGCGAGATGACGCCCGCGGCGTCTTCTGGCACATCCTGTGCCGGGGCCGCCATCGCCATCGGCGCGGCCACGAAAGCCATCGCGACCGCCAAGATAGCGGCACCGAATACGCCCCGTTTTCTCATGTTTCCTCCTACATTTCGACCTACATCGGAGGCTATGGCCCATCCGAGGATCGGCGCTTGTAGCGAAGGGCACAGATCATGAGGGCAATCCGCATCTCCTCGCTTCCAGCGGGGAGCAGCCCAAGGCGTCCCGGTTCGGGAAGATGCCCACGCTGTCGGTGCGGCGGCGGATCTCACGGTTCAGGCGCTCGTTCGGGTTGTTCGATCAGATCTGCGACCAGAGCGCTTCGGGGAATCCGGTGAACGCGAGGATGTCCGCGCGGGCGGCATCGAGGTGCTCGAACGCGTCGGGCAGCTTCCCGTCGACGTAGTCGAGCAATCGATCGAACTGGGCGTGGACGGCGTCGGCGTCGGCGTCGGGTTGGTCGTAGACCGAGTGCAGCATCGCTTTCACGGCCGGCCACATCGCCTTCGGGGTGACGGACATCAGGTTCGCGGCGTAGTGGGTGCGGCAGCGTTGCCAGGCCGCGCCGGGCAGGTTCGCCGCGATCGCTTCAACCAGCCCGGCGTGCGCGTCGGAGGTGACCAGACGCACGCCGGTCAGGCCGCGGGCGACGAGGTCGGCGAAGAAGCTGTTCCACGCCGGACCGGTCTCACTGGTCGCGACTCGCAGGCCGAGGACTTCGCGGCGCCCGTCGGCGTTGACGCCGGGCGCGATCAGCACGACCGCGTTGATCACCCGGCCGCCTTCGCGGACCTTCATCGTGAGCGCGTCGGCGGCGACGAACGTGAACGGTCCGGCCGCATCGAGCGGCCGGTGCCGGAACTGCTCGACGTGCTCGTCGAGCTCGGCCGCCATCCTGGATACCTGTGACTTGGACAGCGAGTTGATCCCGAGGGTCTTGACGAGCTTGTCCATCCGCCGGGTGCCTGACGCCTGCGAGGTAGCAGTCCGCGACGACCGTGATCAGCGCGGACTCGGCGCGTTTGCGTCGCTCGAGGAGCCATTCCGGGAAGTACGTGCCCGAACGGAGCTTCGGGGCGGCGACGTCGATCGTGCCGACCCGGGTGTCCAGGTCCCGGTGCCGGTACCCGTTGCGCTGCGCGGTGCGGGTCGGACTCGGCTTGCCCCACTCAGCGCCGACGACGGCATCCGCGTCGGCGGACAGGAGTGCGTTGATCATGGTCTTCAGCAAGCTGCGCATCAGATCCGGGGAGGCATCCGCGAGAGCTTCGCCGAGCAGGCCGGCAGGGTCGACAATATCAATATGAGGTGCGGTCATCGTGATGACTCCGTTCGAGTGAGAAGTAGAGAGCTTTCTCGAAGGGCCACACGGTAACCGCGCTCACGTCAGTAGCGACGAGCTCGATCACCGCGCGCTGCACTACTACGCGGGACTCAACTCAGCCACCGGTTGGTCATCGCGCCGGTGGGCCGCCCCCTTCATTCGGTCCGGATGGTCTGTGAGTCGTCGGTTTCGATTTGATGGGTGCACTGCCGAGCGTACTCGGCGGGCGGTAGGTAGCCGAGCGAGGAGTGCCGGCGGTGATGGTTGTACTCGTCCTTCCAGTCGCCGATCACGACCTGCGCGTGCAGCAGCGAGTAGAAGCTGTTGATGTTCAGGCACTCGTCGCGGAGCCGGCTGTTGAACGACTCGACGTACCCGTTGCGCCACGGCGATCCCGGCGGGATGTAGGACAGGCCGGTGCGGGTGCCGGCCCAGTCGGCCATTGCGTCGCTGATGAACTCCGGGCCGTTGTCCGACCTGAGCACGGCCGGGGCGCCGCGGACGGCGACGAGGTCCTCGAGGTGAGCGGTGAGCCGGTCGGCGGTGATCGACCGTTCGGTGAGGCCGCCGATGCACTCCCGGGTGTGCTCATCGACGATGGAGCAGATCTTGATCGGGCGGCCCTGCTCGTCGGCATCGAACTGGAAATCCACCGCCCACACCACGTTCGGCGCATCCGCGGCAGGTGCCTCGACAGTCGAGGACCCGACGCGTTTGCGTCGACGCCGCTGCGGCACCCGCAGGCCCTCGACACGCCACAGGCGTTGGACCTTCTTGTGGTTCACGACCCAGCCCTCGGCGCGGGCGTCGTGATACGCCCGCCGGTACCCGCAACGCGGGTGCTTCTTCGCCCAGGCGCGCAGCCAGTCACGCAACGCCCGGTCCGGGTCCGCGACCGTGTCGGCCTTGAGCGGGCGCCGGTATGCGGAGCGTGAGAGCCCGGCCAGGCGGCACGCCATCCGTTCGCTCACCCGCAGTGTCCTGATCAGGTGAGCGACGGCGGCGCGGCGCCTGCCCGGGCTTAGAAGTTTCCCTCAGCCAGCTCCTTGAGCGCGGCCTTCTCCAGCTCCGCCTCCGCGAGCAGCCGCTTGAGCGTCGCGTTCTGCTTCTCAAGCTCCTTCAGACGCTTCGCGTCGTCGGCCTTCAGACCGCCGTACTGGTTACGCCACCGGTAGTACGTCTGCTCGGAGATCCCGAGCTCCCGGCACACCGCCGCGACATCCGCGCCGTCGGCGAGCATCCGGTCGGCCTGACCGAGCTTGCGAACGACCTGCTCCGGGGTATGACGCTTCCTGCTGTTCGACATGATCTGACCAGTCTCCCTGCCCGCAACCACGGGCAACAGGACGACTCTCAGAACCACCGGACCTACGAAAAGGGGTCAGCCCACCGGGCACAGTCAAATGTCACTTGAATGACACCTTCACGTTGCTTAACGCACGCTCGCGACTCGATGCCGTCAACAGGGTTCGGTCGCTGGGCCGAATTCAACCAGTTTCCTGGGAGCTTGGCGGTACGGCGTTCGTGGTGGGCGACAAGCGGCCGCCCCCTCGCGATCGCGAACGAGCAGGTGGCGTCCCCGGGTGTGGTGGGGTTTCCGGCAGGGCTCGCGGCGTCGTAGACGCTGGTGAGCCATCGTGCGATGGTCAGTGAGTACCGATCAAAGTCACTCACAGGAAGACACAAACGCACGATGGCTCTAGACCAGTCTGCCCTCCTCGAGCTCCTCGGGGAACTGCAGTCCACCGATGTCAGCGACCGGATCCGGCTCGCGACGCAGAAGCTCTACCAGGAGCTGATCGACGCGGAAGCGACTGCGTTCATCGGCGCCGCGTCCTACGAGCGCTCGGAGGGGCGTGTCGCGGTCCGTAACGGGTCGCGTCCGCGGACGCTGACCACCACGGCCGGGGATCTGGATCTGCGGATCCCGAAGCTGCGACAGGGGTCGTTCTTCCCGTCGCTGCTGGAGCGGCGCCGCCGGGTCGATCAGGCGCTGTTCGCGGTCGTGATGGAGGCTTACGTCCACGGTGTCTCGACCCGGAAGGTCGACGACCTCGTCAAGGCGCTCGGCGCCGATTCGGGGATCTCCAAGTCCGAGGTGTCTCGCATCTGCCAGGACCTCGACGAGGACGTCGCCGCGTTCCGCGAACGGCCGCTGGACGCCCAGGACTACCCGTATGTGTTCGTCGATGCGACCTACTGCAAGGCCCGTGTCGGTCGTCAGGTTGTCTCGCAGGCGATCGTCGTGGCGATCGGCGTCGCCTCCGACGGCACCCGGCAAGTCCTCGGCTTCGACGTCGGCGATACGGAGTCCGAGCCGTTCTGGACGGCGTTCTTCCGGTCGTTGAAGGCCCGCGGTCTCGGCGGAGTGCGCCTGGTGATCTCCGACGCCCACTCCGGGCTGATCAAAGCCATCCAGGTCGCGTTCCAAGGCGTCTCGTGGCAGCGCTGCCGGGTTCACTTCATGCGCAACGTCCTGGCGAAGGTCCCCAAGGTCGCCGGCCCGATGGTCGCCTCCATCATCCGCACCGTGTTCGTCCCGCGCGGCAAGGCCAGCCTCGTCAAAGCACAGTTCGGGGAGGTCGTTCGCATGCTCGAACGCTCCCATCCGGCCATCGCCGAGATGCTCGAGGATGCCCGCGATGAGCTCCTCGCGTTCACCGGGTTCCCGGCCGCGCACTGGCAGCAGATCTGGTCCACGAACCCGCTGGAACGGCTGAACAAGGAGATCAAGCGCCGCACCGACGTCGTCGGCACCTTCCCCAACCCTGCCGCGCTGCTGCGCCTCGCCGGGCACGTCCTGATCGAGCAGCACGACGAATGGGACAGCGCCGACCGCCGCTACTTCAGCGACGCCTCCATGGCCCTGCTGAACACCACCGGAGAGGAGGACAGCATCCCCGAACTCATCGCGGCATAATCAGAAGCAGCTGACCTCGCCGGTGTTGAGAAACTCCACCACTCAGAGGGACGCCACCAACGAGCAACGTCGCGCCGTCGAGTGCGCACGGTCCCTGGCCCTCTGCGAGCTGGACCGGCACGAATCGCTGCCGCGTAGCGCTCTGACAGTACTGCTATCGATCTCGGCCCTTATGGGCCGCCCCCTTCATTCGGTCCGGATGGTCTGTGAGTCGTCGGTTTCGATTTGATGGGTGCACTGCCGAGCGTACTCGGCGGGCGGTAGGTAGCCGAGCGAGGAGTGCCGGCGGTGATGGTTGTACTCGTCCTTCCAGTCGCCGATCACGACCTGCGCGTGCAGCAGCGAGTAGAAGCTGTTGATGTTCAGGCACTCGTCGCGGAGCCGGCTGTTGAACGACTCGACGTACCCGTTGCGCCACGGCGATCCCGGCGGGATGTAGGACAGGCCGGTGCGGGTGCCGGCCCAGTCGGCCATTGCGTCGCTGATGAACTCCGGGCCGTTGTCCGACCTGAGCACGGCCGGGGCGCCGCGGACGGCGACGAGGTCCTCGAGGTGAGCGGTGAGCCGGTCGGCGGTGATCGACCGTTCGGTGAGGCCGCCGATGCACTCCCGGGTGTGCTCATCGACGATGGAGCAGATCTTGATCGGGCGGCCCTGCTCGTCGGCATCGAACTGGAAATCCACCGCCCACACCACGTTCGGCGCATCCGCGGCAGGTGCCTCGACAGTCGAGGACCCGACGCGTTTGCGTCGACGCCGCTGCGGCACCCGCAGGCCCTCGACACGCCACAGGCGTTGGACCTTCTTGTGGTTCACGACCCAGCCCTCGGCGCGGGCGTCGTGATACGCCCGCCGGTACCCGCAACGCGGGTGCTTCTTCGCCCAGGCGCGCAGCCAGTCACGCAACGCCCGGTCCGGGTCCGCGACCGTGTCGGCCTTGAGCGGGCGCCGGTATGCGGAGCGTGAGAGCCCGGCCAGGCGGCACGCCATCCGTTCGCTCACCCGCAGTGTCCTGATCAGGTGAGCGACGGCGGCGCGGCGCCTGCCCGGGCTTAGAAGTTTCCCTCAGCCAGCTCCTTGAGCGCGGCCTTCTCCAGCTCCGCCTCCGCGAGCAGCCGCTTGAGCGTCGCGTTCTGCTTCTCAAGCTCCTTCAGACGCTTCGCGTCGTCGGCCTTCAGACCGCCGTACTGGTTACGCCACCGGTAGTACGTCTGCTCGGAGATCCCGAGCTCCCGGCACACCGCCGCGACATCCGCGCCGTCGGCGAGCATCCGGTCGGCCTGACCGAGCTTGCGAACGACCTGCTCCGGGGTATGACGCTTCCTGCTGTTCGACATGATCTGACCAGTCTCCCTGCCCGCA
Source organism: Agromyces larvae (assembly GCF_022811705.1). Taxonomy (NCBI): domain Bacteria; kingdom Bacillati; phylum Actinomycetota; class Actinomycetes; order Micrococcales; family Microbacteriaceae; genus Agromyces; species Agromyces larvae. The sequence continues at coordinate 3,584,820 of NZ_CP094528.1, read as the reverse complement.
ACCACGGGCAACAGGACGACTCTCAGAACCACCGGACCTACGAAAAGGGGTCAGCCCACTTAGGTCGAGGGCACCGGTGCGCGCCGGTGGCCGGGTTCGCATCGCCGATCGGCACTCTTGTGCCGAAAGTTGTATGGACCCGCCAACGGAGCACACGTAGTTTCGTCTCATTCGACCGCTAATGATTCGTGAAGACAGATGCAGAGAGCCTGCCGCGCGCATGCGGCGGCACTTTTGGCTCGCACCACGGCATGCCTGACGCATATCAGCTCCGAGTCTAATGCGGATCATCCGATTGGATTCAGGAGGCGGAAGTATGGATGCTCTAGGACGGATGGTCGTGTCGCGAAGAGCGCTTCTCACAGGGGCGGCCGCCGCGTCCGGCTATCTCCTTACCCTTGATATCCCGACGTCTCCACCCCGCGCGGCTCTAGGCACGCCTGAAGCACCGATCGCTCGTGATCGGCTGACAATGGCCACTACGAAGTTCTTCAGCCCTGACTGGAAGCAAGCGCGTATCGCATCTTTTCCTGTTCGCTACACGTTCTCGCCGAGTAGCGGCGACTCATCGATCGGGATCGAAGGTGGCGTCCCCGGGTGTGGTGGGGTTTCCGGCAGGGCTCGCGGCGTCGTAGACGCTGGTGAGCCATCGTGCGATGGTCAGTGAGTACCGATCAAAGTCACTCACAGGAAGACACAAACGCACGATGGCTCTAGACCAGTCTGCCCTCCTCGAGCTCCTCGGGGAACTGCAGTCCACCGATGTCAGCGACCGGATCCGGCTCGCGACGCAGAAGCTCTACCAGGAGCTGATCGACGCGGAAGCGACTGCGTTCATCGGCGCCGCGTCCTACGAACGCTCGGAGGGGCGTGTCGCGGTCCGTAACGGGTCGCGTCCGCGGACGCTGACCACCACGGCCGGGGATCTGGATCTGCGGATCCCGAAGCTGCGACAGGGGTCGTTCTTCCCGTCGCTGCTGGAGCGGCGCCGCCGGGTCGATCAGGCGCTGTTCGCGGTCGTGATGGAGGCTTACGTCCACGGTGTCTCGACCCGGAAGGTCGACGACCTCGTCAAGGCGCTCGGCGCCGATTCGGGGATCTCCAAGTCCGAGGTGTCTCGCATCTGCCAGGACCTCGACGAGGACGTCGCCGCGTTCCGCGAACGGCCGCTGGACGCCCAGGACTACCCGTATGTGTTCGTCGATGCGACCTACTGCAAGGCCCGTGTCGGTCGTCAGGTTGTCTCGCAGGCGATCGTCGTGGCGATCGGCGTCGCCTCCGACGGCACCCGGCAAGTCCTCGGCTTCGACGTCGGCGATACGGAGTCCGAGCCGTTCTGGACGGCGTTCTTCCGGTCGTTGAAGGCCCGCGGTCTCGGCGGAGTGCGCCTGGTGATCTCCGACGCCCACTCCGGGCTGATCAAAGCCATCCAGGTCGCGTTCCAAGGCGTCTCGTGGCAGCGCTGCCGGGTTCACTTCATGCGCAACGTCCTGGCGAAGGTCCCCAAGGTCGCCGGCCCGATGGTCGCCTCCATCATCCGCACCGTGTTCGTCCCGCGCGGCAAGGCCAGCCTCGTCAAAGCACAGTTCGGGGAGGTCGTTCGCATGCTCGAACGCTCCCATCCGGCCATCGCCGAGATGCTCGAGGATGCCCGCGATGAGCTCCTCGCGTTCACCGGGTTCCCGGCCGCGCACTGGCAGCAGATCTGGTCCACGAACCCGCTGGAACGGCTGAACAAGGAGATCAAGCGCCGCACCGACGTCGTCGGCACCTTCCCCAACCCTGCCGCGCTGCTGCGCCTCGCCGGGCACGTCCTGATCGAGCAGCACGACGAATGGGACAGCGCCGACCGCCGCTACTTCAGCGACGCCTCCATGGCCCTGCTGAACACCACCGGAGAGGAGGACAGCATCCCCGAACTCATCGCGGCATAATCAGAAGCAGCTGACCTCGCCGGTGTTGAGAAACTCCACCACTCAGAGGGACGCCACCGGATCGAATGGGACGAGCGGCTGTTCACACTACGCGAACCGGCGCTAGGAATCATCGGCGGATCATCACGCGAACTCGCCATCACCCGACCAAATTCGGGTACCGCACTCATAGCTGTTCCACCGGAGCTGACCGATCTCGCGCTCCGTGTCGAATCGCTCAACGCCTACCCAGCAGAAAACCTGGAAGGCGTGAGACCTGTCTCGCTGTGGCGAGACGATTTCGATGGAAGCCGGATCGAGGATTGGACCGACTCGGCGGATTCCGACGACTGTGCTGCGTGGAGCATCGAGGCCACTGTCAACTGGATCTGCCATGAAGGCGACATCGTGCCGGCGCGCGCATTGATAAGCAGCGTCGGGCCGTTTAGCGCGCCAGTCGGCACGGCAATCCGTCTCAGCTACACAGGCGGGTTTGACGCCGCGTCCACCCTGATGGACTCCGCGACCGCCGAAAGCGACGATGCTCCCCTGCCGGCGGAGGTCGAATCACAGGCGTACGAAGGCATCACCGAACTCGTCCTGACCACGACCGAGCCTCTCGATCCGGGTCGTGAGCTTCAGCTGGTTTTCGAGGTGGGTGCGTCAAATTCCACGCCTCGACCATTCACAACTCACGTTCCTCGACTCGTCCTTGTTCCTCCCGTCGACACGACAGGAATGCGGTTCTCCGGAAAGCACACCTCATTCCCGGTGTCACCTTCCGGATCTCAATTGAGTACCTACCTACCCGCCCCGGTGGCATGACCGGGCTACTGCGCAAGTCGATCCCGAATACGAGAGTGGAGAACTGATGTCAGACCCATGGGTGGTGAAGACCCAGTTTTGGTACAACACAACCTACGGAACTCGCGAGGGCTTCACCGAGATCTCTACCGACGGGCAAACCGGCTGGGAGATCATGTACGCGCTCACCCGGGCCCTCCAGTTCGAGCTGGGCATCACCTCGCTCTCTGACAACTTCGGAGACGGAACGCTGGCCGCTCTAACCGCGTTCGGCACAATCACTGCGACCAGCTCAGATACGAGCGAAGCGCGTTCAAATATCATCAGGATCGCGCAGGGGGCCCTGTACTGCAAGGGCTACAACGCCGGCAGCGGAGCCCTGACAGGCGTGTGGGACGACATGACACAGGCCGCGATGAAGGACCTGCGCAACGATCTCGGCCTCGGACTCTCCTCCAGCGACCTCACGCCAAAGCTGTTCAAATTCCTCCTCACGATGGGCGCCGCTACCCTCCTCTCAGGCGGAGACGCCGTCATCCGCGACGGCCAACGGACGATGAACGCCCGATACCTCTCGAGAGACGACTTCTATGTCGTGCCAGCGGACGGCTTCTTCCTGCGCGACACGCACCTTGCCCTCTTGTTCGCTTTGCAGTACGAGATCGGCATGGTCGACGGGCAAGCCAACGGTAACTTCGGTCCGGGCACGAAAACGGGGCTCCAGACCCAGGCGAACCTGACTGTCGGATCGACCGACACCACGAAACTCTTCGTCCACTTCTTCCACCTCGCCTTGCGGGTGAACGGCTACGCAACGACCTTCTCCGGAACTTTCACCAGCGCGACGGCCGCCGCCGTGATCAGCTTCCAGAACTTCGTCGGTCTCAGTCCGACCGGCACCGCGAATCTGGAGACGTGGGCCGGGCTGCTCGTAAGCACCGGAGACCCTGACCGACCGGGGACAGGCGCGGACTGCGTCACCACACTGACGTCGGCGCGTCTCATGACGCTCAGAAACGCGGGCTACCTGTATTTCGGCCGATACCTCACGAACACGATCGATCATGATCCGGACAAAGATCTCAAGTTCGGCGAGGCAACTGCCATCCTTGCCTCAGGCGGAAAGATCTTCCCGATCTTTCAGACTGGCGGAGGCACGCCCTCTCATTTCACCTACGCGAGGGGTGCCGAGGTCGCAGAGGAAGCTGCCGTGGCCGCCTGGGCCTACAGAATCCCCTCAAACGCAGTGATCTACTTCGGCGTCGACTACGACGCATACGACTGGGAGGTGGCCGAAAGCATCATCCCTTACTTCCAAGCTGTCAACGACAAGATCAACGAGTTCGGTCGCACCTTTCGCGTCGGCATCTACGGACCGCGCAACGTATGCAAACGGGTGAGCGCCGCGGGGCTAGCGACGTATAGCTTTGTCTCCGACATGTCGACCGGTTACAGCGGCAACTTGGGGCAAACGCTGCCCACAAACTGGGCCTTCGACCAGATCCAAACGCTCACGTTGGGAAGCGGTACCGGCGAGGTCGAAATCGACAAGAACGTCGTCTCGAGCCGCGACACGGCAGTGGCCGCGCTCGCACCGGCAACGAACATGGGCAACGACCCCCTCGTCCCGGCTTCCCAGCTAGCGGCCTTCAACGCCGAGTGGTTCACCCACTGCCAGCGATATGCGGATAGTCCCGCTCACGCTGTCATTCAAGCAGGGAACCAACTACTCGTCAGCAATTGGGTGAGCACACACGATGCTCTCATCACAGACCTCGCGTCGCAGTACCAGGTGTACAAGGCCCTCATACTTACCCCACTCATATGGGAGGGCTTGGCGATCCACGCGGGAGACGTCGTCGCCGACCAACTCGTCCGCGACTTCTATGCATGGCGGGTTGCCGGATCGGTCGGCGCTCCCCCCAACCCCAGCGCGGATGACTCATCGACCGGACCCTGTCAGGTTTTCGCCAGGACTGCGATCACAGCCCGGAACTGGGCCGTACGTCAGGGATTGCTAACGGACAGGATCTACGACACCGACGTCTGGCAGGACATGTGGGAGATGTGGCAGAAGCTCGCCAACGACGAGGCGTTCAACATCCGAACAGCGATGTTCGTGATGATGTACTACGCGACGACCCGCACAGGAGTGCCCGCAACTGAACTTCGCAACCTAACACCAAGTCAAGTGATGAACGCACTCACCGGGTACAACAATGATGGGGTATACGGAAGGAAGCGTATGGTGCTCTACTACCTGATCCAACGCTGGCACGAAACGTTCCGCTGATGGGCAATGCTCGGGCAGGGCACACGCGTGGTGCAAGAAGTCTCGGACTGACCGGCGCCGGCGGACTCGTTTCAGCCGCGACATTCTTCCTCTTCTGGGGATTCGCCTACGTCAGTCTGCTGTCGTCCGCCCATCACGACCAGGACGATGCCATTGCTGTTTTCGTCGGGGTAATCGCGATTGCCGGTGGCCTCGGCTTATCGGCATGGGCATCATGGACGCTCATCGCCTACGGGGTGCTCCCACGAGCATGGGCGATTCTGCTCCCAGTTGCCACGAGCATCGGATGGGCCGCAACCGCGTTGGCCGCACCGCGCAGCACTGACTTCCTCCTTGCGTTGGGAGATCTCTTTCCACTCCTGCCGTTCGTCGCCATCACAGGCATGACCGTACCAATCACGATCATGCTCGCCCTCGCGTACTTCGTACTCAAGATCAGCTACGCGGTCCGCTCGCGGAAGGTACTGTCCGCCGCAGATCGGAGCTAGGGCGTGTCTGACAATTATTTCGGTGTCGGGCTGGGAGTCTGGGATGCGTGTCGCGTTTCCAGGTGCTCTCGGATGCTCAGTGGTCGCTGATCGAAGGGATGCTGCCGTCTCCGACGGGCCGGAAGGGGCGACCGTTCTCGGACGCGCGGACGATGCTGGAAGGCATCATCTACCGGTATCGGTGCGGGATCGCCTGGCGGGACCTGCCCGAGTCGTTCGGCCCGTGGCAGACGGTGTGGACCTGGCACCATCGGATGGCGGCAGACGGCACCTGGGACAAGGTGCTCGCCAAGCTCACCGCCGCCGCGGACGCTGCCGGGCTCGTGGACTGGTCGCTGTCGGTGGACTCCACGATCGCCCGCGCGCACCAGCACGCGACGAACACGACCCGCACCACAGGGGGCTGGATCGAATTACACGAATCCGCGGGAAGAGCCGCCTGACCACGGCATCGGCCGCTCCCGCGGTGGGCTGTCGACGAAGATCCACCAGCTCGTCGATGGGAACGGGTTGCCGTTGGCGACGCTGATCACGCCGGGGCAAGCGGGCGACTCGCCCATGTTCCTCCCGCTGATGGCGCAGCTGCGTGTCGGCCGCGACGTGGGTCGGCCGCGCACGAGACCGGACGCGATCCGTGGCGACAAGGCGAACTCGTCCCGCGCGATCCGCAGCCACCTGCGCGCCCGCGGGATCAAGGCCGTGATCCCCGAGCCCGACGACCAGAAAGGCCACCGCAGACGGCGCGGTTCACGCGGCGGCAGGCCCGTCGGGCTCGACACCGCCGACTACAAGAACCGCAACGTGATCGAACGACGCTTCTGCGACGTCAAGCAGTGGCGCGGCCTCGCCACCCGATACGACAAGCACGCCATCGTCTACCGCGCCGCGATCCTCATCCAAGCAGCCATCGCCTGGACCCAGCAATTATCAGACACGCCCTAACTCCGGATCACACGCCGGAAAGCGATCGTCAGTTGGCGTCGTCCATTCCTGTTACGTGGACTGCGTATCCCTGACACCCCGCGTCTTCCCAGCGGTATGCATCACCAGCGCCAGTTTCGCCGGTGAGCGCGAACCAGGCCGGGGACCCGACCGGGACTGGACTCACAAGGTTGCTCGTCGCCTGACGCTGCCAGTATGGAGTGAAGAAGTACTCGAATCCCTGCTCCGCCATGCATTGCGCGATGATGACAGACTGCTGCAGCCAGATCCGGGCGTTCGCCGCCTGAGCATCAGTCAGGCCTTCCGGGAGCGGGATGGTGGCTGGGTCGGTCTGCGCTCCATAAACAGGGTCGGGAGTCGTTGCGGGGGAAGCGGGAAGGGTCGGGCTCGAACCGCTGTTCGGTTTGACCGGCGCAGAGTGCCGCACGTAGCTGACGGGAGGTGTCGTCATCGCCACAGTGCTTCCGACGCCGACGATCAAGACGGTTGACGCCATTACGACCGCGCTTAACCCGATCGCGACCAGCAGCAAGATGTAGCGCCGCGGCGTGGTTGCCGTTCGTTCCGTGGCGGATACAGCCGCCTTGTCGAACGCTTCATCGAAGTCAAACATGCTTCCTCCTCGACCCTCGTCGGCGCGTCTTCCACCACAGGAGGACGGATGTGAACACCAGGCTCAGCCCGACACTCGCACCAGCAATGACCAGGCTCAATCCGGGGATGTGGTTGTACGCCGCGGTACCTGTGGCACTGACTACGTACAGCAGCTTCATCGAGAGCCAAGGCAACGCGGATGCTGCGGCGACCATCAGCACTATTCCGACGCTCCGGTACCGCGGCTGCGTGAAACACAGGAAGCCCAAGGTTGCTGAGGCGGTCAATGTCAGAACAGCTGCAACTGAACTGACGGAGAGTTCCGACCCGTTGCTCCAGATTGACGACACAACTCGAACACAGACGTACACGCCTGCGACTGCCAGAAAGAAGCCGAGTACTCCGACCGAGCCAAGGAGGAAGTCCGCCGTCCGATGGGCCCTGAGTGCGCGGCGCTCAACCTCTCCCCGGCGGATTCGCTCATGGCGCCAGAGCAAATCATCTGCCGCCCCCAACATCGCTCGGGCGACAAGCGATGCCCGGAGGCCTCCGCTGTCGGCATGCGCAGTCTGTTCGTAGAGATCCGAAAGGACCTCACGTCGACGGTCGTCTGCCACGTCCGTTCGCAGCCCACGCGTGTAGTACGCACTCCATCCCAGGACCCCGCGGATGAGGAGGGCCGTCCCGCGCGCTTGATGGATCGTGCTCATGTCGTCCGAAGGCCCTGCCCCTGCCATGCACGCGCTAGGACCAGGCGCCGTATCTCGGCGGAGAGCGCAAGTTCGCCCTGGCCTGTCACTCGATACAGCTTCCGTCTCGGCCTGCCTTCCGCCTCGGCGATCGCGGGGTCTTCCCATTGCGCGGAAAGCAACCCCCCCTCAGTCATCCGGCCGAGCGCCTTGTACAGGGTTCCGTGTGCAGTCAGGGAACCGTTGTCAGCTTGTGACAGCTCCCGGGCAAGTGCAAAACCGTAGAAGCTTCCCGCGTCGCCCTGAAGGCGCAGCCCAGCCTCAAGGATTGCCACTTCCAATGGAATCAGCTGACCAGCTCTTCGTCTCCCCACTCGACCATTATCAGAAGATATGGGTGAATTCACAAGAGCGGGACTACCCGCTCACTAGTCCGAGGTGGCGGGATTGCTTCTGGTCTTCGGCAAGCTGACCGAGCATCCGTGCGGAGTTGATCGCTTCGATTCTGGAGCGCGCACCCAAAGTGAGGAATGCGTCTGAGAGATGACGCTTCACGGTGCCAGAGGAAATGAAGAGTTCGGACGCGATCTCGGCGTTCGAAAGCCCCCTCGACGCGAGGGAGAGAACCTCCACCTGCCGGGCGGTCAGTCGCTGCATGGTTCGACGTGCTCGGGGTGGCGTCCCTCTGAGTGGTGGAGTTTCTCAACACCGGCGAGGTCAGCTGCTTCTGATTATGCCGCGATGAGTTCGGGGATGCTGTCCTCCTCTCCGGTGGTGTTCAGCAGGGCCATGGAGGCGTCGCTGAAGTAGCGGCGGTCGGCGCTGTCCCATTCGTCGTGCTGCTCGATCAGGACGTGCCCGGCGAGGCGCAGCAGCGCGGCAGGGTTGGGGAAGGTGCCGACGACGTCGGTGCGGCGCTTGATCTCCTTGTTCAGCCGTTCCAACGGGTTCGTGGACCAGATCTGCTGCCAGTGCGCGGCCGGGAACCCGGTGAACGCGAGGAGCTCATCGCGGGCATCCTCGAGCATCTCGGCGATGGCCGGATGGGAGCGTTCGAGCATGCGAACGACCTCCCCGAACTGTGCTTTGACGAGGCTGGCCTTGCCGCGCGGGACGAACACGGTGCGGATGATGGAGGCGACCATCGGGCCGGCGACCTTGGGGACCTTCGCCAGGACGTTGCGCATGAAGTGAACCCGGCAGCGCTGCCACGAGACGCCTTGGAACGCGACCTGGATGGCTTTGATCAGCCCGGAGTGGGCGTCGGAGATCACCAGGCGCACTCCGCCGAGACCGCGGGCCTTCAACGACCGGAAGAACGCCGTCCAGAACGGCTCGGACTCCGTATCGCCGACGTCGAAGCCGAGGACTTGCCGGGTGCCGTCGGAGGCGACGCCGATCGCCACGACGATCGCCTGCGAGACAACCTGACGACCGACACGGGCCTTGCAGTAGGTCGCATCGACGAACACATACGGGTAGTCCTGGGCGTCCAGCGGCCGTTCGCGGAACGCGGCGACGTCCTCGTCGAGGTCCTGGCAGATGCGAGACACCTCGGACTTGGAGATCCCCGAATCGGCGCCGAGCGCCTTGACGAGGTCGTCGACCTTCCGGGTCGAGACACCGTGGACGTAAGCCTCCATCACGACCGCGAACAGCGCCTGATCGACCCGGCGGCGCCGCTCCAGCAGCGACGGGAAGAACGACCCCTGTCGCAGCTTCGGGATCCGCAGATCCAGATCCCCGGCCGTGGTGGTCAGCGTCCGCGGACGCGACCCGTTACGGACCGCGACACGCCCCTCCGAGCGCTCGTAGGACGCGGCGCCGATGAACGCAGTCGCTTCCGCGTCGATCAGCTCCTGGTAGAGCTTCTGCGTCGCGAGCCGGATCCGGTCGCTGACATCGGTGGACTGCAGTTCCCCGAGGAGCTCGAGGAGGGCAGACTGGTCTAGAGCCATCGTGCGTTTGTGTCTTCCTGTGAGTGACTTTGATCGGTACTCACTGACCATCGCACGATGGCTCACCAGCGTCTACGACGCCGCGAGCCCTGCCGGAAACCCCACCACACCCGGGGACGCCACCCGTGCTCGGCGCGACGATGGATTGGTCCGGCTTGCGGTTGGCTCGGTGAGATCGAGCAGAGCCCGATGAATGACCTCCGCGCCCTGTTCCCGGTAAACGACCGCGGCACGATCGAGAGCCCGAACGGTCCTGCCGGCGATGGAGCCCCGTGCGCAATTGAACCCCAGCACGCCGGCGTCGACAGGCATAGATCGGCAGATCTCGCCGAGATCCACCACTTGATGCGAAGCCATGTCCAGATCGATTAGGAGCAGGTCAGGCGCCACCGCCGTTGTGAGTCGATGAGCATCCGCGAGCTCCGATGCCTGAGCGGTCACGACGATTTCGGTGCGAGTCGACACCACCATCATCACTGCCGTCCGGAGCAGTGCACGCGGTGATACGAGTACAGCCCGAGTTAGCGGACTCGTGGGGTCAGCTCCGACGGAATCCATGGATCTCCTCTGTGCGGTTGGTCTCCGAGTACAGACACGGGCTCGGTTGAAGGGACTATATCTTCCGATTATGCGTATGCATAGCCTCACTCTGTACCTGATGTAACAGTTCCCCCTACTTCCTGTTGGTGTGCCGTCGGCGGTCGATCCGCGGCGCAATCTCGCGGGACAGCGTTCTGCTACGCCACTAGTTGTCTCCCACCCGGACGCAAGGGACTGTTACCGCTGGCCCATCTTCGGCACCTCCACGAGCACTCAGGATGTGCCCAACTCGCCACATGCTGGCCGCCTAGTCCGCCTCCGAACCTGGCTGTGTCGCGCCGTTCATGCGACGGCGATGCACGTCACACATCTAGGAAACGGAAACAAGCAGATGAATCGAAGAATCGGTGGGCTGACCCCATTTCTTAGGTCCGGTGGTTCTGAGAGTCGTCCTGTTGCCCGTGGTTGCGGGCAGGGAGACTGGTCAGATCATGTCGAACAGCAGGAAGCGTCATACCCCGGAGCAGGTCGTTCGCAAGCTCGGTCAGGCCGACCGGATGCTCGCCGACGGCGCGGATGTCGCGGCGGTGTGCCGGGAGCTCGGGATCTCCGAGCAGACGTACTACCGGTGGCGTAACCAGTACGGCGGTCTGAAGGCCGACGACGCGAAGCGTCTGAAGGAGCTTGAGAAGCAGAACGCGACGCTCAAGCGGCTGCTCGCGGAGGCGGAGCTGGAGAAGGCCGCGCTCAAGGAGCTGGCTGAGGGAAACTTCTAAGCCCGGGCAGGCGCCGCGCCGCCGTCGCTCACCTGATCAGGACACTGCGGGTGAGCGAACGGATGGCGTGCCGCCTGGCCGGGCTCTCACGCTCCGCATACCGGCGCCCGCTCAAGGCCGACACGGTCGCGGACCCGGACCGGGCGTTGCGTGACTGGCTGCGCGCCTGGGCGAAGAAGCACCCGCGTTGCGGGTACCGGCGGGCGTATCACGACGCCCGCGCCGAGGGCTGGGTCGTGAACCACAAGAAGGTCCAACGCCTGTGGCGTGTCGAGGGCCTGCGGGTGCCGCAGCGGCGTCGACGCAAACGCGTCGGGTCCTCGACTGTCGAGGCACCTGCCGCGGATGCGCCGAACGTGGTGTGGGCGGTGGATTTCCAGTTCGATGCCGACGAGCAGGGCCGCCCGATCAAGATCTGCTCCATCGTCGATGAGCACACCCGGGAGTGCATCGGCGGCCTCACCGAACGGTCGATCACCGCCGACCGGCTCACCGCTCACCTCGAGGACCTCGTCGCCGTCCGCGGCGCCCCGGCCGTGCTCAGGTCGGACAACGGCCCGGAGTTCATCAGCGACGCAATGGCCGACTGGGCCGGCACCCGCACCGGCCTGTCCTACATCCCGCCGGGATCGCCGTGGCGCAACGGGTACGTCGAGTCGTTCAACAGCCGGCTCCGCGACGAGTGCCTGAACATCAACAGCTTCTACTCGCTGCTGCACGCGCAGGTCGTGATCGGCGACTGGAAGGACGAGTACAACCACCACCGCCGGCACTCCTCGCTCGGCTACCTACCGCCCGCCGAGTACGCTCGGCAGTGCACCCATCAAATCGAAACCGACGACTCACAGACCATCCGGACCGAATGAAGGGGGCGGCCCATCGGTCTGAGGGCGGCGGTTGCGGGAATCCTCGTCGTTGGATTCGGCCTGATGGGCGCCCAGTCAGCCTCGGCCGCAACCACCCAGGTCACGGCGCAGAGCTGGACCAGCTATTGCCAATCCGCAGTCTGGGGCGACACGTCAATCGAGAGCGCGCCGAGCACGGCGATGTGGTGCCGGATCCAGGGTGGCCCAGCGGCAGCGGGTGGGTACACGGGGCCGGTTGACGGTGTGATGGGGATCAACAGCTGGATGGGCATGCAGCAGTACCTCAAGCTGCACTGGCAGTACGAGGGTCCGGTCGACGGCGAGCCCGGCCCCTACACCTACGCGGCGATGCAGCGGATGGCACGCGCAACGAGTGGCAACCCTGCCGTGGACAACGGAGACATGGGCTCGCAGAACAGCTGGAACTACTTCAACTACGCAGTCAAGATCCAGTTCTTCGGCCTGTGAGTCGCGAAGGGTGCCCGCTGCCCGCGCAGCTGGCACCCTTCGGGCGTGACGAGTCGACTTCGCCGCCGCAGTCACTTGACGAAACAGCTTTCCAAAAGGAAGATATGGAGTCTAATCGGAATCTATCTTCCTAGAACGGGGCGATCTTACGTGAGCGAAAGTACAGCGTCGAGGGTACCCGGGATCACTCGTCGACAGGAGGTGCCCAGAACAGCCCGTTCGGTCTCGGTCTCGGTCTCCGTCCGGAGTGCGTTGGCAGGACTCGGCGGTCTCATCGGCTTCAGTGCGATCGCCGGCGTCCTCATCAGTGTTGCCGTAACCCCGGCGATTGCCGTCGGCGGAATGGCCTCCAACAGCGCGATCAGCATGTTCGAAAATCTGCCCGCCTACCTTGAGATTCCCGAACTGGCAGAGAAGACGAACATCTACGCGACCGGAAGTGACGGTTCAACTGTTCTTCTCGCTTCCTTCTTCGAGCAGGATCGGGAGCAGGTGTCTTGGGAGGATGTCTCGCAGTTCGCGAAGGACGCGGCAATCGCCGGAGAGGATCCGCGGTTCTACGAGCACGGCGGAGTCGACCTGCGTGGAACTGTGCGGGCTGCCCTACGAACATCGACGGGCGGGGACGTTCAGGGGGGTTCGTCGATATCGCAGCAGTACGTGAAGAATGTCCTTGTGCAGCGTGCTGTGTTGACAGCAGCATCTGATGCTGATCGGACAGCCGCGGTCGAAGCAGCGACCGAGACAACGCCCGCGCGAAAGCTGAAGGAAATGCGGCTCGCGATCGGGTTGGAGAAGCGATACTCGAAGGATCAGATCCTGCTCGGATATCTCAATATCGCCTTGTTCGGGGGACGGGTCTACGGAATCCAATCTGCAGCCAGGTACTACTTCAGCACCGACGCAAACGCCTTGACCCTTGAACAATCCGCGGCCCTACTGGCTATAGTCAACAACCCCGAGAAGTTCCGCCTCGATCGGCCCGACAGCGAGAGCAACGGCGCCGCGAACGGATACGCCGCCACCAAAGAACGGCGCGACTACATCCTCAGGGCAATGCTCGATGAACAGAAGATCTCAGTCGAGCAGTTTGATGCAGCAGTCGCGGCACCCATCGTCCCGGTCATCTCGCCGCCGAGCACGGGTTGCTCCACTGCTGGAGATTCCGCCTACTTCTGCGACTTCGTGTATTGGACGCTTCGGAACGACCCCGCGCTCGGCGCGACCGAAGAGGAGCGAGTCCGCCTCCTCGAGCGCGGCGGACTCGACGTGTACACCACCCTCGACCTCGATCTCCAAGCGGCGGCGGTACAGGCGCTTGAGGAGTACGTACCGAAGAGTGATCCTCGACTTGACCTCGGCGCAGTATCCGTTTCGGTGGAAGTCGGGACAGGTCGCGTTCTGCAGATGGCGCAGAACAAGGTGTTCTCGAACGACCCGGAAGTCCTCGAATCAGATCCGAAGTTCAGCGCCATCAACTACAACACGGACTCCGGTTACGGAGGCTCGAGCGGGTTTCAGCCAGGGTCAACGTACAAGGTCTTCACCCTTGGAGAGTGGCTCAACGAGGGACACTCGCTGAATGAGAACGTCGATGCTCGCCGGCGAGCGGACTGGGGTTCCTTCACAGATAGCTGCAACGGCCCCCAGTCCTATGGCACCAGCTTTACACCGAGGAACGATGAAGGTGGAAACGGCGGAATCTGGTCCGCGTACTTCAACACAGTGAACTCCGAGAACACCGGATTCATCGCAATGGCCAAGAAGCTGGACCTCTGCGGAGTGCGCCGAATGGCCGAGTCCTTCGGGGTGCATCGTGCCGATGGTGACCCGCTGGTGCAAAGCGCAGCGACGGTCCTCGGTACCAACGAAATCGCACCCCTCACCATGGCCAACGCGTTCGCCGGCATCGCGGCCGGTGGACTTGTCTGCGTCCCTGTCGTGATCGATCGCATTGTCGCTCACGACGGAATCGAGCTTCAACCGCCGTCGGCCCAGTGTCGGCAGAACGTCGACCCGACAATCACCTCCGGCATGGCTTACGCAATGCAAGGTGTGATGACCGAGGGAACTGGAGGCACATCCAACCGTCGCACGGATCCGCGTGTGCCAATGATCGGCAAGACCGGCACGACTGATAATGCTGAGGCGACCTGGATGAGCGGTGCGAGCACGCGCGTCGCAACAACCGTCGGAGTGTTCAACGCAAGCGGACATGTCAATCTTCGAGAAACCGCGCTCGGCGAGTACGCCGCGTCGGATATTCGACATCTCATCTGGCCGAGGATCATGTCGACCGCGAACCTGAAATACGGTGGCGGAGACTTTCCGCAGCCCGATCCTCGGCGATTGGAAGCTAGCAGAATCGCCGTGCCCGACGTACGCGGCGCGAGCATGGCGCAAGCGCTTACGGCGATTGAAGCAGCAGGGTTCTTCCCGTATGACGCGGGCGTTGAAGATTCGGATCTACCGGTTGGTCAGGTATCTCGTACCGACCCTGCCGGACAAGCACCGCTAGGCTCGCAGGTCGCCGTCTTTGCTTCGAGTGGAAATCTCACCGTTGTGCCGTCTGTCTCACGCGATCCCGAACGCGCGAAGGCAGAGACCGTGGCGGCAGGGCTCGTGCCCGAGTTCGCGAAGACGACCGTCACCGAGAGCGATGAGGTTGACCAAGTCGTGAGCACGGAACCCGCGGCGGGCACCGCAATTCGCCGCGGCGAGCGCGTGCGAATCTTCGTCGGAGAAGCCGAGGCGAAAGGGAACTGAAGCATCAATTACTCGATGAAGGCGCCCTACCTGAAATGGACTGCTCGTCCGATTGTTCCAACAAGCATTTGCCATTTTCTGTCAGTGAGTACACGCGCCGCCGCGGTCGACTGTCGGGCATGGATCCAGGGAGGCTCTCCCATCTCGACGACACGTAACCCGCAGCTTCATGTCTCGCGAGCGACTTGTAGATGCTGCCAGTCAAGGCGGCGACGGCAGAATCGCCCGCGATACGCTTCGCAAGTTGGTAGCCGTACGCTGGCCAGCCCTCCTGTTCCGTCGCCGCGATCGCAGCAAGCACGTCGATCTCGAGCCGAGTGAGTTCCCCTCTTCTCCTGCGCACGCGATTACCGCACTCGCCTAGGCGGAGACGCGAGGACCCACCAATCGAACAAATCCACAGAGGTATCCACGTTGCGACGGTACGGGTCAGTCTTCGTAGATCGCATGTGCCGGAGGTATCAGAGATGTCCTCACGAAGCCGAGTCGGCTCGCGCGCCTGTCATCCTCACGGGAATGTCGTCAGCCGTCAACATGGCGATTGCTTGAGGGTTGGGCGGGAGCTGGGTCGCACTACGGCCCTCTCAGTAACCGGAGGGCTGGGAGGACGATCGGTGGCGTCCCTCTGAGTGGTGGAGTTTCTCAACACCGGCGAGGTCAGCTGCTTCTGATTATGCCGCGATGAGTTCGGGGATGCTGTCCTCCTCTCCGGTGGTGTTCAGCAGGGCCATGGAGGCGTCGCTGAAGTAGCGGCGGTCGGCGCTGTCCCATTCGTCGTGCTGCTCGATCAGGACGTGCCCGGCGAGGCGCAGCAGCGCGGCAGGGTTGGGGAAGGTGCCGACGACGTCGGTGCGGCGCTTGATCTCCTTGTTCAGCCGTTCCAACGGGTTCGTGGACCAGATCTGCTGCCAGTGCGCGGCCGGGAACCCGGTGAACGCGAGGAGCTCATCGCGGGCATCCTCGAGCATCTCGGCGATGGCCGGATGGGAGCGTTCGAGCATGCGAACGACCTCCCCGAACTGTGCTTTGACGAGGCTGGCCTTGCCGCGCGGGACGAACACGGTGCGGATGATGGAGGCGACCATCGGGCCGGCGACCTTGGGGACCTTCGCCAGGACGTTGCGCATGAAGTGAACCCGGCAGCGCTGCCACGAGACGCCTTGGAACGCGACCTGGATGGCTTTGATCAGCCCGGAGTGGGCGTCGGAGATCACCAGGCGCACTCCGCCGAGACCGCGGGCCTTCAACGACCGGAAGAACGCCGTCCAGAACGGCTCGGACTCCGTATCGCCGACGTCGAAGCCGAGGACTTGCCGGGTGCCGTCTGCGGCGACGCCGATCGCCACGACGATCGCCTGCGAGACAACCTGACGACCGACACGGGCCTTGCAGTAGGTCGCATCGACGAACACATACGGGTAGTCCTGGGCGTCCAGCGGCCGTTCGCGGAACGCGGCGACGTCCTCGTCGAGGTCCTGGCAGATGCGAGACACCTCGGACTTGGAGATCCCCGAATCGGCGCCGAGCGCCTTGACGAGGTCGTCGACCTTCCGGGTCGAGACACCGTGGACGTAAGCCTCCATCACGACCGCGAACAGCGCCTGATCGACCCGGCGGCGCCGCTCCAGCAGCGACGGGAAGAACGACCCCTGTCGCAGCTTCGGGATCCGCAGATCCAGATCCCCGGCCGTGGTGGTCAGCGTCCGCGGACGCGACCCGTTACGGACCGCGACACGCCCCTCCGAGCGCTCGTAGGACGCGGCGCCGATGAACGCAGTCGCTTCCGCGTCGATCAGCTCCTGGTAGAGCTTCTGCGTCGCGAGCCGGATCCGGTCGCTGACATCGGTGGACTGCAGTTCCCCGAGGAGCTCGAGGAGGGCAGACTGGTCTAGAGCCATCGTGCGTTTGTGTCTTCCTGTGAGTGACTTTGATCGGTACTCACTGACCATCGCACGATGGCTCACCAGCGTCTACGACGCCGCGAGCCCTGCCGGAAACCCCACCACACCCGGGGACGCCACCGGACGATCGGCCTCGATGGCTCGGGGGCGTGGTCATATTCAGCCAGTCGTCTCGCCGCCTCAAGCGCAGCTCGTGCTCGGCTGGCGTCCAACTGTTGCGCGGTGCTCTGCGGCAACCCGCCCAAGGCGCGCTCGCCCGAGATGCCGTACCGGTCGCGGTAGGCCGTCACGGTCCGTGCACCGCGACGTCATGCTGCGCGGGCGGCCAAGCTCGGCGGTCCAGATCTCTTCTGCCGCGAGCGCTCGGTCAAGAACGGCTGCCGCTCGCGATTCCATCAGTTGGGCGCGCTCGGCGAGGGCTCGCCGGCTCGCCGCGTCCATCGATCCGCTCGCCTCGGGCAGCAATCCGGCGATGAGACGCGGCGCCGAGCGCGCGCGACCGGCTGCACTCCCCCGCACCACTGTCGACGTGACCCTCGCGCGCAGTACCGCCGCGACATCGTGTGCATCCTCGAATCCTCGCTGCGCCGCCACCCGGCCGAGGAGTCCCTCGACATCGAAGTGATGCGCCTCGGCTCGCCGAAGTTCAGCGGTCAGAGGACCGAAGGCGTCTGACGCGACGGCGTCGTCGGCTTGCGCCGGCGGGAGACCGCATGCGTGCACGGCGGCGACCCATCGATCGTGTTGTGCGGCTGCGGCGATGGTTTCGTACTCTGCGGCGAGTTGCGCGATCGACCCCGAGGCGTCCTGCTCGGCGGCGATCATCTCGTGCGCCGACAGCTCGGCGCCGACGTGCTGCAGGACTCCGAACAGGATGCTCTGCGCATCGGTCTCGACATCGCCCGGCTTCGGCCCGACGTGCGAGGGGTCGGGCCGGTCGACCGCGACGTACGCGGCATTCGAGTCCCCACCGCGGGTCATCGCGACGTAGAGGTTCTCACGAGTCATGCCCGGTGCGACCACGACGTGAGCAGTGTCGGTCGTGATCCCTTGCGCGCGATGCGAGGTCACGGCGTACCCGAGTTCGACGTGCTGTTGGACGTACTCGGGCGGGAGCAGGACGCTCCTCCCCCGTCTGTGGTCGGCGCGGCGGACCTCGAGCGCACCATTGCGGTGCACCCCATGGACGCGCCAGCGATCGCCGTTGCGCACCCACCCGTGCGCGGTCCGCAGTGTGCGCTCGTTGCGACGCGTGAGGATGGCGTCGCCGACCGCGGCGCGTGAGCCGTCATGGAGCTCGACCTCTCGGCCCGCATCGACGCGACCCTCGAGAATCAGGTCGGTGCGAGCGCGCAAGTTCAGCGCGGTAACGGCCTCGTTCGAGTCGCTGATCAGTACCGTGGCACGCCCTGCGAGCGCGTCCGCGCGCCATGCCAGATATGCGGCGTCCGCCATCGCATCGGTGGTCCCGCCCTCGATCCTGCCGTGCGCGACGTAGGTGTCGATCGCCTCCAGCGCGCCCCGACGCAGGTCGAGCGAGGCCGACTTCTCCCAGTCATGCGTGAAGCGGTGCACGTCGACGAGCTCCGCAGCATCCGCTCGATCGCGAACCAGCAGCGCGAAACCACCGCCCGCGTCGACCGACTGGAGCTGTGCGTGGTCGCCCACGAGCACGACTCTCGCGCCGGCTTCGGCGGCGAGCGCGGTCACGCGATCGAGTAACCGGGTGCTTGCCAGGGATGCCTCGTCGATGATCACGAGCTGGCCAGTGCGGAAGGTGTCGCCGTGAACGAGGTGGTTCTTCCACCACTTCGCGAGGTTCTCGGTAGCGATGCCGAGGTCATCGGCGAGCACCCGGGCGGCAGCAGCGGAGGGTGCGAGGCCGACGACTGAGCTCAGGCCGTGGGAGGTTTCCCAGGCCAGGCGGAGGGCGTTCATCGCGGTGGTCTTGCCCGTGCCCGCCGGGCCGATGAGCACGTCGAGGACTCGGCCTGACTCGAGAATGCCGGCGAGCGCAGTCCGCTGCCCGTCGGCGAGTGCGCTCGTGACCGGGCCGCGGCGCCCTCGGGCTGGCCCGTCGAGTGCGACCGCCGGGACGCGCGGACCGCTCCGGTCTGCTCCACGGGTGAGGAGGCGGGTTTCGGCGTCAAGGAGTTCGGTCGACGTGAACACGGCCGAGTACTTCGGACGGAACACCGACGTGCCGTCCACTCAGCGGAACGGGATCGGGATGGAGGCGAGTTCGGGTGGCGTGATCTGGAGTGACGCACGCTCGGCCGCGTCGACGACGAGGCCGACGACCGCCTCACGGTCCTCAGCCGACGCGAATCGCAGGTGCATGGTCTGACGGGATGCCTCGGCGGCGAGGTTCCAGTGCCGCCAGGTTGCACGCTTCTCATTCACAGCGTGCATCACCCGCTCGCCCAGCCGGTCGATCTCCTCGAGCGGGAGGTCCTCCGCATGCAACACGGGCGATGCGCTGCGAGACGTTGCGGCACGCACCCTGCCCGAGGCATCCGTACCGAGCACGCGCGTGGCTCGCGTCCGCCACTCCGCGGTGAGGTGAGCGAGCGAGCGCACCTCCTTTGCCGGCCGGGTCGAGAGCGTCGCTTGCGCGCGCAACTTCATGATGGTGACTCGGCCGGGACGCCGCCCGTGTGCGCCCGTGTACGCACCGTTCAGGCGGTCGGTCTCGACATCGATGTGGCACGACGATCTCCTGCCGCACCGCGAACGCCATGACCAGGCTGAGGATGGTGCGCGAGTGCTTCGCCCGTGCGTATGACTTGGCCCGTTGCAGCTTCAGGTATCGCTCGACCCGGCCAACGGTCACCTCACGGACGGTGAAGTTCTCGAAGACCGGCAGCACGAGACTGCGCAGCTCCCGCTCGTAGACCTCCTTCGTGCCGTCCGATCGATCGACATCGAGCCTGAGATCCTCGAGCCATGCTCCCGCAAGTTCGCTGAACGACGAGTCAGCCGTCAACGCGCCGGAGTAGCCCACCCCGCATGCGCGCCGCGAGATCGACCTTCAGCGCCGTCCGGGCGGCGTGAGCGCTCGAACCCGTCGCGGTGACCCGACGTGTCTGGCCGTCCCAGTCGCGGAATCGGCTCCACGCACGGAACCGGCCGGGCGCGACTTCCTTCGTCTTGATCTCTCCGAACGTTCCGATCGGCAGGCGTGGCCGCCCCGCCATCAGCGGTCACCGCCGACGACGGCCAGACTCAGCTCGGGTTCGTGAAGCCGCTCCAGCCAACGGAGGATGTCGGACACCCGGTACCGGATCTCCCGGCCGACATGGATACCGGCGGGGCCCCTACCGGCGGCGCGCAGGTCGTAGATCGCCTGCACGTGCACGCCGAGGTACTCGGCGAGCTCGCGGGTCGTGAGCACGGGCTCGAGGCCGAGCCCGGCGAGGCGTTCCGTGTCCATGACACTGAGGTGTCCCAGGTCATCCCAGAGGAACGGAACCGACCCGAGCACCTGCCTACCGAGAGGCCTCGAAACAGGGCCACGCACGAATAAGCGTTGAATAAACGTTGAACTCATCGAGTTCCCGCCCTTTCAAGAGGACAAGAAACCCTGGTCAACCGAGATTCTGCGGTAGCGAGGGCGGGACTCGAACCCGCGACACCACGATTATGAGCCGTGTGCTCTAACCACCTGAGCTACCCCGCCGCGTGACCCTCGCCAGCCGATCGTGAGACCGAGTCGTACGAGAACCAGAGCCCCGAGTCAGGATTGAACTGACGACCCCTTCCTTACCATGGAAGTGCTCTGCCACTGAGCTATCGGGGCGCGCTGCCGCTGACGGCAACCGTACGAGAATAACACCTCCGCGCGCGTGTTCCGAATCGAGCAATGCACGTGACGAGGGCGTCCGGCAGGTCGCCGCACCGGGCGCATCTCAGTGCTGGCACCGCACCCCCAATCCGGGGGATCCCTCGGGTGGGGGGCCGATTCGCGGCGTAACGTGGCCCGCGTTCCAGTCCATTCGCGCGGTCATTGGGGGATGACGCGTGAGCGCCGCAACTGTTGTCGTGCATGCCGGGCCATCGACGTCCGTGGGGGCGTCGAGTGCGCCGGAAAGCGACGTGCGGCGAGCGGACGCGGCATCCGCAACCGAACCGGATGCTTCGCCGACTCCCCGACCGCTGCGCCTCACCGAGGTGGCGGCGGAGTTCCGGATGCTGCGTGGCCGGCGCATCGACCTCGAGTCGGCGTCCCTCGTCGCCGAGGAGACCGCCGGTTGGCCCGACCTCGTGCACGTGGTCGCCACGTCGATCGACGCGGCCGACGACGAGTCGCTCGACGCCGAACTGCCGGACGCCCTCGCAGGCGATGTCGCCGCGCCGTGGTTCGAGGCGATGCTCGGCGAACTCGACGACGGCACCGTCCGCGCACTCGGCCGGTGCGCCGCGCTTCCGGCGGTCGACACCGGCCTCGCGACCGCGCTCGCGGGCCGACCGGATGCCTCGAGCCTCGCCTCGGCACTCGAAGCCGGCGCGGTGCCGCACCGGCAGACGACCGACGGCCGGCGCACGCTCGCGCCCATGCTGCGCCGCCACCTCCTGCGCCGGATGGGCGTCCCCGAGCGCGAGGAGATCGCGCGCGCGGCGGGCCGACGCCTGCTCGCCGAGGGCGCGGCCGACGACGCGGCGTGCGCACTCGCCGCCGGCGGCTGCTGGCACGACCTCGCCGACCTGCTCGCAACGGTCCCCGAATCGCGGACTCGTCCGGGCCGGTGGGTGTACGCCGCGCCGCCCCAGGTGGTGCGCACGATGCCGCCGATCGCGGCCGCGGCGGAGCAGGCGGAGGCCGACGGGCGGGCCGTGGCCGAGTCGAACGCAAGGGAGCCGACCGCGGCGGCGCCGATCGGGCATCGCGATGCGCCGCTGGCCGCCGCACTGCGTCGCCTGCGTCGCGGCGACGTCGTCGGCGCGGTGCCGTCGCTGCGACGCGCGGTGCGCTCGAGCCTCGCCGCTCGCGAACGCCTCACCGCGCGGCTCGCGCTGCTCGTCATCCGCGCACCGCTCGCTCGCCGCGAGGACCTGCTCGACGCGTGCTGCGTGCTCGAACGGGACGCCCTGGCCGACGGGCTGGGCGGGCTCGCGCGACTCGCGCGCGGCGCGATCGCGGCGCTGTGCGGTCCCGACGGGCAACGGCGGACGGCGACGCGCGACGTGATCGACCGGTTCGAACAGCACGGCGACGCGACCGGCGCAGCGATCGTCGAAGGGTTGGCCGTGCTGTCCGCGCTGCGCGCGGGCCGCGCCGAGGTCGGGCAGACGCTCGCCTTCGCCGAACAGTGCGAGCGGTCGATGCAGCGGGAACTCGCCGCATGGGCACGCGCCGCCTCGGCGATGGTCGGCGCGGCCAACGGCGACGACGGCCTCGATCGCCTGATGCACTCGGCCGAATCGGCGGCGATCGAGGCCGGCATCTCGGGGCCGCGGGCGTTCCTCGAGGCGGCGCTCGCGCTCTCGGGGGCTGCGGGATCGGCCGGGCACGTGGCATCCGCTCGTCGCATCGCCCTCGAGACCGGCCTGCCGCGGCTGCCGCTGCCCTCCGGCCTGCCGGCGTCCGCACGGCCCGAGCGCGTGAGCGCTCGGCCGGTCGGCACCGGGCTCGTGCACGTGCGCGATCGCACCCACGACATGGAGCATCCTCCCCTGCACCGCGTCACCGTGAGCTGCTTCGGCGGGTTCCGGTTGCGGATCGACGGAGCCGACGCCGACCTGCACTCGGTGCGCCCGCAGGCGCGCACCGTGCTGCGGATGCTCGCCCTGAACGCCGGCACTCCCGTGCACCGCGAGCTCATCGCCGATCTGCTCTGGGCCGATCTCGGGCGCGAGTCAGCGCTGCATGCGCTGCACGTGAGCGTTTCGAGCCTGCGCCGGCTCCTGTCGGGTGATCCGGGCGCGCCGGCCGGCGTCGTCGAACGCGAGGGCGAGGCGTACCGGCTCGGCCTCATCGACCGCGAGGCGTGCGACCTCTCGAGCTTCGACGACCACCTCACGCGCGCTGCCGACGCGAAGCGACGCGGCGACCTCGCTGCCGCGCGCGACGGGCTGATCGGCGCCCTCGACCTGTACCGCGGCGAGGTGCTTCCCGAGGACGGACCGGCCGAATGGGCGCTCGGCGCGCGCGAGCGGTACCGCCTCCGAGCTGCCGAAGCGGCCACCTCGCTCGCGCACCTGCACGCCCGGCTCGGCGACGGGCGGGCGGCGATCGCGATCGCGCGCCGGTCGGTCGAGATCGACCCCTGGATGGACGAGTCGTGGCGCACGCTCGTCGAGATGCACCACCGCGCCGGCGACGTCATCGCCGCCCGCCGCGCCGAGCAGGGCTACCGCCGGATGCGCACCGAACTCGGCGTCGAATAGCCGCACCGCGGCCCACCCGCGCACCCGATGAATGGAGTCACGTTGCGCGACCGAGCGCCGCCCGGGTGCGGCTCCATCACGCAGAGCTGCCTCAGCGGCCGTAGAACTCGACCTCGGCGAGCGCGACGTGCGTGGCATCCGTCGCGCCGTGCGCACCCTCGATCGTGAGGCGCACGGCGACGACATCGTCGATGCCCACCTCGAACCGTTGCGCGCCCGGCTCGTCGGCGACGGCGAGCACCTGCTCGTGCACCTGCCCGGCGGAGTCGGTGGCGCTCAGGCGCAGCGTCGCGGGTCGCGCCTCGGCGAGGAACGGCGCCTGCTCGCTCGACGCCCCGGGGAACACCTGCACCGCGACCAGGCGGAACGGCTCGGCGAACTGCGCGTCGAGGAACTCCCCCACGGCGGGCCCCGTCGGAGCGGGCGACCACGCCACGTCGCTGAACCCGTCGTGCGCCTGCGCGGCCGGCCGACCCTCGGCCTCGCTCGACGCGACGAGCGAGACGGGGTTCCGCGCCGTCGATTCGACGACGCGATCGGCGACGGTCTCCACGAATCCGGCGATCGGCCCGCGGGCGAACCACGCGCCGAGGCCGATGGCGGCGATGATGAGCAGGGCCACGATCCAGCCGATCCGGATGCGTCGCCGCTGCCGCGGCCGGGTGCCGGCAGCGGCCTGTCGCGATGCCGGCAGCGACCGGTCGGTCTCGGGTGCGAGCGGTGCCGCGCAGCGGCGGCAGAAGTGCCGGGTGGGCGCGTTGCCCGTCCCGCAACGCGGGCAGACCAGGTCGCCGGGCTTGGGGGCGTCGGCCGGGCGATGCGTCGTGGGGCGGTTCTTGAGCCGGCCGGGCACGGCGGTCGGCTTGCGCGGAGCCGGTGCGACCGGGCCCGGGCCGGCCGACTCGGGGGCGACGGGCTTCGACGTCGTCGGCATCTGCGGCGCCGGTCGTTGCGGTCGCTGCGCGGTCGGCTGCGGGGCGACGGGCTTCGTCGCCGCGATCGAAGGGGCGGCCGAGGCAGCTGTCGTCGGAGCCGGGATCGTCGGCGCCGCGGGCGGGCGGGCGGTCATCGACGAGGCGGATGTCGCGGCCGACGCCGCGACCGAGGCGCCTGTCGCGGCGGTCGCGGCGGTCGCGGCGGTCGCGGCGGCGCGCTTCGCGCGTCGCGGGTGCAGCCACGCGGATGCCTGCGCGGCCTCAGATGCGGCCTCGACGCCGACGCCGTGCGCGGGTTCGACCTCGGGGACCGGCGCGAGCCCGGCGATCGGATTCACCTCAGGCGCGCGCTCAGCAGTCGACTCGGGTGCGGGCCGAGCGGTCGACTCGGGTGCGGGCCGAGCGGTCGACTCGGGTGCGGGCTGCGAATCGGCCACCGGTTCGGGTTCGGGTTCGGGTTCTGGTTCTGGTTCTGGTTCTGGTTCTGGTTCTGGTTCTGGTTCGGGTTCTGGTTCGGGCTCAGGCTCAGGCTCAGGCTCAGGCTCAGGCTCAGGCTCAGGCTCAGGCTCAGGCTCAGGCTCAGGCTCAGGCTCGGGCTCAGGCTCAGGCTCGGGCTCGGGCTCGGGCTCGGGTTCGGGCTCGGGCTCGGGCTCGGGTTCGGGTTGGGGTTCAGGTTCGGGCTCGATCGCCGCGGGCACCGGCCCCGGCTCCGGGACATCCGGCTCCGGCTCCGGCTCCGGCTCCAGGACCGGCTCCGAGACATCCGGCTCCGAAACATCCGCCTCGTCGACGCCCGCCGCGCCGCGTTCCCACGCAAGGTAGGCGCCGCACTGCCCGCAGAAGTCGTCGCCGGGCTCGTTCTCGGCGCCGCACTCATCGCAGATCGGCTTGACCGTGCTCATGCCGCGCCTCCCGCCTCGACGACCTCGATCTCGCACCGCACGTGCGCAGGCATCACGCGCCGCGCGGCGCGTTCGAGTTTCTGGTGCAGCACCTGGGCGGGGTCGCGTTTCGCGGCCCCGCGCGAGTCGGCTCGACTCGCGGCGCCCTTGGGCATCCGCACGCGCACGCGCACCACCGCGCCGGGCGTACCGGGCAGCTCGCCGTGCGCCGTCGACGACCACGACGTGCCGCCCGTCTCGGTGAGTTCGACGGTCGCGTCGGGCCCGGCGATGAGCTGCATCGTCTCGAGCACGCCGCGCACGGTGCCGGCCATCCGGTGGAGGCCCGCGACCTCGGCGACGACGCGCCGCCGGTGCTCGACCGTCCACTCCTCGTCGAGCTCGACGTCGACCCACGACCCGAGCCAGTCGAGGAAATCGGCCGGCGTCGTGCCGGGCCGCACGTACCACTCCAGGTTGTCGAGCGTCGAGAACACCGGCGCGATCGCGGCGTCGAAGCCGAGCAGGAACCGCTGCAGGAACTCGTCGTCCTGCAGCACTGCCGGCAGCCGCGACCCGTACGGCGCCGGGTTCGCGAGATCCTTCACCAGTCCGCGCACGTCACACCCCCGCCGTCACGCGCACCCGGTGCTCGAACCCGAATACGAGGGCGTCGGGTTCGAGATCGATGCGTTGCACGGGTTCACCACGCTTGCCCGTGACGGGGTCGGCGGCGAACAGCAGCACCTCGTCGACGAGTTCGGTGCCGGGCAGCGACTGCAGCACCGCGTACACCTCGCCCGCGAGCACCGGCCGGCCGAACGGCCATCCGGTGCCGTCGGCGCCGCCGTGCGCGGCGTCGAAGTAGCGGTACAGCGCCTGCACCGCCTGCTGCCGCAGCGGTTCGACGGCGACGCGCGGGCGGGCGACGAGCTTCGCCACGATCGTGATGCCCTGGTACAGCGGCGGCTCGATCGCGACGCGAGCGCCGACCGTGCGGCGGGTCTCGAGGTCGTCGGCGATGAGGCGCAGCACCTCCTCCGACGGGATGAGGTCAGCGAACTCGACCCGACCGTCGTCGCCGAGCGCGGCCGACGGCACGACGAGCACGCGCACGCCCTGATCCGAACCGGAACCGGTCGCGGCGACCGCCCGAACCCGCGCGACGCCGGGCGCGGCGCGCTTGGCGAGCTGCTCGTAGTCCTCGAGGGTCACCGCCCGGTCGAGGGTGCGCAGCGACAGGGGCCCGCGGGCCTTCGCCTCCTCGACGGTCTCGCCGTCGACGCCGTCGTGGGCGGCCACCCGGTTCTCGGCGCCGCGCACGAACGGCACGGTGGTGCGCAGCACCGACAGGGCGCCGGGCGCCACGTTGCCGCGGGCGCCGCCGCCGACGCGGTACCGGCGAACGCGCAGCGGGGCGCCCTTCGCGGGCACCGCCCCGAATCCGCGCAGCGAGCCGTCGGCCTCGCGCACCGCCGGCGGGAACGTCACCATGCCCCGGGTGCGGTCGACCCGCACGACCCTCGCGTCGGGCGCCTGGTCGGCGAAGTCGTCGACCTCGATCCACTCCTCCCACCCAGGGCCGGCGCCGACCTCGACGGTGAACGGCGAGCCGTCGTCGATGACGGGTCGCACGGCGAGTGCGAACTCCTGCCCGGGCACCCCCTCGGACAGGCCGAGGATCTCGTCGTCCACCGTCTCCGCGTGGATCGCGGTGGTCACGCCGCCGACGGTCGCGGCTTCGGCGGCGCGCACGAGCGGCGAGGCGCTGTAGGTCGGCACATCGGCCTCTCGCTCCACCAGCCGGGTGCGCAGCCATCCGGCGCGCTCGTTCGCGAGGCTGGATGCCACGTGCCCGCGCGGCACGATGACCACGACGTCACCCGCCTTGTTGAGCCCGCCGGTCTCGTCGCTCACCACGTCGCAGGGGCTCCATCCGTCGCCCGTCCACGCCTCCCACACGATCGGCGGGTCGAGCGGGTCGACGCCGACGCCGCGCACCGCGCAGTCGAGCCGCAGCGAGATCGCGAGGCCGGGCGCGGGCTGGTCGAGGCCGAACAGCAGGGCGTCGCCGATCACGGGCGTCTTCTGGAATGCGTCGATCGTCTCGCCGCCGAGGCGGGGGTCGCGCACCCACGGGTCGCCGCCCTCGGGCTGGGTGCCGATGAGGGCGAGCGATCGCGGCGGGATCTCGAGGTCGGCGACGGTGGTGAACACGATCGGCTCGACCCGCTCGGTGCGCGGGGTGCCGACCTCGGCACGGGCGGGCACGGTCACCGACTCCTCGCGCGGCGCGGCGAGCCAGAACACGACGTCGACCGAGGCATCCGTCGGTGGGAACAGCGACACCCCGAGCAGGTCGAGGAACGCGAGGTAGAGCCGATCGGGCACCCGATTCAGGCGGTACAGCAGTTCGTCGGTCATGAACGCGAACGCCTCGATGAGGGTGACGCCCGGGTCGGACACGTTGTGGTCGCTCCACTCGGGGCAGCGCAGCGCGATGAGCCGCTTCGCGTCGTCGACGAGGTCCTGGAAGCGGCGGTCGTCGAGGTTCGGTGCGGGCAGGGTCATGATGCTCCTCCTGGCTGGTCGCCGAGCGCGCCCGGCGAGGACGACGGCGAGGATGACCCGGCCGACGAGTCCGCGGCCTCCTGCGGGATGACGTAGAACGGGAAGACGAGGTTGCGCGGGTCGTTCGTGCCGAGGATGGTGTAGCCCACGTCGATCAGCAGCACCCCGTCGTGCGCGGCCTCGAGCGACACCGAGACCCGGTCGAGTTCGATGCGCGGCTCCCAGAACCGCAGGGCGGCCCGCACCGCGGCGCCGATCGCCCCCGCGGTCGACGCGTCCGCCGGGGCGAACACGTAGTCGTGCACC
Organism: Agromyces larvae; assembly: GCF_022811705.1. NCBI lineage: Bacteria > Bacillati > Actinomycetota > Actinomycetes > Micrococcales > Microbacteriaceae > Agromyces > Agromyces larvae. The sequence continues at coordinate 3,556,742 of NZ_CP094528.1, read as the reverse complement.
GCGCAGCCGAACTCGGGCCGCATCGGCCGCTCGCCGGGCGCGGTCGCCAGGATGAGCCGGATGCTCTCCTCGATCTCGCGCTCGTCGCTGGTCAGCGCGATGCCGCCCGTCGCGTCGGCGTGCACCGGGAACGCCCAACCGCGCCCCACGAACTCACGTGCCATCCGTCGCCCTCCCGACTCAGTTGATGTTCACGATCGCGCCGCGCACGGTCGTGGGGCCCGACGCCGACAGCTCGGCCGACGCCTGCCCCTTCACGGCCACGCTCGCGCCCTGCAGTTCGGCGGTGCCGTTGCTCTTCATCGAGAGCGTCGCGCCCTCGATGGTGACGCCGCCCGTCGCCTTCACCTCGATCGACGAGGCGGACAGCTTCAGCGCGCCCTGGTCGGCCTTCACCGTCGCATCCTGCTTGGCGGTGACCGTGACCGGCCCCTCCGAGACGATCTCGATGCCCTTGTCCGACTGCAGCAGCGTCACGCGCTGCGCCCGCGAGTTCGTGGACACCTCGAGCTTCTCCTTGCCCGACTCCTCGCTGAAGACCACCTCCATGCCGGTGCGCGAGGTGAACGAGCGGCGGATGACCTCGCCGTTCTTCTGCACCGCCCCCCAGCCGTCGATGGGCGTGTCCTTGCCGTTGAACAGCCCGCCGACCACGTAGGGCCGATCGAAGCGGCCGCCCTCGAAGGCGACGAGCACCTCGTCGCCGACCTCGGGCAGCACGATCGCCCCACGGTCGCGGGCGGCGCCGACCTGCACCGTGCGCGCCCACCCGCTGACGTACTCGGCGGACAGGTAGGGGAAGGTGAGCTTCACCCGGCCCTGCGCGTCGGGATCGCGGATGTCGCTCACGAGCGCCGACACCACGCCCGGCATGCGGGCGCTCTCGCCCGCCGCCCAGCCGCCGTTCGCGACGCCGTACAGCGAACGGTCGCTGGCGTTGCTGACGACGAGCGTGGTCGTGTAGCCGACCTCGGGCGAGAACTCGTGCACCGCCTCGGTCGTCGTGTACCGGCCGTCGAACGGTGCGCCGAACCCCTTCAACGCCACCGCGGTGCCGCTGCGCAGTTTGGCGCTGCCGCGCACGGTCGCCTCGATCTCGGCGAAGCCGCCCGCGATCCGGTCGGCGACCGCCTTGGCGAGACGATCCTGGTTGGCGGCCTGCCCGTCGCCGTCGGGCGCCAGGTAGGTCGGCCCGCGGAACGTGCCGGCCACCTTCTCGGGGGTGACCGTGGGCAGCTCGACCACCGTCGTCTTCGCGGGCGCCGTCGACACGACGGCTTCCTTGCGCACCGGGTCCCACCCCCGCACCTCGACCTGCGGCACCTGACTCGCCGAGGTCACGGTCGCGCGCAGTGCGAGCGTGTTCATGCCGTGCTCGATCACCACGGGGTCGTCGCGCGCCGACTCGGCGCCCGCCGGCGCGTCGCCCGCCCGGGTCGGCGGCGCGAACACGAGACCCTGCTCGCCCACGGTGAACGTGCAGCCCGTGGCATCCGCGATGCGCTTCAGGAACACCCAATCGCTGATGTTGTCCTGCGTGACGTGCTTCAGCACGGCCGCGGGCGCCTCGATGCGCGAGACCGGCACCTGGGCGCGCTGCGCGACCTCGCGCACGATGTCGCCCGCCGACTTGTCGAGGTACGCCGCGACCCGGCGCCCTCGGAACAGTCGGTGCGACCGATCGAGGCCCCGCACCCGGGTGCGCAGCACGCCCGCGAGGTCTTCGCGATCGAGGGCGGTCACCTCGCCGTCGAGCAGCTTCGCAGGCGGCTGCGGCCCGTTCTCTGACACGGTGAGCACGACGGATGACCCGATCTTCACGCCGGCATCGGTGAGCACCGTGCCCGCCGGATCGGTGAACTCGAGCTCGAACGAGTCGGGCAGGTTCGCCGCGTCGGTGATGCGGCTCATGATGAGCGATGTCGCCACCGTGGCGGGCAGCGGCCGCCCGTCGATCGAGACGAGCAGCAGGCTGGTGTAGGTGTCAACGGACGACACGGGCCACCTCCGCCCTCGCTGTCGCGCGCCCGGCCGGGCCGGCGAGCTCGTCGCCCGACGGCAGGAACACGCTGCGCCCCGGTGCCAGTCGGATCGGATCGTCGATGCCGTTCACCTCGGCGACCTGCCGCCACAGGGCCGCGTTGCCGTACTCGCGGTAGGCGATGCCGGCGAGCGTGTCGCCCTCGCGCACCACGTGCAGCCGGCGCGGCTTGAGGCCGCCCGAGGTGGGGTTCTGCTTGCCGGCCTCCTCGGCGATCTCCTCCAGCGCGACCGTGCACACCGCGCGCAGCGGCGTGCCGGTCGGCGAGAACACGGTGTACTTCGCCGACACCGACTTGATGTATCCGACGAATCCGGCGAGCACGCCCCAGCTGAATCGCACCCAGGGCGGCGAGGGAGTGTCGCCGCGCTGCGAATCCTTCGTCGGCGCGCACGCCTGGAACAGCTTCTCGACGCGGGTGACGACGCTGTCGCCGCTGCCGCCCCGGGTGTCGTCGAGGAACAGCTCGACCGACAGCTTCTGCGGGTCGGGCCCCTGGTAGGTGGCGGGCGGCGCCGAGGACGCCTTCTTCTGCTTCTCGACCTTCCAGCTCGCCGACTTCGACATCGTGAGCTCTTTCGGGTTCATCTGGAACTTGATCTCGCCGATCTTCGGCCCGGGCACACCGGGCGTCTTGCCGGGTTCGAGCAGTTCGAGCGACGCGTGGGTGAGGCTCGCGCTCGAGGTGTCGGTCTTGGTGACGGGCATGGCTCGCTCCTCCCCTATTCGCCGCTGATGCCGTGGTGGGCGAGTTCGAGGGTCTCGGTGAGCACCTTCGGCTGGTCGGGGGTGAGCGAGGGGCCGCTCCATCGCACGGGGACGACCTCCGACAGCTTCCACGCGGCGATCTTGTCGCCGAACGTGTTCTTCGCCTCGATCACGGCTGTGCTCGGCGTGATGCCGGGCGCGTTCGAGATCCACGCGAGGATCGGCTGCGAGGTGCCGGCTCCGACCGGTCGCGACAGCTTCACGTTCGGGAACTTCAGCCGGGTGGGCAGCTGCCAGACGAAGCTGTTGTTGCCGCCCTCTTCGCGGGTCTCCATGACGACCTCGACGCCGAGGCCGTCGCAGCTGGAGAACTCGCCGAGCTGCTCGCCGTCGATCTTCACGACGTACCTGACGCCGACGGCGATCTTCGTGTCCTCGATCATCGCGCCTCCCCTCCTAGATTCCGTCGATGCGGATGCCGCGTCGTTCCCGATCGAGCAGCAGCTCGGCCTTCAGGCGTCGCACGAGCGGGCCGTACAGCCGGGCGGCGAGGGTCTCGATCGCGGCCGGGTCGGATGCGGCCGGCAGCCCGGGCGCGGCGGTGGTCTCGCCGGCGGCGTCTTCGGATGCTTCGGCGGTCGGTGGGGTCGCCTGCGCGCGCTGCACGACGGGCGACGAGACGGATGCCTCGAGCTCGCCCTGCACGGACGCCGACGCGTCGACGACGAGTGCGGAGTCCGCGGTCGTGGTCGCCGAGGCGGCCGGGGCCGCCGCGACGGGCATGGGCCGGGCCGGTCCCGGGCGGGGGGCGGGGATGATCAGGCGCTGCACGCTCTCGGGTCGGCCCAGCGCTCGGGTGCCGGATCGGCCGGGGGTGGTCGATGCACCGGGGCCGGTCGATGCGCCCGCGGTGGTCGATGCGCCGGGGCCGGAGGGCGCGGCCGGTCCGGCGGCGGCGAACCCGGCAGGGGCGGTCGTCCGCTGAGCGACGGCGCGCGGTGCGGCGTAGGCCCCCGGCGACGTGCCGCCGGTCCGGGATGCGATGCTCATCGCGCTCGCGCCGAGGTCGGCGCCGGCCCCGGTGCCGACGCCCGTCCACGCCTCGGAGGCGGGCGGAGCATCCGTCGGCACCGACGGCACCGACGGCACCGCGGTGGCGACCTCGTCGTTCGGGGCGTCGTCCGCGCCGATCGCCGTCGCGGTGCGGGCGAATTGCGGCGCACGGTCGTCGCCGTGCGAGGCCGAGCCGGGGCGGAACACCCGCTGCACCCACGCCGAGAAGCCACCGCGCACCCCGCCACCTTCCGTCGGGGTCGCTCGGTGCCGCTCGCCGCCGCCGGGAGCGGCACCGAGCGACCCCGACGGGAGGGGGGCGTGCGGGGTCGACGTGCTGCCGGGCGTCGTCCGCTGGAGCGGAGCCGAAGGTGCAGGGATCCCGGCCTCGGCGGACGACGAACCTGTCTGGGTCGCCTGTCGCCGCTCGGTGCCGCGACGAGCGGAAACGAGCGACCCCGACAGGAGGGGTGCGCTCGCGCCGGGCGCGAGCACGACCGCCGGAACCACTCGCTGCACGGCGGCAGGGCCGGGGCCGGCGACGAGCGCGGGCTCGATCCGTCGCTGCGAGAGCAGCGGTGCCGAAGCGGTCACGGGCGGCGGGAATTCGGCGCCGGGGGTCTCGGCGCCGGGGGTCTCGGCGAGCGCGGGCTCGATGCCGTGCGCCTCCACGGCGGCGGACTCGACCGATCGCTGCACGAGCGGCAGCTCCCCGTGCGACGGGGTGGACGCGGCTGCCTCCGACACCGCCCGCGGGTCGGCGGCGTCGTCGTGCTCGGCGGACACCGCGGGCATCGCCGGCTCCGCGGGGGCGGTCGGTTCCGAACCCGGCGGTGCGGGGGTCTCGTGCTCCGCACCAGCAGGCGATGCACTCGGCGGCATCGCCGCGGCGGCGGCCCGCTGCACCGGCACGACCGGCTGCGGTCGCCGCGTGCCCGGCGGCAGCGGGGCTCCGAGCCCGAGCCGGCGCGGCTCGGCCGACGGCGGCACGCTGCGCTGCAGCGGCGACGGTGCACCCGGGCCCGGGCTCGGGGACGAGGCCGGCGCCGAGGACGCCAAGGTCGGGGCGTCGGTCGTCGGGGCGTCGATCCTCGGGGCGTCGATCCTCGGCGTGATCGACGGTGCCGACGGGGGCTCCGCGATCTCGGAGGAGGGGTCGGCCTCGAACGCGTCCGCCGACACCGCGTCGTCCGTCTGTCCCGCGCGCGTGTTCGCGACGACCGGCATCGAGGGCGGCGGGTGGCCGCCCGCCGCCGAGGCCGCCGGAACGGCAGGCGCATCCGGGGCGGCGGGCGGATCAGGAGCAGCGGGTGCCTCCGGAACGGCCGGAGCGGCCGAAGCGGCCGGCACCGCATCGGCGACCGGCGGCGCATCGGGCGTGGGCTCCTCGCCGGCGAACGGCTCGGAAGCTGCGGACGACGCCGGCTCCGAGGCATCCGCCGCCTGCCGTTGCACCGCCGGCCGCCGGGCCGGAACGCGCGGATACGGCGCGCGCAGCGTGAGGTCCGCCGCGATCGCCCGCTGCACCGGCGCACCGAGCGCCGCCGGCGTCTCGGCGACGGTGCCCGCCGGGGCCGAGGCATCCACCAGGTGCGTGAGCTCGGCCACGCTGCCCGACAGCGAGCGGGTCGGCAGCCGATCGATCCATCCCGAGCGCAGCGTCGCCGGCGGGGCATCCGATATCCGACGCTGCAGCGGCGGCAGGAACGCCCACCCGGCCGGAGAGTACCCGCCCGGCGCGGGCGCCGGCGCCGCAGCGGAGGCGGGCGTCGACGGCGAATCGGCCGTCGGCGCCCGACGCTCCCAAGGCCAGCGCATCAGCGCTCCTCGGAGAGCCTGGTGTTGATCGCGGCGATCTCGTGCACGTACCGCAGACGCTGCGCGTGCTCCATGTCGAGGATCTCGTCCAGCGACCAGTGGAAGTGGTAGGCGACGTACGCGACCTCCTCATGGATGCGGTCGGCCGGGTACGTCATGATTCCCCCAGGCGCCCACCCGCGAGGTCGGCGGTGAACCGGTGCGAGCACTCGGGGCACGTCACCGCGATGCGGGTGTGCCCCTCGGCGTTCACCCGCCGGTAGAAGTCCTGCAGGAACGCCACGTCGCTCGCGAACATGTTCTCGATCACCGAGGCATCCACCGAGCCGAGCGTGCCGAGCGAGGTGATGACCCGCCCGAGCAGCACGACCGTGGTGTACGCGGGATTCTCCTGCACGCGCGCGTCGTAGAGCGGCAGCAGCTCGTCGCGAGCCGTCGCGAGACGCATCACGCCGCGCCGGTGCACGGTGCCGTCGGCGCCGACGAATCCCCGGGGCAGCTCGAAGGCGAACTCGGTGCGCATCACCCCGTCGTCGACCGAGGAGGACGAGGACGACGGGGTGGACGCGCCCGACGCGTCCGCGGCTTCCGTCGCCTCGACACTCGGCCTGGTCGCGATGACGCGTTGCACGTCACACCACCTTCGACTCGTCGTAGCAGACCACGAACTTCTCGGTCGCCTGCTCGGTCGCGCCCGCCTTCAGCGAGTTGACCTCGACGCTGCGCACCCAGCAGTTCGCGAACTCGTACTTCTTCAGCGGCGACCCCTCGTAGTCGAGCAGTTCGACCGCCGCGGTCTTGCGCGCGCCGGCGACGTCGCCCTTCATGACCACGCCCAGCCAGTCCGAGATCGTCTTCGAGTCGGTGAGGCCGCGGGTCACCGTGAACTCACCCGCCTTCGGGCGGCCCATCAGCTGGATCACGACGTACTTGCCGTCGGCGAGCTGCTGCTTCAGCTCGATCTTGTCGACCTCGTTCTTCAGGCCCGACACCTCGGTCACCTTCGGCACCTCGATGCCGTCGATGGTGACCTTGAAGGCGTAGGCCGGTGACGAATCCATCGCATCTGCGAGTGCCATGGTGTGCTCCTATCCGATTTCGCTGAGATGGTCGTTGGTCGGTCGTGGTCATTCGTTGACGAGGCTGGTGCCGCCCGAGAACTGCGACAGCTCGAAGATCACGAACTCCGCGGGCTTCACGGGCGCGACGCCGATCTGGCAGACGACCTGGCCGGCGTCGATGACCTCCGCCGGGTTGGTCTCCTCATCGCACTTGACGAAGAACGCCTGATCGGCGGTCGCGCCGAAGAGGGCGCCCTTGCGCCACTCGTTCACGAGGAACGCCGAGATCGACCGGCGCAGCTTGCCCCAGAGCGCCTGATCGTTCGGCTCGAACACGGCGAACTGGGTCGCCCCGAGGATGGACTTCTCGAGGTAGTTGAACAGGCGCCGGATGTTGACGTACCGCCAGGCGGGGTCGCTCGACAGGGTGCGGGCACCCCAGACCCGGATGCCCCGGCCCGGGAACGCCCGCAGCGCGTTCACGCCGATCGGGTTGAGCAGCTCCTGCTCGGTGCGGGTGAGCTGGGTCTGCAGTTCGACGGCGCCGCGCACGATCTCGTTCGCGGGCGCCTTGTGCACCCCGCGCTCGGCGTCGTTGCGAGCCCAGACCCCGGCCATGTGGCCCGACGGGGGCATGAACCGGTTCGCGCCGCTGACCGGGTCGAGCACCTTGATCCACGGGTAGTAGAGGGTCGCGAACTTCGAGTCGTACCCCGCGCCCGTGCGGCGCCACTCGCGCACCTCCTGCGCCGACAGGTCGGGCGGCGGGTCGAGGATCGCCATCCGGTCGCCCATCAGCTCGCAGTGCGCGATGACCGCGAGCTGCACGGCCTTGACCGTCTCGAGGGTGATCGCCTTCTGCTCGTACGCGGCCATCAGGTCGGGCACGGCCACCATGGTGACCTCCTCGACCTCCTCGAGGCCGCCGAAGCCGGTGCGGTCGGCGGGGCTGCCGATGTAGTTCGCGGCCGACACGCCCTCGAGCACGATCGGCTGCTCATCGGGCTCGGGGATCGCGAGGTCGAACGTGCCGGTACGCGGCGTGACGCCGGCCGACGCCGGGTCGAGCTCCTCGACGGTGACGAGCTTCGACTCGCCGGTCACCTTCGTCACCACGTACGCGGCGCTGTCGGGCTTCGGCGAGACCTGCTCGTACACCTCGGGCGAGCGGCCCTCGGCCGTGACGACGAGCTTGAACGCGCCCTCCTCGACCTCTTCGCCGCCCGGGTCGGCGATCTCGACCGAGATCGGCTTCGCGTTCGGCGAGGCGTTCTTCGCGGTGAAGACGTAGTTGCCGATCGTGGCGGTCTGCGGCCCCGCGGCGAGCTGTTTCGGCTCGGCGCGCTTGCCGCTGCTCTTGCCGCCGCCGGCGCCCGCGCCGTCGGTCGCGACGCGCACGACGTAGCAGTTGCCGCCGCCGTTCAGGAAGTACCCGTAGACCGAGTACGCGAGATACGCACCCGGGTACAGGCCGCCGAACGTGTCGACGAACTGGGTCCAGTTGCTGACCAGGGTCGGGGTGTTCTCGGGGCCCTTCGGCGCCATGCCGACGAAGGCGGCCACCGCGGTGCCCACGCCCTCGATCGGCCGGGTGGCGGCTTCGATCTCGTTCACGTAGACGCCGGGAGAGAGGTAGGTGGGCATCGGATGCTCCTTCGCGGATCGCTGCGGTACGCAGGCTTGCGGCAAGCATCGAACGGATGCCGCGGGGCGGCGTGGTCCGCGGGGACGTGCGTGCGGGTACCCGTCGGTGCGCGATCGGGCAGGGCACCACCCGCGCCGTCCCGACCGCGCCGTCCCGGCACCATCCCGGCGCCATCCCCGCGAGTGTTTCCGTTCGCGCCGAGCGTGACCGTTCGGGCGGAAACGGGCGGCGCGAACGGAAACACCCGGCGGGGAGCGAGGGCGCGCGGGAAGCGGGCGGGAAGGGGACGGGACGGGCGGAACGGGGACCGGTGGCTCAGCCGGCCGCTTCCTCTTCTTCCTCCGGCGCTTCCTCGCGCTGCACGAAGAGGCCCTGCACGGGCTCCTCCTCTTCGGGAGCCTCCTCACGCTGCACCGCTGGCGCCGAGCCCGAGGCATCCGTCGCGGCTCGCTGCACCGGAGCCGGCTCGCTCATCACCCGCGAGGCGTTCTCGGCCGCCGCGCGCTCGAACCGGTCGCCCGGATCGCTCACGCTGATCCCTCCGCCGGCGGATGTGCCCTCGACGGGGCCCGACCGCTGCTGCACGACGTGCGTCAGCTCGTGCGCGATGGTGGTGCGCCCGGCCGTCGACGAGGGGTCGTACGCGTCGCGCTGGAAGACGATGTGCGGCCCGACCGTGTAGGCGTGCGCGTTGACCGACTTCGCCGACTCGTGCGCCGCGGCATCCGTGTGGACGCGCACGTCGCCGAAGTCGGCGCCGATGCGCTGCTCCATGTCGGCCCGCACGTCGGGCTCGAGCGACGAGCCGCCGGAGCCGATGACGTCGTGCACGGGCGAACGCTGCTCCTCGACGAGGTCGCTCACGGCGCCGTTGCCCGCCTCGCGCTGCAGGCGCAGCATCGCGTCACGCCCGAGCACGTCGGGGCGCCGGTCGGCGAGGCCGGTGAGCGTCGGCGCGTCGTCGCGCGCCGGCTTCGGCTGGAGCGCCGGGTCGAGCCCGTGCTCCTCGTCGTGGATCCGCATGGTGCACCTCCGCGGTCGTCATCTCCATTGCACGCCCGCGACGGCCCGACGCGGCGGGGTTCGTCCCGAACGTCCGTGGACGCTGCCCCATCGGGCAGTGCGCGCGCCCGGGCCGGCCGCACCGCTCAGGCGCCCGCGACCTCCGACCAGTACCTGCCGAATTCGCGCTCGATGACGAGGCGGCCGAGCTTGCGGTACTCGCCGTGCACGGCGGTCACCAGGTGCTTCATGCGCACGACGCCGTGATCGGCGGCCGCCAGGTAGGCGGCCGTCACGGCTGCGGACCGGATGGCGCCGCCGGCGAGCTCGAACGCCTCCCCGAGGAAGACGAGGTCGATGTCGTCGTCGCGCTGCACCCGGGTGCCGAGGCTGCGGTCCCACAGCCGGGTGCGGTGCTCGGCGTCGGGCATGGGGAAGTCGACGATCACGTCGAGACGCCGGGTGAACGCCTCGTCGATGTTCGCGCGCAGGTTGGTCGCGAGGATCGCGAGCCCGTCGAACGTCTCCATGCGCTGCAGCAGGTAGGCGCTTTCGACGTTCGCGTACCGGTCGTGCGCGTCCTTCACCTCGCTGCGCTTGCCGAACACCGCGTCGGCCTCGTCGAAGAGCAGCACCGCGTTGGTGCCCGCCGCCGCGCGGAAGATGCGCTCGAGGTTCTTCTCGGTCTCGCCGATGTACTTGTCGACGACGGTCGACAGGTCGATGACGTACAGGTCGAGGCCGAGGCCGCCGGCGACGACCTCGGCCGACATCGTCTTGCCCGTGCCCGAGTCGCCGGCGAACAGGGCGACCACGCCGTGCCCGCGCCCGCCGCCGGGGCGCATCTCCCAGTCGCCGAGCACGCGTTCGCGGTGCCGGGCGCGCAGTTCGATCTCGCGCAGGGCGGTCATCGGCGCGGTCGGCAGCACGAGGTCGCCCCAGCCGACGTTCGGCACGACCCGGCGGGCGAGCCGGTCGAGCGCCGACCCGTTCTCGGCGCGGGCGCCGGCGGCGAGGTCGGCGGGCGTGATCGTGCCGCTCGGCGAGAGGGCGGCCTGGGTGCGTGCGGTCTGCGCGGCGCGCTGCACCTGTTCGGGCCGGAGCCGGAACTGCGCGGTCGCGGATGCCACGTCGAGCCCGTCGGCGGCGGGGCCGAGTGCCGTCCGCCAGATCGCGGAGCGCTCCTGCGTGGTCGTGGGCTCGACGTCGGCGGTCGCCGGCAGCTCGCGGAACCACGCGGGGTCCCACCCCGACTCCCCCACGAACACCGTCGGCTGGGGCGAGTCGGCGAGCAGCGCGACGAGGTCGGCGTCGATGTCGGTCGTGATCGGCGCGGCCACCAGGACCGCGCCCCGCAGTCGCGCCTCGCGCACCGCGAGCCGCGCGAGCGTCAGCCGGTCGGGTTCGCGGACGAGCCGGTCGAGGTCGACCTGCACGGCGTCCAGGCCCAGGGCGCGGATGGCGCGCAGCGCGACCGCCGCACCGGACCCGGTGGCGGGCTCGCGCAGGTGCAGCAGCCGGATGCCGGCGTCGAGCGCGCGACGCACGCGGGCGTCGTCCCCCCAGGCGAGGTCGCTCGCCCGGCGCAGCACGCCGTCCAGCGCGCGGTCGGGTGTGTCGTCGCCGAGCAGGTGCCCGACGACCCGGTCCGCGACGCGCACCGCGCGACCCGGCAGCGGCCGATCGTCGTCGTCGAGGGACACGAGGCCGGCCGTGACGAGCGGACCCGACAGCAGCCGGGCCCGATCGTCGGCGTGCGTCAGCGGCGCGCCGCACAGTTCGAGCGCGACCGACACCGAGGGCCGGCGCCGGCCCACGTCGTCGTTCAGGTAGCCGAAGAACCGCTCGAACCGGGGGTCGAGGTCGGCGGCGAGCGCGATCACGAGCAGGTCGACGTCGAGCGACGTGAGCCGGAACGCCTCGGCGAGCCGGCGCAGCCGTACCGGATGCCCTGCGGCTTCGGCGAGGTCGGCGGCGCGCTCGCACGCCTCGAGCCGTTCGGAGGAGTCGGACCAGTCGGGGATGCGCGGTCCGCCGGCGAGCAGCCGGTCGATCAGCTCGTCGCTGAGGTACAGGCCCCGGAACGGGTCGTCGGGCTGGGGATCGGCGGTGCGCCGCGCGGCGACGAGCCGGCGGATCCGGTCTTCGATGGCGCCGAGCCGGCCGAGCAGGTGCACGACGCTCGGGTCCTCGACCACGTCAGTCTCCTGAGGGTGCGGCGCGGAACGCGGCATCCTGGCTCCCGAAGCCGAGGGCGTCGAACTGCGCGCCCACCCCGGCGGTGACGGGCGGGCCGACCGGGTAGCTGACCGCGCGAGACAGCGGCGCGGTGACGACGACGTCGAGCGACGGCTTCAGCTCGCCGCCGAGCGACGACCAGACGTCGGCGAACGCGCGATCCTCCGGCGGCGGCATGGCGAGCGACAGCGAGCAGCGCAGGCCGGTCTCGGCGAGGGTCTCGACCAGGAACGCGTCGGGGATGGCGTCGTACTTGAGGAAGCACCGCAGCAGGGCGTCGAGCAGCCGGTGCTCGTCGTCGGGCCGCTGCGTCCACGCCGTGACCAGGTACGAGAGTTTGTAGAAGCGCGGCGCCGGCACCCGCGCGGTGACGATGCCGCGCTCGTCGCGCTGCTCGCTCCAGCCGTACTCGCGCCGGCGCACGTCCTCGCGGATGTCGTAGAGGAACAGGTCGACGGTCGGGGCGTTGCGCCTGGCCGCCCAGTCCTTGGTCGGCGCGTCGAGCGCGACGTCGATGTCGGCGGCGATGCCGTCGGATTCCTTGACGAGCTTGCGCAGCGCCTCGTCGATCTCGCCGATCATGTGCGTCTCCCGGGTGTCATCCGCCGCGGCCGACCAGGTCGGGCGCCATCGCCGAGCGCGGGGCGATGAGCAGCTGATTGGATGCCTCGATGTCGCCGAACAGCCCGTCGACGCTGTGCATCACGAGCGTGCGCACCCCGTCGACCTGCCACCGTCGCACGAAGACGGGCAGTCGCGCGCTGGTCTGGGCTGCGTCGAGCACGCGCACGACGCCCGGCAGATCGGCCGATCCGCCGCCCTTCCAGAGCAGGGTGATGCGGGCGCCCGGGGGCAGCGAACTCGCGAACGCGCCGACCGCCTCGCCGGGCGTCGAGACGGAGGGCGCGACGAACACGGCCGGCTGCAGCAGGGTGAACGGTTCGCGGTCGCCGGCGATCCAACCGGTCGGCAGGGTGCCGTCGACGGGCTCGGGGTCGGGCTGCGGCGCCGGATCCGGGTCGGGCGGCGCCGGCGGCTCGCCGCACTCCTCGTACGGGTTGTCGCAGACGCACAGGCCGGAGTCGTCGATGTAGCAGCCGTCGGGCGGCCAGTCGGGGTCGGCGCCCGGCTCGGGGTCGGGCAGCGGGGTCGGCGGCGGCGCATCGAACTCGAGCCGCAGGCCCGCGACCACGACGTCTCCGGTGCGCGGAGCGACCGCCGGAACGGGCGGCGACGGCGGCGGCATCGAGAACACGAGCTTGACCTGGGCGGTGCTGCCCGGAGCATCCAGGCCGGTGATGGTGCACGTGTCGGGGGCGGTCCACGGGGCGCAGCCCGTGTCGATGGTCTTCGTGATGAAGCCGGGCCACGTGAAGCGCAGGTCGGCCTGCAGACCGGGCAGCACGCCGCCGGCGGCGCCGCGGGTGATCGTGGCCGTGGCCGTCAGCGGCTGGCCGCCCGTATACCCCGTGCCGCGGTCGAGCACGAGGTCGACCGTGATCGCGGTTTCGATCCGCGACACCGGCACCTCGGCGGTCACCACCCATTCGACCGGGAGGTCCTCGCCCTGCAGGGCGAACGGGGTGACGGCGGCGGGGGTGGCGACGGGGGTGGCGACGGCGACGGCCGAGCTCGCGAAGCCGCACCCATCGCTGCACCCGCCCCCGCCCGCGCCGACGAGGTACGCCGCCGAGGCGGCCACGACGCCGGTGAGCGCGCCGGTGCCCACCGTGAACTCGACGTCGACCGACACGGGCTGGTTCGGTCGCTCCAGCACGACCTCGCAGATCGTGCCGTTCCAGTCGTCGCACCCGTCCGGCGGGCCGGTGGGGGTGAGGAAGTCGGGATGCTCCACCACGATGCCGACCGCGATCAGTCCGTAGGAGTCGTACCCGTCGCCGCGACGCTCGGCACGGGTCGCCGTGATGCGCGCGGTGAGGTTCGGCCCGTCCTGCCAGACGGGGTCGCGGTCGAGTGCGACCTCGAGGCTGACGAGTTCCTCGTCGATGTGCGCCGAATCGCTCGAATACCCGATCCACCACATCGGCAGGGTGTCGCCCGGCGCGTCGGGCGTCCCGGTCGTGAGCGACGAGCCGCTCGCCAGCAGGTAGCCGTCCCCGCTGCGGTCGGGCGAGTCGGCGGGCGGCCCGCGGAAGTCGAGTTCGATCGTGCGGGTCTCGCCGGCCAGCAGCGCGGCGAGCGTGCAGCGTCGCGTGGTGTCGAGCTCGGCGCCCGATTCGAGGCATCCGGTCGCCGTGTCGGTCCGGAGCTCGAACAGGTAGGACCATTGCAGGCCGAGCACCGCGGTGACCGGCACGTCCTCGAATCCGATGTTCTCGACCCGCGTCGCGGTGATGGTGGCGTGGAGGTCGGGGCCGCCCGGCCAGCTGTAGCGGGGCGCGAACTCGACGTGCGTCCGGATCTCGAACTCGCCGGACACCACGGCCTCCGAGTCCGAGCCGATCCGGTCGAGCGGGAAGTCTTCGTACGACAGGCACCCGAGCGGCCCGGTCGGGCCCGACGGCTGCAGCCGCGGCGCGACGGCCGCCGGCAGCACCGCCGCGGGCCGCACCGCCGCGGCGCGCGGGCCGCCGAAGCCGCCACCGGCCGGTCCACGGCCGATGATGACCGGGCAGTCCGAGGATCCCCCGTCGACGCCGACGGCCGACACGACGCCCTCGCCGATGGTGTTGGCGGTGAGGGTCGCGGTGATCGTGGCCTGTTCGCCGGCCGTCTCGATGCGCGTGATGATGCAGTCGCCGGTCCCGGGATCGATCGAGTCGCAGCCCGACGGTCCCGCCCGGGACGCGAACACCGGCCATCCCAGCCGGATCGGCACCGACAGCGACTCGAAGTCCGCGATGAAGTTCGTCACCGTGATCGACACCAGGTAGTCCGGCCCGCCGTACCAGCTCAGCTCTCGATCGACCTGCACGTCGACGCCGATGCGACCCGCGATCGCGACCGTCACCTCGGCCGGGAAGTCCCACACCGGGTCGGGGTCGAGATCGATCCAGTCGCCGTCGGGGGCGCCGCCCGCCTTGCCCACCCCGCCGATCTCGCCGACGACGTCGCCGAAGAACTGCCCCGGCTCGTCGCCGAGGTCGTGCACGAGGAAGTCCATCGAGAACATCACCGTCGACCCCGGCTCCTCCAGCCCGTCGAGCAGGCACGCGTCGCCGAGCTCGGGCGCCACCGCGACCAGCGGCGCGTCCGTCGGTTCCGCCGCACGCGTCGTCGCGGAACCGGGCGGTCGCCACTCGACGCACGACCCCTCGGGCGGGCCCGTGCCGGGGTCGTACTCGACGGGCAGTGCTTCGAGCATCGCGGGCCACGTCACCGTGAGCCCGACCCGGAAATCCTCGGGCTGGGTGACCTCGGCGTAGTAGTCGTGCCACACGGTGAACACGACCTCGATCGTGTTGCCGTCGCGCACCAGCCCCAGATCGGGCAGCGCGGCGATGTCCACGAAGAAGTCGCTCGGTTCCTCGAGCACGAGGCTCGGCACCGCGACGGACGCCGCGGGCGCTGCAGCGGGCTCCGCGACGAGCGCACTCGCTCGATCGGATGCCACGCGTTCGCCGGCTGCGCGATCGGCCACGACGCTCGGCCGAGTCTCCGCGACGTCGGCGGCGGCGCCCGCCGCGAACCCGGCCGGTGCCGCGAGGGCGACGGTCGTGCCGGCGCTCGCCAGCACCGCGGTCGTCACCACGACGACCGCGCGGGCGATCCTGCCTCGGCGCTCCACGCTCCCCCTCCGACTTCTCAACTGTGGGACCGGCCCGCGCGGCGCCCGCAGCAATCCGGGCAGCCATCCGGGCATCGCGGTCCTCCCGCTCGGGCATCGGCTCGAGGCATCCGGTCGCGCCCTGCCCGTGGCATCCGGGCGTCGCCTCCGACGAACCCCGCCGCCGACCGCGGCCGGATCAGATCAGGCCCTCGCGCACCGCGTACGCGACCGCGTGCGACCGGTTGCGCAGTTGCAGCCGGGTGGTCACGTCGTGCAGCACGTTCTTCACGGTGCGCTCCGAGTAGCAGAGCTCCTTCGCGATCTGCGCGGTGTCCCAGCCCTCGGCGACGAGGCGCAGCACGTCGACCTCGCGCGCCGCGAGCCCGCGGAACGTGATGCCGCGCGGGTCGAGCACGGTGCGCTGCAGCCGGCCGACCTGCTCGAGCAGGCGACCGAGCAGATCGGGCGGCACCGTGCCCTCGCCCGCCGCCGCCGACGCGATCGACGACAGCAGCCGGTCGGTGGTCGCCTCCGAGCGGCGCAGCAACCCGACCACGCCGCACTCGACGGCATCGACGAGCACCTGGTCGTCGAGATGCGAGGCGACGAGGATGACCCGTGCTTCGCCGTTGCGGCGCAGGAAGCGCAGCCGGTTCAGCGTCTCGTCGTCGACGTCGTCGACCACGACGACCACGACCGCGGCGGGTTCGTCATCGGGTCCGACGACCCGCACCTCGGGTCGAGGGCGAAGGGCGCTGACGACGCCCGCCTCCGAGATCGGATCGTGCGCGTAGACACGGACGGTGGTGCGTGTGGCGGTTCCGGTGATCGTGGTCATGATGTCCTCCCTGGCTGGAACGCCCTCGGGCAGGTGCGTCGATCGGCTCACCGAACAGGCTGCCCCCGTGTCCTCTTCGCGCACTCAACATCCGCTCAACGGGCAGATTCGCTGCACGGCCGGTTGACCGGGTGCACTCCGTCCCCGCCGATCCGCGCCCGTACGTTGGCGCCATGG
Source organism: Agromyces larvae (assembly GCF_022811705.1). Taxonomy (NCBI): domain Bacteria; kingdom Bacillati; phylum Actinomycetota; class Actinomycetes; order Micrococcales; family Microbacteriaceae; genus Agromyces; species Agromyces larvae. Next base: position 3,540,431 of record NZ_CP094528.1, on the reverse strand, counting down.
CGACCACCGCGACGATGGCGCCGGCGAACGCGTCCGTCACGCCGGGCACGCCGACGACCCTGACCCTGACCGTGCTCAACGACACCCTGCTCGTGGAGTCGTTCGAGCTGACCCCGGTCGGCCCCGTCGCCGGCTGGGCGCGCATCGAACCGGCGGTGCTCACCATCTACCCGGGCAAGAGCGAGACGGCCACCGTCACGGTGCTCGCCCCGCGGGCGCCGGAATCGATCGTCGGCGAGGTCGCCCTCGGCGTCCGCGCCCGAGCCGTCGAGCAGCCCGACATCGAAGCCACCGGCGAGACGCTGCTGAGCGTGCTGCCCTTCGTGGAGACCGACGCCGAACTGCTGCCGCGCATCGCGCACGGTCGCGGGCGCAAGCGTGTGCGCATCGCGGTCGACAACCGCGGCAACCAACCGCTCGTCGCCGCGATCACCGGCACCGCCGACGATCGGCTGGGGCTCTCGACGCCGACCCCCGACATCCAGGTCGATCCGGGGCACACCGAGTTCGTCGACGTCGACCTGCGCCCCCGGGGCCATGTCTGGCGCGGCGAGGCGGTCAGCCACCAGTACACCGTGTCGGTCGCGCCCGAGGCGCCGCGCGGCCCGATGCCCGGCGTGCCCGCCCCGGCCGCACCCCCGGTCGAGCAGGTGCCGATCGTGCTGCCGGGCACCTACCTGCAGGAGCGGGTGTTCCCGAAGTGGCTGTGGAAGCTGCTGCTCGCGCTGCTGCTGCTGCTGCTCCTCCTCCTCCTGCTCTGGTTCACCGTGCTGAAGCCGGCCATCGAGTCGGCCGCTCGCGACGCGGTGGCCGAGCCCCTGGCGCAGGCCAGCGAGCAGGCCGAGTCCGCCGCGCAGCAGGCCGACCAGGCGGCGCAGTCGGCGAACGAGGCGCTCGAGGCCGTCGGCAAGACCCCCGAGCCGGTGCAGCCGGTCGCGACGACGAAGACCGACCCCGTCGACATCCGGTTCGAGCTCACCGACGCACCCGGCGGCGGAACCACCGAGAGCTCGCGATGGCTGGTGCCGCCGAATGCGGTGCTGCAGGTGACCGATGTCGTCATCAGCAATCCGCGCGGCGACTTCGGCACCCTCACGATCGAGAACGCCGACGTGCTCGCCCCGATCTTCACCTCGGGGCTCGAGAACTTCCGCGACATCGACTTCCACTTCGTCACGCCCGTTCGGCTCGCCACCGGCGACGAACTGTTCTCGACGCTCACCTGCACCCAGCTCGCACCGCCTGTCGGTGGGCAACCCGTCACCACCGCGTGCAGCGTGTCGATCCTCATCACCGCCGAGCTCGTCACCACGACCGGCTGACCCGACCGAACCGAGGCCGCCATGCCCAAGGGACCAGCGCTCCGCGCGGGTGACACCGCGCTGTGCAGCCTGAGCGACGGACCCAAGCCGCACGTCGGCGGCCCGATCACGCCCGTCGCCGCCGTGCCGACGGTGCTCATCGCGGGCATGCCGGCCGCGGTCGCGAACGGGCTGCCCGGCGGCATCGTGTGCGTCTCGCCCGCCCCGAACGGCATCGCCCAGGGCAGCGCGACGGTGATGATCGGCAAGTTCCCCGCCGCCCGCCTCGGCGACCTGACGATGCACGGCACCCCGATCGCGCCCGGCCCGGGCGCCCCCACGGTGATCATCGGCGGCTGAGGGCGCCCGGTCAGGATCGGGCTGCGAGCGCGCCTGCGGAACGTCGTGGACGACCCCGGGCGGGCGCCCGCGTTCAGGCTGCGGGTGCGGCCGCGCCGGGCAGCGCCCACGCCGCGAAAGCGGGGCCGTCGGATTCGAGCGACAGACGGTCGGATGCTCCGCCCGAGACCTGCCCGGATGCCGCGACGCGCGCCGACCCGAACGCGACGAGCGGGGCCGCCGGCGGGGCATCCGACCCGATCGATCCGCCCGGCTGCGGCAGCGCGCCCGCCGGCACCTCCAGCCGTGCGGCGCTGCGCGCCGCGAACACCAGCACCGAGGCATCCGCCGCTTCGCGCACGAACGCGACCGCCTCGTCGCCGACCGCGACCCACCGGATGCCGCCCGTCGCGAGCACCGGGTGTTCGCGACGCAGCCGGGCGAGCGTGCGATACGTGTCGAGCGTCGACGCCATCGCCGGGTCGTCGCCGGCGTCGATCGCCGCCCACGGCATCGGGGTGCGGCTCGCTTCGCCGTCGACCGCGGTGAGCCCGAGCTCGTCGCCCGCCCAGATCACGGGGATGCCGGGCATCGTCACCGCGAGACCGAACGCGACCGGCACAGTTCCGGGCCGCGCGTTCGTCGCGAACCGCGGGGTGTCGTGCGTGTCGAGCGCGTTCATGGTCGCGAGCCGCACCCGCCACGGGAACCCGGCCGCGAACCGCAGGTGCGCGTCGACGAACTGCCGACCCGTGAACGACGGCACCCGCCCGAGCGCGAACCCGATGCCGCCGCCCGCCGGGCTGCCCGGCCGCTGCAGCCAGCTCCAGAGCGGGCGGGTGAACGGGGCGTACGTCATCGCACCGTGCCAGGCGTCGCCCTGGAAGTCGGCGGCCGCGTCGTTCGTCGACTCCGCCAGCAGGATGGTGTCGGGGTTCACCTCGAGCATGGTGCGGCGGATCGCCCGGCGCACCTCGCCGTTCAGGTCGACGTCGCCGAGCCGGCCCGTCATGTTCGCGACGTCGATGCGCCAGCCGTCGAGATGGAACGGCGCGCGCAGATACTTCGCGACCACCGAGTCCGGCCCCTCGACGAACCGGCGCCGCAGCTCGGCCGACGACCAGTCGAACTTCGGCAGGCTCGGCACCCCCAGCCACGACTCGTACGAGCCGTCGGGGCGGAAGAAGTAGAACCCGCGCTCGGCCGCGTCGGTGCCCGAACGCACCGCGTCCTGCGCCGCCCGGAACCACTCGTGCGCGTCGCCCGAGTGATTGCTGGTCAGGTCGCCGATGACCCGGATGCCCCGGGCATGCGCCGCCTCGACGAGCCGCACCAGCGCGTCGTCGCCGCCGAGCAGGTCGTCGACGCGGTCGAACGTGGAGGCGTCGTAGCGGTGGTTGGACCGCGCCGGGAACACCGGCGTCAGGTAGAGCAGGTCGACGCCGAGCGAGGCGAGGTGGTCGAGCCGTTCGCGCACGCCGTCGAGGTCGCCGCCGAACACCTGGTGCGATCGGCCCGGCGGCTCTGGGTCGACGGCATCGTCCCAGTCGGCCGGGATGAGCCACTCGGGCAGGTCGCCCGCTGCGCGCCGCGCGTCGTAGAGCGAGGCATCCGACTTCGCGAACCGGTCGGGGAACACCTGGTACAGGATGCTGCCGGCCGCCCAGGCGGGCGCGGCCGGGTGCGCGACGAGCCGGAAGTCGTCGTGGTCGCGGGTCTCGACCGCGCTCAGCCCCGCCTGGCTCAGCCAGTGCTGGCGGCCGTCGGCGCCGACCAGCAGCCAGCGGTACCCGTGGACGGGGTTCTCGACCTCGACGGATGCCTCGTACCAGTCCCAGCCGTCGCGGAAGCTCCCTGAGCCTGTCGAAGGGAGACCCCCGCCGCCGAAGCTCCCTGAGCCCGTCGAAGGGAGACCCCAGCCGCCGAAGCTCCCTGAGCCCGTCGAAGGGAGACCCCCGCCGCCGAAGCTCCCTGAGCCCGTCGAAGGGAGACCCCCGCCGCCGAAGCTCCCTGAGCCTGTCGAAGGGAGACCCCCGCCGCCGAGCCGCCGCGCCTGATCGAACCGCGGCTCCCGGTTCGGGTTGGATCGGGTGCCCACCCAGGCGAGCGGCCCGAACGAGCGCGGCACCCGCAGCCGAACCTGTACCACCTCGCCGAGCGTCGGCGCGAGCGTCGACACGTGCAGGGCCGACCCGTCATGGTGCGGTGCGAGCATCGCGTCTCCTTCCGAGGCGAACGACCCTACTTCACCGCACCCGCTGTCAGCCCGCCGACGATGTACTTCTGCAGGAACAGGAACAGCGCGACCACCGGCAGCGCCGACATGACCGCACCCGCCGAGAACGCACTCCAGTCGGCGTAGCGCGGGTTCGACACGAGCTTCGTGAGCCCGACGGCCAGCGTCTGCTTGTCGGTGTCGATGAGCAGCACGGATGCCACGACGAACTCGTTCACGCTCGTGATGAAGCTGAGCAGCGCGACCACCGCGAGGATCGGCGCGACCAGCCGCAGGATGATCGTGAAGAAGATACGGGCGTGGCCCGCGCCGTCGATCTTCGCGGCCTCGTCGATCGACGACGGCACCGTGTTGAAGAACCCGTACATGAGGTACGTGTTCACGCCGAGCGCGCCGCCGAGGTACACCATGATGAGCCCGATGTGCGTGTTCAGCCCGATCGCGGGGAACAGGTCGCCGATCGCGCTCATCAGCAGGAAGATCGCGACGACGGCCAGCAGCTGCGGGAACATCTGCACGACCACGATCGAGATCAGTCCGACCCGGCGCCCGGCGAACCGCATGCGCGAGAACGAGTACGCGGCGAGCGCGCCGAGGAACGTGGTCAGCACGGCCGTGATGCCGGCGATCATCAGCGTGTTGCCGAACCACTGCGCGAACGGCACCTGCGGGTCGGTGAGGATCCGCACGTAGCTGTCCAGCCCGATCGTCGAGAACAGCGCGTTCGACCCGGTCAGCGTGCCCTTCGGGTTGAGCGACGACGACAGCACGAACATCACCGGGAACAGCGAGAACACGACCATGACGACGCCGACGATGTGCCGCCAGCCGGTCGCGCGGAACCAGCGGTCGAACCGGAACGGCCGCCGGGCGATCGAGACGGATGCGTCGGCCATCAGTTCAGCTCCTCGAGGCTCTTGGTGCGGCGGAAGGCGATGATCGAGATCACCGCGACGATGATGAAGATGATGATCGAGTAGGCGCTGGCGAGCCCGTAATCGCGCATCTGCCCGGTGAACGCGACCTTGTAGACCATCGTGATGAGGATGTCGGTGAAGCCGACCGGGATCGGCGCGTTCGAGTCGCGCGGCCCGCCGTCGGTCAGCATGTAGATCACGTTGAAGTTGTTGAAGTTGAACGCGAACGATGCGATGAGCAGCGGCGCGACCGATACCAGCAGCAGCGGCAGCTTGATGAGCCGGAAGATCGCCCACGGCTTCGCGCCGTCGACGGTCGCCGCCTCCTGCAGCTCGTCGGGGATCGACTGCAGCGCACCCGTGCACACCAGGAACATGTACGGGAACCCGAGCCACAGGTTCACGAGCAGGATCGAGAACTTCGCGAGCGTCGGATCGGTGAGCCACGGGATGGACGCCCCGCCGAACAGCACCTGGTTGATGAAGCCGAAGCTCTGGTTCATCATGCCCGCCCAGATCAGCGCCGACAGGAACGACGGGATCGCATACGGGATGATCATCAGCACTCGGTAGAACTTGCGCCCGCGCATCCGCATGTCGTTGAAGACGATGGCGAGGAACAGACCGAGGAAGAAGGTGGATGCCACGCTCACGAGCGCGAACACGAACGTCCAGATCGTGACGTAGACGAGCGGGCCGGCGAGGCGGGTGTCGGTGACGGCGCGCACGAAGTTGTCGAAGCCGATCGTGATCTGCCAGCCGGGCAGCAGCTGCGAACCGTCCTCGGCGGTGAAGGCGCCCACGCCCGTGTCGGCGTAGACGGTGCCGGTGGTGAGGTCGGTCATGGTGCCGGCCGCCTCGTCGTACTCGAGGGTCGAGATGTACCGGTACCCGCTCGTGCCGTCGGGCGTGCGGATGGCGCCGTCGTTCGGGTCGTCCGAGTAGCGCACGGCGAGCGCGCTGACCTCGTCGGTGCGGGCCAGCACGTCGGCGAACTGCAGCGAGGTCCATCCGTCGGCGGTGACCGCCCGGTCGCCGTCGAACTCGGCGTCGACCTCGGTCAGCGGTTCGTCGTTGGTGCCGACGAACGCGTCACCCGACTCGGGGTCGGTGACCAGCAGCCCGAGGGTGCCCAGCCGGTCGACGACCGTGACGGGGTAGGTCGGCGAGTCCTCGACCCGCTCGAGCGACGACGCCATGAGCGACGACACGGCCTGCTCGCGGCTGCCGTTGTGGCCGGTGCCGTAGTTGGTGAAGGCGACGTAGCCCGTGTAGACGAGCACGAACACCTGGAACACCACGAGGAAGATGACCCCGGGCGTGAGGTACTTCGCGGGAAGCTTGCGCCTCGAGAAGTAGATCCAGTTGACGATCGCGGTGACCGCGACCACGATGGCGGCGACGACCCACTGCCCGGCGCCGGCGAGCACCAGGAGCGCGAACAGGGCGATGGCGTCGACGATCGCGAGCAGCAGCAGCTTGAGGACGAGCACCTTCCAGCCCCCGGATGCCGCGTCGGCGATGGCGGCAGCGCGTCGCTGCCGTTTCGTGGGGGGCGGGGCGGCAGCCTCGACCGCTGGATCGTTCTCGGTGATCATCGACATCCTGTGTTCCTCACAGCCATCCGCAGGTCGAGCAGCGCCCGAGCGAAGCGAGGACGCGTATCGAGACCCGGGACGGGCCTCGATACGCGGCCTCCTTCGTCGGTCGCTCCTCGACCGGCGATTCGGACTACCCTGCGATGGCCGCCTGCACGTCGGCGGTCAGCTTCTGCCAGGTCGACACGGGGTCGGCGCCGTTGATGATCTCGGCCTGCGCGATGCCCCAGTACTGCCAGACCGCACCCATGGCGGGGATGGCCGGCATCGGCACGGCGTCCGCGCCGACGGCGGCGAAGCCCGCGACGATCGGGTCGCTCGACGCGGTCTCGGCGGCGGCGCTCAGCGCCGGGAGGACGTTGCCGGCCTCGAACAGCTCGAGCTGCACGTCCTCGGTGCCGAGGTAGTTCACCAGGAAGTCGTTCGCGGCGACCTTGTTCTTCGACTCGGCCGAGACGAAGAAGCCCTTCACGCCGGCGAACGGCGAGGCGACCTGGTCGGTCGGGCTGGGGACGGGGTCGATCGCGACGTTGATGCCGGCGTCGACGGCCGCGCCGACGTTCCACGGGCCGGTGAGCCAGAACGCCGACTTGCCGGTGAGGAACGAGTCCTTGGCGATGTCGCCGTCGATGTCGGTGTTGAACACACCGGTGCCGTTCTTGCCCTGGCTGCCCAGCCACGTCGCGAACTGCTCGCCGCCGGCGTTGCCGATCTGCAGGTCGTCGGGGTTGTAGCCGTTCTCGTCGGAGCCGAACACGGGCGCACCGAACGCGGTCTGGAACGGGTAGAGGTGGTACGGGTTGCCCTCGGCGCCCTGCTCGACGACGAACGGCTGGGTGAGGCCGGCGGCCTGGCCCTTGGCGATCATGTCGTCGAAGTTCGCGGCGGGCTCGGGAACGAGGTCGGCGTTGCGCAGCACGGCGATGTTCTCGACCGCGTACGGCAGCATGTAGACGGTGCCCTCGTAGGTCGACGCGTCGATCGCGACCTGGAGGTAGTCGGCGGCCGAGTCGCCGAGCTCGAGCGGGGCGACGACGCCGTTGGTCGAGAGCTCGCCCAGCCAGTCGTGCGCGCCCATGACCACGTCGGGGCCCTTGCCGGTGGGCGCCTGCTGGATGAAGTCGTCCTTGATGTCGGCGTTGTCCTTGCCGACCAGGTCGACCTTCACGCCGGTCTTCTCAGTGTAGGCGTCGGCTGCGCCCTGCAGTGCGTCCACGCGCTCGGCGTCGACCCAGACGGTCAGCGTGCTCGAAGCGGACTCGTTCGCGTTCGACGAACCGTCGTCGCCGCCGGCGCAGCCCGCGAGACCGAGCGTCGCGACGACCGCGACAGCCCCGGCAGCGAGCAGGCTCTTCGTGTTCACCCTCATTGGTGTGCCCTTCGTTCGTGGGTGCAAGCTTGGTGCAAGCGATTACAGGTATAGCCTGCCGAGCGCTCGGATCCAAACCCGGAAGTCCCCATCGATACCGGTTTGTAACGTGTGCGCGACGCGACAGACCTGCAAGCGTTTCCAGTCAGCCGGATGGTGCCGTACAGTTTTCGGCATGACTTCCGACTGGTGGCGTACCGCCGCGATCTACCAGATCTATCCCCGCTCCTTCGCCGACGCGAACGGCGACGGCATGGGGGATCTGGCCGGCATCACCTCGCGCCTCGGGTCGCTGCAGGAGCTCGGCATCGACGCGATCTGGCTCTCGCCGTTCTACACCTCGCCCCAGAAGGACGCCGGCTACGACGTCGCCGACTACTGCGACATCGACCCGCTGTTCGGCACCCTCGCCGACTTCGACGCCATGCTCGCCGAGGCGCACGCCCGAGGCATCCGGGTCATCGTCGACCTCGTCCCGAACCACTCGTCCGACCGCCACGAGTGGTTCCAGGCCGCGCTCGCCGCCGCGCCCGGCAGCGCCGAGCGCGCCCGCTACCTCTTCCGCGACGGCCGCGGCGCCGACGGCGAACTGCCGCCCAACAACTGGGAGTCGGTCTTCGGCGGCCGCGCCTGGACCCGCGTCACCGAGCCCGACGGCACGCCCGGCCAGTGGTACCTGCACCTGTTCGACTCGTCGCAGCCCGACTTCGACTGGCAGAACGAGGAGGTGCGCGAGGAGTTCCGCCGCATCCTGCGCTTCTGGCTCGACCGCGGCGTCGACGGCTTCCGCGTCGACGTCGCCCACGGACTCATCAAGGCCGACGGCCTGCCCGACTGGACCCCGGCCGAGGGCGCCGGATCCATGGGCGGCGCCGGCGGCGTCTCGGACACGCTCGGCGACGAGGCATCCGGAGTCGCCCTCGAACCCGAGATCAGCGAAGAAGAAGGCGACGGCGCCCCGTACTGGGCGCAGGAGGGCGTGCACGAGGTCTACCGCGACTGGCGGAAGCTGCTCGACGAGTACCCCGGCGAGCGCATCCTCGCCGCTGAGGCCTGGGTCGACCCGCTGTCGAAGGTCGCCAAGTGGGTGCGGCCCGACGAGATGCACCAGTCGTTCAACTTCGCCTACCTCGAGACGCCGTGGAAGGCCGCCGCGCTGCGCAAGGTCATCGACGAGTCGCTCGCCGCGTTCGGCTCGGTCGGCGCACCGTCGACCTGGGTGCTCTCGAACCACGACGTCGTGCGGCATGCGACCCGGCTCTCGGTGACCGCCGACAACCCGCAGGGCCACGGCCTCGGGCCGCGCTCGCAGGGCATCCCCGAGTACGCTCCCGGTCTGCGCCGCGCCCGCGCCGCGACCGCGCTCATGCTCGCGCTGCCCGGCTCGGTCTACCTCTACCAGGGCGAGGAGCTCGGCCTGCCCGAGGTCATCGACCTGCCCGACGAGGCCCGGCAGGACCCGACCTGGTTCCGTACGAACGGCGAGCGCTACGGTCGCGACGGATGCCGCGTGCCGCTGCCCTGGGAGGCCGCCGCGCCGTCCTACGGCTTCGGACCGTCGGATGCCGCGTGGCTGCCGCAGCCCGCGCAGTGGGCCGAGCTCGCGCGCGACCGGCAGACCGGCGACCCGCGCTCGACGCTCTCGCTCTACCGCGACGCCCTGGCGCTGCGCCGCTCGCTCGACCTCGGTGCGGGTGCGCTCGCCTGGGCGACCGACCTCGGCCTGCCGTCCGACGTGGTGGCGTTCCGCAACGCCGGCGTGCTCGTGGTGGCGAACACCGGCACGAGCCCGGTCGCGCTGCCGGCGGGCGAGGTCCTGCTCGCCTCCGAGCCCCTCGCCGACGGCACCCTGCCGGCCGACACCACCGCCTGGCTCCGCGCGTAGCGCCGGCGGCGCGCCGCCGCGGCCGGCCGGCCCGCGCCCGCGCGCCCGCGCGCCCGGCGTTCCAGGCACCGTCTTCAGTCCGAGGCAACGAATCCGTCGCCGCCGACTGAAGACGGTGCCTCGAACGGTTCGGCGCTTAGTTCGTGTTCTCGTAGAGCCACTCGAGCGGGTCGACCCACTCGCCGTTGATGCCGCCGATGCGGATCTCGAAGTGCAGGTGGGGGCCGGTCGACATGCCGGTCGATCCGGTGTTGCCGACGACGTCGCCGACCTTCACCGGGTCGCCGATCTCGAAGCGCCGCGAGCCGTACTGCATGTGCGCGTAGACGCTGGTGATGACCTGGCCGTCGATCACGTGGTCGATCATCGTGACCACGCCGAGCGAGCCGCCCGAGTCGGTCGACTCCGACACCACGCCGTCGGCGATCGCCTGGATCTCGGCCCCGTAACCGGGGTTGAAGTCCTGCCCGTGGTGGTCTTCCGAGCAGCCGGCGCAGTCGCGGTAGCCGAACCGGTCGCCGATGTGCACGCCGACCTTGAACGGCCACTGGATGGTGCCGAGCGGGTTGTTCGTGAACGTCGCCTCGGGGCGGATGCCGGCCGCAGCCGCATACTCCTCGATCGACTGGTGCTGGTATCCGTCGCGATCGATCGTCGGTGTGGCGAGTTCGTCGCCGTCGAGGGCGAGGCTCTGCCGACCCTGCTTGGTGCTCGTGGCGCTCAGCGCGAGCGCCTGCACGTCTTCGGGGGTGAGCAGCGAGAGCGCCGGCACCGAGGTGGCGAGTGCGAGGCCCGCGGCCAGGCCCATCGAGGCGATCGCGCGCACCGCGCGAGCCCGCCGGCGACCGACCGGAGCAGCGGGGCGCGGGGCGGGTGCGGCCGCACGGGCCGCACGGGCTCGCTCGGAACGGTTCGGCTCGGACGGTTCGGATGCCTCGACCCGCCTGGGCCGCGTCGCAGCATCGGGACGACCCGATTCGGCCCGCCCGTGCTCGGGGCGCGCGACCTCGCCGAACAGGGCGTCGAGTCCCGACACCGCGGGGGATTCGGTGATCGCCGCCGCCGAGATCGCCAGGTCGACCTCGCGCACGGCATCGGATGCTTCACTGTCGCGTCGCCGCACGCGACGCTCGATCGACGGTGCGGATGCTCCGGGGCCGCCGTCGAGCCCGAACAACGCGTCGAACGTGAGGGCGGGGCGCACCTCGGGTGCGGCGGGGAGGGCGGCACCGGCGGGAGCGGGGGCGGCTGCAGTCGCGGGAGCGGCCGCAGAAGCGGGAGCGGATGCAGTCGCGGGAGTGGAAGCGGCCGCCCGACGACCCGCGGGCGCGGAACTGGCGGCCGAGGCCCGGGAATCGGCAGACGCAGCGCCCGGGGCCGAAGGACCGGCGGAACCGGAAGCAGCGGTCGGGGCCGAACGACCGGCGGGACCGGCAGCAGCCGGCGCCTGAGGTCCGGCGGGAGCGGAAGCGGCCGCCGGGGCCGAAGAACCGGCGGGACCGGAAGCAGCGCCCGGCGACGAAGGACCGGCGGGGCCGACCGCAGGACGACCCGCGGGCGCGGAACCGGCGGCCGAGGAGCCGGCAGGCGCGGCGGCAGGCGCAGCAGACGGGGCGGCGGAAGCTGCCGCAGGCGCAGCAGACGGGCCACCGGCCGGAGGACCGGAACGAGCCGGCGGCTGAGGCGCTACGCGCGGCACGGGTGCGTGCAACGGCGCGGAGGGCCGTTCCCCGGACGACGCCGCCTGCTGGGGCGCCGTGGGTTCGGCCGACGGGTTCGCCGCTCGGCGCGAGACGGCGGGCGGCGGCGAGACCGGCGGGCGCGATGCGGCAGGGCCGGAGAGCGACCCCGCCGACGCGTACTGCGGCGGTTGCGCCTGCGGCGCCGACGGCTGGACGACCGGTTGCTGCGGAGCCGGCTGGGGTGCGGCCTGCGGCTGCACGCCGGCCGACCCGTGCGACGGCATCGCGGGCGGGGCGGCGAACGAGCCGTGCGGCGCCGACATCTGCGGTGCCGACATCTGCGGTGCCGAGGCGTGAGGCGCAGACGCCTGCGGCGCGTTCGACGACGGCTGCGACACCGGCAGCGCAGCCGCGGCACCCGATGCCTGGCCGTTGGCGCGCTCGGCCGCGAGCCGTGCTTCGCGTCGTGACACCGGCCGTACGACGGGCGCCGACGGCGCGACCGGCTCGGGCGACCAGGTCGGGCCTCCCACCCCGGTTTCTCCAGGTGACGGCGGCAGCACCCCGGCGGCGACCATCGCCGCGGCGCCGGCCCGGGCCGCCTCGCGCTCACGCAGTTCTCGACGCGTCAACGGTCGACCCGGCCCTGAGGGTGCGGCGTTCGCATCCGCACCGGGGGGCGTGAAGCCGTGCATGCGGTGCTCAGGCACGAGGGGGGACTCGGGCACGAGGTGGAACCTTCGGCGTAGGGGGCGGTCGGAGCTGGGAGGTGAGCATCCCGACACTGCGCCGAGATAACGGATCGGTAAAGCGTACCCCGAAGGCCTCCCCCACGCCATGCGGAGAACTCGCTTCGGCATCCGCCCGAAGCATCCGCCTGAAGCATCCGCCGGAGCATCCGCCCGAAGCATCCGCCGGTCGGTGCGCTTCGCGCCCGACTCAGCCGATCTCGACCAACGCAGCAGTGAGCTCGTCGAAGAGGCCCGGGGCGGCCGCGACGAGCAGTTCCGCGCTCTCGCGTGCGCCGTCGAGCCCGCCGACGGTCGCGCCCGCCTCGCGCGCGATGAGCGCACCCGCCGCATGATCCCACGGGTTGAGTCCGCGCTCGTAGAACGCGTCGAGCCGGCCGGCGGCGAGCGCGCAGAGGTCGAGTGCGGCCGAGCCGATCCGGCGGATGTCCCGAACCTGCGGCAGCAGACCCGACACGACCCGCGCCTGCTCGCGACGGCGCTCCGCCGCGTAGCCGAATCCCGTGCCGACGAGCGCCTGGTCGAGCGGCACCCCCGTGTTCACCGCGAGCGGTTCGCCCGCGAGGCGCGCACCGCCGCCGAGGCTCGCTTCGAACGCCTCCCCGGTGACGGGGTTGACCACGATGCCGGCCAGCGCCGTCCACACACCGGGATCGGGCGCGCCCTCGACGACCGCGATGCTGATCGCCCACGCCGGGATTCCGTAGAGGAAGTTCACCGTGCCGTCGATCGGATCGACGACCCAGTTCAGACCGGTCGTGCCCTCACGGGTCGCGTCCTCTTCGCCGAGCACGCCGTCGTCGGGCCGCGCCTCGAGGATGAGCGTGCGGATCATCGCCTCGGTCGCCCGATCGACGGCGGTCACGATGTCGGTCGGGGTCGACTTCGTCGCCTCGACGCTCACCCCGCCTCGACGGGACTCGAGCGCGAAGCCGGCGGCCCGTACGGCGATATCGCGCGTCAGGTCGAGCAGGTCGGCGGGAGACGGGCGGTCGGATGCTGCGGAGCTGGTCACCTCTCCACGGTAGCCGTGGCCCCGGTGGAACTCGATCGAAGCCGTACGAACCCCCTTGGCAGCGGGCTTCACCGCCTGCGACACTTCTCGTACGAGCTATCTGGGGGGATGCGCGTGAGAGCGACGGCGCCGGACGCGGGGGGCACACCCTCCCCCCGGCGTCGCGCGCTCGTCGCAGGGCTCGCCGTCGCCGCGACCGTGGTCGCCGTGGGCGGCGCCGTCGCCACCACCGCGGCATGGAACGACCAGGTCTCGTTCGGCGCGACCGCGGTCGCCTCCGACGCCGGGTTCGACATCCGGGCCCGGACCCTCGTGCCGAGCGACGACGGGACGGGGGACTTGGTGCTCGGCGATTGGGTCGACATCGGACTGCCCGGCAACCCCGACACCGACACCTTCGGCGAGGAGCTGGTGACGGCGCCCGTCGAGGGCGTGCAGCCCGACTCGAACTACGCCGTCCCGATCTACCTCTGCAACGCCGGCGATGTCGATGCGACCATCGTCGACGCCGAGCTCGTCACCGCGGACGTGCTCGTAGAGCAGGACAGCGTCAACGTCGACACGATCAGCATCGGCACGGTGATCCCCCGGAACTCGTGCAATGACGACGACGACCAGGTGGTCGGGCACATCCAGTTCACGACGACCGAGATGGATGCCACGGGCAACTGGTCTTGGGACGCCAGCGAGGAGATCCACATCCGCATCTTCTGTCGGGCGAGCGCGCCGTGAGCCGACAGCGGAACGACTCGGTGCGCCGCACGGTTCGTGCGACGATCGGCACGCTCGGTGCGTTCGCCGTCGTCGCCGCGGCCACACTCGCGCTGCCGACGATCGCGGCCTGGGAGGACCGCGGGCGCACGCATGTCCCCGTCTTCTCCGCCGAGAACCCGCCGCCGCCGATCGACGACGACCTGCCGATCACGGCGGGCGCGGACACCGAGCTCGCGAGCGAAGACCCGACCGAGTGGGTGTGGACGACTACCGAGGGTGCGCAAGGACCTGGACCGAAGAACTTCTGCGTTGCTCTCGGGGTGACGACCACGACGGACGAGCCTTCGCCATGGGAACTCGTGCTGCATCTGAGCGAGCCTCCCTGGGACTGGACTGCGCCGTTCACCGACGGCATGCTCACGATCTGGTTCAGCCCGCCCTTCCTTCTTGAAAAGGACCAGAACTTCGCGGAGAACGGGCTCGTGTACCTGCGGGCGGGCAACGCATCAGCCCACTGGGCGTCGAAGACCTCGCAGTACACGGTGCGCCTGTGCGCGAACACGGGTACGCCCGCCTGGCAGCCACCCGGCACCGACACGTACGAGATCACCGAGACCACGCTCAAGGTGACGGCCGACAATCGCCCAGAGGTGTCGCTGAGGATCACGGGGCGCACCTGGTACTTCATCGGGTACACCGCGACGTTCAACTGGAGAGACCTGCTCGACCGAGAGCTCGATCTCACGAATATCACCCAAGAGCAGTACGACGCATGGCTGCCCATCGTGAACTGGTACGGCACAGCCTCGGGACAGACCGGCGCCAACTACAACGTCACCGTAACGCCGTACAACGAGTTCGACACCTTCATCAGCGACCAAGCTGACGTCGCGCTCACCGTCGTCGGGAATCCGAACTGACTCGAGCCGATACGCACCCGACCACCACGAACCGGAGCCATCCGGCCATAACAAGGGGGAACGAGAAATGAACACGCAGAACCAGACGTCGCGGCGCACCCGCGTCCTGAAGATCGCGCTCGCCGGCATCGCCGTCGCCGGCATCGGCGCCGCCCTCACCACGGCCGCCTGGACCGACGACGTCCTCTTCAGCGCCGACGCGACCGCGTCGAGCTTCGACCTGCAGGGCGCGGCGAACCCCAGCGGTGGCCCCTGCGACGACAGCCTCACCTACGGCGACGAGGGTCTGTCGACCCCCGACGTCGCG
Organism: Agromyces larvae; assembly: GCF_022811705.1. Lineage (NCBI taxonomy): Bacteria > Bacillati > Actinomycetota > Actinomycetes > Micrococcales > Microbacteriaceae > Agromyces > Agromyces larvae. The sequence continues at coordinate 3,525,399 of NZ_CP094528.1, read as the reverse complement.
ATCGACATCACCACCGAGGGCGAGCTCGGCGCGCTCGCGCCGGGCGAGGTGTATGAGGTGCCGTTCTGCCTCTACAACGACGGGTCGCTCGCCGGAACGCTGACCGGCCCCGAGACGATCACGGTCGAGGGCACGCTCGTCGAGGGGAACTACCTGTCTGCGGACGACCTGGAAGTGACGCTCGACGCAACCACCATCGCCGCAGGCGGCTACGTCGGCGGCACGCTGACGGTCACGACGCCCGCCGAATGGGACGACGACGCCTTCGAAGACGAGGCGCACATCTCGTTCACCGTGACCGGCGAGTCCACCACCACCCCGTGAGCACGCCCCGCACCGACCCGAAGCGGTGACGCGCGTGACCGTCCTGCGCCGCATCGGCGGCATCCTGAGTTGGGTGCTCGCCGCCGTCGGCGTGCTCGCGGGCGCCCTGTGGATCGCCACGAGCGCGGGTCTCGTGCAACCGCTCATCGTGGTGTCGGGTTCGATGGAGCCGGGCATCCGCGTCGGCGATCTGCTGATCGCCGTGCCCGAGGCGGCCGACGACGTCGAGCCGGGCAGCATCGCGACCCTGCCGAATCCGCAGACGGGCACGCTCGTGACGCACCGCGTGCTCGAGGTCGCCCCCGTCGACGACGGCTACGAGATCACGATGCAGGGCGATGCGAACGGGGTCGCCGATCCGGTTCCGTATCGCGTCGCGGCCGACGCGAGCGTGTGGCATCCGGCCCTCGTCCTGCCGGGCGTGGGCACGGTCTTCGACCGCATCGCGCGACCGGGGGTGGCGGTGCCGCTGCTGGTGACGGTCGGCGCGCTCATGCTGCTCGCCGCGCTGCCCGGCGGGCGCGCTCGTGGCCGCCACGCGTTCGGCACTGACGCCGACACCGCCGAAGCCACCGAGCCCGCCACCGAGCCCGCCCCGCCCGGCACTCCGCCCGAGCCCGCGATCATGCCGAAGGAGGAGATCCGCCGATGAGGATGCCCCGTGCCCGAGGTCGATCCGGCCGGACGCGCGCCGGCGTGGCCGCGACGCTCATCGGCGTCGCGCTCGCCACGGGCACGGCGATGCCGGCGTCGGCCGCCGCCGCCGCGCCACTCGTGTTCGAACTGCATTTCGCCGATCTCGTTCCCGGCGAATCGCAGACCGAGTCGGCGTCGTTCACCCTGCCACGGGCGGGCGACCTCGTCGGCTTCGAGTGGCTCGATCGCGAGGGCGTGATGGTCGTCGTCGACCTCGACGCGGCGGCGTGCGACCCGTCGGGCGCGTGCACCGACCTCGATCCGCTGGCGTCGCCCGTGCCATTCGCCGCGGGCACGGTCGAGATTCGGGTCACGGCGACCATGACGCGCGCGAACCCCGCCTCGACGGGCAGCGTCGTGGGCCGGCTGACCTTCACCGGTCAGGACCCGGCACCGGGCCCGCTCGGGCCGACGGGTGTCGACGCCCTGATGCTCGCGCTGTGGGCGGCCGCGGCCGCGTCGGTCGGCGCGGTCGTGTTCCGCCTGCGCCGCCCCGAAGCGGCTCCGGCGCGGAGCGGCGAACGTCGGAACGACGAACGCCAGAACGACGAACACCGGAACAGCGAACGTCGGAACGACGAACGCCGGAACGACGAAGGCCCGGTCGAAGACCGGGCCCGTGGTGGCGAGTGAGGGATTCGAACCCCCGAAGTCGATGACAGCTGATTTACAGTCAGATCCCTTTGGCCGCTTGGGTAACTCGCCATTCGCACCCGACCGCGTTCTGCACACAACCGGGGGCCAGACAAGAATACCCGCCGACTCGTGCAGGGCGAAATCAGCCCGATCCCAGCCGGCCCCCGGCCGATGCTCAGCCTCGGGGCGGCGGCGTCGGTGCTGCGGCGACCGACTCCCGCACCTCGAGACGCACGGGCAGTTCGACCTCGCCGGCGGCCTCGGTGCCGTCGATCTCGCCGAGCAGCATGCGCGCCGCGACCGCGACCTTCTCGCCCAGGTCCTGCGCGACGGTGGTGAGCCGGGGTCGCACGTAGAGCCCGAGGTCGAGGTTGTCGAAGCCGACGACCGAGACATCCTCGGGCACGGATGCCCCGCCGTCGCGCAGTCCGGCCATGATGCCGACGGCGAGCACGTCGGCGGTGGCGAACGCCCCGGTCACGTCGGGGAACCGTGAGCGCAGGGAACGCCCGAGTTCCAGGCCGTCCTCGTACGTCGTGTTGACGGCGACGGTCTCGGCCGTGGCATCCGGGACCTCGGCGACGGCGGCGGTGAACCCGTCGTGGCGGCGGCGCACGACGCCGCTCGCGCCGAAGGCGGGCCCGGCGAACAGCAGCCGACGGTGGCCGTGTTCGAGCAGGTGCTGCGCGGCGAGCCGCCCGCCGCCGACGTCGTCGCTGCGCACGCCGGTGGCGCGGGGGTTGAGCGAGTAGCTGTCGACGGCGAGCAGCGGCACGCCGTGCGCGGGCAGCGCGTCGATCTCGGCGTCGAGGAACCCGAGCAGCACCGCGCCGTCGAGGCCCCACTCCTGCACGGCCTGGCCGACCTCGGCGGGTTCGGTGATGCCGCGCAGCAGCACGTGGTAGCCGGCTTGGCGCAGCTGCCGTTCGATGCCGCCGATGACGGCGACGTGGTGCGGGCTCATGGTGAGCATGTCGCCCTCGGCGACGGGCACGAGCACGCCGACGGTGCGCGAGCGGCTGGCGGCGAGGCTGCGGGCCGACGCGTTCGCGACGTAGCCGCGGGCGGCGACGATGCCCTGCACTCGATCGATGGTGGCCTGCGAGACGCGGGCGGTCTTGCCGTTGACGACGTTCGACACGGTCATGACGCTGACGCCCGCCTCTTCGGCGATGTCCTTCAGCGTGACGGCCATCCCGTTCCCCTCTCGTCGGATCAGTGTAGGGGTCGCGCTTGACATCGCGACAATGCGCCGCGTACGCTCGCCCATCAGATTGGTGTAGCGCTAAACCTAGCGCACCGGAAAGGACCACGTGAGCTCGCTGTCGAGCCCCGAGACGCGCGTCGCCGACGCGCTCACCACCGCGACCAGGGCGGATGCCCCGTGGTGGGCCGACGCGGTCGTCTACCAGGTGTACGTGCGCAGCTTCGCCGACGCGAACGGCGACGGCACGGGCGACCTCGAGGGCGTGCTCGCCCACCTCGACCACCTCGAGTCCCTCGGCGTCGACGCGATCTGGTTCACCCCCTGGTACGCCTCCCCCATGGCCGACGGCGGCTACGACGTCGCCGACTACCGCGCGATCGACCCCGCCTTCGGCGACCTCGCCACCGCCGAGCGGCTCATCGCCGAGGCATCCGCCCGTGGCATCCGCACCATCGTCGACATCGTGCCGAACCACGTGAGCGACCGGCATCCCTGGTTCCAGGCCGCGCTCGCGGCCGAGCCGGGCAGCGACGAGCGCGCCCGGTTCTGGTTCCGCCCCGGCCGCGGCGCCTGCGGCGAACTTCCGCCCACCGAGTGGGTCTCGAGCTTCGGCGGCCCGACCTGGACGCGCACCACCGACCCCGACGGCCGGCCCGGCGAGTGGTACCTGCACGTGTTCAGCCCCGCCCAGCCCGACCTGAACTGGAACCACCCCGCCGTGCGCGCCGAGCACGAGGAAGTGCTGCGGTTCTGGTTCGACCGCGGAGCGGCGGGCATCCGGGTGGACTCCGCCGCGATGCTGGTGAAGGATGCCTCGCTGCCGGTCGCTCCCGCGGCCGCCGGCGACCCCGACCACCCGCACCTCGACCGCGACGGCGTGCACGAGATCTACCGCGCCTGGCGCGCCGTCGCCGACGAGTACGACGACCCGCGCCTGCTCGTCGGCGAGGTGTGGCTCGCCGACCCCGCGCGCTTCGCGCGCTACCTGCGCGACGACGAGCTGCACGGCGCGTTCAACTTCGAGTTCATGACCAAGCCGTGGGATGCCGCCGCGCTGCGCGCGACCATCGCCGAGACGCTCGACTGGCACGAAGGGCTGAGCGCGACGCCGACCTGGGCGCTGTCGAACCACGACCTCACCCGCCCGGCCACCCGCTACGGCCGCGCCGACTCGTCGTTCTCGTTCGAGCAGAAGCGCTTCGGCACGCCGACCGACCACGCCCGCGGCCTCGCGCGCGCTCGCGCGGCCGCCATGCTGGCCGCGTTCCTGCCCGGTTCGCTCTACATCTATCAGGGCGACGAGCTCGGCCTGCCCGAGGTCGAGGACCTGCCCGACGAGCTGCGCGAAGACCCGATGTTCGCGCGCAGCGGCGGCGTCGACCCCGGGCGAGACGGATGCCGCGTGCCGCTGCCGTGGACGCCGGCCGGCGCCTCGCTCGGCTTCTCGCCGACGGGCGCCGCCTGGCTGCCGCAACCCGCGGAGTGGGCCGGGCTCTCGGTCGAGGCGCAGGCGCGCGACGAGGCATCCACCCTGTCGCTCTATCGACGGATGCTCCGGCTGCGCCGCGACCTCGTCCGCGAAGGGCGCGAGGCGGGCGCGGGTCTGGCGGACTTCGCCTGGGCGGAGCATCCCGACCCCGACGTCATCGCGCTGCGGCGCGGAGACATCCTGCACCTCACCAACCTCGGCAGCCGGCCCACCGCGCTGCCGCCGCACCGCGACCTGCTGCTCGCGAGCACCCCCGACGCCCGGAACCACCTCGAGAGGAAGGAGCTGCCCGCCGACACCTCGGTCTGGCTCCGCACCTGACGAGCCGCACACACCATCCACGCAGCCGCCGGCTGCGACACTCTCACAGCACCCGAAGACAAGAGGAAGACGATGACGTCATCACTGAAGTTCGCGGGCGCGATCACCGCGCTCGCCCTGGCCGTGCCGCTCGCCGGCTGCGCCACCTCCGACGAACCCGCCGACGACGGGGTGACCCTGCAGGTCGCCATCGACGCCGGCCTCGACGACGGCGCGATCGCCGCGTTCGAAGAGCGCGCCGCGCAGTTCGAGTCCGAACACCCCGACATCACCATCGAATCCGTCGAGTACACCTGGGACGGCACCACCTTCGCCGCGGCCCTCGCCGGCGGCACCCTGCCCGACGTGTTCACCATCCCGTTCACCGACGGTCGAGGGCTCATCGCCAACCAGCAGATCGCCGACATCTCGAAGCTCGTCGCCGACCTCCCCTACGCCGGCGACTTCAACCCGAACGTCGCCGTCGCCGGCCAGGCCGCCGACGGCAGCCAGTGGGCCGTGCCGATCGCCGCCTACGGCCAGGGGCTGCACTACAACCGCACGCTCTTCGAGCAGGCGGGCCTCGACCCCGACCAGCCGCCCACCACCTGGGACGAGGTGCGCGCCGACGCCAAACAGATCGCGGATGCCACGGGCGTCGCCGGGTACGCGCAGATGACCTCGTCCAACACCGGCGGGTGGATCCTCACCACACTCGACTACGCCCTCGGCGGTCGGCTCGAGCAGGTCGACGGCGACGAGGTCACCTCGACCATCGACACCCCCGAGATGAAGCAGGTGCTCGACATGGTCAAGACCATGCGGTGGCAGGACGACTCCATGGGCGCCAACTTCCTCTACGACTGGGGCAGCATCAACCAGGCGTTCGCCTCGGGCCAGATCGGCATGTACGTGTCGGGCGGCGGCAACTACGGCAACCTCTTCACGCAGAACCAGATGAACCCCGACGACTACGGGCTCACCGTGCTGCCGCTCGCCGACGACGGCGACGCCGGCGTGCTCGGCGGCGGCACCCTCGCCGTCGTCTCGGCCAACGCGACCGAGGCCGAGCAGGCCGCCGGCGTGAAGTGGATCGACTTCTACTACATGCAGAAGCTCGCCGACGAAGACGCCGCGGTCACCGCCGCGAAGACCACCGCCGAGTCGGGCGCCCCCGTCGGAGCCCCCGAGATGCCGATCTTCGACGAAGCCACCTACGCCGAGTCGCAGCAGTGGATCGCCGACTACGTCAACGTGCCGCTCGACCAGATGACCCCGTTCACCGACCACATCTTCGAGCAGCCGCTACTGCCCGAGCCCAGCCACAAGACGCAGGAGATCTACGCGCTCCTCGACCCCGTCGTCCAGGCCGTGCTCACCGATCAGAACGCCGACATCGCCAAGCTCCTCGCGGACGCGGAGCAGCAGGCGCAGCAGATCCTCGCGGGCTGAACCGCGCGGGGTGCAACGGGGGCGGTGCCGGGGTTGAGGCCGGCACCGCCCCTCATTCGTGCGCGGGGTTCGTGCGCGGGGTTCGTGCGCGGGCTTCGTGCGCGAGGGTGTGCCGCGTTCGTGCGCGGCGAGTCGCGGCGGGGGCTTCGGCCGCTCAGCCCCAGTTCGGCGGGAACGGCTGCGTCTCGGCGTCGCCCGCGTCGCTACGCGCCGACTGGCGAACCGGCCCCCGCAGACCCGAACGCTGGATCACCTTCTGGATCGTCGCCCCGCGCTCGTTCGGCGCACCGACGAACCTGATCTCGCGCAGCCCCTGCGCCTGCGCCGCCGACTCGAACACGAAGTGCCCGTACCCGAGAATGCGACCGACGAACGGCTTGTGCACCGTGATGTCGAGGATTCGGGTGAGCGGCATCGTCGCGATGTTCTGCGCGAACACCCCGTGCACGCGGAACACCCGCATGTTCGTGATCACGAACCGATCCATCCGCACCGTCAGGATGCGCCAGAATGCGCGACCCGCGATGAGCAGCGCGACCGCCAGCGGCAGCCAGGCGGCCTGCGCGGGAAACCAGAACATGAGCATCGCGATGACGAACGCGAGCACGACCTGCAGCACCGGCCCGACGATCGCCGCCCAGTGCTTGTGCACCTCGTCGATGATCACCTCGCCGTCGTCGGCGATCAGGTAGCGCTCGACGTGCGGGTCGAGGGTGAACAGGCTCATTCGGTCGGGCCCGGATGCCGCGGAGTCACGGATGCCTCGGGCTCACGCCGCGAGCGACGAGAAGAACTTGCCGAACGACGCCGCGGCCGACCACACCGCTCCGACGGCGTTCTGCACGGCGTTCGCGGCGTCCTCGGGTCGGGTGACCAGGTAGAACAGGGCGAAGACGACGATGAGCGGCACGATGATGCGCTTGATCCACTTCACGGGGTGCGATCCCTTCGGCACGGCGGCGGAGGGCGATCCGCCCCCCGCGAACACACCCCGAACACGTGTTTCTACCGCACCCCCGGCTCGGGGGCAACGCGACACGCAGGCGTTCGCCGAGCGGCCGATAGGATGCCACTACTCGCGACCCGCGCGAAACGCCTCGGCGAGGCTGAGAACGAGGAGCCATGGCCGGCATCGATGACGTCGCCCGACTCGCGGGCGTGTCCACCGCGACCGTGTCGCGCGCCCTCAGCGGCCGCGGGCACGTGTCGCCCGCATCGAAGGCGAAGGTCGAAGAGGCCGCCGCACGGCTCGGCTACGTCGTCTCGTCGAGCGCGTCGAGCCTCGCATCGGGTCGCACGCGCAACGTCGGCGTCGTGGTGCCGTTCCTCAACCGCTGGTTCTTCTCGTCGGTGCTCGAGGGCGTGCAGCAGGCGCTGCTGCGCACCGGATACGACCTGACGCTCTACAATCTCGCGGGCGACGGCGACGAGCGCGCGACCGTGTTCGAGCAGTTCCTGCTGCGTCGTCGGGTCGACGCGGTCATCGCGATCTCGCTCGAACTGACCGAGGCCGAGGTGAACCGGCTGCACGAGCTCGGCAAGCCGCTCGTCGGCGTCGGCGGCCCGATCCCCGGGGTGCGCACGCTCATCATCGACGACGTCGCGGTGGCCCGGCTCGCCACCGAGCACCTGCTCGGCCTCGGGCACCGGCGCATCGCGCACATCGGCGGCGACCTCGAGTTCGACCTCGACTTCCACCTGCCGACGAATCGGCGCCTCGGCTACGAGGCGGCGCTGCGCGATGCGGGCATCGAACCCGACCCAGCGCGGTTCGCCCCGGCCGACTTCACGATCCGGGGCGGATACCACGCCGCCAAGCAGCTGCTCGGGGCTCCGCATGACCGACCCACGGCGATCTTCGCGGCGAGCGACGAGATGGCGATCGGCTCCATCCTCGCCGCGCGCGATCTCGGCATGGTCGTGCCGCGCGACGTGTCGATCATCGGCGTCGACGACCACGACCTGTCCGACTTCTTCGGCCTCACGACCGTGGCGCAGTTCCCCCGGGTGCAGGGTGAGCAGGCCGTCGAACTGCTGATGGACGAACTCGAGCCCGGGCACGCCGACGCCGAACCGTCGGCGACCCCGCTGCCGTTCGAACTGCGGGTGCGGTCGTCGACCGCGCGGCCGGCCGAGTAGCGCGCGCCCGAGGCATCCGCCCCTGACCTGGCGACGGCCCGTCGCTAGACTTGCCCGCATGGCAGATTCGACGTTCGACATCGTGAGCAAGGTCGACAAGATGGAGGCCGACAACGCGGTCAACCAGGCCCGCAAAGAGATCGAGCAGCGCTACGACTTCAAGGGCGTCGGCGCCTCAGTCGAGTGGAGCGGCGAGAAGATCCTGCTGAAGGCCTCGAGCGAAGAGCGCGTGAAGGCCGTGCTCGACGTGGTGCAGTCGAAGTTCATCAAGCGCGGCATCTCGCTGAAGTCGCTCGACGCGGGCGAGCCGTACCCATCGGGCAAGGAGTTCCGCATCGAGGTGGGCCTGAAGAACGGCATCGACCAGGAGCACGCGAAGAAGATCGGCAAGCTCATCCGCGACGAGGCGCCGAAGAGCGTGAAGTCGCAGATCCAGGGCGACGAGCTGCGGGTGTCGTCGAAGAGCCGCGACGACCTGCAGGAGACGATCCGCCTGCTGAAGGCCGCCGACCTCGACGTCGACCTGCAGTTCGTCAACTTCCGCTGAGCGCCGGCGCCGCCGCCGCGCCGCGCCTCCGCACTACAGGCACGTTCTTCAGACCAAGGCACTGTCGACACTGCCGCGTACTGAACACGGTGCCGTCTTCGTGCCTGCTCAACCCCGACGCACGGCCGACTCGTGCCGCGAAGGGATGAGCCGCTTCGGCCGACGCGTGCGCCGCGCTGCCCGCCGCGCCGCCGCACTACAGGCACGTTCTTCAGACCAAGGCACCTCCGACAGTGCCACGTACTGAACACGGTGCCGTCTCCGTGCCTGCTCAACCCCGACGCACGGCCGACTCGTGCCGCGGAGGGATGAGCCGCCTCGGCCGACGCGTGCGCTGGACGCCCATCGCGTGCAGGCGGACGGCGAGCGGCTGGATCGCCAGCGTCTCTGCCCAGTCCCAGCGGTCGAACGCTCGAACCCGACGGCGGATCGCGTTCTCGCGATCCTTCTCACGGATGACGGCCTCGGCGGCATCGCGTCCGCTGCCGCGGTACTTTCCCCGCCCGTCGGCTTCAGCGGCGGCATCGACCGATCGCCAGAAGAAGTCGACATACGCCCGCTGGCCGAGTTCCGACAACCAGAACTCGCGCTGCAGTTCGGGAGCTTCGAACCCCAGCTGCTCGAACGCAAGGCGGCTGATGGTCTCGAGCGGTGTGTCCGCGAGCTCGGTCGCCCGGCTGAGCACCGCCTCGACCGAGCGGCTTCCGTGATACGGCAGCATCGACTGGTGCAGCTCGACCAGTCGTTGGAGCGTGGTCATCGGCGCGGCCGTACCGAATCGCGGCACTCTGAGCGCCGCGTCGACCGCGACGAGCGCCGCAGCGAGCGTGGCCTGCCGACAGAGCTGGATAAGCGTGAACTCGATGGACGTGGTCCGCACGCCGTCGCACAGGTCGAGCTCGACATCGCCCCTGCGGGCGACCGTGACCACCCCTCGGCGACGGCTCGAACTGCCGTCTCGGGAGAGGACGTACACCTCCTCGGGCCAGCGACCGAAGACGGGCAGCCCCGCGAGCGCGACCGCCGAGAAGCTCGTGAAGGTCGCCCCCTGCATCGTCTCGGCGGCCGCGAGCACGCGGGTGCGGTACTCCAGCGCTTCGCGCTCCCATCTGGAGCCCGTTCCCGGCGGGGTCGGTGCGTAGATTCCACGACGAACCCGCTGCACGTCGCCGCGGTCGACGGCCGAGTACAGCTCAGTGCGGAGGCCGAGTTCGGCGACATCTCCGTACCGGATGAGCCCCTGCGGTGTCACTGGAAGTGCGTCCATCGGCACAGCGTGACGGCCGGCGCGCCGCCGTCGAGCCGATGCGCACCAGGCTGTGCACAACCCTTCGCGTCGAACCGGTGTGGAGGAGCAGACCGTTGCCCTCCCCCAGCTGCGCCCAACCCAGGCACCGTGTGCAGACGACGGCACCGCCGACACTGCCGTCGTCTGAACACAGTGCCTGCGTTGGGGGCGGGGCGGGCGGCGCGCAGGCCGCGGCGCGCAGGCGGCGCCCGCGCGCCGCGTCAGCGGCCGCGCACCCGGGGGGCGTAGCCGCGCAGCCAGTGCGTGATGGCGGCGTACGCCGCGGCGCGGGCCGGCTCGCGCGAGAGCAGCACGTCGTGCAGGGCGCCGTCGATGCGGGCAATGCCCACCGACGGCCCAAGGCGGGTCGCGCGCGCGGCGATCTCGTCGACGACGAGCACGATGTCGCTCGTGCGCATGCCCTCGTCCCATCGGGGCTGGATCATCGATCGTGCCGACAGCAGCGTGAGCACGGGGGCTCCGACGTCGATGCCGGCGGCGATCGTCGCGTGTCCGGCGAGGATCGCGGTCAGCCAGGCGGGGTGCACTTTGAATCCGCGGTCGGGCCGCCAGGCGTGGTCGTACTCCCACTCGCCGCCCTGCGCGCGGTCGACGGAACGCGTGTAGAAGCCGAGGTCGACGTTCGGCATCGGCCCCATCGGGTTGATGCGCGCCCCGAACACGATGGCGGGTGCGATCGCCTCGCGTCCGATCCGGCTGAGCTGGAATTCCAGCCACGGGCTGTTCAGCACGAGCGCCGACGCCCGCCCGGGGTGGCGCGCGGCCCAGAGCGACAGCACGAGGCCGCCGGTCGAGTGCCCCATCAGCACCAGCGGTCGACCGGATGCTCCGCCCTGCCCCATGGCTGCCAGCGCCGCCTCGATGTCGGCGTCGTACGTCGCGAGATCGGTGACGTATCCGGGTGTCTGCCACTCGCGCAGACTGCGGCCGTACTTGCGCAGGTCGAGCGCGAAGAACCGTGCCCCCGCGGACGACCAGTACTGCGCGAGCTCGGGGTTGAAGAAGTAGTCGCTCCATCCGTGCACGTAGAGCACGTCGGCTCCGGCTGCGGCACCGCGGCCGAGGAGTCCGCCGATCCGATCGGCCCACCCGCGTCGGTGTCGCACGAGGGTGGCGACGACCGCGCCTTCGTCGTCGTCGCCGAGCGGCAGCTCGAGCCGCTCGAACCCCGACCCGAGGACATCGGGTTCCCACTTCGGCAGCGCCGACCCCGCCATCGCCGACGGCGGCAGCGCCGACGGCGGCAGCGCCGACCGCGACGCCGGTCCGGTCGACTCAGTCGGTGCGGTCACATCCCCTCCCCCGCTCCCCACCCTAGGGCGAGGCGGCCGGATGCTCCGTCAGCCCGCCGTGACGAGCAGGCTCACGAGCGCACCGGCGAGCATCGCCGGCCCGAACGGGATGGACCCGCGCCACGACACGCGCCGCAGCGCGAGCGCGGCGATCGCGATCACGCCGCCGACGAGGAACGCCGCGACCAGCCCGACGACCCACGTCGTGAGCCCGAACCATCCGAGCAGCATGCCGATCGGGGCGGCGAGCTTCATATCGCCCATGCCCATCGCGTTCGGCACGAGCAGACCGAGCAGCAGGTACACGCCGAACATCGCCCCGAGCCCCGCGGCCGCCCAGGCGAGCGACAGCCAGCGCCCCGACACGGCCGCCGCGAGCACGAGCAGCCCGCCGACGATCGCGAGCGTCGCGCCGACCACGGGATTCGGCAGCCGGTGCTCGACGAGGTCGACGATCGACAGCACGGTCGACGCGGCCGTGAACGCGAGGATCGCCGGCAGCACCGCCAGCCCGGCCGCGTCGGCGAATCGCCACGCCACGACGCCCCAGACGATGGCGGTGGTGAGCGAGGCGACGACCCGGATCGTGCGTCGCTGCATCCGGTCGTCGCGCAGTTGCCGTTCGATCCACGCGGAGAGCGGCCACCAGCCGACGACGCCGCCGAGCACGCCCGCGATGAGCACCGAGGCGGATGTGGTGAGCGGCATGACGAGACTGTAGCGCCTGCGCCGCTCGCGGCCGGTCGCCGATGCACAGACCCGCCGATGCACAGACCCGCCGATGCACAGACCCGCGGATGCTCCGACGCGCGCGAGCGGTCGGTGCCGGGAACCCTAGGCTTCGTCGCGCGAGATGTCGACCATCTCGTCACGCGGGACGACCTTGACGCGAAGGCGCCCGTCGGCCGCGCCGAGGGCGAGCTCGTGCTCGTCGAGGCGGTGCCAGCCGTCGAGGTCGGTCCAGCGGATGCCCCGCTCGTCGAGCAGTTCGACGATCGACTCCTCGTCGGGCGACTCGGGGTTCCACCAGTTGCCGAGGTCGTTGATGAGGTGGCGCACGGTCTCCATCGCGTCGGACTTCGTGTGCCCGATGAGCCCCACCGGGCCGCGCTTGATCCACCCCGTGCAGTACACGCCGTAGACCTGGCGGGCGTCGCCCGTCTCGGGGTCGTGCACCATCACCTGGCCCTCGTGGTTCGGGATGACGCCGAACTTCTCGTCGAACGGCACCCCCGGCAGCGGCGACCCGAAGTACCCGACCGCACGGTACACCGCCTGCACGGGCAGCTCGCGGATCTCGCCCGTGCCGACGACGCCGCCTTCGCCGTCGGGCGCGGTGCGCTCGTACCGGATGGCGCCGACCCGACCGGTGCCGTCGTCGACGATCTCGAGCGGCTTGGCGAAGAAGTGCAGGTGCAGCCGGCGCGACGCCTCGCCCACCGATCGCTGCCGCCACTGCTGCAGCACCTTGTCGATGACGAAGACCTGCTTGTTGCCCGACACGGCCGCGCGTGCGGCGTCGTCGTAGTCGAAGTCCTCGTCGGAGACGATCATGTCGACGTCGCGCAGTTCGCCGAGCTCGCGCAGTTCGAGCGGTGTGAACTTCACCGACGTGGGTCCGCGACGGCCGAACACGTGCACGTCGGTCACGGGCGACGCCTTCAGGATCTCGGCGACGTTGTCGGGGATCTCGGTGACCATCAGGTCTTCGGCGTGCTTGGCGAGAATGCGCGACACGTCGAGCGCGACGTTGCCGTTGCCGATGACCGCCACCTCTTTCGCGTCGAGCGGCCAGGTGCGCGGCACGTCGGGGTGCCCGTCGAACCAGCTCACGAACTCGGCCGCGCCGTACGAGCCCTCGAGCTCGACGCCGGGGATGTGCAGGTCGGCGTCGCGTACGGCGCCGGTCGCGAAGATGACGGCGTTGTAGTGGCGCTTCAGATCGTCGAGCGTGAGGTCGGTGCCGAACCGCACGTTGCCGAAGATGCGGATGTCGCCCCGGTCGAGCACCTCGCGCAACGCCGAGATGATGCCCTTGATGCGCGGATGGTCGGGCGCGACGCCGTACCGGACCAGACCGTACGGCGCCGGCAGGTGGTCGAACAGGTCGATCGACACGTCGAAGTTGCGCTCCGCCTTCAGCAGGAGGTCGGCGGCGTAGATGCCGGCGGGGCCCGCGCCCACGATGGCCAGTCGGAGCTTGTTCCTCGTCACTAGTTCGATCTCTCCACGATGGTGTCGGCGAAGCGCGTGAGCGCCTTCTTCACGGAGCCGTCGGGCAGCGGCGCGAGCGCATCGACCGCGTCCCGGGCCCAGCGGTGCGCCTCGGCGAGCGTGGCACGGGTCGCTTCGTGGTCGCGCAGTTCGGCGACGACCGCGTCGATCGTCTCCTTCGACGGCACCACGCGCGACGCGAGGGTGTTCGTGTCCAACGGGTCGACGGCGGTGAGCGGATCGGCCGGCAGCACGTCGCGTTCGATGCGCGCCAGCAGGTCGGCGGCCGAGGCATCCGTCTTCGCGAGCTCGCGCAACCGCAGCAGCGGCAGGGTGACGACCCCCGCGCGCAGGTCGGTGCCGGGCACCTTGCCGGTCTGCTCGGGCTGCGGCGACAGGTCGATGACGTCGTCGATGAGCTGGAACGCGATGCCGATGCGCTCCCCGAAGTCGACGATCGGCTGCTCGTACGCGCGATCGGCGCCCGAGAAGATGATGCCGGCCTGGGCGGCGGCGGCGATCAGCGACCCGGTCTTGTCGGCGAGCACGCCGAGGTAGTGCGCGATGGGGTCGTCGCCCGGCTGCGGCCCGATCGTCTCGTGCAGCTGGCCGAGCACGAGTCGTTCGAAGGTGCCGGCCTGCAACCGGATGGCCCCCTCGCCGAGTCGGGCCATGAGCTGGCTCGCGCGCGCGAACAGCAGGTCGCCGGTGAGGATCGCGACCGAGTTGCCCCACACCGTCTGCGCGCTCGGCACCCCGCGACGACGATCGGAATCGTCCATGACGTCGTCGTGGTAGAGGCTGCCGAGGTGCGTGATCTCGATCGCCTGGGCGGCGGTCACGACCTCGTCGGTGACGCCGTCGCCGAGCTGCGCGGTGAGCAGCGTCAGCATCGGGCGCACCCGCTTGCCACCCGCTTCGAGCAGGTAACGGGCGGATGCCCCGGCGATCGGATCGGCGAACGCGACCTCGTCGACGAGACCGGCCTCGACACGGTCGAGTCCGTCGTCGATGGCCCTGGCCATCGCGCGGTCTGCCGCCGAGGCGAAGACCCGCTCGCTGAGGCCCAGGTTGGCCGCGAGCGAGGAGCCGCGGCGCACCGCGGGGACGCTCGGTTTCACCCTGCCAGCCTATCGGCAGGATTCCTGCACGGATGCTCCGCGGGTGTGCGAGGTCGCCCCGCTGGTCGGGGGGCGCGCGCCGGCGAGCGTCTCGCACGCCGGTGCGGTCCCTTCGGGGGCCGGCGCGTCGCGCTACTCGACCGGCGGCGGGCCGGGCTTGCGCCCGCGGTGGAGCGCGACGATGCCGCCGGTCAGGTTGCGGTAGGCCACCTCGTCCCAGCCCGCCGCGCGGAGCCGCGCCGCGAGGGCCGGCTGGTCGGGCCACGCCCCGATCGACTCGTTCAGGTACTCGTACGCGGTGTCGTTCGAACTCGTGAGGCGCACCAGCGAGGGCATGATCCAGCGCTGGTAGACGTCGTACCCGGTGCGCACGAGCGAGGCCTGCGGGTGCGAGAACTCGCACACCACGAGCCGGCCGCCGGGCTTGGTCACGCGCAGGAACTCGCGCAGCGCGTGCTGCGGATCGTTGACGTTGCGCAGCCCGAACGAGATGGTCACCGCGTCGAACTCGTCGTCGCCGAACGGCAGGTCGGTCGCGTCGGCCTCGACGAACACCAGGTTCGGCACGTGCGCCTGCCGGCGCCGCCCGACCTCGATCATGCCGGGCGAGAAGTCGGCGGCGACGACGGATGCCCCGCTGCGCGCGAGACTCGCACTCGACGTGCCGGTGCCGGCCGCGACGTCGAGGATCTTCTCGCCGGGCTTCGGGTCGACCGCACGGGTCGTGGCGACCCGCCAGAGCGGGGCGTTGCCGACCGAGAGCACGTTGTTCGTCAGGTCGTAGCGGGCCGCGACCCCGTCGAACATGGCCGACACCTGCGACGGGTCCTTGCCGAGGTCTGCACGCATGCGTCCAGCTTAGGCGGCGGGCCCCGCGGGGAGGCTCACGGGCCCTCGCAGGCCGGCGCCCAGGTGCCGACCGCGACCGGGTTGACGGTCGGCGTGTGCCGCACGACGGGCTGCACCGCGCCCGGCTCGGATGCCACGTACCGCACCTCGAGCACGGAGGTGCGCCCGGGCAGCATCTGGACGCGGGTGTAGGCGACGGGCCGCCCGCTGTCGGTCGTCGTGACGGCGGGCACCCGCTCGCCGTCGACCAGCACCGAGCCCTGGTACGAGCCGGGTGCGCCGTAGACGGCCACGTCGACCGCCAGCACGCCGACGTCGACGCCGTAGCCCTGGGGCCGCCCGGCGGTGACGTAGCGGGGCAGGCTCTGCCATGCGTCGTTCGGGGCGGTGCTCGTCGCGGTCACGCGCACGACGACCTCCTGCCGGCCGTCGGCCCGGCATTCGACCGTGCCGGCGTCGACCGCGAGGTCGAGGAACGGGTCGAACTTGCCGCCGGTCGCGTCGTTCAGGTACACCCCGTACGAGTCGGGCCCGGCCGCGTCGAGCGCGGCGAGCGGGCCGCCCAGGGCGGTGCCGGCGAGCACGGCCTGCTCGTCGGCGTGGGCGCTCCAGATCGAGACGCGCCCGTCCTGTGCCGATGAGACGGCCGCGTCCACCAGCGAGCGGGGGTCGTGCCCGCCCGAGGTGACCGCCGCGAACACCGCGTGCCCGACATCGGCGAAGAACGCGTCGAGCTCGCCCTGATCGTCGATGCGCAGATACGAGTCGACGAGCAGCTGGCGCACGACGTCGTCGGAGGTGAGCGTGAGACCGTCGGCCTCGACCGGCCCGACGGCGCGGAGGAACGCGGAGAGCACCCCCGGGTCGACGGCGATCACGCCATCGACCTCGACTCCGGTCGCCGCGGCCCAGAACGCGCGCGCCAGCCGGGCCGTCTCGTCGAAGTCGGGCGTCATGGTGACGTCCTGCACGAACCGGCCCGGCAGCGAACCGAACAGCTGCTCGGTGCCTTCGCCGAGCGGCAGGATGGGCGCGTCCAGTGCAGGGACGTCTCCGTTGGAGCGGATCGGCGCGAGGTCCATCGTGCCGCCCTCCACGTGGACGACCGCGAGCGCCCCGGGAATCCCGCCGGTCGCCCGGAGTTCCGCATTGTTCAGGATCAGCACGAGGTAGTCGCGGGGGCCGTCGAGGCCGAGCATGGGTCCGATGAGGGGCGCCGCGGTCGAGACGGCGTCCGCGTACGGGCGCACCTGTTCGAGCATGTCGGAGAGCCGCTGCCGCGCCGTGGCGACCGGGCCGATGAGCCCGCTGGGTTCGATCGCCTGCACCGCGTCGGCGGCGTCGGCGATCTCGCCGGCGACCCCGGACGCGACGGTGCCGAGCGCCGCGAGCGGCTCGGGGTCGAACCGGCCGTCGCGGATCCGCAGTCCATCGCCCGACAGCTCGCCGGCGACGCTGCCGAGCGGGCGTGCGACGTGCTCGGCGAGCCGGTCGGCCACTTCCGCGAGCGTCCGCACGGCGGCGAGGTCGTCGCCGACCCAGGGCGCGGACTCGGCGAGGCGCCAGACGGGGTCGCCCGTGAGCTCGACCGCGCGCCCCGTGTGCCCGGCGAGTTCGTCGACCGAATCCGCGAGCTCTCCGGGGTCGGCCTTGGCGACATCGACGATGCGCTCCACCACGGGCGCCGCGGCCTCGAGCTCCGCTTTCGCGGCCATCCCGCGCACGCCGATCCACGCGGCCGCGGCGACCGCGGCGACGACGAGCACGCCGAGCACGCCGCACGCCCACCACAGCAGCGGACGCAGACGCGAACGGCGCGAGTGCGGGTCGTTCGCCTCGGTCATGCGACCCGGGTCACTCGCGGACGCGTCGACGCCGCGCGAGCACGACCCCGATCACGCCGAGCGCGATCAGCCCGGCCGCGCCGATGCCGACGCCGGCCCACATCGGCCCGTCGAACCCGGTCGACGCGATGCCGGTGGCGGTGGTGCCGGCCGGCGTGGATTCGCGAGGCGGATCGGTGAGGCACTGCGGCGTCGCGGGCGGGTAGCTGAGCGCGACGGGGATCGACGGGTTGACCTCGATGCGGGCGTCGATGGAGCCGCGCGTCCAGGCGAAGTTGCCGTCGGTCTCGACCCACTCGCCGCCGACGAAGGCCCACCCGGGCCAGCCGTCGCCTCGGCCGTCGGGACCGACCGAGGCGCCCGGCCAGAGCACCCGGCCCTCCAGCACACCGGACGGGCCGATGGTGCCGAGCGGGACGGTGTGCGTGTTCGACCCGTCGCTGAGCACCAGCGTCGCGTCGCGCGACGTGCTCAGCGACTCGGGGTCGGTCAGCACCACCCGGAACTGGATCCACGGCACGTCGGCCTCGCACGCGGGCGAGACGGTGGATCCGGCGAGCGTCGGATCTTCGGGTGCACCGGGGACGTAGTCCTCGGCATTCGCCGCCGCCGGTGCGGCGAGCAGCGTCGCGCACACGACGGCGAGGGCAGCGAACAGTCTCGGGAACACGGCGTCCTCCGTTGGGATGCGGCAGATTCGGGTAACGGGTAATGCCGACTCGGCAAAGCTACGCGGTCGCCCGACCGCCCGCCATCCCCCGAGCAGGGGGCAGAACGGGCAGCGAACCCCCGCCGGCCCCGGCGCTCGGCGGTCGTCATAGGCTGGGACGGTGAACCACCCCCGCCTGACGGTGCGCACCATCGCGGTCGACGAGACCGAACCGCTCATCCCCCGCACCGACCCGCGCAACCCTCTCGTCTGGTTGCGACGCGGCGAGGGCATCGTCGGGCTCGGCGAGGTGCTGCGCATCGAGTCGTCGGGCGCCGACCGCATCGACGACGCGGCTGCGGCGTGGCGTGCGCTGGCCGCCGACGCCGATGTCGACGACCGGGTCGGGCTGCCCGGCACGGGCCTGGTCGCGTTCGGCGCGTTCGCGTTCGCCGACGCGTCGGCCGCGCCGAGCGCGCTCATCGTGCCCGAGCTCGTGCTCGGCCGCCGCGACGGCCGCGCCTGGGTCACCCGCATCGCGCTCGCCACGGGCGACATCGATGCGGCGGATGCCTCGGGCGACGAGGCATCCGCGACGCCCGTGCTGCCCGAGCCCGCGCCCCGCCGGCGTGTGCCGCGGGTCGCGTTCGCACCGGGTTCGGTGACCCCGGCCGGATACGAGCGCGCGGTCGCCGACGCGGTGCGCCGCATCGACGCCGGCGACCTGCAGAAGGTCGTGCTCGCCCGCCAGCTCGTCGGCGAACTGCACGAGGACGACGGCCTGCGCGCCACGATCAACCGGCTCGCCGAGGACTACCCCGATACCTGGGTCTTCGCCGTCGACGGGCTCATCGGCGCGAGCCCCGAAACGCTCGTCCGCGTCGACCACGGGCAGGTCTCGTCGCGCGTGCTGGCGGGCACGATCGCGCGGGGCGCCGGCGAGGCATCCGATCGCGAACGCGCCGCGACCCTGCTCGCCTCGGCGAAGGACCTCGACGAGCACGCCCTCGCCGTCGCGAGCGCCGTGCAGCGGCTCGAACCGCACACCGCCCGGCTCGACGCGAGCCCCGAGCCGTTCACCCTGCAACTGCCGAACCTGTGGCATCTCGCGACCGACCTGAAGGGCACGCTCGGCGACGGGTCCAGCTCGCTCGACCTCGTGCGGGCGGTGCATCCGACCGCGGCCGTGGCCGGCACCCCGCGCACGACGGCGCTGCACGTCATCGACGAGCTCGAGGGGTTCGACCGCGGCCGCTACGCCGGGCCGGTCGGCTGGGTCGACGGCGACGGCGACGGCGAGTGGGCGATCGCGCTGCGGTGCGCGCAGGTCGACGCCGACGGCACCGTCACCGCGTACGCGGGCTGCGGCATCGTGCACGACTCGGTCCCCGCCGACGAGCTCGCCGAGACGGTGATGAAGTTCCGCCCCATCGTCGAGGCGTTCGGCGGCTGAACCTCAGCTCGCCGCGAGCCGCCGCTTCTGCTCCTCGACGTCGTAGTCGGCCTTCGGCCACTCGAGCTCCATGCGCTCGAGCGCGTCGATGAGCAGGTGCTGCACGGCGAGCCGGGCGTACCACTTGCGGTTCGCGGGCACGATGTACCACGGCGCCTCGGGCGTCGAGGTGCGCTCGAACACGGCCTCGTAGGCACGCTGGTAGTCGTCCCACAGCTCGCGCTCGTCGATGTCGCCGGGGTTGAACTTCCAGTGCTTGTCGGCCCGGTCGAGCCGATCGCCGAGCCGTTCGCGCTGCTCGTCGCGCGAGATGTGCAGCATCACCTTGATGATGGTCGCGCCGCCGGCGACCAGGCCGCGCTCGAACTCGTTGATCGCCTCGTAGCGGCGCTGGATCTCCTCGGGCGGGGCGAGCTCGCGCACGCGCCCGATCAGCACGTCCTCGTAGTGCGAGCGGTCGAACACGCCGATCATGCCCGGACCGGGCGCGGCCTTGCTGATGCGCCACAGGAAGTCATGGCCGAGCTCCTCCTCGGTGGGTTTCTTGAACGAGGTGAGCTGCACGCCCGCCGGGTCGACGGCGCTCATGACGTGCTTGACGATGCCGCCTTTGCCGGCGCTGTCCATCGCCTGCAGCACGAGCAGGATGCGCCGGCGGTCGCCGAGCCGGCTGTTCGCGAACAGCAGCTCCTGCAGGTCGGCGAGGATCTCGGCGCCCTCGACCAGCTCCTCCTGCCCGTCGGACTTCGAGCCGTGGATGCCGGGGTGCGAGTCGGGATCGACCTCGGTGAGGCGTATCCCGGGTCGTGCCCGCAGCAGTTCGCCCGGGTCCTGCTTCCAGTACGACTCCCTGCCCATGGAACGCCCTCCCTCGTCGCGTGCTCCCATCCTGTCGCCTGCGGCCCGATTGGGGAATGCGCGATGCGCGATTGCGCGGGGCGGGAAGCGGGCGCGGGCGGCGCAGCGCGCCGACGTCAGCGCGCGAGCGGCACTTCGAGCAGGCTCGGGCCGGTCACCGCCGTGCCCAGCGCCTCGGCGAGCTCGCTGCGGGTCGCCGCGCGGCGGTGCTCCCACCCGTAGGCGGCGGCGAGCGCGGCGAGGTCGACCGTCTGCGGCGTGTACTGCACGCGGTCGAACCGGTCGGGTGCGGCGCTCCCGGCGACTTCGAGCGCGTCGAAGATCGTGCCGCCGCCGTCGTTGCCCACGATGAGCTGCAGGCGCGGTCGCACCTCCCCGGGCGCGAGCAGCAGCGAGCCGACGTCGTGCAGCAGGGTCAGGTCGCCGATCACGGCACGCGTGATCCCCGCCGCGGCGGGCGGCGGAGCATCCGGTTCGCCCGCGCCGTCGGTGCGCCCGAGCGCATCGCGACCGGCGCCCGGTCGCGGCACCGCCTGCTGGCTCGCGATCGCGATGCCGATCGCGGTCGCGACGGTGCCGTCGATGCCGCTGAGACCGCGGTTCGCGTGCACCCTGATGCGCCGCCCGGGCACGGTGCGGTCGGCGTCGCGGATCAACCGGGATGCTCCGAACAGCAGCCGATCGTGCGGCCAGGTCGCCGACCAGACGGCCTCGACCAGCATGCGGCGCGTCACCGGCGCGTGCATGCGGTCGAGCTGCGCCTTCAGGTACGCGCGCTGCGCGGCGAAGTCGGTGACGTGCCCCGTCTCGTCGACGCCGCTCTCGAGCGAGTCGGCGGGGTCGGGTTCGTCGAGGGCGTCGATCAGCGCCCGGCTCGCGTGCACCCAGCGGCGCAGCCAGCTGCGGTCTTCGGCGGTCGGTTCGTGGGATGCCGCGTGCACGGCCCGCTCGAACCGGCGCACCCGGTGGCCCGGATTGAACCACTCGATGCCGCTCGGGGCGACCACGATGGTCTCGACTCCGTCGCGGCGGATGAGTTCGGGCACCTCGCGCGTCAGGGTGGGGTGGCCGAACACGACGACCCGTTCGACGCGGTCGCCGAAGCCGGGCTCGCGCAGCAGCTCGCGCGCGGCCACGACGAGGTTCGGCCCGAATCGGGCGCCGCTGGACACCTCGGCCAGCAACGGCCACCCGCCCTCGCGGGCGAACGTCTCGGCCCGCTCGCCGGCGCCGGCTCCGGCGACCACGACGGTCAGCGGGCCGGGTTCGATCGGGTTGCCCACGGGATCGGGGCGATCGGATGCTCCGCCGGCACGCGGCCCGTCGGGTACGTCGACCGGCTGCGCGGCGAGCGTCGCCGCCGGCCGGTCGGACGCCGCGGCATCCCGGTCTCGGTCGGCGGGCTCGGCGGCATCCGCCTCGTCGCCGACCGCACCAGACAGCGGTTCGCGCAACTGCAGGTTGAGGTGCACCGGGCCGGGCCCCGGGTGCGAGATCGCCACGCCGAGATCGTCGGTGCCGTATGCGGCCGCGAGCACCCGACGCGCGAGCGCGGCGGCCCGCTCGGGTTCCTCGGGCGCGCCGACCGGTGCGGCGACGTCGCGGTCGAGCCGCACCGCCTCGCCGAAGATCCCCGGCTGCACGGTGGTCTGGTTCGAACGGATGCGACGCAGCTCGTCGGGGCGATCGGCGGTGAGCGCGATGAGCGGCACGCCCGTGTGATGCGCCTCCAGGACGGCCGGGTGCAGGTTCGCCACCGCGGTGCCGCTCGTGGTCACCACGACCGCGGGCCGCCCCGACTCGAGCGCCAGCCCGAGGGCGAGGAACCCGGCACCGCGCTCGTCGATGCGCACGTGGAGGCGCACCCGCCCCTCGGCCTCGAGGTCGGCGGCGGCGAGCGCGAGCGCCTGCGACCGCGACCCGGGGGCCACGACGATGTCGGTCACGCCGCCGCGCACGAACTCGGCGAGCAGCGCGGACGCGTACCGGCTCGCCGGGCTGAAGGGTGCGGGCCGCCCCTCGGGGGCGCCCGCCTCAGGCATTCGGCCGACCGTTCGGACCCGTCTCCCCGGCGGCGCCGTCGGTGCCGGGATCGCGGTGCGGCCGCGGATCGTGCCGGCCGCCGGGATCGTCGCGCGGGCCGGATGCATCGTCGTCGAGTTCGGCGAGCTCCTGCTCGAGCCGGCGGATGCGCTCGTCCTGCGCGGCGTCGCGCTCGAGTCGGCGCAGGAAGTCGGGGTCGTCATCGGGGGCGATCGGGCCGCCG
Source organism: Agromyces larvae (assembly GCF_022811705.1). NCBI lineage: Bacteria > Bacillati > Actinomycetota > Actinomycetes > Micrococcales > Microbacteriaceae > Agromyces > Agromyces larvae. The sequence continues at coordinate 3,502,754 of NZ_CP094528.1, read as the reverse complement.
CGGTGGCCGCCGACGCGGGCGGCGGGGCCGCGGCCGATCCAGAACCACAGGATGCCGCCGATCACGGGGACGAACACGATGATGAGGATCCACCAGCCCCGAGCGACCCCGCGGATCCGGGTGCGATCGAACAGCGCGCAATCGACGACCGAGTACACCATGAACACGGCCGCGGCGACGGCAAGTCCGAACCAGACGCGGAGCATGCCCTGAGTATAGGCACGCGGCGGTCACGACCGGCTGGGAGTTGACGGGCCCGAGCCGCTGTGCTCCACGCGCGGCGGATGCTCAGGCACGGCCTGCCTAGACTGACGGGGTGAAATCCGTGCCCGTCTGGATCTGGTACACCGTGCTGCGCGTGGCCCTGTTCGCCGTGCCGCTGGCCGTGCTGCTGGCCGCCGGGGTCGACTGGTGGATCGCGGTGGCCGTCGCGGCACTGTTCGGGCTCGCGGCGTCCCTGGTGTTCCTGCGCCGGGCGCGCGATGCGATGTCGAGCGACCTGTACGCGGCGCGCCACCGCGAGCAGCCGGTGAAGTCGGTCGACGACGAGGTCGAGGACGCCGCGATCGACGACACGGCGCCGGGCGAGTCATCCGACCGCGCCGCATCCGACCCCGCTGCGCGGCCCGCGTCGCGCGAGCCCGAGGCCGAGTAGCCGACCCCTCGCCGGTGTCTCCGCGCGGTTACAGCGCGAACACCAGCCCGAGCCCGATGCCGTAGACGAGCGACGTGACGCTCGCCAGTTGCAGCGCGATGATCAGGTCGCGCGGCGTGCGCCCCATCGCCACGATGAGGCACGCCGGGATCGCCGCGAGCAGCGCGAACAGCACGAGCACCGCGGTCGGGTAGAGCAGCGACCAGAACACCACGATCACGAACGGCAGCAGCAGGAACAGGCAGAACAGCACCCGCCCGGCGACCGGCCCCACCAGCACCGCGAGCGTGCGCTTGCCCGCCGCGCGATCCTGCGTGACATCCCGCAGGTTGTTGGCCATCAGCACCGCGCACGCGATGAGCCCGAGGCCCACGCCGCCTAGCCACGCCTCGAGGTTCACCCACAGCGCCTGCACGAAGGCGGACCCCGCGGTGGCCACCAGCCCGAAGAACACGAACACGAACAGTTCGCCGAGGCCGAAGTAGCCGTACGGCCGTTTGCCGCCCGTGTAGAACCACGCGGCGACGATCGCGACCGCGCCGACCGCGAGCAGCCACCACTGCTGCGTGATGATCGTGAGCGCGAGGCCGGCGACCGCCGCGACGGCGAAGAACGCGAGCGCGACGGCGAGCACGTGCTTGGGGTTCACGCGCCCCGACCCGGTCAGGCGGGCGGGCCCGACCCGGTGCGCGTCGGTGCCGCGGATGCCGTCGGAGTAGTCGTTCGCGTAGTTCACGCCGATCTGCAGCGCGAGCGCGACCACGAGGGCGAGGGCGAAGCGGGTCGGATGCCACGCGCCGTCGACGACCGCGACGGCACCGGCGCCCGTGCCGAGCGCGACCGGCGAGATCGCGAGCGGCAGGGTGCGCAGCCGGGCGCCGGCGACCCAGTCGCGCCAGGTGACGCGGCCGGGCGCGGCGGCGACCGGACCCGTCACGGCAGCGCGGGCGGGGTTTCCGGATCGGCCGTACGTGCGCGACTTCGCGCGCGCGCCGGACGCAGCGGGGGTGTTCGTCTTGGAGTTCGGGCGTGCCACCCGCACATGTTAACGAAGCGGGGCTATGGATGCTCTGATCGCGCGCCGGTCGGGTTTGCCCGAGGCGAGCATCGGCAGCGGGTCGAGCACCTCGAAGCGCACCGGCCGGGCCGCCGGGTGCAGCCCCGCGGCATCCGTCGCCTCGGCGAGCGCATCGAGCGAGACGGATGCTCCGCCGCTCACGACGGCGGCCCGCTCGCCCCACTCGGGGTCGGCGACCGGCACCACCACCGCGTCGCCGAGGCCGGGCAGCGCGCGCACCGCGCGTTCGACCTCGCCGAGCGCGACTTTCACGCCGCCCGAGATGATGACGTCGTCGGCGCGGCCGCGGATGCGCAGCCGCCCGTCGGCGTCGAACGCGCCGAGATCGCCGGTGCGGTACCAGCGGGTGCCCGTGGCATCCGTCTCGAACGCGCGCGCCGTGCGCTCGGGATCGCGGAGGTAGCCCGCCGCGAGCATCGGCCCCGTGAGCTGCACCTCCTCGTCGACGATGCGGATGCGCGCGCCCGGCAGCGGCACCCCGTCGTACACGCACCCGCCCGCCGTCTCGCTCGAGCCGTAGGTGCGCACGACCCGCGCCCCGAGTGTCTCGGCGCGGGCGATGAGCTCCGCGGGGGCGGCCTGTCCGCCGAGGAGCACCGCGTCGAACGATCCGAGTGCGGCCGCGATGAACCGGTCGCGTTCAGCGGCGTCCACCACGCGGGCGAGTTGCACGGGCACCAGCGAGGTGTAGCGCGGGATCGTCGGGTCGAACGAGACGGATGCCTCGGCGAATGCGCGTGGATCGAACCCCCCGGCGCCGAGCGACACCGGCTCGGATCCCGCGAGCAGGCTGCGCACGATCACCTGGGCGCCCGCGATGTAGTGGCCGGGCAGGGCGAGCAGCCAGCGCCCGATGCCGCCGAGGACGTCGTGCGTGGCGTCAGCGCTCGCCGTCAGCGCGTCGGCGGTGAGCAGCACGCGCTTCGGGGCATCCGTCGACCCGCTCGTCTCGACGACCAGCGCGAGGTCGTCGTCGACCTCGGCGGCCGGGGCGACCAGGTCGCCGGCAGCGACGGGGAAGACGGCCGCACCGCCGTCGAGTGCCGCGGCGAGCGCGCGCGTCAGCGCGGGGACATCCGATGCCGAAACCGGCAGGAGGGGTTTCATCGCTCACCCCGTAACCGGCTCAGCAGGTCAGCACTCGGGTTCATGAGGATCATCGATCTCGTTGCGACGTCGCGGGTCGCGTCGCTCGCCTGGAGGCTGCCGAGGAGTCGGATGCGATCCTCGTGGCCCGGTTGCGGCGTGAACACGATCATCGTCGGACCGGTCGCCCCGAGCAGCGGGTACGCGTCCCATTCGACCCCGATGGCGCCGATCCGGGGGTGGTGGACCGTCTTCGCGCCGTGGACGGTCTCGCGGACCTCATTGCGCGCCCAGAGGCGGCGGAACTCGGCGCTGGACACGCTCAGCGCCCCCACGACCGCGATCCCACGCGGATGGCCGGGATCGTGCGCGACCGCGGCGCGGAGCATGCCGATGTAGTCGAGCGCGATCGCCTCGCAGTCGGGGAACCGCACGCGCGCCTCGTCATGGAACACGGCGAACAGCACGTTGCGCTCGTTCGGCGGGAGTTCGAGGGGGTCGCCGAGGAGTTCGGCCGCGAGCGGGTTCCAGGCGAGCACGTCGAGGTGCCGGCTGACCACCAGGGCCGGCAGCGTGATCGCTTCCAGCAGCGCCTTGGCGTTCTTCGGCACCCGCTCCGGCCCCCGACGCACGCGTGTCGCCGGAGACCGCGCCTCTCTCGCGAGCTGCACGAGATGGCGGCGCTCGACATCGTTCAGGTCCAGGGCGTCGGCGAGCGAGTCGAGGATCGCATCGGAGGGTCGCACGTTCCTGCCTTGCTCCAGGCGCTGGTAGTAGTCGGCGCTGAGGCCGGCGAGGGCGGCGACCTCCTCCCGCCGCAGGCCGTCGACCTTGCGTCGTGGTCCGGGCTCGAGTCCGAGGTCCTCCGGTTTGAGCTGTTCCCGCCGGGAGCGCAGGAACGCTCCCAGCAGGCGAGCAGAGGAGACATCGGATCCCATGCGTCGATTCTGCTCCCGCGCGCGCCGTTCAGGGTGGTCTTGCGCAACCGAGGATCGGCCGGACGCCCCCGATCGGTGGAGGACGGCTTAGCGTGAGTCGCCATGACCGCCTCGAATGCCCCCGCCATCCCCGACCAGACCGGCCGCACCGCGATCGTGACCGGCGCGAACTCCGGCCTGGGGCTGGTGACCGCGACCGAGCTCGCCCGGCACGGGGCGCAGGTCGTCCTCGCCGTGCGGAATCCGGCCGCAGGTGAGCAAGCCGCGCGCTCGATCCGCTCCACCGCTCCCGGATCCGCGATCACGGTGCGACGCGTCGACCTGGCCTCCGTCGCCTCCGTGCGGGACTTCGCCGCCCGGATCGCCGGTGAGCACGAGCGCGTCGACCTGCTGATCAACAACGCCGGCGCCCAGAGCCTCGGAACCCGCCGCACCACCGTCGACGGACACGAGTTCCATCTCGGCACCAACATGCTGGGCCACTTCGCGATGACCGGGCTCCTGCTGCCCGTCCTCTCGAAGGGCCGGAGCCCCCGCGTCGTGTCGCTCAGCTCCATCACGCACAGGTCAGCGCACCTCGACTTCGACGACCTGCAGCTCGAGCGCCGGTTCAACCCCGTCCGGGCCTACGGCGCGTCCAAGCTCGCGACCACCATGTTCGGACTCGAACTCGACCGGAGGCTTCGCTCCGCGGACTCGCCGATCACCAGCGTGCTCGCGCATCCCGGCCTGTCCCGTTCGAACTTCATCGACCACGCATGGAAGGAGCGGGGCATCATCGGCCAGGCCATGGGGCGGCTCTTCTCGCTGGTCGCGACCCAGCCCACCGAGCAGGGCGCGCTCCCGCAGCTGCACGCAGCGACGGCACCCGGCGTTCGGGGCGGACAGTTCTTCGGACCACGTGGTGCCGGCGAACGACGCGGCGAGGTCACGGAGGTGCATCCGTCACGTGAGGCAGCCGACCCTGCGGCTGCCCAACGGCTCTGGAGCATCGCCGCAGTACTCACGGGAGTCTCGTACCTGTGAGGCCGACCGCCCGGCCGTGCGGGATCACCGGGTCAGCATCGGGCGACACACCCTAGAAGTGCCACGGGTAGGGGCCCCAGTCGGGGTCGCGCTTCTCGAGGAACGCGTCACGGCCCTCGACCGCCTCGTCGGTGCCGTACGCGAGACGGGTCGCCTCGCCCGCGAACACCTGCTGGCCGACCATGCCGTCGTCGACCGCGTTGAACGCGAACTTCAGCATGCGGATCGCCGTCGGCGACTTGGTGAGGATCGTTCGGGCCATCGCGATCGCCTCGCGCTCGAGGTCGGCGTGCGGCACCACCCGGTTCACGGCCCCCATCTCGTACGCGCGGTCGGCCGAGTACTCCTCGGCGAGGAAGAACACCTCGCGCGCGAACTTCTGGCCGATCTGCCGGGCGAAGTAGGCGCTGCCGTAGCCCGCGTCGAACGAGCCGACATCGGCATCGGTCTGCTTGAAGCGGCCGTGCTCGCGGCTGGCGATCGTGAGGTCGCAGACCACGTGCAGCGAATGGCCGCCGCCGGCCGCCCAGCCGGGCACGACCGCGATCACGACCTTGGGCATGAAGCGGATGAGCCGCTGCACCTCGAGGATGTGCAGGCGGCCGAGCCCCGCCGAGTCCGCGACGGCCCCTGAGCTCGCCGAGCCCGTCGAAGCGACGGCCCCTGAGCTCGCTGAGCCCGTCGAAGCGACGGCCCCTGAGCTCGCTGAGCCCGTCGAAGCGACGGCCCCTGAGCTCGCCGAGCCCGTCGAAGCGACGGCCCCTGAGCTCGCTGAGCCCGTCGAAGCGACGGCCCCTGAGCTCGCTGAGCCCGTCGAAGCGACGGCTGCGCTCCCTTCGACGGGCTCGGGGACCGAGGCTTCGTACTTGTACCCGTCGCGCCCGCGGATGCGCTGGTCGCCGCCCGAGCAGAACGCCCAGCCGCCGTCCTTCGCGCTGGGCCCGTTGCCGGTGAGCAGCACCACGCCGATGCGGGGGTTCGTGCGCGCGTCCTCGAGCGCGCGGTACAGCTCGTCGACCGTGTGCGGGCGGAACGCGTTGCGCACCTCGGGCCGGTCGAACGCGACCCGCGCGATGCGCCCGTCGGTCGAGTGGTGGTACGTGATGTCGGTGAACCCGGCGCCGGCCGGGGCATCCACCCACTCGGCCGGATCGAACAGCTCGGAGACCTGGTCTGCCATGCCCTCCAGCCTAGTTTCCGCGCTCACGCCCCCGCCCGGGGACCCTCGTGGTCCCCGTCCGCCTCCGCAGGGGGACGGTGAGTTTCCACCGGTCGGGGGATCCGGGATCAGGGCTGACCCTGAGCAGGCTCCTCCGGCGGGCTGGTTACGTCCCACGCATGATCCGACACATCCGCCGGGCGACCACCCTTCTGGTCGCCGCCGGCATCACCAGTGCCCTGGCGGGCTGCGCGGCACCCTTCGCCGTGTCCCTGCCGTCGCAAGCGCCGGACACGCAGTCGAGTGTGCGGCCACCCGAGTCCGACGCGGCGACGATCATCGTCGCCGCCGACGGCTTCACGGTCATCGCCGACGACGACACCGCGCTGCTCGAAGCGGCGTACGACGATCCGCTCGACGCGGTGGTGGAACGACTCGCCGCCGTGCTCGGCGAGGAACCCGTCGTCGGCGATGACCCGGGCCACGCCGAGCGCCCGCCGTACACGACGTACGGCTGGGGCGGGTTCCGGCTCGGCACGGCGCACGAGACCTCCGATCTCGCGTTCGACGTGCTCGCGTCGGGCCCGGCGACCGGCGACGTCGAGGTGCGCACCGCCGAAGGCATCGCGATCGGGTCGTCGACGAACGCGGTTCGCACCACGTATCCGGCGACCATCGCCGAGTTCGACGACTTCCTCGTCGCGCACGGGCCCGACGTGGTCGTCGGCGAGGCGCAGGATCCGCCGCGCACCCTCACCGTCGCCGTCTACATCGACGCGCCGGCCCAGGGCGTGACCCGCATCTTCGCGCCCGTCGACAGCTATGGGCCGTGACCGAGCCGTGACCGGGCCGTGACGGCGCGGGCGGCGCGTGCCACGATGACGGGGTGAGCCCCGCCATCGCACCGCCGCCCGCCGCCCTCCCCCCGCTCGCCGAGATACTCGCCACCGCCCGCGTCGTCGCACTGCCGCTCGTGACCCGGTTCCGCGGCATCGACGTCCGCGAGGCGGTGGTGTTCGAGGGGCCCGAGGGGTGGACCGAGTTCAGCCCGTTCGCCGAGTACGGCGACGACGAGGCCGCGACGTGGCTCGAGGCATCCGTCGATTTCGGCTGGAACGCATCGCCGCCCGCGCGGCGCACCACGATCCGCGTGAACGCGACCGTGCCCGCCGTCGACCCCGACAGCGTCGCCGCCGTGCTGGCCCGGTTCCCGGGGTGCCGCACCGCGAAGGTGAAGGTGGCCGGTTCCGATCAGACGCTCGCGCAGGACGTCGCCCGCGTGCGCGCGGTGCGCGAGACGCTCGGGCCCGAGGGCCGGGTGCGGCTCGACGCGAACGGCGGATGGAACGTCGACGAGGCGGAGCACGCGATCCACGCGCTGGCGGCCTTCGACCTCGAGTACGTCGAGCAGCCGTGCGCGACGGTGCCCGAACTCGCCGAGATCCGCGAACGCACCCGCTACATGGGCATCCCGATCGCCGCCGACGAGAGCGTGCGGCGTGCCGCGGATCCCCTCGCGGTCGCGTCGGCCGGGGCGGCCGACCTGCTGGTGATCAAAGCGCAGCCGCTCGGCGGCATCCGCCGGGCGCTCGCGATCATCGCCGAGGCGGGGCTGCCGGTGAACGTGTCGAGCGCGCTCGACACGAGCGTCGGCCTCGCGATGGGCGCGCATCTCGCGGCCGCGATCGGCGACCTCGAGTTCGACTGCGGGCTCGGCACCGCGTCGCTGCTCGCCGCGGATGTCACGGATGCTCCGCTCTCGCCGGTCGACGGAGCCGTGCCCGTGCGGCGGGTCGACGTGTCATCCGCCCTGCTCGACCGGTGGGCGGCCGACGCCGACCGCACCGCGTGGTGGCTCGCACGGCTCGAGCGCTGCCACGCGGTGCTCGGCGAGCGCGCCTGACTCGCCCTCCACCGGTCGAGGAGCGCCGACGCGAAGCGGCGACGCGTCCGAGCGCTCCTCGACCAGGGGTGATCAGCGAACCCGCCGCGCCAGCCGCGGCCCGAGCACGATCGCGCCGGCGGCGAGCAGTGCCAGGGCGAGCAGCAGGGCGAGCCACGTCTGGGTCCCGGTGAGGCCGAGCGGCCCGAGCACGACCAGGGCGGCGGATGCCTCGAGCCCCGAGTCGACACCGAGCACCCGGATCACGTGGTCACCGGTCGCGGTGTCGAGCGGAATCGTCGCCTGCACCGAGATCGCGCCCTGCGCATCGGCGGTCGCGCCGACGAGCAGTCGCGGCGTCGAGTGCAGCCACACCTGGACCGCCTCGCCCGGCGCGAAGCCGGTTCCGGTGATGCCGATCACGTCGCCCGGGCGCGCCGTGCCGGCCGAGAGGTGCAGCGTCGGGGTCGCCTCCGGCTCCCCGGGCTGCCCCGGCTCACCCGGCTGCCCGGGCTCCCCAGGCTCGCCCGGTTCGCCAGGCTCGCCCGGCTCCTCCGCCTGTGCCTCGACCAGCACCGCCGCGGTCCGCGCCGGGATGGTCACCGTGCCGGTCGCCGCGTCCCACGACGTCGACGCGGTCACCGCGTCGGCGCCCCCGGCCTGCACCGCGTTGAGCGCGAACTCGCGGCCGGCGAGCCCGTCGATCGCCTCGGTGATCGGCTCGGGCGACGAGTTGAACACGACGAGGGCGCCGTCGAGGTCGGCGTCGGCGTCCGCACCGAGGCGGTCGTCGATGAGCATCGCGATGAGGCCGGCCGTGGCATCCGGCCCGCTGTTCGGGAACGTCACCTTCTGCTCGATGAGCTCGGCCGAGCCGAGCTGCAGCAGGTCGACGCTGGATCGCACCCGCAGCAGGTCGAGGGCGGATGCCTCGGCTGCCGCGATGTCCGCCGCGGTCGGCTTCAGCGCGGGGTCGGCGAGCAGCGCCGCCATGTCGGCCCACTTCGCCCCGTTGTCGGCCTCGGGCGGCAGACCCGACCCGAAGGTCGACTCCTGGCCCGTCCAGTCGATGCGGTTGAACCAGTCGCCCGAGTTGTAGCTGTTGCGATCGAGCGACTTCGAGCGCAGCAGCTCGGTGCCGGCGTGCCAGAACGACGGGGTCTGCGCGAACGCGACGGTCGCGAGCGACAGCGTGTTCATGCGCACGCGGTCGGCCATCGACGTACCGGTCGGCAGCTTCCAGATGCCGTGGTCGAACAGCGTCTCGTTGTCGTGCGCATCGACGTAGGTGATGACCTCGTCGGGCTGGTCGGCGTAGCCGGCGGGCTGCCCGTTGTAGTCGACCTCGTCGCCGCGCTTCACCGTGCCGTCGGACGCTTCGAACTCGAACGCCCGCAGGTTGCCGGCCAGGCCGAGCTTCACCAGGTCGGTCTGCTGGCCGAGCGTGCGCGTGCCCTCGCGGGCGGGGTGCCCGTTCGGGTCGCCCGCGAGCCCGGTGCCGAAGCCCTGATCGTAGGTCGACGACCCGTCGACCGGGCTGCCGCCGTGCACGCCGTCGCGCAGCCGGTCGTTGAAGGTGCCGATGCCGGTGCCGCCGAGCTGGCCCTGGGTGGCCTGTTCGAACAGTGCGTTGTCGGCCACCTCGCCGAAGTTCCAGCCTTCGCCGTACAGGTACACGGCCGAACCGTCGACGCCGTCCTCCTCGAGCGTCAGCTCGTCGAGCGCGGCCCGCACCGCGAGCAGGTTCTCCTTCGAGTGGTGCCCCATGAGGTCGAAGCGGAACCCGTCGACCTTGTACTCCTTCGCCCAGAGCACCACCGAGTCGACCATCAGCTGCTGCGCCACCGAGTGCTCGGTCGCGACGTTCTGGCAGCACGTCGAGGTCTCGACGGCGCCGGCCGCGTTCAGCCGCTGGTAGTACCCCGGCACGACCCGGTCGAGCACGCTGGTCTCGGACTGTCCCGACGCCGAGGTGTGGTTGTACACCTCGTCGAGCACGACCTGCAGGCCCATGCTGTGCAGCGCGCCGACCATCTCGCGGAACTCGCCGACGCGCGCGCCGCCGTCGGGGTCGACCGCGTACGAGCCCTCGGGCGCCTGGTAGTGGTACGGGTCGTAGCCCCAGTTGAAGCCGTCGAGGTCGCGGATGGACGCGAGGCACGCCTGCTGCTCGGTCGACGCCGGCCCGAACGACGCGAGGTCGCAGTCGGCGGTCGCCTGCGCGTCGCGCCGCTCCTCGATCGTGGCGATGTCGAACGTCGGCAGCAGGTGCACCGTGTTGATGCCGGCGGCGGCGAGCTCGCGCAGCTGCGCGGTGCCGGCCGAGTCGCGCGTGAACGCGCGGTAGGTGCCGCGTTCGGCCTCGGGCACGGTCTCGTCGGTGATCGAGAAGTCGCGCACGTGCAGTTCGTAGATCGCGCGATCGACCGCGTGCTCGACGACCGGCGTGGGCGTGTCGGTCCACAGCTCGGGCGAGATCGACGGGTCGTCGAGGTCGACGACGACGGTGCGCGTCGAGTTCACGGTGAGCGCGGTCGAGTACGGGTCGGTGACCGAGTTCGTCTCGACCGCCCCGGTCGAAGGCTGGTAGACCTCGAGCCGCCAGCGGTACTCGTCGCCTGCGTCGAGCGCACCCGGCGCGGTCGCCCAGGTGCCGGTCGACGGGTCGAAGGATGCCTCGACGAGCGCCGGGTCGCCGGTCGCGCCGGCGTCCCACCGCTCGAGCACCACCGATTGCGCGGTCGGCGCCCACACGGTCGCGACCGTGTCGTCGCCGCGCCCGCTGACCCCGAGGTCGACGGATGCCACGGCCTCCGCGTAGAGGTCGTCGAGCACGCCGGGCACCTGCACGCCGGTGAACGCGGTGAGGCTCGCTGAGCCTGTCGAAGCGGTCGCCCCTTCGACAGGCTCAGGGCCCGAGCGCTGCGCGACGACGAGCTGCTCGGTCAGCAGGCCCGCGACCGTCGCGCGGTCGAGCCCGTCGGCCTTCAGCGCCAGGTACGCCCCGCCGCCCAGCTGCGGGAACCGCGCGAGCTGCGCCTCGGTGAGTCCGCCCGCATCGAGCGTCAGCGGCACGCCGTCGCCGGTCGCCCCGGTCACCGCGCCCTCGTCGCCGATCGCGAGCCCTGCGTCGGCCGAGTGCTCGAGCGTCCACGAGAGCCCGTCGGCCGAGGCGCCGCCGAGCAGCGCGGCCGGCCAGGCGATCGTGTCGGCGTCGATCCACTGCGCGCGCGCCTCGCCGGCGCCGGGCAGCGGCGGGTTCGCCACCTCGATCTCGAGCACATGCGTGGCGAGCGTGTACCGGAACGTCACCTGCTCGCCGTCCTTCGTCGTGAACGTGGAGTTCGCGCCGTCGCGCACCCCGCCGACGCCGTAGTTCTCGTCCCAGCTCATGCCGTGCGCGACCTTCGCCTCGTACGCGCCCGCCGGGATCGACGTGGTCGTGAACTCGTACACGCCGTCGCCGTCGGAGTCGAAGAGCATCGACGCGAGGCAGTCGGGCGCCCAGTCGCCGGGGCATCCGATCTCGCTCTGGAACGAGCCGGGCACGGTGAGGATCGGCCCCTGGGCGGTGGAGGTCGCCAGGTGCGTCACCGGGTTCCAGTAGAACGTGATCGGCCCGCCGTCGTGGTGGTAGGCGATGTTCGCTCCGCCGGGTACGCCGCCCTGGCCGTAGTTCACGTCCCACGAGCCGTTGATCGCGACCTTGTACTCGTAGTCGCCCGCGGGCAGGTCGAACGTGCCGGCGTAGACGCCGTCGGCGCGCAGCGTCAGCTTCGCCGCCTCGCAGCCGGGTGCCCAGTCGCCCGCGCAGCCCATCGCGGCGTTGTGGTTGCCCGGCACGGTGACCAGTTCGATCGGCTGTTCGGGCTCGTCGACCTCGACGAGGTTCACCGCGTTGCCGACCGACGCGTAGGTGGACGCGGCCGAGCGGTGGCCCGCGGCATCCGTCGAGATCGCGCGGTACTCGACGAGCGTGCCCGTCGCGAGGCCCGCGGTGTCGTGGAAGACGCGGGGCGAGGTGTCCTCGGCGGTGCCGAGGGCGTGCCACGCGGCGTCCGACTCGTCGCCCGCGATGCGCCAGGCGAAGCTGGTCTCCTGCCAGGTGCCGGGGTCGACGTCGGCCGCGACCGGCGTGACGCCCCGCACGCCGGCGCCGGCGGCCGGCGTCGCGACCGAGATCGCGAGCGCCGCGTCGGGCGCGGTGACCGGTCGGTCGGCCGTGTAGACCACCGCGCCCAGGGCGGGCACGGTGACGGATGCCACGCCGTCGGCGTCGGCCGTGACGGATGCCTCCCCTTCGACAGGCTCAGGGAGCGAGGAGTCGTAGAGCGGCGAGAACACGCCCGCGTCGGTGAGCGTCGGCACCTCGACCGTGCGGGTCTCGGTCGCGTTGTTCACCGCGACGAGGTACTCGACCTTGTCGGCGCGGTCGACGCGGCTGAACGCATACACGCCCGCGCCGCTGTCGACGTACCGCTCGACCTGCGCGCCCGTCGCGAGCGCCGGGTGCGCCTGGCGCAGCGCCGAGAGTTCGGCGATGTGCTCGTAGAGCGGAGCATCCGTCGACTGGTGCGCGCCGGTGCCGAACGGCTCACCGGTGACGAGCGACTGACCGGTGTACTCGTCCACCTGGGAGGCGAACATCGTCTGCCGGGCGCTCTGGTCGCCGCCCGTGCCCGCGAAGCCCTGCTCGTCGCCGTAGTAGACGACCGGCTGGCCGCGGGTGAGGAACAGCAGGTCGTGCGCGAGTTCGTCGCGCGCGAGCGGGGCATCCGTGTTCTGCAGGAAGTACCCCACGCGGCCCATGTCGTGGTTGCCGAGGAAGGTCGGCAGCGCCGTCGCCGACGAGTGCGGGGTCGTGTAGTAGTCGTCGCCCGCGAACAGCGACTGCAGGTTCTTCGCCGAGTTGCCGGCCGCGAAGCTCACCGCCTGCGACTGGAAGGTGAAGTCGAGCACCGAGTTCATGTCGGTGTCGCGCACGTACGGGCTGAGCTTCACGGGGTCGGCGTCGTAGACCTCGCCGAACATGAAGAAGTCGGGCTTGCCGGCGACCGTGCGCGCGTAGTCGAGCACCTGGGCCGACCACTGCTGCCAGAACTCGAAGTTCACGTGCTTGGCGGTGTCGATGCGGAACCCGTCGATGCCGAGGTCGATCCAGTCTTCGTACACGTCGACGAAGCCGTTCACCACGGTGGGGTGCTCGGTCATCAGGTCGTCGAGGCCGACGAAGTCGCCGTACGTGACCGACTCCCCCTCCCACGTCGAGTCACCGCGGTTGTGGTACAGCGTCGGGTCGTTCAGCCAGGCCGGGACCTTCAGCGTCTCCTCACCCGCATCGAGCACCGGCGTGTACGGGAAGCTGGTCGCCGCGTCGAGCGCCGGGAAGGGCTGCGACGCGTCGGCGTAGTCGGCGAGGTCGATCGGGTTGCCGTCGGCGTCGAGGTACGGGCTCGTCGCCTGGTCGATGTAGGCGTACTGCTGCTCGGCGTAGTCGATGACGTCGGCGGTGTGGTTCGTGATGATGTCGAAGTAGACCTTGATGCCGCGGTCGTGCGCGTCGGCGATCAGGTCGCGCAGCTCGTCGTTCGTGCCGAGGTGCGGGTCGATCTGCGTGAAGTCGGTGACCCAGTAGCCGTGGTACCCGGCGCTCGCGTTCGCGCCCTCGCCCTGCACGGGCTGGTTCTTGAAGCTCGGGGTGAGCCAGATCGCGGTGGTGCCGAGGCCCTCGATGTAGTCGAGCTGCGAGCGCAGGCCGGCCAGGTCGCCGCCCTGGTAGAAGCCCTTGTGCGTCGGGTCGTACCCGGTGGTGAGCGCGTCGCCCGTGAGGCCGCCCTCGTCGTTCGACGGGTCGCCGTTGTCGAACCGGTCGGTCATCACGAAGTAGAAGACCTCGTCGCTGCCGGCCTGGCGCACCGGGGCGTCGACCAGGGATGCATCGGATGCCTCGTCGTACGCACCGCGCAGCGTCGCGTCGGTCGCCTCGAGACCGACCTTCTTCAGCGTGTCGTCGAAGACCACGCGGATCTCGGTGTCGCCCGCCACGGTCAGCGGGATGTTGTCGCCGCCGCCGTTCAGGCCGTACGCCTCATCCCACGCGTCGTTCACCGCGACCTTGTACTCCCAGTCGCCGGCCGGAATGGTGAACTCGGCCGCGTACACCCCGGCGGTGTCGGTCGGGAGCAGTTCGGTCGCGGCGCATTCGGGCTGCCAGTCGCCGGGGCATCCGAGCTCCGACTGGAGGCTGCCGACCAGGGCGAACGTGCGCGCCTCGTCGGCTGCGGCCGCGCCCGGCACCGCGATCACCGCGGCGCCGATGAGGGATGCCCCGAGGGCACCCGCCACGATCGTCGCCAACCATCTGCGCACCCTCGCGCTCCGCGTCATCCTCGACTCCTGCCCCTGGCGATGGCGCGCCCGTGCGCCATCCGACTGGGGCGACGGTAGCAGCCGAGGTCGCCTGATTGCAAGCGCTTACACAGGTACTGCCGCTCACCGACACGGATGCCACGGCGCACGTCGCGCCCTCATGCAAACGCTCTCACGCTCCGTGCCCCCTCACGCCCCATGGGCCGGGGTGCGGGTGGGGGTGGGCAGGCGCGGGGCGGGCAGCGCTCAGGCGGCCGCGATCAGCGCGAGCGCCACGCACAGCCCCACGACCGCGACCCCCTGCAACACGCTGCGCAGGACGATGATCGACTCCCAGCGCTCCTGCAGCGCACGGGCGTCGGCGGGCACCTCGTCGGCGAGTGCGGCCGCGGTGAGCCGCTTGTTGATCGGGGCCGAGATGCGCGCGAAGAGCATCAGCCACACCGCCAGCGAGACGACCGCGATCGAGGCGACCACAGCGGCGGGCACCGATTGCGCGAGCACCGCGAGCGCGACCGTCGCGACGCTGAACACCACGCTCAGCACGCCGACCACCGACAGCCGTCGGTCGCCATAGCGGTGCGATCGCCCGGTGAACTGCACGAGCGCACGGTCGTCGATCTCGGCGAACGCCGCGCGCGACACCAGAGCGGTGAGCGTGTCGGTGCCGAAGATCACCGCGGTCGCGACGATCGCGATGGTGACAGTGATGGTGTCGATCCAGAACATGTATGACTCCTCGCAGTTTCTAGCGTTGCTAGTATTTTTAGCGATGCTAGCATGAAGCCATGGCCTCCACACCCCGCATGCAGGAATTGCGTTCCGAACGCTCACGCCGCGTCGTCGAGGCCGCGCGATCGATCGCCGAGGAGGAGGGGTGGCCGGCGGTCACCATCCGGCGACTCGCCGAGGCCATCGGCTACAGCCAGCCAGTGCTCTACTCAGACTTCCCCGGCGGTCGCGACGAGATCGTCGGCGCCGTGATCATCGACGGGTCGCGTCGGCTGACCGCCGCGATCGCTGCGGCCGCCGAACGCGCGCCGGCCGATGGTCGGCTGCGTTCGCTCGTCGAGGCGTACCTCGAGTTCGCCCGACGGAATCCCGCCGTCTCCGAGGCGATGTCGTCGATGTCGTCGACCGTCGCGTTCGCCTCCGACGACACGCCCGCCGAACTGCGAGCGGCGTTCGCCCTGCTGCACGGCGCGGTCTCGGGCGGCGACGACCGCGCACGTTCCGTGCGGGCCGAGGTGCTCTGGGGCACGCTGCACGGCCTCAGCCGGCTCGAGGCGTCTCAGCGTCTCGACCCCGCACTCGACGTCGATCGCGTCGATGCGGTCGTCGCCCTGTTCGGCCCCGGGTGAGCCGCGTGTTCGCGCAGGCGTGTCCCCACCCCCTCGCCCGAGCGCGAGCGAGCGCCGGCCTACAGGCCGCTGTACGCGTGCAGCCCCTTGAAGAAGAGGTTCACGATCGTGAAGTTGAACAGCACCGCGCTGAACCCGATGATCGCGAGCCACGACGAGCGCGTGCCGCGCCAGCCGCGCGTCGCCCGCGCGTGGATGTAGCCGGCGTAGATCACCCAGATGATGAAGGTCCAGACTTCCTTCGTGTCCCAGCCCCAGTAGCGGCCCCACGCCTTCTCGGCCCAGATCGCGCCGGCCATCAGGGTGAACGTCCACAGGATGAACCCGATGATGTTGACCCGGTAGGCGAGGTTCTCGAGGGACACCGAGTTCGGCAGGGTCGCGAGGAACGACTTCTTCGCGGCATCCGCGGTCGCCACCACCGCCTCGCGCCGGGCCTGCATGAGCTGCAGCACCGACAGCGCGAATCCGAGCGCGAAGAACCCGACCGACGTGGTCGCGACGAACACGTGGATGACGAGCCACACCGACTGCAGCGCCGGCGGCAGCGGGGCGACCTCGACGTAGAAGTTCACGGCGGCCACGCCGAGCAGCACGAGCACGAGGCCCGTGACGAACGTGCCGAGGAAGCGGAGGTCCTGCTTGGCGAACAGCAGCACCACGAGGTAGACGGTGGTCACCACGAGCGTGCCCGTCAGCGCGAACTCGTACATGTTCGCCCACGGCACCCGCCCGGCGGCGATTCCGCGCAGGATGTCGGCGGTCAGGTGCAGTGCCCACGCGAGCACGGTCATCGCGACGGCGACGCGCAGCGCGGGCGAGCGGCCGTACTCGACCGAGGCGCCGGCGTCGAGCGCGCTGCGCCAGCGGCCCCCGCTCGTCGAGGAGCGCCCGACGGAATCCGACGCGTCTCGAGACGCAGCGACCCGGTCTCGGGTCGCGGCGTCCTCGCTGCGCTCGGGCGCTCCGCCCCCTGCGGTGACCACGACCGGCTCGGCCGCCGCACCCGCTGCGACCCCGCGCTTGGCGAGGTCGATCGCGTACGCGACGAACGCGATCGCGTAGACGGCGATCGCCGAGTACACGCAGAGGATCGAGAGCTGATCGAGGGTGAAGGTCACGCGTCCACCTTACTTCCGGGAGTCGAGGGATCATCAGCGTCGTCGGCCGCCGGCCCGCCGTGCGCATCCGCGAAGGCGCGCACCGCGTCGTCGAGCCCGGGGTCGTCGCCGCGGGCCAGCCCCGCGTACTCGAGCACCACACGGCCGTCGCGGCGGCGCACCGCCTTCACCCACATCCGGCGACGCGGCACGAACAGCGAGACCAGCAGGCCGGCGATGATGAGGATGGCGAAGACGAGCACCCACCCCTGCGTCGGGTCGTGGTGGATGTCGAACGACGCGAACCGCTTGACGCTGTGCGACAGGTCGCCGTCGGCGGTGCCGGCCGGCGAGGCATCCTCGAGCGTCACCGTGCCGCGGCCGCCGGGCAGCTCGGCGGTCTCGCCGGGCTTCAACTCGATCGAGTCGACCCCCGTGGTGCCGCCGGTGAGCTGGGTCATGCCGCTCGGGTCGAGCGCGTACACCGAGGTCGGTGTGCCGTCGTCGATGCCGAGGTCGCCCTCGTAGACGTTCAGCGTCAGCACCGGGTACACGAGGTCGGGATAGGTCGAGGCGTACGCGCCGGTCGAGAGCACGTCCTGCGTCGGATAGAAGAACCCGACCATACCGAGTTGCTCGTCGAGCCCGTCGGTCACCTTGATGACGCCGATCGAGGTGAGGTTCGCGTCCTGCGGCAGGAACGGCACCGAGTCGGTGAACACGATCTCGCCGTCGGGGTTGCGCACCGTGACGGTCGGCGCGTAGCCGTTGCCGAGCAGGTAGACGTCGGTGCCGTGCGTGCGCAGCGGCTCGTTCACCTTCACCGTCTCGTCGACCGCGCTGCCGCCGTCGTCCTCGACGACCACGTGCGCCGTGAAGTCGATCGGCTGGCCGATCGCGTCGGCGTTCTGCGTCTCGTACACCGCGTCGAGCCCCTCGAGCGAGAGCCGGTAGGGCGACAGCTGCGCGTCGTCGAAGAAGCGGCCCGGGTTGAACGAGTCGTACGCGCCGAGCGTGTTCACGAACGACTGCCCTTCGACCACGACCCGCTGGCCGGAGAACCCGAACCCGCCGCCGATCGCGACGGTCGCGAGCACGCCGAGCAGCGCGGTGTGGAAGACCAGGTTGCCGGTCTCGCGCAGGTAGCCGCGCTCGGCCGAGACGGATGCCTCGCCGCGCAGGTCGTACCGTTCGACCCGGTAGCCCGCCCGCTTCAGACGCGCAGCGGCGTCCGCGATCGACGCCTCCGCCCGCTCATCCTCCGCCCGCTCATCCTCCGCCCGCTGAACCTCCGCCCGCTCATCCTCCGCTCGCTGAACCTCCGCTCGCTCTTTCTCCGCCCGCTGAACCTCCGCTCGCTGAGCCTGTCGAAGCGAGCCGGCCCCGCCTTCGCTTCCGTCGGCGAGCTCGGGCAGCGACCGCACCGTGTAACCGGCCAGCCGCGACAGCCGAACCGGGGTGCGCGGCGGGCGGGCCCGCAGCGCCTCGAGGTGGTGCTTCGTGCGCGGGATGATGCAGCCGATGAGCGAGACGAACAGCAGCAGGTAGACGGCCGAGAACCAGGCCGACGTGTACACGTCGAACATCTGGAACGAGTCGAGCACCGGCGCGAGGTCGGGGTTGTCCTGGAAGTACTGCGTGACGCCGTTCGGGTCGCTCGAGCGCTGCGGCACGAGCGATCCCGGCACCGCCGCGATCGCGAGCAGCAGCAGGAGCAGCAGCGCGGTGCGCATGCTGGTGAGCTGTCGCCAGGCGAAGCGCAGCCAGCCGACGGGGCCGAGCTTCGGCTGCGCGACCCCGGATGCCCCGCCGTCGGGTTCGGGCGCCGAGTCGACGTGGTCGGCGGGGCGCAGGGGGTCGTGAGCGGTGCGCTCAGAGGACGAGGTCGATGCCACTCATCACTCCCTGGAGTTCGTTCATCCACGCCGTCCAGAGCCCGCTGACCATGACCAGTCCGATCACGATCAGCAGCCCGCCGCCGATGAGGTTGATGGTGCGGATGTGCCGCCGGAGGAACGTCATCGAGCCCGTCACCCAGCCGAAGCCGAGCGCGACGAGCAGGAACGGGATGCCGAGCCCGATGCAGTACGCGAGCCCGAGCACCGCGCCGCGCCACGCGGACTCGCTGTTCAGGCTGAGGCTCAGCACCGCGGCGAGCGCCGGTCCGATGCACGGCGTCCAGCCGAGGCCGAACACCACGCCGAGCAGCGGCGCACCGGCGAGGCCCGTCGCGGGCCGCCAGGACGGTTTGAACTGGCGCTGCAGGAACGTGAACTGCCCGACGAACACCAGCCCCATGACGATGAGCACGACGCCGAGCACCCGGGTGATCGGATCCTGCCAGGTGCGCAGCCACGCCCCGGCGACCCCCGCGAGCACCGTGTAGGTGAGGAAGATGACGGTGAACCCGGCGACGAACAGCGCGACGCCCGCGAGCAGCCGCCGGCGGTTGCGCCGTTCGACCGCGGCGTCGGCCGAGGCATCCGTGAACCCGCCGAGGTACCCGAGGTATCCGGGCACGAGCGGCAGCACGCACGGCGAGAGGAACGAGATCAGCCCCGCGGCCAGCGCGATCGGGATCGCGACCAGCAACTGCCCACTGAAGACGAGCTCGCCGGGGCCCATCAGGCGGCCTCGTCGAGCAGGCCGTCGACGATCGTCGTGAGGATCGAGGCATCCTTCACCTGACCGAGGATGCGCGCCGCCACCCGACCGTCGCGGTCGAGCACGAGTGTGGTCGGCACCGCCGCCGCGGGCACCTTGCCCGCGAACGCGAGCTGCACCCGACCCTCGTCGACGTCGAGGATCGACGGATACGTGATGCCGAAGTCCTCCTCGAAGGGGCGCGCGGTGCCGGCCTGGTCGCGCACGTTGACGCCGACGAAGGCGACTTCGTCGCCGTACTGCTCGTGCACCCGCTGCAGGATCGGCGCCTCGACGCGGCAGGGAGCGCAGCCCGCGTACCAGAAGTTCACGACCACGACCTCGCCGGCCGCGTCGGCCGAGTCGAAGGAACCGCCGTCGACGGTCGCGCCCTCGAACGACACCGGCTCCTCGCGGGAGTCGGGCGCGAACTCGGCGATCGTGCCGTCGCCCGCGATGTAGTTCTTGCCGCTGCCCTCGCGGTACTGGTCGGCGAGCGGGTCGGACGTGCAGCCGGTCAGCAGCAGCGCGAGCACGGCTCCGCCGGCCGCGTAGCGTGCGAAGCGAGCGAGTCGAGACCCGCTCCGAGGCATCCGGTGCATCACACGGCCCCCACGTCGGTCGCGTGCGCACCCAGCCCGGCCGCGGGGTCGACGTACCCGACCTCGACGAAACGGTGCCCGGTCCCTGAGCCTGTCGAAGGGCTCCCTGAGCCTGTCGAAGGGCCCCCTGAGCCCGTCGAAGGGCTCCCTGAGCCTGTCGAAGGGCTCCCTGAGCCTGTCGAAGGGCCCCCTGAGCCTGTCGAAGGGCCCCCTGAGCCTGTCGAAGGGCGCCGCTCGAGCGTCGTGATGCTCGACAGCGCGCAACGCCGCCGGCGCGGATCGTGCGCGAGGCCCTTGCCGGCGAGCCGGCGGTGCACCATCCAGATCGGCAACTGGTGGCTGACGAGCACGACGTCGCCGCCGTCGACGCTCGACCAGGCGTCCTCGATGGCGTGCAGCATGCGCGTCGCGATCGAGCGGAACGGTTCGCCCCAGCTCGGCTCCCACGGGTTGATCAGGTACGCCCAGTTGCGCACGTCGCGAAGCGCGGAGTCGCGGCCGGTCATGCGCTTGCCCTCGAACCGGTTCTCGGGTTCGATGAGGCGCTCGTCGATGGATGTCTCGAGCCCGAATGCCGCGGCGATCGGCTCCGCCGATTGGCGAGTGCGCTGCAGCGGCGAGCTCACGAGCGCCGAGACCGGCCGCTCGCGGGCGAGGAGGTCGTCGGCGGCGGCCTGCGCCATGCGGTGGCCGAGCTCGCTCAGCCCGTACCCCTCGAGTCGCCCGTAGAGCACGCCCTGCGGGTTGAACACCTCGCCGTGGCGCACGAGATGGATCTGGTCGGCCGGCACGGGCTCCAGTCTACGGAGGCGATTCCTTCGAATTCGCCGAGGGGCGACGGGCCATCCGGTATCGTCCCCGCATGTCCGCCGACCGTCTCGCCGCCCTGGATCGCGCCGCCGAGCTCGCCGGCGCCGACGATCTGCCCGGCGCGCTCGCACTGCTGCCGTGGCTCGTGTCGTCGATCGCGCTCGACCGGGCCTCGGGCCGGTTCGACGCCTGGGGCCGGTCGACCGTGATCGACGAGCACGCCGGCGAGGTGCTGCGCCGCACCACGTTCGACGGCCTGCACGCGATCGCGGGGCTCGGCGAGGACGCCGCCTGGCCGATCGGCAACGCCGGCCTGCTGCACGTCTACGGCTACCTGCTGTCGACGGTGCCGACGCCGTGGGGTCTGAAGCGCGAGCGATGGCTCGGCGCGCAGCTCGCCGACGCCTACGGCGGGCCGCCCGAGCGGTTCCATCCGTGGGCGGGGCCGGGCACGCTGCTCGAGCGGGTCACGGCGGATGCCTCGAAGCTGCTGTCGCGCGCCGACGCGCGCCGCCGCACCCGGCGCGTCGACGGCGTGGACACGGTGGTCGCCGTGTCGCCCGCAACCGACGCACCGGGACGGCCTGCGGCACTCGCCTACGGCCTCGACGACGGTCGCGGCATCCGGCTCATCACGACCTTCCCCGTGGCATCCGACCCGGCCGCGGTGCTCGAGGAGTTCGGAACCTCCGCGCCGCGCCTGCGCTGGAACGCCGCCCCGCCGGCCACGACCTGACCCGCCCCGGCCGCCCGACCCGTTGCGCCCGTGAACGGTGAGCGGGGTCCACCCCGATCAGGGCGCGAAACCGGGCGGGTAGGATGGTCGTCCGTGACCGACCGCACCCTCGTCAAGCAGCTCGCCGCCCAGACCGACGGCCCCGTGACCGTCGCCGGATGGGTCGAGACCGTCCGCGATCAGAAGAAGGTGCAGTTCGTCATCCTCCGCGATGAGTCGGGCGCGGTGCAGCTGGTGAACCCCGCCACGCGCGAGCTCGCCGAGGATGCCCCGGCCGAAGGCGCCGGCTCGGCCGCGGCCCTCGCGCTCACCGAGGCGATCTCGGGTCTCTCGCACGGCTCGTTCGTGCGCGTGACCGGTGACCTCAAGCACGACGAGCGGGTGAAGCTCGGCGGGCTCGAGGTGAAGATCGGCTCGCTCGAGATCGTGACCGAGGCCCCCGCCGAGCCGCCCATCGCCGCCGACTCGTCGCTCGACAAGCGGCTCGATTGGCGCTACCTCGACCTGCGCCAGCCCAAGCACAACCTGATCTTCCGCATCCAGACGACGCTCGAGCACGCGTGGCGCACCTGGTGGGTCGACAACGGCTTCATCGAGATCCACACGCCGAAGCTCATGTCGAGCCCGTCGGAGTCGCGCGCCGAGCTGTTCCAGCTCGACTACTTCGACCTCGGCACCGCGTACCTCGCGCAGAGCCCGCAGCACTTCAAGCAGATGGCGCAGGCGGCCGGCTTCGGCAAGATCTTCGAGATCTCGCCCGTGTTCCGCGCCGACCCGTCGTTCACGTCGCGGCACGCGACCGAGTTCATCTCGGTCGACGCCGAGATGAGCTGGATCGACTCGCACGACGACGTCATGGTCATGCAGGAGCACCTGCTCGCCGCCGGCTTCGAGGCCGTGGTCGAAAAGCACGGCGACGAGATCCGCGAGCAGTTCGGCATCGAGCTGACCGTGCCGGCGCTGCCGTTCCCGCGCATCCCGCTCGCCGAGGCGCGCGAGATCGTGCAGGCCCGCGGGTACGAGATCCCCCGCACCGACGGCGACCTCGACCCCGAGGGCGAGCGCCAGATCGCCGCGCACGTGAAGGAGACGTACGGCCACGACTTCGTGTTCGTGACCGACTACCCCACCGGCATCCGGCCGTTCTACCACATGGTCGACCCCGAGACCGGGCTCACCAAGAGCTACGACCTCATCTACAACGGCACCGAGATCACGACCGGCGCGCAGCGCGAGCACCGCATCTCCGTGCTCGAGGAGCAGGCGAAGGCGAAGGGGCTCGAGCTCGAGGGCCTCGCGCACTACCTCGACTTCTTCCGGTACGGCATCCCGCCGCACGGCGGATTCGGCATGGGCCTGGCGCGCGTGCTCATGCTGATGCTCGGCGAGGCGTCGATCCGCGAGGTCACGTTCCTGTTCCGCGGGCCGACGCGCCTCGCACCGTAGGCGCGTCGCTCGCGCGGGTCGGCTGGGGTGAGGCGGATGCCGCGTCCGGCGCCGATCCGCACCCGCCGACGTAGGCTCGGAGCATGGTCGACCTGACCCCGCTGGTGCCGATCCCCGCCGGGCGGTTCCTCATGGGCTCGGCCGAGTTCTCGGCCGACGAGACGCCCGTGCACGTCCGCGAGGTCGCGGCGTTCGAGATCGAGCAGCACCCGGTGACGAACGAGCAGTTCGCCGCATTCGTGGCCGACACCGGGTACGTGACGGTCGCCGAGCGGGCCCTCGACCCGGCCGACTTCCCGGGCGTCGACCCCGCCGACCTCGTGCCCGGCGGCCTCGTCTTCACCCCGACCGCCGGGCCGGTCGACCTGCGCGACTGGTCGCAGTGGTGGCGATGGGCCGCCGGCGCGACCTGGCGTGAGCCCGGCTGGCCCGGGCCGACGGCCGACGAGCGGCCGCGGCATCCGGTCGTCATGGTCGCCTACGAGGATGCCGCGACCTACGCCGCGTGGGCGGGCCGCCGCCTGCCGACCGAGGCGGAGTTCGAGTACGCCGCGCGCGGCGGGCTCGACGGCGCCCGGTTCGCGTGGGGCGACGAGGAGTTCCCGGGCGGCCGGCTGATGGTGAACCGGTGGCAGGGGCGGTTCCCCTCCGAGAACACCGGGGCGGCGGGGTGGATCGGGCCGTCGCCGGTCGGCACGTTCCCGCCGAACGGGTACGGTCTGGTCGACATGACGGGCAACGTGTGGGAGTGGACGACCGACGTGTACACCCCGCGGCACGTCGTGCCGGGGCTCGCCGACGCGGCGGTCGATGCCGGCGGTCGGCGCGACCTGCTCGGCGGCGCGGCCGGCGAGGCATCCGGCCCGGCCGATCGCGAGCGGCGCCGCGTGCTCAAGGGCGGGTCGCACCTCTGCTCGCCCGACTACTGCCTGCGCTACCGCCCGGCCGCCCGGTCGCCGCAGTCCGACGACACCGCGACGACGCACATCGGGTTCCGCTGCGCCCGCTGACGGGGCGCGCCGCGTGGCACGGCTCGGCGCGGGTCAGCCCAGCAGAGCCGATTTCAGGCGCACGGGGTCGACGTGCCAGTACGTGTGCACCTCGCCGTCGAGGAGCACCACCGGGATCTCCTCCGCGAACCGCTCCGCGAGCGCCGCATCGTCGAGGATCGACGCCTCGTCGTACTCGATCGTCGGCGCGGCGGGGGTGGCGGCGACCTCCCCGCGGACGGCGGCGACGACCTCGCGCGCGTCGTCGCAGAGATGGCAGCCGGGCTTGCCGACGAGGGTGAGGCGGATGGTGCGTGCGGTCACCGTCTCAGGGTACGCGGCGAGCGCCCCCGGCGAACCCGAACGGGCGGCGCGGGCCGCGAGGCATCCGGGCATGCAAAAAGCGCCGGACGGATCCGGCGCTCAGTGCGGAGCAGGCGCGAGCCTACTTCTTGTTGCGACGCTGGTGGCGCGTCTTGCGAAGAAGCTTGCGGTGCTTCTTCTTCGCCATGCGCTTGCGGCGCTTCTTGATGACGGAACCCATCAGAACCTCACTGGAAAATTCGGGCCCGGCGGCGCGTGCCGCGGGCCGTTGGCGGAAAAGCCTCCGCACAGTCTACCGGATCCGCCGACCGGTGCCGTCGCGCACCCGTTTCGGGACGAATCGCGGCAACGACACCGTGCTGCGAAGCAGGTTAGGTTCGAAGGATGCTCCGCGACGAACTCGTCATCCGCACCACCCGCGAAGAGGACTGGCAGGCGGTGCGCGCGCTGCGGCTCGAGATGCTGCGCGACACGCCGCTCGCCTACGCCGAGACGCTCGATCACGCGCTGCAGGTCGAGGAGCCCGAGTGGCGCCAGCGCGCCCGCCGCGGTGAGACGCCCGGCCAGACGTCGGTGGTCGCGATCGAGGGCGAACGCTGGGTCGGGCACATGGGCGGATGGCTCCCCCAGGGCGAATCCGTGCCGCTGCTGGTCGGCGTGTACGTCGCGGCCGACCGTCGCGGCGAGGCATCCGGAGTGGCCCGCGCGCTGCTCGAGGCGATCGAGGCGTGGGCGCGCGGCTACGGCGACACCCTGCGGCTCGAGGTGCACGAGCACAACCCGCGGGCGATCCGGTTCTACGAGAAGCTCGGGTTCTCGTTCACCGGTCGCAGCCGCGAGTACGAGCTCGCACCGGGCGGCCTCGAGCTCGAGATGATCAAACGGCTCGCCTGACGACGCGGCGGGGGCGCCGACGACGCGGCGGTCTCGCGTCAGCCCTTGCGCAGCGGCGCGACCACCGAGCTGACCGAGTGCGCCGTCTCGGCGAACGCCTTGCCCAGCTTCGACGCGAACGCGAGCTGCTCGTCGTTCAGCGCGCCGTCGAGCTCGTCGGCGGAGGCGAGCTTCGCGGCGTCCGCGGCCGCATCCTGCGCGAGGAACGGGATCAGCCAGTCCTCGAGCTCCTCCAGCGGCGCGCGGTCGAGCCGGTAGTACCGGTGCTGACCCTCCTCGCGCACGGCGACCAGGCCCGACTCGCGCAGCACCTTGAGGTGCTTCGACACGGTCGGCTGGCTCACGCCCAGCACGGCGACGATCTCGGAGACGCTGATCTCGCCGCCCGAGTGCGGAGCGTCCGTCTCGCGATCGAGCAGCACGGCGAGGATGTCGCGCCGGGTCGAGTCCGCCACCACGTCGAAGATGTCCGCCATGGGTCAAGGGTAGTCATTCGCACCGGGGAGTACCATGAC
This sequence comes from Agromyces larvae, assembly GCF_022811705.1. NCBI lineage: Bacteria > Bacillati > Actinomycetota > Actinomycetes > Micrococcales > Microbacteriaceae > Agromyces > Agromyces larvae. Next base: position 3,477,141 of record NZ_CP094528.1, on the reverse strand, counting down.
ACACGCGTTCAGCGGACACCGGGTTGGAGGAGCGCGTGAGGCGGAGGGGATCTGCGGCACTGCGGGCTCCCCAACGGAGCCGGCTGGGGCGACTGCGCGACGCCGTCGACGCCTTCGTACGCACCTCGCCCGCCCGGTTCGCGATCACCGTGTTCACCGGCCTGATCCTGCTGTTCACGCTGCTGTTCTCGCTGCCGGTGGCGCGCTCCGGCGTGGGCACGACCGTGCCGTTGCACGACGCGTTCTTCACCGCCGTCTCGGTGATCTGCGTCACCGGCCTGTCGACGGTCGACATGGCGACGTACTGGTCGCCGTTCGGCAACGCGCTCGTGTTCATCGGCGTGAACATCGGCGGCGTCGGCGTGCTGACGCTCGCGACCACCCTCGGCCTGGTCATCTCGCGGCGGCTCGGGCTGCGGGCGAAGCTGCTCGCGGCCAGCGACAGCAACCCGTCGCGCATCCACGTGGGCCCGGTGTCCGAACGGCAGGCCGTACGGCTCGGCGAGGTGGGCGGGCTGCTCGTCACCGTCGCGGTCAGCGCCCTGGTCATCGAGACGACGGTCGCCGTGGCGATGATCCCGAGCATGTTCGCGGCGGGGTACGACGCGTTCCGCTCGATCTGGTACGCGTTCTACTACTCGGCGATGGCGTTCACGAACACCGGCTTCATGCCGAACCCGGGCGGGCTCGAGCCGTTCCTGCACGACTACTGGATGCAGTCGTGGCTGATGGTCGGGGTGTTCCTCGGCAGCCTCGGCTTCCCCGTGATCTTCGCGCTCGCGCGCGGGTGGCGGCATCCGCGCCGCTGGAGCCTGCACGTGAAGCTCACGCTCACCACGACCGTCATCCTGTTCATCGCGGGTGCGGGCATGTACATCCTGCTCGAGCACGGCAATCCGGCGACCTACGGCCGGCTCGACGCCGGGCCCACGATCTTCCAGTCGATGTTCATGTCGGTGATGGCGCGTTCGGGCGGCTTCGCGACGGTCAACATGCACGACCTGTACGGGTCGAGTCAGCTCGTCACCGACATGCTCATGTTCGTCGGCGGCGGGTCGGCGTCGACCGCGGGCGGCATCAAGGTCACGACGCTCGCCGTGCTGTTCCTGGCCGCCTTCGCGGAGGCGCGCGGCACGCCCTCCATGGAGGCGTTCGGGCGGCGCATCCCCCGCGACATGCTGCGACTGTCGGTCGCGGTCGTGCTCTGGGGCTCGACGATCGTCGCGGCGGCGTCCATCGCGATCCTGCAGATCTCGAAGCAGCCGTTCGACTACGTGCTGTTCGACGTCATCTCGGCGTTCGCCACCTGCGGACTCTCGACCGGGCTCACCGCCGACCTGCCGCCGGCGGGCGTGTACGTGATGGCGTTCACCATGTTCTTCGGACGCGTCGGCACGGTCACCCTCGCGGCCGCCCTCGCCGCGACGACGCGTCGCCAGCTATACAAACGACCGGAAGAGAGGCCCATCGTTGGTTGATCGCATCAGACATGACGCCCCGGTGCTCGTCATCGGACTCGGGCGATTCGGCGCGGCCACGGCCGGTCAGCTCGACCGCCTCGGCCGCGAGGTGCTCGCCGTCGACACCGACGAGAACCTCGTGCAGAAGTGGGCCGACCGGGTCACGCACGCGGTCGTCGCCGACGCCAAGTCGGTCGACGCGCTGAAGCAGATCGGCGCGCAGGACTTCTCGATCGCGGTGTGCGCGGTCGGCTCGTCGGTCGAGGCATCCGTGCTCATCACCGCGAACCTCGTCGACCTGAAGATCCCGCAGATCTGGGCGAAGGCGATCTCGGCGTCGCACGGCAAGATCCTCGAGCGCATCGGCGCGAACCACGTCATCTACCCCGAACGCGAGGCCGGCGAACGCACCGCGCACCTGGTCAGCGGGCGGATGCTCGACTTCATCGAGTTCGACGACGACTTCGCCCTCGTGAAGATGTACCCGCCGAAGCCGATCCGCGGCAAGACCCTCACCGAGTCGGGTGTGCGCACCCGGCACCACGTCACGGTGGTCGGTGTGAAGAGCCCCGGCAAGCCCTTCACGTACGCCACCGAGCAGACCGTGGTCACCAACCACGACCTCATCATCGTGACCGGCACCGAGAGCGACATCGAGAAGTTCGCTGCGCTCGAATAGGGCGGATGCTCCGGAGCCCACCCAAGCCCGCTGAGCCTGTCGAAGCCCGCTGAGCTCGCTGAGCCTGTCGAAGCGCGCTGAGCCTGTCGAAGCGCGCTGAGCCTGTCGAAGCGCGCTGAGCCTGTCGAAGCGAGCCCACCTCCCTTCGACCCGCTCAGGGAACCTCCCTTCGACAGGCTCAGGGAACCTCCCTTCGACACGCTCAGGGAACCCGGTTCACCGTATTCACAAATTTGTGAAATGCGCGTATCGTCGCGTTCATGACCACTGTGATCCGCACGTCGGCGCTCGTGAAGCGCTTCGGCCGCACCACCGCGCTCGACGGTCTCGACCTCGAGGTCGCCCAGGGCTCGGTGCACGGATTCCTCGGCCCGAACGGGGCCGGCAAATCGACCACGATCCGCATCCTGCTCGGGCTCGCCCGGGCGACGTCGGGCGAAGCATCCGTCTTCGACCTGGAGCCCTGGACCCACGCGGCCGCCCTGCACCGCCGCATCGCCTACGTGCCGGGCGACGTCGCCCTCTGGCCGAACCTCACCGGCGGCGAAGCCATCGACCTGCTCTCCCGGCTGCGCGGCGGCGCGACCGACCGCGCCGCGTACGCGAAACGCAAGGCCGCCCTCGCCGACGCGTTCGAGTTCGACCCGCGCAAGAAGGGCCGCGCCTACTCGAAGGGCAACCGGCAGAAGGTCGCGCTCATCGCCGCGTTCGCGACGCCCGCCGACCTGTACATCCTCGACGAGCCGACGAGCGGGCTCGACCCGCTGATGGCGCAGGTGTTCGCCCGCGAGGTCGACCGGGTCGCCGAGGCGGGCGCCACCGTGTTGCTGTCGAGCCACATCCTGAGCGAGGTGGAAGAGCTCTGCGACCGGGTCAGCATCATCCGCGCCGGCCGCATCGTCGAGTCGGGCACCCTCGCCGACCTGCGACACCTCACCCGCACCGAGATCTCGTTCGCCGCCGACGACGTCGCGCCCGACGCGCTCGCCGGACTCGGCAGCGCCCACGACGTGCGCGTCGATCACGGGCGGGTGAGCTTCACCGTCGACTCCGACGAGGTGTCGGGCACGCTGCCCGAACTCGGGCGGCTCGGCGTGACGGGGCTCACGATCGCGCCGCCCTCGCTCGAGGAGCTGTTCCTCAGGCACTACGGCGACGAGATCGCCGCCGACGAGGCGGCGGCCCCGGCCGACCGGGCGGGGGCCCGCGCGTGAGCACCTTCCTCGTGCTGCTGCGGCAGCGCATCCGCCGCGACCGGCTGCAACTCGCACTGTGGATCATCGGCACGGCGCTGCTGGCCTACGCGTCGGTCGCCGCGGTGTTCGACACGTACGGTTCGGAGGACGATCGCCGTGACATCCTGGCCGTCGCGATCGCGACCCGCACCATCCTGATCTTCCGCGGCACGCCGAACGGCGTCGACGACGGCGCGTTCGCGTTCTTCCTGATCTACGCCTGGCTGGCGCTCATGGGCGGCCTGATGAGCACGTTCCTCGCCGTGCGGCACACCCGCATGGAGGAGGAACAGGGCCGCACCGAGCTGGTCTCGGCCACGCCCGCCGGGCGGGTGCTGCCGACCGTCGCGACGGTCGCGCACGGGGTGCTCGCCAACCTGGCGCTGGGCCTCGCGATCGCGCTCGCGTTCATCGGCAACGGGCTGGATGCCACGGGCTCGCTCGTGACCGGGGCGGCGATCGCCGCGCCGGGCATCGCGTTCCTCGCGTTCGGGTTGTTCGCCGCGCAGCTGTTCCGCACCTCCCGGGGCGCGAACAGCCTGTCGGTGGCGTTCGTGCTCGCCGCCTACCTGCTGCGCGGCATCGGCGACGCCGCCGGCACGCCGTCCGACGACCTGCTGCACCTGACGCCGGCCTGGCCGACCTGGCTGTCGCCGATCGGGTACGGGCAGTTCACCGGCGCGTTCGTCGAGAACGATCTCGCACCGCTGCTCGTACCGGTCGGGTTCGCGGTGCTCGTCGTCGCGGGCGTGTTCGGGTTGCAGTCGGTGCGCGATCAGGGGGCGAGCCTGCTGCCCGGTCGGGTCGGGCGCGCCGACGCGCGGGCCGGCCTGTCGAGTTCGTTCGGGCTGGCGTGGCGGCTGAACACGTCGATCCTGGCCGCCTGGGCCGTCGGCGGCATCGCGACGGGCCTGCTCGCCACCTCGCTGTCGTCGATCATCGGCGAGATCGCCGGCAGCACCCCGCAGGTCGCCGAGACGCTGAAGGCGATGGTCGGCGACGACGCGACGCTCGAGCAGGCGTTCGTGGCGACGTTCTACGGGCTGGTCGGCATCCTCGCGGCCTGCTGCGCGGTGCAGGTGGGCATCCGCGCCCGCCAGGAGGAGGCGCACGGCACCGCCGAACCCGTGCTCGCCACCCCCGTGCCGCGGGTGCGCTGGCTGCTCGAGTACTGGATCGTCGGGGTGATCGTGATCGTCGTCGTGCTGGGCGCCTCCGCCGCCGCCGGGCTGGTCGGCGCGGTGAACGCGAGCGACGCCGAGGCGCTCGTGCCGAACGTGCTCGAGGCCGCGCTCGCGCAACTGCCCGCCTGCCTGGTGTTCCTCGGCCTCACGCTGCTCGTCTTCGCGTACCTGCCGCAGGCGACCGTCCCGCTCGGGTGGGCGCTCGTCGGGCTCGGCGCGATCCTCGGGTTGTGCGGGCCGATCCTCGGGCTGCCCGACTGGATCGTCGACCTCTCGCCGTTCGCGCACTCGCCCGTGCCCGCCGGCGACGACACCGACTGGTCGGGCGGATGGTGGCTGCTCGGCATCGGGCTGGTCGCGGGCGGGCTCGCGGTGTGGTCGATGCGCCGTCGCGAACTCGCGACGGGCGGGTGAGAGACTGGCCCGGATGCCCCGCAGCCAGCCCCGAGACGAACGCGCGCTGAAGGCCGCGGTCGACCAGTCGGCCGCGGTGCTCACCGCCGCCGGGTTCCCGCGCATGCCCGCACGGGTGCTGATGGCCCTGCTCGTCGAGGACGGCGGCCTCACCGCCTCCGAGCTCGGCGAGCGCGTCGGGGTGAGCGCGGCGGCCATCTCGGGGGCGGTGCGCTACCTCGAGCAGCTCGGCATCCTGCATCGTGTCCCGGTGGCGGGCAGCCGCCGCGACCGCTGGGAGTTCCTCGACGACGCGTGGTACGCGGCACTCGTGTCGAAGAGCTCGATCTACGGCGTGATCGCCGACCTCGGCGACCGCGCGGCGGACGCCATCGGCGACGAGGCGCACCACGGTGCGCGGCGGGCGCGCGACATGGCGCGGTTCTACCGGTTCGTCGAGCAGAAGATGCCCGAGTTGTTGGCCGAGTGGGAGACGGAGCGCGAGGCCTGAGGGCCGGATGCTCCGCCCGACGCGGACCCGGATGCCTCAGCCGACCGTGAGCGACAGGATCAGCCCTGCGGCGAGCGCCACCGCGCCGACGGCGAGCAGGATGAGGGCGAGCAGACCCAGCACCCTCGCCGCGTGGCTGCGACGCTCGAACCGCAGCCGCCCGCCGCTGGCCCAGGCGACCGCGTCGTCACCGACCGCCTCGAGCTTCGCCAGCTCGTCGTCCTCGAGCGGGCGCTCGTGCAGTTCGTCGCCCGCGAACCAGCGTGCGACCGGAGCATCCTGCCCGATCCCGGGCACGACCACGACCTCGACCTCGCGCCACCCGCCGTCGGCACTGCGCGCCGCGATCCACGCGATCCCCAGCACCGCGCCGGCTCCGAGGCCGACCCAGCTCAGCACCTCGAGCAGCAGGCCGATGACGTCGAGTGCGGGCACGAGCCGAGCGTAGCGGGCGGCGGGTCACTCGGCCGTGGTCGACTCCCCCGCGAGGGCGCGCAGTCGAGCGAGCCAGCCCGCCGCCGTCGCGCCGTCGAACGGCGGCTCGCGCCGGCGCACCGCGGCGAGCACCGCGTCGGCGTCCGCTCGCACGCGCGCGACCACCTCGGCCGGGTACCCGAACGCGACGGCGTGGTCGGCGAACTCGTCCTCGTCGTCGATGTACGCGGGCGCGCCGGCGCGCTCGACGACGTCCAGGTCGAGGTCGATGTACGTGATCGTCCAGACGCCGTGCCCGTCGGTGCCGACGTCGAACCGCCACTCGGGCACGCTGGCGAGGTCGATGTAGATGCCGAGTCCGCGCGGATGGCCGTCGTTGAACGCGGGGGCCCAGCCGGCACGCGGGAACATCCCGACCGCCGGCCAGTCGGCGACGAACGACTTGCCGGGGCGGGCATAGCTCGTGCCCGGCGGGAATCCGAGCCAGTCGCCGTGCCGGTCGGCGCCGAGCCAGATGCCGTCGAACGCCCAGTGCGGTGAGCCGTCCCACTTCGTGACGCGCACGCGCACCGGGGTGCCGGCGTGCAGGTCGTTCGGACGCATGCGCCGAGCCTACGCCCGGGCTGCGCGCTCACCGTGCGTTCGGAGATCCGCGTCGGATCGGAGCCGGCCCCCTCGTCTGATCCGCGGTTGCGCAGATCTCCGAGAACGTGGCGGCGCCTACCCTGGAACGGTGGACTGCGCGTACTTCGACGCCGGCGTGTGCCGGTCGTGCTCGCTCATGGGCGACCCGTACGACGCGCAGCTGGCGGGCAAGCAGCGGCACGCCGAGCAGCTGCTCGCGCCGTTCGGCGTCGGCACGTGGCATCCGCCCGTGGCATCCGGCGAGCGCGACTACCGCAACAAGGCGAAGATGGTGGTCGGCGGCACCGTGGATGCGCCGACCATCGGCATCCTCGACGCCGACGGGTACGGCGTCGACCTGCAGGCGTGCGGCATCTGCTCGCCCGGGCACCGGGCGGCGTTCCCGGTGCTGGCGCGGTTCATCGCGCTCGCCCGCATCGCGCCGTACGAGGTCGCGTCGCGCCGCGGCGAGCTGAAGCACCTCATCGTCACCGAGTCGCCCGACGGCGAGCTGATGATCCGGTTCGTGCTGCGCTCGACCGAGCCGGTCGCCCGCATCCGCAAGCATCTGCCCGCACTGCTGGCCGAGCTGCCGCAGGCACGGGTCGTGTCGGCGAACATCCTGCCCGAGCACAAGGCGGTGCTCGAGGGCGAGCACGAGATCATGCTCACCGATCAGCAGACGCTGCCGATGCGCCTCAACGACGTGACCATGCACCTGCGCCCGCAGAGCTTCTTCCAGACGAACACGGCGATCGCGGCGGCGCTGTACGCCGAGGCGCGCGACTGGATCCGCGACCTTGCGCCGGACTCCGCCTGGGACCTGTACTCGGGGGTCGGCGGCTTCGCGCTGCACCTCGCGACCGCGGGCGGCGCGCGGGTGACGGGCATCGAGACGAGCGTCGAAGCGGTCGCGAGCGCCGAGCTGAGCCGATCGGATGCCGCGCTCGAGCGTGTGCGGTTCGAAGCGGGCGACGCCACCGCGTTCGCGCTCGGCGCGGCGCCGCACGAGGCGCCGGCGCTCGTGGTGGTGAACCCGCCCCGCCGCGGCATCGGGCCCGAGCTCGCACGCTGGCTCGAGGCATCCGACGTGTCGCACGTGCTCTATTCGAGCTGCAACGCGGCCTCGCTGGCTCGCGACCTGGCCGCGATGCCGTCGCTGCGGCCGGTGCGGGCGCGCGTCTTCGACATGTTCCCGCAGACCACCCACTTCGAGGTCATGACGCTTCTCGCCCGCTCCTGACGCCTCCACCCCGGTTTCTTCAGGGGCCGGACCCCGCCCGAAGAACGCGACGCGCGCTCAGGCGTCGGGCGGCGGGGGCGAACCGGCGCGGGCCAGGCAGAACCGGCGGACCGGGTCGGTCGGCACGAGGTCCGCGAGGCGCGCGTACTCCGTCGCGGCCTCCTCGCGGCGGCCGGTGCGCCACGCGAGGTCGGCGAGCGCGAGGCTCGCGTCGAGTGCCGCGTACGGCGCGGAGCCGCGAGCGAGTCGGCGCAGCTCGAGCTCGATCGTGCGCAGCGACGCGGTGCGCTCGCCCGACTCGGGTGCGAGCAGGCTGCGGTGCAGTTCCGCGGCGAGCCGGCCCGCGGTGACCGACGGCGAGCCCCACACGCGTTCGAGCGCCAGGTAGAACGCGATCACCCGATCCCAGTCGGTCTCGGCGAAGCTCGGCGCCGACGTGTGCAGCCCGGCGATCGCGGCCTCGAGCACGAACCGCCCGTCGCCGCGATCGGCCGCGGCCGCGGCGTCGTCGAGTCCGGCCTCGATCAAGCGTCGGTCCCATCGGTGCCGATCGACCTCGTCGAGGGGCATCGCCGCACCGCGGTCGTCGAGCCGGCCGGGCCGACGCGCGAGCCCGAGCCGGATGACGGCGCGGAGCCCCCGCACCTCGGCGTCGTCGGGGTACTCGGCGACGAGCGCATCGGCGATCGACAGCGCCTGCCGGCCCAGGTCGTCGAGCGCGCTCTGCGGGTCGAGGATGTCGCGGTGCGCGACGGTGAACATGCCGGCCACGCTCGCCAGCACGACCGGCAGCCGAACCCGGCGTTCGGGCGCCTCGGGCACGTGGAAGCGACCGCGCGCCTCGGCGAGTGCGCGCTTGGCCCGGGTGAGGCGCGCCGCCGCGGTCGACGGCGACACGCCGAGGTGCGCGGCGATGCGCGCCACGTCCAGGCCGCACACCACCCGCAGGGCGAGCACGAGCCGGGCCTGCTCGGTCAGTGCGGGATCGCAGGCCACGAACAAGAGGGCCACGCGGTCGTCGAGCGCGTCGCCGAGCGGGGCGTCGAGCACGGATGCCTCGTCCGAGACATCCACTCGACCCGCTTCGCCGCGCAGCTCGCCCGCGAGACGTTCCGCGTGGCGCTGCTCGACGGCCGCGCGCCGCCGGTCGTCGATCCACGCCCGCTTGCCCACGGCGGTGCACCAGGCCGCGAGCGACCCGAGCGGCCGCTCGTCGTGGCCGACCCGGGCGACGGCGCGCACGATCGCCTCGGCCGCGTACTCCTGCGCGTCGTCGAGGCTGCCCGTGTAGGCGGCCAGCGAGCGCACGATCCGCGGCCAGGCGTCGACGAAGTCCTCGCCCAGGTCGGCGATCGGATCGGTCACGGCGTCGGGAACACCTTGCGCCACTCGATGTGGCCGCCGGTCGGCACGAGCGCGGCGATGTGCCGAGCCTGCGCCTCGTCGGCGACCTCGACGAGGTAGAACCCCGAGACGACCTCGCTCGTGTCGGGGTAGGGCCCGTCGGAGTAGACCGCGTCGTCGACGGCGCGGTCGCCCGAGCCCGGCGTCACCCGGCCGCCGTATCGGGCGTTCTGCAGTGCGGCGGCTCCGACGATGCGGGCGCCGAGCTTCGCGACCGCCGCCTGGAACGCCTTGTGCTCGGGGAAGTTCATCTCGGGGTTCCCGCCGGGCACCCCGCCGCCGCCGAGGAACGCGTCCGAGTCCCAGTCGGGCTCGTGGATGAGGAAGGCGTACGTATCGGTCATGGCAACTCCTTGGTCAGCACCCCGCGGGGCCGTGACGAGGTTCGTCACACCATGGTGACGAACTCGCGCCCCAGAAGTCGACACCACCGGAACGCACTCCGCCACCACCGGAACGCAATTCAGGAGAGGAGTCGGCGTGTCGTCGCGACACGCCGTCGCCCGAGGCGCGACACGCCCTCCGTACCTGAATTGCGTGCAGGGCGGGGCGGGGCTGGGCGGGGCGGGGTGTGGGGCGGGGTGGGGCGGGGTGCTCAGAGGAGGTCGGCGGTGAGGCGGGCGAGTTCGGCGAGGCGCGACGCCCGGTCGCGCGGCACGCCGGGCACGCCGGGCCGCTGCTGGTCGGGGCGCGGGCCGTCGAGCGGGCGGAAGTCGACCCCGCGCGACTCGAGCCACGCGAGGTAGCCGGGCAGCCGCTCGGTGAACGAGTCCCAGTCGAGCGGGCCGCCGTTCCAAGCGACCTCGGCGAACGCCCCGAGCCGGGGGAACACCGCGTAGTCGAGCCGCTCGCGCGAGTCGAGATGCTCGCACCACACGTTCGCCTGCACCCCGACGACGTGCGAACGAAGCGCGGCCGACGCCCCGGCGAGCGGATCGAACGACGCGACGTCCTCGAGCGCCAGCACCGTGCCGACCGGGATCGGCTCGCGCGGATCATCCGACTGCCGGTAGTCGAGGTAGGTCCACAGGTCGGGGCAGAGCACGACGTCGTGCCCGAGGCGGGCGCCGAGCTCGGCGCCCACCGGCCCGCGCCACGAGGCGACGATCGCGTCACCGGGCAGGTGCGAGGCATCCGCGCCCTCGAGCATCTCGTCCCACCCGAGCACCCGGCGTCCGCGGGCGGCGAGATGCGCGGCCACCCGCCCGAGGAACCACGCCTGCAGCTCGCGCTCGTCGACGAGGCCGCGCTCGCGCATCAGCCGCTGCGTGCGCGCGTCGCCGCGCCAGCGCTCCTTGCGCACCTCGTCCCCGCCGATGCCGATCACGTCGGAATCGAACACGTCGCACACCTCGTCGAGCACCGCGCACGCGAACGCCACGGTCGACTCCTCGACGTTCAGCACCTCCTCGGAGACGCCGAACCGCGTCCACGGCTCCGCCACGCGAGCCCGCACCGCCTCGGCGCCGCCGACGCCGAGCTCGGGATACGCCGCCAGGATCGCGGTCGCGTGCCCGGGCAGGTCGACCTCGGGGACGATCCGGATGCCCCGGGCCGCCGCGTAGGCGACGAGCTCGCGCAGTTCGGCCTGCGTGTACCACCCGGTGTGCGGCACGCCGTCGAGCGTGGCATCCGGCCCGTGCCCGAGCTGCGTCTGCGACCGCCGGCCGCCGACCTCGGCGAGTCGCGGGAACGCGCGCACCTCGATACGCCAGCCCTGGTCGTCGGTGAGGTGCAGCTGCAGCACGTTCAGCCCGTGCGCGGCGAGCAGGTCGACGAACCGGCGCAGCTCGGGCAGCGGGCGGAACCGCCGCGCCACGTCGAGCATGACCCCGCGCCAGGCGTACGCGGGCTCGCCGTCGAGCCGCAGCTCCCTGACCCGGTCGGAGGGAGCCGCACCCGCTTCGACAAGCTCAGCGAGCGACGTACCCACCGGCTCCCTGAGCCCGTCGAAGGGAGCCGCACCCGCTTCGACAAGCTCAGCGAGCGGGACACCCGCAGGCTCCCTGAGTCCGTCGAAGGGAGCCGCACCCGCTTCGACAAGCTCAGCGAGCGGGACACCCGCAGGCTCCCTGAGCCCGTCGAAGGGACCCGCACCCGCTTCGACAAGCTCAGCGAGCGGGACACCCGCAGGCTCCCTGAGCCCGTCGAAGGGACCCGCACCCGCTTCGACAAGCTCAGCGAGCGACGTACCAGCGGGCTCGCCGCTCATGCGCCCGCGGCGAGCTCGCGCGCCCGCGCGAGCGCGGCCTGCGTCGCGCGGTCGAAGGTCTGCTTGAGGGATGCCTCGTCGAGCACCGCGATCGCCCGCTCGGTGGTGCCCTTCGGGCTGGTCACGCGGCGGCGCAGCTCGGCCGGCTCCTCGCCGGAGTGGGCGAGCAGTTCGGATGCTCCGCGGAAGGTGCCCTGCACCATCAGCGCCGCCTGCTCGGCCGTGAACCCCAGGTCGATCGCGGTCGCCGTGAGCTGCTCGATCAGGAAGAAGACGTACGCCGGCCCCGATCCCGAGATCGTGGACAGCGCGTCGAGCTGCGACTCGGGCACGACCAGCACCTCGCCGACCGTCTCGAACAGGCTGACGACGAGCGCGACGTCGTCGTCGGTCGACCGGGTGCCGGCCGACACCCCCGTGACCGCCCGCCCGACGACCGCCGGCGTGTTCGGCATGGTGCGCACGACGGCGACGTGCTCGGGAAGCAGCTGTTCGAAGGTGGCGACGGTGACGCCGGCGGCGACGGACACCACGATCGCGCCGGGTTCGAGCGCGTCGGCGATCTCGCGCAGCAGGTCGGGCACCATATGCGGCTTGACCGCCACGACGACGAGCTTCGCGCCTGCGACCGCGCGGCGGTTCGCCGCGGCATCCGTCTCGGTCGCGTACGCGACCACCCCGTCGGAGGCGAGCGAGGCGGCCTTCTCGGCCGACCGATTCGTGGCTCGGATGTCGGGCGCGTCGACCTCGGGTCGCAGCAGCCCCGACAGGATGGCCCGGGCCATCGAGCCCGCTCCGAGGAAGGCGATCGGGGGCAGGGTCACGGGGTCAACGGCGCTCATGCAGCCATCCTAGGATTGGGCGCATGAGCGCATCCGGCGGCACCAAAGCGATCGTGGCGGCCTTCCTCGCGAACCTGGGCATCGCGATCACGAAGTTCATCGCGTGGTTCTTCTCGGGGTCGGCGTCGATGCTGGCCGAGGCGATCCACTCGGTCGCCGACTCGGGCAACCAGCTGCTGCTCATGCTCGGCGGTCGCCGCGCGGCCCGCGCCGCCGACAAGGAGCACCCGTTCGGCTACGGCCGCGAGCGGTACGTGTACGCGTTCGTCGTGGCGATCATCCTGTTCTCGGTCGGCGGCGTGTTCTCGATCTACGAGGGCGTCGACAAGCTCACCCACCCGCACGAGCTCGAGAACGCCTGGCTGCCGCTGCTGGTGCTCGCCATCGCTATCGTGCTCGAGTCGTTCTCGCTGCGCACCGCGGTGAAGGAGTCGAACCACGTGCGCGGCAAGCAGAACTGGGTGCAGTTCGTGCGCCGCGCGAAGGCGCCCGAGCTTCCCGTCGTGCTGCTCGAAGACGTCGCGGCGCTCACCGGCCTCGTGTTCGCCCTGCTCGGCGTCGGCCTCACCGTCATCACCGGCAACTCGGTGTTCGACGCCGTCGGAACCCTCATGATCGGCACGCTGCTGGTGCTCGTCGCGATCGTGCTCGGCGTCGAGACCAAGAGCCTACTGGTCGGCGAGGGCGCCAACGAGGAGGATGCCGCGGCCATCGAACGGGCGATCGTCGACGGCCCCGAGATCGAGCGGCTCATCCACATGAAGACCCTCTACCTCGGCCCCGACGAGCTGCTCGTGGCGGCGAAGGTCGGGTTCGTGGCCGACCAGCCGCTGCTCGAGGTCGCGGCGGCCACGAACGTGATCGAACAGCGCATCCGCGCGGCGGTGCCGGCAGCCCGCGTCATCTACATCGAGCCCGACGTGTACGTCGACCCGAACCAGGCGGCCCCGCCCACCGACGCGATCGTCATCAAGGGTCTCGAGTGAGCGCAGGCGCGGGTGCGCCGGTCGCGCTCGTGCTGCGACACGACCCTGCGATCGGGCTCGGCAACCTCGAGCCCGTGCTGCGCGGGCGCGGCTTCGACGTGCGGGTGGTCGACACCCCGCAGACGGATGTCTCGCAGCTCGACGCCCTCGCCCCCGACCTGGTCGTCGTGCTCGGCGGCGAGGAGGCCGCGTACGACACCGACCGCCACCCCTACCTCGCCGACGAGATCGCGCTGCTGCGTTCGCGCATCGCGGCCGAGGCGCCCGTGTTCGGGGTGTGCTTGGGCGCGCAGCTCATCGCGGCGACGCTCGGTGCTCGGGTCTACCGCGGCGAACGCAAAGAGGTCGGATGGCTCGAGGTCACGCCGACCGACGCCGGCGCCGACTCGCCGGTGCGCCACTTCGCGGGCGTGCCGACCGTGCAGTGGCACGGCGACCACTACGAGCTGCCCGAGGGCGTGGAACTGCTGGCGTCGAGCGCGCAGTACCCGAACCAGGCGTACCGCCGGGGCGACTGGCTGCTCGCGGTGCAGTTCCATCCCGAGGTCGACGAGCGCATCCATGCCGACTGGCTCGCCGCGTGGGGCGACGAACTGCCCGCCTACGGCTGGACTCGCGAGCGCATGCTCGACGCCCAGGCGGCCGAAGGCCCGCGTGCGGCCGCCGCATCGGCCGCACTGCTGAACGAGTACCTCGACGGCATCGCGCCGCCCCGCGCGTCCTCCCCGGTCGAGTAGCCCCCGCGACGGGCAACCCAGTTCCCGAACGCGGGGAACGCAATTCAGGAGCGGAGTGCGTGTCGCGCCACGGCGTACAGCGTGTCGGGCGGACACGCCGACTCCGTACCTGAATTGCGTACAGTGCGGGCGGGAGGGGTTTGGTCAGGTGCGGCGGGCCTGGAAGAAGTCGAGCAGCAGGGCGGCGGATGCCTCGGCGTCCACTCCCCCGAACACCTCGGCGCGGTGGTTGAGGCGACGGTCGCGCAGCACGTCGTAGACGCTGCCGGCAGCGCCGGCCTTCTCGTCCCACGCTCCGAACACGACGGTGGGGATGCGGGCGGCGAGGATCGCACCGGCGCACATCACGCACGGCTCGAGGGTGACGACGAGCGTGCAGCCGGGCAGCTGCCAGTCCTGCGTCGTCGCCGCCGCTTCGCGGATCGCGAGCACCTCGGCGTGCGCAGTGGGGTCGTGGCGCAGCTCGCGCTCGTTGTGTCCGCGGCCGATGACCGACCCCGTGGCATCCACCACGATCGCCCCGACCGGGACGTCGGCGGAGTCGGACGCGAGCCGCGCCTCGGCGAGCGCGCGGCGCATCCAATCGAGGTGCTCGCTCCGATGCATCCGCCCCCTCATTCCGACAGCCCCGCGAACTAGACTCGAGCCTATGCGAGTCCACGTTGCCGACCACCCGCTGATCACGCACAAGTTGACGGTGCTCCGCGACGTGAAGACCCCGTCGCCGGTGTTCCGGTCGCTCGTCGAGGAGCTGATGACGCTGCTCGCGTACGAGGGCACGCGCAACGTGCGAGTCGAGCCGGTCGACATCGTCACCCCGGTCGCGCCGACCACGGGGGTGCGCATCGCCGATCCGAAGCCGCTCATCGTGCCGATCCTGCGGGCGGGCCTGGGCATGCTCGAGGGCATGGTCAAGCTGCTGCCGAGCGCCGAGGTGGGGTTCCTCGGCATGGCGCGCAACGAGGAGACTCTGCAGCCGACCACGTACGCCGAGCGGCTGCCCGACGACCTGAGCGATCGGCAATGCTTCGTGCTCGACCCGATGCTGGCCACGGGCGGGTCGCTGAGCGCGGCGATCAGGTTCCTCCTCGACCGCGGGGCGACGGATGTCACGGCCATCTGCATCCTCGCCGCGCCCGAGGGGCTCGCGGCGGTCGAACAGGCGCTGCACGGGCTCGATGTGTCGATCGTCGTCGGTGCCGTCGATGAGCGGCTGAACGAGCACGGGTACATCGTGCCGGGCCTCGGCGACGCGGGCGACCGGCTCTACGGCACGGTATAAGCGCGGGTCGGCCCCGGCGGCGGCGAAGATCCTTCAACCCTCGACACGCCGTGCCGCGAAACGAAGCGAGAAGATTCTTCAAATTGACCTACTGACGAAGATGCTGCGAAGGGTGGCATCCTTCGAGGGGATCCTTCCGGATGCCGCGACCCATCGCGCACCGCGTGCGACGTCACTCGGCGTCATCGGGGCGTCATGAATTGACACACCCGCGCGACTCGGTTTTACTGACGCCCATGACTGACAACGCACGCACCCTGATCGCCGCCGAGGCTCTCAGGACGACCGGCATGATGATGCCGGCGCGCGCGTCGATGTGTTGTCGAATGTGCCGCTGACCCGCGACCCCTCCCGCCGAGTCCCGCCGCCGACCACATCCAGGTCGCCGGGCTCCGTTGAACCGCTCAGGTTCTGAACCGACTCAGGTTCGCCAGGCCACCGCCGGCCATTCGTTCTCGGCCCCGCCGCTCGGGGCCGGTCAACGCACCCTCCGTTAGGACTTCCGTCATGTCTCTCGCGCTCGCTCCGATCCGCACCGCTCCCACCGTCTCGAACCCGACGCCCGTCGCGCCGGGTGCCCTGCGCCGCATCGCCGGCGTCTCGACCGCGCAGGCGGCGCCCGCCCAGACCGCGCCCGCCGCTGCGCAGCCCGCCGCACCCCGCGTCCGCGCCGTGCCCGACGGCACCGAGGCCCGCGGCTTCGTGCTGTACGTCGGCATCGACGAGGCCAAGGCCGTCGCCGACGGCACCACGCTGCACCGCATCGTCGAGGCGCTGCGCAAGCTGACCGCCGAGGTCGCGCCGTCGGCCGAGACGTACGCCGCGGTCGCTCTCGCTCCCGAGGGCGCCGGCGGCCGTGACGTCGACGTCGTGCGCCTCGCCCTGCAGGACCCGGCCGCGCTCGCGAAGCAGCGCGAGCAGACCGGTCACGACGACACCGACCGGCACCCGAACGGCGTGATCATCGACATCTCGCGCAAGCGCGTGCTGCTCGACGCCGAGCCCGCCGGCCTCACCTACAAGGAGTTCGAGCTGCTGCAGTACCTCGTGCTGCGCGAGGGTCGCACGATCGACCGGCACGAGCTCATCGAGCGCCTGTGGGCCGACGACGAGGAGGCGCCGAGCGAGCGCACGATCGACGTGCACGTGCGCCGGCTGCGGTCGAAGCTCGCCCACTACCAGGACATCGTGCGCACCGTGCGCGGCGTCGGCTACCGGTTCGATCGTCACGCGGATGTCTCGATCCGCCAGGCCTCGACGCCCAGCCCCGACGTCTTCTGATCGCCTTCCTCCGGCCGCACGGAAATCGCTTCCAGTTCGACTAGCGCCTGTTACCGATCTGTTATATATTCGGTAGTGCATCGGCTGTTTGCTGTGGCGGCCGATGCGGAATGTGATTGCAGGACACTCTTGGTGCAAGGGAGAGGGCCGGTCGTCAGCCTCTACGACCGGCCCTCAACCGTGTCCGGCCCCTATTCTGGGAGACATCGATCGGGCGAAAGCCCGCTGGTCTTCGAGGGGGTCATGTGTCCGAACGCGCCCGCACCGTCACTGCGTGGGAATCGCTGTTCCGCGCGCAGGTCACCGTGATGCGTGCGTTGGCGGCGGAGTTCCCATCCGACCGCATCTCGCTGAACGAGTACGACGTGCTGTTCAACATCACGCGCGCACCCGGCCGGCAACTGCGACTTCGCGATCTGAACCGCACGGTGCTCATCACCCAGCCCAGCGTCAGCCGGCTGGTCGACCGGTTGGCCGCGCGCGGCCTGGTGCGCAAGACGGATGACCCGACCGACGGGCGCGGCACCATCGTCGCCATCACACCCGAGGGGTTCGAACTGTTCCGGGGCGTCGCCGTCTCGCACATGGATGCCATCACCCGGCACGTGGGCGGCGCGCTCGACGACGATGACCTCACGACGTTGGCGGAGCTCTGCGATCGCCTCCGCAGCTCGGTCGCCGGCGACACGAACTGAGGCGCGCCTGCCAGGCGCTCCACGAGCCGCCCGGTGATCCGCGCGCGGTCGCGTCGACGCACCATCGGGGCACGGCTCCGACGCGCACGAGACGGCGGAGCGGGAACCCTACCTCCCGCTCCGCCGCGGCCTCGCAAGGAGGCCACCTCGCCGGGCGACCCGAACTGAGCCCGGCGAGCCAGATCCCGGTCGTCGTGATCGAGATCACGACGAGCACTCCGCGCGAAGCGGTGCGGCCGATCGGGTCGACTCGGGTTGGTTCAGATCTTAATCCGAGCGGGGCTCACCTCGATCGCCCCCATTGAGGGGGCGAGCCGCGTCACTCCGCGGGCGACGCGCCGACGACCGAGTCGGCGTACTCGGGATGCCGGCGCAGATAGGCGGCGATGAACGGGCACTCGGGCACGATCTCGAGCCCGCGGGCCACCGCGTCATCGAGCGCGAACTTCGCGAGGCGCCCGCCGAGCCCACGACCCTCGTAGGCCGGCAGCACCACCGTGTGGGTGAAGACGATGCGCCCGGGCTCCTCGCGGAACACCGCGAAGCCGGCACGGTCGCCGTCGACCCGCAGCTCGTACCGGTGTCGTTCGTCGTTGCGGACGATGTCGCTCATGTCGTTCCCCCTCGGCGGCCTGCGGTCGGCACGGACCCGTTCCCTCATCCTGCCCGACCCGTCGGCCGCGCGCGTCGATCAGGAGGCTCCTCGGCGGGCGCGCGGCGCGTGCGGCGCCCTCGCGACCGGACGATCCGTCGCCGGCGCACCGCGGCATGCTCGCGGGGCGACGGTCGTGTCCGTCGGACGGCGAGCGCCTGGCGACCGACGACCGTGCGTCGTGTCATCCGGTGCACCGAATCTCGCCGGGCGGCACGACCGCGACTGCTGCGCCGAACCGACCGTCGACCCGATCGCGGATGCCCCGCGGTCGTGGCGACCATCGCGATCAGCCAGGCGAAGACGAGCGAGAAGGCGACGATCTCGAAGACCGTGAGGTTGAACAGGTCGAGGCCGTCGTACCCGACCATCGCCGCGATCTCGATCGCCAGCGACGCATACGACCACACGAGGAACCGCTTCGGCGGCCGCCGCACCCACCACGCCATGCCGATGGTCGCGATCGCGAATGCCGCGGCCGCCGCACAGGCGAACACGTTGTGCACCGTCGGGTCGCGATCGATCGGCACCAGACCGACGCCCGCGAGACTCAGCCCGATCACCACGATGAGGCCGCGCAGCACCAGCACCCCGCTCGGGCGCGGCGCGAACCTGCGCTCGGCAAGATCACGGCTCAGCACGGGCGCAAGGCTCGCCATGCCGAGCCCCGCGACGACGATGGCGACGTTGAAGTACGCCGCGGCGAGGTCGTCGGAGGTGCCGAGCGTCGAGAAGTTGACGGTCCACCACTCCCCGGTCGGGGTGATGGACATGCTCGCCAGGCTGCCGATCGCCAGCAGCATCGCCACGAGGTTGAAGGTGCGGTACGACTCGTGCGCCAGCGCCACACGGTGCAGCCGCGCCGTCAGCACGCCGAGTCCGCTGCCGAGGATCAGCCCGACCGCGGGCGCCCCACCGGGCCACGCCGCGAACGCCGGGGCCGTGTACGCCACCGCGAGCATCGCGATACCCGCCCAGACCGCGCCGTTCGAGATCGCCCGCACCCGGTTCGGAAGGGTCGGCAGACCGCTCGCGGCGACCCGCGCCACCGCGTCCTGCGACGCCGACGCCGACAACAGCAGCACCGCGATGCCGACGCCGCCGACCGCACCCGGCAGCGCCCACTCGATCGGCACCTCGGTCCGCACCGACAGGAGCCGGGGCGGGGCAGCGGCGAACGCGGTGGCGGCGCCGATGCCGATGAGCAGCGCGAGCAGCCGCCGCAGTGCGGCGAGCGAGTGGCCCGGGCGCGACACCGCGAGCAGATCCCCGAGCAGCGCCCAGCGCCGGTCGTGCTCGTGACGACCGGCTGCGCCGGAGGAGAGGCCAGTGACGCGAATCCCCCGGGATGACGTTGGCAGGCCTCGGCCGGCGCGCATTCCCCTCACCCGACTCTCGAATCCGGGAATCAGATGTCCCGAGCCTAACCGCCGCCCCCGACACGACAGCAAGCCCGATGCGGCGCGAACCGAACGATCCTCAGCCGATTCACAGCGGCGGGCGAGCGGGCGGGTATGCAGAAAGCCCCGGCCATCGGCCGGGGCTTTCGCTACTGTCTCAACACAGTTCGTTCTGCAGATGCAGTGCGCGCCCGGAGGGACTCGAACCCCCAACCTTCTGATCCGGAGCCGATCGGGCTCGTCGCGATGCTGTGGCTGGCGCTGACGATTCAGTCGATGGTAACTCGTCGTGGCTGAGCGTCTCCGCCTCGTGTACCCGCCCGATACCCCGAGCGAAGAGATCGAGCTTTGCAGCATGTGCCGGCAGCCGATCCGGGCGGGGTCGTGGGTTCGGGCGAACTGGCTGCTGTGGTGCTGCTACGTGACGTGCTCGCCGTGCGCGCGGACGGTCGCTGGCAAGCGACGCCCCGTACTGGAGCATGCCGAGTTCGTCTCTGAGGCTGCGGCGTGAGCGGGCCAACCCTGTTCGACGTCGACCTCGCGACCGGCGACATCCTGCCGCCTCGAGCGCGGCAGATGCTCCCGTGCGGGCGACACGAGCGGTTCGACCGGGCCGACCTCGACCACATCGCCGAGTGCCTGGAGATGCGGTGCCCCTGGTGCGGCGAGGTCGAGCGCAACGCGTGGGAGTTCCAGGAAGTGCACGGGTCGCCGTCCGGGTATCTCTCGGGCTACTGCCTCGCCCAACGGTACGCGTTCGAGCGCCGCGCCGAGTGCGTCGGATGTCACTCGACGCTGTGGGGCGCGACGGGATGCCGTAACTCGACGTGCCGGTTCTTTGATCCGACCGCCGCCCCGGAGCCGGCCGTTCGCGATTGGGTTATCTGGTTCGAGGCATGTGCCGACGGTGTGCATCGACTCGCCCCGTGCGGGCATTGCGAGCGGTGCGGCGTGCCGCTGCTGAGCATCGTCGACGAACTCGCGAGCCGGTGCCCGGGGCATCCTGACAGCGACTCTCCGCTTCGCGGCTGAGGATGCCGCTCATGTGTATCTCGGATGATTGGGCGTCGGCGATCGACGCCTACCTCGCGTACCTCCGCTCCGTCGGCCGCTCGGCGACGACCGTGCGGGCTCGCCGCGAGCAGTTGCAGCACCTCGCCCGCCGCGTCGAGGTCGGCCCGTGGGCGCTCGACGCCGACGGCCTGACCGACTACCTCGGCGCCCAAGAGTGGGCGCGTGAGACGCGCCGCTCCCGCTCAGCGGGCATAGCCGGCTTCTACGCGTGGGCCGTGCGCCGTGGGCACGTCGAGGCATCCCCCGCTGACGAGCTCGTGCCGCTGCGACCCGCCGAGCCGATGCCGCGACCGGTGCCCGACCGGGTCTACCTCGAAGCGCTGATCCGGGCCGACGCCGACGAAGCGCTCTGGATCGACCTCGCCGCCGAGCACGGCCTCCGCCGAGCCGAGGTCGCCGGCATCCACTCGAACGACATCGTGCCGACCCTCCTCGGGCATGACCTGATCGTGCACGGCAAGGGCGGCAAGCTTCGCACGGTGCCTCTCACCCGGCCAATGGCGCGAGCGCTCCTCGAACGGGGGCCGGGGTTCCTGTTCCCGGGCGAGGACGGCGGGCATGTCTCGCCGCGGTGGCTCGGGAAGCGGGTCGGCCGGCTACTCGCCGGGGACTACACGATGCACAAGCTTCGGCATCGCGCCGCTACCCGGTTCTGGGTGCTCGCAGACGGCGACCCGTACGCGGTCGCCGACCTCATGGGGTGGGCGAACCTCAACATGGTGCGCGTGTACGTCGCTCAGCCCGACGGCCGGCTGCGCCGCATCGTCGAGGGCGCGTCGCGATCCGGCGACCCGCTTGTCAAGGACCCCTTGACACTGGAATCGCGAACGGTGGCGATGCACTGATGGTCGAGACGACGGAGTTTCTGAGCATGGTGCGGCGCATGCTGCGCGCCGCCGCCCGCCGTGTGGCTGACGCCGACGAGCCCGAGCTCGCGACCCTGATCGAACTCCGAGAGGAACTCGATCAGGCAATCGCGACCGCCGTCGAGGGTCAGCGCGCCCGGGGCGTCTCGTGGGCCGGTATCGCCAGGGCAACCGGCACGACGCGGCAGGCCGCCCACGCCAGATGGGGACGGCCTGCCGCCTGATCATGCGACGTGCCTGCCCGGGTCGTCGGCCGAGTGCTGCACCTGGATCTCGGTCGTGTCGACGCCTCGCTCCTGCAGGAGCAACGTGAGGCGCTTGTTCTCCTCGACGAGGGTCGAGAGGGTGCCGTTCGTGTTCGACTCGATCTTCTTGAGCTTCTCCCCCTGCGTGCCGAGTCCGTAGAAGGTGACGACGGCCGCGGTGCCGACGCCGAGGATCGTCACGACCGAGCCGTTGAACGTGTCGAGCGCCTCGGGCCGGACGACCGAGAGCACGATGTCGCCGACGATCGCGCCGAGGATAAGGATGAGGAAGCCGAGGGTGATCAACGTCTTGTTCATCTGGGGGTCGTCCAATCTCATGCCGTGAGCGCCTTGACGAGCGCGGCACGGTTGCGGTCGCATCGACTCTTCAACCAGTTGATCTGGTAACCGTTGACCTTCGTGGCGGCTGGCGTGCCGTTGAGCATGAGCGCGAGATGCTTCGCCTCCTGCGGGTCGGAGATGTGCTGCCAGCCGGTATCGAAGAACAGGTAACAGGCCCCGCCCTCGTCAGTGTTCGAGTAGATGCGCATGGTGTCCTCCTGCGGGGTGTCCTTGATGGGGGTGGTGTCGCCGCCGGCGGGCGACGAGCTGAAGTAGTGCCAGGGGTTGCGGCGGGCGCCCTTCGAGTCGACTCGGTGCCAGTGCACGTGCGGCGCGTAGTCGCCGCCCGAGCGACCCGAATAGCCGATGAGGTCGCCCTGCTTCACGTCGCCGGCGATGGCGACCTGGTCCATGTGCATGAACTCGTCACGCCAGCCTCCCGCCTGCCAGAGTCGGGCGGTGAGGCCGCCGGTTCCGAGCCATGCCGAGTCGAGTCGCCCGTCGGTGGGCGCGTAGACCGGGGTGCGCATCGGGGCGACGCAGTCGACACCGCCGGCCGAGCCGCGGTCGAGGTGGTGCTGCCATGAGACGTCGGGGTCGCGGTCGTCCGCGAGGATGACGACGAACCGGTTCACGTTCTCGTACGTCATGCTGCTCCTTCGAGGGCGGAGAGGCGGGCCTCGAAATCGTCGAATCGGCGCGCGAGGTCTTGGAGCGCGCCGATCGCGACGAGCGCGAGTCGCTCGTAGGCGACGTTGAATGGTTCGCCGTCCGGGTCGAAGTTCACGAACTCGGCGAGGCCCGCGTCGACCAGCTGCTCGGCGATGACACCGACGAGGGTGTCCGCTTCGTCGCCGAGCTCGTCGACGGCGGCACGGAGCCGGTAGGTGACGATGTTGATCGCGAGTAGCTGGTCGAGGGTGTACCCGTGCGCGTCGATGTCTTGCTTGAACCGCGCGGCGGAGGGATCGGCGCCGAGCCGCCCGTCGGCGTTGAAGTAGGCAGACACGTAGGAGGATGTGACCGGCGTGTTCCGGCCGGGCAAGTTGGTGAGATTCCCGGTGATGTTCGCGGCGCCCACCGTGAGCCCGAAGCCGCCGTTGTTGATCGCGCCGGGGCCGATCTGCGGGTACGAGTGCGTGTGCGAAGTGTTCGCCTTTCCGGCGAGCCCGGCGGTGAGGTCGCCAGTGCTCGGCACGTCGAGGTTCGTGCGCGCGCCTGCCGCGGTGCTGGCGCCGGTGCCGCCCATCGCGATGCTGAGGATCGCGCTCGTGCGCTGGGCGATGTAGTCGAGGGCGTGGTTGATCCACCGCCACACGTCCTTGCGCTTCTCCAGGCCGGTCATTGTGTCCATGCCTGCCGACGCTGCGTCGTCGCCGGCGGTCGGGAACCATACGGGGTCGCTCATGGGGTGATGTCCTCCAGGATCGTGAGTGTGTCGGCGGCGAGGTCGGCGAAGGTCTCATCGGATGCGAAGCCGAGCACGAGCCACGAGCCGTCGGGAACGTCGGTGAGGCCACGCGAAGCGACGCGCATCGCGCCGGCCGTGAGGTCGTAGACGACGGCGCGCACGACGCCGAGCAGGGCCGGGGTGTCGGGAAGGTTCACGCGGAGCACCTGGGAGGGCTTCACGGTGAGGTCGGCGAGGGCGTCGAGGTCGACGGTGCGGCCGCGTCCTTCGGCCCGCTTGACGGCGTAGGCGGCGAAGCCGGGGCCAGGATAGGCGCGCTCGAGCTCGAAGAGCCTGACCTTCGTGTAGCCGGGCGGGGCGTAGGAGTCGATGCGCTCCTGCTGTGTGCCGTCAGGTGCCCGCCAGCGGTAGCGGACGACCGCCGCGTCGTGCCATTCAACGTCCCGGCTCGTCGTGTCGGTCGCGGTGTGGAGGTTCCCCGGCATCGTGAGTTGCAGCACGCCGTCAGCGACGAACGTGGAGCCGTCCACGAGCCACCACTTCCGCTGCTCGTCGCAGAAGAGGCGGAGCCCGACCGACTGGAACAACGGTTGCAAGAAGCTCCACGCCGAGGTTCCGGGCTGCCAGGCGAGCAGGTCGGGCGATCGGTCGACGAGCGCGATGCGGGCGCTGGTGCTCGCGTTGGGGGTGCCCGTCCAGGTGTACCCGTAGTCGGTCGTGTCGGCCGTGTCTCCGCTGAAGGATTCCTCGTAGTCGATGCCGACGGTACCGCGGTTTTCGACGAGGGTAACGTCGTCCCACTGGATCGTTCCCGCAGTACGGCCGAGGTAGGCGCGCAGAATGATCCCAGTGACACCGGCTGGCACGTCGAATGTGATCGAGACGCGGTCGGTTGTGCCGTTGACGTTAGCCAGCTTCGCCGACTGATACGTCGTCGTACTCCCGGCTGTTACGGCCACGTACAGACCGCGTTCGCGGCCGTTCGTGTCGGCGACACCCGACAGCGCAGTCACGACTCGCCCTGTCGCCGCGAGCGTGTATCGCCTGCCCGCCTGCATCCCCATCAAGCCCGAGCCGATCGTCGCGAAGCTGTCGGCCGTGCCGTTGCCGACAAGCTGGAGCGCCCATGCCCCAGTGCCGAACGTCGCTGCCGCTCGGGTCATCGCGCAGCCACCGGCGGTGTAGCCGGTCGTGTTCGTCTCGATCGAGGGGTTCGGGTTCAGGTTGGTCGCGTCTTCGAGGACGTAGAAGGTCGCGTCCGCGCTCCCGGGTTCGAGGGATGCGCCGATGCGGTCGAGCATCCCATCGACGATCGTGCGGAGCGATGCCTGATTCAGGGTCGCGCTGTAGTCGGGCTCGTCGTCGGTGAGCACGTCATCCATGAGCAGCGCCTCATCCGAGGCCAGCGAGAGACGCACCTCGGCGCGCTCGTGGTCGATGACCCGGTCACGGAGCCCCAGATCGAAGCTGCGCGATCGGTCGGGGATGAAGCTGCCCGGGTAGGTCGCGCTCGCGGCGATCGTGACGCGGTGCGCGCTGCGCGGGTCGAGGTCTTCCAGGGTCGCCTCATCGGGCAGCGCGATCGTGAGCTCGGCCTGCACATGCGGAGCCCACGACTCATCGAGCGTCGCCTGCCCCTCGACGCGGCCGAGGTCGGTCGTGCCGTCGAGGGTTGCCGTGATGCCGTCGCGGGTGATCGTCACGCGTCGACCTCCTGCCACCCGAAGCTGACGAGCCACACGTCGCGCGTGTCGCGGTCGAGGGTGCGTGTGATGCGCTCGGCGACGATGAACGACATGTCGACAGTGCCCCGGTCGGTGACGAGGCTCCACACGTGAGCGCCCCTGAGGGCGTCCTCGGCGGCGGCGGCGCTCGCCTCGTTGCCCATGACGAGGACCATCGTCCCGGTCGGGAGGGTCGCGGGGCGAAGCACAACGTCCACGTCCTCGCTGCCAAGGATCGGGTGCACGACGTTGCGCGCCTCGCTCGTCGACTCGTACCCGTCGATGAGGTCGGGGGTGATGGTGTCGGTGCCGTTCGTGAGGATCGCCATTAGATCACCTGGGTCCCACGGCGCTGGTTCACCGTCACGGTCAGGTCGATGCTCGCCGCGCGCCGGCGGAGCGCCTCGAGCTCGCGGTCAACGGCAGACGTGTCGGCGGTGACAGGGACACGAACCTCAGGAGGGCTCGCGGCCTTCTTGTAGTACTCCTCGAGCGCCTTCCCGCGCTCAGCGATCGCATCCTTGCCCCGCTGCGCGCTCTCGGCCTCCTTCCGGGTGACCTGCTCCACGGCACCCTGCACGGCCTTCGTCTTCTCAGCGGCAGTGTCGGTGTCAGCTTGAATCTGTCGGAGCCAGTCCGTCGTCTCTGCGTACTCCAGATTCACGGCGTCGATCGCCGCCGCGCGCTCCTCGCCGGCCTTGCTCGACCGGTCGATCAGGTCGAGCTCTTCTTGCCGCTTCCGGTTGAGCTCGTCTTGAGTTGCCGAGATCGCCGACTGATCGCCCGCCATCGCGCGGAGCACAGTCCCGATTTCGAGGCCTGTATCCTGCGCGCGCTTTTGCGCCTCGTTCCACGAATCGGTGTCGTCGGCGAGTCGGGCGACTTCCTTCGAGATGAAGTCGGCCTGGAGGTACTTGTTGCCCGACTCGAGCATCGCGTCGAACATGCGAGACACACGCTGCTCAGACTCCTTCGCGGCGTCGTCCCACGACTCGACCCAGTTGCCGACGATGCCCGAGATGCCCTCGCCGATCGCGGCCGCGAGCGCGCCACCCGCGCCGGCGAACAGGCCGAGCGCGGAGAGTGCACCGATCGCGGACTCGGCCGCGCCGCCGAAGTCGCCCTCGAGCACGGACTTCGCGATATCGCCGAGGGATTCGACCTTGGTGCCGGTCTTCTCCGACTCGTCACCGACCGCCTTCGCGGCGTCGGCCGCACCGTCAGCCTTCTCTTCGACTTCCTCGTACGCGGTGGCGGCCTTCTCGACCTCGCGGGCGGCGCGCTGCCCCTCACCCATCTCATCCCAGACGGCGTGCACTGCACGTTCGGCGTCCTCGGCAGACAGGCCGAAGTTGCGCAGGTCGCGAACCATGTCGTCTTTGGTCTTGCCCGACTGGGTGCCGAGCTTCACGACCGCACGGATGACCTCCTCGAGCTTGCGTGCGACGACCTCGGCGGAGTCACCGGAGGAGGCCTCCCACTCGTCGATGGCCTGCTCGGCCTGCTTCACGCCCGCGTCGAACGCGGTCGGGTCGGCGCGGAGGTTGACGGTGATGTCAGCCAAGCTTTCCCTCCATCCAGTCGTGGGTGACCTTGTGCACGAGTTGGGCCCACATGCGGAACACGCGGGCTCCGGTCGCGTTCGCGGCCGGGTACGCAATCCAGCCCTGTGCCCGCCGTTCGGGAAGCTGACGGCGAGTGCGTCGGGTCACGGACGTGGTGCGTCGGGTGCCGGGGATGCGGCGCCGGTAGGTCGTGGTCTTGTCGCGGTTCTTCGTGCCGAACTCGTAGATCCGGGGCAACGGTGCGTTGTGCCCCCAGTCGTCGCCGGTCGTGACGGTGAGGCCGGCGGCGTTCGGGATCGCCTCGGCCTCGGCGAGCACGAACTTCTGCTGCGCGCCGCTCGCGGGCCGCTTCCCGAGTTCCTCACCCCAGACGCCCGAGAGTTGCTCGCGGGCGGTCGCGTCGAGGAGCCGAGCGAGTTCCGCAGGAGCGGCCCGGACGGCGCGAGTGACGGCTTGGAGGTCGGCGGCGGCCTCTGCGCTCACGATGCCGTGCCGGCTCCTGGGGGCCATCAGGGTTCCGGATCGACGATGGGGTCGAGCACCGGCTTACCCTTCACGCCGAGCGAGACCTGCGCGGTAGCGACCTGGTCGACCTGCCCGCCGATCGCGCCGGGCGCGACGATGAGGGTCGCCGTCACGCCGGGGCCGCCTGCCACGGGCTCGAAGGTCACGTCGATCTCTTCGCCCTCGTGCTCGTACAGGTAGCGCGAGAGCGAGTCGGCTGTGGACCAGTCCTGCGCGAACGTGAGGTTCGCGACCCACGTCGCTGCGGTGCCGAAGCTGAACACGGCGGCCGGGGTGAGTCCCTTCCACGTCACGGTTTGCGACGTGGGCGAGAACTGCACCTGGGAAACGTGCGCCTCGTACTGGTCTGCCTCGACCTGGAAGAGGCAGTCCTTCATGAGGAACGGGTTGACATCGACGGAAGCCATTTCTACTCCTTGTTCGAGATGACGTTGACGGTGATCTGGTAGGCGATGCGCTTGGAGCCCTTGGTCTGCACCTTCTCGGCGTTCGACCATGCGATGCCGATGCTGTCGAGCGCGTGGATGAAGTCGTCGACCTGCTCGTCGAGGGTGTCTTCTGCGTGCTTCATCGACTGCTCGGGAACGCTGATCATGAGCGTCATCCCGACGAAGTGGCGTCCGATCGGCGCGGCCGGGAGCCGGGTGATGGTGCGCTGGATGATCTGGACGACGGTGGTCGGGATGTCGTCGACGGTGCGGGCGCTTTCGACGATCGCCCACGACTTCGGGAGGATCGGCTTGAGCGATGCGGCGAGCACGGTGCGGGGGGCGGTCATCCGAACACCGGGATTCCGTGCTTGGGGCGAAGCGTCTGCTTCACCTGCCAGTCCAGGGGGAACGGGCGGATCACGAACGATCCGGCACCGTCGTCGCCGGTGGATGGGTCGACGCCGGCCGCGTTCAGGATGTTGCGGGCCTGCATCAGCTGCCCCTTCCGGTATCGGATCGGGACCGGGGCGTCCTCGGCGAGGGCCGGGGCGAACTCGAGCACCTCGCCCTTGGCGACCTCGAGGAGCTCGTACAGCACCGGGTCTGCGAGGTGTTCGGCGTCGGCCCATTCGGCGCGAGCGGTGTCGAGGGTGTGCCACTTGCTGTCGGGGTCCTGGACGACGAGCCGAATCTCGGGGAGCATCCTCACGCCGCCGTCACCGTCGAGCACGAGCCGGAGCCGGTAGATGCCCTCCAGGTTGAGGGGTGCGTCGATGTCGACGAGGATCGCGCCGGCCTCTTCGTCGAAGAGTGATTCCATCGTTTCGGTGCCGCCCGCAGGGTCGACGAGCACGGCGGTGACGGTGTCGAACTCGTCGAGGTCGATCGTGTCGGGAGGTTCGATCACGAACGGCTGTGCGGGGGCGTCCCCGATGTAGAAGGCCACGTCATCGCCTCCCTTCTGGTTGGGTTCCGGGGCCGCGCGTGTGGGGTTACGCGCGCGGCCCCGGAGTTCGGGGGGTTACGCCTCGTCGGCGGTGCCGACGAGGACGACGGCCTCGGGGCGAACCTCGAAGGTCTGGAGGTAGCCGTGCACGGCCCGGTCGATGCCGCCCTTGGCGAGTTCGAGGGCGTCGATGCGGAGCGGGCCGCCGGGGAGCTCGTCGAACTCGATCGCGCGCTTGTCGCCGACGATGACCGAGGCGGTGTCGTCGATGCCCGTCTCGCCCTGCACGACGGTGACGGTGCCGTCGACCGTGCCGGTGCGGTCGGAGGAGACGGCGATGTTGACGAACGCGGGGAGGTTCTGGTCGCCGCCGGCCGCGTAGACCAGCTGCGCGAACGCGACCTCGTTCGCGATCGCGAACGTGGGGGTGTCGCGGCGCTGGTTGTTCGGCTTGCGCTTCTTGACGGCCAGGATGCCCTGGATGAGCATGCCGAGCGCGTCGGGGTAGTCGTCGGGGAACAGGGCGGTCGCGGGTGCGACGGGCGTGCCGGCGGCGGTGACGATGTCCGCCAAGGCGTTCTGGTCGGACCAGTACGCGTGCTCCTCGATGAGGAGGCGGATGTAGGACTCGACCATCTCCTCGCCGCCGGGCAGGTCGACCCATTCGCGGGCGAAGTCGTTGCCGCGCGCGAACCGGCGAAGCGACGAGGTCTTCGGCGCGGTGAAGCCGGAGTGCGACGGGAGCTCGGTCTTGTTGCCGGCCCACGTGCCCGAGCCGGATCCGGTCGCTGCGAGCGCCATCTCGGTGGTGCCGGTCGTCGCGGCGCGGCGGAAGAGGCCATAGCCCTTCTTGCCGGTGAGGGTGATGTCGGTGCCGAGCGTCATCAGGTGGATGTACTCGCGCGTGTACTCGATGCCCTGGTACAGCTGCCCGACCCAGTTGGGCGGGATGACCGAGGCGGTGCCGTTCGCGCCGGTCGGGAGCGAGCCGTTGCCGCTGACGTTCACGTCGGCGAGGGCGGCGAGCACCTGCTCGGCGTCTCGGTCGAACGGGTTCGCCTTCAGAGCGGCGATCGCGGCGAAGACCTGGCGGGCTTCGGTGGGGCGGGGCGAGGCGGTCGCGGGGGTCGTCGCGATGAGGCCAGCGGCCTGCGCGACGGGTCGGGGCTGCGCCCCGGCGAGCACCTCGGTGTTCGTGTCGGTCACGGTGGACTCTCCTTCGGTGTTGTCCTCATCCGGGGCGGATGCAGGTTCGGTGATCTCCGTCACGGTGGTGACCGTGCGGGTGATGCGCTTCTTGCCGTCGCCGAGGTCTTCGATGTCTTCGACGGTGGTCGTCTCGTCGGCGTACTCGTGGCCGTTGTCCAAGCTCGACGAGTAGCTCGACGAGCTCTCGGTGTGCGCGGGCCGCTCGTACCCTTCGACCTCGACCGTGTCGGTGTCGGCGGCGAGCACCTGCGCGGACGGGAACGCGCCGGCCGGGACGAGCGCGGCGCCCCAGAGCTTCGCGTGTCCGGCGACGAGTCGGCCTGCCTTGATGACGGCAGGCCCGAACTCGGCGGACAGCTTGCGCCGGGTGGGGTCGGCGAGGGCGGCGTCGCCCTCGGGGGTGTTTGCGATCTTGAACGACGCCATGACGCCGCGGGGCTCTTCCCAGATGCGCACGGCACGGCCGACGACGTCGGAGCGGATGTGGTCGCGGTTGATGCCGACGACGGCCGGGTCGGCGGGCAGGGCGACGGCGGATGCCTCGACCTGGAACCGGCCGATGTTCGTGCGGCCTTCCTCGCCGAACGGGATGAGCAGACCGGTGATGGTGCGCTCGTCGAGGTTGGCGAGCACATCGCCGCCCTCGAACTCGATCAGGTTGTCGGTCATGGTCAATCCTCCACGGTGGGGCCGGCCGGGGACGCGGTCGGCGTGATGAGGTCGGAGAAGTCGAACCGAACGCGCTGCCCGCGCGGGACGACGTTGTCGAGCGAGAGGGCATCCTCGATGGGGCCGGACCAGTACGGCACGGTGAGGTCGAGGAAGTCGTTGCGGCGGCCTTCCTGCGTCGAGTACGTCAGGGATGCCTCGGCGACCGATCCGTCGAGGAGCGCGGTCGGCATGTTGAAGAAGTTCGCGAAGTCGATGCGGATCGCGTTGCGGCCCGACTCGAACAGGTCGGTGGTGTCGGCCGCGTGCGACTCGATCCGGTTCCCGTACGGCACGAACATGACCGCCGCGTCGATGCTGCGGCGTGCAGCGGCGACGGAGTCGACCATGTCTTTGACCTCTTCGGGTTCGAGCTGCACGTCCTCTTCCTGGAAGATGACCATCGCGGGGAACGGGTTGCGCACGCGCTGCTTCCACGCGGCCTCGGTCGAGAGGGCGGCGTCGATCGTGTCGGCCGCGATCCGGCGTAGGCCGGGGCCGGGGCCGGGAATCCAGATCACTTCGTCGCGGTCGACGGGCTGCTTGTCGATCGAGATGATGCCGGTCTCGTCGACCTCCCAGCGCGAGTAGTCGACGTGGACTGCGTCGAGGATCGCGTTCTCGGCGCCGCGCGTCACCCGGAGCAGGGATGCCTCGTCGAAGATCAGGTCGTCGAGGATCAGCTTCGTGCGGAGCCGAGGCGCGATGTACGAGTCCGAGCGGTAGAGCCACGTCGGCTGCTCGGGCTCGGGGCGGAGCTCATCGCCGCGGTAGGCGCGGAGAGGCCGGGTCGCGATGACCGCGTGCAGGAGCGCGCGCGCCTTCACGACGGCCGGCACCTTCATCGCCTGCGCACGAGTCACAGTCGGGAGAGTCACGCCGAGGATGTCTTTCGCGACGAGCTGCTCCAGCACGCCGGTGTTGTCCGTCCACGGCGAGACGATGCCCATCGACGGGCGCTTCGGGAACGGCACGACGTTCGAGCCGGCTACACCGGATGCGAAACGAAAGCCGTTGAAGATTCCCACGGGAAGAATGCTCCGCAGAATCGACCACGTTTCAGACTGCGGCGGCGTGTCGCATCCGACGTGCGCGTTCGCGCTCGGCCTTCCGAGCCTTCGCTTCGGGCATGTCGTGCACTGTCATCTTGTGCCGGATCGCGGCGGCTTCGGCGAGCTCGGCCTCGAAATTGAACGCGTACCAGTACGGGCATTCGGTGCACGTCGTGACGATCGAGGTGGTGCTCTTGTCGTGGCGGACGGTCATGCTGCGATCACTACTCCTGTCGATGCTCGGCGGGTGCCGAAGTGCTGGTCCCAGTTGCGCAGTGCCCGGGTGGCGGCGTCGAGGCAGGTGATGTCCTCGCCGCGTTCGGCCGGTGTCCACAGCCACACACCCTGGTCGTTGCGTGTCTCACGTTTCGCGGCGCGCGCGGCGGCCGCGTTCAGCCCGGTCTGGTCGAAGTGGCGGAGCTTGCCGCGCTCGAGGTCGCGGAGGATCTGGACACAGCCCGCCGCGGTCTCGCGGTACGTCTGCATCCGCAGTCTCGGCCGGCGCGGCAGGGTGAGCATCTCGGTTGCGGTGGCCTTGCCCTCGGCGATGTCGTCGTAGGCGATCGTCGAGCCGCGGTACTTGGTCGTGAGCTCGGCGGCGCGCTCGGGCATCCACGCAGTTCCGGAGCGGTGCTCGACGACCTCGATGTACGCGACGCCCTTCGCGTTGCGCCATGCGGCGACGATCGCCGCGACGCCGCCGCCGGGCTTGATCGCCATGCCGAACGCGACACGCTGCGGGATCGGGACCCGCCGCGACATCGCCGCGTCGGCCCACTGCTCGGCCGGCACAGCGCGGACACCGAACGTCTCGGGCCACAGCGAGAGGTACTCGCGTGCCCACTTCGGCTTGTCGAGCTTGTGCCAGTTCTTGCGCATCTTCTCGAGCGTGGTGAGCGTCCCGATGCCCGGGTGCACCGTCTGGAGAAGTTCCATCGCGCGCTCTTCGTCCTCGACAAGCTCCCACGGCGTGTCCTCGGGGGCGCAGAAGTCGAGGCCGCCGATGCCGTCGCCGCGTCGGAGGCGTTCGACGCGCTCCCAGAACGGGCCGACGCGGGCCTCGCCGGCGGTGCCCGAGCACACGATTAGACCGCCCTCCTTCGTGTCTTGGAGCGGGACGAGGCCGGCCATGAGGTCGGCGCCGGCCTCGGGGTCGAGCTCCTGCATCTCGTCGATCCATGACACGTCGCCGGCCTCGCCGCGGTACGCCTCCGCGTCGGGCTTGAGGACGAGGAACGTCGACCCGTTCTCGTAGTAGATGCCCTTCCCGACCTCGCCGAGCATGATCTTGAACCCACGTCGAGTCGGTTCGTCGCGTGGTAGCTCGATGTCGAACAGGGTGGCCGCGCGCGTCTGCTGCCGGGTCTGTCGCGGGCCACGGTTCCGGAGCCACGGCGGCAGGTCCTGGTCATCGGGCGGGGTGACGGCGTCGAGGCGCGTCTTCCACTCCCGAAGACGGGCGGAGCCCTTCACGCCCGACTGCGCGGAGAACGTGACCTGGTATCCGGGCCGGCACTTGCATCGGCCATGACACCAGATCATGATGCTCGTCGTCTTCGAGCCGCGACGCACGATCTCGATCGCGGCCTCGTCGACGGCGGCGTTCAGCGCGTCCGCGATGAGCAGCTGTTGCGGCTGCAACGGGAATCTCGGCGGCGACATCGCCCGAAGGCGTGCGACTTCGGCTTCATCGTCGAGGTCGACGAGCTCGAAGCCGAAGTCCCGGGCCCCGACGAGGAACTCGAGGCGAAGTTCGGGGTCATCCGAGAGGGGGCCGGCGAACGTGGGCGCGATTCCGCGGTTTCGGACGCGATCCCACAATTCGAGAGAGAATTCCTTGCTGCCGTAGGCGGAGGTTCGGGAGCCGTCCTCAAAAACCGGAGTCGCGCTCACCATTTCCTGATCCCTTCGCCCGAGTCGCGGACCGCCCGACGGCGTCGGTTCGTGACGGCCGCGCCCATGCGCCCGCCCGACTTGAGGTTGCAGATGCTGTGCGCGGGGCCGCAGTTGCTGATCGTGGTGCGTCCACCCTGGGATGCCGGCACGATGTGTGCCACATGCCACGACTGCTCGGCATGGACCGGATGGCCGCACTCGACGCACGGGAGCGGGAGGCGGGCGGCGATCTGCTCGCGGACCTTCGGCGCGTGGGTCGTGTGCTTCGTGCGACGGTGGTGCTGGCTCATGGCGCTACCATCCGGGCATGGACATCATGCTGATCCTCGGCTGGATCGTCGGGCTTGTGCTCGGTCTCCTCGCCCTCTACCTCGTGATCCGCCTCGGCGTGCTCCACGCGCTGCGCGACCACGATCGCCCGCGCCGCGCGTCGCTCTCGGAACACCACGACGCCGTAGAGCAACCACGCACCAAGGCTTGGTGGGAGCAGAACGAGGGGCGGTAGCTCGTCGAGCGTCATCATGCTGCGGTCTCCTCGATCTCGGGGCCGCTGGTCACGGCACGGTGGCAGTCGCAGTCACATGTGGTGAGGGTGCAGAGCTTGTGCAGGTCATACCGGCATGCGATGCCGGTGAGCGCGAGCTCGCGGCGCACGAGGGTCGTCACTGCTGCTGCTGCTGCTGCTGCTGCGTGCATCTCACGGGCGAAGGCCTCGTCGGCCTGCCTCGTGGCGAAGTCGATCGCTTCGGGCCACGTCGTGAAGTACGCGCCGACGCCGTCGCCGCTCGTCGCGAGCCACCCCCGGAGGAAGCCTCCGGTCGGTGCGCCTGCGCGCTCGACGCGCCACTTGCGGGTCTTCGTCATCAGATGCCTCCCAGCCATGCGAGAACGGATGCCGCGAGGAGCACGGCGATGAGGGTGCCGGTCGCGATGAACGCGGCCTGAGCGGTAGGCGACTCGAACGGCTCGCGCACCGGACGCCATGTGGTGCGTCGGCGACTCACGCGTGCACCACCTCGGGGACGCGGGTGCCGCAGTCGCGGCAGTACCCGGATTCAAGCCAGACGTGCGGCTGGGTGCCGCGCCGCCTCGGGCACGCCCATTCGGCTGGGAGCGCGTCGGAGGGAGTGGCGCTTTGCGCCTCCGCATCGCCTTGAACGCCAGCCGACTCCGGCGAGTTATCCACAGGCTGCTCTGTGGTTACCTCTGGAACAGAACCAGTAGAAGTGTTCTTTAGATAGTTCTTCTTAAGTGTCCGGGTTTTCAGGATCTGGTTTTCCGTGTCCGGGTTTTCCGTGTCCTGAAAACCCGGACGTGGGGCCGACCTGGGGTTTTCGTCGGCCATCGTGTCGAGGTCGAACGATGCCTGACCGGAGTTATCCACAGGCGCATGCGGGTCGCAGAGGCGGTAGCGGTAGCGCTTCATGCCGTGCACACGGCGCTCCTCGCGCACGATGTACCCGGCCCGGATGAGTTCGTTGAGTTGCGCCTGGATCGCGTCGCGGCCGTTGATAGCGCCGCTGACCAGGGCTCGGATCGAGACCTGGAACCCGGGCTTGTGGCTCGTGATCTGCAGCAGCAGGCCGCGCGCCTGGTGCGTGATCATCGGATCACGCGCCCACGAGTTCGGAACCGTCACGAACCCGTCTTCGAACCAGAGCCGATCGCGGATCAGCTCGCCGTCGCTGTCGATGGTCATTTGGTGTGTTCTCCAAGAGCAGGGCGGCCCGGTCGCCAGCGTCAGCGACCGGGCCGCGAGGATCAGTAGCCGTAGCCGTCGCCGTCGCCGTAGCCGTAGCCGTAGCCGTAGCCGTAGCCGTCGCCGTCGCCGTCGCCGTAGCCGTCGCCGTCGCCGTCGCCGTAGCCGTAGCCGTAGCCGTAGCCGTAGCCGTCGCCGTCGCCGTAGCCGTAGCCGTAGCCGTCGCCGCGATCCATCACCAGGCGGTGACCGACCTCGACGAGCGACAGCGCCGACGGGCGAACGTCGCCCGACTGCACGGCGAACGTCACGCCGTCGCCGCCGGAGTCCACTTCGCCTCGTTCACGTCGATCGACAGCACGACCGCGAGCGGGTGCACCCGCACCGTGCCGGCCTTGTCGAGAACCGTCGACTCCGTCGGCCCGTCGACGAGCTCGCCGAGACCCTTCGTCGTACCCCAGCGCCGGATGACCGCCGCGTCCTCGATCACGAGCTCGTCGAGCGACTCCCCGAGCTTCACGTCACCGACGACGACCCAGCCACGCTGGAGAACCACAATCTGCTTTGCCATTTCAACCCCTTTGGATTGCGCAACGGTTGCGCATGGCCCAACCATCGAGACCACGCGGCACGTTGCCTGGGATTGAATGCGGCGTGTCGCACAACTATTGTGCGAAGATGACGACATGACCATCGTCGAAGAGATGACCTTCCAGGCCGGAGATCGGCTGCGGAAGGTGATGCAGGTGAGAGGCATCGGGGTTGGCGAACTTGCCGACGAACTCGAAGTCGCCCGGAACACGATCACGAACCTGACAACCGGTCGCTCGCCGATGGACAAGCGAAGCGCTCTCGCGCTCTCGGTCGTCCTCGACGTGCCCTACGAGTGGCTGCGGTTCGGCGTTAACGACGAAGCGGCCCCAGTCGAAACTGGAGCCGCTATCTCGCGCGCCCGGAGGGACTCGAACCCCCAACCTTCTGATCCGTAGTCAGATGCTCTATCCATTGAGCTACGGGCGCATGGGTCGTGCCTGCCGCTTCGTCTGCGATCAGGCAACCACGAGAGTCTAACCCACGACGGCCGCCGAACGCGAATCGGTGCCGACGTGCCGGCGAGGCATCCTGACCGGCATCACCCCTTGACCGCTCCCCCGAGGCCCGCCGACCGCAGGAACACCCCCTGGAACACCAGGAACAGCGCGATCGGGATGATCGTCGCGATCGCCAGTGCGGCCAGGAACACGTCGAGCTCGGTCTGCGACTGCACCGCCGGCAACCGCACCGACAGCGGCTGCACGGCGGGGTTCGGCAGCACCAGCATCGGCCAGAGGTAGTCCTTCCAGGCGGCGATCACGGCGAACACCGAGACCACGCCGAGGATCGGCTTCGACATCGGCAGCACCACCGACCAGAACAACCGGAACGGGCCTGCGCCATCGGTGCGCGCCGCCTCGAACACCTCGCGCGGCAGCCCGTCGAAGAACCGCTTCACGAGCAGGATGTTGAACGCGTTCGCCGCCATCGGCAGCCACACCGCGGCGTAGTTGTTCAGCAGCGAGAAGTCGCGGCCGAACAGCGGCGGATTCACGATCGTGAGGTAGAGCGGCACGAGCAGCACCACCGACGGGATGAACAGCGTCGCGAGCACGAGTCCGTTCAGCACCTTCGCGTACGCAGGCCGCAGCACCGACAGCGCGTAGCCCGCGGTCGTCGCGACGAGCAGCTGGAAGAACCACGCACCTGCCGCGATGACGAGCGTATTGAAGAAGTACTGGTCGATGTGGATGTCATTCCACGCGGTGGAGAGGTTCTCCCAGTCGATGCCGTTCGGCCAGAGCGCGAACGGCTGCCGCAGCGTGTCCTGCGTGGGGGTGACCGCGGCCTTCGCGAGCCACAGGATCGGCCCGAGGCCGGCGACCACGAGCCCGACGAGCAGGAACACGTGCACCGCCGACATGCCGACCCGGGTCGAGCCCTTGCGCCGGTCGAACTCCGAGACGATGCCGCGGTCGCCGACCGAGTCGGGGTCGACGCGCTTGGGGCGGCGGCGGGGCCGCAGCGCTGCCAGCGAGCGCCGCGAGCCCTCCTTGCGGGTGAGCTCCGACGCGGAGCCGGTGGTGGTCGTCATGAGGTGCTCCAGCGGTCGGTCAGCTTGAAGTACAGCCAGCTCAGCAGGGCCAGCACGATGGCGAGCATCACCGACAGCGCGGTCGCCTCGCCGTAGTTGCCGCCCAGCGAGTTCTGGAATGCGTAGCGATAGATGAGCAGCAGCACGGTGACGGTCGCGTTGTTCGGCCCGCCGCCGGTGAACAGGAACGGCTCGAGGAAGACCTGCGCGGTCGCGATGACCTGCAGGATGAGCATGATGAAGAGGATGCCCCGCAGCTGCGGCAGGGTGACGTGCCAGATCTTCTGCCAGATGGTGGCGCCGTCGACCTCGGCGGCGTCGTAGAGCTCGGGCGGCACCGCGAGCAGGGCGGCGAGGTAGATGATGATCGATCCGCCGGCGGCGGCCCAGGTCGCCTCGAGCACGAGCGAGGGCATCGCGGTGTCGGGGCTCTGCAGCCACGGCTGCGGCGGAATGCCGACCCAGCCGAGCACCGTGTTGAACACGCCGGTGGGGCTGGCGTCGTAGAAGACCTTCCAGAGCAGCACCGCGACGACGGGCGGCACCACGACGGGCAGGTACGCGAGCGCCGAGTACAGGCCCTTGCCGCGCTTGACCTCGCTCATCAGCACGGCCATGAAGATCGGCAGCGGGAACCCGAACAGCAGCGCGAGCACCGCGAAGTAGAGGGTGTTGAGGACCGCGCGACCGAGCAGCGGGTCCTCGAGCACGTTGATGAAGTTGTCGAGCCCGACGAACTCGCTGGTGATGAGGTTCGTCTTCTGGAAGCTCATGATCACCGACTGCACGATCGGCGACCAGCTGAAGATGCCGAAGACGACGAGCATCGGCAGCACGAACACCAGGTTCGCGAGGCCGCCGCCCTGCAGCCAGGTGCGCGGGTTGCGGGTGCGCCGACGACGCGGCGATGCGGATGCCTCGGACACCTGCTCGGCGGTGTCGGGAGCGGCCGGCGGCGGCTCGGCGGTGAGCGTCATGAGGTCCTCTTCTCGATCTGCGCGGTGTGCAATTCAGGATGCGCCCGGCGTGTCGCCGGCCGCGCTCGGCGTGCCGGGCCGACACGCCGAGCGCGAACCTGAATTGCGAACAGGGCGGGTGGGCTGCCTAGTTGTCCAGCAGCGCCTGCGCCTCGTCGTTGACCTGCGTCAGCAGGGCGTCGATGTCGGCGTTCTGGTCGGTGAGCACGGCCTGCACCACCGGGTCGAGCAGGGCGTAGATCTCCTGCGTCTTGCCCTTCGGCTCGCCGACGGGCGTCTGGTCCCAGATGCCGTCGATGAACGGCGCCATCTGGTCGCGGGGCACGTTGATGTAGTCCTCGATCCAGATCAGCGACTGCTCGTACTGCTCACGGCTGACGACCGGCAGCAGCGGGGTGCCGACGGCCTGGTCGCTCGCGGCGAGCGTCTGGGCGTCGAGCACGGCGGCGTCCTCGTTCAGCAGCTTCTGCATGTAGTACCAGTCGATCCACTTGACGCCGGCGGCCTTGGTCTCGTCGTCGAGCGTCGGGCTCATCACGGCGATGTCGCCGCCGCCGAGGGTGCCCGGGTCGTCGCCCTCGAGCGGCACGACGGTGAGGCCGTACTGCTCGGAGGGCATGCCGAAGTCGCGCACCAGGGCGGTGTAGACGTCGGAGCCCGAGGTGTACATGCCGATGTTGCCGGCCGCGAACTCCTGGTTGATGGTGCCCCAGTCGAGGTCGAACTTCGCGCCGAACGAGTTGTCCTCCCAGCGCAGGTCGTGCAGGAACTGCAGCGCCGCCTTGGTGGCGTCGTTGTCGATCGTCGACGTGTAGGTGCCGTCGCCGTTCGCCTCCTGGATCCGGCCGCCGCGCGCGGCGGTCGCCGCGGTGAGCTGCCAGCCGCCCGTGTTGTTCATCGCCATCTGGGCGTACCCGGCCTTGCCGGTCTTCTCGGCGATGGTCTTCGCTGCGGCGCGCACCTCGTCCCACGTGGTCGGCGGGCTGTCGGGGTCGAGCCCGGCCTCCTCGAACAGGTCGCGGTTGTAGTGCAGACCCATCGCGTACGCCTGGCGCGGGAACCCGAAGATGTGCCCGTTCGCGTCGGTGACCTCCTCGATGATGATCGGGTTGAACGAGTCGGCGTAGCCGAGCTCGGTGATCTCGTCGGTCACGTCCATCAGCTGGCCGTTCTCGAGCAGGGTCTTCGAGTCGGTGAACGGCACGGTGAACACGTCGGGCAGGCTGCCGCCGGCGAGCTGCACGGCGAAGGTCGGGCCCTCCCACTCGTATTCGACGCCGATGATGTCGATGTCGGGGTTGGCCTTCTCGAACTGCTTCTCCTGTTCGGCGAAGGCCTCGTACGCCGCTGCGTCGGCGCCGGGCGGGAACGTGGCGACGCGCAGCTCGGTCTTGCCGCTCGACGCGTCGTCGCCGCCCTGGCTGCACGCGGCGAGCGTGCCCGCCATCACGAGCGCGGTGAGCCCCGCGATCGCGACCTTGCGTGGTGACTTCATTGTCCAGTCCTTTCGGTGCTGTGTTGAGGTGGTGTTGCGGGGTGCAGCCGCGGTTCGCCGCGGCTTCTCGGGTCAGCTCGTCGTACGGAGCCAGACGGTCGAGTCGGTGGGCAGCAGGCCGCCGGCGAGCGGCGTGCTGGAGAGCAGGATGCTCTCGTGGTCGGGCAGGTCGATCGGCTCGGCGCCGAGGTTGGTGACCGAGACGAGGTCGTCGCCGCGTCGGAACGCGAGCACGTCGGGCGCACTGTCGAGCCACGCGAGCGTGCCGTCGCCGAGCGCGGCCTCGCGCTTGCGGATGCGCAGCGCCTGGCGGTACAGCCACAGCATCGAGGACGGGTCGGCCTCCTGCGCCTGGACGCTGAGCGCGGCCCACGCGTCGGGCTGGGGCAGCCAGGGCTGCGCGGATGCTTCGCCGTCGGGCGTGCGGTCGGGGCTGAACCCGAACGGCGCCGACGACCCGCGCCACGGCAGCGGCACGCGGCATCCGTCACGACCGGGGTCCACTCCGCCGGAGCGGAAGTGCATCGGGTCCTCGAGCACCTCGCGCGGCAGCTCGACCTCGGGCAGGCCGAGCTCGTCGCCCTGGTAGAGGTACAGCGACCCGGGCAGGGCGGCCGTGAGCAGCGCGGCGGCGCGGGCGCGGCGCGCGCCGAGCTCGAGGTCGGTCGGCGTGTCGAACCGCTTCTTGGCGAACGCGAACGACGAGTCCTCACGGCCGTACCGGGTGACGGGCCGGGTCACGTCGTGGTTCGAGAGCACCCAGGTGCTGGGGGCGCCGACCGGTGCGTGCGCCGCGAGCATCAGATCGATCGAGGTGCGCAGCTCCGTGGCATCCCAGGCTCGCGACATGAAATCGAAGTTGAAGGCCGTGTGCATCTCGTCGGGGCGCAGGTACGCGGCGAAGCGGGCCGCGTCGGGCACCCAGACCTCGCCGACCAGCACGCGCGTGCCCTCGTACTCGTCGGCGATGCGCCGCCACGACCGGTAGACGTCGTGCACCTCGTCGCGGTCCTCGGTGGGGTGCTGACCGGGAGCGACCGACTCGGGCACCTCGGGCAGGGTCGGGTCCTTGATGAGCAGGCCGGCGGAGTCGATGCGCACGCCCGCGACGCCGCGGTCGAACCAGAACCGCAGGATGTCCTCGTGCTCGGCGCGCACGTCGGGGTGGTTCCAGTTCAGGTCGGGCTGCTCGGGGGTGAACAGGTGCAGGTACCACTCCCCCGGCGTGCCGTCGGGGTCGGTGGTGCGGGTCCACGTGTCGCCCTGGAAGTTCGAGACCCAGCGGGTCGGCATCTCGTCGCCGTTCGGACCCTTGCCCGGGTGGAACCAGAAGCGCTCGCGCTCGGGGCTGCCGGGGCCGGCTTCGAGGGCGGCCTGGAACCACGGATGCTCCGAGCTGATGTGGTTGGGGACGATGTCGATGATCGTGCGGATGCCCAGCTCGAGGGCTTCGGCGATGAGCTGCTCGGCGTCCTCGAGGGTGCCGAAGGCGGGGTGGATGTCCCGGTAGTCGGCGACGTCGTAGCCGCCGTCGGCGAGGGGCGACGGGTACCAGGGGTTGAACCAGAGCGCGTCAACGCCGAGCTCCTTCAGGTAGCCGAGCCGGCTGCGCACGCCGCGCAGGTCACCCGTGCCGTCGCCGTCGGAGTCCGCGAAGCTGCGCACGTACACCTGGTAGATGACGGCGCTGCGCCACCACAGCGGGTCCTCGGTGAGGGCCGGGGGAACCGGGCGGGCACCGGTGAGTGGCATGGTCACGCTTGGTCGCTCCTCGTGTCGGAAGGGGTTCGCGCGACACCGATCGGAGGACGACGGCGTCGATGCCCGTCAACGTAATGAGAGCAACAGAATGATGCAACTATTCAACAATCAAGCATCAGTTTGCGACGACTTGCGTGAACTTGCGGATGTCACTTGCAGATTCCGCGCAAGCCCGCCCCACGCGCACCCCTGCCCCCACCCCGCTTCGTACGCAATTCAGGTTCGGAGGTGTGTCGGGCATCCGAATGCTGCCCCGGAGGGCGACACGCCGTGCGCGAACCTGAATTGCGTACAGTCGCGGGCGGGCCGCAGG
Organism: Agromyces larvae; assembly: GCF_022811705.1. Lineage (NCBI taxonomy): Bacteria > Bacillati > Actinomycetota > Actinomycetes > Micrococcales > Microbacteriaceae > Agromyces > Agromyces larvae. The sequence goes on along the minus strand of NZ_CP094528.1, from coordinate 3,435,519 downwards.
GCGGCGGGGCGCGCCGGCGGCGCGCCGGGCGCCGGGGGCGCGCGGCGCGGAGCGCGGGGTGGGGTCAGCGCGGCGCGGGGGCCGTGGACGCGCGGACCACGAGCTCGGGTGCGAAGAGCACCTCGTCGCCGATGCGGCGCTCGCTCGACATCTGGCGCATGAGCAGCTCGATCACCATCTTGCCCATCGCCTCGATGGGTTGGCGCACGGTGGTGAGCGGCGGCTCGGTGCAGTTCATCAGCGCCGAGTCGTCGTACCCGATGACCGAGACGTCCTCGGGCACCCGAAGGCCCGCCCGGCGAACGGCCCGCACCGCGCCGAGCGCCATCGGATCGCTCGCGCACACGATGCCCGTGACGCCCGCCGCGAGCAGTTTCGCCGCGGCGGTCTGCCCCGATTCGAGCGAGTAGAACGAGTGCACGATGCGGTCCTCGCCGAGCTCGAGGCCGTGACGTTCGGCCATGCGCAGGGCGGCCTCGTACTTGCGCCGCGAGGGCATGTGGTCGCTCGGGCCGAGCAGGATGCCGATGCGCTCGTGCCCGAGCTGCACGAGGTGCCCGAACGCCTGTTCCATCGACACCGCGTCGTCGCACGACACGGTCGCGAACCCGATGCCGTCGATCGGTGCGCTGACCAGCACCGTCGGCAGCTTCAGCTCGCGCAGCCGCTCGTAGTGCTCGTGGCCGGCGTCCGCCTGCGTGTACGCGCCGCCCGCGAAGATCACGCCCGACACCTGCTGGTGCAGCAGCAGCTCGACGTAGTCGGACTCCGAGATGCCGCCGGCGGTCTGGATGCACAGCACCGGGGTGAAGCCGTTCTGCGCGAGCCCGCCGCCGATCGCCTCGGCGAGCGCGGGGAAGATCGGGTTCTGCAGCTCGGGCATCACCAGCCCGACCAGGCGCGCCCGTTCGCCTCGCAGTTTCGTGGGTCGTTCGTAGCCGAGCACGTCGAGCGCGGTGAGCACCGCTTCGCGGGTGGAGGCGGAGACGCCGGGCTTGCCGTTCAGCACGCGGCTGACCGTGGCCTCGCTGACTCCGACCTTCCGCGCGACATCCGCAAGTCGTCTCGACATGGCTGCAATCGTAGGACGCTGGACGCAAGAACACGACAATCTGCCTCCGGGTACCGGTGCGCTTCCACGGCTGCGCCGTCGCGCATCGCGACGAACTACGCTTCCTGCATGGGCAAGCTCATCTACAACTCCTCCGCGCGCGAGCTCGAGATCGACGACCGCACGCTCGCCCACTTGCGGGTGGCGATCCTGAACAAGCTGCGCCGCTCCGAGAGCTTCGCCATGACCTGGGAGCACGGACTCGAGAACGGCAGCGGGCGCACGACGATCTGGCTGCACGAGTCGATCCCGCTCCAGTTCGTGTTCAGCGGCAATCGCCAGCCGAAGCTGAACCGGCTGTGGGTCGAGCAGTTCCTGCTCTCCGCGAACAGCACGGGCGGTCTGCACTGGGTGCCCGAGCCCGAGCAGCAGGAGGAGTTCGACGGCGACTGAGCCGTCACGCGCGGATGCCGCGCACGAGTGCCGCGGCGGCATGGCGAAGGGGCGCCCCTCACGGGGCGCCCCTTCGAGCGTCGACGCGGGCCGAGGACCCGGAGCGCTGGCTACACCGCCTTCTTGCCCCCTGAGATGTAGCGCACGAGGAACACGATCGCGGCGATCACCAGCAGTGCGATCCCGACCCAGAGCAGGAAGTTCAGCGATTGCACGAACCCGCCCGTGAAGAGCAGGACGATGGCGACGATGGCGATGATGGCGATGAGGATGTTCATGGCATTCTCCTTGGGAAGTCCCGGCCCGCGGTGGCGGATCGGGCCGGCCGCTCGGGCCGGGCGGAGGGCGCGTTCAGCTCCCACGTCCTCGACGCTACGGCGGGGCGTCCACGTCGGATAGGCCTTGACCGCCGCTCCCGAGCGGTGCTAGTCGCGAGCGCGGCGGCGCGCCCGGCACGCTCCGGCGAGGGCGTGTCAACCCTTTGATGGCATGACCCCCGGGGCCTACCGTCGGGCGAAGAGGGAGGATCCGCCATGCACAACGACCACCTCATCGATCCGACCACCAAGCACACGACCGAACCGTTCCCCCGCCAGGAGCAGCGCCCTCCGGGACTCACCGACCAGATGCATCCGCTGCCCGATCACGGCGAGCAGAGCTACCGCGGGGCGAACCGCCTCGTCGGGCGCAAGTCGCTCATCACCGGCGGCGACTCGGGCATCGGTCGCGCCGTCGCGATCGCGTTCGCGCGCGAGGGGGCCGATGTCGCGATCTCGTACCTTCCCGAGGAGGAGGCCGACGCCGAAGAGACCGCGCGCTGGATCGAAGACGCCGGCCGGATGCCGCTCATGGTGCCGGGCGACTTGCGCGACGAGTCGTTCTGCGACGACCTGGTCGCGCGGGTGCGCTCAACGTTCGGCGGCATCGACCTGCTCGTGCTGAACGCGGCGCACCAGCGCAACCGCGGCGGCATCGACGAGATCCCGACCGACGACTTCGAGACCGTGATGCGGGTGAACCTGTTCGCGCCGATCTTCCTGACCCGGGCGGCGGTGCCGCACCTGCGCGGCGGGTCGTCGATCATCACGACGACCTCGATCCAGGGGTTCGACCCGTCGAGCTCGCTGGTCGACTATGCGATGACGAAGGCCGCGCTGGTCGCCTTCACGAAGGCGCTCGCGGAGGAACTCGGGCCGCGAGGCATCCGGGTGAACGCGGTCGCTCCCGGCCCGATCTGGACGCCGCTGATCCCGGCGACCGGATGGCCCGACAAGCTGCCCGAGTTCGGGCACAACACGCCGCTCGGCCGGGCGGGGCAGCCCGCCGAGCTCGCGGGCGCGTACGTGTACCTCGCCTCCGACGACGCGTCGTACGTGTCGGGCGCCATCCTGCCGGTCACGGGCGGCCGCCCGCTCTGAGCGGAGCCGCGCACACCAAGCCGAGAAGCAGATCGAGAAGGAGGAAGCCATGCCAGGCTCACGAAACCGTTCGCTGAAGGACCCCGAGCTCTACGAGAAGCTCCGCGACGAAGGCGACTCGAAGGAGAAGGCCGCGCGCATCTCGAACGCGGCCGCCGCGAAGGGTCGCAGCGCCGTCGGACGCAAGGGCGGCAAGTCGGGCGATTACGACGACTGGACGGTCGACCGGCTGAAGAAGCGCGCGAAGGAGCTCGGCCTGAAGGGCTACAGCTCGAAGCGCAAGTCCGAGTTGATCAGCGCGCTGCGCAACCACTGACGCGCATGCCGCGCCTGCGCCGGGTCGAGCCGTACGCGTCGCCGGGCTACCGCAGGGTTCGCCGGGGCACCGGGTTCGCCTACGTGCACACCGACGGCGGGCTCGCCGGTCGCGCCGAACGGGCGCGCATCGCCGAACTCGCGGTGCCGCCCGCATGGACCGAGGTCTGGATCTCGGATGCCCCGAACGCGCACCTGCTGGCGGTCGGCGTGGACGCGGCGGGCCGGCGCCAGTACCTCTACCACCCGGCCTGGCGCGAACGGCAGGATCTCGAGAAGTTCGAGCGGATGACTCGACTCGCGCTCGCCCTGCCGGCGGCGCGTCGCACGGTGGTGCGCGACCTCGCGCTCGGCGAGCTGCCGCGCGAGCGCGCGCTGGCGGCGGCGTTCCGCACGCTGGATCTCGGTGCCATCCGCATCGGCTCGGAGGAGTCGCTCGCGGGCGCCCGCAGCCGCGGGCTCACCACCCTGCTGGTGCGCAACGCCGCCGTCGCCGACGACGTCGTCGAACTGCGGTTCCGCGCGAAGGGCGGCATCGCCCAGCGGGTCGAGATCGCGGATGCCCCGCTCGCGGCGTTCGTCGAGCGTTCGGGCCGACGCTCGCCGGCGTCCCGGCTGTACGCCTGGCACGGCGACGTGGGGACGGACGCGAGACGGATGCGCGCGCTCGGCGCCGCCGAGGTGAACGACGACCTCCGCGCCCGCACCGGGGGCGAGTTCACCGCGAAGGACTTCCGGACGCTGCGGGGCACGCTCGTCGCCGCGGGAGCCCTCGCCGAGATCGGCACCGCGCCCACGGCCCGGGCGAGAGCCGCGGCGGTGCGCGACGCGATCATCGCCGCCTCGACCGTGCTCGGCAACACGCCCGCGATCGCGAAGGCGAGCTACGTCGACCCGCGCATCGTCAGCGCGTACGAGGCCGGCCGGGTGCTGTCGCGCCGCGGGGCACCGGAGCGGGCGCTGCTCGACCTGCTCGCGGTCGACGAAGCGACCGTGACGGTCGGCTGAGCCCGCCGCCGACGGGTGCGGCGGCCGCTCAGCTGGTCGTCGCCGGATCGACCGCGACCAGACCGACCGGGGTGTCGGGTGCGCCCGTCGACAGCACGGGCTGCGTCTCGACCGCCGGAATCGGCTCGGTGTCGATGTGCTCCTCGATGAGCTGGATGCCACCCGTCGAGTTGGCCGACCGCATCAGCTCCTCGATCCACTCGCGGCTGAGCTCGGGGGTCACGGGCGTATCGAAGACGAACCGCAGCGGGATCGACTGGTGGATCCACAGCGTGCTGCGCCCGCGCGGCTGGTCATCGGGGTGACGCCAGGACAGTGTGAAGGCTTCCCCCCGCCGGAGCTTGGTCACGATCGCGACCTTGAGGTGCGCCAGCGCTCGATCCTCGATGCCGATCGGGGTGCCGGAGTCGCCGTAATAGAGGGTTCCCATGTGCGCATGGTACCCCCGAGACATCCGAACATCTGTCCCCCGTTCGAAAGCGGATGACGGTGGTGTCTTTCGATCACCTCTTCCCGCCCGTTCGGGGGTCAGGTCTCGCGCACGACGTCGCCGGGCGACTTGTCGGGCCGCAGACCCCGCCAGCGCGGATGCCTCGCCACCCCGGTGCTCGTCCACTCCCCGAACTCGAGTTCGCCGACGAGCACCGGTTCCACCCACTGCGCGTCGGCGACGTCGGCGGCGGGCACCACGACGAAGGGCGAGGCATCCGTCTCGAGCTCGCGCAGCGTGGCGAGCAGCTCGGCGGACTGCCGCTCGCCGATGCCGCTGCCCACCCGGCCGACGTACTCGAGCCGGCCGTCCTCGCCGGGGATGCCGACGAGCAGCGAGCGGATCTTGCCCGTCCTGGAGCCGATGCCCCGCCGGTACCCGCCGACGACGACCTCCTGCGTGCGGCTGAGCTTCAGCTTCACCCAGTCGGGGCTGCGCACGCCCGGGCGGTACCGCGACCCGAGCCGTTTCGCGACGACGCCCTCGTATCCCCGTCGGGCGGCCTCGGCGAGCGCGTCGGCCGGCGTGCCGTCGGCCTGCGGCGGCACCTCGACGGGCACCTCGGGGCGGCGGCGCAGCAGCTTCTCGAGGCGTGCGCGGCGCTGCTCGTACGGTTCGTCGACCGTCGGGATTCCCGCGATCTCGAGCACGTCGAAGAGCAGCAGACGAACCGGCACGGATGCCACGAGCCCCGCGATCTCGCGCGCGTCGACGACGTTCATCCTGGGCTGCATCCGCTCGAAGCTCGGCCGACCCTTCTCGTCGAGCGCGACCAGCTCGCCGTCGACGACCGCGTCGGCGCGCAGCGCGTCGGCGAGCCCAGCGAGTTCGGGGTAGCGCGCCGTCTCGTCCCGGCCGCTGCGGCTGGTGAGCCGCACCTCGCCGTCCTCGACCCGGGCGAGCACCCGGATGCCGTCCCACTTCCACTCCAGCGCCCACCCGCCGCCCGACACGAGCCCCGCCGTGCCCGGTGTGGCGAGCATCGGCCGCAGCGTCGGGTGCGGCTCCGCTTCGACAGGCTCAGCGGGCTTCGACGGCTCGGCGGGCTTCGGTCGAGGGCTCCCTGAGCTGGTCGAAGGGCGCCCGACCGCCGGTGCCGCGGGCTGCTCCTTCATGCGGTGCAGCAGCCAGCTCGACTTCTCGCCCTCGCCGTCGGTGCGGATGAGCGCGAGCCGCACCGTGCCGAGCGGCCCGCCCGGGCGCCCGGTCAGCGTCGCGATGATCTCGTCGTCGCGCCATTTCTCGGCATCGTACGTACCGGTCTCCCACACCGTCATCGAGCCGGCGCCGTACTCGCCCGTCGGGATCGTTCCCTCGAACGTCAGGTACTCGATCGGGTGGTCTTCGGTCTGCACCGCCAGATGGTTCGTGCCGGATGTCTCGGGCACGCCCTTCGGCACCGCCCAGCTCTTCAGCACGCCGTCGCGCTCGAGCCGCAGGTCGAAGTGGTGCGCCCTCGCGTGGTGGTCCTGGATCGTGAACCGCGGGGTTCCGTCGTTCGGCACCGCCCATGCCGATGCGGGCATGGGCTCGGGCGTGGCATCCGCGCTGCGCATCGCGAGGTACGTCGCAAGCGGACCCCCGCCGCCCACCCGCGAGATCGGCGCGAACGGGTCGACGCCGTCGGCCACTCGGGCGAGCACCTCCGTCCACTCGAGTTGGCGCAGCCCCGGGTCATCCAGCTCGTCCCAGGTGCGCGGGGCCGCGACCGTCGGCCGCAACCGGCCGCGCAGCGAATACGGGGCGATCGTGGTCTTGTTCGCGTTGTTCTGGCTCCAGTCGATGAGCACCCGGCCGGTGCGCAGCGTCTTGCGCATGCTCGACACGATGAGGTCGGGGTGGTCGGCCTCGAGCGCGCGGGCCAGCTCGTGCGCGACCTCCGACGCCTGCTGCGAGGTCTGCGAACCGTCGAGCGCCGCGTACAGGTGGATGCCCTTGCTGCCGCTGGTCACCGGGATCGGGTCGAGCCCGATGGGCTGCAGGATGTCTCGCACCAGCCGCGCCACCTCGGCGCACTCGACCAAACCCATGCCCTCGCCCGGATCGAGGTCGAACACCAACCGGTCGGGGTCGCCCGCCGACCCGTCGGGCCGGAACCGCCACTGCGGCACATGCACCTCGAGCGACGCCTGCTGCGCGAGCCACACCAGGGTCGCCCGGTCGTCGGCGATCGGGTAGTCCTTCGGGCCGTCGGAATGGCGGATGGTGCCGCGCCGCACCCACTCGGGTGCGTGCTCGGCGAGGTTCTTCTCGAAGAACACGTCGCCCGGGGCATCCGCGGTTCCGACCCCGTGCACCCAGCGCTTGCGCGTGACCGGCCGGCCCGCGACCACCGGAACCATCACCGGCGCGATCTGCGCGTAGTACGACACGACCTCGCCCTTGGTCATGCCCGTGGAGGGATACATGACCTTGCCGAGGTTCGTGAGGCGCAGCATCCGCCCGTCGACCTCGACCGTCTGGCGTTCCTCCCCCGCGGCCATGCGCCCATCCTCGCACCCGCCCGCCCCGCCGCGCCCGGCCGCCCCGCCTCGCCCGCCATCCCGTGCGCCCATCCTGTACGCAATTCAGGCTCCCCCTCGGCGTGTCGTCGTTTCGGAGCCCGAATCGCCGCACGACACACCTCCGTACCTGAATTGCGTACATGGGCGGGGCGGGAGGGCGGGGCGTGGGCCGCGAGGGGTTCCCACGGGGCATCCGGGGGTGTGTACTGGGGGGATGCGAGCCGTCTGGAAAGGGGCGGTCACATTCGGCCTCGTCAATGTGCCCGTGAAGCTCTACAGCGCCACCGAGGACCACGACGTGAGCCTGCATCAGGTGCACGCCGCCGACGGCGGACGCATCCGGTACCAGCGCGTGTGCGAGATCGACGGCGAGGTCGTGGCCTACCAGGACATCGACAAGGCCTACGACGACGGCGAGCGCACCGTCGTCATCACCGACCAGGATCTGAAGCAGCTGCCCGCCGAGCGCAGCCGCGAGATCGAGGTCGTCGAGTTCGTGCCGACCGCGCAGATCGACCCGATCATGTTCGACCGCAGCTACTACCTCGAACCCGATTCGGCGTCGTCGAAGGCGTACGTGCTGCTGCGCGAGACGCTCGAGTCGACCGACCGAACCGCGATCGTGCGGATGGCGCTGCGGCAGAAGACCCGGCTCGCGGCGCTGCGCGTGCACGGCGACGTGCTCATGGTGCAGACGCTGCTCTGGAGCGACGAGGTGCGCGCCGCCGAGTTCCCGGCGCTCGACGAGAAGGTCAAGATCTCGGACAACGAGCTGAAGCTCTCGAAGCAGTTGGTCGAGAGCCTGGTCTCCGACTTCGATCCGACGCAGTACGTCGACGAGTACCAGCAGGAACTGCGCACCCTGATTCAGGCGAAGCTCGAGCAGGGCGACGCGATCGACACGGCCGCGACGTTCGGCGAGCAGCCCGAGGAGGGCGGCGCCGAGGTCATCGATCTGATGGAGGCGCTGCGGCGCTCGATCGCCGCGAAGCGCGGCGGCGGCAGCAGCGGCGCGGCCGGCGAAGCGGCCACCGACGAGGAAGAGGGCGCGCAACCGAAGCGCTCGGCGACGAAGAAGAAGAAGACCTCGACTTCGTCGAAGTCCTCGAAGCGATCGGATGCCGCGGACGAGCCAGCGCCGAAGCGCAAGCCTGCGGCGAAGAAGAAGGCCGCGTCCTAGGACGCGGCCCCGCTTCGCCGTGGCCGAGCGGCAGGCGGCAGATGCCGCCTGCCACCCGTCGACGGTGCGTCAGTCGGTCGTGCAGACCTCGGTGACCTTGACCGCCGCAGCCTGGATCGACTCCTGCTGGGCGGCGATGCCGTCGGCGTCGAGGCCCTCGGGCTCTTCGGCCTCAGGGTCGGGGGTCGGCTGCTCGTCGGCCCAGCCCGCCGCGTTCTCGATGCTCGTGCTCAAGTCGCCGAGGGCCGACTTCACGTCGTCGTTCGGCGCCTCGCTCTCGAGCGTGGTGACGCGCTCGGACAGGCCCGACAGGTAGTCGGACAGGGCGGCGGGGTCGCTTTCAGCGGCGAGGGTGTTCTGCGCGCCGTTCGAGATGTCGCGGACCTCGACCTTGATCACGTCGCACGAGCTCGCCTCCGACGATCCGTCGGTCGAGGCGCATCCGGCGAGCAGCAGGGCGCCCGCGATGGCGGCGGTAGCTGCGGGCATGGTGAACCGATGCATGTTGGTCTCCCAGGTTGTGGTTTGGGGTCAGTCTATCCGTGACCCCCGACATGGGGATTGCGCAGATGGCAGGCATCCGCTGCGCGCACTCACAGCGGGCAGGGTGGAGTCACCGCCCGGTCGGATGCTGCGCCCGATTCGGCGTGCAGCCCGATCTGTCGATACCGTCGAAGGCATGCTCGACTTCGGTGTGATCGCGGTACTCGGCGTCGCCGTGATCGTTGCGGTCACGGCCTTCTCGAAACGGCTCGGCATCGCGGCGCCGATCATCCTCGTGCTCGTGGGCATCGGCATCTCGTACATCCCCACGCTGCCGTCGTTCGAGGTGCCGCACGAACTCATCCTCGACGGGCTGCTGCCGCCCATCCTGTACGCGGCCGCGATCTCGGTGCCGACGATCGACTTCCGCCGCAACTTCTCGACGATCGCGAGCCTCTCGGTCGCGCTCGTCATCGTGTCCGCGTTCGTGATCGGTCTGGTGCTGAATGCGATCATCCCCGTCGGCTTCGCGGTCGCGCTGGCCGTCGGCGCGATCGTGAGCCCGCCCGACGCGGTCGCCGCGACCTCGATCGGTCGCCGGCTGGGCCTGCCGCCGCGCATCCTCACGGTGCTCGAGGGCGAGGGGCTCGTGAACGACGCGACCGCGCTCGTGCTGCTGCGCTCGGCCGTCGCCGCGGCGGCGGGCGGCATGCTCAGCCCGTGGGAGATCAGCATCGACTTCCTCTACGCGGTCGTCGTCGCGATCGTGATCGGTCTCGCGGTCGGCTGGCTCACGGTGCGGGTGCGCAGCCGATTCGTCGATCCGGTGCTCGACACCGCGGTGTCGATCGTCGTGCCGTTCGTCGCGTTCATGCCCACCGAGCAACTGCATGCATCGGGTGTGCTGGCGGTCGTGGTCGCGGGCCTCTACACGGGTCACGCGAGCCCCACCGCGTTCTCGGCGCAGGCCCGCATCAGCGATCGCATCAACTGGCGGACCATCCAGTTCGTGCTCGAGAACGCGGTGTTCCTGCTCATCGGGCTCGAGATCCGCTCGCTCGTCGAGCACGTGCACTCGACGGAGTTCGGCGTGTCGGCCGCCATCGGCGTCGGGGCCCTCATCTCGGTCATCCTGGTCGCCGTGCGGTTCGCCTGGGTGTTCCCGATGCTCTTCTTCATGGGGCGGGATGCGCAGCGCGCCGAGGTGTCGGTCTATCGGATGCATCTGGCACTGCTGGCCGCTCGCGACCACCCGCCCGCGAACGCGGCCGAAGCGCGCCGCCGCGAACGGGCTCGGCGGTTCTACGAGCGCAGGCGGGCCGACCTCGACGAGCTGCGACGGGAGCACATCGACTGGCGCGGCGGCGTCGTGCTCGGCTGGTCGGGCATGCGCGGGGTCGTCACCCTCGCCGCGGCGCAGTCGTTGCCGCCCTCGACGCCGTACCGCGAGCAACTCGTACTCATCGCGTTCACCGTCGCCGTGCTCACGATCGTGGTGCAGGGCGGCACCCTGCCGCTGCTCATCCGACTGCTGCGGATCAGCGGACGCGACGAGCTCGAAGACCGCCGATCCCTCGCGAGCCTGCTCGACGAGCTCGGATACGCGGGGCTCGCCGCGCTCGACGACCCCCTGGCGAACGCCGGGGTCGACCCGGCACCCGACGTGATCGAGCGCGCCCGGCAGGCGTCGTTCCTCCGCGCCGAATCGGCGTGGGAGGCGGCGCACGACGACCAGGACGGTGTCGACGTGCTCGACGCCGCCCCGCACCACGAATACCGGCAGCTCCGCCTCGCGATCGTCGACGCCGAACGCGCCGCGCTCGCCGAGGCGCGCAGTCACGGCGCGTACCCGTCGCGGATCCTCGCGCAGGCGCAGTCCATGCTCGACCTGGAGGAGACCCGCCTGCGGCCGGCCCGCGAGGGGCACTGAGCGGAGCGCACTGAGCGGAGCATCCTCACGCTCGGATGCCGCGCCCGGCTACGCTTCCCGCATGGCCGACGATCTCGCCGCGCAGCTCATCCCCACGATCGCGGGCGTCGTGCTGCTGGCCGCGATCGCGACGGCCGCGCTGTGGTGGTTCCGGGTCCGCGCCAGGTGGGCGCCCGCGATCGCGATCCTGCGTGCCGCGGTGCAACTCGCGGCGGTGAGCCTCATCCTCACCGGCATCATCTCGAGCCCGGGCTGGATCACGGTCGCGCTGGGCGTCATGGTCGCGGTCGCGATGGCGGTCGCGACGGGCCGCATCGGATGGTCCGTGCCGCATGCCGTGACGATCGGCGGCTCGATCGCCGCCGGCGTGGCCGTCGCGGGCGTCGCCGTGTTCGCGACCGGTGCACTGGAGTTCTCGACCCGGTACGTGCTCGCACTCGGGGCGATCGTGATCGGCAACGCGATGTCGATCGCGACCCTCACCGGCCGCCGGTTCGTCGGCGCGGTCGGCGAACGGTGGGGCGAGGTCGAGGCGTGGCTGTCGCTCGGCGCGACGCCGCGCCAGTCGACGCGGGCGCTCGCGCGTGACGCGGTCCGCGAGGCGCTCGTGCCGACCGTCGATCAGACCCGAACGACCGGACTCGTGGTCTTGCCCGGCGCGTTCGTCGGCGCGATCTTCGCCGGCATCTCGCCGGTCGAGGCGGGCCGGTTCCAGCTCATCGTGCTCGCGTCGATCCTCGCCGCCGGCGCGATCACCGGTGTGCTCGTCGCGGTGGGGCTGGGGCCGGTGCGCACGCGGCCGGGGGCCGGTGGGGCGGACGGGCGCCGCGCGACCTGACGGTGCGCCGCGTCGAGGCGCATCGCGGAGGCGGCGGGACTCGAACCCGCGGCCGAGCACCGGGATGAACGCTCACCAGCCGAGCACTCCCCCGTCCTCCCGGAATGTCCCGGTCGGTCCGTCCGGCCCGATCGTCGCGAGATCGGCGACGATGCGGGCGCTGACCGCGGCGGGGCGGCCGGGGTGGCTGCCGGGATCGCCGCCGCCGAGTTCGGTGGCCGTGATGCCGGGCTCGACCGCGTTGAACTTCACGTCGGGGTGCGCCTTGGCGTACTGGACGGTGAGCATCGAGACGGCCGCCTTGCTGGAGCCGTAGACGAGCGACACGAAGTGCGACGCGGGACGGGACGGCTCGTGCGTCGCCCAGAACGATCCCAGCGCGCTCGACACGTTCACCACGACCGGGTTGGCGGACTGCTTCAGCAACGGCAGGGCCTGCTCGGTCACCCGAACGATGCCGACCGCGTTCGTGTCGAACACTTCCAGCACGCTCGGCCCATCGAGGTCTTCGCTCGTGCTCGCGCCGCCGTTGCGCTTGGCGATACCGGCATTGTTGACGAGCACGTCCAGGCCGGTGCCGGCGGCTGCGACGGTCGCGAACGCGGCGGCGACGGACGCGTCATCCGTGACGTCGAGCTGTACGAAGCGTCCGCCGACTTCGCCGGCCGTCTCGCGGCCGCGGGTCTCGTCTCGGGTGCCGATCCAGACCGTATGCCCCGCTGCGATGAGGGCACGGGCGGTTTCCTTGCCGAGGCCCTTGTTCGCCCCGGTGATGAGGGTGGTTGTCATGCATCCAGGTTCGCGTCAGGGAGAGCTCGGAGGCAGTCGTCCGGTGTTCGTAGGACTGCCGGTACCACGACATCCAGCCCGCGTGCGCGCAGACTGGAGGCATGGAGACGTGGGAGTTCGGGCGTGCCGTTCGGCGCTGGCGCGACCGTGTCCCGCCCGAGGCCGTCGGGATCCCCACGAGTGGTCGGCGTCGAGCATCGGGGCTGCGCCGGGAGGAGCTCGCCGGCCTCGCCGGCATCTCGGTCGACTATCTGACGCGTCTCGAGCAGGGCCGGGCCACGTCGCCGTCGGAGCAGGTCGTCGAGTCGCTCGCCCGCGCACTGCGGCTCGGCGACGCCGAGCGCGAGCACCTCTTCCGCCTCGCAGGCCGGGCCGCACCGGGTTCCGGCGTCGTTCCCACGCGGCTCTCCCCGAGCGTGCAGCGGCTGCTCGACCGCTTCACCGGTATCCCCGTCGCCGTCTACGACGCCGCCTGGACACTCGTCGTCGCCAACGCAGCCTACGACGCCCTCATGGGCCCCACCTCGGCGCTTCGCGGGAACGAACGGAACGGCGTGTGGCGCAACGCCGTCGGCCCGGGCTCGCGTGCGAGACAGACGCCCGAGGAGCGCGACGACCAGGTCGCCGCCCTCGTCGCCGATCTGCGAGTCACGGCGGCGCGTTACCCCCACGACGGGCGATTGCGCAGGCTCGTCGCCGAGTTGCGCGCCGCGAGTCCGAGGTTCGCCGAACTCTGGGAGGGCGGCACCGACTCGCCGCCGGCCGTGCAATCCCGCCACAAGATCATCGACCACCCCGACGTCGGCCCCATCGCCCTCGACTGCGACATCCTCGTCGTCACCGGCGACGACCTGCGCATCATGATGTACACCGCCGAGCCCGGCTCCGCCGACGCTGATCGCCTGCAACTGGCCATCGTGCTCGGCACGCAGTCGCTCACCGAGACGACGCAGCCGACCGGACGGCAGCCGACGTCATCCGCCCGCGCCGGATCCGAGCGTCGGCGCGGCGCCCCAGAGTGAGCCGCCGACTGCACGCTCGGGACGAAGTCGCGCTCCGATCCCGTCCCGCCGTGGAGCCGCAAGAAATGGGCTCTCACCGGTTATTTCAGCGGAGACGGCGGGATTTGAACCCGCGGTCCCCGTGAGGGGACTCCACCTTAGCAGGGTGGTGCACTCGACCGGACTATGCGACGTCTCCATGCGAACGCCTGCGCGCACGCGGTTGCCATCATAACCTGCCGACCGCCCGAAACACGATTCGAGGCGGCGGCATTGGGTGAGGACAGCGCGAACTGCCCGCACCAGCAAGCCTCACCCGTCGTTCGCGACGGAGCAGCGAACCTCTGCTGCCGACTGGCCCGTCACATCAGACGGCAAGGTCTCGACGGGCGGCGCCGCAGGAGTTTCGGCGGCAGGCGCCTCAGCAGCGGGCGCCTCGGCCGCTGGCGCCTCCTCGGCGGACGGATCCGCGGGCGGAGCCGCGTTCGGGTCAGTCGCAGACGTGAATGCGTTGTCCTGGCCCGCAGCATCCAACTGGACGGGAACGTCCTGCTGAAGCGCCAGGTTCACGGCATCGGCTGAAGCTGTGGGAGCGACCGCACCGCCGCCCTCGACATACGCGGTCGGGTACTGGATGAAGGCGATCTTCGACAGGTCGACGTCCTTCATCGCCTTCGCGATCGAGATCATGTACGTCGGGTTGGCGAGCGCGTTCGACAGGGTCATGTTGTCGAGCGCGGCCTTCGCGATGCCGAAGAGCGTCGCCGGGTTGTTGAGCGTGCCGTCGGCCTGGAGTTTGCGTGCGAGCGCCGAGAGGAACACATACTGGTTCGAGATGCGACCGAGGTCGGAGCCGTCGCCGACGCCGTGCCGGGTGCGGAGGAACTGGAGGGCGGGCACGCCGGACAGGGTGTGCACGCCCGGGTCGAGGAAGATGCCGGTGTACTCGTCCTCGATGCGCTCGGCGACGCAGACGTCGACGCCGCCCACCGCCTCGGACAGGCCCGCGACACCCATGAACTGCACGACCCCGGCGAGCGGAATGGTGATGCCCACGAGGTTCTCGACCGTCTTCACGACGCAGTCCATGCCGCCGTAGGAGAGCACGGTGTTGATCTTCACGCTCGACAGGGGTGAGAGCGGGTCCTCGGGATCCTCGGGATCGGGGCACTCTGGCACCGACACGAGCATGTCGCGGGGGAAGCTGATGACCTCGACGTGCGTGTGATCCTGCGAGATGTGCAGCAGCATGGTCACGTCGTTGAGCACGGCGGTCTCTTCGTCGGGGTCACCGAATGCCATGCCTTGACCCTGGCGGCTGTCGCTGCCGATGACGAGCAGGTTCACCCCGCCGTCGATGGCGCCGATGTCGGGGACGCCCTCGAGCACCTTCTCGCTCTCGAGCTTGACCGTGGGCTTCGCCGTCTGCACGAGGTCGAGTGCGGCGTACGCGCCGACGGCGGTGCCGGAGACGAGCAGCACAGCGAGCACGGAGGCGGCGCCCTTCGCGAGCGTCTTCCAGAGGGTGTGCCGCTTCAGGCGCCCGTGGCGGGCCACTGACGGCGACTTCGCGGCTCGGCGCGAGCTGGGTGGCAGTGCTTCGTTCACCGGGCTCCTTCCGTCTGTCGTCGTACCGGCAGTTGCGCGGAGGGCGTGGGATTCGAACCCACGAGGCATTGCTGCCCACTGGTTTTCAAGACCAGCTCCATCGGCCGCTCGGACAGCCCTCCCTGCCGCACGCCTCGAGCTCTGCGAGGGTTTCGCAGAGACCGTCGTCGGGCGGTTTGGCTCAGAGTCTAGCCGACACGCAACTTCACCAGCCTTCCAGCGGCGCCTGTGAGGGCGCTGAATCGCGTCGCCGGATGCCTCGCGGCCGGCGTCAGGGCAGCGAGTCGAGCACCGCCGCGAGCCCGGCCTCGGCGACGGGCGCGGTGACCTCGTTGGCCGCCGACCTGACCTCGTCGGGGGCCTGGCCCATCGCCACGGCGCGACCCGCGACCCCCGCCCAGGTGAACATCTCGATGTCGTTGCGGCCGTCGCCGACCGCCACGACGCGGTCGAGGGGGTGGTCGAGCCATCCGCGCACCCGTTCGAGCGCGGTCGCCTTGTTCACGCCGTCGGGGGCGATGTCGAGCCAGGCCGTCCACCCGATCGCGTACGAGACGTGGTGCAGGCCCATGCGGTCGACGATGCCGAAGAACCCGTCGAGGTCGTGCTCGTCGCTGGTCACGACGACGCGGGTCGCCCGCTGGTCGAGCAGGTCCTCGAAGACCACCTCGCGCGCGTTGTCGAGCAGCCAGTCGCCCATCGTCGCCGTGTAGAGGCGGAATCCGTCGGCGAGTTCCACCATGAAGTTGCCGGCGGGCAGCACACCGCGGATGCGCTCGAGCACCTCGGTCGGGTCGAAGGTCTCGACGTGCACCCGCTCGTACCCGCCCTCGACCGCGTCGTTGCGACCCAGCGTCACCGCGCCGTTCGAGCACACCACGTAATCGGGGCGCAGCCCGAGTCGGCCGAGCACCGGCGAGGTGCCCGCCCACGAGCGCCCGGTCGCGAGCGTCACGTGATGGCCGCGATCACGGGCGGATGCCACGGCGTCGACGACGACCGCGTCGATCGACTCGTCCTCGTGCATGATCGTGCCGTCGACGTCGAGCGCGACGAGCCACGGTTCGGGATGCGGGGCAGGGGAGCTCATGCGATCGGCTCAAGCACCTCGAGTCCGCCGAGGAACCCGCGCAGCGGCTCGGGCACCAGCACCGAGCCATCCACCCGCTGGTGGGTCTCGAGGATCGCGACCAGCCAGCGCGTGGTGGCGAGGGTGCCGTTGAGGGTCGCAACCGGCGACGTCTTGCCGCCCGCGCCGCGATGGCGGATGTCGAGCCGTCGCGCCTGGAAGGTCGTGCAATTCGACGTCGAGGTGAGCTCGCGATAGGTGCCCTGCGTCGGCACCCACGCCTCGATGTCGAACTTGCGGGCGGCGCTCGAGCCGAGGTCGCCGGCGGCGGTGTCGATGACCCGGTACGCGAGCCCGAGGTCGCGCATCATGCCCTCCTGCCAGGCGAGGAGGCGCTCGTGCTCGGCCTCGGCGTCGGCGGGATCGATGTACGAGAACATCTCGAGCTTGTCGAACTGGTGCACGCGGATGATCCCGCGCGTGTCCTTGCCGTGGCTCCCGGCCTCGCGGCGGTAGCACGTCGACCAGCCGGCGTACCGGATCGGACCCTTCGAGACATCCAGGATCTCGCCCTGGTGGTACCCGGCGAGCGCGACCTCGCTGGTGCCGACGAGGTAGAGCTCGTCGTCGGGCAGGTAGTAGACCTCTTCGGCGTGCGCGCCGAGGAACCCGGTGCCCTGCATGACCTCGGGCCGCACGAGCGTGGGCGTGATGAGCGGCGTGAACCCCGCTGCGATCGCCCGGTCGAGGCCCATGTTCATGAGCGCGAGCTGCAGTCGCGCGCCGACGCCCTTCAGGTACGAGAAGCGGGCGCCCGACACCTTCGCGCCGCGCGGCATGTCGATCGCGTCGAGCAGTTCGCCGAGCGCGAGGTGGTCGCGCGGCTCGAAGTCGAACACGGGTTTCTCGCCGACCTCGCGCAGCACGACGAAGTCGTCCTCGCCGCCGGCGGGCACCCCGTCGATGACGACGTTGCCGAGCTTCTGCACCGCGGCGGTGAACGCCGCCTCGGCGTCGGTCGCGCGCTGGTTGGCGGCCTTCACTTCGGCGGCGAGCTGCTGCGCCTGGGCGACGAGCGCCGGCTTGTCGTCCTTGGATGCCTGGGCCACCCGCTTGCCGAACGCGTTCTGCTCGGCCCGCAGGTTCTCGAACGCCGAGATCGCCGCACGCCGCTCGGCGTCGGCGGCGACGGCGTCGTCGACGTGGGAGGTCGGTTCGCCGCGCAGCTCTTGCGAACGCTTGACCAGGTCTGGATTCTCGCGAAGGAGCACGGGGTCGATCACTCTGCAAGTCTAGATGTCGTACGGTTGCAGCGTGGGTGGGGATCAAGGGGCTCAGGGGGCGGATGCCACGGGCCGGGCGCGTGCGGCGATCGTCGCGAATCCCTCGAAGCAGGGGTACGACCGGTTGCGCGCGGCCGTCGAGGAGACCGAGCAGCGGCAGGGGTTCGCGCCGAGTCTGTGGATCGACACGACGGTCGAGGATCCGGGCAAACGGCAGACCCGCGAAGCGCTCGCGCAGGGGGCCGATCTCGTGATCGCCGCGGGCGGCGACGGCACCGTCCGGTCGGTCGCGGCGGGGCTGCGCGGCAGCGGGGTGCCGATGGGCATCGTGCCGCTCGGCACCGGCAACCTCTTCGCACGCAACATCGGGATCCCGGTCAACGATCTCGCCGACGCCGTCGTGCTCGCGTTCGTCGGCATCGACCGGACGGTCGACGTGCTCGTCAGCGACATCCGGCGAGCCGACGGCACCGAGGAGTCGCATTCATCGCTCGTGATGGCCGGCGTCGGCATCGACGCGTCGATGATCGCGAACACGAACTCCGACCTGAAGAAGCGGGTCGGCTGGCTCGCGTACGTCGACGCCGGGCTGCGCGTGCTGCCCGCGTCGAAGCCGTTCCGGGTGAGGTACCGCATCGACCGGGGCCGCATCCATCGGCCCCGGGCCTCGAGCATCCTGGTCGCGAACCTCGGCTACCTGCCGGGCAACATCGAGCTGATCCCCGACGCCGAGATCGACGACGGCCGTCTCGACGTCGTCGTGCTGCAGCCGCGGAACCTGCTCGGCTGGCTGTTCATCTGGCGGCGCGTGACGTGGGAGAACCCGGTGCTGCGCAAGACCGCGGTCGGGCGGCAGTTCCTCGACCTCACGGGCGGGGATCGCCGGCGCGAGATCGTCTACGGGCGCGGCCGGTCGGTGTCGATCCGGATCGACGGCGAGGCCGAGGAGTTCCAGATCGACGGCGACGAGTTCGGGTCGGTGGTGGCCGCCGACTTCCGGGTCGACCCCGGCTCGCTCATCGTGCGGGTGGCCGAATAGGCCGCAGAGTGTCCGCGACGTCGGCCGCGTGATCGGCGGCGTGCTGCGCGGCGCGTTCCGCAGCCCAGTGCGACCACCGCACGGCGAGCGGGCGCGAACCGACGACCAGCAGTCCGAACGCCGACGCGATGGCGAGGGTGCCGGCCATCGGGGTGACGATCGCCCACAGGTACTGCTGCACGTTAATCTGCAGCAACACCTCGGCCGACGGCTCGCCCGACCAGTTCCAGACCTGGTTGTTCCGGTCGGTCGCGGTCTGCGCGGCCCACTGGGCGACGGCGGCACCGGCGATCAGGCAGACCACGAGGGCGACGATCGCGACCCGGGACGCCGTGATCCGCCGGCCGAGTGCGGTGCTCACGCGTCCACCTGCCGACCTGCCGCCGAGGCATCCGGAACCTCTGCCCCATCCGGCGCCCCGCGCGTCCGCGCGGTCGACCCGATGATGGCCCAGCCGACCAGGCTCGCGACGACGCCGATCACGCCGAGTTCGACGGCGGCGGGCGCGGCCGACGAGATGATCAGCATGGTCGCGGGGTCCATGGTCGAGACCGCACCCGTGTACGGGTTCTGCGCCGTGAGCGACTGCCAGTAGGCGAGCGCGCCGCCGATCACGAACACCAGCGACAGCCCGAGCACCAGCCACAGCCACCGCCCGGCGACGCGCCGCACCGACTCGGGCGGCACCAGGTCGGATGCCTCGACCGGCACGCCGTACGCCGACGGCGCGAAACCGGCGACCTGCACCTCGGGCAGCCCGGCCCCGCCCCGCGGCGCGAGCTGCGACTGTTCGCGGCCGCCACGGGGGTCGCGGGGGTCGCGGGGCTCGGAGGACTCGGGGGCGATGAGTTCGGCGAACAGGTCCTCGGCCCGCGCCGGAGCAGGATCGTGGGCGGGATCCTCGGCGGACTCCGGGGCGGGCCGCGCGGGTCGCGCCTGCTGCGGTGCCTGCCGGTGCGACGGCGGGTCGGCGTGGGGCGGGGCATCCGCACCGCCCTCGGGCTCGACCCAGCCCCGCTGGAACCGCGGGTCGTAGCGCGGGTCGAAGTTCGGCTTCGTCTCGGTCATGCCGGCTCCTTCGTCGGGTGGCGACAGCCTAGCCGCGATGCACCCGCGCGCTCAGGGCCGCGGCAGTTCCAGCACGGCGTCGCGGACGTGCTCGAGCGAGCGGGCGAGGGCGCCGAGCGCGACCGCGCGCGTGCCGAGCGAGGTCGGCTCGATGCGCGGCGTCGACAGGCAGAGCGACGAGAGCGCGCGCCTCAGCGGCACGAGGAACGCGTCGCCGGCGAGCACCGCTTCGCCGGCCACGACGACCACCTCGGGGTCGACCGTGAGCGCCAGCGCCGCGACGCCCTCGGCGATGTCGCGGGCGAACACGGCGACGGCGCCGACCGCCGCCGGGTCGGCTTCGGCCGCCCGTTCGAAGATCTGCTCGATGGCCAGGGGCGGGTCGAACGAGTCGGTCAGCCGCACGGGCGCCGACGCCCAGTCGACCGAGTCGAGCCCGCCGATCTCGCCCGCCGCGCCGTTCGCACCCCGGGTGAGCTCGCCGTTCACGATCAGCCCCGCGCCGATCTGCCGGCCGGCGAGCAGGAAGATCGCGTGTCGCGCGTCGCGCAGCCCGCCCCACTCGGCCTCGGCGAGGGTCGCGAGCTTCACGTCGTTGTCGAAGAAGGTCGCGTCCGACGGGAACGACGACGAGATGAGCGACGGGATGCCGGCGCGCAGCCAGCCGGGCACGACGACCGAGTACGCGATGACGCCGTCGGGGCCGACGACCGCCGGCACCCCCACCGTCGTCGCGAGCACGCGGGTCGCCGACACCGCGTCGAGCGCCCGCTCGACGACCGCGCGGATCACCGCCCACGCCGTCGCCGCGTCGCCGTGGTCGTCGTACCGCTCCTCCTCGGAGTGCACGACGGCGCCGGCGAGGTCGGAGATGAGGCAGGTCACGGCGTGAGGCCCGACATCCACGCCCATGAGCAGCCCGGCCGCCGCGTGGAACCGGAACCGGCGCGCCCGCCGGCCCGCCCGATTCGGGACCGCCTCGGGCGGCACCTCCTGCACCCAGCCCATCTGCACCAGCTCGGCGAGCGCGGCCTCGACGGTCGGCCGGGTCAGCCGCACCTCGCCCGCGAGATCCGCGACGGTGCGCGCCTCGTCGGAGCCGTGCAGCGCGGCGAGCACGTCGCGGGCGTTCATGCTCCGCAGGCCCGCGCCGCCGCTGCCGACCTGCCGGTTCATCCGGGTGCTCCTCCCCGCCCGCGCGACGGCGTGCCCTCCCATCTTGGCCCGTCCGCCGGTCACACGCGCGGCAGCTGCGCGACCAGTGCGGCGATGTTCGCCTCGCGCTCGGCGCGGGTCTCGGGCCGGCCCGGGATGCCGGGGCGACGCTGCCACGGGCGCGGCCCGTCGGCACGCCGGTACTCGACGCCCATCGCGTCCAGGCGGGCCAGGTGCGCGTCGAGCCGGCGCAGGAAGCCGGCCTCGTCGCCGCCCGAGCCCGACCAGAGCGCCTCGGCGATCGCCGCGAGCCGCGGGAAGGCGAAGAAGTCGACGGTGCGCGGCGAGTCCATGTACTCGCTCCACAGGTTCGCCTGCCCGCCGAGTACGTGGGCCGCCTCCTCGGGCGAGAGCCCCGGCGGCACCGGGTCGAACCGGAACGCGTCGACGACCGTGACCGGCACCGACACCGGGATCGGCTCGTCGGGGCCGTCGGACTGCCGATAGTCGAGGTAGGCGACGTCGTCGGGGCAGGCGACCACGTCGTACCCGAGCCGCGCGGCGATCGTGATGCCCGCCGAGCCCCGCCACGACGCCACCACGACGTCGTGCGGCGGTTCGCCCTCGAGCAGCTCGTCCCAGCCGAACGCCCGCCGCCCGCGGGCGCGCAGGTGCTCGGCGAGCCGGCCCGTGAACCAGCCCTGCACCTCGCCCTCGTCGGCGAGGCCGAGCTCGCCCATGCGCTGCTGCACGCGTGCGCTCCCCCGCCACTGCACGCGCGGGCACTCGTCGCCGCCGATGCCGATGTACGGACCGGGGAAGAGGTCCATCACGTCGTCGAGCACGTCGCAGAAGAACCGCACCGTGGACTCCTCGGCGTTCAGCACGTACTCGCTGATGCCCCACCCCGTCCAGACGTCGACGTCGGGGCGGTCGACGCCCAACTCGGGGTATGCCGCGATCGCCGCCTGCACGTGCCCGGGCGACTCGATCTCGGGCACGATCGTGACGAACCGTTCGGCGGCGTACGCCACGATCTCGCGCAGGTCGTCCTGCGTGTAGTAGCCGCCGTGCGGCCGGCCGTCGCCGGGTGCACCGGGGGCGGCGCCGACCTGGCTCTCGTGCCGCCACGCGCCCACCTCGGTGAGCCGCGGGTACCGCGGGATCTCGATGCGCCACCCCTGGTCGTCGGTGAGGTGGAAGTGCAGCCGGTTCAGCTTGTGCGCGGCCATCAGGTCGATGAACCGCAGCACGTCCCGCACCGGCAGGAAGTGCCGGGCGACGTCGAGCATCGCACCCCGCCACGCGAACCGCGGCGCATCGTCGATCTCGACGGCCGGCAGCCGCCACGCGGCATCCGTCACCCTCGCCCGCCGGTGGATCGCCGGGGGGAAGAGCTGCAGCAGCGACTGGCATCCGGCGAAGACCCCGGCCGCACCTCCGCCGATCACGTCGACGCCCTCGGCGTCGACCCGCAGCCGGTACCCCTCGGCCGGCAGCGCATCATCGATCGCCAACCGGATCGACCCGGTGAGCCGGCCCGCGATGGGCCGAACCGGCAGCGCGAACCCGGTCGGCGGGCGCAGCGCGCCCTGCAGCCAGACGGCGACCGGCGCGAGCTCGGCGTCGGCGGTGATCGCGCTCGACGCGGTGAGCTCGAAGCCGGCGCGGCCGGCACCGGCGGCAAGGCCGGTACGGCCGGCACGTCCGTCACGGCCGGCACCGGCGGCGCCGCCGCTCGACGGGCCGGCGGGTGCTGCGCGGCGCGGTCGGGGAACGAGCATCGATCAGCCCTTCACGGCGCCGGCCGACAGGCCGGTCACCAGGTTGCGTTGGATGAGGAGGAAGAAGACGATCACCGGGAGCGAGAACAGCACCGAGCCGGCCATCTGCCCGCCGAAGTCAGTGCCCGTCGTCGGCGTCGTGAACGACGCCAGCCAGACCGGCAGGGTGTACATCGCCTGGTCCTTCATGAACGTGTACGCGACGAGGTAGTCGTTCCACGCGGCGATGAACGCGAAGATGCTCGTCGCGATGACACCCGGCCCGACGAGCGGGAACCAGATGCGCAGCAGCACCGCCCAGGTGCTCGCCCCGTCGATGCGCGCCGCCTCCTCGATCTCGGCGGGGATCGCGACGAAGAACCCGCGCATCACCCAGATCGAGAACGGCAGCACCGCGGCGACGTAGGCGAGCACCAGCCCGGCGAACGTGCCGAGCAGGTTCAGGCTGTTGAACATCAGGAACGTCGGGATGAGCAGCGCCGTGCCCGGCAGCATCTGCACCGCCAGGATCGCGACGAGCACCGCACGCCGCCCCCGGAAGCGGAACCGCGACAGCGCCGCCGCCGCGAAGAACCCGAGCACGATCGACAGCAGCACCGTGCCGGTGACGACGATGAGGCTGTTGCGCAGGTCGGTCAGGAAGCCGGTCTGCGTGATCGCCACGATGAAGTTGTCGATCGACGGATGCTGCGGGAAGAAGATCGGCGTCGCGGTCAGGATCTCGCTGCGCGGCTTGAACGCCGTGTTCACCATCCAGTAGACGGGGAAGATCCAGACGGCGCAGAACGCGATCGCGATCAGGTTCGGGATGCTCCGCCGCCGACGCGCGGTGCGGCGTGGCTGGGCTGCGGTGCTCACAGGTCCTCCCCCGATCGCACGAGGCTGCGGATATAGACAGCCGTGAGCACGAGCAGGATGAGCGTGGTCACGACCGAGATCGCCGAACCCGCGCCGAGCTCGAACCCGACGAACGCCGTCTTGTACGTGAAGATGCCGAGCGTCGTCGTCGCCTGGTCGGGGCCGCCCTGCGAGACGAGCCAGATCTGGTTGAACACGTTGTAGTCCCAGATGATCGAGAGGATGGTGATGAGCCCCAGCGTCGGGCGCAGGAACACGAGCGTGATCGATCGGTAGACCCGCCATTCGCTCGCGCCGTCGAGGCGGGCGGCCTCGTAGTACTCGGTCGGGATCTGCACCTGCGCCGCGTAGAGGGTGAGCGCGATGAACGGCACCGCCTGCCAGACGATGAGCGCCCAGATGCTCGTCGCCGCGAGTACGGGATGCTGCGACCACGCGACATCCGTCAGATCGCCGAAGACCCGCACCTGGGTGAGGAGCCAGTTGACCACGCCGTAGCCGGGCTGGAACAGCCAGTTCCAGACCAGCGAGGATGCCACGTTCGGCATCGCCCACGCGCAGATCAGCACGACCGTGACCAGGTAGCGCATGCCCGGGCGCAGCAGCGTCATGAGGTGGGCGACGCCCATGCCGACGAGCACGCTGCCCGCCACCATCGCCGCGGTGAAGACGACGGTGCGGGCGAGGGCGAGCCAGAAGTCGGGGTCGGCGAAGACCGTCGCGTACTGCTCCAGTCCGACGAACGAGAACGCGCCCGTGAACAGCGACCGCTGGTCGAAGTCGGTGAACGAGATGCCGACGAGCAGCACGATCGGTGCGGCCGTCACGACGGCCATCACGAGCCCGGCGGGGCTCAGCAGCCAGAGGGGGGCGCGATCCCGGCGGCGGGCGGTCGGATGCTCCGGGCCGGCGGGTCGCTTCGAGCGGGGCCGCTTCGAAGCATCCGGATGCCTCGGGCCGGCGCTCCCGCCGGCCTGCTGGTCGGCCGCGGGCGGGCCGGGCCGCCGGGCAGGAGCGTCCTGCCCGGCGGCCCGCGCTCGCGCGGCCGGATCGACGACGGTCACGACCTCAGCCGTTGAGCACGTCGGCGAGGTGCTCGTCCATCGCATTCGCGGCGTCCTCGGCCGACTTCGAGCCCGACGCGACGGCGCCGAACAGCTCGGCGATGCTCTTGTCGCCCTCGATCGTCGGCCAGTTCGCGGCCGCCGGAGTCGCCTTCGAGTTGAGCGCCGCGGCGAAGAAGCCCTCCTGCTGCGGGGTCAGGCCGCTCGCCTGGGCCGCTTCGACGGCCTGCGTGCTGTTCGGGATCCAGCCGTCGACGCCGAACACGTAGTCCTTCTGGATCTCGGGGCTGCCCGCGATCTTCGCCCACTGCAGCGCGAGGTCGCGGTGCTGCGACTTGGCGGAGATACCCCAGACCGAGCCGCCGAGCATCGCGGGCTGGTTCTGCCCCGAGAGACCGGGCAGCGGGAAGGTGCCGAGCTGGTCGGCGGTGATGTCGGGGTTCGCCTTCGTGATGCCCGCGATCGAGCCGCCCGTGCTCAGGATCGCCGACGTCTTGCCGTCGGCGAAGATCTGGTTCTGGTCGGGCGTGATGTTGTCGAGCGTCGCGGATGCCCCGGTCGAGTACGTGTTCTGGAACTCGGCGAACTGCTCGAGCCCCTCGATGCCCTCGGGCGTCGAGAACCCGCCCGTCCACTCGCCGCCCTCGCTGGTCGCGATCTCGGCGCCCGCATCCCACACGAACTGCATGCTCGACTGCCAGTACTGGCCCGGCAGGTAGAACGGCGCGAAGTCGGGCTCGGGGTGCGCCGCGGCCACCGCATCGAGGGCGGCGATGAGGTCATCGTGGGTCGTCGGCACCTCGGTGACGCCCGCGTCGGCCCACATCGCCGTGTTGTAGATGACGGCGCGGGCGCCCGCGAAGCCGGGCACCGCGTAGAGCGAGCCGTCGATGCGGGCCGGGTCCTCGAGGCCGGCGAGCCAGGTCGCGCCCTGCTTCAGGTCGTCCTCGTAGTTCGTGAGGTCGAGCAGACCGCCGTTCGCGGCGTAGCCCGGCACCTGCGTGTTGCCGATGTCGATGATGTCGGGCGGATTCGACGTCGCGAGCGCCGTGCTGATCTTGGTCGTGATGCCGTCCCACTGCTGGATCTGCAGGTCGACTTCGGCGCCGGTCTGCTCGGTGAACGCGGCGTTGATGGCCTCGAGCGTGGCGTCCTGGTAGTCGCCCTCCATCGCCCAGACGACGAGCGTCTCGCCCTCGCCCTTCGTGGTGGGCACGGGCTGCGGACCGTCGGCGCCTGCGGTCGCGCCGGTGCCGGCGCACGAGGCGAGCGTGAGCGCCGCGACCGCGGCGAGCGCCCCGAAGGCGGTGATTCGTGTGATGCGCATGGTCTCTCCTGGGGAGGTGGGCGGCGACGATGCCGCGTGGATGAGTGACTGCGGATGGTGCGTGGTGAGTGCGTGGTGCATGGTGCGTGTGGTGCGGAACGCATTTAGTAAACGCTTTGCATAACTCTGCTGTCAAGAGGCAGTTTGCAGCCTCGTGACGCCGAATGCGCCGGGAGCGGCACACTCCGTGGCATCCATTACGCAACTCGTTTGGAAAACTGCGCGACGCGACCGCCCGTCCCTCCGCGGCCGCGCCGCGCACTGCGCCATCTGCGCGCCCTCCGCGCCACATCGACTGGCGCAGACGGCGCGGAGTTGGCGCAGCGGCGGAATCGGTGGGGGGCGGCGGGCCGGCGAGGGCGCGCGCGCACGCCGAGGCGGGTAGCGCGGTGCGGTGGGCGCGTGCGGCGGCCCGGGGTCAGGTCTCGGGTTCGCCGCTCAGGATGCCGCGCAGCCAGTCGCGCGCTTCGATGTAGACCTCGTCGTCGTACTTCGAGTGGTACTCGACCTCGAGGTGGTCGGCGCGGGGGTACGAGCCGAGGTAGATGACGCCGGGGCTGAACCGGCGCAGACCGAGCAGGGCGTCGGCGACGCGCTCGTCCTCGATGTGCCCGTCGAGGTCGATGACGAAGCGGTACCGACCGAGGGCGTCGCCGATCGGCCGGGACTCGAGCAGCGACATGTTGACCCCGCGCGTCGAGAACTGCTCGAGCATCGCGAGCAGCGAGCCCGGCTCGTCGTCGGGCAGCTCGACGATGACGCTCGTCTTGTCGGCGCCGGTGCGCGGCGGAATGCGCAGCGACCGGCTCACGAGCACGAACCGGGTAACGGCGTTCGGGTTGTCGCCGATGCCCTCGGCGAGCACGTCGACGTCGAGCTGGTCGACGATGCCGGGCGGGGCGACCGCCGCGTCGGCGTTGCTGTCGTCGGCGAAGAGCGAGGTCGCGGCCTGCACGTTGCTCGCCGCGGGGATGTGCCCGTGGTCGGGCAGGTGCTGTTCGAGCCATCCGCGGGTCTGCGCGTACGCGACGGGGTGCGCGTTCACGACCCGCACGTCGGCGAGCGCGGTGCCGGGCCGGGAGACGAGCACGAAGTTCACCGGCACGAGGTACTCGCCGACGATCCGCAGCCCGGGCACGGTGGCGAGCGCGTCCTGCGCGGCCGAGACGCCGCCCTCGATCGAGTTCTCGATCGCGATCATCGCCGCGGTCGAACGCCCGGTCGTGACATCCGCCAGTGCCTCGCCCACGTTGTTGACCGACCGCCAGATCTTGCCCTGCGCCTCGGGCACCTGCTTCAGGGCCGCCTCGGTGAACGTACCGGCCGGCCCCAGGTAGGAGTACGTCTCCGAGGGCTGGGGGTCGCCGGTTGCGGTCATGCAGGCCAGCCTAGCCAGCGGGCTGCGGGGGGCGGCGTACCGTGACGGGCATGACGGATGCCTCGCGGCTCGCCGCGCAGCGGGAGGACGCGTCGGATGCCACGACCGACGCACCCCGCCTGACCGACGCCGCCCGCCGCATCGCGCTGCGCCGCATGAAGGCGCTCGCGACCTGGCTGCTCGTCGCCGCGGCCGTCGTGTTCGCGATCGCGTTCGCCCTGCAGGACGCGTACCCGTGGCTCGGGTACGTGCGGGCGGCCGCCGAGGGGGCGATGGTCGGCGCCCTCGCGGACTGGTTCGCGGTGACCGCGCTGTTCCGGCATCCGCTGGGGCTGCCCATCCCGCACACCGCGATCATCCCGACGCGCAAGGACGAGATCGGGCGCACCCTGGGCGACTTCGTCGAGCTCGAGTTCCTCTCCGACGAGGTGGTGCTCGGCAAACTGCGGTCGATCGGGCTCGCACGCCGGCTCGGCGAGTGGCTGCGGGTGCCGGCGAACGCCGAACGGCTCACCGGCGAGGCCGCCGCGGCCGCCCGCGCGGTGCTGCGCCTGCTCGCCGACGACGACGTCGAACGCGTCATCGACCAGCTCGCCCGGCGGCACCTGTTCGCGCCCGAGTGGGGGCCGGCGATCGGCCGGGTGGGAGCGCAGCTCGTCGCGGCCGATCAGCAGCGGCACGCGCTCGACGCGATCGCCGAGCAGGCCGAGGCGTGGCTCGCCGCGCACCCCGAGGCGTTCGGGGCGATGGTGTCGAGCCGGCTGCCGAAGTGGGTGCCGTCGGTCGTCGACCGGTTCGTCGACGAGCGCGCCCACCGCGAGGTGCTCGGCTTCGCGCGCGCGGTTCGGGATGATCCGCAGCATCCGGCCCGCCTCGCGATCGATGCCTGGCTCGCCGAGTTCGCCGAGCGTCTGCAGCACGACCCTGCGCTCATCGCGCGCGTCGAGGCGCTGAAGCTCGACCTGCTCGACAGCCCGCGGGTGCGCGAGTTCGCCGCCGAGGCGTGGTCGACGGTGCGCACCACGCTCGAGTCGTCGCTCGAGGATCCCGGCAGCGAGCTGCGGGCGGGGCTGCGCGACGCGGTCGCCGAGATCGGCGGGCGGCTCGCGACGGATGCCGCGCTGCAGGCGAAGGTCGACGACTGGGCGACGGATGCCGCGGCCCACCTCGTGCGCACCTACCGCCACGACCTCGCCGGCGTGATCGCCGAGACCGTCGAGCGCTGGGATCCGGCCGAGGCGTCCGCGAAGCTCGAGTTGCAGGTCGGCCGCGACCTGCAGTTCATCCGCATCAACGGCACGGTCGTCGGCGCGCTTGCGGGCCTCGCGATCTTCACCGTCGCGACCCTGGTGCACGCCCTCTTCTGACGGCCTCGGACTTCTGATGGCCTCCGACGCTCACCCAGGCGACATCGGCGCGATTCCGGGTCGATCTGCGAGGACCGTTCCGGCCGTGCGGCGATTCCCTCGACCTTCCGGTCGGCGCCGGCGCGGCCGCGTGAGCGGTCGATGTCGAGGTGCGAAGGTCCCCGATCCCTCCCTCACCGTTCCGGGTCTGCACGTGGTGATGCGATGTGCGCGTTGCGCCGTCACCGATGCGCTGTGCTGAGCCTGCGTTGTGGTTCGGGAGTCGAACCCGAGCGCTGCTCCCCGCGCGCCGGTGAGTGCCGGATCAGCCGCCGGCTCGGCTTGTGCACGCTCCCGGCCCGGCTACCGACTTCGCACCCGTACCGCGTCGAGATCTCCGTTCAGTCGAGCAGCGTCACCGTCCAGTTCGCTTCCTGGATCTCGAGATCGATCGCGCGCAGCTCGCGCGCGATCGCATCCGCACGCGAGCGCAACTCGGCGACCGGCAGGGCGGCGAGCACGCGCAACTCGGAACGGAGCTGGCGCGCGTACCCGCCCTGCCCCTGCCCCGACGCGGCGTCGGCCGCGGAGGTCACGATCGCGTGCTGCAGTCGCAGCACATCCCGCCGCGCGAGGGCGTCGGTCAGCGTGCGCCCGTCATCGAGCCGCACGCTCGCGTTGGTGCGGTTGATGCGGCGGATGAGCCGCTCGAGGCGTGCGAGCTCGTCGTCGGTCTCGGCGAGGAGCGCGGCCGAATCCTCGGCCGGCGTCTCGCCTTCTTGGTATCGCGCGTTGCGGACGATGCGATCGCGGAGCTGTGCCACCCGCTTCGTCGCGTCGGCGCGCTCGGCGAGCGCCTCGGCAAGCTTCATCGATGTGCCTCCAGTCGCGTGGTGTCCTCGCCCGATCGGGCACCCACGACGTTACCGGCACGACAGGCGCCGAAGGCGGTCGAACGCGAAGCTGTGGATGACCCGACCCGACCGCTCCACCGAGACGGTGGAAGATCCGACCAGAGGGGCTCGTGGGCGCGGCGAGGGCGCGGCAGACTGGGGGGATGCATGAGCGAGCGGGCACCACGGCGACGGCAGACGATCTCATCGACGTCGAAGGGCTCGTCAGGGCCTATTACGAGCTGAAACCGGATGCCTCGCAGCCGACGCAGCGCGTCGCGTTCGGCACCTCGGGGCACCGGGGGTCGTCGCTGAAGACCGCGTTCAACGAAGACCACATCCTCGCCATCACCCAGGCGATCTGCGAGTACCGGGCGGCGCAGGGCACCACCGGTCCGCTGTTCATCGGCGCCGACACGCACGCGCTGAGCGCGCCCGCGCAGACCACCGCGCTCGACGTGCTCGTCGCGAACGGCGTGCGCGTGCTCGTCGACGAGTTCGACGACTTCGTTCCGACGCCGGCTGTGTCGCACGCGATCCTGAAGTGGAACAACGACCCCGCCAAGCGCGCCGAGGGCGAGGCCGACGGCATCGTCATCACGCCGTCGCACAACCCGCCCGCCGACGGCGGCTTCAAGTACAACCCGCCGCACGGCGGCCCCGCCGACTCCGATGCGACGACGTGGATCGCGAACCGCGCGAACGAGCTCATCGAGGGCGGCCTGCGCGAGGTGAACCAGGCCGAGCCGAGCGGCGTCGAGACGTACGACTTCCGCACGAACTACGTCGACGACCTGGCGAACATCATCGACCTCGACGCGATCAAACGCTCGGGCATCAAGATCGGCGCCGACCCGCTGGGCGGAGCATCCGTGTCGTACTGGGCCGCCATCCGCGACCGCTACGGGCTCGACCTGACCGTCGTGAACGAGCGCGTCGACCCGACCTGGTCGTTCATGACGCTCGACTGGGACGGCAAGATCCGCATGGACCCGTCGTCGCCGAGCGCGATGGCATCGGTGCTGTCGCATCGCGCCGACTTCGACATCCTGACCGGCAACGACGCCGACGCCGACCGGCACGGCATCGTCACGCCCGACGGCGGGCTCATGAACCCCAATCACTACCTGGCCGTCGCGATCGAGTACCTGTTCGCGCACCGGCCGGGCTGGCGCGACGATGCCGCGATCGGCAAGACCCTGGTGTCGTCGTCGATGATCGACCGGGTCGCGTCGTCGCTGGGCCGACGACTCTGGGAGGTGCCGGTCGGGTTCAAGTGGTTCGTGCCGGGGCTCATCGACGGGTCGGTCGCGTTCGGCGGCGAGGAGAGCGCGGGCGCGTCGTTCCTGCGGTTCGACGGCACGGTGTGGACGACCGACAAGGACGGCATCCTGCTGTGCCTGCTCGCCTCCGAGATCCGCGCGGTCACCGGGAAGTCGCCGTCGGAGCTGTACCGCTCGCTGGTCGAGCGGTTCGGCGACCCCGCCTACGAGCGCACGGATGCCCCGGCCTCCGCCGAGCAGAAGGCGCGCCTCGCCAAGCTCGACGGCGACGCGATCGCGGCGACCGGCCTCGCGGGTGAACCGATCACGGCGAAGCTGTCGCGCGCGCCCGGCAACGACGCGGCGGTCGGCGGGGTCAAGGTCGTGACCGAGGACGCCTGGTTCGCCGCCCGCCCGAGCGGCACCGAGGACGTCTACAAGATCTACGCCGAGTCGTTCCGCGGGCCCGAGCACCTGCGCGAGGTGCAGGCCGAGGCGCAGCGCATCGTCGGCGACGCACTCGGCGGCTGACGCCGCCTCCCGGCCGCCTGCCGCGCCGGCCGCCGTCCGGCGCGCCGCCTACTGCCCGCCCACCCGCCCGCCCGTGTACGCAATTCAGGTTCGCGCTCGGCGTGTCGGCCGGAGCATCCGCTTTCCGGGGCCGCGACACGCCTCCCGACCTGAATTGCGTACCGGGCGGGAAGTGCGTACCGGGTGGGAAGTGCGTACCGGGTGGGAAGTGCGTGCCGGGCGGGAAGTGCGTGCCGGGCGGGAAGTGCGTGCCGGGCGGGGTCAGCGCAGCGAGAAGTAGGAGACCGAGCCGCCGCCCGTGGCGAGCGCGGTGTCGACGTCCCAGTAGTCGGCGTCCTTCGTGTGCCCGCCGACCCAGACCTTCGTGCCGGCATCGGTGTGCTCGACGCGCGTGACGACGGCGGTGTGGTCGCGGTCGCCGCTGTTGTCCCAGTCGAACTGGGCGATGTCGCCGACCTTCACCGCGGCACGCTGCGAGTCATCCAGCGGGGTCGCCAGATCGGGGCGCGTGTACAGCCAGTCGCGCATCGCGGTCGAACTGGTCCAGGTCGGCGAGGATGCTCCGGTGGCGAAGTCGTACCACCACGAGCCGTCCATCTGCCATCCGCGCTGCAGCAGCGACTGACTGGTGAAGTTCGCGCAGTCGTACCCTTCGATCACCATGAACTGGCCGCGGTTGTAGTCGTGCCAGTAGGTGAGCACGTAGTTCGCCTGCGCGTCGATGCGCGGGTCGCTCGTGTAGGTGAGGGTGAGCGCGGCGGGCACGATGGTGGTCGTCGCCGTCTTGGCCGCGGTCTTGGACTTGGTCTTGGCGGTCGAGGGAGTCGAGGTCGCCGTGGCGGTCGCGGCCCCGGTCGCCGTCGAGGTCCCGGTCGCGCCGGATGCCGCAGCCGAGGTGAACACCGCCGCCGGTGCGGCCGCGTTCTCGATCACGGTCGGCGTGCCGACGGTCGCGGGGGCGCTGGGCACCTCGATGCCGACGGGCTCGCCCTCGTCGTCGGCGAGCGCGACCTCGACGGTGCCGAGCGCGGTCGGCGCGGTCGCCGGAACGGCGAAGGTCAGGTGGTGATCGTCGGCCGCGACGATCGTGGCGGGCACACCGCCGACGGTCACGCTCGCCACCTCGTCGAGGTGCTCGCCGTCGACGCTGACCTCGGTGCCGCCGGTGAACGGCGCCTGGGTGGTCGACAGGCTGCCCGTGATCGCGGGCGGTTCTTCGGGTTCGGCGGCGGGTGCGGCGAGCGTGTCGACGACATCGCCGGATGCCTCGGGTGCAACCTCGTCCGCCTCGGCGACGGCGACCGCACCCCGGTCGGACGCCGCCACGCCGAGCACGCTGACGCTCAGCAGCGCGGCCGCGGCCGTCGCGGCGGAGAGCCGCCGAACCAGGCCGCTTGCCGCGGCACGCCGGTTGCCTCGGCGGTCGGCCCGGTGCCGGCCGTGCACCCGCGTGGCGGTCGCACCGTCCCGTCCGTCGGAGCCGGTCGCCGCGTCGGCCCCGATCGACGCTCGGTCGGCAGCGGCGGCAGCAGCAGCATCCGCAGCGGCATCGGCGGCGGCGGCGATGCCGGGCTCGTCGAGGCGGGCTTCATCGATGGAGCGCTCGCTCGCGGCGACGGCATCCGACTCGATCGGCTCGGGTGCGAGATCGCGGTCGATCGGGAGGTCGGCAGGGGGGCGATAGGTCGAACGGTGGCGGGCGGGCGTGGTGATTTCGGGCTGCACGATTCGGGGAGATCCAAGGGTGTGGGGGCAATCGGGGGCCCCACCAACCCATCACGCCAGTTTGTGAGGTTCCCTCTCGAACGCTGGGAGCACCGTGGGAGCGCGACCATCGGCGTCGACGAGCGGCGGTCAGGATGCTCCGTGCGACTCCCGGGGCGCGGCGGCCCGCCGGGACATGAGCGCCCGAGCCCAACCGATGGCCAGGGGCACGAGCACGAGCAGGGCCGCCACGTTCACCGCGGCGAATCCGCCGAACCCGAGCAGCACCCCCGAGAACGCCGAGGCGATCGCCGCCGAGAAGTTCATCGCGGCATCCGATGCGCCCTGCAGCGGCACCCGCAGGGTCGGTGCGACCGCCCGAGTGAGCAGCGCCGAACCGCCGATGAGTCCCGCCGACCAGCCGAGCCCGAGCAGCCCGAGCGCGACCGGGACGAGCAGCAGGTCGTCGGCGGGCGCGAGGATGCCGATCACCGTCGCGACGAACAGGATGATGCCGCCGGCCGCGATGACCCCGGCCGCGCCGACTCGGTCGACGAGCCATCCCATCACCGGGCTCGCGCCGTACATGCCGAGGATGTGGATGCTGAGCACGAGCCCCACGATTGCGAGCGATGCGCCGTGCGCGTGCAGGTGCACGGGCGTCATCACCATCACGCCGACCATGATCGTGTGCGAGCAGACGATCGCGAGCAGCGCGAGCAGTGCCTGCGGATCCCGCACCGCGATCCGCAGCGCCCGCCACGCGCCCGGCGACGGCTCGGGCGCGGGCTCGGGCTCAGGCTCGGCCTCCCCCACCCCGTCGGGGTCGCTGGTCGCCGCTTCCCCGGCCGCGGAGCGATCACGAGCGTCCCCGACGAGAGGAGCGGCGGGAAGGGCGGATGCCTCGGGCTGCGCGTCAGCGGCGAGGGTTCCGGGTGGCGGCAGCCGGAGCAGAGTGGAGACGAGCAGCGTCGAGAGCGCGAACACCGCGCCCGACACGAGGAAGGGACCGACGAGCGGCGGCAGCCCGAGCGCCTGCCCGAGCACGTCCCCGGCGTCGGCGAGGTTCGGCCCGGCGACGGACCCGATCGTGGTGGCCCACAGCACGAGCGACAGCGACCGCGCCTCGAAGCCCGGCGCGGCGACCTCGGCCGCGGCGAACCGCGCCTGCAGCCCGGCCGCGGTGCCGGCGCCGAACGCCGCGAGCCCGACGAATGCGAGCACCACGAGCCCGCTCACCGCGGCGCCGATGACGAGCCCGGCTCCGACGACCGCGAGCGCGTACCCGCAGGCGAGCGCGACGTGCCGGCCGCGTGCGACGGCGAGCCGGGCGAGCGGCACGGCGGCCAGCCCGGCGCCGAGCACCGAGCTCGTCTGGCTCAGCCCGGCGAGGATCGCCGTGCCGGTGAGGCTCTCGACGAGCAGCGCCGCGACCGCGATGCCGCTGGCCACGCCCACACCGGCGAGGAGTTGGTTGACGATCAGGACGGCGAGCGAGAGACCGCGTCGGGGCATCCGATCGTTGTCGGGACCGACGACGACCGAACCCCCGCCGCCGCTCATCGCTGCGGCGCGGCCGGCAGCCCGAAGAACTCCTCGAGCGTGGTGGAACCGGTGTTGTGCATCTCGGTCGCGAGGTCGACGCCGATGTACCGGTAGTGCCAGGCCTCGTGCGGGTATCCGGTGACGTCGACCTTGTCGGCGGGGTACCGCAATAGGAACCCGAACCGGTACGCGTTGTCGCGCAGCCACTGGCCCTCGGCGCTGTCCTCCATGCACTCGAATGTGCAGCCGCGTTCGGTGCCGATGTCGATGCCCAGGCCGGTCTGGTGCTCACTGCGGCCGGGCGGCGCGGTCGTGGGGTCGCTGCCGTCGCCGTAGAGATCGACCTGCGTGGAGTAGCTGCGGTAGGCGCTGTTGGATGCCAGGAAGAAGCCGGCTTCGTTCGCGGCGGCCTGGAACATCGCGACCACGGCGTCGGATGCCTCCTGCCGGAGTTCGGGCTCCCAGCTGTGTGCCACCGGCACCGAGACCAGGTCGGGCGGCACGAAGTCCTCGGGGTTCAGCGGCCGATCGCGGTTCACGACCACCCAGATGCTCATCGGATCGTCGAGCGATCTGGCCGTCTTGTCGAACCCCACGGGCGTCGCCGCCGGGGCCGCGCTCGGTGCCGGGCGAGGGGTCGCCGACGCGGTCGCCTCCCCGCTCGGCACGCTGCTCGGGTCGGCGGAGTTCGGCGTCGAACGGGTCGTCGCCTCGGCCGATTCGCCGCCTTCGGCGCCCGTCACCGCGCCGACGACGACCGCCGCGACCGCGACCAGGGCCGCGGTGAGCGAGAGCGCGACGATCATGCGCCGTCGCTGCACCGGCTCGCTCGGAGCTTCGCGGGGATCGGACATGAGGCGAGTGTAACCGCGGCCCCTTCGGGAGAGCCGATCGTCCCATTGGTGAGAGCGCTCTCTTGACAGCGCCGCCGGAACATGCCAAAGTCTCTCCCCGACAGGGTGAGAGCGCTCTCACGTCCCCCGAGAGAGCGCTCCCACGCGATCGCACCAATTCACACATCCACGCACAAAGGAGTGACCCGTGAAGCTTTCACGACGCACCCGGGCTGTCGCCGCCGTCGCCGGCGCGGCATCCATCGCCCTCCTTGCGACCGCCTGCTCGAACGGCAGCGGCGAGGAAGGCGGTGATGGTGAGGAAGTGACCCTCACCATCACCACGTTCGGCACCTTCGGATACGACGACCTCTACAAGGAGTACGAGGCCGCCAACCCCGGGGTGAAGATCGAGGCGACGAACATCGACACCGGCGGCAACGCCCGCACCGACGCGTTCACGAAGATCGCCGCCGGCAGCGGCCTCAGCGACATCGTCGCGGTCGAAGAGGGCTGGATCGGCGCCATCATGGAGGTCTCCGACCAGTTCGTCGACCTGCGCGACTACGGCATCGAGGACCGCAAGACCGACTGGGTCGACTGGAAGTACGAGGGGGGCACCGACCCCGAGGGCCGCGTCATCGGCTACGGCACCGACATCGGCCCGACCGGCATCTGCTACAACGGCCCGCTGTTCGAGGCCGCAGGCCTCCCGAGCGACCGCGAGAGCGTCGCCGAACTGCTCGAGGGCGACTGGCAGCACTACTTCGAAATCGGCAAGCAGTACAAGGCCGCCACCGGCAAGGCCTGGTACGACCAGTCGAGCTTCGTGTGGAACTCGATGGTGAACCAGCTTCCCGAGGGCTACTACACCCGTGACGGCGAGCTGAACATCGAGGGCAACGCCGAGCTCGAAGAGCGCTGGGGCTGGATCTCCGACGCCATCACGAGCGGCCTGTCCGCGGCCGACGCGCGCTGGGACTGGAACGGCGGCAAGTCGTTCGTCGACGGCAACTTCGCCACGTTCGTCTGCCCGGGCTGGATGCTCGGCGTCGTGCAGTCGAACACCGAGGCCGGCGGCGGCGACGCCTCGACCGGTTGGGACTTCGCCGACGTCTTCCCCGGTGGTCAGGGCAACTGGGGTGGCGCGTGGCTCTCGATCCCCGAGACCAGCAAGCACAAGGAAGAGGCCGCGAAGCTCGCCGACTGGCTGACCCAGCCCGAGCAGCAGGTCAAGCAGTCCAAGGCCGCGGGCAACTTCCCGAGCACCATCAAGGCGCAGGAGACCCTCGCCGCCGAGGCGACGCCGAACGAGTTCTTCAACGACGCGCCCACCGGTGCGATCCTCGCCGCGCGCGCCCAGGGTGTGGTCGCCCAGTTCAAGGGTCCCGACGACTCGGTGATCCAGGAGAACGCCTTCCAGGTCGCGCTCGACGCGTTCGACCGCGGTGAGGCGACCTCCGAGGAGGCCTGGAACCAGGCACTCGAGCTCGTCAACGAACTGGTCGGTTAGCCGACCGACGGGCGGGGACCCGAGCGTCAGCTCAGGTCCCCGCCCGTCACCCACCGCCCCGCCCCGCTCCAGCCGCACCGCCCCACCTCGACCGGCTCGGGGACCGGACCGAACCCACTCCGAGGAACTCCGATGACCACCACCCTCCGGCCGGATACTTCAGCCCCGCCCGCGGCGCCGACGCGCCGACGGATCCGGAGCGCACTCACCCCGCGTCAGCGCCTCAGCCGCTTCGACCAGAAGGCGAGCCCGTACTTCTACGTCTCGCCGTTCTTCATCCTCTTCGCCCTCGTCGGCCTCTTCCCCCTCGCCTACACGTTCATCGTGTCGCTGCACGAGTGGGACCTGCTCACCGGGCAGGGGCCGTTCGTCGGATTCGACAACTTCGTCGCCATCCTCAACGACCGCTTCTTCTGGAACTCGATCTTCAACACGGTGAGCATCTTCCTGCTCTCCGCGATCCCCCAGCTGATCGTCGCGCTGCTCTGCGCCTACCTGCTCGACCAGGGGCTGCGGGCCAAGACGTTCTGGCGCATGAGCATCCTGCTGCCCTACGTCGTCACGCCGGTCGCCGTCGCGCTCATCTTCTCCAGCGTGTTCAACGAGGCCGACGGTCTCGTGAACAACCTCCTCAACCTCGTCGGCATCCCCGATCAGGAGTGGAAGCACAACACCTTCCTCTCGCACATCGCGATCGCGACCATGGTGAACTGGCGGTGGACCGGCTACAACACGCTGATCCTCCTGGCCGCCATGCAGGCCGTGCCGAAGGACCTCTACGAGTCCGCCGCGATCGACGGGGCCGGCGCGGTACGCCGCTTCTTCTCGATCACGATCCCGAGCATCCGCCCGACGCTCATCTTCGTGGTCATCACCGCGACCATCGGCGGTCTGCAGATCTTCACCGAACCGCGCCTGTTCGACGTGTCGAACGCGGGCGGCATCGGCGGCAGCGACCGGCAATTCCAGACCACCGTGCTGTTCATGTGGGAGCTCGCGTTCTTCCGTCGCGACTTCGGCGAGGCGGCGGCGGTCGCCTGGCTCCTGTTCCTGCTGATCGTCGCGGTCGGCCTGATCAACTTCCTCATCTCGCGCCGTGTGGCCGCCTCCGGCACCACGCGCACTCGCCGCCCGAAGGGAGCGAAGCGATGACCACCGTCACCCCCGAGCCGATCCCCGCCGAACGCGTCGACGTCGTCTCGCCCGAGCGACCCGCGCGCCCCGGCCGCGGCGGCCGACACCGCTCGCGCCTCGGCGAGGCCGGCATCGGCAGCCGCCCCGGATTCCTGACCTACGGGCTGCTCGCGGCCTTCGTCATCGGCGGCGCCTACCCGCTGTGGTGGTCGTTCGTCGTCGGCAGCGGCACCAACGCCACCCGCGGCGAAACGCTGCCGCTCCTGCCCGGCGGCAACTTCCTGACCAACGCGCAGAAGGTGCTCGACGCCATCCCGTTCTGGCTGGCGCTGTGGAACTCCGTGCTCATCTCGTCGATCATCACGATCTCGGTCGTGACGTTCTCGACCCTCGCGGGCTACGCGTTCGCCAAGCTCCGCTTCCGCGGTCGCGACGGCCTCATGGTGTTCGTCATCGCCACCATGGCGATCCCGACCCAGCTCGGCATCATCCCGCTGTTCATGGTGATGAAAGAGCTCGGCTGGACCGGCACGATCGGCGCGGTCATCGTGCCCATGCTGGTGACGGCGTTCGGCGTGTTCTTCATGCGGCAGTACCTGGTCGACGTCATCCCCGACGAGCTCATCGAGGCGGCGCGCATGGACGGCGCCAGCCAGATCCGCACGTTCTTCCACGTCGCACTGCCGGCCGCCCGGCCCGCGATGGCGATCCTCGGCCTCTTCACGTTCATGACGGCCTGGACCGACTACCTCTGGCCGCTCATCGTGCTGAGCCCGTCGAACCCCACCCTGCAGACGGCGCTCAGCCAGCTGCAGTCGGGCTTCTACATCGACTACTCGATCGTGCTCACCGGCGCGGTCATGGCGACCATCCCGCTGCTCATCCTGTTCATCGTGGCGGGCAAGCAGCTCATCTCCGGAATCATGGCAGGAGCAGTGAAGGGTTGACCCAGCACACGCACTTCCCCGCAGGCTTCATCTGGGGCTCGGCGACCGCCGCGGCCCAGATCGAGGGCGCCGCCCACGAGGGCGGCAAAGAGGACTCGATCTGGGACGCGTTCGCCCGCGTGCCGAACGCCGTCGCCGGCGGCGACACCCCCGAGCAGGCCGTCGACCACTACCACCGCGTGCCCGAGGACGTCGCCCTCATGCGCGAGCTCGGCCTCGACTCGTACCGGTTCTCGACGTCGTGGGCACGGGTCGTGCCCGGCGGGCGCACCGTCAACCAGGAGGGCCTCGACTTCTACTCGCGGCTCGTCGACGAACTGCTCGAACAGGGCGTACTGCCCTGGCTCACGCTCTACCACTGGGACCTCCCGCAGGCGCTGCAGGAACGCGGCGGCTGGGCCAACCGCGACACCGCGTACCGGTTCGTCGAGTACGCCGAGGCGGTGTACGGCGCGCTCGGCGACCGCGTCTCGCACTGGACGACGTTCAACGAGCCGCTCTGCTCGTCGCTCATCGGCTACATCGGCGGCGAGCACGCGCCGGGCCTGAACGACCCGGTCGCGGGTCTGGCCGCGGTGCACCATCAGCATCTCGCCCACGGTCTGGCGGTCAAGCGGCTCCGCGAGCTCGCTGCGGCGTCATCGACGGATGCCGCGGGGCGCGACATCCGGTTGGGCATCACCCTCAACCTCACGAACGCGGTACCGAACCATCCCGCCGATCCCGTCGACCTCGAAGCGGCACGCCGCATCGACGCCCTCTGGAACCGGATGTTCCTGGAGCCGCTGCTGCTCGGGGCGTACCCGACCGACCTGCTCGAGGACGTGAAGGCGTTCGGCCTGGCCGAACGGATCCTGCCCGGCGACCTCGAGGCCATTTCGCAGCCGATCGACTTCCTCGGCGTGAACCACTACCACGACGACAACGTGTCGGGGCATCCGCTGCCCGAGGGCACGCCCGCCGGCCTGCGCCCGACCGACAAGCCCGGCCGCTCGCCGTTCCCCGGTTCCGAGTACGTGAGCTTCCCGTCGCGAGGCCTGCCGCGCACCGCGATGGACTGGGAGGTCAACCCGTCGGGGCTCGAGGAACTGCTCGTGCGGCTCGGCCGCGAGTACGACAACCTGCCGCCGCTGTACGTCACCGAGAACGGCGCGTCGTACGACGACGTGCTCGGCGACGACGGGCGCGTGCACGACGTCGAACGCACCCGGTACATCCTCGACCACGTCGCCGCCGTCGGCCGGGCGATCGATCGCGGCGCCGACGTGCGCGGATACTTCGTGTGGTCGCTGCTCGACAACTTCGAGTGGGCGTGGGGATACGCGAAGCGGTTCGGCATCGTGCACGTCGACTACGACACGCTCGTGCGCACCCCGAAGGACAGCGCCCTCGCGTACGCGCGGCTCATCGCCGAGGCGAAGGGCTCGGCGGGCGCGGGTGCTGCCGGTGCGGGCGCCGGTGCGGGCGCCGCACCCGCCGGGGCGTCCGGTGCATCCGGCGCTGCGGCTATCGTGGGGTAATCGGAGTCACGAGAGGGGGGCCGGATGGCTGGGATCCCGAACGCCGGCTCCGCGCCGACGTTGGAGATGGTCGCCGCGCGCGCCGGAGTCTCGCGCGCGACCGTCTCACGCGTCGTCAACGGATCGCCGAAGGTCAGCCCCGACGTCGTCGCCGTCGTGCAGGAGGCGATCGCGGCGCTGAACTACGTGCCGAACCGCGCGGCACGCTCGCTCGCGAGCCGGCGGACCCAGGCGATCGCGCTGGTCGTGCCCGAGTCCACCGCGAAGGTGTTCAACGACCCGTTCTTCGCGACCCTCGTGCAGGGCATCGGGCTCGCACTCGCCGACACCGAGTACACGCTGTCGATGCTCATCGAGTCCGAGGCCGCCTTCGACAAGACCCGGCGCTACCTGCTCGGCGGCAACGTCGACGGCGCCCTCGTCGCATCGCACCACACCGGCGACCACTCGTACGCGCACGTCAGCCGATCGCTGCCCGTGGTGTTCGGCGGCCGCCCGCTCGACCCGGGCGAGCAGGTCAACCACACCGTCGACGTCGATAACGCGCACGGCGCCGAACTCGCGGGCGACCACCTCGTCGAACGCGGCCGCCGCCGCATCGCCGCGATCGCCGGCCCGCAGGACATGCCGCCCGGCGTCGACCGGTTGCGCGGCTGGCAGCGGTCGCTCGAGCGCGCCGGTCTCGCGATCGACCTCGTGGGCTACGGCGACTTCAGCCCCGCCTCCGGTGCCGAGGCGATGCGGCGCCTGCTCGAGCGCGAACCCTCGATCGACGGCGTCTTCGCGGCGAACGACCAGATGGCGATCGGCGCGTACACGGCGATCCTCGAGACCGGGCGGTCGATCCCGGGCGACGTGGCCGTCGTCGGCTTCGACGACGACCAGTACGCCGCCATGGCCGTTCCGCCGCTCACCACCGTGCACCAGCCGTCGCTCGAGATGGGCGAGGTG
Organism: Agromyces larvae; assembly: GCF_022811705.1. Taxonomy (NCBI): domain Bacteria; kingdom Bacillati; phylum Actinomycetota; class Actinomycetes; order Micrococcales; family Microbacteriaceae; genus Agromyces; species Agromyces larvae. The sequence continues at coordinate 3,394,247 of NZ_CP094528.1, read as the reverse complement.
ATGGCCCGCACGCTCGTGCGGCTCATCGACGGCGAGGACGTGCCCGCGACGACGCTGCTGCCGACCCGGCTCGTGGTGCGCCAGTCGAGCTGACGCGGCGGCGCTGCGCAGCCGCGCGGCCGCTGCCGCTCGGCCCGGTCCCGCCGCTGCGCCACCTGCCCGTCCTTTGCGCCACCTCGGCTGGCGCGGAGGCCGCCGAAGTGGCGCAGAGCGGTGAACAGAGCGCGAGCGCGTGGGCCGCGGGGCGCGGGGCGCGGGCCCGCGTCAGCGCACCTGCGGCACGACCTCGCTCGCGAGGAGCTCGAGCACGTCGAGGTCGTCGAAGTCGAGCACCTGCAGGTAGATCGTCTCGACGCCCAGCTCGGCGAGCCCGCCGAGGCGGTCGACCAACTCCTGCGGGGTGCCGGCGACGCCGTTGCGGCGCAGCTCCTCGGGGTCGCGACCGATCGTCTCGGCCCGCCGGCGGTACTCGGCCTTGGTCGCCCCGACGGTCGAGGTGAGGGCCGCCGAGTACGTCATCGACCCGGGTGCGCGCCCGGCATCCGACACCGCCGCCCGCACTCGCGCGAAGCCCGCGGCGATCTCGTCGTCCGAGCGGAACGCCACGTTGTACTCGCTCGCGAACCTTGCGGCGATCGCGGGCGTGCGCTTCGGGCCCGCTCCCCCGACGATCACGGGCAGCGGCTGCTGCACGGGCTTCGGCAGCGCCGGAGCATCCGTCAGTGTGTAGTTCGCACCCGCGTGCGTGAAGGTCGCACCGATCGGGGTCGACCAGAGCCCGGTGATCACCTCCAGCTGCTCTTCGAGGATGCCGAAGCGCGCCTTCGGGAACGGGAATCCGTACGCGGCGTGCTCGGCCTCGAACCATCCGGTGCCGAGCCCGAGCTCGATGCGCCCGCGGCTCATCGCGTCGACCTGCGCGACCTGGATCGCGAGCAGCGACGGATGCCGGAACGTCGCGCTCGACACCAGCGTGCCGAGCCGGATCGTCGAGGTCTCGCGGGCGATCGCCCCCAGCGTCACCCATGAGTCGGTCGGCCCGGGCCGGCCGTCGACGCCCATCGCGAGGAAGTGGTCGCTGCGGAACCACGCGTCGAACCCGAGTCGTTCGGCGGCCTGCGCCATGCGCACCTGCTGCTCGTAGGTGGCGCCCTGCTGGGGCTCGGTGAAGATCCTGAACTTCATGTGCTGTCTGCTCTCCTGGTCGGGGCTCGATCGGCCGAGTGTTTCCGTTCGTGCCCTCGGTTTCCCTTCGGGCGGAAACACGGAGCGCGAACGGAAACACTCGCGCTCGTCGGTCGGGTGAGGTGGGTGGGGTGGTCAGGTGGGTGGGGGCGGGCCGGACGCCGCGGTCTCGAACGAGACATCCGCCAGCCCGGCGAACCGGCGCCGCATCACTGCGATCGCGTCAGGATGCTCGTCGATGAGCACGAACCGGCGGTCGAGGGCCGCGGCGACCGCCCCGGTCGTGCCGGACCCGGCGAAGAAGTCGAGCACCCAGTCGCCCGGCCGGCTCGACGCCTGCACAATGCGGCGCAGCACCCCCTCGGGCTTCTGCGTCGGATACCCCGTCTTCTCGCGCCCGGTCGGCGACACGATCGTGTGCCACCACACGTCGGTCGGCAGTTTGCCCGCCGCGGCCTTCTCGGGGGTCACGAGCCCCGGCGCCATGTACGGTTCGCGGTCGACGGCGGTCGAGTCGAACCAGTACGCGTCGGGGTTCTTCACGTAGACGAGGATCGTGTCGTGCTTGGTGGGCCAGCGGTGCTTCGCCTTCGCGCCGTAGTCGTAGGCCCAGATGATCTCGTTGAGGAACGACTCGCGCCCGAACCGCGCGTCGAGCAGCACCTTCGCGTAGTGCGCCTCGCGGTAGTCGAGGTGCAGGTACAGCGTGCCGTCGTCGGCGAGGAGTCGCCACGCCTCGTCGATGCGCGGCTCGAGGAAGCCCCAGTAGTCGTCGAAGCGGTCGTCGAAGCGCAGCAGGTCGCCGCGGATGCGCTCGTACTGCTTGCCGGCGAACCCGGTGATGGTGCGGGGTGCGGCGGGCGCGGCATCCGGTTCGGCTCGCGAGACCGCGGCAGCCTGGGAAGGTGCGGATGCCTCGGATTCCGCGCCGGAAGGCGCAGACGCGCCGGATGCTGCGGACGCCTCGGATGCCTCGGATGCTTCGCCGGAGGCGTCGCGCACCCGCACGTGGCGCAGCGCCCGGCGGGCCTGCGTCCGCCCGGTGTTGAACGGCGGGTCGAGGTAGACGAGGGTGAAGGATCCGCTCGGCAGGGTGGGCAGCACGGTGAGGTTCTCGGCCTGGATGACGCGGTTCGAACCCTCGGATGCCACGCGCTCCAGTCTGCCAGGCGTGTTGCCAGCGACGGCCTCCGCGCCACTTGCGCACCCTCTGCCCCACTCGGGCTGGCGCGGAGGCCGCCGAACTGGCGCAGGGGCGATCTCGGGCGACGCGGTAGCGTGGCGTCGGGGGTGGTCGCGATGCGCGCGCTGATCGTGGTGGAGTCGATCTGGGGGAACACCGAGGCGATCGCGGTCGCGATCGGGGCCGGCATGGGGCCGGGCGCCGACGTGGTGCGCATCGACCGCGCGCCGACCGAGTTCGCGGCCGACCTCGACCTGCTCGTGGTCGGCGGGCCGACGCACGCGTTCTCGATGTCGCGCGCCGACACCCGCAAGGCGGCGCGCGACCAGGGCGCGTCGAAGGTGCCGAGACTCGGCATCCGCGAGTGGATCGGCAAGCTCGGCACGCCGCCCCGCGGCACCCGGGTTGCGACCTTCGACACCCGCAGCGTCGACCCGAGACTGCCCGGATCGGCCGCGAAGAAGGCGATGAAACGGCTGGTCAAGCTCGGGTTCGAGCCGCTCGCCGCGGCCGAGTCGTTCGGCGTGTACGGCTACAGCGGTCCGCTCGAGGAGGGTGAGATCGCGCGCGCCGAGCAATGGGGACGCACGCTCGCGGGGCGGCTCGCCTGAGCCGAGCCCGTACTCGACCGCTACTGCTCGACGTCGAGGCGGATGTGCCCGCGGAACCGGTCGGGGTCGTCGTCGTCCGGAGCATCCGACGCGAACGCGATGCCCTTGTCGCCGTCGCCCGGCAGCGGCGCGGGCGCGGGCAGCCGACTCTGCCGATCCTGTTCGACGGCGGCCTCGTACTTGCGCGGCGCGAAGACCTCGTCGCCGATCATCATGACGCCGCCGGAACCCCCGCCGCCGCGCTTCGTCTTATCGGAGAGGTCGATGAAGCCGGCGCGTTGCGCGAGCCAACCGATGCCGATGACCGCCCCCGCGATCACGAGCCACACCCACCACTCCATCCGTCGAGTGTACCGAGGCCGGCTGAGGCTTCCTCGCGGGTGCGTCCGTCAGGGAACCCGGTACAGCCAGTCGGGGGTGGAGAACTTCGACGCGACCAGCGCCTCGGCCTCGGCGAGCTCGTCGGCGGTGACCGCGCCGGGCTTCGCGCCGTAGAGCGCGGCGAACGTGTGCTTCAGCGCCTCGATGATCGCCGCACGGCTGAGCCCGGTCTGCGAGCGCAGCGGGTCGACGCGCTTGGCCGCCGACGCGATGCCCTTGTCGCTGATCTTCTCGCGGCCGATGCGCAGCACCTCGAGCATCTTCTCGTTGTCGAGGTCGTACGCCATCGTCACGTGATGCAGCACACCGCCCGAGCCGAGGCGCTTCTGCGCGGCGCCGCCGATCTTGCCGAGCGGAGACGCGATGTCGTTCAACGGCTGGTACGTCGCCTCGACGCCGATCGAGCGCAGCCCCTGCAGCACCCAGTCGTCGAGGAACGCGTACGAGTCGGCGAAGCTCAGCCCCTGCACGAGCTCGGCGGGCACGTACAGCGAGTAGGTGACGACGTTGCCCTTCTCCATCATCATCGCGCCGCCTCCCGAGATGCGTCGCACGACCTCGAAGCCGTACTTCTCGGCGCCCTCGGGGTCGACCTCGTTCTTCACCGACTGGAACGAGCCGATCACCACGGCTGACTCGTCCCACTCCCAGAACCGCAGGGTCGGCTTGCGGCGCCCCTCGCCGACGCGCGTGGCGAGCACCTCGTCGAGCGCGAGGTGCAGGCGCGGCGGCACCGCCGCGTCGTGCACGATCTCCCACTCGTAGTCGGTCCAGCTGCGGGCGTCGGTGAGCGCGCGACGCACCGCGACCGCGACGGCCTCGGCCGAGAAGCCGAGCATCACGGCCCCGTCGCGCAGGCCCGCCGAGATCGCAGCCGCGATCTGCTTCGCATCGGATGCCGCGGGCAGGCCCTCGAGCGCGGCGTCGATGTCGCCCAGCGCCTCGTCGGGCTCGAGGAAGAAGTCGCCCGCGACGCGCGGGGCGCGGATCACGTCGTCGACGACATCGAAATCGACGACCACGAGCTTGCCGCCGGGAACCTTGTACTCGCCGTGGAATGGGGGCATGGGCGACAGCCTACGACCGGATGGCCCGGGCAGCGCCGGTTTCGCGCACGGCGCCGGCCCGAGGCATCCGATCGTCAGCGAACCGCGCCGGATGCCGCGACCTCCCGATACTCGGGCAGCGCGATGTCGTTGGCGAACATGTCGGTGAGCTTCATCATGCCGGCGAGCATGAGCCGGTTCTTGAAGGTGAGGTCGCGCATCGCGATGCGCCACCGGCTCGGCGGCGCGAGGAACGGCCCGGCGTTGCCGCTGCGGGCGACCTTCGAGTAGCGGAGCATCCGCTCGTCGTAGTTCGCGAACGCGACCCGGTGGTCGCCGCCGGCCGCGGCGAGTTCGCCGGCCAGCACGTAGGCGCCGACGATCGAGAGCCCGGTGCCGAATCCGCCGAGGGTGTTCGCGTACCCGGCGTCGCCGACGAGCACGACCCGCCCGCTCGTGAACCGGTCGAGGTGCACGCGGTTCAGGCCGTCGAGGTAGAACTCGTCGGCGGTCGCGAGGCGCTCGAGCATCTCGGGCACGCGCCAGCCCGCGCCGGCGTACGCGTCGGCGATGAGGCGCTTCTGGGCGTCGACGTCGTGTCGGAGGGCGCCTGGGTCGTCGGAGGCGAAGACGAAGAAGTCGGGCGCCTTCGGGCCGCCGATGACGGCGAGCCTGCCCGGTTCGTTGTACCAGAGGCCCGGCTGGGTGGGCACGCCGGGCGCGTCGGGCGCGCCCGGTGCGTCTCCGGCGGGGCGATCGGATGCCTCGGCCGCCGCCTTCGCACCGCCGACCACCGCGTACGAGTACCCGAGGTACTTCACGAACTGCTGCTCGGGCCCGAACGCGAGCCGCCGCACGCCCGAGTGCACGCCGTCGGCGCCGACCACGAGGTCGAACCGGCCGGTGCGTCCGCTGCGGAACTCGACGTCGATGCCGTCGGCGTGCTCGTGCATCCGCTCGATGCGGTCGCCGAAGACGTACTCGACGCGGTCGGCGGTGTGCTCGTACATCAGGTGCGCGAGGTCGCCGCGGGCGATCTCGACGTCGCCGCCGCTGAAGGTGTGGGGCATGACGGCGTTCGTGCGCCCGGTCGCGTCGACGAAGTGCGCGTCGACGGCGGGGGTGCGCAGGTCGTGGATCGCGTCCCACAGGCCCATGCGCTCGAGCACCCGCCGATGCGTCGCGCCTTTGAAGTCGACGGCCTGGCCGCCGGCGCGCAGGGCGGGCGCCTGCTCCACCACGGTGACGTCGTGACCGCTGCGCGAGAGCCAGAACGCGACCGCGGGGCCGGCGATGCTCGCGCCTGAGATGAGGACCTTCATGATCGTTCCCTTCGTTTCTGTGTCTACCCGACACATATTAGTGTCTGGTAGACACAGAAAGTCAAGACCCACGCCCGAACCGGGAGGAACGATGTCCGAGCCCACCACGGCCGACCTGCTCTGGGCGCCGACGATCGGCACCGCGACGCGCCGGGGACCGCGCCCACGGGTGACGCTCGCCGAGCTCGTCGCCACGGGCATCCGCTTGGCCGACGACGAGGGACTCGACGCGGCATCCATGCAGCGCGTCGCCGACGAGGTCGGCGTCACCAAGATGGCGCTCTACCGGTACGTGCCGAACCGCGACGCGCTCATCGCCCTGATGGTCGACACCGCCATGGGGCCGGTGAGCGCGTCGGCGAGCGCGTCGGGACCCGCTTCGGAAGCGGACGATCCGGATGCCTCGCCGGCGTCCTGGCAGCCGCGCCTGCGCGCGTGGGCGCACGCCGTGCACGACGTGTTCGCCGCCCATCGCTGGCTGCTGACCGCGGCGGTCGGCGCGCGCGTGTTCGGGCCGAACGAGCTGAGCTGGACGGAGGCCGGGCTCGGCGTGCTCGAGGAGCTGCCGCTGACCGCGGGTGAGCGGCTCGACACGCTCACGCTGGTGAGCGCGCACGTGCGCGGGCTCGTGCAGCAGGAGACGCAGCCCGACCTCGAGGCGCAGCTCGCCGAGACGCTCGGCGCCGTGCTGACGGCGAACGCCGACGCCTACCCGCTCGCGGCCGCCGCCTTCGCCGATGCGGCGACGGACACGGCCCAGGACGCCGCACTGGAGTACGGCCTCGACCGGATCATCGCCGGCATCGCCGCCCTGATCGCCGCGCGCCAGCGCGCACCCCGGCGTTCGTAGGACACACGCCGGAATGCAGGTCGCGCAGCAGCGTGCGCGACCCGCATTCCCCGCGTTGTCCGGCAAACCCGCCTTGCGGCCTCCGACGAGCTCACGGAGACGCGGCGAGCGGCGTGGTCAGCTCGTGCAGGGGGCTCCGTTCAACTCGAACAGCCAGGGCACGGTCGCCGGGTCGGCACCGTTGCCGATGAAGCCGATGGTCGTTCGGGCGCCGGGCGCGAGCGCAGCGTTCCACGCGAGCGACGACGCGGTGACGACGCTGCCCTGCTGCGACCAGTCGGCGCTCCATCCGTTGCCGACGCCGAGGTCGCCTCGGAACGCCCACTCGAGCTCCCAACCGTTGATCGCGGTGGTGCCGGTGTTCTTCACCCAGATCTGGGTGTTGAACCCGCCCGGCCAGGTGCCGTGCACGAGGTACTCGATCGCGCACGTCTGGGCGGCGATCGGCGGGTTCGCGAGGGCCACGAGTTCGCGCGCCTGCTGCGGGAACCAGACGCCGGCGGCCGGGTCCTCGATGCCGCGTTCGGGGTCGAGCGGTCCACCGGTGCCGCGGTAGCACTTGCCGTCGCTCTCGCCGGGCACCTTGATCCAGAGGAAGGCGTCGATGAGCGCGTCGCCCGTGTCGGTGGTGGGCCGCTCGCCGATGCCGCGTTCGGGCGGGTTGCACCAGGCCTCGGCGTCGGGGTAGGCGCCCGCGGGCGCCGTCCACGGGCCCTGGCCGTTGCGGCTGGTGTCGATCACGAAGTGCGCCTGCGCGGCGGGGTCGCGTGTGAGCCCGGTGTCGGCGTAGGCCTGGTCGTAGGTCGCGTCGGTCGCCGTCCAGGTGTCGAAGTCGGCCGGGTTCGCCGGATAGTACTGGCTGCCGCACCATCCGGGTTCCCACCACGAGTTCTGCGAGAGGTGGATGCACTCCGAGATCCAGGTGCCGTACCTCTCGAGCTTGCGGGTCTCCTCGTAGTTCGACGCGTTCAGGAAGAACCCGTCGGTGCGCTCGACGCCCGCCCGGATGAGTCGCGCCGAGATGTCGCCGACCCCGAGCCATCCGGTGTGGGTGCCGTCGAGGTAGACGTGCGTGCCGGCGAGCGCAGTGAGCCGGTCGACCGCGCCGTTGACCTGCACGTAGCGTTCGTCGGCTGCGGTCGCCGGGTCGAGCTCGGCGGGCTGGCACCACTCGGCGTTGCCGTTGCCGTCGGTGTTCCACGGGATGATGCCGAGCCCGTCGGGCTCGAGGATGACGATCGCGTCGCGATCGCCGATGCCGGCGGCGACGCCGTCGACCCACGCGAGGTAGGCGGCGGTGTCGGCCGCACCGCCGGCCGAGTACTGCGAGCAGTCGCGGAACGGGAGGTTGTAGACGACGAGGGTCGGCACCTGCCCGAGCGCGGCGGCGGCGTCGACGATCTCGTCGACGGCGGCCTGCGCCTCGGCGGGCGTGCCCTTCGTGATCCAGTCGGCCGAGGGGATGCTGCCGAGCAGCTGGGCGTCGGCGCGCGCCTGCCCGCTCAGCGACTGCGCCGCTTCGAGCGTGGTGCTGTACGGGTTGCGGTAGAGCTCGGCTCCCTGCAGCGTGCCGTCGTCGTCAGCGGCGTTCGCCGGGGCGGCGGTGATGCCGCCGATCGCGCAGATCGCGACGGTCGCGGCCGCCAGCGCGAGCGCGCGCGGAAGTGGTCGTGGGGTCATGTTCGCTACTCCAGTTGGTCGTCGTCGACCTCGGTCGACTTCGTCGTGGACCGTTCGGTGGTGCGGGTTCGCATCGATTCGTGAGAGCGCTCTCACGGATGCGAGTTCAAAATGGCACGACCGCGGGACGGCTGTCAAGAGCGAAGCAGACGGATGTCCCGGGGCCGGCGTGCGAGCGGGATACGATCGCCGCGTGACCACTTTCTTCCTCGCCCGTCACGGCGAGACGGAATGGCATGCCGATCACCGGTACGCCGGCAACTCCGATGTCGGGCTCACCCGGCACGGCCTCGGCCAAGCGGCCGCGCTCGCCGCCTGGGCCGTGGATGCGCGGCTCGATGCGATCATCTCGTCACCGCTCAGCCGCGCCCGCCGCTCGGCCGCACCGTCGGTCGAGACGACCGGTCTCGCGCTGCGGATCGACGACCGGCTCGTCGAGATCGACTTCGGCGTGGGCGAAGGGCTCACCCCCGAGGAGATCGCCGACCGCTACCCGGCGGAGTGGACGGCCTTCTGCCGGGCGCCGGCCTCGAGCCCGCTGCCCGAGGGCGAGTCCGGGCGAGCCGGCATCGCGCGGGCGATGCCCGTGCTCGACGAACTCGTCGCGGAGTTCCCCGACGGGCGGGTGCTCATCGTCGCCCACGCGACGCTCATCCGCCTGCTGTTCTGCGAGCTCGCGGGCATGGACCCCGACGGCTACCGCGACCTGCTGCCCGTGCTCGGCAACTGCAGCGTCACCACGATCGTGTACCCGTGGCTCACCGAGTCGACGGCGGCGCATCCGAACCATCCGCGGATGCGTCTGCTCGGGTTCGACGTCCCGCCCGACCGCGCGAGCGTCGTCGACTGACGGGCGGCACCCGCCGCGAGGCCGTTCAGTCGACCGCGAAGCGCTCGTCCAGCCATCCGATCAGGTCGTCGCGCACCTCGAGCCGATTCAGCTCGTTGAAGACCTCGTGCCGGGCGTCGGCGTAGACGACGACCTCGACGTCCACCAGCCCCGACCGCGACACGTACGCCTGCGCGAGCCGCCGCGCGCTCTCCTCGCCGCCCAGCGTGTCGTCGGAGCCGACCATGATGAGCAGCGGCAGCTCGCTCGGGATCGCCGGCGCCGGCGCCGGCCGGCCGAGCAGGCGCATCGCGTCGATCGTGCCGAACAGCCGCCGCAGCGGGGTGAGGGTCGTGTACGGGTCGGCGACGAACGCCTCCGCAACAGCCGGGTCGCGACTCAACCACTCGGCGCCCGTGGTGCCGAGGTGCCGGTGGCGGCGGTTCAGACGCTCGCCCGGATCCATCCAGCGGAGCGTGCGGTACGCCGTGCCGGTCAACACCGCCCCGTCGTAGCGCACGGCGCTGCGGTTCAGGATGATCTGCGCCATCAGCGACCCCCACGAGTGGCCGAGCAGCACCAGCGGCACCTCGTCGCCCTCAGCCTCGCGGATGACGTCGGTGAACTGCTCGACCGCCGCGATCGTCGCCCGCAGGCCGCCCGGACCGAGCCTGCCGATGCGGTCGAGATCGCCACCGTGCTGCTCGAACCCCGTCCGGCCGTGCCCGCGGTGATCGTCGGCCCAGACCGAGTACCCCGCCTCGTTCAGTGCCGCGATGAGCTCGCGGTACCGGCCGATGTGCTCGCCCACGCCGTGCGCGAGTTGGATCACCGCCGACGGATCATCGACCCGGTGCGCCTCGTAGTGGATGTGGACGCCGTACGCGTCGGTGAACGTGGGCATGCGGCCAGTGTGGCAGGTGGGATGCCGCGCGGGGAGCTCACGCCTCCCGCGTCACCTCGACGGTCACGAACAGTTCGGATGCCCCGGGGCCGGCGTACACCCCGCGCAGCGGTGAGACATCCGCGTAATCGCGGCCGCGACCGACCAGCACGTGCAGGTCGCCGACCTGCGACAGGTTCGTCGGATCGTAGCCGCGCCAGTCGCCGTCGAACCACTCGACCCACGCGTGCGACTCGCCCGTGACCGTGACGCCGACGCCGGCCGACGGGTCGGGATGCAGGTAGCCCGACACGTACCTCGCCGGAATGCCGATCGCGCGCAGCGCGCCGACCGCGAGGTGCGCCATGTCCTGGCAGACGCCCTTGCGCTCGGCCCACGCCTCGCTCGCGGTCGAGTGCACCCCGGTCGCCCCGGTCACGTACTCGACCGCCTCGCCGACGGCGCGGCACACCTCGAGCGCGGTCTCGGCGACCGGCAGCCCCTCGGCGGCGATGGTCGCGGCGAGCGCCGCGAGCTCGTCGGGCGGCGTCGTCGCGGCCGTCTGCGACGAGAACTCGACGAGCGCGACGGTGCTGCGGCGAGCGCGTTCGAGCGCCTCCCAGTGCAGCTCGGGCGCACGCCGGTGCGGTGTCGGCTGCACCTCGACGAGGCTCGTCGCCGTCACCGACAGCTCGCGGTGCGGGGTCAGCACCTCGAACGTCGAGACCCGCGTGCCCCAGTAGTCGAGGTAGGCGTGCTGCGTCGCGCCCGGACGGATGTCGAGGCCCGCCTGCAGCACGAACTGCTCGCCGCCCGAGTTCGGCAGCATGCGCGCCTCGTTGTACGACGCGGTCGCCGGCTCGGCGTAGCCGAAGCCCGTGCGGTGCACGACGCGCAGGCGGCTCATGACACCTCCCCCGTCCACACCGGTACGGCGCTCGCCGGGAAGTACCTGCGCCGGATCGCCTCGCTCGCGCCCGACACCACGGCCTGCACGTGCTCCATCTGGTCGCTCAGCTCGTCGATGATCTCGGCGATCGGCCGGTACTCGAGCTCGGATCGGATCTGCCCGAGCAGCCGCTGCGCCTGGTCGGTGACGCCGACCCGTCCGGCACGCGGGTCGATCTCGCGCAGCGACTCCTCGGCGCGGGTGACGCTCGCGATCACCGACCGCGGGAACAGCCGATCGAGCAGCAGGAACTCGGCCGCCGACTGCGTCGACGGCAGACCCCGGTAGCTGCGCAGGTACGACTCGTAGCCGCCGCAGCTGCGCAGCAGGGTCGTCCAGCTGGGGCCGGATGCCTCGGTGAGCTCGCGTGTGGCGAGCAGTCGAGCCGTCATGTCGGCGCGTTCGATCGCGCGGCCGAGCGAGAAGAACTGCCACGCCTCGTCGCGGCTCGACGCCGAGTCGACGACGCCGAGCGCGAGCGCGGTGCGGTCGCGCACCCAGCGGAAGAACTCGTGCGTCTTGTCGGTCGCCACCCGACGGGGCATCCGCGCGTTGGTCTCGTTGAGCGCCTCCCACAGCTCGGTCGAGACGATCTCGCGGGCGCGGCGGGCGTTCTCACGAGCGGATGCCACGGCGTGCGCGATCGAGGCCGGATGACTCCGGTCGACGCCGAGCAGGGCGATCAGGTCGGCGGGGGTGAGGTGCACGTCGTCGTCGGGCACGCTGCCCATGACCGACATGAGTGCGCGGCATGCGGTGTCCTCGTCGATCCACGGGTCCTCGAGGAGCAGCTGCAGGTGCACGTCGAGGATGCGCGCGGTGCCGTCGCTGCGCTCGAGGTAGCGGCCGATCCAGAAGAGCGATTCGGCGATGCGGCTCAGCATGAGGGGGCCTCCGCGTTCGTCGGTCGGGGCGCCTGTTGCTGTTGCTGTTGCTGTTGCTGTTGCTGTTGCTGGCGCACGGGCGCCTCGTCGTCCTGCGGGGACGACTCGAGGCGGTGCCCGCCCGGGTTCGGGGCATCCGGCACGACGACCGGCATCGCCCCCGTCTTCGGCGCCGCCTGGTGCGCGACGAGCGGGCCCGACGCGAGGCGGGTCTGCGCGGGCGACGACCCGGTGGTCGGCCCCGACGGCGGATCGCCGCCGAGCACCCAGGTGTCCTTCGATCCGCCGCCCTGGCTCGAGTTCACCACGAGCTGCCCCTCGGGCAACGCCACGCGGGTCAACCCGCCCGGCAGCACCCACACCTCGTCGCCGTCGTTGACCGCGAAGGGCCTGAGATCGGCGTGCCGCGGCCGCAGGCCGTCCTCCACGAGCGTCGGGATCGTCGACAGCTGCACCACCGGCTGGGCGATCCACCCTCTGGGGTCGGCCACGAGTCGCGAGCGCAGCTCGTCGAGCTCGCGCCGCGAGGCATCCGGACCGACCACCAGGCCCTTGCCGCCCGACCCGTCGACCGGCTTGACCACCAGCTCGTCGAGGCGGTCGAGCACCTCGGCGAGCGCGTCGGGCTCCTCGAGCCGCCAGGTGTCGACGTTCGGCAGGATGGGCTGCTCGGCCAGGTAGTAGCGGATGAGGTCGGGCACATAGGTGTAGACGAGCTTGTCGTCGGCGACGCCGTTGCCGACGGCGTTCGCGATCGTGACGTGCCCGAGGCGGGCGGCGAGCATGAGCCCGGGCGCACCGAGCACCGAGTCGGGCCGGAACTGCTGCGGGTCGAGGAACTCGTCGTCGACGCGCCGGTAGATGACGTCGACGCGGGTCGGGCCGGCCGTCGTGCGCATCCAGACGCGGCCGCCCGAGCAGAACAGGTCGCGCCCCTCGACGAGTTCGACGCCCATGAGCCGGGCGAGCAGGGTGTGCTCGTAGTACGCCGAGTTGTAGACGCCGGGCGTCAGCACGACGACCGTCGGGTCCTCGACGCCCTCGGGCGCGCTCGCGCGCAGCGCCTGCAGCAGCCGGTTCGGGTAGTCGCCGACGGGTCGCACCCGCATGCTCGTGAACAGCTCGGGCAGGGTCTGCGCCATCACCCGCCGGTTCGAGACCACGTAGCTCACGCCGCTCGGCACGCGCACATTGTCTTCGAGCACGCGCCATTCGCCGAGCTCGTCGCGGATCAGATCGATGCCGGCGACCTGGATGCGCACGCCGTTCGCGCTCACGATGCCCGCGGCCTGGCGGTGGTAGTGCGTCGACGAGCTCACGAGCGCGGCCGGAATGACGCCGTCGGCGACCGCACGCTGCGGCCCGTACACGTCCGAGAGGAAGGCCTCGAGCGCCCGAACCCGCTGCGCGACGCCGGCCTCGACGTGCGCCCAGTCGTCGGCGGCGATCACCCGCGGCACGGCGTCGAGCGGGAACGGGCGCTCCTCACCGGCGAAGTCGAACGTCACGCCCTGCGCGAGGTACGAGCTCGCGAGGGCCTCGGTGCGGCCGCGCAGCTCGTCCTGGGTCATCCGCGCGAGCGCCGGGTAGAGCTCGCGGTACGGATCGCGCACGGCGGGGTCGTCCGCCGGGAACATCTCGTCCCACGGCCGCGCACCCGGTCGGGCGGTGCCGACCGACGTGGTCGCGTAGCCGTCGAAGAGCGTGCCCATGCCCGAAGGTTCGCAGGCGACGGTTTCGAAGCTGTTTCCGGTCTGCGTCGTGCCCGCGACATCCGTTCGCTCGCCGGAATCATTAGCAACACTAATTTGTTAGGCTAACGAGGTGGCAGATCAACCCAGACGCAAGCCGCTCGCCGAGCAGAGCACCGAGCTCCGCCTCGCGATCATGCGGTTGAGCCGGCGCCTCCGCCAGGAGCGCGCCGACACCGAGCTGAGCGCGAGCCAGTTCTCGGCACTCGGCTGGATCGCCGGCGAGGGCCCGCTCACCCTCGGGCGGCTCGCCGAGCTCGAGCGGGTGACGCCGCCCTCGATGAACCGCACCGTGAACTGCCTCGCCGAATCGGGCCTGGTGGCCCGCGAAGGGGCCCCCGATGACGGGCGCAAGGTGCTCGTGCGCACCACCGAGGCGGGCGACGCGATCATGCGCGAGACCCGCCGCCGCCGCGACGCCTGGTTCGCCAAGCGGTTCGCCGCCCTCTCCCCCGACGAGCGCGCCGTGCTCGCCGACGCCGCAGACATCCTGAGGAGGATCGCCGACCAGTGACCGCCATGTTCCGCTCGCTCGCGCACGTCGACTACCGCATCTGGTTCGTGGGCGCCCTCGTCTCGAACGTGGGCACCTGGATGCAGGCGACCACCCAGAACTGGGTCGTGCTCACCGAGCTCAGCGCGAACGACGCGCTCGCGGTCGGGCTCACGATGGCGCTGCAGTTCGCACCGCCGCTGCTGCTCGTGCCGATCACGGGGCTCATCGCCGACCGATTCGACCGGCGTTACATCCTCATGTGCACGCAGTCGGCGCTGATGCTGCTCGGCATCGGCCTCGGCCTGCTGCTGCTGCTCGGCCACGCCGAGCTCTGGCACCTGTACGTCTTCGCCGCCCTGCTCGGCATCGTCAACGCGGTCGACACCCCGGCCCGCCAGACGTTCGTCTCCGACCTCGTCGCGTCGAGCGACATGTCGAACGCGGTCGCGTTGAACTCGGCGTCGTTCAATGCGGCGCGCATGATCGGCCCGGCCATCGCGGGCCTGCTCATCGTGCTCGTCGGCTCGGGCTGGGTGTTCATGATCAACGCGGCGACGTTCCTCGCGGTGATCGGCGCGCTCGTCGTGCTGGCCCGCCGGCCGATGCGGCGCATCGCGCGGGCGCCCCGCGAGCGAGGGGCGTTCGTCGCCGGCTTCCGCTACGTGATGGGGCGGCCCGACCTGCTCGTGGTGTTCGCGATCGTGTTCCTGATCGGTGCGTTCGGCATGAACTTCCCGATCTTCTCGTCGACGATGGCGGTCGAGTTCGGGCGGGGCGCCGGCGAGTACGGCGTGCTCAACTCGATCCTCGCGATCGGGTCGCTCTCGGGCGCCCTGCGCGCGGCCCGCCGCGAGCGTGCGCGCATCCGCATCGTGATCGCCGCCGCCGCGCTCTTCGGCGTCGCGTCGGTCGTCTCGGCGGTCATGCCCACGTACTGGACCTTCGCCGCGTCGACGGTGCTCATCGGCCTGAGCGCGGTGACGCTGCTCACCACCGCGAACGGGTACGTGCAGACCACCACCGATCCGCTGCTGCGCGGCCGTGTGATGGCGCTGTACATGGCGATCCTGATGGGCGGCACGCCGGTCGGCGCGCCCGTGGTCGGCGCGGTCGCGAACTCGTTGGGGCCGCGCTGGGCGCTGGGTGTCGCGGCGATCGCCGGCGCGGTCGCCGCGATCGTGGGCGTCTGCTGGTTGGTGGTCGCGCGCGGCATGCGGCTGGGGCGGCATCCGGTCCGGCGGTGGTCGGCCCGGCTGACCTTCGCGGATGCTCCGACCGCCGCCATCGCGGTCGTGCCCACGCGTGCGGTGCCGGTCGTGGGCGACGACACCCTCGCTCCCCCGCCGCCGGGCGAGGAGCTGGAGCCGACGCTCACGGCGGAGCATCCGACCGCCGATTCGGCTCGACCGGCGCGCACTCCCGCCCTCAGGGCGTCGCGCGCCCCCGCGTCGACTCGCGCACGATGAGCTCGGGCTGGAACACCACGCGTTCGCGCTCGAACCCGTCGCCGCGCTCGGCCTCCTTCAGCAGCAGGTCGACCGCGGTGTAGCCGATGAGCGCAGCGGGCTGGCGGATCGACGAGATCGGCACCACCGCCGCGCTCGCGAAGTCGATGTCGTCGTAGCCGATCAGCGCGATGTCGTCGGGCACGCTGACGGCGCCGCGCATGACGAGCGCCTGCAGCACGCCCATCGCGAGCAGATCGTTCGCCGCGAACACCGCGTCGGGCCGGTCGGCCGCATCGCGTTCGCGGATGAGCTCGCCGGCGCGCCGGCCCTCGAGCACGGTGAGCGCGTCGGTCTCCACGACGTCGAGCGTCGCTCCGGGCAGGCGCTCGACGGCGCGGCGCGCGCCGGCCAGACGGTCGGCGACCTGGCGGATGCTCCGCGGCCCGCCGACGTACGCGATGCGACGCCGCCCGGTGTCGAGCAGGTGCTGGGCCGCGAGTTCGCCGCCGACCACGTCGTCGACCGCGACCGACGAGAAGCGCAGGTCGGCGGCCTCGCGGTCGACGAGCACGACCGGGGTGCCGCGGCTGCGCACCCGCTCGAGGCGGGGCAGGTCGTCGGCGAGGGGCGAGATGAGCACCCCGTGCACGCGCTGCTCTTCGAAGAGGTCGAGGTACGCGCCCTCGCGGTCGGCGTTGTCGTCGCTGTTGCCGAGCAGGATCGTCATGCCGTCTTCGGCGGCGCGGTCCTCGGCGCCGCGCGCGACATCGGTGAAGAACGGGTTGCGCACGTCGAGCACGACGAGGCCGATCGAGCGGCTGCGGCCGGCGCGCAGCTGGCGGGCGGCGTCGTTGCGGACGAAACCGAGCTCGCGGATGGCCGCGGTGACCCGCTCGACGGTGGCCGGCGCCACCTTGTCGGGCCGGTTCAGCACGTTGGACACGGTGCCGACCGACACGGCGGCGGCAGCGGCCACGTCTCGCACGCTGACGGCCAATCTGCACCCCCTGGCGACTCGATCGGGCTCGAACATAGCAGAGCCGGGCCCGCTTCGGCTGAAACGTTCCAATTCGGTAACGAAGCGCGCCGGGCGCCCCCGGCACGACTTGACGGAGGGGCCGCGCGGTGGCACCTTGGTCACGGCGATGAAACGATTCATTCGCGCGACCATCCGCTCACCTCGACGAGGAGGAACCCTTGCAGACGGAACCTGCGCCGACCGAAGCGCCCCCGATGCTCGAGCTCTCGGACGTGGCCAAGTCGTTCGGCTCCGTGGTCGCCCTGCGCTCGGGCAGCCTGCGCCTCGAGTCGGGCTCGATCCACGCGCTCGTCGGCGAGAACGGCGCCGGCAAGTCGACGCTCGTGAAGATCATCGCCGGCCTCTACCGCCGCGACTCGGGCGACCTGCGGCTGCGCGGGGAGGAGGTCGACTTCACCTCGACCGCCCAGTCGAAGGCCGCCGGCATCGCGGTGATCTACCAGGAGCCGACGCTCTTCCCCGACCTCTCGGTCACCGAGAACATCTTCATGGGCCGCCAGCCCACCGGCCGGTTCGGCCGCATCGACCGCAAAGCCATGCGCACCGAGGCCGAAGCGCTCTTCGCCCGGCTCGGCGTCGCGATCGACCCCGACCGCCCCGCCGAGGGGCTGTCGATCGCCGACCAGCAGGTCATCGAGATCGCCAAGGCCGTCTCGCTCGACGCGCGCGTGCTCATCATGGACGAGCCCACCGCCGCTCTGAGCGGCGTCGAGGTCGACCGCCTCTTCGCCGTCGCACGGAGCCTGCGCGACGAAGGCCGTGCGCTGCTGTTCATCTCGCACCGCTTCGACGAGATCTTCGCCCTCTGCGACGTCGTCACCGTGATGCGCGACGGCGCCTACATCGCCACCACCCCGATCGCCGACACCACCGTCGACGACCTCGTGCGCCAGATGGTCGGCCGCGACGTCACCGAGCTCTTCCCGAAGACCCCGGCCGAGATCGGCGAGCCGCTGCTCGAGGTCGAGGGCCTCACCCGCACAGGCGTCTTCCACGACATCTCGTTCCGCATCCGCGCGGGCGAGATCGTCGCGCTGGCCGGTCTCGTCGGCGCCGGCCGCAGCGAGGTCGCGCGCGCCGTCTTCGGCGTCGACCCCTACGAGTCGGGTTCGGTGCGGATCGGCGGGCGGGCGCTCGCCAAGCAACGACCGGATGCCGCGATCCGGGCCGGTCTCGCACTCGTGCCCGAGGACCGCCGCAAGCAGGGCCTCGTGCTCGAATCGTCGGTCGCCCGCAACATGTCGCTCGTCATCCGCAACCAGCTCGCCAAGGCCGGCCTCATCAGCTCGGCCGCCGAGAACAGCGCCGCGAAAGTGTGGGCGAGCCGGCTCGAGGTCAAGGCGAACGCGCTCGACACCGTGGCCGGCACGCTCTCGGGCGGCAACCAGCAGAAGGTCGTCCTCGGCAAGTGGCTCGCGACCGAGCCGACCGTGCTCATCATCGACGAGCCCACCCGCGGCATCGACGTCGGCACCAAAGCCGAAGTGCACCGCCTGCTCTCCGAACTCGCGGGCAAGGGCATGGGCATCCTCATGATCTCCAGCGAGCTGCCCGAGGTGCTCGGCATGGCCGACCGCGTGCTCGTCATGCGGGAGGGCCGCATCACCGCCGAGATCGATCGAGCGGACGCCACGAGCGAGAACGTGATGTTCGCAGCCACCCACGCCACCGGAGCCCACGCATGACCGCGCCAAGCCCCTCGACCAAGCCCGCTCCCGCCATCGAACGCGCCGACGTCACCAAGCGGCTGCGGGCCATCGGCGCCGCCCGCGAGTTCGGCATCCTGCTCGCCCTCGCCCTCGTCGTGATCGCGGCGACCGTCGCGAACCCGAACTTCCTCTTCTCGAGCGACGGCTGGCGCGACCTGCTGCTCACCCCGTCGATCCTGGTGCTCGTCGCGGTCGGCCAGGCCATCGTGCTCATCTCGCGCAACGTCGACCTGTCGGTCGGCTCGGTGCTCGGCCTCTCGGCGTACCTCGCCGGACGCCTGTTCATCGACGTGCCCGGCATCCCGATCCTCGCCGTGTTCGTCGCCGCGACCGTGTTCGGCGGTCTGCTCGGACTCGTGAACGGCGCGCTCGTCGCCTTCGCGAAGGTGCCCGCGATGGTGATCACCCTCGGCACCCTGTACGCCTACCGCGGCATCAACGTGCTGTGGACGGGCAGCGACCGGGTGAACGCATCCGACCTGCCGAAGGACTTCCTCGCACTCGGCACCGGCCAGATCCTGTGGATCCCGATCCTCACGATCATCGCGCTGGTCGTGCTCGTCGTCGCCGGCTGGATGATGAAGAACACCCGCGGCGGCCGCGAGTTCTACGCCATCGGATCCGACCCGGCCGCGGCCGAGCTCTACGGCCTCCGGGTCACCCGCCGCCTGCTCTTCGCGTTCGTGCTCTCGGGTGCGCTCGCGGGCCTGGCCGGCGTGCTCTACGCCGCCCGCTACGGCACGATCAACTCGCAAGCCGGCGCCGGGTGGGAACTCGACGCGGTCGGTGCCGCCGTCATCGGCGGCGTCGCGATCACCGGCGGCGTGGGCTCGGTCTGGGGTGCCGCGATCGGCGCCGTGCTGCTGCTCACCATCAACCGGGCGCTGCCGATCCTCGGCATCCCCGACTTCTGGCAGCGGGCCGTGGTCGGTGCGCTCATCATCGGCGCGATCGTGCTCGACCGCGTGCTCGCAGTGCGACAGAAACGCAAGCTCATCGAGGCGAGGGAGGACGACTGATGACGACCGCGACCACCGGCACCGCCGCCGTCCGCACCTACCGCGACTACGACCGCCCGCTCTGGCAGCGCCTGCTGCTGACCCGCGAGATGGCGATCGTGGGCCTGCTCGTGATCGTCGCCGTCGTGGCATCCGTCACCGTGCGCGGATTCGGCCAGCCGATCACGCTGACCTATCTGCTGCTGGATGTCACGCCCATCCTGCTCATCGCGCTGCCGATGACGCTCATCATGATCACCGGCGAGATCGACCTCTCGGTCGCCAGCATCGTCGGGCTCTCGAGCGTGGTCATCGGCGTGCTCACCCAGGCCGGGGTCCCGTTCGAGCTCGCGATCGTGATCGCGCTCGTGGTGGGCGCCGCCGGCGGTGCGGTCAACGGATTCCTCGTGACCGTCGTCGGCCTGCCGTCGCTCGCCGTCACGATCGGCACGCTCGCGCTCTTCCGCGGGCTCGCGGTGGGCCTGCTCGGCACGACCGCGGTGACCGACTTCCCCGACTTCTGGACCGGCCTCGCGAAGATGCGGGTGGGCAACACGAACATCCCCGTCGTGCTGTTCCTGTTCCTCGCGCTGCTCGTCGTCTTCGTCGTGCTGCTGCACTTCACGCCGTTCGGCCGAGGAGTCTACGCGATCGGCCTGTCGAAGGCGGCGGCGCGGTTCTCAGGCGTGCACGTCGAGCGCACGAAGCTCACCCTGTTCGTGCTGTCGGGCACCGTGGCGGCGCTCGCCGGCGTCTTCTACACGCTGCGCTTCGGCAGCGCCCGCGGCGACAACGCCACCGGCCTGGAACTGCAGGTCATCGCCGCGGTCGTGCTCGGCGGCGTGTCGGTCTTCGGCGGGCGCGGCGCGATCCACGGCGTGATCGCGGGCGTGCTGCTCATCGGCGTGCTCGCGAGCGCCCTGCGCCTCGCGAACGTCACGTCCGACGTCATCAACATCATCACCGGCGCCCTGCTCGTGGCGTCGGTGGTGGCCAACAGCTTCCTGGCGTGGCTGCGCAAGCGGCGGCGAGCACCAGGGGGAACCCCGCGCGTCGAGGCCTCCACAGCAGGGTGACCGGGCCGCGCGATCTGTCGATGCGATCACTCATCGACGAACCGATGAAGGGAAGAACAACGATGTTTCAGAACAAGCGGCGCGCGGGTGCGCTGACCGCGCTCGCGGTGGGCGTTGCGCTCATCGCCAGCGGGTGCGCGGTCGACTCCGGCACCGACGGCGGTTCGACCGAGGGCGGCGGCGAGGCGAACCTCGCGATCACGTTCCTGCCGAAGAACCTCGGCAACCCGTACTTCGACACCTCGTCGTCCGGCGCGCAGGAGGCCATCGACGAGTTCGGCGGCACCTTCGCCGAGGTCGGCCCGGCCGAGGCCACGCCCGACGCGCAGGTGAGCTACATCAACACCCTCACCCAGCAGGGCGTCGGCGCGATCGCGGTGTCGGCCAACGACCCCGAGGCGATCTGCGACGCGCTGAACGAGGCGCGCGACGCCGGCGTCAAGGTCGTCACGTTCGACTCCGACACCAACCCCGAGTGCCGCGACCTGTTCATCAACCAGGCCACCGCCGAGGGCATCGCGAAGATCCAGATCGACCTCATCGCCGAGCAGATCGGCGACGCGGGCGAGATCGCGATCCTGTCGGCCTCGGCCAACGCGACGAACCAGAACGCGTGGATCGAGCTGATGGAGGAGGAGCTCGCCGCCAGCCACCCCAACATCACCCTCGTCGAGACGGTCTACGGCGACGACGACGACCAGACGTCGTTCGACAAGACCGCGGCGCTGCTGCAGACGCACCCGAACCTGAAGGGCATCATCTCGCCCACCACGGTCGGCATCGCGGCCGCGGCGCGCTACCTCTCGACGTCGGAGTACAAGGGCAAGGTGGCCCTCACCGGCCTCGGCACGCCCAACCAGATGCGCGAATACGTCGAGGACGGCACCGTCACCGCGTTCGCGCTGTGGAACCCGGCCGACCTCGGCTACCTCGCCGCGTTCGCCGCGAAGGCGCTCATCGAGGGCGAGATCACGGGCGCCGAAGGCGACACCTTCGACGCGGGCAAGCTCGGCTCGTACACCGTCGACGAGAACGCCACCGTGCTGCTCGGCGACCCGTACGTGTTCGACGCCGACAACATCGGGGACTTCGACTTCTAGGCCGACGTCCCGCAGGGCCCGGCCGGCCGCGAACCGGCCGGGCCCCCGGACCCGCTCAGCGATCATGACCCAGCGCATCTGCTTCCAACTCCAGGTCGAGCCAGGACTGCTCGACGAGTACCGCGAACGGCACGCGGCCGTCTGGCCCGACATGCTGCGCGCCATCCGCGACGCCGGTCGGCGCAACTACTCGCTCTTCCTGCGCGACGACGGCCTGCTCATCGGCGTCTACGAGACCGACGACGACGCGGCATCCCAGCGTGCGCTCGAGGCCGACCCGCGCACCGCGGCCTGGGAGGCCGAGATGTCGGGCTTCTTCGTCACCCTCGACGGCCGACCCGACCAGGCCGCCCCCAGACTCGCCGAGGTGTTCCACCTCGAATCCCAACTCGCCGCGCTCGACGAGGCGCGCTGACCGAGGCATCCGCCCCAGATCGAAAGCAGGACGCAGTGACCACGTTCTCCCCAGAAATCCAGGCCGCGCTCGCGCAGCAGGCCATCGAGCTGCCGAGCTGGGCGTTCGGCAACTCGGGCACCCGGTTCAAGGTCTTCGCGACGCCCGGCACCCCGCGCGACCCCTACGAGAAGATCGCGGATGCCGCGCAGGTGCACCGGTACACGGCGCTCGCGCCGACGGTCGCGCTGCACATCCCGTGGGACCGCGTCGACGACTACGACGACCTGCGCCGCCACGCCGACGACCACGGCGTCGCGCTCGGCACGATCAACTCGAACACGTTCCAGGACGACGACTACAAGTTCGGCGCCCTCACGCACGAGGACGCGGCGGTGCGGCGGAAGGCGATCGACCACCACTTCGAGTGCATCGACATCATGGATGCCACGGGCAGCCGCGACCTCAAGATCTGGCTCGCCGAAGGCTCGAACTACCCCGGCCAGGCCGACCTGCGCGGCCGGCAGGACCGCCTGCACGACTCGCTCGCGACCATCTACGAGCGACTCGGCGACGACCAGCGTCTGGTGCTCGAGTACAAGTTCTTCGAGCCGGCTTTCTACCACACGGATGTCCCGGACTGGGGCACCTCGTACGCTCAGGTCGCCGCGCTCGGCGATCGCGCCGTCGTCTGCCTCGACACCGGACACCACGCGCCCGGCACGAACATCGAGTTCATCGTGATGCAGCTGCTGCGGCTCGGAAAGCTCGGCTCGTTCGACTTCAACTCGCGGTTCTACGCCGACGACGACCTGATCGTGGGCGCGGCCGACCCGTTCCAGCTGTTCCGCATCATCTTCGAGGTGATCCGCGGCGGCGGGCTCAACTCGCCCGACGTGGCGTTCATGCTCGACCAGTGCCACAACATCGAGGACAAGATCCCCGGGCAGATCCGCTCGGTGCTGAACGTGCAGGAGATGACGGCGCGGGCGCTGCTCGTCGACCGCTCCGCACTGGAGGCGGCCCAGAAGGCCGGCGACGTGCTCGAAGCGAACCGCATCTTCATGGACGCGTTCTACACCGACGTGCGCCCCGCGCTCGCCGAGTGGCGCGTCTCGCGCGGGCTGCCCGCCGACCCGATGCGCGCGTTCGCCGAGTCGGGCTACCTCGCGCAGATCGCCGCCGACCGCGTCGGCGGCGTGCAGGCCGGATGGGGGGCGTGAGCATGACGAACCCCACTGCTGCCGAACTGATCGCGCGGTCGAACCGCCTCGGCGCCGACCCGCGGAACACGAACTACGCCGGCGGCAACACGTCGGCCAAGGGCGTCGAGACCGACCCCGTCACGGGCGAGCCCGTCGAACTGCTCTGGGTGAAGGGCTCGGGCGGCGACCTGGGCACCCTCACCGAGCAGGGCCTCGCGGTGCTGCGGCTCGACCGGCTGCGCGCGATGGTCGACACCTACCCCGGTGTCGAACGCGAGGACGAGATGGTCGCGGCCTTCGACTACGCGCTGCACGGCAAGGGCGGTGCGGCGCCGTCGATCGACACCGCCATGCACGGCCTCGTGGACGCGGCGCACGTCGATCACCTGCACCCCGACTCGGGCATCGCGATCGCGACCGCCGCCGACGGCCCCGAGCTCACCGAGCGGATCTTCGGCGACCAGGTCGTCTGGGTGCCGTGGCGTCGCCCCGGGTTCCAGCTCGGGCTCGACATCGCCGAGATCAAGGCGGCGAACCCGCAGGCCGTCGGCTGCATCCTCGGCGGTCACGGCATCACCGCGTGGGGCGACACGAGCGACGAGGCCGAACGCAATTCGCTCTGGATCATCGACACCGCCGCCGCGTACCTCGCCGAGCACGGAGCATCCGAACCGTTCGGTGCGGTCGTGCCGGGCTACGAGTCACTCCCGCCCGCCGAGCGCCGCGCGAAGGCGGCGGCGCTCGCCCCGACCATCCGCGGCCTCGCGAGCGTCGACAAGCCGCAGGTCGGGCACTTCACCGACAGCGACGTCGTGCTCGAGTTCCTCTCGCGCGAGAAGCTCGCCCCGCTCGCGGCGCTCGGCACGAGCTGCCCCGACCACTTCCTGCGCACCAAGGTGCGCCCGCTCGTGCTCGACCTTCCGGCCGACGCGTCGATCGAGGCATCCGTCGCCCGCCTGAAGGAGCTGCACGCCGAGTACCGCGCCGACTACGCCGCCTACTACGAGCGCTACGCGACGCCTGCTGCGGTCCCTGAGCCCGTCGAAGGGAGCCCCGCTTCGACGAGCTCAGCGAGCGAGAGCGGGAGCTCCGCTTCGACGAGCTCAGCGAGCGAGGGCGGGAGCCCCGCGATGCGCGGCGCCGACCCGGCGATCGTGCTCGTGCCGGGCGTCGGCATGTTCTCGTTCGGCAAGGACAAGCAGACCGCGCGCGTCGCGGGCGAGTTCTACGTCAACGCGATCAACGTGATGCGCGGCGCCGAGTCGGTCTCGACGTACGCGCCGATCAGCGACGAGGAGAAGTTCCGCATCGAGTACTGGGCGCTCGAAGAGGCGAAGCTGGCGCGGATGCCCCGGCCGAAGTCGCACGCGACGCGCGTCGCCCTCGTCACGGGCGCCGCGTCGGGCATCGGCAAGGCGATCGCGACGCGGCTCGCGGCCGAGGGCGCGTGCGTCGTGATCGCCGACCTCGACCTGGAGAAGGCGCAGGCGGCCGCGGCCGAGCTGGGCTCTTCGGATGTCGCGATCGGCGTCGCGGCGAACGTGACGGATGCCGCGCAGGTGCAGGCCGCGATCGATGAAGCGGTGCTCGCATTCGGCGGGCTCGACCTGATCGTGAACAACGCCGGGCTCTCGCTCTCCAAGCCCCTGCTCGAGACCACCGAGGCCGACTGGGACCTGCAGCACGACGTCATGGCGAAGGGCTCGTTCCTCGTGTCGAAGGCCGCGGCCCGCGTGCTCATCGACCAGGGCATGGGCGGCGACATCGTGTACATCTCGTCGAAGAACTCGGTCTTCGCCGGCCCGAACAACATCGCGTACTCGGCGACGAAGGCCGACCAGGCGCACCAGGTGCGCCTCCTCGCGGTCGAACTCGGCGAATACGGGGTGCGCGTCAACGGCGTGAACCCCGACGGCGTCGTGCGCGGGTCCGGCATCTTCGCGTCGGGATGGGGCGCGAACCGCGCCGCGACCTACGGCGTCCCCGAGGAGAAGCTCGGCGAGTTCTACGCGCAGCGCACGATCCTGAAACGCGAAGTGCTGCCCGAGCACGTCGCGAACGCCGTGTACGTGCTGACCGGGCCCGAGCTCAGCCACACGACCGGGCTGCACGTGCCGGTCGACGCGGGCGTCGCGGCGGCGTTCCTGCGATGAACGGAGACGCCCGCTCCGCCGGTCGAGGAGCGCCGGCGGGCGCGGTCGCCGCGGTCGACCTCGGAGCGACGAGCGGGCGGGTCGTCGTCGGGCACGTCGACGCGGCCGCCGGCCGCCTGGAGCTCGAGCACATCGCGCGATTCCCGAACGGCGGCGTGCGCCTCGCCTCGGGGCTGCACTGGGACCTCACCGGGCTCATCCGCGACGCGTCCGCCGGGCTCGCCGAAGCGTTCCGGCGGGTCCCCGGCATCCGGTCGGTCGGGATCGACGCGTGGGCCGTCGACTACGCCCTGCTGCGCGGCGACCGCATGCTCGGCGAACCGTTCCACTACCGCGACGAGCGCACCGCGCGCGGCGTCGAGGCGGTGCATCGCGTCGTGCCGTTCGCCGAGCTGTACCGCCGCAACGGGCTCCAGTTCCTGCCGTTCAACACGGTCTACCAGCTCGCCGACGAGCAGGAGAACGGATGCCTCGCCCTCGCCGACACCGTGCTGCTGGTGCCCGATCTCATCGCGTTCCAGCTCACCGGCGCGCGCGTCGCCGAGCGCACGAACGCGTCGACGACCGGACTCGTCGGGGTCTCGTCGGGCGAGTGGGACACCGAGCTGATCGCGCGGCTCGGGCTCGAGGCATCCGTGCTGCCCCCGCTCGTCGCACCCGGCACCTCGCTCGGGCCGCTGCGCCCGGCCGTCGCGACCGAGCTCGGCGCGCCCGGGCTCGGCGCAACCGACGGCGTCGAGGTGGTCGCGGTCGGATCGCACGACACGGCGTCCGCCGTCGTCGCGGTGCCGATGCGCGCCGAGTCGGCCGCGTACATCTCGTGCGGCACGTGGGGACTCGTCGGCGTCGAGGTGGCCGAACCCGTGCTCTCCGACGCGGCCCGCGAGGCGAACTTCACCAACGAGGGCGGCGTCGACGGACGCATCCGGTTCCTGCACAACGTGATGGGGCTGTGGCTGCTCAGCGAATCGGTGCGCTGGTGGGAGCGCGAGTCGGGCGAACCCGTCGACCTGCCGAGCCTCATCGGCGCCGCCCGCGACGTCGTCGCCGAGGTGCCCGTGTTCGACGTCGACGACCCGCGCTTCATGGCGCCCGGCGACGTGCCCGGCCGCATCGCCGAGTGGTGCGCCGAGCACGGCGTCGCCGCGCCGCGCACGCGCGCGGAGTTCGCCCGCTCGATCATCGAGAGCCTCGCTGAAGCGTTCGCGGCCGCCGTGCGCACCGCGTCGATCCTGTCGGGGGTCGACGTCGAGACGATCCACCTGGTCGGCGGCGGCTCGCAGAACACGCTGCTCTGCCAGCGGACCGCCGATCGCGCCGGCATCCCGGTGCTCGCGGGGCCTGTGGAGGCGACCGCGCTGGGCAACGTGCTCGTGCAGGCGCGCGCCCAGGGGTTGGTCGCCGGTGACGCCGACCTCGAGTCGCTGCGCGCGCTCGTCGCGGCCGCGCTGCCGCCCAGACGGTACGAACCGCGCTGAGTCGGGCGTGCGGGGCGTCGCCCGCGTCGCGCTGCCCGCGCTGCCCGCGCGACGTCCCGCGCGACGTCCCTCCGGCAGGTCGCCGCTGCGCCACCTGCGCGGCCTCCGCGCCAGCCGAAGTGGCGCGGCGCCGGCCGAGGTGGCGCAGCGGCGGCGGGCGGGGCCGATCGAGACGACGCCCGCCCGCGCGGCACACGAGCGCCGGGAATCATCGGGGCCGAGCCGCGCTTGCACCAACCATGGGGAATCCGCCTGCGACGGCCGCGCTCACCGCGACGCGCGATGCGGCGAGCATCGACGCCGTGCTCGACCGCCTGCGGTGGCGCGTGCTCGAGTTCGCCGACTACTCGCTGGTTCCGGGCGTCGACCGGGCCGACGCGGGGCAGGGCATCCGATTCCACTACGTCGCGAGCGGAACGGTGTCGATCAGCTGCCCCGCCGGTGCGATCGACGTGCGCGCGGGCGACTTCGTGCTGCTCTCGCGGGCCGTCGGCGCGACGCTGCGCGCCGACGGCCCGACCCGACTCGTCAGCGGATCGCTGCACCTCGAACTCGGGGGCGGCGTCGCGCGCGGGCTGATGCCCACCGTGCTGTTCGCCGGCGGATTCCGCACGCACGAGCCCGCCTTCGCATCGCTGCTCGAGACGCTGAACCGCGAGGCCGTCGGCGAGCGCGCGGGATACGAATCGGTCGCCCGCCGGGTCGCCGACCTCGTCGCATCCGCTGCGCTGCGCGTGTGGTTCGAGCACGGCTGCGGCGACCCGCGCGCCTGGCTCGTGCATCTCCAGGACCCGAACCTGGCACGCGCGCTCGAGGCGATGCACGCCGATCCGGGCGGGCGCTGGACCGTCGAGGCCCTCGCGCGCCTCGCGCGGGCCTCGCGGTCGCAGTTCGCCGAGCGGTTCCGGCAGTCGGTCGGCGAGACGCCCGCGAGGTACCTCACCCGACTGCGCATGGAGCGGGCCGAGCGGATGCTCCGGGCCGGCGCCAGCGTGACCGAAGCCGCCGCCGCGCTCGGCTACGACAGCGACGAGGGGTTCAGCCGCGCGTTCCGCCGGCACGCGGGCGCTCCGCCGAGTCTCTGGAGGGCGACCGCCGGCGCCGCGTGAGCCGCCGGCCGCCCCACCGTGTGCCGACATTCGACGAATGCGGGGTCAGCGGCGCCCGGCCGCCACCAGCACGACCCCGCCGGCGACCGCGACCAGACCGCCCGCGATGAGCGCCGCCTGCACGCCGGCCGAGTCGACGACGAGCCCGCCGACGGCTGCGCCCACCGCGATCGCGATCTGGAAGGCCGAGACCACCAGCCCGCCCGCGCTCTCGAGTCGGTCGGGTGCGACCCGCGCGATCCACGCCTGCACGGTCGTCGGCACCGCGCCGAACCCGGTGCCCCACACCAAGACGCCCAGCGCCACGAGCCAGAGGTTCGACCCGCCGAGGGCGAGCATCGCGGTGCCGACGCCGATCGCGAGCGGCACGCCGACGAGCAGCACCCCGAGGCGCCGGTCGGCGATCGGCCCGGCGGCCAGGTTGCCGATGAAGGTCGCGACCCCGAACACCACGAGCAGACCCGCCAGCAGCGCCGCCGACATCCCGTCGACCGATTCGAACACGGGACGCAGGTAGGTGAACCCCATGAAGTGGCCGCCCGCGAGCAGCACGATCGCGAGCACGCCGAGCGCCACGACCGGGCGCGCCGCGGTCTGCAGCAGCGAGCGCACGCCGGGCGCTCCCGTCGGGGGCACCGACGGCAGCGTGATCGCCTGCACGATGAGCGCCACGACCGCAGCGGCCGCAGCGAGCAGGAACACCGCGCGCCAGCCGAGCACCTCGCCGAGGTAGGCGCCCGCGGGCACCGCGGCGATCGTGGCGAGGGTCATGCCGGTGTTCACGACGGTCATCGCCCGGCCGATCCGGTCGGCGGGCACGAGCTGCGCGGTCACCGCGAGCGAGAGCGCCCAGATGCCCGCGATCGCGAGCCCGAGCAGCAGGCGAGCGGCGAGCATGCCGCCGAAGGACGGCACCACGGCCACGAGCACGTTCGACAGCGCGGCCAGCGCGGTGAGGCCCATCACCACCCAGCGCCGGTCGACGCGCGGCACGACGGCGACCACGAGCGGCCCGCCGACGATGCCGGCGAGGCTGGTGGCGGTCACGAGCTGGCCGGCCGCGCCCTGCGTGAGGCCGAGGTCGGCCGCGATCGGCGAGAGCAGGCTCGCCGGCAGGAACTCGCTCGCGACCATCGTGAAGATCGCGAGGCTGATCGAGACGACGCCCGCCCACGCGGCGCGGGTGCGCTGGGGCGGCGACGCCGGTGGTGCATCGCGGACGACGCCGGCGGCGGTCGGGGTCGCGATCGGTGCGGCGGGGATGGAGGACGTGTTCGTCATGCTGCTCCTTCAGGTCTTCCCCTGCGGCAACGCGCCGATGCACGCGGTCGATCCGACCATGCGTCGGCATCACCCGACCGTTCCGCCGGGAATCGTCGCCGGCACCAGACCGCAGCGAGGACCGAGCCGAACACCGCACCGGGCCGCGCGCCGCGCGTCGCGTGCCGCGCGTCGCGGGCCGCCCGCGTGCCGCCGCCCGCGCGCCGCTACCCGAGCAGCGGCAGCGCGGCGCCGATCGCGAGGTCGGCGGTCGCCACGGCCTGGCCGGTGACGAGCGAGCGGTTGCCCGCGAGGCCGACCGCCATCGAGCGCACCCCGTCGTGCCAGGTCGCCGCACGCCCGAGCGGGTCGGCTTCGGCGCCCGCGAACACGTCGCGCAGCAGCACTGCATCGCCGCCGCCGTGGCCGCCCTCGCCGTTCGGGATCGGCACCTCGCGCGCGGCGCCGAACTGACGCTGCACCACGAGCCGCTCCGACACGGGTCGCCCGCTCTCGCGAGCCACCTCGTCGGGCCGGGCACTCGGGTCCACCACCGGGCGGCCGTCGCCGTCGACGAGCACGGCTCCCCGCTCGACGACCGTGAGCTCGGCCCGGCCCGCGGTGCCGTTCACCGCGACCGTGTAGCCCTCCCACGGCGAGTGCGCGTTGAGCGAGTACGACATGGTCGCCCCACCCGCGTAGTCGACGACGAGCGCGAGGTTGTCCTCGATGGTGATGCCCTCGTCGAACACGTCGCGGTCGCGCAGGTAGCCGTCGTGGTGCTCCTGGTCGTAGTAGAGGCCGCGCAGCACGGGGTCGTCGCGCAGATCGAGGCTGAACGCGTCGCGCAGCGGCGAGTCGTCGGTGCCGCGCGCGGGGCGCGCACCGAGGCCGCGGCGGCGCGCGTTCTCGGCGCCGTAGAAGCGCAGGCCGCCGCTGGCGTACACCCGGGTCGGCCGGTCGTCCAGCCACCAGTTCACCAGGTCGAAGTGGTGGCTCGACTTGTGCACGAGCAGCCCGCCCGAGTTCTGCTTCTCGCGGTGCCAGCGCCGGAAGTAGTCGGCCCCGTGCGCGGTGTCGAGCACCCACTCGAAGTGCACGGACGTGACCTCGCCGATCTCCCCGGACGCGATGAGCTCCTTGAGCGCGGTGTTGCGCGGCGAGTAGCGGTAGTTGAACGTGATCACCACGTCACGGCCGGTGCGTTCGACGGCCTCCGCGATGGCGCGGACGCCGGCCTCGTCGACCGTGAGCGGCTTCTCGACCACCGCGTCGGCCCCGCCCTCGAGCGCGGCGACGATGTAGCCGGCGTGGGTGAAGTCGGGCGACGTGATGATGACGCGGTCGATGCCGTGCTCGGCGATCGCCTCGCCGAGGCGGTCGGCGTCGAAGCGCGCAGGCACCGGCAGCGAGGCATCCGCGAACACCTGCTCCGACCAGTCGAGCCGGCCCGCATTCGGATCGCTCCAGGCGACCAGCCGGGCGGTGTCGGCGTGCGCACCGGTGATGGCACCGAGGTACATCTGCGCGCGTGAACCGGTGCCGATCAGGGCGTAGCGGATGCTCCGGGGCTGCGACATGGGACTCCTGACGTCGGCTGAACTGTGGTGGTCGGGTGGTGGCCGGCTTACTTGATGCCGGTGGTCGCGAACCCCTTGATGAGGTAGCGCTGTCCGATGAGGAACGCGAGGAACAGCGGGATGAGCGACACCACCGACATCGCGAACATGGCGCCGTAGTTCGACGACGACTGCGCATCGATGAAGCCCTTCAGCGCCACCGACACGGGGAAGTTGTCGCGGGTGCGCAGGTAGATCAGCGGCCCGAAGAAGTCGCCCCACGTCCAGATGAACGTGAAGATCGCGGTGGTGGCCAGAGCCGGCACCATGAGCGGCAGCGTGATCTGCGCGTAGATGCGGAACTGCCCGGCGCCGTCGATCCGCGCCGCCTCGAAGATCTCCTTCGGCAGGCCGCGGATGAACTGCACCATCAGGAAGATGAAGAACGCATCGGTCGCGAGGAACTTCGGCACCACCAGCGGCAGGAAGGTCTCGAGCCACCCGAGCTCGCGGAAGATGATGAACTGCGGCACCAGCACGACATGGAACGGCAGCATGATCGTGCCGAGCATGATCGCGAAGAACAGGTTGCGGCCCCAGAACTTCAGTCGCGCGAACGCGTAGGCGGCCAGCGAGCAGGAGACCAGATTGCCGATGATGGCGCCGATGACCAGGATCGAGGAGTTCGCGAGGAACACGCTGAACGGCAGCTGCTGGGAGGTCCAGCCGTGCACGTAGTTGTCGAGGGTGAGGTCGGTGGTGAAGATGCCGAGGTCGCTGAAGATGCGCTCGTTCGGTTTGAACGACGACACCACCAGCCACAGCAGCGGATACACCATGATCAGCGAGAGCAGGATGAGCCCCGCGTGCTTCAGCACCGAGACCCACGCGCGTCGCGCGGGGCGCGGCCGCACGCGCGCGGTGGGGGCGACGATCGCGCGGGTCGCGGCGGTCGGGTCGACGGTGGAGGTCATCATCGGGCTCCGTTCTTCGGTCGTGGCTGACGCAGGTCCGAGGGCGGTGGGGGCACGGCCCAGCTCAGTCGTCATAGAAGACCCAGAACTTCGAGAACCAGAAGTTCACCGCCGTCAGCCCGCCGATGACGAGCAGCAGGAACCACGCCATCGCCGACGCGTAGCCCATGTTCAGCTCGGTGAACGCCTCCTTGTACAGGTAGAGCGTGAAGAACATCGTCGAGTCGCTCGGGCCGCCCGTGCCGCCCGAGACGATGTACGCCTGGGTGAACGACTGGAACGCGAAGATGATCTGCAGCACGAGGTTGAAGAAGATGATCGGCGTCAGCAGCGGCAGCGTGATCGAGAAGAACCGGCGGAACCGGCCGGCCCCGTCGACCTCGGCGGCTTCGTAGAACATCTCGGGGATCTGGCGCAGCCCCGCGAGGAAGATCACCATCGGCGAGCCGAAGGTCCACACATGCAGCACGATGATCGTGCCGAGGGCGAAGTCGGGGTGGGCGATCCATCCGGGTCCGTCGATGCCGAACCAGGCGAGGACGCCGTTGACCAGGCCCTCCTTGCCGAACACCTGACGCCAGAGGATGGCGATCGCCACCGATCCGCCCATGAGGCTCGGCAGGTAGAAGATCGAGCGGTAGAACGACAGGCCGCGCATGCCGCGGTCGAGCAGCATCGCGACGGCGAGCGCGAGCGCGAGCTGCAGCGGCACCGACACGAAGACGTAGACGAGCGTGACCCGGAACGAATTCCACAGCCGCGCGTCGCCGAGCATGCGCGTGAAGTTGTCGAGGCCGCTCCAGGTGGGCGGCTGCAGCAGGTTGTAGTCGGTGAACGCGAGGTAGAGCGACGCCAGCATCGGCCCGATCGTGAACACCGCCACGCCGATCAGCCAGGGCGCGAGGAACAGGAACCCGGACCGGTTGTCGGGGTACTTCTGCGTGACCCGCGGCCCGCTGGTTCGCGCCGCACGCGCGAGCGTGCGGAGTTCGCCGAGACTACTCACTGGTCGACCTCCCTGTCAGCCGGCACCGAACGCGCGGTGAAAGCGGTTTCTCATGCGAGGATCGATTATGACCGCGGAGGGTTCGATCCGTCAAACATCGGATCGGACCGGGCACGAGGCCCGCGCGGCGAGCACGCGGCCGGGAGCGCCCCGACTGCGCGGAAGGAAGGGTCGCCGTGGTGAGACGATCGGCATCGACGACGATCACGGATGTCGCGAGCCACGCCGGCGTGTCGCCGGCCACGGTCTCGCGAGTGATGAACGGCCGGTTCCTGGGCGAGCCCTCGGTCGCCGAGCGCGTGCGCGCGGCAGCCGACGAGCTCGGCTACTCGCCGAGTCCGCTCGCCCGCAGCCTCGCCCTCGGCGAGACCCGCACCATCGCGTTCCTCGTGCCCGACCTCGGCAACCCGGCGTTCCAGGCGGTGCTGTCGGGCCTCACCAAGACCGCCGCCAGGGACGGCTACCGCGTGCTCATCGCCGACTCCGGCGAGTCGCCCGACGACGAGGCGCCGCTCGCCCTCGAGATCCGGCGCCGGTGCGACTCGATCGTGCTGTGCGCTCCTCGCATGCCCGAGGAGCAGTTGCTCGAGATCGCGCCGTCGCTGCATCCGCTCGTGCTCATCAACCGGCCCACTCCGCGGATCTCCGCGCCGTCGCTCGCGATCGACTACGAGTCGGGCATCCAGAACATCGCCCACCATCTGGCCTCGCTCGGCCACCGGCACCTGGTCTACCTCGCCGGACCCGAACGCAGCGTCTCGAACACCTACCGGCTGCGCGGCCTCGAGTCGTTCGAGCGCGCGGTGCCCGAGCTGCGCATCGACCGGATGCCGGGCGGAGTGCGCCCCGAGGACGGCGTCGCCGCCGCACCGGCGGTGCAGGCGTCGGGCGCGACGGCCGCCATCGCGTACAACGACCTCGTCGCGGTCGGCCTGGTCAACGGGCTGATCGAACGGGGCGTGCGGGTACCCGAGGACGTCTCGGTCACGGGCTTCGACGACATCCCGTTCTCGCGGTACACGACACCCCCGCTGACCACCGCGTCGGTGCCGCACGAAGAGCTCGGCGTGCAGGCGTGGCGTCGGCTGAGCGCGCTGATCGGGGGCACGGCGCCCGAGCACAACGTGATGTTCCAGCCCCGCGTCGAGGTGCGCGGATCCACCGGACCGGCCCCGTCGGCGCACTGAGATCGGCGGCCGCGGAGCACCGCGGCGCCGGCCGTCGAGCACCCGCACCATTTCGTTGACAGTCACAACATATCGGTGTACTTTCCGTGAAAGCGGTTTCTCTGTGCACTCCGAGACACCGCCGCCCCGGGCGATCCTGCCGCCCGGGACATCCAACTCGAGGGACCCGTCCGCGAGCCCCTCCAGAACCGAAGAGAGGCGCAATGACGCGACCATCACGCACCGTCGCCCGACACGCGGCGCTCGGCCTGGCCCTGACCGGAGCACTGCTCCTCACCGCGTGCTCGGGGCAGGCCCCCGCAGCCGACGGCGGCTTCGACCCCGACGAAGAGATCGAACTCCACATCGCCTGGTGGGGCAACGACGAACGAGCGGCCATCATGGCCGACGCGATCGACCTGTTCGAAGCCGAGTACCCGAACATCACCGTCGTCGAAGAACCGGTCGGCGCACCCGACGACCTCTTCAACCGGCTCGCGACCGACTTCGCCTCCAACACCGCCCCCGACGTGTTCGCACTCGGCGGCGCGAAGCCGCAGGAGTACGGCGCCGCCGGCGCGCTGCTCGACCTCTCGACGGTCGCCGACCAGCTCGACACGAGCAAGTACCCCGACTTCACGCTCACCAACGCCACCGTCGACGACACCCTCTACGGGCTGCCGACGGGCGGCAACGCGATCGGCGCACTCATCAACGTCGACCTGTTCACACAGGCCGGCGTGCCCGTGCCCTCCGACGACTGGACGTGGGAGGACCTGGCCGACGCGGCGAACCAGATCTCGGCCGAGCTCCCCGGCGTCGTCGGCCTCGACCTGCGCATCCAGGACATCCTGGGCACCTACATCGCGCAGTACTCCGAGGACGGCATCTACGACTGGGACGGCGAGCTCGCCACCGACGCCGAGACGGTGCAGCAGTGGTACGAGTACGAGCAGTCGCTCGTCGAATCGGGCGGCCTGCCCGACCCCTCGACCATCGTCGAGCACTGGAACGTCACCCCCGACCTGACCCTGTTCGGCACCGGCAAGGCGGCGATCAGCTTCGCCTACAACAACCAGATCGGCTCGTACGCGGCCGGAACGGGCGGCGCCGACGTGCAGATCATCGCCCCGCCGTCGTCGACCGGGGTGTCGGGCGTCTCGGTGCTGCCCTCGCAGTTCTGGTCGATCGCCTCGGGCAGCAAGCATCCCGAAGCCGCAGCGCTGCTGGTCGACTGGCTGCTCAACCAGCCCGAACCGGCGAAGCTGATCCTCGCCAACCGCGGCCTGCCGTTCAACCCCGACACCCTCGCGGTCGTGAAGCCCCTGCTCGCCCCGGCCGACGCGCAGTCCGCCGAATACCTCGAGAAGGTGCTCGAGGTCGGCGTCGTCGCCCCGCCGCAGCCCGCGGGCGGTTCGATCCTGAACGAGCTGTCGCAACGCATCGAGTCCGACATCCTGTTCGGCAAGACGTCGGCCGCCGACGGCGCGAAGCAGTGGATCGACGAGCTCGGCACGTCGCTCGCGAACGACTGAGTCCGCTCGGCACCAGCGTCGTGGGCGGTCCCGCCGGGCCGCCCACGACGCCTCCCCGCCCAAGCTCCCTGAGCCCGTCGAAGGGAGCCCGCCGAAGCTCCCTGAGCCCGTCGAAGGGAGCCCGTCGAAGGGAGCCCGCTTCGACAAGCTCAGCGAGCCACCACCGCCGACCGCTCCCTGAGCCCGTCGAAGGGAGCCCCCGCCCCGACAAACTCAGCGAACCACCACCGCCGACCGCTCCCTGAGCCCGTCGAAGGGAGCCCGCTTCGACAAGCTCAGCGAGCCACCGCCGACCACGAGGAGCATGCACGGATGCCCCGACACGACCTGCTCGACCGCCTGCGTTCGTCCCCGGTGCGCCTCGGCGAGGTGCGCTTCGCCGCGACCGGCGGGCCGCTCGAGTCCGCCTGGCGGCAGGCGGTCGACGAGCTCGCCGGATGCATCCATCCGCTCGTCGACGACGGCCCGCCCCTGCTCAACGAGGGCGGCGTCTATCCCGGCAGCTGGCTCGAGTCGACCGCGTCGATCAACGCCGAGGTGCTCGACCGGTTCCTGCCCCACGTCACGCACGCCACGCACCTCGCCTTCGCCGATGCGCAGCGCGCCGACGGGCTGCTGCCCTACAAGCTCACGGCCGACGGGCCGGGCTTCGCGCAGATCCAGATGGTCACCCCGTTCGCACGGTGCGTCTGGCGGCACTACCTCGCGACCGGCCGCGACCGCGACTACCTCGCGCGCATGTACCCGGCGCTCGCCCGGCACGACGCCTGGCTGGCGGAGCACCGCGACACCCGCGGCACGGGCGGCGTCGAGGCGTTCTGCACCTACGACACCGGACACGACCGGTCGCCGCGGTTCTGGGGCGTGCCCGACCAGACGCCCGGCGGCGACGCCGCACGCTTCGACCCCGAGTCGGGCATCCTGCCGTTCGTCGCGCCCGACCTGACCGCGAACGTCGCGTGTCAGCGCGCCTACCTCGCGCGGATCGCCGCCGAACTCGGCGACGATCCGGCGCCCTGGCTCGAGCGCGCGGGCGCGAGCCGCGCAGCGCTCGACGGATGCTTCGACGCCGACGACGGCCTCTGGTACGACGTGGACGCGGCCGGCCGGTTCGTGCGCGTGCAATCCGATGTGCTGCTGCGGGTGCTCGCCTGCGAGGTGGTTCCAGCCGAGGTGTTCGATGCGGCGCTCGGGCGCTACCTGCTGCACACCCGCAAGTTCTTCTCGGCGTACCCCTTCACCTCGCTCGCCCTCGACGACCCGCGGTTCGACCACGACTTCCGCGCGAACTCGTGGGGCGGGCCGGTCAACTTCCTCACGCTCATCCGCGCGCCGCAGGCGTTCGAGCACTACAGCCGAGCCGCCGAGCTCGCGTTCGCGCTCATGCCCGTGGTCGCCGCGGTGGCGCGCATGGGCCGATTCCCGCAGGTCATCAGCCCGTGGACGGGCGAGCCCGGGTACACCGAGCAGTACTCCCCCGCGATCCTGTGGCTGCTCGACACGGTCGAACGGCTCTTCGGCATCCTGCCGACGCCCGAGGGCGAGTTGTGGTTCTCGGGTCTCGTGCCGCGTCGCGTCGACCACCACGATGTCGCGGATGCGCTCGCCTATGAGCGCACGGTCGACGGGGTGCGCTTCGAGCTCGTGAACACGTACGAGGGTGCGGTCGGCTATCGCGACGGAGTCGAGTTCCTGCGGATGCCGCACGGCGTGCGGGCGATCGCCGGGCGCGACGGGCGGGTGCACGCCGTGGTGGGCCTCACCGCCCGCCCCGTCAGGGGCGAGTTGGTGATCGACGGGGTGCGGACCGAGGTGGAGGTCGCCGGCAACGAGCGGCTCGACGTCGACTCGGGCCGGGTCGTCTCCCGCCGCGGCGGCGGCGTGGTGCTGCCGCGGTCCTGAGGGGCCGAAGGGACGCTCCCTGAGCCCGTCGAAGGGAAGCTCCCTGAGCCCGTCGAAGGGAGCCCGTCGAAGGGAGCCCGCCGTGCTGGCACCCCGGTCGCGCCCTTCGACAAGCTCAGGGAGCGACACGCTCAGGGAGCGACAAGCTCAGGGAGCGACAAGACAGCTCCCCACGAACCTCACCGCCCGCCCGCGAGGTGGTCGCGCAGCACCTCGGTGAGCCCGACCCGTTCGACGCACCGGTCGAAGCGGAAGGATGCCGCGAGCTCGCGCGCGCGCTCCACGCTCACGCCGGCGAACCGGTCGCCGAAGCGTTCGGCGAGCGGCTCGGCGAGCAGGATGTGCCGCACGAGCACGGCGATGTGCGGCGTGCGGCCCCAGGGCCACGGCGCGTACTCGGGGAACTCTCGGTCGAAGAGCGCGTCGATCGGGTCCAGCACGTCGCGCACGCCCGCGTCGGATCCGCCCCACGAGTCGACGCCGAGCCGCTGCTTCTGCTCGAGCTCGGGCCGGATCAGCTCGACGTACGCACTGTCGGGCGCCGCGTGCACGAGGCCCTGCAGACCGATGTCCTTGTAGGTCCATAGGGCCCAGCTCGCGCCGTGCTCGCGGTAGATCTCGAGCTGGTCGCGCAGCAGCTGCAGCCGCCACGCGTCCTGGCTGCGATCGGGCGGGTACACCGGCCCGAACTCGCCGATCCAGATGGGCGTGCCGGTGCGGCGCATGTACTCGGTGCGCCGCAGGAACGTCCGTTCGACCGCGTCGCGATCGAAGTACTCGCCGCGGGTGGTGCCGGGGTACTCGGTCGCGCTCGTGATGCCGGGCAGGGCGTAGTCGTGCGCGGTGTACACGGTGTTCGGCAGCGGCTCGGCGCGCCCGTCGAAGACGCTGAAGTCGGTCGAGTACTTGTTGCCGTCGAGGAAGAGGATGTGGCGCGGGTCGATGGCGCGGATGGCCCGTTCGAGTCGGTCGTAGAAGGGCGGCAGCCGCTCGCCGGTCGGGTCGGCCGGTTCGTTGATCGGGTTGTACCCGGCGACCTCGGGGCGGTCCTTGAAGCGTTCGGCGAGCGCCTCCCACAGGTGCACCACACGATCCTGGAAGTGCGGATGGTTCCAGAACTCGGCGAGGTGGGTCGGGTTGTCGCTGTGCCAGTGCTGGTTCTGCCGGCCCGGCAGGGCGTGCAGGTCGAGCACCGAGTAGATGCCGTGCCGGCCGAGCAGCGTCACGACGCGGTCGAGTCGGGCGAATCCCTCCTCGCGCAGTTCGAAGGGGCGGGCGTCGTCTTCGAAGTGCCGGTAGTTGAACGGGATGCGCACGCTGTTGATGCCGATGGCGGCGAGGTGCGCGGCGTCGTCTTCGTCGAAGAAGTCGGTGAGGAACGCGTCGAAGAATGCGTCGTACGCGTCACGGCCCATGCGATCGAGCAGGATGCGGCGGAGATTCTGCTCGTTGCCCGGATACCCCGTGATGAAGTTCTCCATGTTCATCCAGCCGCCCAGGCCGACGCCGGCCAGGCGGACGACGCGGCCGGCGTCGTCGACGAGGTCGGTACCGCGCACGGTCAGGAAGGAGAGGTCGGTCATGGCTGGATGGTCCGTTCCGAGGGGGTGTCCGGCAGGGGGTGGCGGGGCGGCACGACGTGCATCAGGCGAGCGGCAGCGCGTCGGGGCGGGCGAGGCCGCGCACGTCGACGGTGGGCCAGCGTTCGTCGACGGTGAGCACCTCGACTCGCCCGCCGGCGACGACGACGGTGTCCTCGATCTTCTGCCTGGCCGTCGTCGGGTTCCAGGCGTACGCCTGCCCGTCGACGACGAGGTCGCCGGTCGCCGGCCCGGCTTTGGGGTCGCGTCCGGCGTAGCCGGTCGGGCCACCCTGGTGGTGGCGCAGCCACTCGTCGCGGTCGAACCCGTGCCGTTCGTACGACGCGGCGATGTCGGCGAGCACGTCAGCCAGTCGACGCCCCGGCCGGGTGGCGGCGAACGCGTCGGCTTCGACCTCGAGCAGTCGGCGCGCCACGGCGGCGGAGCCCGGTTCGTCGCCCAGCCATCGGGTGAGGTTCACGATCAGTCCGTTGCGGCGCGCGCCGACGACGGTCATCGCCCGGCGTCCGATCGGTGCGTCGGTGGGCAGCGGGTGACGCAGATCGAGTCGTCCTTCGCCGGCGACGAGCAGCACGACGGGCTCGGCGCCGAGGGCGATCAGCGCACGGGCCAGATCGGCGGTGAGGTCGCGCTCGCGCGTGGCCGCGCCGGCACCGGCGAGCACGTCGGTGAGCGCGGTCGCCAGGTCGGATCCGAGCGCCCGGTAGCGGGCGAGTTCGCCCGGCAGGAGTCGGGCGCGCAGTGCCCGCAGCTCGGCGGCCACCTGTGCTTCGCGGAGGTCGGCGGCGCCGTCGTCGGCCCGGGTGCCGGGCAGCGTGTCGAACCAGGCGACCGTGCGGGCGCGGATGCCGAGCGACGCGAGGTCGGGCAGCTCCTCGGCGAGCAGCCGGTCGTTCTCGTTGCGCAGGATGTGCAGCTCGACGCCGTCGCGCCGCACGATGGCGCTCAGCACCGGGTCGCCACCGAGCGGCACGGTCACGCGGGCGCCGTCGAGGAGCCAGGCGAGGCTCTCCCGGCCGGTGAGGGCGAGCGATTCGACGCCGCGCGCGTCGAGCAGTTCGTGGAGGCGGGCGAGCTTGGCGGGAACGTCGGCGCCTCGCGTCGGGATGGCCGTGACGGTGTCGGTCATGATCGCCCACTCTAGGCGAGAAACCGCTTTCACGAAAGCGGGGTCCGCCGGCCTCAGGCGATGATCGCAGCGGCCGGCGCGGTCGAGGATGCCACGCGCCCGCGTGCACGCTCGGTGTCGCGCATGCCCATCGCCGAGACGCCCACGCCGTACGTGACGAAGTCGCCGCGGGGTCGTACCGCGAAGGCCGTGATGCCCTGCGCCGCCTCGTCGCCGAACTCGAGCCCGTGCAGCAGCGCGTGCGCGACGTCGGGCGCCAGGTCGGCGACGGGCGTCGGCTCGGCCGCCCCCGAGAAGGTGATCGTGGCGGCGGGGATGCGGATCCACGGCAGGAACCAGACCCGCTTCGGGATGGCGACGGTGACCGACACCTGGGGGTGCGCGGTCAGGTGTCGGGTCTTCCAGTCGGCGGAACTGGTGGTGAACCACACGCGTCCGTCGTGCACCGCGTGCATGACGCCGGCCGTGCGGGCCTCGCCGCGGGCGGTGACCATACCGACCACCATGAAGTTCGTGCTCGCCATCGTCTGCCAGACGGTGTCGCGGGTCAGGTCGACCATCACGGGCTCCTTTACAATGTCAAGTGAATGTCGGGAGCGACGCTACGGCACGTAGCTTTACAATGTCAAGGGCTTCGAGACATCCGTTCCTCGACGGCGACGTAAGGTGACCACATGACGACCGCTGCGACCGGCACCTCCCCGGGCCGCGCCGCGCTGCTCAAGGCGCTCGAGGAGCTGGCCCGCGAGCAGGGCGTGAACAACGTCGGCCTGCGCGAGGTCGCGCGCCGCGCGGGTCTCTCGCACGCGGCGCCGACCCACTACTTCGGCAGCCGCGAGGGCATGATCCGCGCGCTCGCGCTCGAGGGTCTCGCCATGCTCGAAGACGAGCTGTGCACGGCGCAGGAGCGCGCCGCGCATCTGCCGGGGCGCGAACGGCTCGTCGACGACTCGCTGCAGTTCGTCGCGTTCGCCGTGCGGCATCCCGCGCACTACGACGCGATGTTCCGCACGCCGTCGGCGGCATCGGGCGACGAGACGCTCGACCGAGCCCGGCTCGCCGCGCTCGACGGGCTGCGGGCGCTCGTCGTCGACGTGCGCGAGCGCGGCGACATCGCCGGCGACGTCGAGACGACGTTCCTCCAGCTCTGCGCGCTGAGCCACGGCCTCGCCTCACTGGCCGTCGACGGGCTGCTGCACGGACTCGACGGCCCCGCGGCATCCGCGACCGATGCGGGCCGCGACCTCGTCGAGCGCACCGTCCGCGCCCAGGTCGCGCAGCTGCCCTGACCGCGACCCGCCGAACCTCAGCAGAGAACCGCCCGGCTCACGCGACCGCTGCGTCGAGCTCCGCCTCGAGCCGCGCCACATCCTCGGCCCGGCACAGCTCGGCGGGCGGGCGCATCGCCGTCGCGCTGCCCGCCGCGACCGCGGTGCGGAACGCCCGTTCGATCGGCGCCCCCTGCGCGAGCCGCAGCACCATCGCGCCGAGGAACGCGTCGCCCGCTCCCACCGCACTGTGCACCGTGATCTGCGGCGCCGGCAGCCGCACCACCCCGTCGGCGGTCACCAGCACGGCACCGCGACCGCCCAGGGTGAGCGCGACGGCCTCACTGCGACCGGATGCCACGAGCTCCTGCGCGGCCGCCACCTGCTGGTCGGCCGCCAGCTCGCCCTCGTGCCCGACGAGCTCGCCGAGCTCGCGCAGGCTGGGCTTGATGAGGAACACGCCCTCGTCGAGCGCCGCCGCCAGCGCCGGCCCCGAGGCATCCACCACGCAGCGCACGTCGTGCTCGCGGCAGATCCGCGCGACCTGCGCGTAGAAATCGTCGGGCACGCCCGGCGGCAGGCTGCCGCTCGCGATCACGTACCCGCCGACCGGAAGCGAGTCGGCGACCGTCGACAGGCAGGCCCGCCACTCGGGCTCGCGCAGTGGCGGCCCCTGCAGCACGAATCGGAACTCCTCACCGGTCGCGGTCTCCACGATCGTCACGCACTCGCGCGTGCTGCCGCCGATGCGCACGACCTGCCCGGCGATGCCCTCGGCCTCGAGCAGCTCGCGATAGGCGTGCCCCGTCGGCCCGCCGATCGGATACACCCCCACCGACCACCCGCCGAGCGCACTGATCGTGCGGGTCGCGTTCACCCCGCCGCCGCCCGGTGAGAGCTTCGTCGGGCCGCAGCGCAGCTTGTGCTCGGGTTCGACCCGCTCAGTG
Organism: Agromyces larvae; assembly: GCF_022811705.1. NCBI lineage: Bacteria > Bacillati > Actinomycetota > Actinomycetes > Micrococcales > Microbacteriaceae > Agromyces > Agromyces larvae. The sequence goes on along the minus strand of NZ_CP094528.1, from coordinate 3,352,141 downwards.
GTGGATGCCACGTCGAGCGCCGGATTCATCGTGAGCGTGAGGATCGGGGACTGGGTCGCGACCATGCTCCCGAGCATAGGGAGGCGGCCGGGGCGGCGACAGAGCCCGTCGACCCCGCCAAGGCTCGCTGAGCCCACCCAAGCCCGCTGAGCCCGTCGAAGCGAGCGTCCCTTCGACAAGCTCAGGGAGCCCCACCCGCCAAGTCGAAGCGAGCGTCCCTTCGACAAGCTCAGGGAACCGCACCCGCCGACGCGGCAGGATGGGAGCATGCCTGAGCCCCGCCTCCTCGTGACCGTGCCCGGTGCGACCCTGCGCGACGCCGTGCTCGCGCTCGGCCCGCTGCCCGACGGCGTCGAACTCGCGATCTGGAACCTCGACTCCCCCGCACCCGCCGACTCGATCGACCTCGTCGTCCCGCCCTACATGGGCGCGTCGCCGAAGCTCGCCGCGTTGCGGGGCGTTCGCACGCGGCTCGTGCAGTCGCAGTCGATCGGGTACGACGACGTGCCCGCGCACCTGCCGCCGGGCCACGTGTTCGCGAACGCGGCGAGCGTGCACGAGACCTCGACCGCCGAGCTCACCCTCGCACTCGTGCTGGCGGCGCAGCGCGGCATCCCCGAGTTCGTGCGCGCCGCGTCCGAGGGCCGCTGGGCGCCCGAGCGGCGCGCGAGCCTCGCCGACCGCCGCGTGCTGCTGGTCGGCTACGGCGGGGTGGGCCGGGCGATCGAGGCGCGACTCGAACCGTTCGAGGTCGAGCTCACCCGGGTCGCGAGCCGCGCCCGCGACGACGACCGCGGCCGCATCCACGGCATCGACGAACTGCCGACGCTGCTGCCGGAGGCCGAGATCGTGATCGTCGGCGTTCCGCTGACGGATGCCACGACCGGCCTCGTCGACGCGGAGTTCCTCGCCGCACTGCCCGACGGGGCGCTCGTGGTGAACATCGCCCGCGGCCGGGTCGCCGACACCGAGGCGATCCTCGCCGAGGCGACGAGCGGTCGGCTGCGCTTCGCGCTCGACGTCACCGACCCCGAGCCGCTGCCCGAGCACCACCCGCTGTTCGCCCTGCCGAACGTGCTCATCTCGCCGCACGTGGGCGGCGCGTCGACCGCGATGATGCCGCGGATGGCCCGGCTCGTGCGCCGCCAGATCGATCGGCTGCTCGCCGACGAGGCCCCGCTCAACGTGGTGCTCGAGAGCTGAGCCCGGCCGGCGGTGGCCGCGGCATCGGCCCGCGTCATCCGACCGTCTTCCCCCGTTCACCCCCCGCGCGCCACCCGTTCACCGCCCGCTCGTACGCTCCCGAATGACCCGGGAGCACCCCATCGCGCCGCCTGGTGCGACCTCCTCGGGCCACCCCACCCGAGAGAGGACCTCCTGTGCACGCCACCCGCACACGCACGCTCGCCGCGGTCGCCCTGCTGGGCGCCGCCGCGCTCGCACTCAGCGGCTGCGCATCCGCCGACGCGTCGTCCGACGACACCGGCGGCGTCGACGCGGCCACCGCGACCAGCGTCGCCGACTTCGGCACGTTCGCCGACCTCGAGGCCGCCGCGAAGGCCGAAGGCGCGCTGAACGTCATCGCGCTGCCGCGCGACTGGGCCAACTACGGCGAGATCATCGACGCGTTCACGGCCCGGTACCCCGAGATCACGGTCAACGAGATCACGCCCGACGCTTCGAGCGCCGAGGAGATCGAGGCCGCCAAGACCAACGCGGGCCTCGACACGGCGCCCGACGTCTTCGACCTCGGCCTCACCGTCACGCTGCAGAACACCGACCAGTTCGCGCCGTATCAGGTGCAGACGTGGGACGACATCCCCGACGACCTCAAGGAGCCGAGCGGCCTCTACGTCGGCGACTACGGCGGGTTCATGTCGGTCGGCTACGACTCGTCGAAGTACCCGGCGCCGAAGACGCTCGACGACCTGCTCGGGGCCGACTACACGGGCGCCGTCGCGATCAACGGCGACCCCACGCAGGCCGGTGCGGCCTTCGCCGCGGTCGGCCTCGCGACGGTGCAGTCGGGCGGCACGCTCGACGACTTCCAGCCGGGCATCGACTTCTTCGGCGAGCTGCAGCAGGCGGGCAACCTGCTGAAGGTGGATGTCACGACCGCCACGGTCGCGTCGGGCGAGACGCCCGTCGTGTTCGACTGGGACTACCTGAACGCGAGCCACGTCGCCGACAACCCGAACTGGAAGGTCGTGGTGTTCCCGGGCACCGGGTACGCCGGGTACTACAACCAGGCGATCAACGTCGATGCCCCGCACCCCGCCGCCGCGCGTCTCTGGCAGGAGTTCCTCTACAGCGACGACGCGCAGAACCTGTGGCTGAAGGGCGGCGCGCGCCCGGTGCGCGCCGAGGCGATGGCAGCCGCGGGCACCATCGACGAGAAGCTCTGGAACGCGCTGCCCGCCGTGCCCGATGACATCGCCATTCCCACGCAGGACCAGAGCACCGCTGCCGGCGAATTGCTCGGCCAGAAGTGGGCGGCTGCGGTTCAGTAATGACCGCCATCGCTCCCGCGGTCAGCGGCGGGACGGATGCCACGCCGGCTCCGTCCCGCCGCGGCGCGGCCTCCGTCTCGGTACCTGCGGCGCTGGGCCTCGTGCCCTTCGCCGCGTACGTGCTGGTCTTCCTCGCGCTGCCGACGCTGCTCGCCGTCATCAGCGGGTTCTTCGACGACGACGGCGCCTTCACACTCGACAACCTCATCGCGCTCGGCGACCCCGTGATCGTGCAGACCTTCGTCAACTCGATCTGGCTGTCGGCGCTCACCGCCGTCGCCGGCGCGATCATCGGCGCACTCGCCTGCTACGCGCTGCTGGGCCTGCCGTCGACGAGCCGGGTGCGCTCGACCGTCGACGCCGTCGCGGGCGTGCTGGCGCAGTTCGGTGGAGTGATGCTCGCGTTCGCGTTCATCGCCACGATCGGGCTGCAGGGCATGATCACGCTCTGGCTGCAGAACGTGTTCGGCGTCGACATCTTCGCCGAGGGGGCGTGGGTCTACAGCCTGCCCGGGCTGATCCTGCCGTACATCTACTTCCAGGTGCCGCTCATGGTGATCACGTTCATGCCCGCGGTGTCGGCGCTGAAACCGCAGTGGGCCGAGGCGAACCTGACGCTCGGCGGGTCGCGCACCGGGTTCTGGCTGCGCATCGGCATGCCCGTGCTCGCACCGAGTTTCCTGGCGAGCCTGCTGCTGCTGTTCGCGAACGCGTTCTCGTCGTACGCGACGGCGGCAGCGCTCGCGAGCCAGGGGTCGCAGATCGTGCCGCTGCAGATCCGCGCGGCGCTGACCAGCGAGACCATCCTGGGGCGCTCGAACCTGGCGGGTACGCTCGCGCTCGGCATGATCGTGATCATGGCCGTCGTGATGTGGCTGTACTCGCTCGTGCAGCAGCGGGCGGCCCGGTGGCAGCGGTGAGCCGGGCGGCGGCGAGCACCGGCTTCGCGCCGGGCCGCACCGCCCGCTGGATCATCGGCATCCTGATCGCGGGCGTCTTCTCGATTCCGATCATCGCGATGATCGAGTTCACGCTGCGCGACCGCGACGGCGGCCACTCGTTCGTGCACTGGACCGGCCTGTTCGACCCGGCCAACGCCCCGAAGTACCAGCCGATCTGGCAGGGCCTGACGAACTCGCTGATCCTCGCGGTCGTCACGATCGCGATCGTGCTGCTGCTGCTCGCACCCACGATGATCCTCGTGACCCTGCGGTTCCCGCGCCTCAGCCGGCCGCTCGAGTTCATCGCGCTGCTGCCGATCTCGATCCCCGCGATCGTCCTCGTCGTCGGGCTCGCGCCCGTGTACCTCGTCATCGGCCGCACCTTCGGCACCGGCATCTGGTCGCTCGCGTTCGCGTACGGCATCACCGTGCTGCCGTACGCGTACCGAGCCATCCAGGCCTCGATCGATGCGACCGATGTGCGCACCCTCGCCGAGGCCGCCCGCTCGCTCGGCGCGAGCTGGAGCGACGTGCTGTTCCGGGTGCTCGCGCCGAACCTGCGCGCGGGGCTGCTCGCGGCATCCCTCATCTCGGTCGCGGTGGTGCTCGGCGAGTACACCATCGCGTCGCTGCTCGCCCGCCAGAACCTCCAGACCGCGCTCGTCGTCGTCGGCAAGCAGGACGCCTACGTCGCCGTCATCTTCTCGCTGCTCGCCCTCGCGTTCGCGTTCGCCCTGCTGCTCGTCATCGGACGCGCGAGCACCCGCACCGCCCGAAAGGCCCGTTCATGACCGTCACCCGCGAATCGGCCGCCTCGGCCGTCATCCCCACCGAGCGCAACCTGGTGCTCGCCAGCCGCGGCGAAGGCGTCGCCGTCGCGTTCGACCGGGTCGTGAAGGACTACGGCTCGGGCCCGGTGCTGCACGACTTCACGCTCGAGATCGAGGCCGGCGAGTTCGTCTCGCTGCTCGGGCCGTCGGGCTGCGGCAAGACGACGGCGCTGCGCGTGCTCGCCGGGCTCGAGACCGCGACCGACGGGGTGGTGCGCATCGGCGGCGAGGATGTCTCGCGGGTGCCGACCAACCGGCGCGACCTCGGGATGGTGTTCCAGTCGTACTCGCTGTTCCCGCACCTCACGGTGCTCGGCAACACCCTCTTCGGGCTGCGGATGCGCCGGGTTGCGAAGGCTGACGCGCGAGCGCGAGCGCTCGACGCGCTCGAACTCGTCGGGCTCGGGCACCTCGCCGACCGGTACCCGCACCAGCTGTCGGGCGGGCAGCAGCAGCGGGTCGCGCTCGCCCGTGCCATCGTCACCGAGCCGCGCGTGCTGCTGCTCGACGAGCCGCTGTCGGCGCTCGACGCGAAGGTGCGGGTGCAGCTCCGCGACGAGATCCGCCGCATCCAGCTGCGACTCGGCATCACGACCGTCTTCGTCACGCACGACCAGGAGGAGGCGCTGGCCGTCTCCGACCGCATCGCCGTGATGGACCGCGGCGGCATCGAGCAGGTCGGCACCCCCGAAGAGCTCTATCTGCGGCCCGCCTCGCCGATCGTGGCCGCCTTCGTGGGGCTCAGCTCCCTCGTGCCGGCGACGATCAGCGGCGGGTTCGCCGAACTCTTCGGCACCCGCGTCCCCGTGCTCGGCGACGCGCCCGACGGCTCGGCCGAGGTGTTCGTGCGCCCCGAGAACGTGCGGCTCGCCGGCGACGACGGCATCGCGGCGACCGTGCAGGAGAGCACGTTCCTCGGCAGCTTCCGCCGCACGCTGGTCACGACCGCCGACGGCACCGCGCTACGCCTGCAGCACGACGCCGACGAGCGGCTCGAGTTCGGCGACCGGGTGCACGTCGCCCTGGCGCCCGCACCCGTGGCGGTGCGCAGCACCGACCCATCCGCCCCCTGACCAGGCGCTTTTCTCAGGAGATCCGGTGACGGATCTCGGGCCGCGACGGCGTGTCCTCCTGAGAAACGGCGCGAAACGCGGGGCGACTCCTGAAAAAGGTATCGGCCGGCGGCCGAGGGGACGGGCGGGCGGGTCGGCGCGTCAGGCGGATGCCGCGGCGAGCGCCGCGAGCTCGTCGTCGGTGAGCACGAGGTCGATCGAGGCGAGCAGGTCGCCGAGCTGATCCACGCTGCGCGCGCTCGCGATCGGCGCGACCACGGTCGGCTGCTGCCGCAGCCAGGCGAGCGAGACGGATGCCACGGCCGCCCCGTGCGCCGCGGCCACCGCGTCGAGCGCGGCGAGCACCCGCAGACCGCGCTCGTCGACGTACGCGCCGGCGGCGCGCGCCCGCACGCTCGCACCGTCGGCCGCGACCTGCTCGGCCGACCGGTACTTGCCCGACAGGAACCCCTTCGCGAGCGAGAAGTACGGGAACACCGCGAGCCCCTCGCGTTCGGCGCGCTCGCGCAGCCCGTCCTCGAACCCGCGCTCGAGGAGGTTGTAGTGCGGCTGCAGCGCGACCGCGCGGTGGAACCCGCCCTCCTCGGTGACGCGGAACCACTCGTCGATGCGCTCGGGCGTGTAGTTCGAGATGCCGATCGCGCGCACCTTGCCGGCGTCGACGAGCGCCGAGAGCGCGCCGATCGTCTCCTCCAGCGGAACCGACTCGTCGTCGAAGTGCGCGTAGTAGAGGTCGATCACGTCGGTGCCGAGGCGCTGCAGCGAGGCATCCGCCGCGGCCGCGATGTTCGCCGCCGCGAGACCCGGGAACGACGGGTGCGTACTGACCTTGGTGGCGATGACGAGCCGGTCGCGCGCGCCGCGCGCGGCGATCCACTCGCCGATGAGCCGCTCGCTCTCACCGCCGGAGTGCCCCTGCACCCAGTGCGAGTACCCGTCGGCGGTGTCGACGAAGTCGCCGCCGCCCTCGGTGAACGCGTCGAGCACGGCGAAGGTCGCGTCGCGGTCGGCCGTCCAGCCGAACACGTTCGTGCCGAGCGCGAGGGGGGCGATCTCGAGGTCGGATGCGCCGATACGGACACGGTCGGCGGTCTGGACGGGCTCGGTCATGGAGGCTCCTTCGGCGATGTGCGACGACCTCCGACGCTACCCCTGCCGAGCGGGACGGGGTCTCCCCTGTGGCGAACGGTGACGCCCCCACCCCTCCAACCGGTACGCAATTCAGGTTTGCGCTCGGCGTGTCGCCCGATTCGGGCCCTAACGGGGCACGACACGCCGGGGCGTACCTGAATTGCGTTCCCTCGGTGGCGGTGAGGGTGGGTGGTGTGGGCGGGCGGCTGGTCAGCGCAGCACGGCGGCGACCTGCCAGGCGCCGCGCCGCACGGCCCGCTCGAGCCCGTAGGCGCGGGAGTCGAAGTCCTTCGCCTGCACCGACACCGACACCGCGCCGACGAGCCGGCCCGCGGCGTTGCGCACCGGGGCGGCGATGCACGCGAGCTTCGGCAGGTACTCCTCGATCTCGACCGCGAGCTGCTGCGCCCGCACTTCGTCGAGCTGCTCGCGCAGCTTCGCGGCATCCGTCACGCTCTGATGGGTGAGCGCCCGCGCACCGTGCCTCGCCAGATAGCGCGAGAGCTGCGCCTCGTCTTTCGAGGCGAGCATCAGCTTGCCGAAGGCGGTCACATGGGATGCCTCGCTGAAGCCCACGTGCAGTTGGGTGATCTGCGGATGCTGCGGCGAGTCCTCGATGTGCGCGACCGCGATGTCGTCGCCGCGGAAGACGGTCAGGTACGCGGGGGCGTGCGCGTCGTCGTGCACTGTGCGCAGCGCCGCCCGCACCGGCGGGGTCACCACGAGCTGCGCCTGCACCGACCGGCCGAGCCGATCGACCGCGCGGCCCAGGATGTACCGGTGCTCGTCGGGCTGTCGGCCGATGTAGTCGGCGGCGTGCAGGGTCTGCAGCAGCCGGTACGTCGTCGCCTGCCCGAGCCCCAACCGCTCGGCCACCTCGGCGGCGGTCAGGCCGGATGGCGAGTCCCCGATCGCGTCGAGCACGCGCAGCACACGCGACACCGACTGGAGGCCGGTGTCCGCGCTGCCCTGCGACGTCATGCCGCCGAGTCTAGGCATCTCGCGCGGCCGTGTCCGCACCCGTTTCGCACATCGTGCGAATCCGGGTCGCGGAGGTCGCGGCATCCGATCGAACCTGGCTCCCGACCATCCCCCGGAGTACATGGAGGTACCCCCGATGTCCAAGATCCTCATCATCACCGGCGACGCGGCCGAGACGCTCGAGGTGTTCTACCCGTACCACCGCCTGCAGGAGGCCGGCTACGAGGTGCACCTCGGCGCACCGGCCAAGCGCAAGCTGCAGTTCGTCGTGCACGACTTCGTCGACGGGTTCGACACCTACACCGAGAAGCCCGGCCACACGTGGGACGCCGACATCGCGCTCGCCGACGTCGACCCGGCCGACTACGTCGCGATCGTCATCCCCGGCGGGCGTGCGCCCGAGTACCTGCGCAACAACGAGGACGCGAAGCGCATCGTGCGCCACTTCTTCGAGCAGGGCGCCCCGGTGGCGGCGACCTGCCACGGCCCGCTGCTGCTCGGCGCCGCGGGCGTGCTCGACGGCCGCACCTCGAGCGCGTACCCCGAGCTGGCGATCGACGTCGAGACGGCCGGCGGCGTCTTCGAGAACGGCGGCGGAGTCGTCGACGGGGCGCTCGTCACCGCCCGCGCCTGGCCCGACAACGGCACCTGGATGAAGGCGTTCCTCGAGGTGCTCGCCGCCCACGAGGCATCCGCCGCCGAAGCCGCCTGAGCCCCGGCCCCGCCCCGCCCTCGCCCTCGCCCTGAACGCAATTCAGGTACGCACTCGGCGTGTCGAGCCGAATCATCCGGATTCTGGCCCGACACGCCGAGTGCGTACCTGAATTGCGAACCGCCGCGCGGTGCGGTCGCACCGACCGCGGTCGCACCGACCGCGGTCTGCACCGACCGGGGTCGCGGGTCAGCGCCGCCGGCGCTGCTGCGACGCCGGGCCGTAGATGATCACGCCCGCGACCGGGACGAGCAGGAAGAACAGCCACGACCACGCCCACCCGTCCCACGCGAATCCGGCGATGAAGAACAGGCCGAGGGCGAGGAACGGCACGAACGCCATGATCGTCGCACCCCACCCGCCGCCGAGCGCGCGGCTGCTGCCCCAGTCGTCGTCGGCGGGCGCCGAGCTGTTCCAGCCGGCGGTGGCGCCGAAGCCGCCGCCGGCTCCGGCGGCGCCCGCGGCGCCGCTGATCGAGGGCGGCAGGTCGGCGAACAGCGGCGCGAGGTCGCCCCAGGTGACCGAACTACGAGCGGATGCCACGCGCTCCTCGAACTCGACCGAGCTCAACCGCCCCTCCTCGCGTGCCTGGGTGAGCGCAGCGACGGCGGCGTCGCGGTCGGCATTGCCGATGCGCTCGGACGGACGGGTGGGGTTCGCGAAATCGACCATGCCCCAAGCATCCCGCAGTCGGCCCCCCGGGTCGAGGTGATGCGCAGGTCGGGGGGCGTAGGCTCGGGGGATGGCCAGCGCAGAACCCCGCGTCGCGCTCTACTTCGACTTCGACAACATCGTCATCTCGCGATACGACCAGTTGCATGGCGACGGCGCGTACCGCAAAGACACCTCCCGATCCAAGACGCCGACCGCCGGGACGAAGACCGCCGAACGCCTCGCCGAGGCGACGGTCGACGTCGACGCCGTGCTCGACTTCGCGGCGACGTTCGGCACCATCGCACTCGCGCGCGCCTACGCCGACTGGTCGACGCCGGTGAACGCCAGCTATCGCGGGCAGCTCATCGACCGGGCCGTCGACCTGGTGCAGCTCTTCCCGCTGTCGGCGACGAAGAACGGCGCCGACATCCGGCTCGCGGTCGACGCGGTCGAGGACCTGTTCCGGCTCGACGACCTCACCCACATCGTGATCGTGGCGGGCGACAGCGACTACGTCGCGCTCGCGCAGAAGGCCAAGCGGCTGGGTCGCTACGTCGTCGGCATCGGCGTGGCGGGCGGCACGAGCCGCGCGCTCACCGCGTCGTGCGACGAGTACGCCGACTACGACGCGCTGCTCACGACGGATGCGTCGGTCGACGATGACGAGACGGATGCTCCGCCGGCCGAGCCGCCCGCAGCGCCCGCGCCGGCCGCGAAGTCGTCGCGGGGCCGCGGCCGCCGGGCGACGTCCGAGACGGTGAAGCCCGAGGCATCCGAGAGCTCCGGGAGCGCCGACGCGTCCGGGGCCGCGCAGCCCGAGGCATCCGAACCGGCGAAAGCGCCCGGCCTCGCGGTCGCGTTCCAGCCGCCGGTCGCGGCCGGCGAGTCGGCTCCGCCGTCGCGCAATCCCGGCCGCCTGCTGCTGAAGGCCCTCGAGCTGATGCGCGCGAAGAACGACGAGGAGTGGCAGCCGTCGGGCGCGGTGAAGAACCAGATGCTGCGCATGGATCCGTCGTTCCAGGAGCGGCGACTCGGGTTCGTCTCGTTCAGCGACTTCTTGAAGTCGCGCGGCGGGGTCGTCGAGCTCGACGAGCAGGCGAACCGCATTCGGATCCGCCCGAAGAAGCCCTGACCCGCGGCGCGGCCGGGCGCGGGCGCGCAGGGCGCACGGCCGGGCGCGGGCGCGCGGGCGCGCCGGCACGGCCGGGGCGCGCGGATGCCTCAGATCACGCCGAGGGCGAGCATCGCGTCGGCGACCCGCAGGAAGCCGGCGATGTTCGCACCGAGCACGTAGTCGCCGGGCGCGCCGTACTCGTCGGCGGTCTCGGCGCAGCGCTCGTGGATGCCCTGCATGATCTCGGCGAGGCGCGCGTCGGTGTACTCGGCGCCCCACGAGTCGCGCGACGCGTTCTGCTGCATCTCGAGCGCCGAGGTCGCGACGCCGCCCGCGTTCGCGGCCTTGCCCGGGCCGAACAGCACGCCGGCCTGGCGGAACAGTGCGGTCGCCGCGGGCGTCGTGGGCATGTTCGCGCCTTCGGCGACGGCGACGACGCCCGCGTCGATGAGCAGCTTCGCGTCGGCGTCGTCGAGCTCGTTCTGGGTGGCGGACGGCAGGGCGACCGAGACCCGGTGCTCGCGGGCGATCTGCCACACGCGCTCGCCCGGCAGGAAGGTCGCACCGGGGCGCTCGGCGACGTACTGGTCGATGCGGGCGCGGCGCTGCTCCTTCACGTCGCGCAGCAGCTCGACGTCGATGCCGGCGGGGTCGTAGACCGAGCCCGACGAGTCGGAGGCGCCGACGACCTTGCCGCCGAGCGCGTGCACCTTCTCGATCGAGTAGATCGCCACGTTGCCCGACCCCGACACGAGCACGTCGAGCCCGTCGAACGACATGCCGCGGGTTTCGAGCATGTGCTGGGTGAAGTAGACCGCGCCGTAGCCGGTGGCCTCGGTGCGCATGAGCGAGCCGCCCCAGGTGATGCCCTTGCCGGTGAGCACGCCCGACTCGTAGCGGTTGGTGATGCGCTTGTACTGGCCGAAGAGGTAGCCGATCTCGCGGCGGCCGACGCCGATGTCGCCCGCGGGCACGTCGGTGTACTCGCCGATGTGGCGGTGCAGTTCGGTCATGAACGACTGGCAGAAGCGCATGACCTCGGCGTCGCTCTTGCCCTTGGGGTCGAAGTCGCTGCCGCCCTTGCCGCCCCCGATGGGCATGCCGGTGAGCGCGTTCTTGAAGATCTGCTCGAAGCCGAGGAACTTCACGGTGCCGAGCAGCACGCTCGGGTGGAATCGCAGCCCGCCCTTGTACGGCCCGAGCGCCGAGTTGAACTGCACCCGGAACCCGCGGTTGATCTGCACGCGGCCGCGGTCGTCGACCCACGGCACGCGGAAGATGATCTGCCGCTCGGGCTCGCAGATGCGCTCGAGGATGGATGCCTCGACGTATTCGGGGTGCTTGTCGAGCACGCGGTCGAGCGATTCGAACACCTCGCCCACCGCCTGGTGGAACTCGGTCTCGCCCGGGTTGCGGGCGAGGACGCTCTGGTAGATGTCGGCGATGGTGCCGTTCTCGGCCATGGTGAAACTCCAACGGCGGATTGAGGGATTCCGCACGCCGAGGGAGTCGGCGGAGGCGGTTGGGAATGCCGCGCCGGGGTGGTGCGCGGGGGTGCGCCGCAGGGGCGCGGGGACTTGGTCTTGCCAATAGCTGGGGACTTCGTCGACCCGTCGCCGCATTCACTGTAACCCATGTGAACAGAGTGTTTCCTGTGGTCAGACCATCGGGCGGCAGATCGTGCTACCGTGGTCTGACCACATCCGCACCGCCGAGGAGGGCGCTATGGCGCGAGTACACGCCTACGAACGCCCGTCGGCGAGCCAGCGTGCCTGGCAGGTCGTGCTCGAGCACATCGAGTCGCAACTGCTGTCGGGTGAACTGGCCGCGGGCGATCGGCTGCCCGGCGAACGCCAGCTCTCGACCGACCTCGGCGTCGGCCGATCGAGCGTGCGCGAGGCGCTCCGCGTCCTCGAGGCGATGGGGCTCGTGCGCACCGCGACCGGGTCCGGCCCGACCGCCGGCGCCATCATCGTCGCGACCCCGGCCGGCGCGATGGGCGCGCTCATGCGGCTGCAGGTCGCGGCCCGCGGATTCCCCGTCGCCGACATCGTGCGCACGCGGCTCGTGCTCGAGGCATCCGTCGTCGAAGAGCTCGCCGACGCCGATCCGGCACCGTCCTTCGCCGAACTCGATCGCCTGCTCGACGCCATGGACGCGGTCGGCCTCGCAGCGGAGGACTTCCTCGCGCTCGACGCCGCCTTCCACCTGGCGCTGGCCGAGGCATCCGGCAACCAGGTGATCGCCGCGACCATGGCGGGCCTGCGCAGCGGCATCGAGGGCTACGCGAGGGCGGGCGTCGCCCGCATCGCCGACTGGGACGCGACCTCGGCCCGGTTGCGGCACGAGCATCGCGGCGTCCTCGAGGCGATCCGCGAATCGGATGCCCCGCTGGCGCGCACCCTCATCCGCGACCACATCGCCGGCTACTACGCCGAGACGCTCGCCGAGACATCCGGCCCGCCGCCCGCCCGGCCACCCGCCCCCATCCCCGCTCCCCCTGTTTCGAAGGAGAACCGCACATGGTGAAGCGCCAGGTCCCGAACCCGCGCGACGTGTTCGAACTGATGCAGTTCAAGCGCCCCACCTGGAACGCCACCGACCGCCGGCTCGCGCAGGCGCTCACGATCGCCGACCTGCGCGCGATCGCGAAGCGCCGCACCCCGAAGGCCGCGTTCGACTACACCGAGGGCGCCGCCGAGGGCGAACTGTCGCTCGCGCGTGCTCGCCAGGCGTTCGAGGACGTCGAGTTCCACCCGTCGATCCTGCGCAGCGTGCCCGTCGTCGACACGTCCACGACCGTGCTCGACGGGCCCAGTGCGCTGCCGTTCGGCATCGCGCCCACCGGGTTCACCCGCCTCATGCAGACCGAGGGCGAGATCGCCGGGGCCGGCGCAGCGGGTGCGGCGGGCATCCCGTTCACGCTCTCCACCCTCGGCACCACCTCCATCGAGGACGTGAAGGCCGCGAACCCGACCGGTCGCAACTGGTTCCAGCTCTACGTCATGCGCCGGCGCGAGATCTCGTACGACCTGGTGCGCCGCGCCGAGGCCGCCGGGTTCGACACGATCTTCTTCACCGTCGACACGCCCGTCGCCGGGGCGCGGCTGCGCGACAAGCGCAACGGGTTCTCGATCCCGCCGCAGCTCACGCCCGCGACCGTCATCAACGCGATCCCGCGGCCCGAGTGGTGGATCAACTTCCTCACCACCCCCAAGCTCGAATTCGCGTCGCTGTCCTCGACCGGCGGCACCGTCGGCGAACTGCTCGACGCCGCCATGGACCCGACCATCTCGTTCGACGACCTCGACATCATCCGCTCGATGTGGAACGGCAAGATCGTCGTCAAGGGCGTGCAGACCGTCGCCGACGCCCGCGCCCTCGCCGACCGCGGCGTCGACGGCATCGTGCTCTCGAACCACGGCGGCCGCCAGCTCGACCGGGCGCCGATCCCGTTCCACCTGCTGCCCGACGTGGCGCGCGAGGTCGGCCGCGACCTCACCGTCATGATCGACACCGGCATCATGAACGGCGCCGACATCGTGGCATCCGTCGCGCTCGGAGCCGACTTCACCCTGATCGGCCGCGCCTACCTCTACGGGCTCATGGCCGGCGGGCGCCGCGGCGTCGACCGCACCGTCGAGATCCTGCGCGGAGAGATCGAGCGCACCATGAAGCTGCTCGAGGTCGCGACCCTCGACGAGCTCGGCCCCCAGCACGTCACGCAGCTCACCCGCCTGCAGCCCATTCGTCGCGAAGCGGCGGATGCCGCGGAGCGCGCGGTGGCCACCCCGAAGCCGCGCGCGAAGCGGCCGGCGGGTGCTGCCACCGCTGCTCCCAAGGCGGGCGCGCCGAAGGCGACTGCGTCCAAGGCCGCCGCGTCGAAGGCCGCGGGCGCGACCAAGCCCGCTGCGGCCGCGAAGCCGGCGACCCCGCGCGCGGCGAAGGCGAGCTGACCGCCTCGATTCATCGTGCAGGAGATTGGGCCCTCTCCCCGCTCCACGGGGTGGAGGCAGCCCGATCTCCTGCACCTCGAACGGTCGGCCCCGTCCGCGCGGCCGGCTACGCGATCGCGGGCGCGGCCGGCGGGTCGATCACGGTGCGGCGCAGGATGGCGCGCTGCGCGAGCGTCCAGGTGATGCTGACCGCGAGGTAGAGCCCGGCGGCGACCGGCACGAACAGCACGATCACCGCGGTGAGGAACGGCAGCACCGCCGCCACGCGATGCAGCGCCGCGATCGGCAGCGCCGGCGAGGCATCCGATCGCGCGCTCTGCGCAGCAGCAGAACCAGCAGAACCAGCAGAAGCAGCACCCGAAGCGGCACCCGCCTGCTGCGCCCGCATCATCCGCCGCGTGAGTTCGCCGACGACGACCGCGACGAGCACGAGCGCGGCGGTCACGGCGATGAGGGCCGGCGTCAGCGTGCCGGTGCCGACGGCGTGCGCGAACGACGACCCGAGCGGAACGCCGAACACGGTGTGGGTGAGCAGGTCGTTGGGGTGCCCGTTCACCGTCGGCAGGATGAACAGGGCGTAGACGACCGAGATCACGGGCGCCTGGACGAGCGCGGGCAGGCAGCCGGCGAGCGGCGAGACGCGCTCGGACGCGTAGAGGTCCATCATCGCGCGCTGGAGACGTTCGGGATGCTTGGCGTGCTTGCGCTGGAGCTCGGCGAGTTTCGGCGCGAGCCGCAGGCGGTCGCGTTCGCCGCGGGCCTGGGCCAGCGCCGCAGGGATGAGCGCGGCGCGCACCGCGAGGGTGAGCACGACGACGGCGAGCGCGGCGCCGGCCGCACCGGCGAGCGGTTCGAGCGCGCTCGCGAGCCAGGCGAGCACGGCGTAGGCGCCGTCGATGACGGCGGCGATGGGCGGGAATTCGTAGAGGTTCATGGTGTCCTGTCGGTCGAAGGGATGCGGATCCGTTCGGCCGCGGGCGGCGAGGTGGTCGGGTCGCGGGCGCGGTGCGGATGCCTCGGGCGGATGCCTCGTGCGGATGCCCCCGGCGGATGCCCCCGGCGGATGCCCCGGGCGGATGCCCCGGGCGGATGCCTCGGGCGCAGCACGCGCACAGGCGCAACGCAGCGCAACGCAGCGATCGGATGCCCCGCCGCGGTGCCGCCCGTCTCAGCGGACGACTGCGCGGCCGGTCAGGCCGCGGTCGGCGCTCGCGGGCGGGTGCGCCCCGGTGCGTCGGGGTCGCTCTGCGAGAGCAGCCGCGAGACGTCGACGGTCTGCCCGCGATGCACGGATGCCGCGGGGTCGGGCTCGGCGGCCACGAGCGCCCGCAGCGCGACGAACGCGATGGCCGCGACGCCCAGCGCCCCGACCAGGAGCAGCACCGTGGCGGGCGTGCCGGTGGCGGCGGCGGCGGCGAACGCGTCGCCGGCGGAGACCACGCCCTGCGCCACCGCAGCGACGAGCTGCACGAAGGCGGCGAGGACGACCGTGGACATGCCGGGGAGTCTACCCGCGCGATCCGACGGCTCGCTGCGCGCGCTTGCCCGACTTCGCGATGGAGCGGTCGAGTTCCCGATCGGTCGGCGCGACGGTCGCCTGCGCGATGACGTGTCGGGCGACGAAGTCCGACATCTTCTTCACCTGGGCGACGCGCTTGCGCCGCCGCTTCACGGTGCGTTCGTGCGCCTTGGTGCGGGCTTTCGCCTCGCCGGCGGCCGCGGCGATCGGCCGTCCCCCGGCGTACCGTTCGGGGCGCACCGGCTCGGTGCGTCCGCCGGGGCCGACGTGCAGCGCTCGGCGTTCGAGCAGCGCCGCGGCGTGGGCGGCGCGGCGGGCCGCCGCACGCGGCCGGTCGCGGCGTTCGCGTTTCGCGAGCTTGCGGATGCGACGCGCCTCGGCGATCGCCGCTTCCAGCCGCCTGCGCTGCCCGCGGTCGGTGAGCGCCTTCGCGAGGTCGCGTGCCTCGTGCTCGGTGCGCTTCGCACTGCGGATCGCGGCGCGCGCGGCACGGTCGTCGCGGTGCGCCGCGTCGGCGCGCCGCGCCGCGCCCCCGGTTCTCGCCGTCATGTCTCCGGTCTACGCGCGGGCCCGCCGGACGGCAAGGGCTTGCGTGCCCGAGACGGGTGCGATCCACCACGTCCCCCGAACGGGGTACGTGACCGGATGCCCCGTTCCACCCCATGCTTGGCCCATGACGCCGTTCGACTCCTCGTCTCCGGCATTCGACCGAACCCCGATCGACGGCGCGCGCGTGCAGCACTCGATCGCGCTGCTCGACCACCTCGTCGCCCACGGGCCGACGACGCGCAGCGAACTCGCCTCGGCGACGGGTCTCGGGCGCAGTGCGATCACCGGGATCGCGGCGCGGCTCATCGACGCGGGCGTGCTGGTCGAGCAGGCGGATGCCTCGGGCGACGGCCGCGCGGTGCCGCTCGCGCTGTCCGCTGCCGACCACGTGCTCGTGACGGCGTGGCTCGCTCCGCATGCCGCGATCGCCACCGTCGCCGCGCTGAGCGGCGAGGAAGCGGCGCGGTTCGCCGACCCGTTCGCACGCGACGGGGAGGCCGCGGCACCCGTCGACCTGCTCGCGACCGTGCTGACCCGGGCGCTCGCGCACGCCGGGCGGGCGGGGCATCCGGTGGCTGATCTCACCGTCGTCGTCGACGGGCAGGTCGCCGGCCGGCCGGCCGTGGCGGTCGGCAGCGAGCGACTCGGCGCCGAGCCCTTCGACCTGCTGGGCGAACTGCGCAAGCTGGTGCCCGGTGTCGCCGAGGTGGAGCGCGGCGGCCGGACGGCCCGGCTCGTCCCGGCCGGGCAGGCGGCGGCTCTCGCCGAGTGCGAGGCGCGCGGCGAGGCCGATCTGTTCTCTCTCGACGGCGACGGCGGCATCGACAGCGCGGTCGTCGACGACGGCGTCGCACGTGCGGGCGCGCACGGGCTCGCGGCCTCGCTCGCGCACCTGCCGATCGAACCGAACGGGCCGCGCTGCGCGTGCGGACAGCGCGGATGCCTCGCGAACCTCGCGTCGGCCCGCCACGTGCTCGAGCACGCCGGCCTCGGCGACCTCGATGCGCAGGCCGGCCGCACTCGCGCGCTCGACGAGCTGGTGCGGCGCATCGACGCGGGCGACGACCGGGCGCGCTGGGCGTGGCTCGACGCCGCGCACGCGATCGGCCGCGCCCTGCAGGTCGTGGTGCCGGTGCTCGACCCGCCCGTGATCGTGGTGGGCGGATACTGGGGCGATCTGCTCGACGAGATCGACACGAGTTTCCGCAGCAACCGGCCGACGATCGCGAGCGGCGCGCTGACGCGGGTGCCCCGGATCGAGCAGGCGGTCGCCGGCCCCGACGCAGCGCTGGTCGGCGCGCGCCGACTCGCTCGCGACCGCCTCATCGCCGACCCGGTCCTCCTCGCCGGCTGACGCCTCGCCGGCCCTCTCACCCCTCCCACCCCTCCCGCAGGTACGCAATTCCCGCGGGTACGCAATTCCCGCGGGTACGCAATTCAGGGCGGGAGGTGTGTCGGGGGCCGTGGACACGGCGTGTCCCGCGACACGCCGGGCGCGAACCTGAATTGCGTATCGGGTGGTGGTCAGCGGGTGCGGCGCGCGTACTCCGAGAACACGACGCCCGATCGGTAGGCCGTCGTCGTGATCTCGTCGAGCCGCTCGGGCGTATAGCGCCGCTGGCCGAACAGCGGGACGCCCGATCCGAAGAGCACGGGGCTGCGCTTGAGCACGAGCCGATCGATCTCGTCGGCGAGGGTCGCGGCGAGCGCGCCCCCGCCGCAGAGCCAGATGGATGCCCCGGGCTCGGCCTTCAGGCGTCGGACCACCGCGACCGGGTCTTCGGCGGTGACCTCGAGGTGCTCGCCCTCCGCCTCGTGCGAGCGCGTGAAGACGAGCTGCCGCAGGTGACGGTAGGGGCTGGTGACGCCCATCGGCAGGCCCACCGCGTAGGTGTTCCAGCCCATCAGCACGGTGTCGAACGCCGAGCGGTGCTGCTCGACGCCGATCGCGGCCGCAAAGTCGGTGGGGATCAGATCGGGGAACCGCTCGTTGATGGCGTCCATGTGATCGCCCTCGACCGGGAAGGCGTCGAACTCGCCGTTCGGGCCCGCGATGAATCCGTCGAGGCTGACGGCGACGTAGTACACGAGTTCTCGCATCATGCTCCCTGTTCACAACATCTGTAGTGATTGCGAGACTACAACAGATGTAGTGACTGCGCTAGTCTTCGGGCATGGCGAAGAACGAGACGCGTCGTCGGGCCATCGCCGACGCCGGATTGGCGGTGCTCGCCCACGACGGGTCGCGAGGGCTCACGCACCGAGCGGTCGACGAGGCGGCCGGATTGCCGGTGGGCACGACGTCGAACTACTTCCGCAGCCGGGACGCGCTCATCGCGGGTCTGGTGGCGCGCATCGGCGAACGGCTCGCACCCACAGCCGAAGATCTCGAGCGCCGGGCCGCCGAACCGCCGGGGCAGGAGCTGTTCACCGAGTACATCCGCGACATCGTGCGACGCCTCACCGAGCATCGCGAGGTCACCCTCGCTCTCATGGAATTGCGTCTCGAAGCCGCCCGGCGACCCGAACTCGCGACCGTGCTCGGCGGCTGGCAGCGCGAGGGGTTCGCCGCCGACGTGGCGTTCAACGAGGCGGCGGGGCTGCCGGGCGGGCGGCGCGAGATCGCGCTCCTGCACTACGCGATCGACGGGCTCATGCTCGACCGGCTGACCACCTCGATCGACCCCGACACCCCGACCGACGAGATCGTCGACGACCTCGTGCGCGGCCTGCTCGCCTGACGCGATGAACGCAATTCAGGTGCGGAGGTGTGTCGCGGGTGCCGCGCACGGCGTGTCACCACGACACGCCGTGCGCGAACCTGAATTGCGTACCGGGTGGACGTGGCAGAGCCACGGGCGCTGACCGGGGGGTGCCTAGTGCGCGGTGTTCGCGGCGGCGATGAGCTGCTCGAGCTGTTCGAACGTCACCGGAACGCCCGGGAACGACACGAGCCTGCCGACCGGGAACGACGCCATCATCTTCGCCATGCCCTCGTCGCCGAACACGTCGGTGTCGCCGAGTCCGCTCGCGAGCCCGGCCATCGCCTGCGCGACGATCGGCCCGGCGACCGGGTCGGCCATCAGGTCGGCGACGGATGACTCGAACGAGAGCGGCAGGCGCACCTCGTCGCCGACGACCGCCGCGGTCGTGGTGAGCCGGATGTCCCGACTGGACGCCGCGACCGAGACGTCGTAGTCCCCGCCCTCCACCACCCAACGGTCGACGCGGACATCCCAGTACGCGAGATCGTCGCGACGCACGTGCACCGCGACCTCGCGGGAGGCGCCCGCCTCGATCTCGACCGAGGCGAAGCCGGCGAGCGACCGCGGCGCCCGCTGCACGCGCGACGCGGCGATCCCGGTGTACACCTGCACGACCTCGCGGCCGGCGCGGTCACCGGTGTTCGTGACCGTGACCCGCACGTCGAGCCCGCCGTCGGCGGCAGCCGAGACGGTCAGAGCCGAGTACGCGAACGTCGTGTACGAGAGCCCGTGGCCGAACGGGAAGCGCACGGCCGTGTCGCGCGCGTCGTACCAGCGGTAGCCGACGAAGATGCCCTCGCCGTACCGCACATGCCCGAACTCGCCGGGGAAGTCGAGGAACGCGGGAGTGTCCTCGAGCCGGTAGGGGATCGTCTCGGCGAGCCGGCCCGACGGGTTCACGACGCCGTAGAGCACGTCGGCGATGCCGCCGCCGCCCGCCTGTCCGCCGAGCCAACCCTCGACGATCGCGGGCACGTCGTCGGCGAACGGCAGCTCGACGACCCCGCCGTTGGCGAGCACGACGACCACGTTGGGGTTCGCGGCGCGCACCGCATCGAGCAGGTCGAGCTGCTCCGCGGGCAGGCGCAGGTGCTCGCGATCGAAGCCCTCCGACTCGTCCGCGGCGGGCAGCCCCAGGAACAGCAGCACCACATCGGCTGCGGATGCCTCGGCCACCGCCTCGGCTCGCTGAGCCCGTCGAAGCGACTCCCCTTCGACAAGCTCAGGGAACTCCCCCGCCCGCTGAGCCCGTCCAAGCGACTCCCCTTCGACAGGCTCAGGGAACTCCCCCGCTCGCTGAGCCCGTCCAAGCGACTCCCCTTCGACAAGCTCAGGGAACTCCCCCGCTTGCTGAGCTTGTCGAAGCGACTCCCCTTCGACAAGCTCAGGGAACTCCCCCGCTCGCTGAGCCCGTCGAAGCGACTCCCCTTCGACAGGCTCAGGGGACTCGACAAGCTCAGGGGCCTCCACCGTGAACCCGGCCGCGAACCCCACGCGACCGTCGTCGGCGAGCCGTTCGATCTCGGCGAGCGCGGTGTCGAGCCGGGTCGGGTTGATGAGCGACGAGCCGGCGCCCTGGTAGCGGGGCGTGCGTGCGAATTCGCCGATGACGGCGACCCGCTGCCCGGCATCGAGCGGCAGGATGCCGCCGTCGTTCTTCAGCAGCACGGCACCGCGCGCGGCGGCTTCACGGGCGAGCGCGTGGTGCGCGTCGACGTCGCCTGCGGGCACTTCGCCGGTCGCGGCGGGGTCGGCGCCGGCCACCGCCTTCTGCACGAGCTCGACGGCGCGGCGCGCCGCGAGGTCGAGGAACGAGACATCCAGCCGTCCCGCTTCGACGGCGTCGACGAGCTGCGCGTCGGTGCGCCCGCCGGACGCGGGCATCTCGAGGTCGAGCCCCGCCGGCAGACCCTCGACGCGGTCGTTCACCGCACCCCAGTCGCTGACCACGAGCCCTTCGAACCCCCACTCGTCGCGCAGCACCCGCGTGAGCAGCCACGGGTCCTCGCTCGCGTAGACGCCGTTGATGCGGTTGTACGAGCACATGACCGTCCACGGCCGGGCGTCCTGGACGACGCGCTGGAACCCGCGGAGGTAGATCTCGCGCAGCGGCCGAGGGTCGACGTCGGCCGAGACGCGCATGCGGTCGGACTCCTGGTTGTTCGCGGCGAAGTGCTTGAGCGAGGCGCCGACGCCCTGCGCCTGGAGCCCGCGCACGAGCGCCGCGCCGAGCTCGCCCGAGACGAGGGGGTCTTCGGAGAGGTACTCGAAGTTGCGGCCGCACAGCGGCGAGCGCTTGATGTTGATGCCGGGGCCGAGCAGCACGCCGACGCCGAGTGCGCGCGCCTCCTCGCCGAGGGCGCGGCCCACCCGCTCGAGCAGTTCGGGGTCGAACGTCGAGCCGAGTGCGACGGCCGGCGGGAAGCATGTCGCCGGCACGCTGTCGCCGATGCCGAGGTGGTCGGCGCTGCCGCGCTGCAGGCGCACGCCGTGCGGCCCGTCGGTGAGCACGATGCCGGGGATCCCGGCTCGTTCGACCGGCTTCGTGCCCCAGAAGCTCGCGCCGCTCGTGAGCGACGCCTTCTCGGCGAGGGTCAGGTCGGCCACGAGGTCGCCCGCCGGCCGATCGAGCGCTCGGGATGCCGCATGGTTCGGGGTGTCGGACATCTCGCTCCTTCGACGCTGAGGCAGTGCGAACACTGTAGACGAGCGAGCCCGGCCTCGGTGGGCGTCCTCCCCCGTGGGATGTCGGAAGCACTCGTTCGATCGCCCGGCGTCATCGGGTGCGTCGGTTCGGTCGCGGCATCCGGGCCGCGACGCCCCACGCCGTGACCCGCACCATCGCCTCGAGCACGATGCCGAGGGTCATCTTCGATCGGCCGTGCTCGCGTTCGACGAACGTCACCGGCACCTCGACGATGCGCAGGCCCGCGTCGCGCGCGTGCCACAGCATGTCGACCTGGAACCCGTAGCCGCGGGTGTGCACGTCGTCGAGGCGGATGCGGCGCAGCGCATCCGCCCGGAACACCCGGAACCCCGCCGTCGCATCCCGGGCCGGCAGCCGCAGCAGCGCGTGCGCGTACGCACTGCCCGCCCGCGAGAGCCACTCGCGACGGCGCGGCCAGTTCACCACCGACCCGCCGGGCACCCAGCGCGAACCGATCACGAGATCGACCGGCTCCGAGGCATCCGCACCGCCCTCATGCGACGCGACCGCCCCGCCCGCGAGCGCCGCCAGCATCGCCGGAAGGTCTTCGGGTCGGTGCGATCCGTCGGCGTCGAGCTGCACGATCGGGTCGTACCCGCGCTCGAGCGCCCAGCCGAACGCGTCGAGGTAGGCGGCGCCCAGCCCCGCCTTGCCGGTGCGGTGCCGCACCTGGACGGCGGCATCGGCGGCGGCGAGCTCGTCGGCGAGCGCGCCGGTTCCGTCGGGCGAAGCATCGTCGACGACGAGCACGGATGCCTCGGGCACCGCGCCGCGCACACGGGCGACGATCTCGGCGAGGTTCTCGCGCTCGTTGTAGGTGGGGATGACCACCAGCGGTTCGGGCATCCCGTGAATCGTAATCGAGGGGCGACGCGGCGCGGTTCGCTACCGCACACCCGACATGAGCTTCAGCACGCCGCGGCTGCCGACGGCGAGCGCGACACCGAGCACGATGGCGATGCCGCCGAGCACCCCGAAGTACGCCACCTCGGTCTCGGCGGAGTAGAACTCGGCGAGCCGCCCCGAGATCGCGGTGCCGAGCGCGACCGAGAGGAAGAACAGCGCGACCATCTGGGTGTGGAACACCTTCGGCGCGAGCTTCGTCGCCACCGACAGGCCGACCGGTGAGAGCAGCAGTTCGGCGACCGTGAAGACGAGCAGGATGCCGACGATGGCCAGCAGCGGCGTCGAGTTCGGCCCGCCTCCGGCGAACGGGATGAACAGCAGGAACGCGACGCCCATGATGATCGTGCCGAGCGCGAACTTGATCGGCGTCGACGGCTGCCGGTCGCCGAGCTTCGTCCAGATCGCGGCGAACACGCCCGACAGCACGATGATGAAGATCGGGTTGATCGACTGCACCCACGACACCGGCATCTCCCAGCCGAACAGGTCGCGGTTCAGCTGCTTGTCGCTGTAGATCGTGAGCACGGTGAACTGCTGCTGGTACAGCGACCAGAACGCGACGGATGCCACGAACAGCGGGATGAACCCGTACACGCGGTGCCGTTCGACGGTACTGATCGCCCGGCTCGCGAGGATGACCGCGAAGTAGGCGATCGCGGCGACGATGGTGCCGCCGATGATCCAGAGCACCAGGTTCTGCGCGTTCACCAGGCCGGTGAGCACGAGCACCGCGACGAGCACCACGGCCGCGATCGCGACGCCGATCACGAGCGGGCGGCGTTCGCGCGGCAGCGGGTTGGGCACCACGGATGCCTCGGGCGGCAGGTTCTTGCGCCCGAAGGCGTACTGCACGAGCCCGATCGCCATGCCGACCGCGGCCAGGCCGAAGCCCCAGTGGAACCCGAGCGTGGTCTGCGCGAGACCGGTGAGGATCGGCCCGAGGAACGCACCCAGGTTGATGCCGAGGTAGAACACGCTGAACCCGGCGTCGCGGCGCGGGTCGTGCTCGCCGTAGAGCGTGCCGACGACGCTCGTCGCGTTCGCCTTCAGCCCGCCCGATCCGAACGCGACGAGCACGAGGCCGACGCCGACGCCGACGAACCCCGGCAGCAGCGCGAGCGCGATGTGCCCGGCCATGATGACGATCGCGCTGAAGAACAGCACCCTCTCGCTGCCGAGCAGCCGGTCGGCGATCCACGCGCCGAGGATGGTCGAGAGGTACACCGCCCCGCCGTACGCGCCGACGATGCCGGCAGCCGAGACCTCGTCCATGCCGAGGCCGCCGCGGGTCGCCGAGTAGTACAGGTAGATGAGCAGGATGCCCTGCATGCCGTAGAAGCTGAACCGCTCCCACATCTCCACACCGAACAGGTGCACGAGCGCCCGCGGCTGGCCGAAGAATCCGTGATCACCCCGCGTATCGCGTTCGCCGCCCTCGACGATGCCGGGCTCGGGCGGCCCCGCCTCGCCGGGAGCAGGCTGCGTCGTCTCCCCCATGCCGGTCACCCTACTCCAGCCCCCCGCGCGACCTCGGGGGTTCACCCCCGTGCCGCGAGCGCGTCCCCGGGGATAGCGTCGAGACCGTGAACGCCACCGATCCGACCCGCCACGCCACGCGCATCGCCGCACTCGCCGCCGCCGCCCTCGTCGCCGCCTCGCTGAGCGGCTGCGCGTTCCTCGCGCCGCGGCACACCTTCGACGACACCGCCTCGATCGATCAGTCCATCGCGCACGTCGTGCTGGACTCCCGAAACGGCAACGTCACCGTCCGCGGCGTCGACGGCGTCGACTCGGTCTCGCTCGAGCGCACCGTCACGTACCGCGGCGCCGAACGCGAGATCGGCGACACCCACCGCGTCTCGGGCGACGAGCTCGTGCTCGGCGACTGCGGTCGCAACTGCTCGGTCGACTACGTCCTCGAGGTGCCCGCGGGCGTCGAGGTGTCCGGCAGTACGACGAACGGCGCCATCGAACTCGTCCGCGTGTCGAAGGTCGACGTCGAGACGAACAACGGGCGCATCGAACTCGACCGGGTCACCGGCTCGATCACCGCGACCACGAGCAACGGCAAGATCGTCGGGCAGGGCCTCGCCGGCACCGAGCCGATCGTCGTCGAGACGTCGAACGGCGCCATCGAGCTCGAGTTCGACGAGCCGCGCGATGTGCAGGCCACCACGTCGAACGGCGCGATCGACCTGCGCGTGCCCGACGCCGCGTACCGGGTCGAGACCGAGACGTCGAACGGCGGCACCGCCGTCGGCGTCGTCGACGACCCCGACGGCGAGTTCACTCTCGAACTGCGCACCTCGAACGGTTCGATCACGGTCGAGCCGCGCGGTTGACGGCGGCCGGCGGCGGCCGGCCGCTCGCGTCAGGCGTTCTTCGCGTCCCGCCAGGCGAGCCAGTGCTCGACCGGCGCCAGGTCGTAGTCGGGCCCCGAGATGCCGACGGTGAACAGGCGCGTGCCGGCGGCGTACAGCGCCTCGGCCCGCTCGTCGTCGCCGCGGCGGCCGAGCTCGTTCGAGACCGTGATCTGCGAGACATCCCGCCCGACCTCGTCGCCCCATCGACGCAGCACGTCGAGCTTGTGCGCGATCTCGTCGGGCTGCACGAACGAGTGCCAGATGTCGGCGTGCTCGGCCACGATGCGCAACGTCTTCTGCTCGCCCTTGCCGCCGATCATGATCGGGATCGCGCGGGTCGGCGGCGGGTTCAGCTTCGCCCACCGGTCGCGCACGCGCGGCAGCGCGCCGGCGAGCGCGCGCAACCGGGTGCCCGGCGTGCCGAACTCGTAGCCGTACTCGTCGTAGTCCCGTTCGAACCAGCCCGCGCCGGTGCCGAACACGAATCGGCCGACGCCCGATCCCTTCGCCGAGATGTGGTCGATGGTGCGGGCCATGTCGGCCTGCAGGTCGGCGTTGCGATACGAGTTGCAGCCGACGAGGCATCCGAACTCGATCTGCTCGGTCTGCTCGGCCCAGGCCCCGAGCATGGTCCAGGCCTCGAAGTGGAGGCCGTCGGGCTCGCCCGACAGCGGGAAGAAATGGTCCCAGTTGAAGACGACGTCGGCGCCGAGCTCCTCCAGGCGCAGGACGGTGTCGCGGATGGTCTGATACGTCGCGTGCTGCGGCTGGACCTGCACGCCGATCCGAACGCGGGATTCGAGGGTCACCGATCCAGCCTAGGGTCGGATGCCACGGGGCGGGCATGTCCCGCCCGCCCCGTGACGTCCCGTTGCTCAGTTCCCGCCGAGCTCCTCGAACGCCCGCTCCGCGCCCGGCGAGAGCGGCACGGGGTCGGTCTTCACCGCGGTCGCCGGGTCGAACTCGCCGGCCGCCGAGTGCACCTGCTCGAGGCGGTCGACGTTGCCCCACACGGTCGACGCGATCGCGCACGCGGTGGCGTCGTCCAGGTCGTCGCGCACGAGCAGCATGTTCGGCACGATGATGGTCGGCACGTCCTCGTCGAGGCCGTACGTCTCGGCGGGGATGGTGCCCTCCTCGTACACGGCGCTGAACTCCTGCATGCCCTCGAGCTGGGGCGTGATGTCGATGAACTCGACCGAGCCGGCGTCGGTGGTGAACAGCTCGGTGATGTTCGGCGTCGGCAGGCCGCCCGACCAGAAGATCGCCTGGATGTTGCCGTTGCGCAGCCCGTCGACGCTGGAGGCGAGGTCGAGGCGCTGCGCCGAGACATCCGTCTCGGGGTCGAGCCCGGCCGATTCGAGCAGCCGGTTCGCGATCACCTCGGTGCCCGACTTCGGCGAACCCGTCGAGACGGTCTTGCCGGCCATGTCCGCGATGCTCGTGATGCCGCTGTCGGAGCGCACGATCACCTGCGTGGAGTTGGTGTGGATGCGCCCGAGCGCCTGCACGGGCTGCGACTCGCTGAACGATCCGGTGCCCTCGACCGCGTCGGCCGCGGTGTCGGCGAGCGAGAAGGCGATGTCGTAGTGGCCTGCGACGAGCTGTTCGATGTTCTGCACCGACGCGCCCGTCTCGGCCGCGGTGACGCGCAGGTCGGTCTCGCTGCTGAGCAGGTCGGCGATGGCGCCGCCGAGCACGTAGTACACGCCGGTCGAGTTGCCCGTGGCGATGGTGAGCTGCTGCGCGGGTGCGACGCAGTCGCCGGCGTCGCCGGTCGCACCGGCTTCGTCGGGCGTGCGCTGCTGCTGTCCTCCGCAGCCGGTGAGCACGAGCGCGGCCGCGAGGGCTCCGACGAGGGCGCCGCTTGCGCGGCGCCGGACGGTGGTCGAGGTCATGGGTGGGTTCCTTCCTGGAGTGCGGTCGATGGGGCGGACGGTGGAGCGGATGCTCCGTCGGATGGTTCGACGGAGGGCTCGGCGGATGCTCCGTGCCGGCCGAAACCGGTGCGGATTCCGTTGAGCGCGGCGCCGGCGAGCACGCACGCGAGGCCGACGGCGATCGAGACCGGTTCGAGGTAGAGGCAGAACACGGCGCCGACGAGCAGGAGCGCCCGTTCGGGCCAGGTGGCACGGGCGAACACCCACCCGCCGGTCGCGCCGGCGAGGGCTGCCACCGCGACGATCGAGACCGCGCCGGCCCAGATCGAGGTGCCCACGTCGCCCTGCAGCAGCAGGCTTCCGCCGGCGGGGGTGAGCACGATCGCGAGCGGCGCGAGGAACGCCGGCAGGGTGTACTTCGTGGCCTGCCACATCGTGCGGATCGTGTCGCCGCCCGTGATGGCCGCCGAGGCGACCGCGGCGAGCGCGGTCGGCGGCGAGACCTCCGACAGCACGGCGTAGTAGAAGATGAACATCGCCGCCTCGGGCCGTTCGACGCCGAGGCCGATGAGGGCCGGGCCGATGATCACCCAGGAGATGATGAACGACGCGGTGACCGGCACGGCGAGGCCGAGCAGGATGACCGCGAAGGCGGCCAGCACGGCGGTGATCACGAGGATGGCCTGCGGGTCGGATGCGAGCGACTCGGCGGCACCCACGAGCAGTCGCGCGAAGCTCAACCCGACGCCCGTCTTCACGATGACGCTCGTGATGATCCCGGCTGCGGCGCACACTGCGACGACGGGGATGGCGCTGCGGATCCCCGAGGCGAGCGCGAAGTACAGCTCTCGGCCGTACTCGACGAGCGCCCGCACGAGCGGCAGGCGAACGGCGTCGTCGTCGAGCGGGTCGCGCCGCGACACCATCCGCTCGATGAGCCCGAAGGCCGCCGCCACGGCCGTCGCGTAGACGATGGCGCGGAAGGGCGGCAGCCCGACGGCGAGGAACAGCACGATGACGGCGAGCGAGAGGAAGTGGTATCCGAACCGGGCGAGCAGCCATCCCGTGCGCTTGCGCGGCAGGTCGACGGCTTTGGCGCCGAACCGGCGCGCATCGATCTCGACCGCGATGAAGATGCCGACGTAGTACAGGATCGTGGGGATGATCGCCCAGATCATCACCTCCAGGTACGAGACCCGCAGGTACTCGGCGATGATGAACGCCGCGGCGCCGAGGGTCGGCGGCGAGAGGATCGCCCCGATGCCCGCGGCCGCGAGCACGCCGCCGGCGGGGTTCTTCGGGTAGCCGGCCTGCCGCAGCACCGGCCAGGCGAGCGAGCCGAGCGTGACCGCCGTCGCCGTGCCCGACCCCGAGACGGTGCCGAGCAGGAACCCGCTCGTGACCACCGTGCGCCCGGCCGCCGACCGCGACGAACGGAACAGCGAGAACGAGAAGTCGATGAAGAACCGGCCGGCACCGGTGGCCTGCAGCACCGCGCCGTAGATGATGAACAGCACGATGTAGCTCGCGGCGACCGCGAGCGGGGTGCCGAAGAATCCCGACTGGTCGTTGAAGAACCCGTTGATGATCTGGTCGAAGTCGACGCCGGCGTGGCTGATGGCCCAGTCCATCGGCAGGTAGCCGCCGTAGTACGCGAACGCGAAGAACACGAGGCAGAAGATCGGCAGCACGAGCCCGGTCGTGCGGCGGGCGGCTTCGAGGATGAGCAGGGTCAGGATGGCGCCGGCGATGACGTCGATCGCGGCCAGCGAGCCCTGGCGGTCGAGGAACGAATCGAACCCGCCACCGCCGTCGCCGATCGCGAACGGCAGCACGGGGTAGAGGCAGACGGCGGCCGCGACGACGGTGAGCGTCCAGTCCCACCAGGTCGGACCGGCCGACCCGCCGCGGCGCGCGAACCCGCGGTAGAGCAGGAACGCGAGCGGCAGCGTGGACGCGAGGAAGAGGATGAGCGAGAACTGGATGCCCTGACGCAGCGGGAAGAACACCTGGTAGAGCACGAAGAGCGTGACCGCGAAGCAGTAGGCGGTCACCACCCGGTCGAGGCGGGGCGGGAGGCTGCGCGCGACCCGTTCCTCGTCGAACTCGGCGATGACCTCGTCGGGGGTGCGGGCCGGCGCGACGGACACGACGGGGGTGTCGGAGAGGGCCGGGCGCTCGGCCGTGCCGTTGCGGTGCTGGACTTCGTCGTCGGGCATGCGGGTCACGATAGGTGCGGCCGACGGCCCGATGGATGCTCCGGGCGCGATCTTTGCACCATCTTGAGGTTCCGCCCCGCCGACGGCCGCGCGGGCTGTGGATGCGCATGCGACCCGCCGCGCAGGTCGACCTAGACTGCCGCCCATGCGCGTGCTCATCGCAGAGGACGACGACTCGGTCGCCACGGCGCTGGCGAGCGTGCTCGAACGCGCCGGGCACGAGACGACGCGCACCGCGCGCGGCGGCGACGTGCTGCTGCGCCATCAGGAGTCCGACCTGCTCATCCTCGATCTCGGGCTCGAGGACACGGACGGGTTCGAGGTGCTGCGCCGGCTCCGCATGGTCACCGAGCTGCCGGTGCTCGTGGTCACCGCGCGCGGCGACGAACGCTCCACCGTCCGCGCCCTCCGGCTCGGCGCCGACGACTACCTGGTGAAGCCCGCCCGGGTCCGCGAGCTCCTCGCCCGCATGGAGGTCGCCGTGCGCCGCCGGCCGGGGCGGGCGCAACCCGACGTCGTGCACGCGGGCGAGCTCGAGATCGACCTGCGGGCGCGCCGCGCACGGGCGCACGGGGTCGACCTCGCGCTGACGCGCACCGAGTTCTCGTTGCTCGCCGCGCTCGCCGCCCGCGCCGGCGCGGCCGTGAGCCGCGAACAGATCCTCGACGAGGTGTGGGGCGACGCGTTCGCCGCGCATTCGCGCGCATTCGACGTGCACCTCGCCCAGCTTCGGCAGAAGCTTCCGAGAGGCGACCTCATCACGACGATCCGCGGGTACGGCTACCGGCTCGAGGTGGGCTGACCGTGCGCGCGCGCCTGCTGCTGCCGCTCCTGCTCTTCGGCCTGCTCGCGGTCATCGCGTTCGTGCTGCCCGCGGCCGAGGCGCTGGCCGTCTCGCGATCGCAGCAGGTGTCGCTGGCCCGTTCGGCGGCACTGGGTCATCTCGTGCAGCTCGCCGAGGGCTCGATCGCCGCAGGCGACCCCGCACCGCTGGAGGCCTACCTCGACCGATTCCACGACGTGACCGGCGAATCGGTGCTCGTCGTCGACGGCTCGGGCGACGTGCTCGCCTCGGTCGGCGGGCTCGACTCCGCGAACCCCGAGGTCGAACGGCACGTGCGCGCCGCCATCCGGAACCTGCCGCGGCGCGAGCTCGAAACCATCCGCCCGTGGAGCGAACCCACGGCCCTGCTCTCGGAGCCGATCCCGGGCGTCGGCGAGACGAGTCTCGGCGGTGTGGTGCTCGAGGCCGACCTCGAACGCGCCGTCACCGACGTGGGCGTGCGGTGGCTCGCGATCGCCGGCGTCGGCTCGGTGCTGCTCGCCGGGCTCGCGATCCTCGCACTGCGGTTCGCGCAGTGGGTGCTGCGGCCCGTGCGGGCGCTCGACGACGCGGCGAACGCCTTCGCCGAGCGACGAGATCCCGGCCCGCTCGTCGTGACGGGCCCGCCCGAGCTGCGTCAGCTCGAGGCATCCTTCACCCGCATGGCCACCGGCATGAACGACACCCTCGAGCAGCAGCGCACGCTCGTGGCGGACGCCTCGCATCAGCTGCGCAACCCGCTGGCCGCCATCCGGCTCCGGGTCGACTCGGTGCGCGAAGACGTCGATGCGGAGGAGATCGCCCTCGTCGACGCCGACCTCGACCGACTGGAGCGCACCGTCGACCGGATGCTCGCGCTCGCGAACGCCGAGCACCGCGCCACCGCCGAGACGAGCGGCGCGAAGACCGGGTTCGCGGTCGACTCGCGACGCGACCACACCGTGCCGACGGCCGCCGCGCTCGCCGAACCGCACCGCCCGCTCATGCACGCCGCCGGTCAGCACCTCATCGCCATCGGCGACCGCGAGGTGCGGATCGCCTGCCGGCGCTCGGACCTCGAGGAGATCGTCGCGACCGTGCTCGAGAACGCCCGCGCGTACGCCGGGCCGGGCGCGACCGTGCGCCTGCGGCTCGAACGCGACGGCGACCTCGCCCGGGTCGAGGTGAGCGACGACGGCCCCGGTCTCGACGACGAGCAGCTCGCTCGCGCCGGCGTCCGGTTCTGGCGGTCGCCGAAGCACCGCCAGGTGCCCGGCACCGGTCTGGGGCTGGCGATCGTCGGCGAGCTCGTGCGCGCGAACGCCGGCACGCTGCGGATCGACCGCGCCGACGAGGGCGGGCTGCGGGTGCGCGTCGAGTTCGGGGTGATCGAGTGACGGACCTCAGCCGGCGCGCCTTCCTCGCCGGCGTCGCGGGCGCCGGAGCCCTCGGCGCCGCGGTCGCCCTCGCCGGATGCGCGCCGAGCGCCGAGTTCGGCCGCCTGCGGATGGCCTGCGGTGAACCCGGCGGCACCTACATCCGCTTCGGGCAGCTGCTCGGCGCGGCGGTCGTCGACCAGGGCGTCGCCCGCGCCATGGCGGCGCTGCCCACCGACGGGAGCGTCGAGAACCTCGCGATGCTCCGCTCGGGCGACGCCGAGCTCGCCATCGCCCTCGCCGATTCGGCCGCGCCGTACGCGGGCGAGCTCGTCGCCATCGGCCGGGTCTACCAGAACTACCTGCAGTGCATCGTGCGCGTCGACGGGGGCATCGCCCGCGCGGCCGACCTGGCGGGCCGCGTCGTCTCCATCGGCGCGCCCGGATCGGGCACCGCGCTGATGTCGCAGCGGGCCTTCGAGGCGCTCGGCCTCGCCGCTGGTCCGGCGGCGGCGGTACTGCGCGAACTCGCCCTCGCCGAGGCCGTCGGCGCGCTCGGCGACGGCTCGATCGACGCGGTCATGTGGTCGGGCGGCATTCCGCTGCCCGAACTCGCACGACTCGACGGCATCGCCGAGGTGACGCTCGTCGACCTCACCGAGGCGATTCCCGCCATGAACCGGGCGCACGGCGACAGCTACGCGACGACGGCGGTGCCCGCGGGCACCTACGGCCTCGACGAAGCGGTCCCCGCGATCGGGGTGTCGAACTTCCTGCTCGCGCGCGGAGACCTGCCGGGTCCGCTCGCGGCGGCGCTCGTCGACATCCTCATCGACCGGGCGCCGCGGCTGGTGCCCGAGCCATCCGTGGGGTTGCAGTACCTCACGTCGTCGAGCCTCATCGACACCGGGCCGATGCCGCTGCACTCCGCCGCGGCCCGCCGTTACCGGGAGCGGTACGGCTGAGGCCGTCTCACGCAGGAAATCCGCGCCGAGGGGTGCGCCCGCGCAACGGATCGCCCTATGCTCTCGGAGCATGGACAACCTCGACCGCGCCATCCTCGACCTGCTGCGCCAGAACTCGCGCGCGGGCTACGGCGACATCGGGTCGTCGGTCGGGCTCTCGGCGTCGGCCGTGAAGCGACGGGTCGACAGACTCGTCGCCGACGGGGTCATCCGAGCGTTCACCATCCAGGTCGACCCGGCCGTCGACGGCATGAGCACCGAAGCGTGGGTCGAGCTGTTCTGCCGCGGCACCGTCGCCCCCGAGGAGCTGCGGCGCATCCTGCAGGACGTGCCTGAGGTGGTCTACGCCGGCACCGTGACCGGCAGCGCCGACGCGATCGTGCAGATGCGCGCCCGCGACATCACCTCGCTCGAGGACGCGCTCGAACGCGTGCGCATCGCGCCGAACGTCGACCACACGCGCAGCGCGATCGTGCTGTCGCGCCTCGTCAACCGCGACCGGGAGTAGCTGTGGTGAAGTTCACGATCGACCCCGAATCGGATGCTCCGCCGTACGAGCAGCTTCGCGCGCAGGTGCTGGAGGCGGTGCGCGAGGGCCGGCTCGTGCCCGGCGAGCGCCTGCCGACCGTGCGGGCCCTCGCCGACCAGCTGGGGCTGGCCGCCAACACCGTCGCGCGCGCGTACCGCGAACTCGAACACGACCACCTCATCGAGACCCGCGGCCGCTCGGGCAGCTTCGTCGCCGCGTTCGGCGACCCCGCGCACCGCCGCGCGCAGGAAGCAGCGGCCGAGTACGCCGCGCTCGTGCGCCGCCTCGGCGTGCCGATCGACGACGCGCTCGACCTCGTCGAGGCGGCGCTCCGCATCGGCACCTGAGCCCTTCCGCTCCTCGACCGGCGGATGCCCTTGACATCCCTTCGTTTGTCGCACGACAATGTTTGTCGTGCGACAAACCTGCGAGCGGAGCATCCGATGAACTGGACGGTCTTCACCGTCGCCATCCTGATCGGTGCGGCCGCGGGCAGCGCCGTGCAGCTGTACCGCCGATCGCGGATGCGCGGCGACCGCCAGATCACCGCCGTCCTCGCCGTCGCGAACCGCGTCGGGCTCGTCGTCACGACCGAGGCGCTCGGCGATCGCATCGCCGATCGGCTGCGCCGGCAGGCTCGAATCACCCTCCTCACGCTGCCGCTCGCGCTCACCGTCGGTCTGCTCGTGGCGCTCCGGATCCCCGCCGATGCCTCCACGATCTTCGTCGCGCTGCCCGTATGGGTGATGGTCGTCGCGCAGCAGGTCGCCACGTCGATCGCCGCCGTGGTCGAGGGCTTCCGGCTCGACCCCGACCGCCCGCGCGTCGCGATGGTTCGCCCTCGCAGCCGCGGAGACTACTCCGATGCGGTCGTGCGCGTCGGCGTCCGGGTCCTCGCCGTGCTCGCGGGAGTGGTCGGCCTCGCCGCGGTGCTCGCACAGGTCGAGGGCGCCGTCGCGATCGGCGCGGCCGCACTCATCGCGATCGCCGGCACCTTCACCGCGGACCTCCTCGCCGAGTCGCTCGCCCGACATCCGCAGCATGCCCGCGACGACGACGAACTCCGGTGGGACGACGCGCTCCGCGCGCTCGCCGTCAACGACCTGTACACCGGCCCGTTCGCCGTCGCCGCGCTCACGGCCTGGGCCGGAGGCATCCAGTTGCTCGACATCGTGCCGATCACCTGGGGCTGGGCCGGCGTCGCGGTCGTCGCGGCCGTGCCGCTGCTCGCGTCGGCGACAGTGATCGCAGCCATCGTGACCGGTTTCACTCGCCGACCCGCCTACCGGGCCGTGCGTCGGCTCTGGCCCGAGGAGACACGCGCGTGATCACCGTCGACCCGTCCTCATCCGTCCCGGTCTCCGAGCAGGTGCGAGCGGGCATCGCCGCCGACGTGCGGGCGGGTGAACTCGCACCCGGGGAGCGGTTGCCGACCGTCCGGGCGCTGGCAGCCGACCTCGGGCTCGCCGTCAACACGGTGGGCAAGGCGTACCGCGAGCTCGAACGCGACGGGGTGGTGCAGACGCTGGGCCGGCGCGGCACGTTCGTCGCCGGCGACGCGTCGGACGATGCGGTCGAGGCGCAGGCGCAGGCCGCGGCATCCGCCTATGCCGAACGGATCGCGCGGCTCGGGCTCGAGGCATCCGACGCGATCGCCCTCGTGCGCCGCGCGCTGCGCCCGCGCGACTGACCCTTCCGCCTGCGCCGCGCGCTACTCGACCGGGATGGGCTGCTTCGGCAGACGACGGACCTTCGCGCGGCGCCGGCGGCGCTCGGGGATCATCGAGCGCATCTCCTCGAGCTTGCCGAAGCACAGCAGCCGGTCGCCCGACTCGAGCAGCACGCCCTTGCGCGGATTCGGGATGACGTTGGCGCCGCGGTGCAGCGTGAGCACCGTGATGTCGCGTTCCCACAGACCCGACTCGCCGAGGGTCTTGCCGACGAGGTCGGCGTTCGTGTGCACGAGCAGTTCGGCGACACCGTACCCGGTCGAGACCGTGAGCCGCTGACGCACGTCGATCTCGGGGAACGCCACCTGGTTGGCGATGTAGTCGATGATCGCGCCCGCGACATCCAGCTTCGTCGCCGTCTCGATGCCCTGCAGGCCAGGCGAGGAGTTCACCTCCATCACGAGCGGCCCCTCGTCGCCCTCGAGCATGTCGACGCCCGCGACCTTGAGCCCCATGATCTGCGCCGACCGCACCGCCGCCAGCTCGTACTCGGGCGTCAGCTCGACCGGCTCGACGGTGCCGCCGCGGTGCACGTTCGAGCGGAACTCGTCGCCGTTCGCGACCCGGCGCATCGCGGCGACCACGCGATCGCCGACGACCAGGGCACGGATGTCACGACCCCGGCTCTCGGCGATGAAGCGCTGGATCAACACGTTCTGCTTCGTCGAATGCAGGGTCTCGATGATCGCCTCGGCGACCTTCACCTCGGGAGCGAGGATGACGCCGATGCCCTGCGTGCCCTCGAGCAGCTTGATCACGACGGGCGCACCGCCGACTCGTTCGATCGCCGGACGCAGGTCGGCCCGGTTGCGCACGAACGTCGTCGCCGGCATGCCGATGTTGTGCCGCGAGAGGATCTGCGTCGCGCGCAGTTTGTCGCGCGCGTTCGAGATGCCGTTCGCGGTGTTCGGCGTGTAGACGTCCATCTGCTCGAACTGGCGCACCACGGCCGTGCCGAAGTACGTGATCGAGTTGCCGATGCGCGGGATGATCGCGTCGTAGTCGCTGAGCCGGCGGCCGCGGTACTGCAGGTCGGGTTCGTCGGTCGAGAGATCGATGCCGAATCGCAGGGTGTTGAGCACCTTCACGTCATGCCCGCGCTGCTGCGCTGCCGCACGGAGACGCTGGGTGGAGTACGCCTGGGGGGCGCGCGACAGGATCGCGAGTTTCATGGAGAGCCCCTGACAAGATGGGTGGGATGACCGAGCCAGCCTATGCGAACACCTCCGTCGCCGGATGGCGCGAATGGGTGAGCCTGCCGGCCATCGGCGTCCCGTGGATCAAGGCGAAACTCGACACCGGCGCACGTACGTCCGCGATCCACGCGTTCGACGTGAAAGTGTTCCGTCGGCGGGGCGCCGACTGGGTGCGATTCGGCGTGCGGCCGTGGCAGGAGTCCGACGCCGACGCGGTCGTCGTCGAGTGCCCCGTGCACGACCGGCGCCCCGTGCGCAGCTCGTCGGGGCACGTGCAGCACCGCATCGTCGTGCTGATGGAGCTCGTGCTGCTCGGCCGCACGGTACCGGTCGAGGTGACGCTGTCGAACCGCGACCAGATGGGGTTCCGCATGCTCATCGGGCGTGAGGCGCTGAAGCAGGGGTTCCTCGTCGACTCGGCGCGCTCGTTCGTCGGCGGACGCGCCCCGAAGGCCATGCGCCGCCGCAACCGCGGGCGGGCCTGACTCCCGGCCCAGTGCAGGCACGGTGTTTCAGTCGGCGGCACCGACGGAGGCGCTTCGGTCTGAACACGGTGCCGTGCTCGGGTGGGGTCGGGCGGAAACCCGGGGCGCTCACACCGACCGCAGCGCCTCGGTCGGCGCGAGCCGCGCCGAGCGCAGCGCCGGGTAGATGCCGGCCACGACACCGACCACCAGCGCCGCGACGGGACCGCCGACGACGACCTCGATCGGCAGCACCACGATGCTGCGGTTCACGGCGGCGTAGCCGCCGACGACGAGCGCTCCGATGCCGAGCCCCGCGAGGCCGCCGATGAGGGCGAGGATCGCCGCCTCGGTGAGGAACTGGCTCGCGATCTGCCCGCTGCGGGCCCCCAGTGCCCGGCGCAGGCCGATCTCACCGCGCCGTTCGAGCGCCGCCACGACCATCGTGTTCGCGATGCCGATGCCGCCGACGAGCAGGGCGATCGCGGCGAGCCCGATCGCGAGCGACGAGAGCGTCGCGTCGGCGATCGCTCGGGCGCCGACGAGTTCCGACAGCTTCGAGACCGCGAGGTGGGGCGAGTACGGGTTCGCCGTGCGGGCGAGCATCGGCCGCACGGATTCGACGGTGCCGGGCATGCTGCGCACGAAGATCGACTCGATGCGCGAGGTCTGGTCGGGGTCGATGAGCCGGGCGGGGTCCACCTCGTCGGCGGGCCAGCGGGCGTCGGCCCACTCCGCGCCGATGAACGCCATCGAGTCGAGTTCTGCGGCCAGCCCGAGCGGTTCGAGCACCCCGATCACGACGTGCCACTCGCCGCCGATCCACACCCGCTGGCCGATCTCGGCGCCGAGCCGGGCCGCCGCGGTCGAGCCGAGCACGGTCGTCGGCAGCGAGGCGCTCGCGTCGTCGAACCAGTCGCCCTCCGCGAGCACCCCGTCGAGCGCGTCGAGCAGCCCGAGGTCGGCCGCCCGCACCCCGAGCCCGCCGGTCTGGGCCGCGGGCACGATCGAGGTGCGGTACACGGCGGCAGCCGCGTCGATCCGTTCGACGACGCCGACCGCTGCGACGCCGTCGACGCGTTCGAGCATGGACGGTGCGGTGGCCGGGATCTCCACCGGTTCGCCCTGCGGGTCGCTGCCCGGCTGCACGACGAGCAGGTTCGCGCCCTGCCGGTCGAGCTCGGCGAGCAGCTGCGCCCGGTCGGATGCCGCGATGCCGGTGATCGCCGTCAGCGACGCGATGCCGATCGCGATGCCGAGGGCCGACAGCGCGGTCCGCAACGGTCGCGAGCGCGGGCCCGCCACGGCGGTGCGCAGCAGCTCGAGGGCGCTGAGACGGCGCCGCGGCGAGCGCGCCGGCTCCCCGGTCACGATGCCACCCCCTGCTCGGCCACCACGCGCCCGTCGCGCAACCCGACGCGGTGGTCGAGCGAGGCGGCGATCTGCTCGTCGTGGGTGATCACGACGACCGCGGCCCCGTCGGCGGCGGCGCCGCGCAGCAGTTCGACGATGCCGGCGCCGGTGGCCGAGTCGAGCGCACCCGTCGGCTCGTCGGCGAACAGCACGTCGGGGCATCCGACCATCGCCCGCGCGATCGCGACGCGCTGCTGCTCGCCGCCCGACAGCGCGCCCGGCCGGTGGTGCAGGCGGTGGCCCAGCCCCACCTGCTCGAGCGCGCGACGCGCGCGGCGTCGTCGCTCGGCGAGCCCGACGCCCGCGTAGAGCAGCCCCGTGGCCACGTTGTCGAGCGCGTCGACGGCCGGCAGCAGGAAGAACTGCTGGAACACGAACCCGAACCGTTCGGCACGCAACGCCGCCCGGCCGGCCTCGTCGAGCCGACCGGTGTCGACACCCGCGACGACCACCTCGCCCGCGGTGGGCGTGTCGAGGGTCCCCATGATCGACAGCATCGTGGTCTTGCCCGATCCCGACGCGCCGACGACCGCGGTGAGCTCGCCCGCGTGCACCTGCAGCGAGACATCCTGCAGCGCGTTGACCGGCGGGTGCCCCGGATAGGTCTTGCTCACCGATCGCAGCTCGAGCACGGCGGCGGTCATGAGGCGACCACCACGTCTTCGCCGGCCTCGAGCGGGTCGGCTCCCCCGCCGCCGCTCGAGGTGATCTGCACGCGCGCGTCGGCGATGAGCCCGATCTCGACAGGGATCCGCACGACCTCGCCGTCGCGCAGCACGTCGAGGGCGTAGCCGTCGTCACCGTCGGCGACGAGCGCCGTGACGGGCACGACCAGTGCGTCGTCGACGGTCTCGTCTCCGAGCTTCAACCGCACGTTCGACGGCCCGACCGCGTCCGCCGCGGCTCGGCCGGCATCGTCGACGAGGTCGACGACGGCTCGCGCGGGGGTGTCGTCCGAACTGTCGTCGGTCGCGGGCACCGACGGCTCGACGGCCGCCACGCTGCCCGCGATCTCGGCGCCGTCCTTCAGCGTGAGGGTCACCGGGGTTCCGGCGGCGATCTCGCGCTCCTGCGCGTCGGTGAGGTCGGCGTAGCCGTGCAGCTCGGTCTTCGTGACCTCGAGCACGGCGCCGCCGTCGGGTTCGCCGAGCGTCTTCACGAGCGAGTCGACGCGGACCGACGGGGCATCCACCGCCACGACCGCGCCCAGTGCGACCGCACCGGTGCGCTCCACCCCCAGGGCGGCCTGCCACGCCTTGACCGCCACGGCGGTGTTCGCGGTGAACGTGTCGTCCACGTCGAGGTCGAGTCCGGCCGTGAACCCGAGGTCGGCGAGGTTCTGCTCGAGCTGGCGCACGTCCGGCCCGTTCGTCATGCCGAGTTCGAGCGGCCGCCAGAACGGCCGCTCGCCGCGGAACAGCACGACCGGCACCCCGCTCGCCTCGTAGAGACGGCCGCCGATGCCGATCACGTCGCCGGCGGCGGGCAGCGCGGTCACCATGCCCGACCCGGCGCCCTGCAGCGGCACAGGGTCGCCGTAGCTCAGGGTGCCCGTCAGCAGCAGGCCGCTGGTCAGGGTCACGCGCTCGGCGGGTCGGGTCACCGGCCCACCGGATGCTTCGCCGGATGCCCCGCCGGGCTCGCCCGGTTCGCCGGGGGTTCCGGCCCGCATCCAGCCGACCAGGCCGGCGCCCGCGAGGGCGAGGATCACCGCGGTGGCGGCGAGCGCGACGACGCGCCGCCGGGTCCTCCGCGCGGGCGACGCCGATTCCACCGGCTCGAACCGACGCGTCATCAGCGGCTCGCCCCCACGGTGACCATGAGCCCGTGGTCGGTGAGCTCGGGATAGTCCTCGAACACCCGCCCGAGGTCGCCGCCCGGGGCATCCGGGATCGCCTCCATCCGCACCGAGAGCGGCGCCTCGCTGTCGGCGAGGTCGCTGCTGCACGCGTCGAGGATGC
Organism: Agromyces larvae; assembly: GCF_022811705.1. NCBI lineage: Bacteria > Bacillati > Actinomycetota > Actinomycetes > Micrococcales > Microbacteriaceae > Agromyces > Agromyces larvae. Next base: position 3,312,895 of record NZ_CP094528.1, on the reverse strand, counting down.
TCCGCAGCGTGTCCTCGTCGACCGAGGCGGGCACGACCATCGAGCCCTGTTCGGGGTCGGGGAAGTCGGCGACGCCCTGCTCGCGCGCGCACTCGGCGAACGCGAGCAGCAGTTCGGTCTGCGCGGCCGCGACCTCGGGATCGAGGTCGTCGTCGGGCGCCCCGAAATCGCTCGACGCCTGCTCGAAGTCGGGCACCTCGGCGAGGCAGTCGGCGTAGATCGGTTCGATGCCCCAGTCATCGGCGAAGTCGGCGGGGTCGTCCACCCCCTGGTAGACGGCGCCGTCGATCACCTCGAGGCTGACCTCGCCGCCCGGCTCGCCCTCGGGCGGTGCGACGGGTTCGGGGATCCCGTCGGCGTCGACCTCGATCGGCACCTTCACGAGCACCCGCCCGTTCGCGCTGGTTCGGGCGTCGAGCCCGCCCGCCTGCAGGCAGGCGATGAAGCGTTCGGCGGTGGCGTCGAGCGCCTGCGCGGTCGACTCGGGCGCTGCCGTCGAGCATGCTGCGAGCAGGCTCACGCAGCCTGCGGCGAGCGCGGTCGCGGCGAGGGCTGCGACGGATCGGGCGTGGATGGAACGGGACATGCCGGTCTCCTCGTGGTCGGTTTCGACCAGTTCTAGGCTCGGGGGCGTTGGTGCGGCATCGCACGTCGGCAAACGCGCGGCAAACGGGCTGCGGTGCACAATCGGGGTGGAGGGGCGGAGGAGCCATGCGCGTGCTGATCGTTGAGGACGAACGCGAGCTCGCCGACACGCTCGCCGAGGGCCTGCGCCTCGACGGGTTCGGCGTCGGCGTCGCGCACGACGGCGCCGCGGCGCTGCAGTGCCTGTCCGAGGGCGGATTCGATGTGGTGCTGCTCGACCGCGATCTCCCCGTGCTGTCGGGCGACGCGGTGTGCCGCACGCTCGTGGCTCAGGGGCATCCGGCTCGTATCCTGATGCTCACCGCGGCGGGCACCGTGGGCGACCGGGTGCGCGGACTCGACCTCGGCGCCGACGACTACCTGGCGAAGCCGTTCGCGTACGTCGAGCTGCTGGCCCGCATCCGCGCTCTGGGCCGACGGCGAGGGGATGCTTCGGCCGACACCGTGCTCGAACGCAGCGGGGTGCGCCTCGACCCGGTGCGCCGGGTCGCCGAGCGCGACGGACGCCCGGTGCGCCTCACCCGGCGCGAGCTCGCGGTGCTCGAAGCGCTGCTGGTCGCCGACGGCGGCTACCTCACCCCGCAGCGGCTGCTCGGCCTCGCGTGGGACGAACCGGGCGAGCACACCGCCGCCACCGTACGGCTCGCGGTGCACACCCTGCGCAAGAAGCTGGGGCATCCGTGGCTGATCGACAACTCCCCCGGCCTGGGCTACCGGATCGAGTGACGATGACCGACCCGAGCCCCGCTCCCCCGCGCCGCCGATGGAGTTTCCGCACCCGCCTCACGGTGACGATCGCGGCGATCTTCGTCGCCGCCGGCGTCGGCCTGCTCGCCGTGCAGTACCTGCTCGTGCAGAGCTTCTTCCGGGCGGCATCGACCACGACGATCTGCTCCGAGGTGAAAGGGCCGGATGCCTCGGGCCCGGCGACGTCCGCCAACTGCTTCGTGATGACGGGCACCGCGCTCGGCGATGCGGACCATCCGCCGCCCGGCGCCGCGATCACGCGCGAGACCCTCGAAGCCGCCTTCGACGAGTACTCGGGTGCACTGTCGCAGGACGTGCTCGGCAGCCTGCTCATCGCCTCCGTCGTGGTGATCGTGGTGTTCGCGGTGATCGCCGTGCTGCTCGCCGGCTGGCTCGCCCGCCGCTCGCTGCGCCGCATCGCCGAGGTGACCGAGCTGACCCGGCGCATCACGACCGACGACCTCGACCGCCGGCTCGACCTCGCCGGGCCCGATGACGAGATCAAGGAGCTCGGCGACACGATCGACGACATGCTCGACCGGCTGCACACCGCGTTCGAAGCGCAGGACCGGTTCGTCCAGAACGCGTCGCACGAACTGCGCACGCCGCTCACCGTGACGCGCGCGGCACTGGAGATCCCGCTCGAGCAGGGCCGGGTGCCCGCGGAGCTGCAACCCGCGATGCGCCGCGCGCTCGCCGCGAACGCGCACAGCGAACGGCTCATCGGGTCGCTGCTGGTGCTCGCACGCGGGCGGGGGCGCCTCGACGAACGGGTGCCGGTCGAGCTCGGTCCGCTGCTCGCGACGGTGGTCGCCGAGGCCGCCGGCGAGGCGGGCGCGCACGGGGTCGAGGTGTCGTTCGACCCGCCCGCGACGAGCGTCACCGTCGACGGCGACGAGCAGCTGCTCGCGCTCGCCGCGCGCAACCTGGTCGACAACGCCGTGCGCTACAACGACGAACGCGGGGTCGTGCAGGTGCGGATCGATGCCGAACGCCCCGGGTTCACGATCGAGAACACCGGCCGCGAGCTCGGCGACACCGAGATCGCCGCACTCGGCGAGCCGTTCCACCGCGGTGAGGCGTCACGACGTGCCGACCGCGACGGCTACGGGCTCGGCCTGTCGATCGTGCGTGCCGTCGCCGCGGCGCACGGCGGCGACCTGGTGCTCAGCCCGCGCCCCGGCGGCGGCCTCATCGCGACCCTCACCCTCGCTGGTCACTGAAGCCGAGCTCCACCCACACCACCCCGTTACAGGCACGGTGTTCAGTCGGCGGCACCGACGGAGGTGCCTCGGTCTGAACACGGTGCCTCGAATGCGGGCGCGCGGGCGGGCGGGGCGCGGGCGCGCGGGCGGGAGGCTGGCCCCCTCAGATCACGCCGGTGGAGAGGTCGGTCGGGTTGCCGAAGCGGTGGTTCGTGATCGACACGGCCTGCTCGCGCAGGAACGGCAGCAGTTCGACCCGCCCCGACGGGGTGACCGGGTGCGCCCACACCGCGATGTCGGGGCGGCCGTGCAGCGCGGCCGTGACCGTCGCCGGGTCGCCGCCGACGAGCCGGATGCGGTCGGCGCCGGCGCCCTGCGCGGCGAGGTGCTGGAGCCACCCCCGGTCGTCCTCGCGGCGCACCCGGATGTCGCGCGCCTCGAGCAGGGTGCGCACGCGCTTGGGCAGCGGATGCGCCGTCGACACCGAGATCCGCGACTTCGCGAGCGTGGCCGCGGCGATGACCCGCAGGCCGTCGACGAGCGTGCCGCCCTCGGCGATGCGCACCGCGACCTGGGTCGGGCGGTACCGGAACACGTTGCGCTCCACGCCGAGGCCCGAGACATCCTTCACGACGCCGTACTCCTCAGCCCAGGCGATCTCGTCCGACAGGGCGCCCCGGCGCAGCACCTCGAACTGCTCGTAGTCGAGCGACGACTGCGACGCCTCGATGAGCTCGGTGACCCGGCGCTCGAGTCCGCGCAGGTGCAGCGACGTCGACTGGCGGTCGTCGGCGGGCTCCCAGTCGCCGAGGCCGAACAGGTAGTTCGGTCCGCCGGCCTTGGCGCCCGCGCCGACGGCCGACTTCTTCCAGCCGCCGAACGGCTGGCGCTGCACGATCGCACCGGTGATGCCGCGGTTGACGTAGAGGTTGCCGGCCTCGACGCGGTCGAGCCAGGTGGCGAGCTCGTCGGCGTCGAGCGAGTGCAGGCCCGCGGTCAGGCCGTAGTCGACGGCGTTCTGCAGGCGGATCGCCTCGTCGAGGTCCTTCGCGTGCATGACTCCGAGCACGGGGCCGAAGAACTCGGTGAGGTGGAAGTACGACCCCGGCGCCACGCCCGTGCGGATGCCCGGCGACCACAGCCGCCCGGTCGCGTCGAGCTGGCGCGGCTCGACGAGCCACTCCTCGCCGATGCCGAGCTCGGTGAGCGCGCTCAAGAGCTTGCCCGACGCGGGTTCGATGATCGGGCCGATCTGGCTCGTCGCGTCCTCGGGGTACCCGACGCGCATCGACGTCGCCGCGTCGACGAGCTGGCGGCGGAACCGCTCGCTCTTGGCCACCGATCCGACGAGGATCACGAGCGACGCGGCCGAGCACTTCTGGCCGGCGTGGCCGAAGGCGCTCTTCACGACATCGGATGCCGCGAGGTCGAGGTCGGCCGACGGCGTCACGATGATCGCGTTCTTGCCGCTGGTCTCGGCCAGCAGCGGCAGGTCCTCGCGGAACGAGCGGAACAGCTCGGCCGTCTCGTAGGCCCCGGTGAGGATGACGCGGTCGACGAGCGGGCTCGCGATCAGCTGGCGGCCGAGCTCGCGCTCGCCCACATCGAGCAGGGCGAGCACGTCGCGGGGCACCCCGGCCTCCCACAGCGCTTCGACCATGACCGCGCCGGCGCGCTGGGCGAGCCCGGCGGGCTTGATCACCACGCCGGAGCCCGCGGCGAGCGCGGCGAGCACGCCGCCGGCGGGGATCGCGACGGGGAAGTTCCACGGCGGCGTCACGACGGTGAGCTTCGACGGCACGAACCGGGCGCCGCGCACGTGGTCGAGCTCGCGGGCGCGCTCGGCGTAGTAGTGGGCGAAGTCGATGGCCTCGCTCACCTCGGGGTCGGCCTCGGCGATGGTCTTGCCCGTCTCGGACGCCATCACCTCGATGAGCCGGTCGCGGTTGGCGGCGAGCGAAAGGCCGGCCCGGTGCAGGATCGCAGCGCGCTCGGCGGCGGGGCGGCGGCCCCACGCCTCGCCCGCGGCGCGCACGCTCGCGAGCAGCGCGGCGAGCTCGCCGGCGTCGTCGATGCGCGCGGCGCGGATCGTCTCGACGCCGAGCGTCGACTCGGGTACGCGGGCCAGGATGCGACGGCCCCAGTCGCGGTTGGCCGCGAGCGCGGGGTCGGTGTCGGGCTCGTTGCGGAAGCCGGGCGTGGCGCCGGGCCCCGACACCTCGCCCGGCTCGCTGAGCTTGTCGAAGCGCGCCGCCCCGCTCCCTTCGACACCCGGCTCGCTGAGCTCGTCGAAGCGAACCCCGCTCCCTTCGACAGGCTCAGGGAGCTTGTCGAAGCGCGCCGCCCCGCTCCCTTCGACATCCGGCTCGCTGAGCTCGTCGAAGCGCGCCGCCCCGCTCCCTTCGACAGGCTCAGGGAGCCTCCCGTCGACAGGCTCGGGGAGCGACCCGCGCGCGATGTCGAGCACCGCGACGGTCAGCGACTCCTGGTCGTGCTCGGGGCCGGGCGCGGGAGCGCCCGCGTGCGGCAGGTCGGCGATGGGCGTGCGGCCCTGCCACTCGGTGCGGCGGTTCTGGGTGCGGTTCGGGCGCGGCGCCGGCGTGGCCCCTTCGGCGGACTCAGGGAACACCGTCTCACCTTCGAGGGCCGCGACCGACGCGAGGTACCGGTCGCGCTCACGGGCGAACAGCCGCTCGTCGCCGAGCTCGAACACGGCCGACATGAAGTTGTCCTGGCTGGCGTTCTCTTCGAGCCGGCGGATCAGGTACGCGATGGCGACGTCGAACTCGGTCGGGTTCACGACGGGCGTGTAGAGCAGCAGCCGGCCGACGTCGCCGCGCACCGCGGCCGCCTGACCGGTGGCCATGCCGAGCAGCATCTCGAACTCCACCGCCGAGTTCACGCCGCGCTCGCTCGCGAGCAGCCACGCGTGGGCGATGTCGAACAGGTTGTGGCCGGCGACGCCGAGGCGCACCGCGTCGACCCGCTGGGGCGTGAGCGCCCAGTCGAGCACGCGCTTGTAGTTGGTGTCGGAGTCCTGCTTGGTCCCGTACGTCGCGACCGGCCAGCCGTGGATCGCCGCGTCGACGTGCTCCATGGCGAGGTTCGCGCCCTTCACGACGCGCACCTTGATCGGGGCGCCGCCCGCGGCGCGGCGGGTGCGGGCCCACGCGTTCAGCTCCTGCATCGCGCCGAGCGCGTCGGGCAGGTAGGTCTGCAGCACGATGCCGGCCTCGAGGCCGCGCAGCGAGGGGCGGTCGAGCAGGGTCGTGAAGACCGCGATCGTCAGGTCGAGGTCGCGGTACTCCTCCATGTCGAGGTTGATGAACTTCGGTGTGCCGGCCGCCGACGAGCGGGCGGCGAGCTCGTAGAGGGGGGTGAGCTTGGCGACGACCTTCTCGACGGCCTCGTCGAACGACCACATCGAGAGCTGGCTGACCACGCTCGACACCTTGATCGAGACGTAGTCGACGTCGTCGCGGGCGAGGAACTCGTAGGTGCCCTCGAGCCGGCGGTCGGCCTCCTGTTCGCCGAGCACGGCTTCGCCGAGCAGGTTGAGGTTGAGGCGGTTGCCCGATTCGCGCAGCTTCGCGATCGCGGGGCCGAGCTTCGACGGCGTGGCGTCGAGCACGAGGTGGCCGACCATGGCGCGCAGCACGCGGCGGGCGATCGGGATGACGATCCACGGGAACGCGGGTGCCAGCACGCCGCCGAGGCGCACGGCGCCGCGCAGGTACCAGGGCAGGAACTCCGGTGTGAGCTTCGCGACCCGCTCGAGGTTGCGGCCGGCGACGCGCAGATCTTCGGGGCGCATGACGCCGTCGACGAATCCGACGGTGAAGGCGAGCCCGTTCGGGTCCTTCAGCACGCCGGCGAGGCGCTCGGCGGAGGGGTCGGTGGGGTGGGTGCGGCTCTCGGCGAGCCAGCGTCGCACGAGGGCGACGACCTGATCGGCGCTCACGGTCGAGTCGACGGTGGTCATGCTCACGACGGTACTTCTCTTCTCTGCGTGGATCCGCGGGGGCGCTCGGGATGGCGCGTGTGCGCCCGCGCAGCATCCTGCAACACGCGTTCTGTTCGGTCAAACGGATGAATCCGACTGATACCGTTCGATAGAAACGAAGAATATGATCGGATGACGCGGAGGAACCATGCTCGAGGTACGACGCCTGCGCCTGCTCGTCGAACTGCACCGCCGCGGCACGCTGTCAGCGGTCGCCGAAGCGCTCTCGTACAGCCCGTCGACGGTGTCGCAGCAGCTCGACCAGCTCGAACGCGAGGTCGGCGTGACGCTGCTCGTGCCGGCGGGCCGCCGCGTGCAGCTCACGCCGCAGGCCGAGGTGCTCGTCGAGCACGCCGCGGTGATCCTCGACCGGCTTGAGGCCGCCGAGGCCGACGTGGCGCGCTCGCTCACCGACGTGGGCGGCACGGTGCGTGTCGCGGTGTTCCAGTCGGCGGCGCACGCGGTGGTGCCGCGGGCGCTCACGACGCTGTCGGCGGAGCATCCGTCGCTGCGCATCGAGATCACCGAGCGCGAGCCCGAAGCCGGCCTCTTCGAAGTCGCGGCCCGCGATTTCGACCTGGTGCTCGCCGAGCAGTACCCGGGTCGCACCCGGCCGCGGCACCCGGGCCTCGACCTGGTGCCGCTCGCGGCCGACGCGATCCGGCTCGCCCTGCCCGCCGAGGCCGCCGCGATCGGCGTGACCCCGCTCGCGCAGTCGAACACCGCCGCCGACCTCGCCGGCGGCGACGCGGCGAGCGCCGACGAGGCGCTCGCGTGGGCGGCGACGCGGCCGTGGGTGCTCGAGCCGCGCGGCACCGCGTCGCGCGAGTGGGCCGAACAGCTCTGCCGGTCGGCGGGGTTCGAGCCCGACGTGCGATTCGAGACCGCCGACCTGATGGCCCACATCCGCCTCATCGAGTCGGGCAACGCGGTCGGGCTGCTGCCCGACCTGGTGTGGGCCGGCGACGCGCCCCGGCTGATGCTCGCGGCGCTGCCCGGCGACCCGCACCGCGAGGTGTTCTCGTCGGCTCGCCTGGCGAGCGCGGCCCGACCCGCCGTGGTCGCCGTGCGCTCCGCGCTCGCGCGGGCAGCCGACCCGACCGCGGGGCCGCACGCCTGACCTCTCGGCCCGACCGCGGGCCGCGGCTCGCGCGGATGGCCCCGGGCGTAGGCTCGGCCTCATGTGGGGGAATCGCAGCGCCATCGTCACGTCCGCACTCGTCGCCGCCGCGGCCGCCGCACTCGCACTCGCCGGGTGCGCGGGCGCCGGCTCGTCGGGCGGGCAGGGCGGCGACCCGATCGGCACCTGGGGCGACCCGTCGGCGACGGGCGAGCCATGGCTCTCGTTGGCGGACGACGGCGTGCTCACCGGCAACGACGGCTGCAACAGCCTGCGCGGCACGTGGGAGCGCGACGACGACGGCATCGTCGACTTCAGCGGTCTCGCGGCGACGCGCATGTTCTGCGAGGGCGTCGACACGTGGTTGTCGAGCGCCGAGGAGGCGCGAATCGACGGCGACACCATGACGGTGCTCGGCGACGACGATGCCGAGATCGGCACGCTCGCCCGCACCTCGTCGACGCCGACCACGGTCCAGCCGACCCCGGCGGCGGCCGGCGAGGGCTTCATCGGGACCTGGGGCACGGATGCCACGGGCGAGCCGTTCCTCGTCATCGCCGAAGACGGCAGCGTCACGGGCAGCGACGGCTGCAACCGGCTGACCGGCACCTGGGAGCCCGATGACGGCGGCGGTATCGAGTTCGAGGGCGTGGCCTCCACGCTGATGGCGTGCGAGGGGGTCGACCAGTCGCTGAACCGCCTCGACTCGGCGACCGTCGACGGCGACACCCTCACCGTGCTCGACGACGACGACGTGGTGCTGGTGATGCTCACGCGCACGGCCTGACGGCGCACGCTCGCCTGCCGGGGCCGCTCGTGGTCGCGTCCGCGTGTCACGGGCGACCACAAGCGACCCCGGCGGGGTGGTCGAGGCAGCGTCAGGCGCGTGCGGCCCGGCGACGGATGACGAGCGTCACACCGCCCGCGACGAGCAGCGCGAGTGCGCCGAGCGCGGCGAACGCGCCCTCGAACCCGGTCGACGCGAGCCCGCCGGCCGCGCCCGATCCCGAGCCGGCAGAGGCGGCCGTCGCCGCGACGGTCACGCCGAGGCTGGCCACGACCGACCCGTCGGAGCCGACGAGCTCGATCGTGTGCTCGCCGGCGTCCACCTGCGGCACGGTGAACGCGACGGTGAGCGCGCCGTCGACGCCGACCTCGGCCTGCGCCACCTCGACCGGGTCGGAGCGGAACACGACGGTGTACTCGCCGGCCGGGACATCCGACCCGGTCAGCTCGACCTCGTCGCCGACCTCGAGGTCGCCCGACACGTCGATGCCGAGGCTCGGCTCGTTCGGGTTCGGCGCACCGTCGCTGTCGATCGCCGACACGTTGCCCGCGGCATCCGTCGCGCGGAAGCTGACCACCCGCGCGCCCGGCTGCAGCTCGACCGGCTCGGTGTAGGCCTGCCAGTCGGCGTCGTCCCCGACCTCGGTCGACCAGAGCGCGTACTCCAGCGACGCGACGCCCGAGAGCGCGTCGGTCGCGTCGAGCGCGACCGTGCCCGCCTCGTCGTCGACCGTGGCGACGACGACCGGTGCGGTGCCGTCGACCTTGCCCGACCAGTCGGTCGAGGCGACGTTGCCCGAGTCGTCGGTGGCGCGCACCTCGACGGCGAGGTCGCCGTCGGGCAGCGCGATCGGCGCCGAGTACGCCGCCCAGTCGCCAGAACCGATGCGCACCTCGACCGCGGGCGGCGGGGTGAAGTCGTCGGTCGCGGTGGCGGTGAGCGTCGCGCCGCGGTACCAGCCGTTCGCCTGCGCGCCCGCGACCTCGACCTCCACGGTCGGGGCGGTCGTGTCGGCCGGCGGGTACGACACCAGCTGCGGCGAGGCGAACGACCCGACGGCCGGCTCGCCGGCGTCGTTGACGATGCGGTTGATGCCGCCCGTGCCGTTCAGGAACACGCTCGTCATCGACTCGAACCGCACGTCCTTCGACTTCGGCGTCTGGATGCCGCTCTCGACGCGGATGTCCTGCCCGCCGTTGATCGTCTGGTCGAAGAACGAGTACACGCCGAGCCCCTGGGCCAGGTGCGAGGTGACGCCGTCGCCGACGCGGTACGACGCGAACCCGAGCCGGTCGCCGTCCATGTAGGCGGCCTGGGTCGGCGGGTCGTACGGGATCTCGCTCTGGTAGAAGATCGTGCGACCGCCGTCGCCGTTCCAGATCACCTGGTTCTTCTGGTAGTGCTCGACGAACAGGCCGAGCGCGGTGACGTCGTCGCCGTTCACGATCACGCCGTGGTCGCCCGTGTTCGCGTCCCACGCGACACCGTCGCCGTGGTCGGCGCGCCACGCCCAGATGTGGTCCAGCAGCGTGTTCGGGCTGTTCACCTCGATCGACGTGGTCGCCTTGCCGGCCCAGGGGCCGCCCACGCGGATGAACACGTCGGTGAGGGTGGTCGGGTCGGTCGCATCGGCCACGGATGCCCCGCGGGGCCCGACCTGCACGAGCACGTCGGAGTTCTCGAGGCCCGCGTCGACGGTGAGACCCGCGATCTTCACGCCGGCGACGTCGCCGACCTCGATCGCGGCGGTGCCGGCGGTCGGCACGAGCGAGGCGTACCCCAGGCCGAGCACGACGGTGTCGGCGCGGTCGACGTGCAGCGGAGCATCCAGCTCGTAGACGCCGGGGGTGATGAGCAGGTGCTTGCCGCTCGCGAGCGCCGCGTTGAGCTCGGCCGCGGTCGCGCCCTCCTTCGCGATGAAGAAGTCGTCGATCGCGATCGAGTCGCCGGCCGAGGCATCCGTCGACCAGTCGTGGCCGCGCGTGTCGGCCTTCGCCTTCGGCACGAACACCTTGTAGTCGTCGCCGTCGAGGTACAGGAACGGCGATTCGCGGTTGATCGGGGTCTCGTCGACGACGGTCTTGTTGCCGGTGCCGCCGCCCTCGATCGGGCCGAAGTCGTGCGCGGGTGCGCCATCGACGCCCGAGAACACCATGTTCCAGACGCCGCCGTCCCACGTGCCGACGGTCGAGTTGCGGGTGAACCACTGCTGCTGCGAGCCGGTCACGACCGTGCCGTCGACGTTCGAGTTCGCGAGGTATCCGCCCGAGGCGTACTCGCCGACCCGGCCGAACACCGTGAGCGAGCCCTCGATGTTGATGCGGCGCAGGGGCGCGGCCTGCGACACGGCGAACCGCATCTCGTGCGGCGAGGTGATGCCGCTCGGGAACGGCCGGTCGGCGTCGATGCCGACGGGCTGCTGGATCGGGTTGAACGTGAGGTTCGACATGGAGCGCCAGAACCGGGTGAGCGAGCCGGGCTGCTGGCAGTCCCACGGGTTCGGCTCGCACGCGCGCACGGGTTCGACGTGGATCGCCCCGTTGATGCGCACGTCCTCGGGGGAGGCGCCGAGGCCCGAGACCGACTGGTAGTAGCCGAGTTCGGAGTTGATGATGCCGGTCGCGGTCAGCGGGTCGTCCTGACCTGCGGCGGAGCCGTAGGTGCCCGGCTTGAAGAAGAACTGGTGCCGGTTCAGGCTGAACTCCTCCTCGTGCGAGGCGGCCTGCAGGGCGGCGTTGATGTCGACGACCGACCACGTCTCGTCGAAGATCGTGACGTTCGGGCCGAACAGCGAGTCGTCGGCGGCGGCGGGTGCTGCGGCGGTGATGACGGTTCCTCCGAGGGCGAGGGCGGTGATGGCCGCCCCGGCGCCGATGCGGCGGGCGAGGCGGGCGGGCGGATGCTCCGCCCTGATCGGGTGCGTCACAGGTTCTCCTTCGAACGAGGGGCCGGCGGCCGTCGCGCCGCCGGTCTGCCGGTCAGTGCGAGTGGTGCTCGACCCGCGCCGACGGCGGCGCGGACGTGCTCGTCACTGTAGCGGAATGCTTACTTACTTGTCAGTAACATTTCGCGCCACGCACGTCGCGGCGGGCGGCGACTACGCTCGATGGATGCCTCAGACCCACGACGTCGTGATCGTCGGCGGCGGCCACAACGGCCTCACCGCCGCGGCGTACCTCGCCCGCGCCGGCCTCGACGTGCTGCTGCTCGAGCGCGACGACCACCTCGGCGGCGCGGCCGTGTCGGCGCAGGCGTTCGACGGCATCGACGCCCGGCTCAGCCGCTACTCGTACCTCGTCAGCCTGCTGCCGCAGCGCATCATCGACGACCTGGGCCTCGACATCCGGCTCGTGCGCCGACGCTTCTCGTCGTACACGCCCGACCCCCGCGACCCGTCGCGGGGCCTGCTCGTCGACACCGAGGCCGGCCCCGAGGCATCCGCCGCCGCATTCGCGCGCGTGGGCGCCGAGGCCGACGCGACCGCCTGGTCGTCGTTCTACGCCGATACCGCGCGGGTCGCCCGCGCACTCTTCCCCACCCTCACCGCACCGCTGCCCACACGCGACGAGGCGCGCGCGCTCGTCGCCGACGAGCGGGTCTGGAACGCCTTCGTCGAGCGGCCGCTCGGCGAGGCGATCGACGGATGCTTCGTCGACGACCTCGTCCGCGGCGTCGTCGCCACCGACGGCCTGATCGGCACGTTCACCGAACTCGACGACCCGTCGCTCGACGCGAACCGGTGCTTCCTGTACCACGTGATCGGCGGCGGAACCGGCGACTGGGACGTCCCGGTCGGCGGCATGGGCGCGGTCACCGGCGAGCTCGCCCGAGCCGCCCGCGAGGCCGGCACCACGCTCGTCACGAAGGCCGAGGTGCTGGCGATCGGGGCGGGCATCCCCGGCGCGCCGGCGCGCGTGCGGTACCAGCACGAGGGCGTCGAGCACGAGGCATCCGCCCCGACCGTGCTCGCGAACGTCGCGCCCGCCGTGCTCGACCGCCTGCTCGAGGCCGGGTCGGCTCGCCCCGCGACCGGCGCAACCCCCTCAGCCGGTGTCGAGTCCCGCCACGGTACGCCTCCGACCGACCTCGCAGTCCCAGCCGTCGTGCGGGCGCGCATGCGCGAGCTCGCAACGCCCGAGGGCGCGCAGGTGAAGGTGAACCTGCTGCTCACCCGCCTGCCCCGGCTGCGCGACGCGTCGGTGCGGCCCGAGGAGGCGTTCGCCGGCACCTTCCACATCAACGAGCTCGCCTCCCAGCTCGACGCCGCCTACCGCGCCGCCGCCCGCGGAGCCATCCCCGACCCGCTGCCGTGCGAGATCTACTGCCACACGCTCAGCGACCCGACGATCCTCTCCCCCGAGCTCGTCGCGAGCGGCGCGCACACGCTCACCGTCTTCGGCCTGCACGTGCCCGACCGGCTCGTGGAGCGGTTCGGCAACGACGAGCTGCGCTCCCGCCTCGAAGCCGCCGTGCTCGCGTCGCTCGACAGCGTGCTCGCCGAACCGATCCGCGATGTGATCATGACGGCGCCCCCTGAGCCCGCCGAAGGGGCAACGGGCCGCCCCTGCATCGAGGTGAAGACCACGCACGACCTCGAAGCGGCGCTCGCGATGCCCGGCGGCAACATCTTCCACGGGCCGCTGTCGTGGCCGTGGGCGGAGCCCGGCGACGCGCTGGACACGCCGGCCGCACGCTGGGGCGTCGCGACCGCGCACCCGAACGTGCTGCTGTGCGGCTCGGGCGCCGTGCGCGGCGGCGCGGTCAGCGGCATCGGCGGCCACAACGCCGCGATGGCCGTGCTGGAGTCGCGGGGCGCGTAGCTCGGTCGTTGCCCGCGAGACCGCCGGCACGTCACCCGCGTACGGCTCGGGTCGCGCGGCGATAGAGCTGCCGGAGATCGGATCCGGGTTCTCGGAGCCATGCCTGGCCCGCGATGTCGAGGCACGCGATGGCGCTGGCGACGATCGCGGCCGCGGCCGGGTCGAGCGGGTCGCCGCCGGCAGCCTCGAGTCGGCGCTGGATGTTCGGAACCAGCAGCTCCTGCCAGTGCAGGTGCTTCTCGATACTGCGGGCGCGAAGCGACGGAGTCCCGTACATCATCACGGCCACCTTGCGCGCGGCGTCGAGATCGCCGTTCAGGTCGGCGACCTGCCAGAGCGCCTGCTCGAGCGCCTCCCACGGCGGCACCGACAGAGGCACGGCTTCGAGCGACCGCTGCACGAGCACGCCCTGGCTCGCCAGATCGCCGAGCACGATGTCCTCTTTGGTGCCGAAGTAGCGGAAGAACGAACGCCGGGAGATGCCGGCTGCCGCAGAGATCTGATCGATCGTGGTCTGCTCGAACCCCTGCTCGAGGAACAGCTCCATCGCCGTGCGGGTGATCTCGTCGTAGACCGCTCGTCGCGTCCGCGTCCAGAGTCGCTCATCATCCACACGCCGAGCCTACCCTAGATGCCTGATTGACACTCGGTGCCATTGAGGCATACTGTGCAGATCAGCCCATGCGAGGAGGAGTCATGTCGTTCGCTCGAGACCCGCGCGGTCACACCGTCATCGTCACCGGCGCCAGCTCCGGCATCGGCGTCGCCTTCGCGAGGGCGATCGCGAACCGCGGCGCGGGCCTCGTGCTCGTCGCCCGGCGTCGCGAACGCCTGGTCGAACTCGCCGCCGAACTGCGCGCCGCGCACGGCACGGCGGTCACGGTCGTGGCGCTCGATCTGTCGACTGCGGACGCGGCGACGAGCCTGCAGCACGAGCTGGCGGCGGCGGGGGTCACGGCGACCGCGCTGGTCAACAACGCCGGATTCGGCACCTTCGGTCGATTCATCGACGAGGAGCCCGGCCGCCTCGCACAGGAGATCGCGGTCGACATCGTCGCTCCCGTGCAGCTCAGTCGTGCGTTCCTGCCGAGCATCATCGAGGCGCAGGGGTTTCTGGTCAACGTCGCGAGCATGGCGGCGTACACGCCGACGCCGCGCATGGCGGTCTACGGTGCCGCGAAATCGTTCGTGCTCAGCTTCACCGAAGCGCTCTGGGCCGAGACCCGGGGCACCGGGGCAACCGTCTTCGCGCTCTCACCCGGCGCCACGAGCACGGAGTTCAACGCCGTCGTCGGCACCGACGACGCCACCGCCGGCGCCGCGATGCGAACGGCCGAGCAGGTGGTCGCCACGGCGTTGTCGCACCTGGACGCGCGTGATCCCGGCCCCAGCGTCATCGACGGGCGGGCGAACCGGTTCAGCACGCTGGCGGCACGTGTGCTCAGCCGTCGCGCCATCGTCGCGCTCATGCATCGAGTGACCGACCCCGCACGCCGAGCGAGCGAGCGAGCGGCCACGGCCTGAGGCGAGCCGCTCAGAAGACGAAGAGCTGCCCCAGGATCACGATCGCGACGACGAACAGCACGACGATCGCACCCACGATCACGAGCGACCGCGCCGACAGCTTCGCGACGCCGAAGCCGACCAGGAACGGCAGTGCGGCGAGCAGGATGGTGACGATCCACCAGAACGCCTGGTACCCCCCGCTGCCGACCTCCTCGAGCCGCCCGCCGAAGAGCTGCTGCGTGTGCGGGTGCGTCGCGAACGCGAACGCCGCCGACAGCGGCACCGCGATGAGCGCCGCCACGATGAGTCCGGCGAGCGCACCCCAGAGCCCCGACCTGCCCTCGCTCGGATCGAGCGTCGTCTCCTGCTTCGTCCCCTGCCCACCCCTGGAAGTCATGGCACCGACTCTAGCCGCCATCCCCTCTCCCCGATTAGCCTGAACCGCAGGGGATCGACAAGGGGGACGACGATGAACGCCAAGCCGACCGGCCACTACGTCACCAAAGGCGACGAGCTCCGACTCCAGTTCGACCGGCTCTTCCACGCCCCCATCGAGGATGTCTGGTACAGCCTCACGAACCCCACCGCGACCGGCGGATGGATCGGCACCTGGACGGGCAGCCCGTCGACCGGCGGCATCCTGTTCAAGATGACGGCCGAAGACCCCGACGCCGACTGGATGAGCGTGTCGGTGCTCGAGTGCGAGCCGCCGCATCGGTTCCGCCTGCACGTCGGCTCGGGCGACGACACCCGCCGACTGCACTGCCACGTGCGCGAGGCTGCGGGCGGGCTGACGACGCTCGTGTTCCAGGAGCGCGTCATCGACCCGTCGGTGGTCGCCGACATCGGTCCCGGCTGGGACTACTACCTCGACCGCCTCACCGCGTTCCGCGCCGGCCAGCCGATGCCCGAGTGGAACGACTATCTCGCGTTGCAGCGGCACTACCGCGAACTCCCGGTGCCGCGAACGGCCGCCCGGTGAGATCGATCGACCGGCTCCGCCGCCGCGAGCAGATCGAGGATCGCACCTCGATGATCTCGTCTCAGCCGTTCCGCTGGGGGTTCATCGTCACGCTCGGCGTGCTCCTCGCGCTGCTGCTGGCGATCGCGGCGGCGAACCTGCAGAGCGTCATCCTGTCGGTGTTCATCGCCGCCTTCGTCTCGCTCGGGCTCGACCCGCTGATCCGCTGGTTCCAGCGACGCGGGATGAGCCGCGGCGTCGCGATCGTCGTGGTGATCCTGCTGTTCGTGGGCGTGGTGGTGGCGATCATCTGGGTGGTGATCCCGCCGCTGGTCGACCAGATCACCGAGCTGGTCCGCGGGATCCCCGACCTGGTGCAGCGCGCGCAGGACGCGAACTGGTACGACGAGGTCAATGCGGCGACGAACGGCCTGCTCACCGACGTGCTCGCGGGGGTGCAGCAGATCCTCAGCGACCCGAACCTGTGGGCGTCGATCGGCGGCGGCGCACTCGCCTTCGGCGCCTCGGTCATCGGCGCCGTGTCGACCGGCGTGTTCGTGGTGGTGCTGTCGATCTACTTCATCGCGACGCTCGACATGACCAAGCACGCGATCTACCAGCTGGTGAAGGCGTCGCACCGCGAGCAGGTCGTGTCGTACTCCGAGCGCATCATGAACTCGGTCGGCAAGTACCTGAGCGGCATGGTGGTGCTCGCGTTCTTCAACGCGGTCTTCTCGACGCTGCTGCTGACGGTGGTGGGCGTGCCGTTCGCGCTGCTGTTCGGTGTGATCGCCCTGTTCGTCACGCTGATCCCGCTGATCGGAACCGTGCTGACCACGGCGATCATGACGATCTTCTCGCTCTTCGTCTCGCCCACGGCGGCCCTCATCGTGCTGCTCGCGATGCTCGTGTACATGCAGATCGAGGCGTACGTGCTGACGCCGAAGGTGATGGGCAAGGCCGTGCAGGTGCCCGGCACGATCGTGCTGATCTCGGCGCTGGCGGGCGGCACGCTGCTGGGCTTGCTCGGTGCGCTGGTCGCGATCCCGATCTCGGCGGGCATCCTGCTGATCATCCGCGAGATCGTGATCCCCCGGCAGGCGCGCTCGTAGCGCACCTGCCGGGGGCTGGTGGTCGCCGGGGGCTCAGACGACGGATGCCTCGAGCTCGGCCTCGCGCGCGGCGTCCGCGTCGGCGGCGGTCTCCCGGCGCGGTGTGCCGCGGCCCGCGGGCAGGAAGAGCGCGGCGACCAGGCCGACCGCGAGGGCGCCGGCTCCGACGAGCACCGCCGGCACCGCCGCATCCACGTAGCCCGTCGGCGTGAGCTCGCCGCCCGCGCCCGTGAACACCGCGGTGAGCGCCGCGATGCCGAGCGCGACCCCCACCTCGCGGAGCGTCGAGTTCGTGCCCGACGCCTTCGCGTGGTCGGCCTCGGGCATGCCCGCGAGCACGGCGGTCGACATCGGCGCGAACACCAGCCCCATGCCCACCCCGGCGAAGATGAAGGGGGCGACCAGGGTGCCGTACGCGACATCCGGGGCCATGGTGAGGGCGATCCAGACGAGGGCGACGGTCTGCAGCGCGAGCCCCGTCACCATGAGCGCACGGGTTCCGACGCGCGAGGCGAGCGCACCCGCGAGCGGTGCGACGACCATGGGCGCGAGCGTCCACGGCATCGTCTGCACGCCGGCCTCCAGCGGCGTCGCACCCTGCACCACCTGCAGGAACTGGATCAGGATGAACACCGCGCCGAACATGCCGAAGCTGAACGCGAGGCCCACGACGTTGGCGGCCGAGAACCCGCGGTCGCGGAAGAGTCGGAGCGGCAGCAGCGGGGCCGCCGCGCGCTGCTCCCACCCGACGAATGCGACGAGCAGCACGGCGCCGGCGATCAGCGAGCCGAGCACCTCGGCCGAGTCCCAGCCGGCGTCGTTGCCGCGGACGATGCCGAACACGAGCCCGAGCACGCCGAGACCCGCGAGCAGCACCCCGGGCACGTCGATGCGCAGGCGCGCGCCGAGCGAGTTGGGCAGCGCGGCGAGGGCGAGCGGAATCGCGATGACGCCGATCGGCACGTTGAGCCAGAAGATCGCCTGCCAGTTCCAGCCTTCGACGACGGCGCCGCCGATGAGCGGGCCGAGCGCGACGCCGAGGCCCGCGACGCCGCCCCAGATGCCGATCGCGGCCGGGCGCAGTCGCGCCGGCACCGAGCCGGCGAGCAGGGTGAGCGAGAGCGGCATGATGCCGGCCGCGCCGACCCCCTGCACGGCGCGGGCTGCGATGACCATCCACGGTTCGGTGCTGAGTGCGACGAGTGCGCTCGCGGCGGTGAACACGCCGATGCCGGCGAGGAAGACGGTGCGCCGCCCGATGCGGTCGCCGAGCGCGGCGGCGGCCAGGATGAGGGCGGCGAACGAGAGGGTGAACGCGTTCACGAACCACTGCAGTTCCTCGATCGAGGCGTCGAGGTCGACGCGCATCACGGGCAGTGCGTTGGTGATGACGAGGTTGTCCAGCGTCGCCATGAACATCGGCAGGGATGCCGCGACGATGGCGAGCCAGAGCGGCACGCGGCGGGCGGTCGTGGTGGACATATCGGTTCCTCCGGATCGGGCGAATGAGCTTGTGGTAATCGACTGATTACTTACCAGAGCCGAATGTAGTAATCGACTGATAACATGTCAAGCGTGAGCACCAGAACCGATCGCATCCCCGCAACGGAGCGGCGCGAACTGATCCTCGAGGCCGCCACCCGCGTGTTCGGCGAACTCGGCTACTCAGGCGCCACGACCGACCGGGTCGCGCGCGCCGCCGGCATCAGCCAGCCCTACGTCGTGCGCATGTTCGGCACCAAGGAGCAGCTCTTCGTCGAGGTGCTCGAGCGCACCTGCGACCGCATCATCGGCGCGTTCGACGAGGCGCTCGCCGCAGACGACGGCCGTGAGATCCAGGCCCGTCTCGGCGAGGCGTACGTCTCGCTCGTCGAAACCGATCGCGGCATCCTGCTCGCACTCATGCAGGGCTTCATCCTCGGCCACGACACCGGCATCGGCCCGGTCGCACGCCGCGGATTCATGCGGATCTACGATCGCCTCCGCGTCGTCCTCGACCCCGACGAAGCGATGCGATTCATGGCGCAGGGCATGCTCATCAACACGCTCATCGCATCCGGGCTCATCCGTCGCGTGCACGACGACGCGAACGTCGACGAGCTGCTGGCGTGCGCGTTCGGCGCCAAGCTCGACATCGTGCTCGAGGGGCTCGCGCGCGAGGAGTGACGGGCTCGACCCGCCGGCGCGCCCGTGGTCGGTTCCAGACCGACGGCGCGCCCGTGGTCAGTTCCAGACCGACGGCGCCGCCGCCCGCGTGGCCGGCAGCGCGACATCCTCACCCCAGCGGTGGATCCACTCGGGCAGCTCCTGACCCGACGGGTCGGTGCCGAACGCCTCGATGAGCTCGGGCACCGGCACGGTGCCGCCCGACCGACGCAGGAACCGACCGCGGATGAACCCCTGCGCGTAGATCTCGGGTTCGCCGTCCGGGCCCGGCCGCACGAACCGCTGCTCGACGTACACCGACTTCTCGTCGAAGCCGATCACCCTCGACTGGATCGTGAACCGCTGCCACGGGTTCAGCGACTTGCGGAACGTGATCGTCTCGCTCGCGACGACCGGGTACCAGCCCTTGCGCAGCATGGTCTTCCAGATGCCGTTGCGCACCAGCATGTCGAACCGCGCGACATCCATGATCGAGAAGTACACGCCGTTGTTCATGTGCCGGTTGATGTCGAGATCGGTCGGCAGCACGATGAACCGGGTCTCCGCGACATCCCAATGACCGAGGTCGGGTTTGCGGCGCGAGAGGAACAGCACGTGGAGCAGGGTGCGGAAGAGCATGTGCATAGTTCACGAGGGTACGAGGCATCCGATGTTCGGAGCGTCCCGTTGTCGCAGGGTGACAAGCCCACCGGCGGATGTCTCGCGCCCTCCTTGTACGGAAGCGCCGAACCGCGCGCTACTCGACGGGCTCGCGGGCCGGCACGTCGCGCTGGTCGACGCCGTTGTAGACCGACAGCGGGCGGATCAGCGCGTTCGCCGCGCGCTGCTCCATGATGTGCGCGGTCCACCCGACGACGCGCGACGCGACGAACAGGGGCGTGAACAGCTCGGTGTCGAACCCGATCAGGTGGTACGCGGGGCCCGACGGGTAGTCGAGGTTCGGGTGGATGCCCTTGCGCGCCGTGAACTCGTCGGCGAGCGCGTTGTACAGGTCGAGGATGTCAGGACGCCCGTAGTAGCCGACCAGACTGTCGAGCGCCGTCTTCATGGTCGGCACGCGCGAGTCGCCGTGCTTGTACACGCGGTGGCCGAAACCCATGATCTTGCGCTTCTGCGCGAGCGCCTCGTCGAGCCAGGCGGTGACGTTCGACGCCTCGCCGATCTCGTCGAACGTGTGCATGACCGCCTCGTTCGCGCCGCCGTGCAGCGGACCCTTGAGCGCGGCGATCGCGCCGACGACCGCCGAGTGCAGGTCGCTGAGCGTCGACGTGATGACCCGCGCGGTGAACGTCGACGCGTTGAACGAGTGCTCGGCGTACAGGATCATCGACACGTCGAACGCGTCGACCACCGGCAGCTCGGGCACCTCGTCGAACGTCATGAACAGGAAGTTCGCCGAGTAGCCGAGGTCGTCGCGCGGCTCGACGAGGTCGAGCCCTCGGCGGCGGCGCTGGTCGTACGCGACCACCGCCGGGATGGCGGCGAACAGCCGCTTCGCCTTGCGCAGCTCGGCGTCGGGCGAGTCGTCCGCGGTCTCGTCGTCGCGGGCGCCCATCACGCTGACCGCGCTGCGCACGACGTCCATCGGGTGCGCGGTCGTCGGCAGTTCGTCGATGATGCGCTTGAGCACCGGGTCGAGATGCCGGTTGGCGCGCTCGAACTGCTCGAACGCGGCGAGCTCCCGGTCGGTCGGCAGCTCGCCGTGCCAGAGCAGGTACGCGACCTCTTCGAAGGTGACGGATGCCGCGAGGTCCTGCACGGGGTAGCCGCGGTACAGCAGCGAGTTCGTCTCGGGGTTGACCTTCGAGACGGCGGTGTAGTCGACCGGAACCCCGGCCAGTCCCTTGTAGATCTCCTGGTCGGCCATGCATGCTCCTCGTGGGATCGGCGGGGCGCCGCTTCGCGCCGGGTTTCCAGCCTAAACCCCGGCCGCACGTCGACTCCCCGTTCGCGCAGAGCCCACCATCGCAACCCCGGCGATCAGCACGACCGCGGCAGCCAGCACCCCGTAGACCGGCCAGTCGAACGTCGGCGAG
The DNA here is from genome assembly GCF_022811705.1 of Agromyces larvae. NCBI lineage: Bacteria > Bacillati > Actinomycetota > Actinomycetes > Micrococcales > Microbacteriaceae > Agromyces > Agromyces larvae. Next base: position 3,291,787 of record NZ_CP094528.1, on the reverse strand, counting down.
AAGCCGCCGAGCATGCCGTACGCGACGCCCACGAGCGCGGGCACGACCGACAGCGTGCCGATCACCACGGCAGTGACCATGACGAACCCCGACTCGATCGCGATCATCCGGGTCAGCTGGCGACGGGTGGCCCCGATGCGTCGCAGGAGCGCGAACTCCGCCCTGCGTGCGCCCGTGAGCATGACGAGCGTGTTCGCGGCGGCGATGGCGACGAAGAAGACGAGCACGAAGAGCAGAATCGCCGACAGCTGCTGCTGCGATGCCGCACCCGCCACCATCCCGTCGACGTACTCGTCGACGGATGCCGTCTGCAATCCCAGGGAGCTCAGATCCGCCGACCCCTGCGCGAGCAGCAGGTCGGCGACCGCCGGCCGGCTCTGCTCGGGCAGCGACGACTCGTCGATGAGGTACTCGCCGAAGCCGAGGCCCCGGTCGTACACCGCGACGATCGTCGCGGACAGCTCCGTCGATCGGTCGAACCGCAGGTCGACCGTGTCGCCGACGCCCTTGCCCGTGCCGAAGAGACTCTCGCTGCTCACAGCGATCGTGGCCGCACGGGTGAGCGCGTCGAGCGAGCCGGCGGTCACCTCCGCGTCGATCAGCCCCGCGGTGCTGCCGCTCACGGCGTGCACGCCGGTCTGCTCCCACACACTGCCGCCGGGATCCTCGTCGCCGTCGGTCTTGACCTCCGCGGCCACCGTCGAGCTGCGCACGACCGCGGCGATCCCCGGAGTGGATGCGACGGCCGCCGTCTGCTCGGCCGTCACGCCGTCGGGCGAGGTGATGATGACATCCGACCCCAATCCGGCACGCAACTGCACGCCGGCCGCTTCGACCACGCCCGCGTTGACGCCGGTCTGCACCGTGCCGAGCGCGAGGAAGAGGGCGAGCGGGATGATCGCCGCCGTGAGACGTCGTGAGAATCCTCGGCTGTTCACGAGAGCGAGCCTGACGGCCGCGTTGCTCGACGAGCGCGTTGCGTGCGCGGCCCGACTCGCGACCGCGCCGACGATCGCCGGCCCGGCCAGCGCAGCGGCGCTGATGAGCAGGAAGGCCGAGGTCGCCCCAGCTGCGCTGCCCATCGTGCCCGGCACGATGAACGGCGTGCCCGCGACGAGGATGCCCGAGACCAGGAGTGCGACGGCGGTGGCCCGCCGGGCGCCCGAGAGGTGCGCCGACTCCGCAGCGGCACCCTGCACGGCGGCGGTCGGGCTGACCTTCGTGACCTTGCGGGCGGCGAGCCGCGAGGCGAGCAGCGCGGTCGGGAGCAGCAGGATCAGCGCGCCGATCACGGGCAGCGGCGTGATCGTGAGTGCGAGCCCTGCGGGCACGATGCCGCCGGAGACGAGCACGGGCGTGAGCAGTTCGGCTGCGAACAGCCCGGGGACGGCTCCCAGCGGCGCCGCGAGCGCGAACACGATGACGACCTCCGCCGTCACCATCGAGCGCACCTGTGCGGTGGTGGCTCCGACGGCGCGCAGCAGGGCGAACTGCGCGTGTCGCTGGCGCAGCGCCGCGGCGAAGGTCGAGGCGACGACGAGCACGACCACGAGGATCGCGGTGCCCGCGAACGACGCAGCGACCGTGGTCAGCATCGGCGCGTCGCCCCGAAGGCCGGTCTCCATGAGCACCCCGTTCGCCGCGAGCAGCGCCGCGGCCGAGACGACGATGAGGAAGCTGCCGACGAACCCGGAGCGGTACGCGCGAACGGCTGAACGAGCGAAGGACCACATGGCGTCACCTTCCCAACTCGACGAGGCGGGCGGCGATCTGGCCGCTGGTCGGCGCGACGAGCTCGCCGGCCAGTCGTCCGTCCGCGAGGAAGAGCACCTCATCCGCGGTGGCCGCGACGTGCGGATCGTGGGTGACGAGCACGAGCGTCTGCGCGAACCGCTTGGCGGTGCCGCGCAGCACGTCGAGGACCTGATCGCCCGTGCGGCGGTCGAGGGCGCCGGTCGGCTCGTCGGCGAAGACGACGGTCGGTCGCGTGATGAGGGCGCGGGCGATGGCGACGCGCTGAGCCTGGCCACCCGACAGCTCGCTCGGCAACCGGTCGGTCTTGCCCGTGAGCCCGACGCTGTCGATGAGGGCCTGCTGCCACTGGTCGTCGGGGCGTCGCCCGTCGAGCAGCATCGGCAGCTGGATGTTCTCGCCGACGGTCAGGTGCCCGATGAGGTTGTACGACTGGAAGACGAACCCGATGCTGCGCCGACGGAACCGGGTGACGGCATCCGGCGAGAGCTCGGTGAGGTCGGTGTCCCCGATGATCACCCGGCCGCTCGTCGGGGTGTCGAGCCCTGCGGCGAGGTTGAGGAACGTCGACTTGCCGGAGCCTGAGGGGCCCATGATCGCGGTGAACGCACCCGGTCGAACGGCGAGCGAGACGCCCTGCAGCGCGGCGACCGGCTCCGGTCCGTTCGGGTACGTCTTGGTGAGGTGCACCAGGCGCACGGCGGAATCGACCCGCGGCGGGCTGGCATTCGTGGTCGAGATCATGAGCCGACCTTTCTGTGAGGGGAGGGGAATCCTTCCTCACTCGACGGTAGGCACACCGCTCGACCCGCTCTACGCGCCTTCGGGTGAGCTTTCAACCTTGCGTCTTTCGACGCAGAACTGCTCCCTTCGACGCCATTCGCGGAGTTCGATCCCTCTGCGCTCGAAGCGCGCGCCGCCCGTTTCTAGCGTCGGAACGTGGCCGACTCGCGCCACCGGCAACCGAGGAGAGGAACGAGCTCATGACTGCGATCGACCACGTGCGAACCGGCGCGACAGAACCGGTGCGAAGGGGAATCCGGGGCCTCATCAGCCGGCATCCGCTGCTCAGCTTCTTCGTGCTCACGAACGCGCTCAGCTGGATCGCCTGGACCCCGTACATCCTGTCGAACCAGGGGCTGGGCGTCTGGGACTTCACGTTCCCGGGCATCCTCGGCATGCTGCCCGGCGCCTACCTCGGACCGATCACGTCGGCACTCATCGTGACCGCCGTCGCGGACGGGTCGGCCGGGCTGCGCGCGTGGATCGCACGTCTCTGGAAGTGGCGAGTGGCCTGGCACTGGTACGCGATCACGCTGCTCGGCGTCCCCGCGGCGATCATCCTGACCGGCTTCGCGTTCTCGGGCGGTCAGATCCTCGCCCCGTCGGTGACCGCGGTCGCGGTCTACGTTCCGTTGCTGTTGATCCAGATGCTCACCACGGGTCTCGCCGAAGAGCCGGGATGGCGCGACTTCGCGCTGCCTCGACTGCAGCGCCGGTTCGGGCCGATGGGCGCGTCGTGGGTGCTCGGGCCGCTGTGGGCACTGTGGCACCTGCCGCTCTTCTTCACCGAATGGGGCGGATGGCCGAATGCCGACTGGACTCGTCCGGCCACGTTCATCGTGTTCTGCATCGCCTTCAACTTCGTGATGTCGTGGATCTTCAACAGCACCGGACAGAGCCTGCCGCTCTCGATGCTCGCGCATGTGAGCGTCAACACGTTCGTCTCCGCGGTCTGGAGCGACATGTTCCCGACCCTCTCCGAGAGCATGACCTCGTGGGCGCTCGCCGTCGGCGGCAGCCTCGCCGCGGTCCTCATCATCGCGCTCACCCGCGGTCGACTCGGCTACCGCCCCGAGCCCCAGCTACCGCGCGTCGGGCAGGTCGACGAATCGGTTCTGGTACGCCCACACGACCGCCTGCAGGCGTGATCGCACCCCGATCTTCGGCAGCATGCGGGCCAGGTGCGACTTCACCGTCGACACCTCGATGACCAGGGCGCGGGCGATCTCGTCGTTCGACATGCCCTGGGCGAGCAATTGCAGGATCTCCTGTTCCCGGCCGGTGAGCACCTCGCTTCGATGCGAGGCGCTCACCGGCTGCAGGCTTCTGCGGCGCACGAATTCGCCGAGGATGCGTCGAGTCAGCGACTGGTCGATGGTGCCGTTGCCCGCAGCGACGTGACGAATGGCCGCAGTGATCGTCTCGGGTTCGGCGTCCTTCAGCAGGAACCCCGAGACGCCGGCCTCGAGGGCGCTGAACACGTAGTCGTCGAGGTCGAACGTGGTGAGCACGAGCACCGGGATGGGCGCCTCGACGTCGGGTCCGCAGAGCTCCCGGGCGACGGCGATGCCGTCGAGACCCGGCATGCGGATGTCGAGGCACACGACATCGGGACGCAGTTCGCGGGCCATCGCGAGCGCGGCCACCCCGTCGCCCGCCTCGCCGACCACTTCGAGATCGGGCTCCAGGTTCACCAGCGCGGTCAGCCCGGCGCGCACGAGGGGCTGGTCATCGGCGACGAGTACACGGATCATGCGGGCCCCTCGGTCACGTCTTCGAGTATCGCTTCCCGACGCAGGGTGAGGCGCACCTGCCAGCCACCGCCCGGCGTGGCGCCGTAGTGCAGTTCGGCGTCGACGAGGTCGGCGCGCTCGCGCATGCCGACGAGGCCGAATCCGCCGCCCGGCCCCGGATCTGGCGCGTGGGAACCATCGTTCTCCACGAGCACCATGAGGCGATCGGGTCGGCGATCATCGATCTCGACCACGCAATGTGCACCCGGCGCGTGCACGGCCGCGTTGGCCAGCGACTCCTGCACCATGCGATACGCCACGAGCTGGGCGAGGGGGCCGACGCCGGCGCCGAGATCGTGCTCGGTGACGGCATCGTGCTCTGCCGTGTGCAGCACGAACTCCACCTCGATGCCCGTGGTGCGACGAAGCTCGACGAGCTCGCGCACCGCGGCCAGGGTCTCGACCGATCGGGTGCCTCCGGGCTCGTCGCGAAGCAGCCCGATGACCCGCCGCAGGTCGTCGAGCGCTCGGGTGCTCTGGGCGCGCACCTGCTGCGCGGCGAGCTTGGCCGCTTCGGGGTCGACGTCGACCTGGCGCGAGATCGCCGCGGCCGACAGCGCGATGCCCGACATGTGGTGGGCGGCGATGTCGTGCAGCTCACGCGACATGGCGACCCGTTCACGCGAGACGGCCGCCTCGACGAGTGCCTCGCGTTCGCGCGCGAGCGCGTCGCGTTCCCGGGCGAGCGCCTGCACCTCGTGCTCCCGGGCGATCCGCGCAGCCCGCTGCGCCCGGAGGAACAGCCCGATGACCACGCCGATCGCCACCGCGACGAGGCCCTGCAGCAATGCGCCGCTCGTCGCGATCATCGACGCGGGATCGGGTACGGCGCCGCTGCGCACCTCATTGCCCCACTGCGCCACGGCGACGAGCAGGCCGGCTACCGGCACGACGACCGCCGACCGACCCAGCGGCAGCAGCATGACCGCCCAGGCGACGGCGACGACGACGGCGGCGGTGGTCAGGCTGAACGTGGCACCGGGAACCACGAGCGCGTGGATCACCGGCACGAGCGCCACGAGGAGCAGCACCGCACGCGGGAACCGTCGCACCCACAGCATCGCGCCGGCCTGTGCGAGCCCGAGCACGACGACCGCCCACCACCCGGGCTGAGCGGGCGTCACCGTGGACGGGTCGTCGCTCCCGGCCTCGGCCGCGGCGAGCAGCGGCAGCGCGAGCGCACCGAACAGCACGAACGCGGCCGTGGCGCACGCCGTCACCACCTCCGCCCTGCCGGGCCAGGTCGAGCGAAGAGGTGTCGCGCCCATCACCACGCGGCTCAGCGTGCGATCGTGAAGTTGTAGATGTCGGTGTCGAAGTGGTTGTAGCCGGGGTAGTCGACGAGGTCGTAGAGCTCGGCGCGGTGCTGCATCTGGTCGAGCTTCGTTTGCAGCGAGCCGGCGGTGGAGAGTTCGTCGAGTCCGCGCATCGCGGAGCCCATCGCGAGGCGCAGCAGCGAGACCGGCCAGATCACCAGGTTCATGCCCACATCGCGCAACTGGTCGACGGTGAACAGGTCGCTCTTGCCGAACTCGGTCATGTTCGCCAGCAACGGCACGTCCACCGCGTTGCGGACCGCTTCGAACTCGGCCAGGGTCGCCATCGCCTCGGGGAAGATCGCGTCCGCACCCGCATCCACCAGCGCCTTCGCACGGTCGATCGCCGCATCCAACCCCTCGACCGCACGGATATCGGTACGCGCCATGATCAGAAAGTCCTCATCCCGGCGCGCGTCGACCGCGGCCGCGATGCGCTGCAGCGCGGTGTGCTGGTCCACGACCTGCTTCCCGTCCAGGTGCCCGCACCGCTTCGGATTCACCTGATCCTCGATATGCAGGCCGGCCAGGCCCGCGTCCTCGAGCTCCTGCACGGTGCGGGCCACGTTCATCGGCTCACCGAACCCGGTATCCGCATCGATGATCGCCGGCAACTCCGTCATCCGTGCGATCTGCCGACCCCGCCCCGCGACCTCGCTGAGCGTGGTCAACCCGATATCGGGCAACCCGAGATCGGCCGCGAGCACCGCACCCGAGACGTACACCCCCTCGAACCCGCGCTGCTCGATCAACCGCGCCGACAACGGGTTGAACGCACCCGGGAACCGCAACAACTCCCCCGACCGGAGTCGCTCACGAAACGCACGCCGCTTCTCATGCGCCGGAGTCTTCGCATACAACATCAGAGGTACCTCCCGATGGTCTCGATACGCCTCGCTACTCGACCGACGAGCAGCGTCAGAACAGTCCGGTCGGGATCTCGGTCGCGGCCAGCACGCCCGGTGCCGCCGTGAAGGTGAGGCCGCCGAGCTCGTCGGGCGAGAGCTCGGGCAGCCGCTGCGCGAGGTCGAGGAACCGCTCGATCTCGGCGGGCTCGAGCGCCCACTCCGCGAGCGTGCGGAACTTCTTCACATAGTCGTCGCGACCGAACGGGCGGGCACCGAGCGGGTGCGCATCCGCGACCGCGATCTCGTCGACGATCTCGCCACCGTCGGCGAGCTTGATCACGACGCGCCCGCCGAACGCCTTCTCGGCGATGTCGAGCGAGTGGTAGCGGCGCGTCCACTCCTCGTCCTCGACGGTGGTGACCTTCTTCCACAGCGCGATGGTGTCGGGCCGGTGCGCCCGCTCGGGCGAGTACGACGTCTCGTGGTTCCACGCGCCGTCCTGCAGGGCGACGGTGAAGATGTACGGGATCGAGTGATCGAGCGTCTCGCGCGAAGCATCCGGATCGTACTTCTGCGGATCGTTCGCACCCGACCCGATCACGTAGTGCGTGTGGTGCGAGGTGTGCAGCGTGATCGACTCGACCAGGTCGGGGTTGATGATCAGCGGGTACTCGTCGTGCAGTTTGCGGGCCAGGTCGATCCAGGCCTGCGCCTGGTACTCGGCCGAGTGCTCCTTCGTGTAGGAGTCGAGGATGGCCCGCTTCGCTTCGCCTGCGTCGGGCAGGGGCACTTCGTAGGATGCCTCGGGGCCGCCGAGGAGCCACGCGATCACGCCGTCCTCGCCCTCGTAGATCGGCACGGGGCTGGTCTCGCCGCGCATCGCACGGTCGACCGCCTCGACGGCCATCTTGCCGGCGAACGCGGGCGCGTGCGCCTTCCACGTCGAGATCTCGCCCTTGCGCGACTGGCGGGTCGCGGTGGTGGTGTGCAGCGCCTGCCCGATGGCCTGGAAGATCGTCTCCTGGTCGAGCCCGAGCAGGGTTCCGATGCCGGCCGCGGCCGACGGCCCGAGGTGCGCGACGTGGTCGATCTTGTGCTGGTGCAGGCTGATGCCCTTGGCCAGGTCGATCTGGATCTCGTATCCGGTCGCGATGCCGCGCACGACGTCGCGCCCGGTGAGCCCGCGCGACGCGGCGAGGTGCTGCGCCACCGCGACGATCGGCGGGATGTTGTCGCCCGGGTGCGAGTACTCGGCCGCGAGGAACGTGTCGTGGAAGTCGAGTTCGCGCACCGCGACCCCGTTCGCCCACGCCGCCCACTCGGGGCTGGTGCGCCGCGCCGCGTCCGCGCCGAACACCGTCGCGCCGTCGCCGCCGATCGACACGGGGTGCGCGAGCGCCTGGCTGCGCGCCGACACGACCGGCTTGCGGGCGATGGATGCCGCAGCCACCGCCGCGTTGTCGATCACGCGGTTCACGACCATCTCGACCACGTCGTCGTCGAGTTCGACGGGATCGGTCGCGAGCGCCGCGAGTTGCCAGGCGAGCTGGCCCTCGCGGGCGAGGTGCTCATCGCTTCGGTGGGTGCGCACGTGGTGGGTCTTCACCCGCTCAACGGTACCGGGTGGGGTGCCGGATGTCCCGGGCCGGGCGCCGCCCTTCCAATGCGTGGGACGATGGAGGGGATGACTTCGTTCGACACCGACACGGTCGGCGGCCGTCGGGTCGCCGACATCCGCCGCGACTTCCCCGCCTTCGACCCGGTCGACGGCGCAGCCCCCCGCACGTACCTCGATTCCGCGGCGACCTCGCAGCGCCCGCGGCAGGTGCTCGACGCCGAACGCGACTACCTCGAGCACCACCTCGCCGCGGTCCACCGCGGCACGAGCGCCGCGGTCGGCGAGTCGACCTCGCTCTTCGAGGACGCGCGCGAGACGGTCGCGCGGTTCGTGGGCGCCGGCGAGCGCGAGCTGGTCTGGGCCGAGAACGCCACCGATGCGCTGAACATCGTCGCGCTCGGCATGGCGGATGCCTCGGCCGGACTCGGCGGCCCCGAGGCATCCGTCTTCGCGCTCGGGCCGGGCGACGAGATCGTGGTGACCGAGGCCGAGCACCATGCGAACCTGATCCCCTGGCAGCGGCTCGCCGCCCGCACCGGTGCGACGCTCGTGCCGGTGCGCGTCGACCAGCACGGCCTGTGGTCGATCGACGCGATGCGCGCGGTGCTCAACGAGCGCACGCGGGTGCTCGCGTTCGCCGAGGTCTCGAACGTGACGGGCTCCATCGCCCCGGTCGCGGAGGTCGCGGAGCTGGCGCACGCGCACGGCGCCCTCGTCGTGCTCGACGCCTGTCAGTCGGTGCCGCACCGGCCGGTCGACTTCCCCGCCGCCGGCGCCGACTTCGCCGCGTTCTCGGGCCACAAGATGCTCGGGCCGAACGGTATCGGCGCGCTGTACGGCCGCGCCGAACTGCTCGACGCGCTGCCGCCCGCCCGCACCGGCGGGTCCACGATCACGCTCGTCACGCTCGAACACGCCGACTTCCTGCCCTCACCGCACCGGTTCGAGGCGGGCACGCAGCCGGTGTCGCAGGCGGTCGCCCTCGCCGATGCGGTGCGGTACCTCGAGGCGATCGGCATGGCGTCGGTGGCGGCGCACGAGGCGGCGTTCGCCGAGCGGGTGATCGACGGGGTCTCCTCGATGCCGGGTGTGCGCATCCTCGGCCCGCAGGCGGGTGCGGCCCGCGCCGGGCTCGTCAGCGTGGCGATCGAGGGGCTGCACGCGCACGACGTCGGGCAGTTCCTCGACGAGTCGGGCGTGGTCGTGCGTACGGGGCACCACTGCGCGCAGCCGCTGCACCGGGCACTCGGACTCACCGCGTCGACGCGCGCGTCGTCGCACGTCTACACGACCGGCGACGAGGCCGACCGGTTCGTCGCCGCGCTCGGCGAGGCCCGGAAGTTCTTCGGGGTGGCGGCGTGAGCGGGCTGTCGGGTTCGGGTCTCGAGGGGCTGTACCAGCAGCTCATCCTCGAGCACTCGAAGGCGCGGCACGGCGAGGGCGTGCTCGACCACGCGGATGCCTCGCATCACGAGTTGAACCCGAGCTGCGGCGATGAGCTCACCCTGCAGGTTCGCCTCGCCGACGACGGCGAGCGCGTCGAGGCGGTCGCCTGGCAGGGCGACGGATGCTCCATTTCGATGGCCTCGACGTCGGTGCTCGTGGATCTCGTCGCCGGAGCATCCGTCGCGGAGTCGCTCGAGCGGGCCGACGCGTTCCGCACCATGCTGCGCTCGAAGGGCGCGGGCGAGCCCGACGAGGACCTGCTCGGCGACGCGATCGCGTTCCACGGCGTCTCGAAGTACGTCATGCGCGTGAAGTGCGCGATGCTCCCGTGGGTGGCCCTTGAGGCCGCGGTCGCGAAGGCGCAGGCCGCGCGCTGACAGCCTCTCCCACCCATAACCCGGGGGAGCAGCGCCCGACATCACGGTTCGATTTGCCCTACTGATCTGGCATTGTGCCTCTTGAACCGCTCGGGACAGCACCTATACCCTCTGGCTGTATGGCTACAGCAATGCCGGTGGGGGCGGAACCCAAAACCCGCAACAGCTGTGCAACGTTTACCAAGTCGGAGTGCAGCTGAACTGGACGCCGAACCCGAATCAGTCGTACGACTTCTGGACGAGTCCGACTTGGGGTACGACAACCGTGGCACAGTTCAAATCCGTGACTATCGGCGCCGATCACATCAGTGGCTATGGAACGTCTTCGACGTAGAAGCGGGGTGGCCATGAACGGCCGAAGGATGCCCCGGCTGGCGACGGGTGGGGCGCTAGTCATCTTGGTGGCTGCGTGCATCACTGGGTGCGCCGATGCGGATCGAGCGACGGTGGCATCAATCGCCGAACCGCTGGCTTCGACGCCCGTGCCGACATCGGCGGAACAGACGAACGCGCTGTCCGATGAGGTCGTGACCGAAGCCGAGTATCGCGATGGATTCACGCGATACCGGTCGTGCATGTCAGAGCGTGGCTACGAAGTATTGGTGACCGACGAGGACGCCACGGTGATCTCGTACTCGGTTCCCGGCAAGGCGCACGATGATGGCACCGACCGGACCTGCTATCAGTCCGAGTTCATCGGCATCGACCAGCGCTGGCAACTGTCTCATCCGGATGACACGTCGACCGCGGAGGTGCTTCGCCACTGTCTCGACGCACGCGGCATCGACTCGGCCGACACCCTCGATGGGCTGGTCGCACAGCTCGAAGAGGCCGACATCGACCTCGCGGAGTGCCTCGCGGACGCGAATCCGTCGTAGGCCCTCCGGTCAGGCTCAGACGGGCGGTCAGGGCCAGACGGGCGGGTAGCGCTGCTCGTCGAGGACGCGCGCCGTGAGGTCGGCGGGCACGTCGGCGAGGGTCGCGGGGTTCCACTTCGGCGAGCGGTCCTTGTCGATCACCTGCGCGCGGATGCCCTCGGCGAGGTCGTGCTGCTCGATGAACCAGGTCACCGCACGGAACTCCTGCTCGAGCGCGTCCTCGAGCCTCGGCAGCGTGCGCGCGCGGCGCACCGCCTCGAGCGTGACGGTCAGTGCGGTGGGCGACAGGGTTTCGAGTTCATCGGCGGCGGTCGAGGCATCCGGATGCTCCGCAGCCCGCAGCCGCTCGAGGATCTCGCCGACCGTGGGCGCTGAGAAGCAGGCGTCGACCCAGTCGCGCGCGAGCGCGAGCTTGGACAGCCCGGGTGTCTCGTCGAAGAGCATGACGATCTCGCTGGGCGTGCCGGGGTCGGCGCGTTCGGCGAGCGCCTGCACGAGCGCGGGCAGGTGATCGCTCGGCACGTACGCGTCGGCGAAGCCGGCGTACAGCGCGTCGGCGGCGTCCATGGTGCGGGCGTTCAGCGCGAGATGCACGCCGAGCTCGCCCGGTGCCGACGCGAGCAGCCAGGTGCCGCCGACGTCGGGCGTGAACCCGATGCGGGTCTCGGGCATGGCGATCTTCGACCGCTCGGTGACGACCCGGATCGACGCGTGCCCCGCGAGCCCGATGCCGCCGCCCATGGTGATGCCGTCCATGATCGCGACGACCGGTTTCGGATAGCGGGCGATCGCGGCATCCAGCCGGTACTCCTCGCGGAAGAAGCGGTGCGCGTCCTCGTGCCGTTCGCTCGTGGCCATCTCGTGGAGTTCGCGGATGTCGCCGCCCGCGCAGAACCCGCGATCGCCGGCGCCGTCGAGCACGACCACGCCCACCTCGGAATCGTCGCGCCACGCGTCGAACACGCCGGTGAGCAGCCCGATCATCTCGTAGCTCAGCGCGTTGATCGCCTGCGGCCGGTTCAGCGTGACATGGCCGACCCCGTCGGCGACGGTCGCTTCGATGGGTGCGCTCACGGATGTCACGCTAGCGCGTCGCCCGCGGCCGCTCTCGTCTTCCCGCACCGCCCGACCGTTCGGGACCCGGATCCGGCGCGGCGCGGCGACGAGCGCAGCCGGGACGTAGGATCGGCGGGTGGTCCCGGTCGAGAGTCTCATCGCGTTCGCCGTGGCGTCGATCGTGCTGATCGCCATCCCCGGCCCGAGCGTGCTGTTCTCGGTGGGGCGGGCGCTCGTGCTCGGGCGTGTCGGCGGGCTGCTCAGCGTGCTGGGCAACGCGCTCGGGCTGCTGCCGATCATCGTCGCCGTCGCGCTCGGCGTCGGCGCGTTCGTCGCGAAGTCGGCCGTGCTCTTCACGATCATCAAGATCGCCGGGGCGCTCTACCTCGTGTACCTCGGCATCCAGGCGATCGGGCATCGCAGGGCCGCCGGCGCCGCGCTCACCGGTGAGGTCGTGCGCGTGTCGCGCTGGCGCCAGCTCGGGCAGGGCTTCGTCGTCGGCGTGACCAACCCGAAGACGATCGCGTTCTTCGTGGCCGTGCTGCCGCAGTTCGTGTCGCTCGAGGCCGGGTCGGCGGTGCTGCAGATGCTCGAGCTCGGGCTCGTGTTCTTCGTGCTGGCGATCATCGGCGACAGCACGTGGGCGCTCGCCGCCGGCGCCGCCCGCGACTGGTTCGTGAAGTCGCCGAAGCGTGCCGAGCGACTCGCCGGAACCGGCGGGGTGATGATGCTCGGACTCGGCGGGATCCTCGCCTTCTCGAGCAACGCCTGAGCCGGGCCCCCTCGCGCGCCTCTGCGCCACGTGCGCGCGCTCCGCGCCACTTCATCTGGCGCAACGGACGCGGAAGTGGCGCAGCGGGAGGGGTAGGTGGGGCGGTCGCCCGCCTCGCGAACGGGCAGCATCCTCACCTCAGGCTATGGGCATCCGCTCAACCTGCGCACGTACGATCGCCCCGTGCCGCTCGCCAAGATCCTGCTCTACTACGTCTTCACGCCGCTGCCCGACCCCGAGGCGATCCGGCTGTGGCAGCGCGACCTCGCCGAGTCGCTCGGCCTGCGCGGGCGCATCCTCATCTCGAAGGACGGCCTGAACGGCACCCTCGGCGGCGAACTCTCCGCCCTCAAACGGTACGTGCGGACGACTCGCGAGTACGCCCCCTTCCAGACGATCGACTTCAAGTGGAGCCAGGGCACCGGCCTCGATGCATCCGGGGCGAGCCTCGACTTCCCGAAGCTCAGCGTGAAGGTCCGCGACGAGATCGTGTCGTTCGGCGCACCCGGCGAACTGCGCGTCGACGAGCACGGCGTGGTCGGCGGCGGTCGCAAGCTCAGCCCCGAGGCGCTGCACGCGCTGGTGTCGATCCGCGGCGACGAGGTCGTGTTCTTCGACGGCCGCAACGCGCTGGAGGCCGAGATCGGGCGCTTCCGCGGCGCGGTCGTGCCCGACGTCGAGACCACGCGCGACTTCGTCGCCGAGCTCGACAGCGGCCGCTACGACGACCTGAAGGGCCGGCCGGTCGTGACGTACTGCACCGGCGGAATCCGATGCGAGGTGCTGTCGAGCCTCATGCGCGACCGCGGTTTCGGCGAGGTGTACCAGCTCGACGGCGGCATCGTGCGGTACGGCGAGGCGTTCGGCGACGACGGGCTCTGGGAGGGGTCGCTCTACGTCTTCGACGGGCGCGGCTCGGTCGATTTCAGCGACCACGCCGCGGTGATCGGGCGGTGCGCCGGGTGCGGCGCCGCGACCAAGCGCACCGCGAACTGCCCGGATGCCTCGTGCCGCGTGCAGTTCGTGGTCTGCGAGTCGTGCGACGCGATCGCGTGCGAGGCGCATGCCGGCGAGGCATCCGCTCACCGCGTCGCGTAGCGATCGCTCGGCCGAGGCGACTCAGTCGAGGTACCGGGTCATCAGGCTGACCCCGACATCGTCGATCGGTTCGCCGCGGTTCGCCAGCACGATCACCGCGGTTCCGGCGGTGCGGTCGATGCGCAGCGGCGCAGACGCGGCGAGAGTCGACGGTTCGACCGAGCGGCCGTCAGCGGCGCGAAGACCGGGTGAGCGCATGGGCTCGGCGCGAGCGGGGCGGCGAGCGCTCCGTCATCGGGGTCGTCCCTGACTCGGCCGCTCCCTCGGTCGCCGTGCGTACGCGCGCGCCGGCCGGCTCGACAGCGCGAGCATGATGAGGATGTCGAGGGCGAGCGTGGCAAGGGTCTCATCGATGGTGATCCGCTGGTCGCCCGCCCACCAGGCGGCGAAGGTCAGGCTGATGCTGACGGTCGCGAAGACCATCACGAGGATGCGCGGCCAGTTCCAGCCGACGAAGATGAATACGGCCAGCGCGAGCTGCACCGCGAGCACGACCGCGCCGACGACGATGACGACGGCGAGCGCCGCGTCGCTCGCCTCGCCGAGGTCCGCGGGGTCGAGGTCGTCGAACTCTGCGGACAGCACGTTCCGCCACTCGACCGCGATCGCGACGAGCACCGCCACACCGGCGAGCACGCGCAGCAGCACGAGGACCGCCCCGACCGTCGTCGCCGCAGGGCGCCGCATCCGCGGATCGGGCCGGACCGGTCGGGCGAGGTCGCTCGGCGCCTCGAACGCGGGCCGCTTGCCCACCTCGGTCATGGGCGTCCTCGCTCCACCGGGACGCCCACCGCTCGCAGATCGACGATCGGCAGGTCGCCGTCGGTCGTGATCGTGTCGCCGCCGCCGTTGCGCGAGTGGTAGCCGGCGGAGAACTTCTCGATGACCGCGACGCGCACCGCGGCATCCGCACCCTGCAGCGACCGCACGATGTGGTCGCGCTCGACGTCCGTGTTCGCGTCGATCTTGTGCGTGATCTGCAGCGTGAACAGCGAGAAGCCGACTGCGCGGTCGAACGTGCCGGCGGCGAGCCAGTCGACGCGCGCGCCGCCGGGCAGCAGCCAGCCGTCGGGGGTGCGCCAGAAGCGCACGTGGTGGCGTTTGGCGGGGTTGCCGGCGACCTCCTGCTGGTACGCGAAGTCCTGCTGGCGGCCGAACAGGAACAGCGGGCTCACCGGCGCCTCGTCGTAGCTGCGACGGGTGAGGGTCGAGGCGATGATGCGCCAGCTCGATCGGAGGGTGATGTCGTCGGCGCGGGTCCAGCCCGCCTCGGCGAGCACCCGGTGCAGTTGCGCCTCGTCGCCGAGCAGCGCCAGGTTGACGGGGTCGCCGAGCAGGCCGTCGCTCGTGCGGGTGCGCCCCATGAAGTAGTCGGGCACGTAGATGGTGGTGAGGATGCGGTGGAACCGCGGCAGCACCAGGTAGGCGAGCAGCGCCCAGAACGCGAGGAACAGCAGGATGCCCCACCAGCCGAATGCGAACGACTCCGTGAGCAGCAGGTACGCGAGCCACAGCGACGCGACGCCCGCGTAGACGAAGAAGAACCCGTCGAGCAGCGCGTTGACCGAGAACCGCTTGGCGTGCGGTGCTCGTGGGCGCTCCCCCGTCGCCTCGGGCATGCGGCCAGACTAGCGGGGCTGCTCGGTGCTAGCGGGGCTGCTCGGGCGTCCCGGCGAGCGCGGCGACGGCGGCCGCGAACCGGTCGCCGTACGCGAGCTCGGCGTCGGGGTCGATGAGCCAGAGCAGACCGAGCCCTTGCACGAGCACGAACGACAGGTACGCGATCGCCTCGATCTGCGCGTCGGGCAGCTCGGGGTGCGCGGCGCCCAGGTTCTCGGCCATCCCGAGATGCCCGGCCGCGACCGCCTCGCGCAGGTGGCGACCGGCATCGGGGTCGGGGTCCCGCAGCACGCGAAGGGTGTTCTCGATGCTCGCGACGAGCGCTTCGCGGTGGTCGGCGAAGACCTGCGGCATGCGGTTCCACATGTCGGCGAACCCGTCGAGCACCGGCTGATCGCGGGAGTCGAGCACGAGCGCCTCGATGTCGTCGCCGATGCCCGAGCCGAGTGCTTCGACGAGCGCCTCGGTGACGAGCCGGTCTTTCGAGCCGAAGTGGTACCCGATCGCGGCGAGACTCACCCCCGCCTCGGCGGCGATGTCGCGGGCGGTCGCCTTCGCGACGCCGCGTTCGAGGATGACGCGCCGCGCGCCGGCCAGCAGGTCTTCACGGTTGCCCATGTCCTCATCGTACCGAAACGTCTAAGACATATGTACTAGACATTCGTCTCAATCAGGAGTAGAACATCTGTCTAAGACATTCGTTCAGCGCAGCATCCGATCATCGACTCCCCGGAGGAACCGCCATGACCGCTCCCATCACCACCCCGCACGTCCTCGTCTCGGGGGCCGGCATCGCCGGCACCGCGCTCGCACTGCAGCTCATCCGCAGCGGCATCCGCACGACGGTCATCGAGCGCGCCGCCGCTCCCCGGCCCGGCGGCCAGGCCGTCGACCTGCGCGGCCCGAGCCGCGAGGCCGCCGAGCGCATGGGCCTCATGCCCGGCATCACCCGTCACCAGCTCCACGAGGAAGGACTCATCTACGTGGACGCCCACGGCCGCGGCTACGGCCGCATGGCGATGGCGGACTTCGACGGCCAGGGCGCGGTCGCCGAGATCGAGATCACCCGCGGCGACCTCGTCGAGGTCATCGCCGAGGTGCTCGCCGAGGCATCCGCCCAGGCCGTCGACGAGGCCGGCGAGCCGCTGCTCGACCTGCGCTACGACGACGCGATCGCGAGCCTCTCGCAAGACGAACACGGCGTGGATGTCTCGTTAACGTCGGGTCGCACCGGCCGCTTCGACCTCGTCGTCGGCGCCGACGGCGTGCACTCGGCGACCCGCCGGCTCGCGTTCGGGCCCGAGGAGCGGTACGCGACGCCGCTCGGCGGCTACGGGGCCTTCTTCACCATGCCGAGCCCCGCCGATCTCGAGCCCGACTGGTTCTCGATGCGGCTCGTGCCGGGCGCGATGCTCGGCATCCGGCCCGACGCCGACCCCGCGACCTCGAAGGCGATCCTCACCGTGCGCGGCCCGCACGACCCGTCGCTCCGGCGCGACCGAGCGGCGCAGCAGGAGGTGGTTCGGCAGGCGATCCAGGGGGCCGGATGGCACGCCGCCGCGGTGCTCGCCGCGATGGAGGAAGCCGACGACTTCTACTTCGACGAACTCGTGCGCGTCGACGTTCCCGACCTCGCCGCCGGCCGGGTCACCCTCGTCGGCGACGCCGGGTACTCGGGCTCGCCGCTGACCGGCATGGGCACCGCGATGGCGCTCGTCGGCGCGTACGTGCTCGCCGCCGAACTCGCCGCGACCCCCGGCGACCCGACCGGCGCGATCGCACGGTACGGGGCGGCGATCGCACCGTTCCTCGAGCAGGCGAAGAAGATCCCCGGCGGGAGCCTTTCGACCATGCTCCCCCGCACCAAGCTGCTCTCAGCGCTGTCGAAGGTCAACGTGAAGGTGATGCTGTCGCGCCCGCTGCGGCCGATCATGAAGCGGATGTTCCTCGCCGGGCAAGGTGCCGAGCTCGAGCTGCCCACGACCCGGCGCGCCGAGCCCGTCGAAGCCCGCTGAGGCTCGCTGAGCCCGTCGAAGCTCGCTGAGCCTGTCGAAGCGCCGCCCCCTTCGACAAGCTCAGGGAGCTCAGAGCCCGTCGAAGCTCGCTGAGCCTGTCGAAGCGAGCCCCCTTCGACAAGCTCAGGGAGCCCGTCGAAGCTCGCTGAGCCCGTCGAAGCGCCGCCCCCTTCGACAAGCTCAGGGGGCTTCAGGGGGCTCAGGGAGCCCGCGCCCACCCGCCCCGCGTTTAGGCTCGTCGTCATGGCCTACGACGTCTCGCGCATCCGTTCCATGTTCCCCGCGCTCGAGACCGGGTGGGCGCAGTTCGACGGGCCCGGCGGCACCCAGACCCCGCGCGCGGTCGGCGAAGCGATCGCCGCGACGCTCACCGGGCCGCTGTCGAACCGCGGCACCACGAGCCCGAGCGAGCAGCACGCCGAGGATGCCGTGGCCGGGTTCCGGCTCGCGATGGCCGACCTGCTCGACGCGCACCCGCGCGGCATCGTGCACGGCCGCAGCGCCACCCAGCTCGTCTACGACTTCTCGCGGCACCTCTCGCGCGACTGGGGCCCGGGCGACGAGGTCGTCGTGACCCGGCTCGACCACGACTCGAACGTCCGGCCGTGGGTGCAGGCCGCCGAGCGCACGGGCGCGACCGTGCGGTGGGCGGACTTCGACCCCGCCACCGCCGAGCTGCCGGTCGCGGCGGTCACCTCGCTGCTCTCGGAGCGCACCCGGGTGGTCGCGGTCACGGCCGCGTCCAACCTGCTGGGCACGATGCCGGATGTCGCGGCGATCGCCGAGGCCGCGCACGCCGTCGGCGCGCTCGTGTTCGTCGACGGGGTGCACTTCACCGCGCACGAGCTGCCGGCGCTCGGCGCGCTCGGCGCCGACCTGTTCACGTGCTCGCCGTACAAGTTCCTCGGCCCGCACTGCGGCGTGCTCGCGGGCGACCCGGCGCTGCTCGAGACGATCCGCCCCGACAAGCTCGCGCCGTCGACGAACGTGGTGCCCGAGCGGTTCGAGTTCGGCACCCTGCCGTACGAGCTGCTCGCCGGCGTCACGGCCGCCGTGGACGTGCTCGCCGGGCTCGACGGCGTGGCATCCGGTTCGCGAAGAGATCGACTGGATGCCTCGTACCGGGCGCTGCACGCGCACGAGTCGTCCCTGCTCGCCGACCTGGAGGCCGCGCTGGCCGACTTGGCCGGCGTGACGGTGCACTCGCGCGCCGCCCGGCGCACGCCGACGCTGCTGCTCACCTTCGACGGGCGCGAGGCGGCCGACGTGACCGCCGCGCTCGCTTCGCGGCGCATCCTCGCCCCGAGCGACAACTTCTACGCGCTCGAGGCGTCACGGCGCCTCGGCCTCGGCGACGCCGGCGGCCTGCGCGTCGGGCTCGCACCGTATACCGACACCGACGATGTCGATCGCCTGATCGACGGGCTGAAGGAGGCCATCGCATGACCGAAGGAACCAGCACCACCGTCGCCGAGCGCGGCGCCGAATTGCGGCGGCTGCACGACGCCCCAGAGCTGCTGCAGGTCGTCAACGTGTGGGACGTCGTGAGTGCGAAGGTCGTCGCGGCGCATCCCGAGACCCGCGCGCTCGCGACCGCCGGCCACTCGATCGCCGCGAGCTTCGGCTACGCCGACGGCGAGATCCCGCTGCACCTGATGCTCGACATGATCGGGCGCATCGTCGCGGCGGTCGACGTACCCGTCAGCGCCGACCTCGACGACGGCCACGGCGACGCCGCCGAGACCGTGCGCCGCGCGATCGGCGTCGGCGCGGTCGGCGCGAACATCGAGGACCGCCTGCGCCCGCTCGACGAGTCGGTCGCCGTCGTGCGCGCGGTCGTGGCGGCCGCCGAGGCCGAGGGCGTGCCGTTCGCGCTGAACGCGCGCACCGACGCGTTCCTTCGCGGCGGCGACCGTCCGCTCGCCGACTCGATCGACGACGCGATCGCGCGGGGGCGCGCCTTCATCGACGCCGGCGCGACGTGCGTGTTCGTGCCGGGGAACTTCGGCGAGGACGTCGTCGCCGCGCTCGTCGACGGCATCGGCGAGCGCCGCGTGAGCGTGATCGGCCTGCCCGCCCTGCCGGCACCCGGCCGGCTCGAAGAGCTCGGCGTCGCGCGGGTGTCGTACGGCCCGACCACGCAGCGAGTCGCGCTGGGCGCCCTCGACGACCTCGCCGCGTCGCTGTATGCGGGCGGCGTGCTGCCGCGAGGCATCCGCCCCCTGAACTGAGCGCGCCACCCGACCCGCGTCGACCGGTCTCCGGGTGTCTCCGCGGGATGGGGTGGCGGGAGAGCCCGCCGAATCCGCGAATTCCCCGCGAGACGGATGCCCCGTGTCGGGGCCCCTCGCTAGGGTGACGAGTGGCGGCAACGCCCGCCGGAGACGAGGAGCGCGCATGGCGAGCGGCATCCCCATCGAGATCTCAGGGCTCACGAAACGGTTCGGCCACGTGACGGCGGTCGACGACCTGAGCTTCACCGTCGAGCCCGGGCGGGTGACCGGGTTCCTCGGCCCGAACGGCGCCGGCAAGACGACCACGCTGCGCAGCCTGCTCGGCCTCGTGAAGCCGACTGCGGGCACCGCGACCTTCGACGGCACGCCGTACCACAAGCTCGAACGCCCGCTCGAGACGGTGGGCGCGGCGCTCGACGCGGCCTTCCACCCGGGTCGTACCGCCCGCGACCACCTGCGCGTGTATGCGACCGCGTCGGGCATCGCGAAGACGCGCGTCGACCACGTGCTCGAACAGGTCGGCATCGCCGAGTACGCGAACCGGCGGGTCGGCGGCTTCTCGCTCGGCATGCGGCAGCGGCTCGCACTCGCGTACACGCTGCTGGGCGACCCGGGTGTGCTCGTGCTCGACGAGCCGATCAACGGGCTCGACCCCGAGGGCATCCGGTGGATCCGCATCTTCCTGCAGGGGCTCGCCCGCGAGGGGCGCACCATCCTGGTCAGCTCGCACCTGCTGAGCGAAGTGCAGCAGACCGTCGACGAGGTCGTCATCATCTCGCGCGGCCGGCTCGTGAAGACCGGCACACTGGCGAGCCTCGAACTCGACTCGGCTCCCCGCACGGTGGTCGACTCGCCCGACCGGGCGGCGCTCGCGACCGCGCTCGACGGTGCGGGGCTCGCCTACACCCCCGGGCGGCAGGGGTTCATCGTCGACGAGCCCGAGCCCGGCCGGGTCGGCCACGCCGCGTTCGTCGGGCAGGTCGAGCTGAGCTCGCTGCACCGGCTGCGCAGCGGCCTCGAGGAGTCCTTCCTCCAGCTGGTCGGCGAACCCCACGAAGCGGATGCCCCGGAGCTCGAGCCGTCCGCGACGGGCGGGGCCCGATCCGAGGCATCCGGTCAGCCCGAGGCATCCGGTCAGCCCGGAGCATCCGATGAGCCCGAGGCATCCGGCCCTCCCGACGAACCCGACGCCCCGCCCGCCGCGACGACCGAGCCGGAGGCCTGACATGCGCGCACTCGCCTCCGAGTTCCAGAAGACCCTGACCACCCGCATGTGGTGGCTGCTCGCGATCCTGCTGGTCGCGTACATCGCGATGCTCGCCGGCGGGTTCGGCGCGTTCCTCGGCTGGGCCATCGGCAATCCCGAACAGGCGGCCGAGGCGAGCAGCGGAGGCGGCGGCGCACTGCTGCCGCCGGGCGCCGAGCCGTGGCCGCTGGTGTACAGCTTCGCGACCTCGATCGGGTACGTGTTCCCGGTGCTGCTCGGCGCGCTCGCGGTCACGAGCGAGTTCCGGCACCGCACGCTGACGCCGACGTTCCTCGCCACGCCGAACCGAGGCGTCGTGCTCACCAGCAAGCTGGTCTCGCAGCTCGTCATCGGTGCGGTGCTCGGCGTGCTCGCGTTCGCGGCGTCGGTCGGCGCGGGGTCGGGCGCGCTGGCCGCCTTCGGCGTCGAGACGGGGCTCGACCAGTCCGACACGTGGGCCATGGTCGGGCGCGGCATCCTCGCGATGGCGCTCTGGGGCGCGATCGGCGTCGGGCTCGGGTCGGTCGTGCCGAACCAGGTCGCCGCGATCGTCATCGTGATCGCGTTCACCCAGTTCGTCGAGCCGGTACTGCGGCTCATGGCGTCGCTGTCGGACATCACCGCGCAGATCGGGCAGTTCCTCCCCGGGGCGGCGAGCGACGCGCTCGTCGGGGCCTCGTTCTACTCGGTGGCGATGACGGGTGGCAGCGCCGTGGCGTTGGAGTGGTGGCAGGGCGGGCTCGTGCTCGCCGGCTACGCGGCCGTGCTGTCGATCATCGGCGGGCTCACGACCTGGCGCGGAGACGTTTCGTAGGTGGAGCTCGCCGAGCTGCGGTCGCGGCGGCTGTTCGCGCAGCGGTTGCGCGGTGCGGGCGGTGCGGCCCGGCCGGGTGCGGCCGGGCCGGGTGCGACCGGTCGGCGCGCCGGGAAAGACAGGCCGGACGCGGCGGATGCCTCGCCCGCCGATCTCGTGCGCGATGCGCTGGCCGTGCAATCGCAGGAGTACCTGCCGGCGCAGTGGGGTCTGGCCCAGCGCCTGCCCACGGCGAACCGGCCCGACCGGGCGGCGGTCGCGGCGCTGATCGACGACGGCGCGATCCTGCGCACGCATGTGCTGCGCCCGACCTGGCACTTCGTGCACCCGGCCGACGCGCGCTGGCTCGTCGGCCTGTCGGCCGAACGGGTGCACCGGCAGAACGGCACGATGTACCGCCGCGGCGGCATCGAGGGTCCGCTGCTCGCGACCGGTCTCGACGTCATCGCCGGCGAGGTCGCCGGCGGGCACCGCACCAGGGTCGAGCTGCAGACGGCGCTGGCCCGCGCCGGTATCGATCTGTCGGGGCCCGACCTGGCGCACCTCATCATGTACGCCGAGCTCGAGCGGGTGATCATCTCGGGCCCGTCGGTCGGCGCGCAGCGCACCTACGCCGCATTCGATGAGCGGGTGCCTCCGAGCCGTGAACGCGATCGCGCCGAGGCCCTCGCCGAGCTCGCCGAGCGGTACCTGCTCACCCGCTCCCCCGCCTCGGCGCGCGACCTGGCGACCTGGTCGGGGTTCACGCTCGCCGACGCGCGGCAGGCGCTCGCGGATGCCGCCGACCGCACCGGCGACCGCATCACCCGGTTCGGCGGCACCGACGGCGCCGCCCCCGGAAGCGCCGGCAGCGCCGGCAGCGGCGGCAGTGCGGACGAGCTCTGGCACGATGCATCCGTCTCGGCCGCGTGGGCGGCGCGCGCGACCGGCGCCGGTGCGCCGGAGCCGGCCGACGACCCGAGCCGGGTCGACCTGCTCCAGGCGTACGACGAGTACGTCATGGGGTATGCGGCTCCCCGCGCGTTCCTGCAGCCGCCGGGCGCCGCGGCCACGATCTTCTCCGAGTTCCCGCTGCACGCGCTGATGATCGGCGGGGTGATGTGCGGCCGCTGGGCGCCGACCGTGCAGGGCCGCCGCGCACGGGTGCGCATCGTGCCGTGGCGGCGCCTGTCGCGGGCCGAGCTGCGCTCGCGCGACGCGGCGATCGCCGAGGTCGAGGCGTTCCTGGGGGTCCCGGTCGCCGTCGAGGTCGAGCGGGTCACCCGGGTCTGAGCCGAACCCGGGCGTACGATCGGCGCATGGCCGCCATCGCCAGCGTGTTCGTCGCCCTCGCCGCGCTGCTGCACGGCTACATCTTCCTGATGGAGAGCGTCTGGTGGTCGCGTCCGGCGATCTGGAAGCGGTTCGGCGTCGCCGATCAGGCGCAGGCGGATGCCACGAAGCCGATGGCGTACAACCAGGGGTTCTACAACCTGTTCCTCGGCATCGGCGCCGCGCTCGGCCTGGTGCTGTTCTGGTCGGGCGCGATCGCGCCGGGCAAGGCGCTGGTGCTGTTCACGACCGCGTGCATGACCCTCGCGGCCCTCGTGCTCACGACGACCGGTCGCGGGTACTGGAAGCCCGCGCTCGTGCAGGGCACGCTGCCGCTCGTCGGCTTCGTGCTGTTCGCGTTCGCGTAGCGGCTGCCGCTGGTCGAATGGCGCGAAGCTCGTATCAACGTCGCCGCAGCACGCCTCACCGGGTCTCGATACGCTCGCCGGCGCTCGCTCGTCGACCCGCGGAGGGGTCACCCCTCGCCGGTCGGCGTCTCCTCGGCGGAGAGCTTCAGCCGGTCGATGAGTTCGGAGGCGTGGCTCGTCGACAGGATGAGCCGCGCGAACTCGCCGCCCGCCAGTTCGAGCACGACCGCCTGACGCTTGCCCTTCACCGCGACGAAGTCGAGGCCGCCGTGGTACTTCCACGTTCCGGCGGCGACGACCAGCGGCACTTCGGTGCCGCGGCGGCGGATGCCGCGGATCCAGATCCACGGGTCATCCGTGATCGTGGCCGACCGGATGTCGTCGCGCTGGATGACGACGTCGGCGCTGCGCAGCGCGAGCGCGCGTTCGGTCGGGGTGAGATGCACCTCGATCCGGTCGGCATGCACGCGCAGATTCGCCATGCTCCCATCCTGCCCGAGACTTTCGGATGCCACGGTGTCGACGCTCCACAAACCCGACCCCGGATCCGTGCACGCCTCCCACTGTTGCCTGCGCTGGTCGAGCAGCGAGCGCCGGCGGAGGCGGTCAGGCGGGCGGCGTCGCCGCGGCGGCCGCGCGGGCCGCCGCCGGGAGCGCCTCGACGATGCGGGCGATCGCGGCGTCGTCGTGCGCGGCGGTGACGAACCAGGCCTCGAACACGCTCGGCGGCAGCGAGACCCCGGCGTCGAGCATCGCGTGGAAGAACGGCGGGTATCGCCACGCCTCCTGCCGCTGCACCTCGTCGTAGTCGCGGGCCCCGCCCGCGACCGCCTCGCCGAACACGAAGCTGAACAGGTTGCCCGCGCGCTGCACGGCGTGCGCGACGCCTTCGGCTGCCAGGGCGGCAGACACTGCGTCGGCCACGATGACGGATGCCTCGTCGAGCCGCGTGTACACCGAGGCATCCGCCGCCCGGAGCGTGGCGATGCCCGCCGCGACCGCGACCGGATTGCCCGACAGCGTGCCCGCCTGGTACACGGGGCCGAGCGGTGCGAGGCGCTGCATGATCTCGGCGCGACCGCCGAGCGCGGCGACCGGCATGCCGCCGCCGATGACCTTGCCGAACGTCATGAGGTCGGGGGTGTACGCGGTCTCGCCCTGCTCCAGCCCCCACCACCCGGCAGGCGACACGCGGAACCCGGTCAGCACCTCGTCGCTGATCACGAGCGCAGCGTGTGCGTGCGCGATGCCGACGAGGTCGCGGTTGAAGCCCGGCAGCGGCGGCACGACGCCCATGTTCGCCGCGGCGGCCTCGACGATGACCGCGGCGATGCGGTCGCCGTGCTCGGCGAACACCGCGCGCACCGCGTCGAGGTCGTTGTACGGGATGACCAGGGTGAGGCCGGCGATCTCGGCCGGCACTCCTGCCGAACCCGGCAGCGCGAAGGTCGCGAGCCCCGACCCCGCGGCGGCGAGCAGCCCGTCGGAATGCCCGTGGTAGTGGCCGGCGAACTTCACCAGCAGATCGCGGCCCGTGAACCCGCGAGCGAGGCGGATCGCGGTCATCGTCGCCTCGGTACCCGTCGACACGAGCCGGAGCTGCTCGACCGGTGCGACGCGCTGCTCGACGAGCTCGGCCAGTTCGGTCTCGGCGGGCGTCGACGAGCCGAACGAGAGACCTCGGCTCGCGGCATCCTGCACCGCTTCGACGACGCGAGCATCCGCGTGACCCAGGATCGCCGGGCCCCACCCCGCGACCAGGTCGACGTACTCGCGACCCTCGGCGTCGGTGACGTACGGCCCGCGGGCGGACACCAGGAATCGCGGCGTGCCGCCGACCGAGCCGAACGCGCGCACCGGCGAGTTCACGCCGCCGGGGATCGCCTGCCGGGCGCGGTCGAAGAGCTCGTCGTTGGTCGCGGCGCCCTGAGCCTGTCGAAGGGCGGTGCCCTGAGCCTGTCGAAGGGCGGTGCCCTGAGCCTGTCGAAGGGCGGTGCCCTGAGCCTGTCGAAGGGTCATTCCAGTCCATCCTTCAGCCAGCCGGCGAGCTCGGTCGCCCAGTACGTCAACACCACGTCGGCGCCCGCACGACGGATGCCGCGCACCGACTCGACGATCGCGCGACCCCGGTCGATCCAGCCGTACGCCGCGGCGGCCTCGATCATGGCGTACTCGCCCGAGACCTGGTAGGCCCACACGGGCACATCGCTCGCGGCGGCCACGTCGGCGAGCACGTCGAGGTAGCTGCCCGCGGGCTTCACCATGACGATGTCGGCGCCCTCGTCGATATCGAGGATCGCCTCGCGCACGCCCTCGCGCCGGTTGCCGGGATCGAGCTGGTAGGTGCGCCGGTCGCCCTCGAGCTGCGACTCCACCGCATCGCGGAACGGTCCGTAGAAGGCGCTCGCGTACTTCGCCGCATACGCCAGCAGTGCGACATCCGCGAAGCCGGCCTCGTCGAGGGCCTCGCGCACGGCGGCGGTCTGGCCGTCCATCATGCCGCTGAGGCCGAGCAGCTGCGAGCCGCTCGCCGCCTGGACGAGCGCCATCTCGCGGTACCGCTCGAGCGTCGCGTCGTTGTCGACCACGAAGTCGGTCCCCCAGCCCGTCGAGGGGCGAAGGACGCCGCAGTGCCCGTGGTCGGTGAACTCGTCGAGGCAGAGATCGGTCTGCACGACGAGCGCGTCGCCGGCCGCCTCGCGGGCGACGCGAGTCGCGACGTTCAGAATGCCGTCGGGATCGGTCGCCCCCGACCCCACCGCGTCGCGCGACTCGGGCACGCCGAAGAGCATCACGCCGCCGACGCCGACGGCCGCAGCCTCGGCGATCGCGGCGGGCAGGCTGTCGAGCGAGTGCTGCACGACGCCCGGCATCGAGTTGATCGGCATCGGCTCGGTCACGCCCTCGCGTACGAATACGGGCAGCACGAGGTCGGCGGGGTGCAGCCGCGTCTCCGACACGAGCCGGCGCATGGCGGGTCCGGAGCGAAGGCGGCGGGGGCGGATGACGGGATGCGGAGTCGCGGTCACCGAACCAGCCTACGTCGGGCAGCCTGAGCGGATGCCCCGTCGCGCGCTCAGGCGCTGGCGAGCGCCGCGTTCACCACCGCGTCGATGAGCGACTCGGCGCTGCGTTCGGTGGCGACCACGTCGACGCGCAGGCCGAAGTGCGCGGCATCCTTCTGGGTCTGGGGGCCGATCGCGGCGATCAGCGTGTGCTCGGGGATCGGCCCGAGCTGCAGCTGCACCTGCTCGGCGACGCTGCCCGAGGTGACGAGCACCGCGTTCACCCGACCGGCGCGCACATCGTCGACGACCTTCTGCGCGACCGGCACCCCGACGGTGCGGTACGCGACGACCGCCTCGACGTGATGCCCGATGCGCGCGAGCCCGACCGACAGCACCTGCTTCGCGATGGCCGACCGCAGCGCCAGCACCCGCAGGCCCTTCTGCCCGTCGGTGGCCGCCTCCCACTCCTCGAGGAGGCCCCTGGCCGAGTTGTCCTCACTCGGCACGATGTCGGCGCGATACCCGGCGGCGACCAAGGCCGCGGCGGTGGTCTCGCCGACTGCGGCGACCTTCGTCGTCGGGGGGATCACCGCGTGGTACGACGCCAGCACGTCGACCGTGGTGGCGCTCGTGACCGTGAGCCAGTCGAACTCGCCGGCGGCGAGCTTGCGCAGCGCCTCCTCGAGGGCGGGCTGGTCGTCGGTCGGTGCGAAGTTGATCATCGGCGCGATGATGGGCGATGCGCCGCGTGCACGCAGCGACGCGGCGACGCTGTCGCCCCAGGGGCCGCCGCGCGGCACCAGGACACGCCATCCGGCGAGCGGCTTGCCCTCGACGGTTCCGGGCAGGCTGATCGCGCCGGTCATGGGCTCGAATTCGGTCACGGTGCCTCCGCGGGGGGTGCAAGGTCGGCGGCACCGTTGCCGAGGAGTTCCGCGACGGCACGGGATGCGACGTCGCGCGCCGCGTCGGCCAGGTCATCGGCCGAGCGACTGTCGGGGGTGGCGGCGTGCGAACTGGTCACCCGCCGGGTTCCATCGGCACTGTACACCGTCGCCGAGAGGAACAGGAGTTCGTCGTCGATGAACGCGTGCGCCGCGACCGGGGCGGTGCAGCCCGCCTCGAGGCCGGCGAGCACGAGCCGCTCGGCGAGCACGGTGGCCCGTGTCGAACGGTGCTCGACCGCGTCGAGCGCCTGCTCGAGCGAGCGGTCGAGCCGCCCGCCGCGCACCTCGATCGCCAGCGCGCCCTGGCCGGGCGCGGTCGGCCAGACGTCGAGTTCGAACAGTTCGGTGATCGCCTCGGTCCGCCCGAGTCGACCGAGACCGGCGGCCGCCAGGATCACCGCGTCGAGTTCACCCGACGCGACCTTGCCGAGCCGGGTGTCGACGTTGCCGCGCAGGTCGACGACCTCGAGGTCGGGACGGGCGGCACGCAGTTGCGCGATGCGGCGCGGCGAGCCGGTGCCGACGCGGGCGCCCTCGGGCAGTTCGGCGAGGGTGAGCCCGTCGCGGGCGCACAGTGCGTCGCGCGCATCGGCACGCTTGGGCACCGCGCCCAGGCGCAGGCCGGGCAGGTCGGCGGTCGGCAGGTCTTTCAGCGAGTGCACGATGAGGTCGCAGTCGCCGGCGAGCAGCGTCTCGCGCAGTGCCGCGGCGAACACGCCCTCGCCGCCGATCTCGCTGAGCGACGCGCGCGACGTGTCGCCGTGCGTGGTCACCTCGACGAGTTCGATGTCGGCCTTCGCGGCCTTGCCGATGCGCTCGGCGATCCAGCGCGTCTGCGCCGTCGCGAGGGCGCTGCCCCGCGTGCCCACCCGGATGGCGCTCATCGCGCCGCGGCTCCGGATGACGAGGGCGCCGAGGACGTGGCATCCGCGACCTCTTCGCCCGACCGGATGCGCGCGTGGTCGGCCCACGGCCCGAGCTCGGTGAGGTGCGGGCGGTCGGCGTCGGGCACGTCGTTCACGCGCTCGAGCACGAGGTCGACGAGGCCGGCGACGTACGCCGGGTGCACGCCGGGCGTGGGCACGCGGCGCGCCTTCAGGCCGTGCTCGGCCGCGGTCTCGAGGACCTCGTTGTCGAGGTCCCACATGACCTCCATGTGGTCGCTTACGAACCCGAACGGCACGATCACGATCGCGTCGACTGCGCGGGTCGCTGAGCCGGTCGAAGCGGCGAGGTCGGCGATCGCGTCGTTGATGTCGGGCTCGAGCCACGGCGTGCGCGGGTCGCCCGAGCGCGACTGGTAGCTGAGCGACCAGGGCGATTCGGGAGCGGCCGCTTCGCTGATGACGGATGCCACGGCCAGATGCTGCGCGACGTACGCGCCGCCCTCGCCGAACGACGGACCCGATGCGAGCGCCGCCGCGGTGGGGATGGAGTGCGTCACGTACATCACGTGGATCCGGTCGGGCGCGCCCCCCTCGCCGCCGAGCGACGCGATCGCCTCGCGCACGCCCTCGACGAACGGCTGCACGAAGCCCGGGTGGTCGAAGTACTCGCGGATGCGGTCGATCGACACGCCCGTGCCATCCGTCGCCTTCAGGAAGTCCTCGCGGTACTGGCCCACACCCGAGTACGACGTGTAGGCGCTGGTGACGAGGCCCAGCAGCTCGGTGTGCCCGTTCGCCTCGGCCTCGCGCACGACGTCGCCGAAGTACGGCGCCCAATTGCGGTTGCCCCAGTACACGGGCAGGTCGATGCCGCGCGCCGCGAGCTCGGCCTCGAGCGCGGCCTTCAACTGGCGGTTCTGCTCGTTGATCGGGCTCACGCCGCCGAAGTGGCGGTAGTGGTGGGCGACCTCTTCGAGGCGCTCGTCGGGGATGCCGCGCCCCGCGGTGACGTTGCGCAGGAAGGGGATCACGTCGTCCTGACCCTCGGGCCCGCCGAACGACGACAGCAGGATCGCGTCGTAGTGCGTCATTACTGCAGGACCTCCACGAGTTCGGCGGTGGTGATTCGGCGACCCGTGAAGAACGGGGTCTCCTCGCGCACGTGCAGGCGCGCATCGGTGGCGCGGAGTTCGCGCATGAGGTCGACGAGCTCGGTCAGCTCGTCGGACTCGATCGGCAGCAGCCATTCGTAGTCGCCGAGCGCGAACGCGGCGACCGTGTTGGCGATCGCCCCGCGGAACGAGGCGCCCTTGCGCCCGTGCTCGGCGAGCATGCGGGCGCGCTCGGTCGGCTCGAGGAGGTACCAGTCGTAGCTGCGCACGAAGGGGTAGACCGTGAGCCAGCCCTTCGGCTCGACCCCGCGCAGGAACCCGGGCACGTGCGCCCGGTTGAACTCGGCGTCGCGGTGCACGCCCATCGCGTTCCAGGTCGGCAGCAGCGCCTTCAGCAGGCGGCTGCGGCGCAGTTCGCGAAGCGCCCACTGCAGGCCCTCGGCCGTCGGGCCGTGCAGCCAGAGCATGACGTCGGCGTCGGCACGCAGGCCCGACACGTCGTAGATGCCGCGCAGCACGACGCCTTCGCCCTCGACCAGCGCGATGGCGCCGTCGAGGTCGCGCACGACGCGCGGGACGTCGTGCCCGTCGAAGTCGTCGGGTCGGGCGGGGTCGCGCCGGAACACGGCGAAGAGGGTGTAGCCCTCGGGCGTCGGTTCGGCGTCGGGTTCGGTTCTGGGCGCGTCGGCTGCCGCTTCAGCAGCGGGGGAAGACATGCATCCAGTCTCCCCCTTCGCAGCTGATCGGCCAAAACAGCACCGGATGCCGCGGCGCGCCGCCGACCCGACGCAATGCAGGCGCCCTGTTCAGACGAAGGCCGCACGGGTGATGCCTCGGACTGAAGAGCGTGCCTGCCGCGGGACGCGTGACCCTCCGTCGCCCGCTGCTGCACCGCGTCGAGCAGCTCGCGATGCTCGGCCACGAGTTCGGCCACCGTGTAGTGCGGCCGCACGCGCAGCAGGAACAGCTGCAACTCGCTGCCAAGCGCCGCGTGCGCCTCGACGATGCGCGGGCTCGCGGATGCCTCGACCAGCGGAAGGGTGGGCGGAGTGCTTGCCCCATCGCCGAAGCATCCGACAGGATGATGCTCACGACCGGAGTCACTGGGGCGATCCGGCTGGGGCCGGGGGGTCGCCTTTGAGCGAGCACGAGCACGCTGGAGCCACTCGATGGCACCGGTTCTGGAATCGGGGCGGTTGGTGGAAGGCGCTCGCGGTCGCGGTCGTCTACCTGGTGGTCTACGAGGGGCTGGGCTTGCTGCTCAGCGTGCCGTTCGGGCATCTGGTCGACTCCGCGGACATCCTCGCGACGCCCGAGAGCGTCTTCTTCGGTCTCGCGCTGCCGATCCTGCTGGGCGGCATCATCCTGCTGCTCTTCGTGTGGTCGCTGGGCTGGCTCCGCGAGATCTTCGGACCGCAGCCGATCAGGGGCAGCTGGTGGATGTGGATCGGCGTCGCGCTGCTGCTCATCCCGATCGCGCTCCGCGTCGTTGGCACGAACTGGTCGGCCTACTCAGTCGGCGTCGCGCTGACGATGCTCTTCACGGGGCTGTGCATCGGGCTGGCGGAAGAGCTCGTGAGCCGCGGTCTCGCGGTGAACCTGCTGCGCCGTGCCGGTTACGGCGAGAAGGCGGTGATGCTGCTGTCGTCGCTCATCTTCGCGCTCATGCACAGCGTGAACGCCTTCACCCAGCCCCTGCTGGCCGTCGCGCTGACCGTCGTTTACACCTTCACGTTCGGCATCATGATGTACCTCGTGCTGCGGGTCACGGGCAGCATCATCTGGCCGATGCTCGTGCACGCGGCCACTGACCCGACGACGATCCTCGCGACCGGCGGCGTCGACGCACACGGCGACGCATCGGGGTCCGAGGGGCTCATCGCCCTGGCGGGCGATTTCAACTCCGTCTACGTGGTGTTCGCGATCATCGCGATCATCTTCGTGAAGGGCAAGGTCTTCCCCGACCGAACCCCGTCGCTTCGGAAGGCAGAGGTCGACTGATGGGTGCTCCGACGACCGACCGGGTTCCCCGTGTTCTCTGGGTGGGGTTGGTCGCCGCCCTGGTGTACTACGTGGTCGCGGGCGGCGGCGGCGCCGTGTTCAACACCACGCTGCCGTCCGACATCGACCCCGTGGCATCGTTGGCGCTCTCGCACCTGACGATCCTCCCCGTGCTGATCGCGATCGGCTTGGCGTTCGCCTGGTTCTCGGGATGGTGGCGCGACATCTGGACGACGCCGCGCATCTCCTCCTCGCGCCCGCGCCGCTGGTGGCTGTACGTCGTGCCGCTCGTGCTCGCACTGCAGGTCGTGGTGATGTTGGTGGACGCGCCGTGGGCATCGCTCAGCGCCGCATACATCTTCGTCGGGCTCATCGCGTACCTGCTCGTCGGCCTCGGCGAGGAGCTGTTCTTCCGCGGCATCCTGCTGCAGTCGGTCCGCAGTCACCACGGCGAGACGGTGACGTTGCTGGTCACGGCGTTCGTCTTCGGCCTGGGGCATTCCGTCAACAGCGCGTTCCTGGGCGTGCCGGTCTCCGGCATCGCTTTCCAGGTCATCGTCACGGCCGCCGCCGGCGTGCTCTACTACGCGGCCTTCCGGGTCACCGGCACGCTGTGGGTGCCGATCGTGCTGCACGGACTCGGCGATTACGGCCGGTGGCTCCTGGGCGGTGACGGCCAGGACCACACGACTCCCGGAGACATCTGGCTGCAGGGCATCAGCTGGGTGCTCGCCGTCGCCGTGCTCGTCAGCACCATCCGCGAAGACCGCAGAACCCACCGCGAGCGACGGCAGAGCGCCCCCGATACCGACACCGAAACCGAACCCGTGAGGAGCGAACGATGACCACGACCACTGAACCCACCGTGCGGGTCGAGCCCCGCGTCTGGCTCGGCGTCCTGGCGCTCCTCATCTATCTCGCCGTCTTCTACGGCGTCTGGATCTTCAACGGCATCGACTATCTGCACATCGGCGACGACGAAGACACCCTCTTCAAGTGGTACTTCGCGCCCCTGCTGGCGGGAACGATCGTGATCACGATCGTCGTGTCGGTCTACGGCTGGTGGCGTCCCTCGCTCTTCGAGACCCGCAAGCGCCTTCCCGGGTGGGTGTGGATCCTGCCGGGCCTGCTCGCCCTCGCGGCCATCGCCAACCTCGTCGCCGGCGATACCTCGCGCCTCACGCCCACCATGCTGCTGCTGCTCGTCGCCGGCAGCCTGCTCGTGGGGTTCAACGAAGAGCTCGTCACCCGCGGGCAGCTCGTCGTCGCGCTGCGCAGCCGGTTCGGCGAACTCGGCGTGTGGTTCTTCAGCACCCTGCTCTTCGGGCTCATCCACCTGCCGAACACGCTGTTCGGCACCGGTGTCGCGGGGGTGTCGCAGGTCGGCATCACGTTCCTCATCGGCAGCGTGTTCTACCTGCTGCGCCGCGTCAGCGGCACGCTCATCACGGCGATGGTGCTGCACGGGCTGTGGGACTTCTCGACGTTCGCCGCCGCGAAGACGACCGACTTCGCCGGCTTCGGGGGCATCGGCATCGGCATCGCCGCGGTCATCGTCGCGATCGTCCTGACCCGCAGGGAGAGCCGCGCCGAGAAGCACGCTCGCGCGTCGGTTGCGGCGTAGCCGCCCGCACCGACCGGGCGCTCAGGCCGACGGCGACGCGCGGCCGCCGACGAGCAGCGCGGCCGAGCGCGCGAGGTGCTCGCGCAGCGGGTCGGCGCCGCGGCGCTGCACCGCCTCGAGCAGGTCGCGATGCTCGGCCAGCAGTCCGTCGACGGTGTACGACGGCCGTACCCGCAGCAGGAACAGGCGCAACTCGCTGCCGAGCGCGGCGTGCGCTTCGATGATGCGCGGGCTGCCGGATGCCTCGACGAGCGCCCGGTGGAAGTCGGCGTGGGCCGTCTCGACCTCGAGCCAATCGGGGCCCGTCTCTCCCGAGGCATCCGCATCGGGCCCGGCCCGCCCGGCCAGCCGCTCGAGCTCGTCGAGCGCTGCCTCGGCGGGCGCGAGCACCTCGGCCGGCCAGGCCGAGCCGTGCCGCTCGCCGGCGAGCCGCACCGCCTCGCACTCGAGCGCCATGCGCAGGTGCTGCAGCGCGAGGATGTCGTCGCCGTCGAAGCTCGTCACACGCACGCCCCGGTAGGGGGCGGCGACGGCGAGCCGCTCGGCCGCGAGCCGCGCGAGGGCGGCGCGGACCGTATGGCGCGAGGCGCCGAATCGCGCAGCGAGCTGCTCCTCGCGGAGCGGGGTGCCGGGCTCGAGCACGCCGGACAGGATCTCATCGCGCAGCAGCACCGCAACGCGACCGACCGCCGTGGAGCGGTCGGCGCGGCCGCGGGACTCGGCGCGCATGCGTGCGGGTCAGGGCTTGGTGGCGTTGCGCACCACGAGCCAGACGATGCCGCCGGCGACGAGGACGACACCGACGGCGGCCGCCGCGGCGGCGACCGGCTGCTCGTTCGCGAACCGCCGCAGCCGCACCTTGGCTCGATCGGTCGCCCGACCGACCTGCTTGGGAACGTTCAGCTTGTCTTCGAGCGCGTTCAGCGTGCCGGCGAAGTCGGCTCTCGCCCGCTCGACCTGGAGCCGTGCCTGCAGCCGGGTGAGGTTGCGCTCGTGCGCCTTGCGGTCGCGCTTCGAGAGGTCGGCACCGGTGCGACCGGTGCGATCAACGGTGGTCATACTCGCCCGTGCCCTTCACCATGTCGACGTCGCGCTTGAGCGATTCGATCGACTCGAGCGGCTCGGCGCCGCGCTTGAAGCTGACGATGCCGATCCACACGAGGATCGCGATGATCAGCAGCAGGATGCCCGAGACGGTGAGCGCCGCCGCCCACGGCGGCATCACGAGCGCGAGGGCGAGGATGCCGGTCGCGATGAGCGTGCCGAGCAGGAAGATCCCGACGAAGGCGGCGACGACCATGAGGCCGGCGCCGATGCCGAAGTGCTTCGCCTTGTAGCTCAGCTCGGCTTTGATCTGGTCGATCTCGGCGCGCACGAGGGTGGACACCCGGTCGGGCAGCTCGCCGATCAGTGTGAACAGCGAACGCTCGTCCTCGGTGGGTGCGGCCATGCGGTCACCTCCGGTGGTCTGGGTCGCGGATGTCAGTGGATCGCGGATGTCTCAGTGAATCAGTTCCACGGCCTCAACGGTCGGATGCCGCGGGCTTGGCGCGCCCCGCGCGCTTCGCGCCGCCCGTCGAGGTCGTGGACTTCGATGCCGTGGAACGGCTCGACGACTTCGCCTTGTCGGCCCGCTCGGCCGCATCCTCGACGGCGTCGGCCGCATCCTCCACGGCATCGGAGACGCCGTCGGCCGCGCGCTTGGCGGCATCCGAGACCCCGGTGGCCGCCTTCTCGGCGGCGCGACGGAACTCCGACGACCCGCCGCCGCTCGGCTTGGTCGCCGAGCCGATGAACTGCTTCACGTTGTCGAGCACGGTGTCGCTCAGGTCGCCGACTTTCGATAGCGCGAAGTCTTTGACCGTGCCGACGCCCTGCTGCACGGCGGGCTGGTTCCACACGCCCTCGGCGGCGCGCTTGATCTGCTCGTAGCGTTCGCGCCCCGCGCGGGTGCCGAGCACGTACCCGACGCCGAGTCCGACGACGAAGAGGATCTTGCCCTTCATGTCCACCCCAATCCGGTCGCCCAGGGATCGGCGACGTCTCTCCAGCGTAGACCCCGCACCACCGGGAGCAAGGGGGTTGCGCGGATTCATATTCCGCTGCGGCCATGCGACTGGGAGCTCGGTGTCAGCGTCGGCGGAAGGGCGCGAGCGTGGCGCGCACGATCTCGGCTGCACCCCAGTCGTGGTCGAACTGGGCGATCACCGCGAGATGCTGGCGCAACTGGATGATCGGCATCCGCTCGCGCCAGCCCGCGTCGAGCGAGGTGAGTTCCGCATACAGGTCGAAGAAGGCGCGAGCCTCGGGCGGCGGCGCGGTGGTCCAGAGGTGCGCGAGGTCGACCTCGGCCCACGTGTACGAGACCGCCGGGTCGATGAGCGCTGGACGCTCGTCGTGCGTTGACATCACGTTCTGGGCCCACAGGTCGCCGTGCGTGAGGCATGCGGGGCGCTCGGGCAGCAGCTCGGGGAGCCGGGCGCACAGCCGCTCGAGCGCGGCGCGATCGGCGCTGTCGAGCGCGGCCTGCACGCGCGGCTCGTCGAGCCACCGCAGCAGCCGGTGACTGGCGAAGAACTCGAACCCGTCGTCTTCCCAGGTGTTGACCTGTCGGCGGCGGCCGAGCGAGTTGTCGCGGTGCCATCCGAACCGCGGATGCATCGTGCTCAGGTGCAGGTGCGCCAGCGTGTGCGCGAGCCGCGTCCAGAAGGCCTCCGAGTCGGGCCGAGGGCGCAACGCCTCCAGCACCAGCACGTCGCGGGTCGCGAGCAACACCTCGGGCGTTGCCACGCCACCGAGCCGGCGCACGGCATCGAGGCCTTCGGCCTCGGCTTCGAAGGCGCCCGCCGACGGAGCTTCGTCGAACGACTTGACGAACAGCGCAGCCCCGTCGGCAGAGCGCGCGACGCCCGCCGTCGCCGCGAGTCCGCCCGTTGCCGGCTCGATCGAGACGATGTCGGTCATGCCGGCGGCGCGCAGCCGGTCGTGCAGCAGTGTCCTCGATTCCATCCCGCAGTGTTCCCTTCACCCCGCTGCCCCGTGCCGCGGCCACCCCAGCCTGCCACGACGATGCGCGCCGACGCCGCTCAGTCGAGCGTCTGCACCCCGCCCAGCTCGGAGATCGTCGAGCGGAAGAGTGCTTGGCTGTCATCCAGCGGCACCTACGTCCAAGTCGATCCGATCACCGCAACGCCCAGGCTCTGGCCCAGCTGAGCAGCCGCGCGCTCCACGCTGCGTCGCGGAAGCAAGGTGACGGGGTAGGACCGGTCGTCGCCATGGTCCACGGCGAACCCCACGGTCCAGAAGACTCGACTGAAGAAGCCGCTGCTCGTGAACCGGGTCAGCGCACCCGAGTACCTCCCGACCAGCACGTTCTCGATGTCGTGTCTCGGGATCTTGTATGTCCGCAACCAGGACACGACAAGCACCTCGCGCTCGCGAAGTTCGACCCGGAAGAACACGCTACGAACAAGGAACCCGACGCTGACGAGAAGGAGAAACCAGGTCCACGGGTCACCCAGGGCGGAGAGGGCGCCACCGATGATGGAGCAGACTAGCAACGAACCCCACAGCATGACGGCAACGACTCTTCCCCCGTTTCCGAGATGCCACAGGCGCGTGGCTCGAGCAGTCGCGATCACCAGGCGATACTCCTTCCGCCGCTGTACTGAACGTACGCTCGCGAAACGCTTCCGTGAGCACTCGGCGGCGTATACAAGGTACCCGGGAGCGTGCCGACGAGATGTCCAATGGCGTTTCGAGCCACCTCAGTCTGCTTCAAGTACATCGTCGTTGCACCTCGTTCGAGCCTCAGGCTCAGTGCGCGAGTCGCCATCGGGATCTCGCGGGCGGCGGCGACGGCAACCCGTTTGGCCCCCGCCTTGAGGGCGATGCCAACCCCAGCTCCCAAAAATCCGCCGGCTACGCTCAACCCCGCTTCAACCCAGCGCCCCTGTGCAGCGTAGGCCGCCCCTTCGATCGCGCCGCAAGCGACCGAAATGGCGCCCACCATGAACCCGCACGCAAAGAGCGCCGCCTGCGCCACGGGTGAGTCGGTAACGAATTTGGCGGCAGAGATCCACCACTCCTCCGTGCCACTCAGGTCGATCTTGTTGATGGGGTCTGCTGGATAGTCGTAACTGTTGGTGACGCCGCCCTCGACGGGGTCAACTTCGAGGAATCGGCCGAGCGCGGGAACGTATTGGCGAGCCCCCATTTCGATCGTGAAGACACTTCCCACATGCTCGGTGAGTTTCCGATGTTGGCCGAACCATCCGTAGTCCGCATCGCCATGCGCGTTGTCGGGCCCGGTGTCATCGGCGCGGGTCGTACCGGTTAGCCCGGTTGCGCGGTCGATTGGTTGGCCGAACGGGTCATACCGGTAGGGCTCGCTGGTCCGGGTGCCGGAGCTGTCGGCGGTCACGAGGATATCGCCGTGGAGGTTCGGATACGACCAGGTTTCGGTCTCGCCTAGCGTGACGGTTGCGCCGCCCGGAAGGGACAGGATTCGCTGGACCACAGTGTTCCCGGCGTCCAAGATCAATGCAGCACCGTCCCCACCGCCGGTGTGCCCATATCGGGTCGTGCCCGGGTTCTCACCACCGATCTGCGTGCGTTGCACGATCCGGCCGACCACGTCCCGCATGTACTCGACTCGGGTGCCATCGGCGAGCTCGGTTGCGACGTGCTGGTCGGCCACGTCGTACTCAAGCTCCTGGTCGACGAGTCTGGTCGTGTTCCCGTGCGCGTCGTAGGCCAAGTTGGAAGCGGCGATTCCCGCATTCACCGGTGAAGGAGTTTCGCCTACAGGAAAGGTACCCGTCACCGTAGTCGAGATGAGCCGATCGGCCTGGTCGTAGCAGTACGTCGTGGTCCG
Organism: Agromyces larvae; assembly: GCF_022811705.1. Classification (NCBI taxonomy): domain Bacteria; kingdom Bacillati; phylum Actinomycetota; class Actinomycetes; order Micrococcales; family Microbacteriaceae; genus Agromyces; species Agromyces larvae. Next base: position 3,253,987 of record NZ_CP094528.1, on the reverse strand, counting down.
CGCCTGCCCGCCTGAGGGAGTCACCTTCCAGCTTGTGCGGTTCCCATTTGCACCGGCGCGGGTGTTTGACCCGCACCCTCCGCTTGCGGCAAACGCATAGTCGATCGTCTGTCCCGCGAGGACGGCGCGCGTCAGCCGGCCCGCGGCGTCGAACGAGTAGGTGTCGGGCTGAGTCCACGAGCCGGGAGTCATGATCGCGTGCCCAGTCACGCGACCGGATTGGGAGCGCAAGGCGAGCGATGCCACCGTGTCTTCCAGGGGGCTCGCATTCTCAGGGACAATGGGAGCGTCGAGTTCGAATGCCCACATGGCGTAAATGGATCGACCCGCTTCGTCTTTCAGGTTTGAAGCCAGCGCGGTGTTGTTGCCGTAGTTGACGACACGTAGCTCGCCTGAGTGGTATTCCGCGTCGGCCAGCGGGCGGCCGTCGATGGCAATCGACTCGACTTGCCCGTCAGTGTTGTAGGTGACCTCGGAGACCATGGATGTGCCGCCCGGTGGTGTGACGGTTGAGGTAACGGGTTGCCCGAGAACGTTGTACTCGATCGTAGTCGTGACGCCCCACACGTCCGTGTAGCTGATCGGACGGCCGAGTATGTCGCTCTCGGTCTGTATGTCTCCAGCTTGGTCGCTCGCAGTCTGCTTAAGGGGATTCCCACCGACCGCGTACTCGAACACGGCGGTTCGGGCCGGACTCTCTGCATAGGCAGAGTAGTCGACCTGGATTGTGCGACCGCGTGCGTCGTACCGGGTGCACGTCCATCCCGCGTCTCCTGTGCGCTTTGCACCGGCTTGCCGGCCCCATACATCGTGGATGGTTTGTGTCACGACCCGGGACCCGTCGGCTGCCGGTGGCGAGGTCGCAGACTTGAGCGCCCCGTTCTGCGGAGTGGTTTCGTCGATCCCACAGATCTTCGCATCCGCGTCGGAGATGGCTGGATCGCTGGGCAGTGCCTGCGCGATGGTCTGCGTGTCGCCGTAGTAGGCGTAAACGGTTCCTGCCTGCTCCACGGTGGCTCCTGCTGCGACACCGGCCGGCAGCATTCGCGAAGTTCGCCGATTCAGATCGTCATAACTGGTCGCCGTGCGAAGGTTGATGCCGGCCGGGTCGACGGTCGACGTCGATGGGAGGCCAAGCCAGGGGGCTGCGCCAAATGAGGTCGCCGTCGTGATGGCGGGCACAGCGGGATCCGGTCGACCATTGGTCGAGTCGTCCGTCGTGGATGAGGTCGCCAAGTTATACGCCGGGGCAAGCGCCTCCCCAGGCACCTTAGTGAAGGTGGTGTCCCCTGGCTTCTTCCAGGTCAACGTCAGCGCGGAGGGACCGGTCGATTGGAAGAACGCGACACGGATCCGAGCGACCTCCCCAGCAGCGGTCGGGGTAAAGACCCCAACAGGTGACGCGCTCCACGCACCGGCACGCCAGTAGTCGACGGTGAGATTGTCATCGACCCAGACGCGGGAGCCGTCATCTGAATAGGTCTGGAACTGGTACAAGCCCGCGGTTGGGAACGTGATCGTGCCGGTGAACTGCACCGACCAGTTCGTGGTCGGAATTCCGGCGATCGGGGCGTTTCCGGCCCAGTCTTTGTCGATGCTGCCGTCAGCGATCGCGGGGATCCCGAGGCTGAACGCTTTGGGAACTCCTGCAAGTTGCAGGTTGTCAAACCATTGTGCGTTCAATCCGACCATCCCCTCGTCGTAACGGGTGGAGGAGTGGGCCGCAGTGATCCCGCACTCCGTCGCTGTGTTGGCCAGGGGGCGACGGTCCGGCCCGAAGCAAGTGCCCGGCGCTGGGCCGTACCCGTCGGTCACCCGATCCTGCTGGTCGTAGATCACGGTCGACATTCGTCCCAACGGATCTGTGCGGGACAGCATCTGGTCTTTCGCATTCCACACCGTCGTCGCGGTCAAGCCTGATGGGCTGGAATCCGAGATGGTACGCCAGGCCTCGTCGAAAACCACGGTGCGCGTGTGACCGGTCGCAGGCACGCCCCACTCGTCTTGACCAGTGACATCGACATACGTAGTCGACGCCTCCCCATACGTGTACCTGTACGTGGACTGCGACGCGATTGTCGTGCCGTCGGGTGCAGCAAGAGTCACCGTGCTCGCCCGACCGGTCGTATCGTAGGTGATGCTGGTCCGGTTCGTGGGCCCGGCGTCACGGCTCGGGTTCGCGCGCAACCAGTCGGTCTGCAGCGCGTCCCGGATCGATGTCAGCCGGCGTTCGCCGTCGTACCCGAAGGAGACTTCTTCGTTCCCTGGGTCTTGAATGCCGATCAACCGTTTCTCGGCATCGTAGAACAGTCGCGTCGTGTCGGCCATGCCTGGGACATGCCCGGGATATACGATTCGGCACAGCAATCCTGCCGGCGCCTCGGGTGCGCCAGCTGTCGCGGGCGGGCACGCCTTGCCCGAGCCATCACTGTCTGCGCCGGTGAGCGGGCCCGCAACCTGGTCGCCACCATAGAAGTACCACACCTCTCGCGGCGCGGTCATCCCACCCAACCGGTCGAACGTGCGCTGAACTCGGCCGTCGGCGCGGTATTCGATCGAGGGCTGCGCCGGCTTCTTCGCGTCAAGCGGGCTGGTTACCTGCTCGATCGCACCGTCGGCGCGGAACACATGAACCACTCCAGCGCCGTCCGTGAACGACACACGCCCGTCACCCGTGATCGTGACGACACCGGTCTCACCGGGGGGAGGCGCATACCCACCGTTCGGCTGTTTCGTATACGCGTGCGTTCCTCCCTGCTGATCCAAGAGCGTCACAGATCCCTCCTCGACGCGGACCCTCGTGAACGTGCCGAGATCACCACTCATGAACGTCGACGACGCCCAGCCGTCCGGGAGGATCTCAGCCGACTTCGTGAACCACGACGCAGGAACCGGGGCCTCACTGCCGTCAGGGGTTCTCACCCACAACTCGATAACCGCAGCTCCGGCGTTCTCGAAGTACTCCAGTTTCAAAGGCACCGGCCTGGCTGCGAGCGTCTTCGCGGTCCCCCATTGGACCCCAACGGGTGCCGTGTTCGTCCACTGATCAAGGACTCTGCTGCCATCAACGTCCAGCCGCGCACCATCATCACGCACCACTCCGAACGTGTAGGTTCCTGCCGAAGGCGGTGTCACGAATCCGCTCCAACGGGCCATGAAGACCTCGACCGGCACCCCCTCGCCCGGTGACCCAATTCCCCACTGGAAGCGCACCTGCGTGTCCGTCCGTGCGAGCACCCGATTCGCCTTCGCGAAATCCCATGTCTGCGGTTGCCCGGCGGAAGTCGTCGCGTCGAAGTACTCACCGCGCAGTCCCGCATTCGACGAGTGCTTTGAGTTGTAGGTGAACGACATCCCCATCGGTCCACCAACCGTGGACACGGTGGGTGAGCTGAACGACACCGACACGTTCCCAGACGCCAGGTTCACCGCGACAGGCCCGGCTACGCCGACAGGGAACGGGCCCGAGACCCCCAGTCTGGCGTCCACCGTGAATCGGCTGACCCAAGGCGTCGGCGACTCCACCCCGTACCCCTGGTCTTTCGTCAACGCCGTCCACGAATACGTCGTTCCGCTCTGCAACGAACCAGCCGGCACGGTCCAGGTCGGAGTATCCAACCAGTTCGACAACAACACCCCACCAGTCCGCGAGTCCCCACCCGTCGCGACTCGGAATCGATACTTCAATGTACGCCCCGCCGGATTCGCGGGCGCTACGACCGACAAGGTCGGCTGCGTCGATACGACCACCGCCCCGTCGCTAGGGGACGCCGTCGCAGCCGCAGCCACCGGCACCGACGCCGTTGTGAACGCCCAGGTTGCTGATCCGCGCTGAGTCGACACGTTCAAGTGACTGTCCCAGTCGTCCCGGACGTACGCCTTCCAGTAGTACGTTCGTCCGGGCAACAGCACCGTCTCGGGCACCTTCACCGAATCGGATGCCTGCCAGCCGGTTGAGAACACCGGATTTACGTCTGGGTTCGGATTCTCCGACACCTTGAACCAGTGCTGTCCAATCGTGCCCGCTGGAAAGGAGTACCCGTCCACTTTCAGTGTCGGTGTCAACGATGTGTTCACCGCGTTCGCGGCCGGTGCACCCGCCGCCAAAGTTCCCGGCCGGGGGTACTCCTTCCACGCCACGAACAGGTCGTACTGGCGATAGTGCTTGTACGTGAAATCAGCGATCTCAGCGCCGGTGAACGTTAACCACATCGCGGTGGAGCCACCAGCGGTCCACGACGCCATTGCTTGCGCAAAATCTAGATCCACAATCTCGCCGCCGCCATGCCAATAGTGAGCTGACCCGAGATATCCGCCAAGTGACTCGTACTGGAAGTTGTTCGACGCGTACAATCCGCCCCACCGCTCCGTCGTAGTGGAGTCATCCGACTGGTTGCCTAGCGCGATTGCCGCGTCCGTGACCTGCTTACCGGCGATCTCCCCCCAACTGAACAATGCCATCGTCCGCCATGTGCCGGTCCCGTTCGTGTTCCCGACCTGGACACCGTAGTTGTGGTTGTACTGCCCGTTCGTCTTGTACGCATGCGTTTCAGAAGCACCGAACTGATACACCACTGGGTCGACCATCACCGGATAAACACGATCCTTCGCGTTCAACCATGCACGATCCGGCCGCAACGTCAGATTCCACCCGTCACCGTCACGCACCACTGTCGCGTCAACGTTGGCCTGCTCGTTCGCCCGTTCACCCAACGCGCCCGAGGAGTCCCACATCGTCGGACGGGGCATCACCATCCGCACTCGGCCCGATGCCTCCTCAAACACGATCTCCCCCGTGTCCGGATCCTCCCGCAGATGCAGACCTGGCGCGTCGACCCGCCACTGCCACGAGGACACGCCCTTTCGACCTGGCGCCTTCGCCAGTTGGAACAACTCCTTCACGCCTGTCTGTTCGACCTCGTACACCAGATCAGTGTTCGGGAACACATCGGCATATACCACCCGGCCCTTCTCACCAGACCACGGCGCCAGATCCCGCGACATCCGCGCCGACGACGCCCCGACCAACGTGAAACCGACCCTTTGTCCACCCTGAGAAACCATCAAGAGCGGGGCCTCATCGGCCCGCTCCGCGAACACCGGTCGCAACGGATGGTCCCGGACCTCCGCACCTCCCATACCCAACCATCCGAACGCGCCGCGACCCGCCAGCTCCGTCGACACCGGCTTCCACTCGCCATCAACGCGTACGTTCAGCGGAACATCCGAGAACTGCGTTACGCGCGAACCGTCCTCTGCTGCGAACGTCTGCGAGAACGCCTCCCGCGCAACGACTCTGGCGGAGAGAGGATCGAAATCTTCCAACCCCGGCTGGTCCGCGCCAGCCTCATCTCGTCCCCCGCCAGGACTCTCCTCCAACGTAACCGGAGGCTCCGACGCGAGCGGCGACAAAAGGGAATCGCCGGCAGGATCCGCCGGCTCGACCACTTCACCCGCCGCTTCATCAACTGGCTCCGACTCGTCGGGCAACAACGGCTCGACGACTGTACCGTTAGGCTCAGTCGGCTGAGCCAGCTCCGCCGCAGTCACCGGCTGCGCCAAGGCACCCACCAGCACCACCGACAGCACCGAAGCAATCATCACATCGACCAAGCGGCGCCGAACGTCCAAGCCAACCTCCACGTTGTAGGGAACGTGAGCAGGAATCTAGGCTCTCCAGGACCCCTAGCGCGTACCCCATAACAGGGGCTAGTCAGAGCCATCAAGAACGCAGCAAGGTGTATGTTCGCTGTTTCTCTGGCATCGATCCGCGCCTCCGTTCCGGACGGCGCAGACATTTGTGCGCCGCTTCGGTCCTGGCCCAGTCGCACGAGCGACCCTCGCGGAGGTGGCTCCCCACGCGGCCAACTTGAGAACGGTTTGGCTGCGCTCACCGAATCGCGCTTATCCGCGGGTCGGGGCAGCTATTGCTCGACACAACCGCCAGCGTCCGGGGATGACACCCTCAGTCCGCCGCGGGAGCGTGACCCTCCTGCACCGCGAGCTGCCGGATGCGGCCGGCTGCGTCGCGCGCGTGCGGCACGACGGAAGCGAGCCCGGTGCCCGCGATCCACGAGCCCGTCGCCTCGATGCCCGGCTCCGCGGCGAGCGCCGCCTCGAGCGCCCGCACGCGTTCGCGCTGCCCGAGGGACGCGTGCGAGAGCGCGTCGCGCCACGCGGTGCGACCCGAGGCGCGCAGCATCGAGGCGTCGAGCGGCACGCCGAGCAGCGTGGACGCGTCGGCGAGCGCGAGCGCGGCGACCGCGTCGGCGTCGAGCCCGTCGAGCGGGTTGGCGGCGCCGGCGCGACCGTACGACAGCCGAACGACGTGGCGGCCGCCCGCCTGCTCGGCGAGCCACGGCCATTTCGCCGTCGCGTGCGTGAGCGCCTTGGCCGACACTCCGGGCGTGCCCTCGGCCACGAGCACGCCGGTTCCGCGCGGCGCGGCATCGAGGGCGGGCGCGTCGAGCACGAGCGTCACGAGCTCCACGGATGCCGCGGCCGGCCAGTCGCTCGCGTCCGCCCAGCCCTCGACGGCGTCGGTGAGGAGCCGGCGCGAGGTGCGGGCCGGGGCGGCGAGGATCGCGAAGCGCGCGTCGACGAGGAGGTCGCGGTCGGAGGCGATGGCCCGCGCGCGCCAGCCGGCGCCGGCGGTTCCGGCCGGTTCGGCGGAGGTCGTGGCATCCGACCGGTGCCGCTCGAGGCCGGTGACCTCGGCGCCGGTGACGACCTCGACGCCGAACCGGTCGAGCTCGGCGACGAGCGCCTCGACGAGGGTGTGCATGCCGCCGCGCAGGCCGAGCACGGCGCTGCCGGCACGACGCGAGCCGACGAGTTGGGCGACGCCGCCCGAGAGCGAGCCGGTGCGGGTCATCGCCTCGTTCAGCCCGGGTGCGACGACGTCGAGGTCGAGGTCGTCGGGGTTCGCCGAGTACACGCCCGCCGAGATCGGCGTGACGAGCCGGTCGAGCACCGCGGCGCCCATGCGCGAGCGCACGAGCTGCCCGAGACTGCGGGCGCGGCCGATGCGCAGGATCGGCATCACGCGATCGGCATATGCGCGCCACGCGCCGCTCCAGCCGATGATCGCGCGCACGTCCTCGCCGAGCGGGTTCGCCGGGATGCCCAGCACGCCCGTCTTCGGCAGCGGCGCCGCCGCGACCTCGTCGCCCCGGCCCCACGCCAGCCAGGCCCCCGCGGGGTTCGGCGACTCGACCCGATCGCCCAGTCCGAGCCGTTCGACGAGGGCCGCGACCGAGCCGTTGCGGGTCGCGAACGATTCGGCGCCCGCGTCGAGGGCGAGGTCGTCGAGGTCGATGCGGGCGACGCAGCCGCCCACCCGATCGCGTCGCTCGAGCACGATGACGTGCAGCCCGATCCGGGCGCACTCGAGCGCCGCGACCAGGCCGGCCGCGCCGCCGCCGACGACCACCACGTCGGCCGAGCGGTGGTCGGGTTCGGCCGGCTGCACCGCTTCGGGGAGCTCGGATGCCTCGGATGCTCCGGGGAGCTCGGATGCCTCGCTCACGCGCCGGCCTCGTGCACGAGCTCGACCACCCGGGTCAACACGGTCGGGTCGGTTTCGGGCGGCACGCCGTGCCCGAGGTTGAAGACGTGGCCGGGGGCGACCCGACCGCGCCGCAGCACGTCGCGCACCGCCGCGTCGAGCACCGGCCAGGGCGCCGCGAGCAGCGCCGGGTCGAGGTTGCCCTGCAGCGGGACGCCGTCGCCGACCCGCGACGCGGCGACGTCGAGCGGCACCCGGTAGTCGACGCCGACCGCATCGGCTCCGACGCCGCGCATCGCACCGAGCAATTCGCCCGTCCCGACGCCGAAGTGGATCACGGGCACGGTGCTGCCGGGGGCCTCGCCCGAGGCATCCGTCGTCTCGTACGCGAGGTCGTGCACGAACGAGAGCGCCCGCGCCGAGGCGGGGGCGACATGCTGCTCGTAGTCGGCGAGCGACAGCCCGCCAGCCCACGAGTCGAAGAGCTGCGCCGCCGAGGCCCCGGCGAGCACCTGGGTGCGCAGGAACCGCCCGGTCAGCTCGGCCGTCCAGTGCATCAGGTCGCGCCAGGCGCCCGGGTCTGCGTGCATCAGCGTGCGCGCCGCGAGGTGGTCCTTCGAGGGCCCGCCCTCGACGAGGTAGGCCGCGAGGGTGAAGGGGGCGCCGGCGAATCCGATGAGCGGCGTCGCACCCGTCTCTCGGCCCGCAGGAGCGGTCGTGCTCAGCTCCGCGATCGTGCGTTCGACGGCCTCGGTGATCGGACCGCTCTTCTCATCGAGGATCGCCGGATCGATCGCGGTGAGCTCGGCGATCGCCGAAGCATCCGCATAGCCCTTGCCGAAGACCGGCCCCCGACCCGGCTGGATCTCGACGTCGACGCCCACCAGCTTCAGCGGCACCACGATGTCGCTGAAGAAGATGCCCGCATCGACCCGGTGGCGGCGCACGGGCTGCAGGGTGATCTCGGCCGCCATCGCCGGGTCGAGGCAGGCGTCGAGCATCCGCGTGCCGACCCGCAGGTCGCGGTACTCGGGCAGCGAACGCCCGGCCTGCCGCATGAACCAGACGGGGGTCGTGTCGCTCCGCTCCCCGCGATAGGCGCGCACGAGTCGCGAATCCGAGGTCGAGCCGGCCGAGAGCGGATGCTGCGGAGGAAGGATCACCCGCACATTCTCGCCTACCCGGGCTGAGAGGAACGACCGGGTCAACGGGTCAGCACGCGTACTTCTTCGCCCACTGGTAGTCGGCCTTCAGCTGCATGTCAGAGCCCCAGTAGTAGCCGGTGCTGCAGAGGCGCGTCCAGGTCTGCGGGCCGACGACGCCGTCGACCTGGAGGTGGTTGACCGACTGGTAGGTGCGGATCGCGCCGAGGGTGATCTTGCCGAACGACCCGTCCCGCGCGATGGGGGTGCGGATGTCGGGGCGGGCTGCGTTCACCGTGCTCGACGTGCTCACGAGCGCCTGGATGGCCTTCACGCAGTTGCCGGTGCCGCCGTAGCCGTACACGTACTGACGACACGGCGCCGTCGCGGCGGAGGCGGGTGCTGCGGTGCCGAAGATGCCGGCGGCGACGGCCACAGCCGCGAGGACGACGAGGATGCGCGAGCGCATGGTGCCCCTTTCGAAGGGTTCGAAGATGCACGAGAGGGTGCTTCGGCCCGGTGCCACCAGGATGCACGGCGCGCGGCCCCGGCCATCGAAGCACATCCCCCTCGACCTCGTCGGATCGCCTGTGGACAACTCCGCGCTCGCCCGACGCACTGCGGGACACGGGCCGAAAACCAGCGGAAAGCTGCGCCGATCGGGCCTCCCGGGTCTACAGTCGTGAAGGTCGTGTCCCCCGCACGACGACGTACGGCCGCCCCAGCCGTGCGCCTCCGCTCCCCCCGGAGACCATCGTGACCGAAGACGTGTCACCCGCACGACGCGCAGTCCCCACCGTCCTGATCGGTCTGGCTGCGGCCGCCCTCGTCGCCGTGCTCATCGCCGCAGGCCCCATGGTCGAGCGAGCCATCGCAAAACTGCCGGGCGTGCCGGCGAGCCGAGCCGCCCTCGCGCTCGGCGCGGCATCCGTCGTGTTCGTGGTCGTGCTCGCATTGCGCCGCCTGCGTCTGCACGCCCGCGACCGCACTCGCCGACGGGCGCTCGAGTCGTCGCTCGGCGCGACCGTGACCACCAGCCTGCGCACTCCCATGCTCACGACCGCACTCGGCGAACTCGGAACGCAGGGCCGGCTCGGTCCGCACTTCTCGATCGTCGCGGATGCCACGGGCATCGTGTTCTGGCGCGGCAGCCGACGCCCCCGCCCGGTCGTCTCGTTCGCGTGGCGCGAGATCCGCAACATCCGCTGCGACCGCATCGCGGCCGGCGCCCGAAGCGTGCCGGTCGCCGTGCTGCGGGTGCGCCGTGGCGGGTCGAGCCTCGAGGTGCCGCTGGTCCTCGCGAGCGACCGCGCGTTCGGGTTCGTGCTCCCCGACGAGCAGTTCTACGCCACCGTGCGCGGGTGGAAGGCCGAGCATCGCGCCGCGCTCGCGGCCGAGGGCCTCGAGCTCCCGCCGCTCACGTCGCCGATCCCCGTCATCACGGCTGAACAGCTCGCCGCGGCCGGCGCCGGCCGCGGTCTCGCGGCCGCGCACCGCTGACCGTCCCCACCCTGTTCAGCACGGCATTCCACAGCTTGTAGAATCGTGCGGTGCTCATCTGCTTCACCGCGAGTCACAAGAACGCCGGGTTCGATCTGCTCGAGCGTCTCTCTGCGACGGCCGAAGGTGCAGCCCGCCGCATGATCACCGGCCACGAGGCCGTGCAGGGCGCCGTCGTCGTGGCGACGTGCAACCGATTCGAGGCCTACCTCGACCTCGATCAGGTCGACGGCGAGTCGCCGGTCGACGCGGTGCACGGTGCCATCCACGCCGTCGGCGAGGTCGCGGGCGTCGATGCCGAGGCGCTGCGCAGCACGTTCGGGTTCGCGCACGGCAACGCCGTCGCCGCCCACCTGTTCGCCGTGGCATCCGGTCTCGAATCCGTCGTCGTCGGCGAGGGCGAGATCGCCGGGCAGGTCCGTCGCGCCCTCGAGGCCGCGCATCGGGAGGGCACCACCACCCCTGAGCTCGAGCGGCTGTTCCAGCGTGCGTCGCAGACGTCGCGCAAGGTGAAGAACCGCACCGGCATCGGCAGCGAGGGCCGTTCGCTCGTGCGTCTCGCACTCGAGCTCGCCGAGAGCCGCATCACCGACTGGGCGCAGACGCGCGTCCTGCTGATCGGCACCGGCCGGTACGCCGGCGCCTCCCTGGCGGCGCTGCGCGACCGCGGCGTCACGGATGTCTCGGTGTACTCGCCGTCCGGTCACGGCGCGCGGTTCGCCGCATCGCACGACCTGCCGGCCGTCGCCGCAGACGACTACGCCCGCGCCGCGGCGGCGGCCGACGTGATCGTCACCTGCACCACGATCGAGACGCACGTGCTCGATCGGGCGATGCTCGCCGAGGGTCGCGAGCTGCTCGCCCGCGCGACGGCGCTGCCGACGATCGGCGCCGTCGAGGTGGCGCCCGAGATCGAACGCCGCCAGCTCGTCATCGATCTCGGCCTGCCGCGCAACGTCGACCACGATGTGACCGAGCTCGTCGGGGTCGAACTGCTCGACCTCGAGACCATCAAGTTCCACGCCCCGATGGAGGAGTTCGGCTCCACCGACGAGGCGCGCGAGATCGTCGCCCGGGCCGCCCGCAAGTTCGGCGACGTCGCGGGCGAGCTCGACCTCGCCCCCACCGTCGTCGCGCTGCGGTCGCATGTGTTCGACCTGCTCGACGGCGAGATCGAACGCGCCCGCTCGCGCGGCGACGCCGACGGCCGCATCGAGGAGGCGCTGCGTCACATGGCGGGCCGGCTGCTGCATACGCCGATGGTGCGGTCGCGGCAGCTCGCGCGCGACGGCGAGCAGCGCGCGTTCATCGACGCGGTCGAGGCGCTGTTCGGCGTGCGCGCCGACGAGGCGGATGCCGCGACCGCCGTCGAGGCATCCGAACCGTCCGACCGCCGCGCCCACCGCGACGCCTCCTGATTCGCTGCGCCGCCCGCGCCGTGGGCCGCGCGCCCGTCGGGGGTGCGCGGTAGCGTCGAGCCGTGCCCTCGACCGACGCGCCCGACCTGCGCCTGCCCTACGACGCGAACATCCTGTTCGACGCTCCGCTGCGCACCGAGCGGCTCGTGCTGCGCCCGCTCGCCGAGTCCGACCGGTGGGACGTCTGGGAGTACCAACGGCTGCCCGAGGTGCTGCGCTACATCCCGTGGCCCGAGCGCACCCGTGAGGAGGGGTTCGCGCACACCGCCAAGCGCGCCGGGCTGCACCGCCTCGAACGCGACGAGGACGCCCTCTTCCTCGCGATGGGGCTCGTCGGCGAGCCGACGACCTCGCCCGACGCTCCCGATCGGGCGCACGGCGGCGACCGCGTGGTCGGCGACATCATGCTTCGGGTCACGAGCGTGCAGCACGCGCAGCTCGAGATCGGGTGGGTCGTGCACCCCGGGTTCCAGGGCCGCGGGCTGGCGGTCGAAGCCGCTCGCGCCGTGCTCGGCCTCGCGTTCCGCGACCTGCGCCCCCACCGCGTGCACGCGCAGCTCGACGCCCGCAACGAGGCATCCGCCCGGCTCTGCGAGCGGCTCGGCATGCGCCGCGAGGCGACCCTTCTCGAAGAGGAGTACCACGACGGCGAGTGGGAGGACACTGCGGTCTACGGCATCCTCCGCCGCGAGTGGTCCGCCGCCCGGTGAGCCCGGTGAGCGCGGTCAGCGCCGACCGAGGTCGATTCGCGTCAGCAAGGCGCATCCGGCCCGCGCTCGGTCGCACGGATCGACCGTGGTCGCGGGTGGCCGGGTGGCCGGCTGGCCAGGGAGCCCCCAGGCCGCCGGGTGTAGGGTCTCCTCCGTGCATGCATCCGTTCGTCAGGAGGTCGTCGGCGTCCGCGCCGACCTGAGATGACCGCGCCCCGGGGCTGCGCCTGCGGCGCGGCCTCGTTTCGCGTACCCGCCGCGCGCCGACACGCCGCGCCGGGGCATCCCTGATCAGAGCGACGAGACAGGCGCGCCGCCACGGCCGCCAGAGAGACATCCATGCACCCCATCACCGAACCGACCATCCGCGCATCGTTCGTGAACGCCTCCAAGCGCGAACGCAGCATCCTCACCCTGCCCGAGGGCTTCGCCGAACTCGACTGGGACCGACTCGACTACCTCGGCTGGCGCGACCGCAAGCTGTCGCAGCAGGCGTACGTGATCGCGATCATCGACGGCGAGCCGGTCGGCATCCTGCTGCGCAAGGCCGACGGTCGCATCCGCACCCGGCCGCAGTGCTCGTGGTGCGAAGACGTGCACCTGCCGAACGACGTCGTGTTCTACACCGCGAAGCGCGCGGGCGAGGCCGGACGCCGAGGCGACACCATCGGCACCCTCGTGTGCGCCGGGTTCGAGTGCTCGCGCAACGTGCGCAAGCTCCCGCCGCTCGCGTACACCGGCTTCGACCGCGAGGCCGCCAGGCAGCGGCGCATCGACGCGCTGCGCGAGCACGTCACCGCCTTCGTGCGCGACGTGCGCGACGGCGTGCGCTGAGCTGCGCCGGGAACGCACGGATGCCTCGGGCGGCAGTCGCCCGAGGCATCCGGTGGTGCGGTCGCTACGCGCCGATGAGGCGCGTGGCGAGGTAGGCCTGCAGGCCCTCGAGCGGCACGCGCTCCTGCTGCATGGTGTCGCGGTCGCGCACGGTGACGGCCTGGTCGTCGAGCGAGTCGAAGTCGACCGTGATGCAGAACGGGGTGCCGATCTCGTCCTGGCGGCGGTAGCGGCGGCCGATCGCGCCAGCATCGTCGAAGTCGACGTTCCAGAACTTGCGCAGGTTCGCGGCGAGCTCGCGGGCGACCGGCGACAGCTTCTCGTTGCGGCTCAGCGGCAGCACGGCGGCCTTCACCGGAGCGAGGCGCGGGTCGAGCTTCAGCACGGTGCGGCTGTCGGTGCCGCCCTTCGCGTTCGGCACCTCCTCCACGTGGTACGCGTCGACGAGGAACGCCATGAGCGACCGGGTGAGGCCCGCCGCGGGTTCGATGACGTAGGGCACCCAGCGCTCGTTCTTCGCCTGGTCGAAGTACGAGAGGTCTTTGCCCGAGTGCTTCGAATGCGTGGTCAGGTCGAAGTCGGTGCGGTTCGCGACGCCCTCGAGCTCGCCCCAGTCGCCACCGGCGAAGCCGAACTTGTACTCGATGTCGACGGTGCGCTTCGAGTAGTGGCTGAGCTTCTCCTTCGGGTGCTCGAACAGGCGCAGGTTCTCGGGGTCGATGCCGAGGTCGACGTACCAGGCGAAACGCTGGTCGATCCAGTACTGGTGCCATTCCTCGTCGGTGCCGGGCTCGACGAAGAACTCCATCTCCATCTGCTCGAACTCGCGGGTGCGGAAGATGAAGTTGCCCGGCGTGATCTCGTTGCGGAACGACTTGCCGATCTGCCCGATGCCGAACGGCGGCTTCATGCGCGCCGTCTGCAGCACGTTCGCGAAGTTCACGAAGATGCCCTGGGCGGTCTCGGGGCGCAGGTACTGCAGGCCCGACTCGTCGTCGACGACGCCGAGGTAGGTCTTCAACAGGCCCGAGAACGCGCGCGGCTCGGTCCACTGGCCGCGGGTGCCGCAGTTCGTGCAGACGATCTCGGCGAGCCCGTCCTTCGGGGCGCGGCCCTTCTTCTCCTCGAACTCCTCGATGAGGTGGTCTTCGCGGTAGCGCTTGTGGCAGTGCAGGCACTCGACGAGCGGGTCGGTGAAGACCTCGACATGGCCGGATGCCTCCCACACGGCCTTCGGCAGGATGACGGACGAGTCGAGCCCCACGACGTCGTCGCGACCCTGCACCATCGCCTGCCACCACTGGCGCTTGATGTTCTCCTTCAGCGCGACACCCAGCGGCCCGTAGTCCCACGCCGACCGGGATCCGCCGTAGATCTCACCCGCCTGGAAGACGAACCCGCGATGCTGGGCGAGGGTGATGACGGCATCGAGACGGCTGGGTGCGGCCACGGTGGCTCCAATGGTGCAGGCGGTGGGAAGGATGCGCGACACGCGCGCACGATCCATCCTACGGGCGCGCCGCACCCCCGCCACGACCGAGCCCGCGCGAACCGCTACCCTGAGGCCACGCTCGGACGGGAGGACCGATCGTGTGGGACGCGTTGCTCGAGATGAGGATCGTCGATCCGGCCTTCGTCACGACCTGGCTCGTCGTGAGCGGTGTGCTCGTGCTGTACCTGCTGGCGAAGCAGTGGAGCATCCGCTGGTTCCTGGTCGCGTTCATCGCGCTCTTCGTGGGTGCGCTGATCGGCGGGGCCGTCGTGTGGGTCGCGGTCAACGTGCTCGACTCGTTCGGAGGGCCCGTCCAGGACGCGGTATGGCTCTGGACTGCCGGCGCGTTCGCCGCGATCATGCTCGCGATCTTCAACCTGTGGGGCTCGAGGTGGTGGCGCAAGCTCATCGCCGTGCTGTCGATCGGCGTGTTCGCGGCCACCGCGGCGTTCGGGATCAACGCGGCCTACGGCATCAATCGCACCCTCGGGGCGCTGCTGCACGTGAGCACCGCCGACCCGATCCGCCCGACCCCGCCGCCCACCGACCCCGCGACGCCCGCGCCCGAGGGCCCGCTGTACGCGTGGTGGCAGGCGCCCGAGGGCATGCCCGAGCACGGGGTGCTCGGCGAGGTCGAAGGCGGCGTCCCGAACGAGGCATCCGGGTTCCCGGCCCGGCCCGCCCAGCTCTACCTGCCGCCCGCCGCCCTCGTCGAGAACGCACCGCGACTGCCCTTGGTGATCTTCATGATGGGCCAGCCCGGCGACCCCGACGGGTCGTTCATCGCCGACACGTTCGAGGCGTACCAGGCCGAGCACGCGGGCCTCGCGCCGATCGCGCTCGTCATCGACCAGCTCTCGGATCCGACGATCGATCCGATGTGCGTCGACTCGCCGCGGGGCGCGGTCGAGACGTACGTGATGCAGGACGTCGTGCCGTGGGCGCGGGCGAACCTCAACGTGCAGGCGGAGCCGCGGTTCTGGACCGTCGGCGGGTACTCGAACGGCGGACAGTGCGCCACGTCGTTCGGGGCGAGGCATCCCGACGTCTTCGGCAACATCCTGTCGGTGTCCGGTGAGGAGTTCCCCGGCGCCGACGACGAATCCGACGCGCTCGTCGGCGTGTTCGGCGGCAACCAGGCCGCCTACGACGCCGCCAAGCCGGCCAACATCATGGCCGCCCACGGCCCGTACGCCGACTCGTGGGCGGTGTTCACGATCGGCAGCGAGGACCCGCGGTACGCGGCCGGCGTCGAGCGCAACGCGGCGGCGGCCGAGCAGGCGGGCATGCACACCACGGTCATCACGATCGAGGGCGCCGGGCATGTGGCCGACGCGCTGATCGGCGGGCTTCGCGACGGCTTCGCCGCGCTCGCACCGCGGCTCGAACTCGAGGCGCCGCCCGAAGCGGCGCCGGCCGAGTGAGGTGTGCCGGCTCCGTCGCCGGGCTGATTAGGCTGATCGGATGCCCCTTCCCGACCTGCTCGTCGCGGCGATCGCGCTCATCCGCGACCGCCGCGTGCTCATGGTCACCGCGCGCGAACGCGAGGTGCACTACATGCCGGGCGGCAAGATCGACGCCGGCGAGACCGCGGCCGAGGCGGCTGCACGCGAGGCCTTCGAGGAGGTCGCGCTCGAACTCGACCCCGCCGCGCTCGAGGAGCTGTTCGAGGTGCGCACCCAGGCGCACGGCGAGCCCGACGGGCGCTTCGTGCGGATGCGGGTCTTCCGGGCGGTGACGGATGCCTCGCCGCGGGCGTCGGCGGAGGTCGGCGCCCTGCACTGGGTCACGACCGGCGACGCCGACCGCTGCCCGCCCGCCGGCCGCGAGGTGCTGCGGCGGCTCGCCGACGCCGACCTCATCGACTGAGACCGCGGCGACCGCGCACGGGGCCATCCGGTTCTCGAAACCCCGGGATGACCTGCGCCGGTGACGGTCACCGGGTCTCGTGGCGCGTCCTCGCTCCGCTCGGGCGCTCCTCGACCGGCGAGGAGGGGCGCAGGACGTCGGGGCCGAGGTCGGCGGCGGCCGTGCATCCGGCGAGGCCGAGGGTGACGTCGAACTCGGCGATCGTGTTGCGCACCACCTCGCTCACCCCACTCGCCCCGGCGATCGCGAGACCGTACGCGTAGGGGCGGCCCAGCCCGACGGCGGTCGCGCCGAGCGACAGCGCGATCGCGACATCCGCCCCGCCGCGCACGCCCGAGTCCAGCAGCACCGGAACCCGGCCCGCGACCCGCTCCACCACCGCGGGCAGCGCGGCGACGGTGGGCACCGACCGGTCGATCTGACGCCCGCCGTGGTTCGACACGACGATGCCGTCCATGCCGGCGTCGACCGCGCGCTCGGCGTCGTCGGGGTGCACGATGCCCTTCAGCAGCACGGGCAGGTCGGTCCACTCGCGCACCTTGGCGAGCGCGTCCCAGGTGAGGCTCGGGTCCGCGAACACGTCGAGGAACGTCTCGACCGCCGCACGCGGCAACGGTGAGCGCACCGCGTCGGCGAGTCCGCCGTCGACCAGCCCGGCACGCCGCGCCCCTCGCGCCATGCCGACGACGGCCGCGAGCGACTTCGCGTTCACTTTGACGGCGGGCGCCGAGGGATCGGCGGGCGCGCCGTGCCGCACACGCTCGCGCACCAGCTCGGCGAACACGGGATCGCTGGTGTACTGCGCGATGCCCTGCCCGCGGGTGAACGGCAGGAACGCCAGGTCGAGATCGCGGGTGCGCCAGCCGAGCAGGTGCGTGTCGAGGGTGACCACGATCGCTTCGCAACCGGATGCCTCGGCCCGCCGCAGGAACGAGGCGTTCAACTCGTCCGACGCGCTCCAGTAGAGCTGGAACCATCTGGCGCCGTCGCCCATCGCCGCAGCGACCTCCTCCATGGGGCGGGACGCCTGGTTGGAGAGGACGTACGGCACATCGAGCGCCGCCGCGGCTCGGGCCACCGCGACATCGGCGTCGGGGTGGGCGAGCTCCATCACGCCGAGCGGCGACAGCACGAGCGGGGTCGCGCGCCGGCGCCCGAGGAGTTCGATCGACAGGTCGCGCTCCGCGACATCCCGCAGCACCCGCGGAACCACCTGCCACCGACCGAATGCCTCGGTGTTCGCGGCCATCGTGTGCTCGGCGCCCGCTCCGCCGGCGAGGTACGCGAACGCCTCGGCCGAAAGCGTGCGTTCCGCCGCCTGCTCGAGACCCGCGAACGTCGTCGGCACCGCCGGCCGCGCGCCAGCGATGCCCGCACGGTAGACGGCCGATTGCACGCCGCGGGCGTACCCGCGCGAGGTGTCGATGCGCGCCATGGGACCTCCTCGTCCTGGTGATGACCGCCTCACTCTAACCGCCTGCGGGCGGGCCTAGACTGCCGGGATGGCGCAGACCCGGTGGTTCCGACGCGGCGATCTGGCGGTGCGCATCGTCGAGTCCGGAGTCGCCGACGGGCCGGTGGTCGTGCTCGTGCACGGGCTCGGCATGGCGCACGAGTACTGGGACGGACTCGCCGACGCGCTCGAACCGCACGCGCGGGTGCTCGCACTCGGTCTGCCGGGGTTCGGCGACTCGCCCGACCCCGACGAGCCGCTGACGATGCCCGAATCCGGAGCCCTGCTCGCCGATCTGCTCGCCGACGAACGGCTCGAACGCCCGACGCTCGTCGGCCACTCGACGGGCGCCCAGGTCGTCACCGAGACCGCCGCCCAGCATCCCGAGCTCGTCGGCCGCGTCGTGCTCATCGGCCCGACGGTGAACCCCCGCGAACGCACGGTGCCGCAGCAGGCCGCGCGGTTCCTGCAGGACCTCTCGCGGGCGAACCCGAAGGTGCTCGCCGTCGGGCTGCACTCGTACGTCGAGGGCGGCGTCCGCTGGTACTTCCGCAACCTCGAGCCCATGATCGAGCACCGGATGGAGCTCGTGCTGCCTCGCGTCGACGCACCGACCCTCGTCGTCCGCGCCGAGCACGACCGCATCGTGCCGCGCGAGTGGGGCGTCGAGGTCGCCCGGCTCGTACCGAATGGCCGATACGTCGAGGTGCCCGGGCGCGGGCACGAGACGATGGTGACCGCCGGCCCGCAGGTCGCCGAGCTCATCCTGCGGCACGCCCGAGGCGAGCGGGTCGGGAGCCCGCCCGGTCGGGCAGCCGTCGCGGCGCGGGCCGATGCATCCGAATCGGTGTCGCGCACCCGGCTGCGCACGGCGGGCGTCTGGATCGCCGACTACCTCGTCGCCGGCGTCGCGCACCTCGCCGTGCCGTTCGCCGGGCGCGCGCCGCGCCGCTGGCTGCGCGGCGACGACACCCTGCCCGACGTGATTCTGCTGCCGGGCGTGTACGAGCACTGGTCGTTCCTGCGCGGGCTCGGCGAACGGATGCATCGCGCGGGCCACCGGGTGCGCACGGTGCACGGCCTCGGCGTCAACCGCGTACCGATCGCCGAGACCGGCGACAAGCTCGCGCGGGCCCTCGAACGGATGCCCCGACCTGCCGCCGGACGCATCATCGTGGGGCACAGCAAAGGCGGGCTCATCGGCAAGTACCTGCTGGTGCGCGACAGCGAGCACGACGGCGGGGTCGACGGGGCCGGCGGGGTCGGCGGGGTCGGCGGGGTCGGCGGGGTCGACGGGGTCGACGGGGTCGGCCCGCTCGGCCTGCTCGGCGTGGTCGCGGTCGCCTCGCCGTTCGCGGGCTCGCGGCGGGCGAGACTGCTGCGACGCGACCCGGGGGTGCGGGAGTTCCTGCCGGATGCCCCGATCATCCTCACCCTCGGCGAGGCGTCGACCGTGAACGGGCGCATCGTCTCGGTGTTCGGGCCGTACGACACGCACGTGCCCGACGGCAGCGAGCTGCCCGGAGCGACGAACATCCTCGTGCCGCGGTCGGGGCACTTCCGTGTGCTCAGGGCGCCCGAGACCGCCGAGGCGGTGCTGCAGGGGCTCGCCCTGCTGGGTGAGGCCGCCCCGGCCGGCCACGACTTCGGAGATCACCCCGGTCTCGGACCCACCCCGCCGAATGCCCCCTGAGTTGTGGTGATCGCCGAAGTTGTGGCGTACGGCGGGGCGCATGCGAAAGGGCGGGGCCGGCATCCGCCGACCCCGCCCCTGAGCGAGCGCGTCAGCGCTGCGCGAGCGCAGCCCGGCGACGCACCAGGATGACCGAGCCGGCGCCCAGCACGAGCAGCGCGATCGCCGCGGTGCCGACACCGAGGTCGATGCCGGTCTCGGCGAGGCCGGTGCCGGCCGTGGGAGCGGCCGCTGCCGGGGCGGCGACGACGGGGGTCTCTTCGTCGATCGAGCGGCCCGTGGTGTCACCGGCCACGTAGTACGCGAGCGTGTCACCGACCTGAGCGCCGGGGATGGTGGCGGTCAGGGCACCGGCGCCCGATGCGTCGGCCACCGCCTGCTGGAGCCCGCCGACCAGTTCGTTGATGGGCTCGCCGTCGCGGATCACCAGGAACCCGTAGTAGATCGGTTCGCTGGCACCGAAGCCCGAGTAGTTCAGGGTGAGGCCGGCCGCGAGCTGCTCGGGCGACACCACCTGGGCGAAGGTCGCGGTGGGTGCCGGCACATCGGATGCGGTGATGGTCAGCGCCACGGAGTTCGACACGAGCCGCTCCGTGTCGGTCAGCTGCTGACTGGCGACCACGCCGACCCGGGGGTAGTCGGTCTCGCTGGTGACCGGCGCGTCGCGGGTGGGCACGACCTGCACGTCGATCGCTCCCGCGTTGTCCGGGGTGACGGTGGTCTGGTAGAGCCCGTCGCCCGACTGGGGGCCATAGCTCACGCCGATCGAGATGCTCACGTCGCCGGTGCCGACGAAGCCCGTGCCGGTGACGTGGAACCCGGCTCCCCAGTTTCCGGCGGGGAAGCTGGTCTTGTCGAGGGTGATGGTGGGGGCAGGCGTCTCTTCGGCGGCGGCGGGCGACGCGGCGGCGAAGCCGGCGAGTGCGAGGCCCGCGACAGCGGCGAGGGCGCCGACGCGGAGACGAAGTGCGGAGGTGGCCACGGTGATGATGGTCCCTTCGGGTCGAAGTGAATGCGGACTTGGGAGTCCGATTCGACTCCCCGAACTACCCTAGTCACCCCGATGGGGGTCAGCCGATGGGGAGGACTCCCCTGTGCACAACCCGCCGACGCATGGCGTCACATTCGACCGTGCGCCGGCACCGGCGCGTTCAGTGCACGTACTCGAGCAGGTCTGCGCCGACCTGCCGCATGCCGTCGAGCACCGCCAGCCGGCTCGACAGACCGGTGTCGGCGAAGTACGTCGACACCGCGTACGCGACACCCGCGCGCGGGCCGCGCAGCACCCCGACCTCGCTGCGCACCCCGCCGTCGGTGCCGGTCTTGTTCATGAGCAGCACGTTGTGATCGGGCATCCGATGCGCGAGCGGGTCGAGCCCGAACGCGGACGCGACCATCGAGAGGTCGGTGTTCAGCGAGAGCCAGCCGACGACGCGCTGCGATACCTCGGGGCTCACGACCTCGCCGCGCGCGAGCGAGGCGAACAACCAGGTGAGCTCTTTCGCCGAACCGATCGACAGCTGGGGGGCGTCGTCGGGCCCGCGGTGGTCGCGCACCAGGTCGAGCAGGGCGGTGCGGGTGAGCCCGAGCGCTTCGGTCCGGGCGCGCACCGCCTCGAGGCCCACGTGCCGCAGCAGCACGTTGGTGGCGAGATTGTCGCTCGATGCCCCGATGAGCGCGGCGAGGTCGGCGATCGGCAGCGACGGCGACTGCAGGTGCTGCCAGATGCCCGAATCGCCGACGGCGTCGCGCGGCGCGCGGTCGAGCACGGTGAACGACTCGGAGCTCGTTCCGCCGAGCCGGGACGCGACCTCGACGAGCAGCAGCACCTTGCCGATCGACGCGGTCGGCATCACGACGTGATCGTCGACCGAGAACAGCACCCGCCCCGTCGCGAGGTCGGTGGCGCGCGCCGAGACCTGCACCCCGGCGATCGCGAGTTCGCCGAGCGCGTTGAATCCGCGCGAGAAGTTCTCGGCGGGCTCGTCGGCGACGTACCGCCCGCGCTTGGTCGAGGCATGCCGAGCCCTGCGCTCGGATCCCTGCGACGAGGTCACCACGGTGGCACGTTCCCTCTCTGGCGGACGGCGCTCCCCCGCCGCATCGCGGCGCGCTCGTGATGGTTCGTTCGGACTCAGCTGTGAGACTGCAGCGGCTACCAGATCGACACGCGCTCGCTCTCGTCGAGCCAGAGCGCATCGTCGGCGGTGACGCCGAATCCAGTGTAGAACTCGTCGATGTTGCGAACGATCTGGTTGCACCGGAACTCGTTCGGCGAGTGCGGGTCGATCGCGAGGAGCCGCACGACCTCCTCGTCGCGGGCCTTCATCTGCCAGGCCTGCGCCCAGGAGAGGAAGAACCGCTGCGCACCGGTGAGGCCGTCGATCACGGGCGGCTCCTGCCCGCCGAGCGAGATCCGGTAGGCCTTCCAAGCGATCGCGAGGCCGCCCAGGTCGCCGATGTTCTCGCCGATCGTGAGCGCGCCGTTCACGTGCGGGGCGGGCGAGTCCGCCCCTTCGGCAGAGCTCGCTGAGCCCGTCGAAGCGACCGCCCCTTCGACAGGCTCAGGGAGCGAGCCCGTCGAGCTCGCTGAGCCCGTCGAAGCGACCGCCCCTTCGACAGACTCAGGGAGCGAGCCTGTCGAAGCGACCAGCTGCGCCGGAACCAGCGCGTCGTACTGGGCGATGAGCGCCCCGGTGCGCGCTTCGAACGCGGCGCGGTCGTCGGCCGTCCACCAGTCGGTGAGCCGCCCGTCACCGTCGTACTTCGAGCCCTGGTCGTCGAAGCCGTGCCCGATCTCGTGCCCGATGACCGCGCCGATCGCGCCGTAGTTCGCCGCGGCGTCGCGCTCGGGCGTGAAGAACGGGAACTGCAGGATGGCGGCCGGGAACACGATCTCGTTGAACCCCGGGTTGTAGTACGCGTTGATGGTCTGAGGGGTCATGAACCACTCGTCGCGGTCGATCGGCTTGCCGATCTTGCCCAGTTCGCGGTTGAACTCGAACTCGGCGGTCGCCCGCACGTTGCCGACCAGGTCGTCGGGCGCCACCTCGAGCGACGAATAGTCGCGCCACTTCACCGGGTAGCCGATCTTCGGCGTGAACTTGGCGAGCTTGTCGAGGGCACGGCGCTTGGTCTCCTCGCCCATCCAGTCGAGGTCGACGATCGACTGCCGGTAGGCCTCGACGAGGTTGGCGACCAGGTCGTCCATCGCCTCCTTCGCCGCCGGCGGGAAGTGCCGCTCGACGTAGATGCGGCCGACCGCCTCGCCCATCGCGCCCTCGACGAGCGAGACCCCGCGCTTCCACCGCTCGCGCAGCTGAGGGGTGCCGGTGAGGGTCCGGCCGTAGAAGTCGAAGTTCGCCTCGACGAAGTCGCTCGACAGGTAGGCGGCGTTCGAGCGCACGACCTGCCAGGCGAGCCAGTCGCGCCACGCATCCAGCCGATCGTCGGTGAAGAGGCGGCCGAGCCCCTCGACGAACGAGGGCTGGCGCACGACCAGTTCGGTGAAGGCCCCCTCGGGCACGCCCATCGCGTCGCGCCAGATCGCGAGGTCGACCCGGCTCGCTGAGCCGGTCGAAGCGAGTTCGCCCCCTTCGACAGGCTCAGGGAGCCCCGGTTCGCCCCCTTCGACAAGCTCAGGGAGCCCGGACTCGCCCCCTTCGACCGGCTCAGGGGGCCCGGCGAACAGCCGCGCCACGTCGGCCCATGGCGTGAGGTTGTACGTCTTCTCGCTGTCGCGCGAGTCGACGTTCGTCCAGTGCGACGACGCGATCGCCGTCTCGAGATCGAACACCCGCTGCGCCCGAACGGCGGGCTCGTCGAGACCGGCGAGGCGGAGCATCCGTTCGAGGTGCGCGAGGTACGCCTCGCGCACCGGAGCGAACCGCTCTTCGCGGAAGTAGCTCTCGTCGGGCAGGCCGATGCCGCCCTGCTCGACGAAGACGAGATAGCGCTCGGGGTCGCCCGGGTCGTTGTCGACGAAGAGCTGCACGAACCCGCTCACGCCCTGCCGCTCGAGGCACCCGACCGTGGCGAGCATGCCCGGCACGTCGGCGACCGCCGCCGCCTCGGCGAGCAGCGACGCGATCGGCTCGGCGCCGAGCTGCTCGGCGCGCGCCTCGTCCATGAAGCTCGCGTACAGGTCGCCCACCTTGCGCGCCTCCGTGCCCGGCTCGGCGCCCTGCGCCTCGACGATGATGTCGCGCACCGCCTGCTCGGCCTCTTCATGCAGCACGATGAACGAGCCGTAGCGGGCCTTGTCGTCGGGGATCTCGGTGCGTGCGATCCACTTGCCGTTGACGTGACGGAACAGGTCGTCCTGCGGACGCACCTCCTCGTCGAGTTCGTCGAGCGCGATGCCGGAGATGCCGGAGGTGAGCGAGACGTCGGTCATCGTCCCAGCCTACGCATCGCCGCCGACGATCCCGGTGCCGGGTTCGCATCGGTGGAATGTCGGCCCCCGATGCTTGGATGGAACCTCGAACGAGGGAACCGACATGAACACCGTGCTGAACATCATCTGGGTCGTGCTGGCCGGTCTCTGGCTGTGGGTCGGCTACGCCCTCGCGGGCCTCATCATGTGCATCCTCATCGTGACCATCCCGTGGGGCATCGCGTCGTTCCGCATCGCGGGGTACGCGATCTGGCCGTTCGGGCGACGGGTGGTGCAGAAGCCGACGTCGGGCGCGTGGTCGTTCATCGGCAACGTCGTCTGGGTGATCCTCGCGGGCTGGTGGCTCGCGCTCGAACACCTCCTCACCGGCGTGCTGCTCTGCATCACGATCATCGGCATCCCGCTCGGCATCGCGAACTTCAAACTGGTGCCGGTCTCGCTCGCCCCGCTCGGCAAAGAGGTCGTCGCGGCGTGAGCGAACGGATGCCCCGGTCGGGCGCCGAGGGGGCCGCGGGCGCGTCGGGCGGTGCGTCCGGTCGCGCCGGGGAGCGGATGCCCCGAGCGGCCGTCGACCGCGACATCCTGCGCCTCGCGGTGCCCGCGCTCGGGTCGCTCATCGCCGAGCCGCTGTTCCTGCTGGCCGACACCGCGATGATCGGGCATCTCGGCACCGCACCGCTGGCCGGGCTCGGACTCGCGAGCGCGGTGCTGCAGACGATCATCGGGCTCATGGTGTTCCTCGCCTACGCGACGACGCCCGCGGTCGCGCGGCGCCTCGGGCTCGGCGACGAACGCGGTGCGGTGACCGCCGGGCTCGACGGACTGTGGCTCGCGGCCGCGCTCGGCGCCGTGCTCGCGGTCGCCGGGTGGTTCGCCAGCCCGTGGCTGGTCGGGCTGTTCGGGGCATCCGACGCCGTCGCCGAACAGGCGACCGCCTACCTGACCATCTCGATGGCCGGTCTGCCCGCGATGCTGATCGTGTTCGCCGCGACCGGCCTGCTGCGCGGCCTGCAGGACACGCGCACCCCGCTCTGGGTCGCCGGCGTCGGCTTCGCCGCGAACATCGCGCTCAACTACCTGTTCATCTACGTGCTCGGCCTCGGCATCGCGGGGTCGGCGACCGGCACGGTCGTGGCGCAGTGGGGCATGGTCGCGGTGTACCTCGTGATCGCGGCACGCCACGCGGTGCGCACGGGCGCCAACCCGTGGCCGCATCGCGCCGGGCTGCTGCGGGGCGCCGTGTCAGGCGGGTGGCTGTTCCTGCGCACCGCGAGCCTGCGCGCCGCACTGCTGCTGTCGACCTGGTCGGCGACCGCGCTCGGCCCCGACGAACTGGCCGCCTACCAGGTCGCGATCTCGATCTACTTCACGCTCGGGTTCGCGCTCGACGCGCTCGCGATCGCCGCGCAGGCGCTGATCGGCAAGGGCCTCGGTGCGGGCGATGTGGCGCAGGTGCGCCAGGTGCTGCGGCGCTGCCTGCAGTGGGGCGTCGCATCCGGTGCGGCGATCGGCCTGGTCGTGATCGCGACCGCGTGGGTGCTGCCCGGCCTGTTCACCTCGTCGGCGACGGTCGCCGCGCTGCTGCCGCCCGCGCTCGTGGTGCTCGGCGTCTCGGCGCCGCTCGGCGGGCTCGTGTTCGTGCTCGACGGCGTGCTCATCGGCGCCGGCGACGCCCGCTACCTCGCGTGGACGGGCCTGGTGAACTTCGCCGTCTACGTGCCGCTCGCGCTCGGCGCGGTGTGGTGGGCCGGCTCCGCCGGGCTGCCGGGCGCGGTCGCGCTCGCCTGGCTCATGGCCGCGTTCGCGATCGGATACCTCGCCGCCCGCGCCGTGACGCTCGGGCTTCGGGCACGAGGCCGCGCGTGGATGGTGGTCGGGGCGGCCTGAGCCCGCCCCTTCGAGAGAGCGGATGACGAGACTCGAACTCGCGACCCTCACCTTGGCAAGGTGATGCGCTACCAACTGCGCCACATCCGCATGCCGCCCGGATGAACCCGGCGACGGTGTCCGATGCTACCGGATGTCGCGACGAGCGCCGAACCGGTCGGCCGGGTGCCGGGGCGGGGTCGGGCCGGTCAGGCCGACCGCGGCGCCGCCGTGGTGTCGCCGATGTGCAGGGTGCTGGTGAACGCGACCGATTCGGGCTCCTCGCCCGCGAGCATCCGCACCACCGCCTCACCGGCAGCGCGACCCTTGTCGGCCGAGGGCTGGTCGAGCGTGGTGAGGTCGTGCTGCAGGCCGTCGACGCGGATGCCGTCGAAGCCGAGCACGCTGAGGTCGCCGGGCACCGCGACGCCGAGTTCCTCGGCGGCACGGATGACGCCGGCGGCGAGCAGGTCGCTCTGCGCGATGATCGCGGTCGGGCGGTCGGCGGCCGGAGCATCGAGCAGCAGCCGTGCGGCCTCGCGCCCCTCCTCGATCGAGCTGCCCCCGGCGGCGACCGCCGGTGCGTCGGGGAACACGCTGCGCGCGCCCGCGAGTCGCTCGAGCGTCACCGCGGCCGTCGCGCGGGCGACGAGGTCGTCGGTGACGACGCCGCGCGTGCGGTCGGCATCGAACGGCAGCGTCACGATGCCGACGCGCCGGTGCCCGAGCCGGTGCAGGTAGTCGGCGCCGCGGCGGGTCGCCTGCTCGTTGTCGATGGTGATCTCGGGGATGTCGCCGCCCGGTGCGCCCTCGATGGCCACGGTCGGGATGCCTCGTCGCCGCAGCGCTTCGACCGAGGCATCCAAGCGGGGGCTGCAACCGATGAGCACGACCGCATCGACCGGTGCGGACTCGATCGAGACCGGGGCGTCCGCGGCGCCGGTGTCGGTGAACAGCAGCAGGCCTGCGCCGAGCGGGGCGATGCCCTCGGCGATGCCGTCGAGGGTTCGGATCTTCACCGGGTCGAGGAACGCGGCGCGCACGCGCTCTTCGAGCACGACGCCCACGATGCCGCTGCGCCCGCGTCGCAGCGAGCGGGCGCGCGGGTCGGGCCCCGCGTAGTCGAGTTCGGCGGCGGCGGCGAGCACGCGCTCCTTCGTGGCATCCGACACTGGACCCGACCCGCTGAAGGCGAGCGATGCGGTCGAGGGCGAGACTCCGGCGCGCGCGGCCACATCGGCCAGGGTCGGATGCCTCGGAGCGGTGTCGGAGCTCATGCCCGGTAGTGTAGGCCATCCCTCTCGAATCGATTCGAGTGCGCGCACCCCGGTTCGCGTTCGACGAATGTCGGATGTGGCGCGCGACACGCCGCGCGCACCGCGCTCGCACCCGGCGTGCCGCCGAGCCGTTCCGACATTCGACGAATGTCGAGGGGCGGGGCGCGCCTAGGCTGGGCGGCATGCCTACCGCCCTCATCACCGGCGCGAGCTCGGGACTCGGCGTCGAGTTCGCCCGACAGCTGGCCGCCTCGGGTGCCGACCTCGTCCTCGTTGCGCGCGACCGTGCCGCCCTCGACCGCGTCGCCGAGCAGATGCGCGCCGCGAGCGGCGTGCGCGTCGACGTACTCGCCGCCGACCTGCTGAAGCCCCGCGACCTCGCACGCGTGGTCGCACGGGTCGCCGACGCCGAGCGCCCGATCGACCTGCTCGTGAACAACGCCGGATTCGGGTTGCCGCTCGACTTCGCGCGCAACGACATCGACGACGAGGTGCGCCACCTGCACCTGCACATCGAGGTGCCGATGCGGCTCAGTCACGCCGCGCTCGGCGCCATGCTGGCCCGCGGGCAGGGCCGGATCGTGAACGTCGCCTCGGTCGCCGGATTCATCCCACGGTCGACCTACGGGGCCTGCAAAGGGTGGCTCATCTCCTTCAGCCGCTGGGCGAACGGGCGGTACCGGCCCGACGGCGTCACCACCACCGCGATCTGCCCGGGATTCACGCACACGAACTTCCACGAGCGCATGGGCGTCGCGCCCGGCGAGGAGGGCGTGCCCGGGCCGATGTGGCTCGACGCGAAGCAGGTCGTGCGGGAGGGGCTGCGCGACGTCGCCCGCGGCAAAGCCGTATCAGTGCCGTCGCTGCGCTATCGGGTGCTCGTCGGGCTCACGAAGCTCGCGCCGCCGTCGGTCGCCGCGCGCGTCGGGGAGCGCGGGCGCTGACGCCTGCCCCATCCCGTCCCTCGCTCGCTCCGAAATGTCGGGCACCTGCCGCGACGCGCCGTCGAGTCGCACCCGGTTCGGCGTGTCGGCTCGGCGTGCCGGCTCGGCGAACCGACATGTCGGAGCATCCTCAGTCGGCGACCGGTGAAGGGTCGGCCACCGCGTCCCGCGCGGCGACGAACGCGGCGACGCAGCGGCGGATCTCATCCTCCGAATGCGCGGCCGAGAGCTGCACCCGGATCCGCGCCGCCCCCCGCGGCACCACCGGGAACGAGAACGCCGTCACGTACACCCCGCGCTCCTGCAGCGCGTCGGCGATGCGGGCAGTGAGCGCCGCGTCGCCGAACATCACCGGCACGATCGCGTGCGACCCGGGCAGCAGGTCGAAGCCCGCGTCGGTCATGAGCGAGCGGAACAACGCCGCGTTCGACTCCAGCCGCACGCGCAGCTCCCCCGATTCGGCCAGGAGCGAGAGCGCCTGCAGGGTTCCGGCGACGATCGCGGGCGCGAGGGTGTTCGAGAAGAGATAGGGCCGGGCGCGCTGCCGCAGCAGGTCGACGATCTCCTGTCGGGCGGCCACGTACCCTCCGGATGCTCCGCCGAGTGCTTTGCCGAACGTTCCGGTCGTGATGTCGACTCGCCCCTCGACGCCGAGCAGTTCGGGCGTGCCGCGCCCGTTCGGCCCCACGAAGCCGACGGCGTGCGAATCGTCGACGAACACCAGCGCGTCGTAGCGCTCGGCGAGGTCGCAGATCTCGGCGAGCGGAGCGTAGTACCCGTCCATCGAGAAGACGCCGTCGGTCACGATGACGCGGCGCCGGGCGCCGGCCGCCGAGACGAGCTGCGCCTCGAGGTCGGCGAGGTCCCGGTTGCGGTACCGGTACCGGCGCGCCTTCGACAGCCGGATGCCGTCGATGATCGACGCGTGGTTCAGCTCGTCGGAGATGATCGCGTCGTCGGGGCCGAACAGCACCTCGAACACGCCGCCGTTCGCATCGAAGCACGACGAGAACAGGATCGCGTCGTCGTACCCGAGGAACTCGGCGACCCGGCGCTCGAGCTCGAGGTGCTGGGTCTGCGTTCCGCAGATGAAGCGCACGCTCGCCATGCCGTACCCCCACTCGTCGAGACCGCGGTGCGCGGCGGCGACGATGCGCGGGTCGTCGGCGAGGCCGAGGTAGTTGTTCGCGCAGAAGTTCAGCACCTCGACGCCGGCGACCGACACCTCCGACGACTGCGGCCCCTCGATGCCCCGCTCGCGCTTGGTGAGCCCCGCCGCCTCGATCTCGTCGAGTTCGGCGCGCAGTTGCGCCTGCACGGTTCCGTACATGCCTAGACCTCCGTCCAGTCGAGGATGATCTTGCCGACCCCGGCCGAGTGCGCGGCGTCGAACGCGGCCCGCCACTCACGCGCCGGGTAGCGCTCGGAGATGATGGATGCCACGCGCTCGCGCAGCACGTCGCTGGTCTGCAGCATCGCCGACATCGAGTTCCAGGTCTCGAACATCTCGCGCCCGTAGATGCCCTTCATCGTGAGCATGTGGGTCACGACCTTGCCCCAGTCGACCGCGAACCCCTCGCTCGGCAGGCCGAGCAGCGCGATGCGCCCCCCGTGGTTCATGTTCTCGATCATCTCGGGCAGCGCCTTCGCCGACCCGCTCATCTCGAACCCGACGTCGAAGCCCTCGCGCATGCCGAGTCGCGGCTGCACCTCGCGCACGCGCTCGGTCGAGACATCCACGACCGCGTCCGCGCCCATCTCGAGGGCGAGCCGCAGGCGCGCCTCCGAGACATCCGTGGCGACGATGAACCGCGCACCCACGTGACGGGCGACCGCGATCGACATGAGCCCGATGGGGCCGCACCCGGTGACGAGCACGTCCTCGCCGACGACCGAGAAGGCGAGCGCCGTGTGCACGGCGTTGCCGAACGGGTCGAAGATCGCGCCGACCTCGGGGTCCACCGGGGAGTGATGCACCCACACGTTCTCGCCCGGGATCACGATGTACTCGGCGAACGCGCCGTCGCGCTGCACGCCGACCCCGAGCGTGCGGATGCACATCTGCCGCCGGCCGGCGCGGCAGTTGCGGCACATGCCGCAGACGATGTGACCCTCGCCCGACACCAGATCGCCCACGGCGACGTCGTGCACGAGCGGGCCGACCTCGACGACCTCACCCGAGAACTCGTGGCCCGGGATGAGGGGCGCGGCGATGGTCGACGCGGCCCAGTCGTCCCAGGAGTCGATGTGCAGGTCGGTGCCGCAGATGCCGGTGCGCAGCACCCGGATCTTCACGTCGGCGGGGCCGGTGACCGGCTCGGGCCGGTCGACGAACTCGAATCCCGCGCCGGGCGCGGCTTTGAAGAGGGCCTTCATCGATACCTCGTGTGCTGGTGCACGAGCCACTGGGTGCGGCGGCTCATGCGATGGTCCGGTGGGTGCGCCGGATGACTCAGCCATCGTATCGGCGCGGGTGGAGAGGTGGTGGCTGCCCGGGTCCGCCTCCCGGGGCTGCGCCACCTCCGCGCGGTCTGCGCCAGGTGGGGTGGCGCGCAGGGCGCCGAACTGGCGCAGCCGAGGGCTGCGTCGCGGGGAGTCGGCCGCGGGCGGAGTTCTGCGCGGGCAGAGCCGACCGCGGGCAGAGTCGGCCGGGGGTGGAGTCGGCCGGGGGCGAGTCAGCGCATGCCCGCATCCACCTCCCGGCACTGCGCCACTTCGGCGCGGTGTGCGCCAGTTGGAGTGGCGCGCAGGGCGCCGAAGTGGCGCAGCGGCGGGGCTGGGCCTGCGCGGCACGGAACGGCGGCAGGGGTGGGGCCCGCGGCGCCGCGTGCGGTTGCGCGGCGCGCCCCCGACCGCTACTCTCGAATCGATTCGAGTCGAATCGATTCGAGAACGTCTTCCCGGCCCCCTGAGGCCCGGGACACCCCGAGGAGAGCACCGCGATGGCGCACGAGGCATCCGTCGATACCGTTAAGGACGTGACCGACCCCGGCGCCCGCCCGCCCCGCCCCACGCGCGAGCTGCGCGCGTGGCGCAACGCCGTGTTCGCGGTCTTCTTCCTCAGCGGGCTCAGCATGGCGAGCTGGGTCGCGCGCATCCCCGCCGTGCGCGACTTCAACGAGCTGTCGACCCAGGGCGTCGGGCTCGTCATCCTCGCGGGGTCGATCGCGTCGATCGGCGGCCTGGTCGCCGCCCCCATCGTGCTCGCTCGCTTCGGGCCGCGCATCGGCATGGCCTCGACCCTCATGGTCGTGTCGGTCGGGCTGGTGTCGGTCGGCATCGGCAGTTCGATCGTGCCGTCCATCCCGCTCGTCGTGGTCGGCCTCGCGCTGTTCGGGTTCGGCAACGGCGCCGTCGATGTGATCATGAACGTCTCGGGCGCCGAGGCCGAACGTGAGATCGGCCGCACCGTGATGCCGCTCATGCACGCGTTCTTCAGCTTCGGCACGGTCGCGGGCGCGGCCGTCGCGGCCGGGGCATCCGCGCTGTCGATCGCGGTGTTCCCGCACCTGCTGGCGGTCGCGATCGCCATCGCGATCGGTGTCGTGATCGCGGTGCGCTTCGTTCCGGTGCGCACCGAGCTGGGCGATGCGCCCGAGGGCGATGGCGAACCGGATGCCGCGCAGCCGCGCCGCACGTTCGGCGAGCGCCTGCGCGCGAGCCTGCGGGTGTGGGGCGATCTGCGACTGTGGCTCATCGGCCTGGTCATGCTCGGCATGTCGTTCGCCGAGGGCAGCGCGAACGACTGGATCGCCCTCGCCGTCGTCGACGGCCACCACCTGGATGCCACGACGGCGGCCGCGGTCTTCACCGTGTTCACCGTGGCGATGACCGCGTCGCGGGTGCTCGGCGGGCCGGTGCTCGACCGGTTCGGGCGGGTGCCGGTGATCCGGGTGCTCGCGGCGGTCGGCGCTGGCGGGCTCGCCCTGTTCATCTTCGGCACCGAGCCGTGGATGCTGGTCGTCGGCACCATCCTCTGGGGCGCCGGCTGTTCGCTGGGGTTCCCGGTCGGCATGTCGGCCGCCGCCGACGTGCCCGACCGCGCCGAGTCGGCCGCGCGCGTGTCGGCCGTGGCGATGATCGGCTACTGCGCGTTCCTGGTGGGGCCGCCGGTGCTCGGGTTCCTCGGCGAGCATTTCGGCATCCTGAACGCGCTGCTGGTGCTGCTCGGGCTGCTCGTGGTGGCCGGCCTCGCCGCGCCCGCGGTGCGGGAGCGCACGGGGCGGCGCTGACCCGACCTCACCCCGTTGCAGGCACCCCGTTGCAGGCACCGTGTTGCAGGCACCGTGTTCAGATCACGGTGCCGCCGAACGTGCCTGCGTATGAACAGAGTGCCTGCGACGGGGGCGGACTCAGCGACGTACCAGGTACGACACGAACACCTTCCCGCTCGGGAACCGGTGCTCCTCGGTCAACTCGAGGTCGAGTCGGGCGCGGTCAGGCAGCGCCCGCGTTCCGCCTCCGACGACCACCGGCAGGATGTAGAACGAGATGCGGTCGACCGCGCCCGCGCGGATGGCGTCGGCCGCGAGCGTGGGCCCGCCCACCTCGACATCCCGGTCGGATGCCTCGGCCAACGCACGCAGGTCATCGACGCCGAGGCGGCGTACGAGACGCGTCCGCGCGGTGGTGATGTCGGAGTCGCCGAGCGTCGTCGAGCAGACGATCTTGTCGGTGTCGTGCCACAGGGCCGCGAACTCGGCGACCGCCGGTGACTGCCCCTGCAGATCGAGCGTCTCCCAGACGCGCATCGTCTCGTAGAGTCGGCGGCCGAACACGAAGGTGCCGAGCCCACGCAGGCGATCGTTGATGAACGCGTGCTCTTCTTCGGTCGGCGCCCCCCAGTCGAAGTTCCCGTGCTCGTCGCAGACGTAGCCGTCGAGCGAGATCGAGATCGAGTACAGCAGCGCGCCCATCGCGGACTCCCCCCGTCGCCGCCCAACGTACACTCGTACGGTGCGTCTCGTCATCGCCCGCTGCTCCGTCGACTACGCCGGAAGGCTTTCGGCGCACCTGCCGCTCGCGACCCGCCTGCTCATGGTGAAGGGCGACGGCTCGCTGCTGGTGCACAGCGACGGCGGCAGCTACAAGCCGCTGAACTGGATGAGCCCGCCGTGCACGCTCGAGGCGTCCGAGCCCGACGACGATCAGCGCGGCGCCGGCGTGATCGAGGTGTGGACGGTCACGCACAAGAAGACCGCCGACCGGCTGATCGTCTCGATCCACGAGGTGCTGCACGACTCGGCGCACGAGCTCGGCGTCGACCCGGGCCTCGTGAAGGACGGCGTCGAAGCGCATCTGCAGCGGCTGCTCGCCGAGCAGATCGAGTTGCTCGGCGACGGCTACCGGCTGGTGCGCCGCGAGTACATGACGGCGATCGGTCCGGTCGACATCCTGGCCACGGATGCCTCGGGCGGCTCGGTGGCCGTGGAGCTGAAGCGTCGCGGCGACATCGACGGCGTCGAACAGCTCACCCGGTACCTCGAACTGATGAACCGCGACCCGCGCCTCGCGCCGGTGACCGGCGTATTCGCCGCGCAGGAGATCAAACCCCAGGCCCGCACCCTCGCGGAGGACCGGGGCATCCGATGCGTCGTGCTCGACTACGACGCGATGCGCGGGGTCGACAGCGGGCATCCGAGCCTGTTCTGAGCAGACCTGAGAGTCCCTCGCAGCCGCGGCCCATAGGATGGCACGCGTGACCCGCACCCTGACCACCCCGCCGGCCAGCGCTGCCCCGACGCGCACATGGTCGGCCGTCCTCTTCGACCTCGACGGCACCATCGTCGACTCCGCCTCCGACATCACCGCGTCGCTGGCGCACATGTTCGAGTCGCTCGGTCTTCCCGTGCCCGACGACGACACGCTGCGCTCGTACGTCGGCCCACCCCTGCTCGACAGCCTCCGCATGACGGCCGGCTTCGCCGACGCCGAGGCGTGGGAGGCGCTGAACGTCTACCGCGACCACTACGATCGGCACCTGCTGCGCTCCCCCGTCTTCCCGGGCGTCGCCGGCGTGATCGAGCTCGTGCACCGCGCGGGCATCCCGATCGCGCTCGCGACCTCGAAGCCCGAGTCGATGGCGACCGCCGTGCTCGAGCACGCCGGTCTCGCGCAGTACTTCGACGTCATCGCCGGCGCGAGCGAGGACGAGGTGCGCAGCACCAAGGCCGACGTGGTCGCCGAAGCGCTGCGCCGGCTGCAGACCGAGGGCATCGACACCGCGCACGCGGTGATGGTCGGCGACCGCGGCTACGACACGCTCGGTGCGCTCGCGAACGGCGTGCCGACGATCCTCGTCGAGTGGGGCTACGGCTCACCCGAAGAGGCCGGCGACGCCCTCGCGGTCGTGCACTCGGCCGACCAGCTGCGCGGCCTGCTCGTCGGGTAGCCTCACCCGCTCGCCGAGGACCCGACGGAGTCGGACGCCTCTCGAGATCCGGTGACCCGGCGCGAGGTCGGCGTCAGCCCGCCTCGACGACGTCGACGGTGAACGTCACGCTGTCGCCGGTCTCGGAGTTGTCGAGCGTGACCTCGGTCGAGCCGACCTTCAGGGGCGTGATGCCCGGATCGAAGCTCGCCGAACCGTCGTCGCGACCCGGCGTGAACTCCGCCACCGACTCGTCGGCGATGTCGGCCTCCCACGCCGTGTAGGTCTCGTCGTCGCCCTGCAGCACGATCACGTTGTCGAGCGGCACCTCGACCGTCGTGCCGTCGACCTCGTCGAGCTGCACCATGATCGGCGGCAGCACGTCGCCGTCCGTCGGCTCGGCAGTCTCGTCTCCGGCGCCTGCGGCGCAGCCCGAGAACGCGAGTGCCCCGGCCACCCCGATCGCCGCGACCAGCACGGACGCACGCCTGCGTCGAAACATCCGATCCCCCGATCGCACCGCCCCCCAGCAGTGCTCCGCTCGCCAGCGTATCGCGCGCGCGACGGGCGCGCCATGCGTCCGAGAATCGACCGATCTCGTCGAACCCTCTTCCCCCGAACGGGGGTCAGGGTGCAGGATTCCACCATCGTCCGTCCACCAGGCGGACGTCGTTCGTACGGCTCGGAGATCCCCGACGCCGTACCCGGAGGGAGATGCATGTCTGGAAGAAGCACTCGCGCGCGTACGCGCGTGGTCGCGACGCTTCCCGTGATCGCGCTCGTGGCTGCCGGCTTGGCGACCGCGGGCGTGGCCCCGGCGAGCGCGGCACCGCCATCGGCACCCGTCATCGGCGATGACGAGTACTACATGAACTACGTCGAGCCCCGCGTCGAGCAGGCGTTCCTCGACGATGTCGCCGTCGGCGATGACGCCGGCCAGAAGCAGGCGACGGCCATCACCACCGCAGAGGAGATCGACAAGAAGTTCTCCCAGGGCAACCCGGTCGCCGCCGAAGGGCTCGCCAAGGCCGAGGCGAAGGCGCTCGAGACCGGCAAGAGCCCGAAGGAGATCCGCGAGTCGATCCTCAAGAAGCTGAAGTCGATCTGGGACAAGCTGAAGTCGCTGTTCCAGAAGAAGCCCGACTACAAGCAGGCCGAGGTGACCCAGGAGGCGAAGCTCCTGACGATCCTCGTCGAGTTCGACCCCGGCGCGCAGGACGACTTCACCGACCTGCAGGTGCCCACCGAGTTCGGTGCGACGACCTGCATGCCCGGCAACGTGCAGAGCGGCCCGTTGCACAACAACCTGCCCGACCCGGCGACCCTCGCGCGTGCCGACAACAACTCGATGTGGGTGCCCGACTTCTCGTCGGACTACTACAACAAGCTCCTCTACTCGTCGAAGGGCATCACCGAGCGGGTCCGCAAGGACCTCAAGGGCCCTGACGGCAGGAAGGGCATCGACATCTCGGGCTTCACGATGAAGAACATGTACGAGGAGATGTCGCACGGCGCCTACACCGTGACCGGTGCGGCGACGCCGTGGATCACGGTGCCGCACTCCGAGGCGTACTACGGCGCGACCGTCTGCCACCTGAACGAGGACGGCGAGTACGAGGCCGGCCCGATGCAGGACATGCAGGGCCACCCCGACAACCCGCTCGGCCCCGGCCAGCTCGCGATCGACGCGGTCGCGGCGCTCGCGCAGGCGCAGCCGAACTTCCCGTGGGCCGACTACGACCTCGAGGACCAGGGCGACCGCGACGGCGACGGCAACCTGTGGGAGCCCGACGGCGTGATCGACCACGTCGTGCTCGTGCACGCCGGTGCCGACAAGTCCGGCGGCGGCGGCGACGAGGGCACGTACGCGATCTGGGCGCACTCGTCGGCGGTGCCCGGCGGTGCCGACATCCCCGGCACGAACCTCAAGCTGTCGAACTACATCGTGCAGCCCGAGGACTCGGGCGTCGGGGTGTTCGCACACGAGTACGGCCACGACCTCGGCCTGCCCGACCTGTACGACACGTCGAACGCCGGCAACAGCGACATCGACTTCTGGGACCTCATGAACTCCGGTTCGCACTCGGGCCCGATCTTCCAGTCGATGCCGACCCACATGGGCCTCTGGGACAAGTGGGTGCTCGGCTGGGTCGACCCGGTCGAGGTCAACCCCGGGGATGCTCCGCGTGACGTCACGGTCGGGCAGAACTCGCGCCCGCTGAAGAACACCGAGGACGGCGTGAAGATCAACCTGCCCGACAAGGTGGTGCACATCACGGATCCGCACTCGGGCGAGAACATGTGGTACACGGGTGCCGACCAGGACTACGGCGACATCCGGCTCAGCCGGTCGCTCGGCGTCGTCCCCGAGGGCTCGAAGTTCTGGATGTGGAACGACTACTTCATCGAATCCGACTGGGACTTCGGCTTCGTCGAGGTGTCGACCGACGCCGGCGCCAACTGGACCGACGTGCCCGTCTACAACGAGGACGGGTCGCTCGCCACCACCCCCGACTCGTACCCCGACCCGAACGGCAACCTGCGCGGCTGGTTCCAGCGGTCGCACGGGATCACCGGATCGTCGGGCGGCTGGGCGCACCAGTACATCGACCTGTCCGAGCTCGCCGGTCAGGACGTGAGCGTCCGGCTCCGGATGGCGACGGACGCCGCCTACCAGGAGCGCAACTGGTTCGCCGACGACTTCTCGCTCGTCGACGGGGACGGCAACGTCCTCTGGAGCGATGACGTCGAGGGTGCCGACGACAACGGCTGGGTCAACGAGGTCGCCTCGTGGGCGACCACGACCGGCCCGGGCTGGCGCAAGGACACCGGCACGTCGATCAGGGCGCAGTACTACCTGGTCGAGTGGCGGAACTTCGACGGGTTCGACCAGGGCCTGCAGTACGCGTACGACACCGTCTACCAGGACGATGAGGGCGCGTGGAAGGTCGACAAGATCAAGTACAACGCCCCCGGCGCGCTGGTCTGGTACCGCGACACCACGTACGGCAACTCGAACATGGTGCGCAACAACCTGACCTCGCTGCCGAGCGAGGGCGCCAAGGGCGGCCTGCTGCTCGTCGACAGCCACTTCGACCCGCTGCGCCGCACCGGCGCCTCGGCCGATGTGGACACCTCGGCGCTGAACAACATGCCGTCGCGCGCGCAGTCGTCGAACGTGGCGTTCGGTCTGTCGAAGACGTACCCCTTCCAGGAGTGCATCACCGACGTGAACTACACGGAGTACTGCACGAAGGTCCCCGCACTGGCAGCGGTGAGCACGTTCACCGACGACCAGGGCTGGTACCCGGGACTCGAGTACCGTCCCGACCTGCTGCCGGTCACCGGAAGCGACCTGTACTACCGGTTCGTGGACGGGTCGGTCGTGGTGCCGTCGGTGGGCAACGCGCCCTACTCGACGCGCATCGTCGACGCGAACGGCAACCTGATCCCCGAGCTGTTCGGGCTCGACATCGGGGTGGCCACGCCGCTCGGCACCGGCAACCCGGCCGATGACGGCGTCGGCTACGGCACCGTGGTGAAGGTGAAGAAGGCGGGCAAGAACAACACGTCCGCCGTGATCTCGATCACCCCGCCGCGCGCGGGCTGAACGGGAGTCCCACCGGCACCAGCGCGAGGCGCCGGCCCTTCGGGGTCGGCGCCTCGTCGCATCCGGTCCCCGGTTCGCCCACCCGCTGTGGCAGGCTGGGGCGATGCCAGCACCGTCGCCTGCGCCGTACACGTCTCCGCTCGCCGAGTCGCTCGCGCCCGGCCTGCTCGCCCGCTTCGATCGCTACGTCCGGGTGGGCACCCAATCCGACCGCGACAGCGACGCGCAGCCGAGTTCGGCCCGCCAGCTCGACCTGCAGCGGGTGCTCGTCGACGACCTGCTCGCGCTCGGCCTCGACGACGCCCGCCTCGACGAGCACGGGTACGTGTATGCGACGCTGCCCGCCACGATCGACCCGGCCGACGGGCCGGTGCCCGTGATCGGACTCATCGCGCACGTCGACACCAGCCCCGACGCCCCCGGCGACGGGGTGGAGCCGATCGTGCACCGCGCCTACGACGGCGGGGTCATCGAACTGCCGCGCGGCGGCACGCGGCTGGACCCCGCCGGCATGCCCGATCTGAGCGCCCATGTCGGCCACGACCTCGTCACGAGCTCGGGCGACACCCTGCTCGGCGCCGACGACAAAGCCGGGGTCGCGGCGATCCTGACCGCCGTCGCGCACCTGCTCGACCACCCCGAACTGCCGCGACCCACGCTGCGCCTCGCGTTCACGCCCGACGAGGAGATCGGCTTCGGCACCCGCAAGTTCGACGTCGAGGGGTTCGGCGCGCTGTGCGCGTACACCGTCGACGGGTCGGAGCTCGGCGAGCTGCAGGACGAGACGTTCTCGGCTTCGATGGCCACCGTGACGATCGAGGGCCACGACGTGCACCCCGGCTTCGCGACGGGCAAGCTCGTCAATTCGACCCGGCTCGCCGCCGAGGTGATCGCCGCGCTGCCGGCCGACCGCACCCCCGAACGCACCGACGGCCGCGACGGCTTCATCCACGTGTTCGAGGTGCGCGGGGCGGCCGCGCGCACGACGATCCGGGCCATCCTGCGCGATTTCGACGACGCGAAGCTCGCCGAGCACGGTGAGGTGCTGCGCCGCACCGTCGACGAGGTCGTCGCGCGCGAGCCGCGTGCCCGCGCGACTGTCGAGATCACGCCGCAGTACCCCAACATGCACAGCCACATCGAGCGGTTCCCGCTGGTCTCGGACGCGGCCGAGCGCGCGATCCGCGCGGAGGGGCTCGAGCCGTTGCGCACCTCCGTGCGCGGCGGAACGGATGGCTCGCAGCTGAGCGCGATGGGCCTGCCGACGCCGAACCTCTTCACCGGCGGACACGAGTTCCACTCGGTGCGTGAGTGGGCGTCCGTACAGGAGATGGCGGCCGCCGCCGCGACCGTCGTGCGGCTCGCCGAGGTGTGGACGACCCCGGGGTTCCGCGACGCGACGCGCTGACGCGACGTCGCCCGCTCGCCTGCTGGTCGCCGGATGCTCCGTGCCCGCCCCCCGGCACCCGCGTCAGTGACTCCCTGCCCCCTTTCGCGGATCAGGAAAAATGTGCCGACACGCCGGAACCCTTCCGTTCTTCCTGATCCGCGAAACGTATGCGCGGGGCGGGTGGGGAGTGCAGGCGGGTGGGGAGTGCAGGTCAGCGCACGAACCGCACCTCGGTGATCTGCCAGTCGTCGTCGAACTTCGTCGTGCCGTCGAGCTCGAACCCGTTGCGCCGGTAGAACGCGTGCGCGCGCGGGTTGACGTCGAGTGCCCAGAGGTAGGCGGGCCGGTCGCCGAGCGCGGCGTCGAGCAACGCCTGCCCCGCACCCGTGCCGTGGAACTCCTCGAGCAGATACAGCGCCTCGAGCTGAAGCGGACGCGGCCCGTCGGGTTCGGCGTCGATCGAGGTGCACGCGAACCCGACGACGCGCCCGTCGTCGTCGACCGCCACGTGCAGCGACATCCGGTGGAACCCGTCTGGCGGCGGATAGATCCCCTCCGAGATGGCGGCGTTCGCCGTCCAGACCAGCACCCGGTTGCGCATCGACCAGCCCTCGACCCGATCGCGGCGCACGAGGCCCGGCTCCACGTAGGTCGTCTGGTGGCTGTCCCAGTGGGCCTGTGCGACGCCGGGCGCGTCGGCGACGGTCGCGTCGCGCACGATGAAGCGGGTCACGAGTTCGGGCCCAGGTCGGGGGCGAGGTGCGTCGGCGCCCAAGCGTCGACGACGCGTTCGAGCGCCCGGCGGAACTCGGCCTCGGCGCCCTCGCGCAAGCCGAGCGCGGCGCCGGCTTCGGTGATCGGATGCGGCGGAGCATCCGACCAGAGCGCAGCTGAATCGGTCTCGGATGCCGCGCCCCACGCCGTCTCGAGCGCGACCTGGCCGAGCACCAGCGCGAGCAGCGCGTGGGCGGCGCGCGCCGCGTCATCGGGGTCCGATGCACCCGCGACGGCGAACGCCTCGCCGAGCCGCTCGGCCAGGCCGAGCGCCTGCGCCCCGTCGAGCGGGCCGCTCGTCATCAGTGCGATCGCACCGGGGTGGTCTCGCAGGCGCGCCCGCAGTGCGAGGGCCGTGTCGACGAGGAGGCCGCGCGCGGCGGCGGCGGGCGGAGCATCCGCCGGGCCGTCCTGGCCGGTGACGCCGGCCAAGAGCTCCTCGACCATGGCGGCCAGCAAGGCCTGCTTCGACGGGAAGTACGTGTACATCGCGGTCGGGGTGAGGCCGAGCGAGGCGGCGACGCCTCGTACCGAGACCGCCGCGAAGCCCTTCTGCTCGAGGAGTTCGAACGCGGCGCCGACCAGGTCGGACTGGCTGACGCTGCGGCGTGGGCCGGGTTTCATGCGGGGGTGCTCCTCGGGGGTCGCGACTACGCTACCGGCCCCCGATCACGCCCGCCCGCCGCGCGCACGGCGCACGCCGCTCGGGCTTGCACGCACCTCGGGCCCGCAAGCACCTCGGGCTTGCACGCACCTCGGGCTTGCACGCAACTCGGGCTTGCGCGCAATTCAGGCTTGTACGCAATTCAGGTTCGCGCACGGCGTGTCGGCCTGATCGGGCGGAAAACAGGGTGCGACACACCTCCGTACCTGAATTCGCTACATCGCGAGCGCTGCATCCCGGTGCTGCAGTGCCGGTGCACGGGGTGGCTGGGGCGCGCGGGCGGTTACGCGGGCAGGGCGGCCTCGATCGCGGCGACGACGCGGGGGTCGTCGGGCTCGGTGTGCGGGCGGAACCGCTGCACCGTGCGGTCGGGAGCGACGAGGAACTTCTCGAAGTTCCAGCTGACCCGGCCGGCCTTGCCGTCGGCGTCGGGCGTCTTCTTCAGTTCGGTGTAGAGCGGATGCTCCTTGCGCCCGTTGACCCGCACCCGGTCGACGACCGGGAAGGTGATGCCCCAGGTGGTCGAGCAGTACTGCTTGATCGCCTCGTTCGACGAGAGCTCCTGCAGGAACTGGTTCGACGGGAAGCCGATCACGGTCAGCCCGCGGTCGCCGAACTGCTGCTGCAACGCTTCGAGCTTCTCGTACTGCGGGGCGAGCCCGCAGCGGGAGGCGACGTTGACGATGAGCACGGCGCGGCCGGCGTAGTCGGCGAGCGACGCGGTGCCGCCGTCCATCGTGCGGAAGGGGATCTCGTCGAGCAGGGTCGAGGTGGTCACGAGGGTTACCGTACCGCCCGGGCCCGCAGGGCGGCCTCGGTTCGGCTGGATGCTCCGAGCTTTCGCAGGATCGCCGACACGTGCACGCTCGCCGTCTTGCCGCTGATGTACAGCCGCTCGCCGATCTGGCGGTTGCTGAGCCCCTCGGCGATGAGCCCGAGCACCTGCCGTTCGCGGGCGGTGAGGTCGTCGAGCACGGGATCGGCGGGCGCGGCGCCGCCCTCCACCCCGGGGGGCCCGGAGGCCGTGCGGGCCGCGGGCGAGCGGGGCGGTTCGGCGGGGGCGGATGCCTCGTCGGCGGCGGCGCCCGCGGCGACCGAGAGCCCGGCGGCGGTCGCGACCTGGTCGACGAGCCGTACGACCAGCCCCACGCCGCCCGTCTCTGCGGCCGCCCGAGCGGCGCGCAGCTCGGTGCGCGCGAGCTGGCGGTCGCCGGTGGCGAGCGCGGCCTCGCCGAGCCGCAGCCGCGCGTAGCCGTCGAGGTAGCCGAGGGCGGCCGGATGCGCCGCCGCGTCGACGGCCGTGCGCCACGCGTCGACGGCGTCGGGTGCGCCGGGCGCCACGAGTTCGGCCTCGACGAACGGCGCCCACACCGGAAAGGTCGGCCAGATGGCGACGCCGGCGAGCCGTTCGCGGATCTGCCGTTCGAGGTCGACGAGCGCGGGGCCGTCGAGGCCGGCCGGCTCGGCGCCGACGGGATCGCGCCGGGCGGCCGCGACCAGCCGTGCCGAAGTCCAGAGGAACGGCAGCACGTACCCGAGATGGTGGTGTGCCGGTTCGTCGAGGAGGATGCGGACCGCGTCGAGCGCATCGCCGAGGTCGCCCGATTCGAGCGCGAGTTCGGCGATGAGCCGGCCCACGCCGAGCCGCGTCTGCGCTTCGACCGCCATGATGGGGGTCATCACCGCCCGCACCCTGCGGAACTCGTCGGCCGCGCCCTCGGGGTCGCCGCGCCAGAGCCGCGCCCAGATGCGAGCACGCAGCAGGTACACCCGGAACGACCCGGGCGGGTCGAGCGCGAGCGCGCGCGAGATGAGCTCGTCGGCACGCTGCCATTCGCCCAGCGCGTGGAGCGGGTCGACGGCGTTCGACGCGAGGATCACGCCCGAGCTCCGTTCCAGCCCCTGAGCCCGGGCCCGCTCGAGCCCCTGCTCGGCGTGCTCTACCGCGGAGCGGTGGTCTCCGACGAGGTAGCGTGCATCGCTCGCATTGACCCAGTACCGCAGCAGCGCGGCGCCGTCGCCGTGCGCGAGCCGACGCGCCTCTTCGAGACCGGCGAGCCCCACCTCGACCTCGCCGCGCGAGAGGCGGCTGACCGAGGCGACGTTGTAGGCGACGGATGCCGACCGATCGGAGTCGAACTCGATCGCGAGCGCATGGGCGGCCTCGGCGATGTCGATCGCCTCGTCGACCTGCCCGGCGATCATCAGCCGACCGGCGAGCGCGGTCATGACCGACGCCCGCAACCTCGACGTCTCGAAGTCGGGCGACGGGATCGAGGCGAGGCGCGCCAGCGCTTCGCGCAGCAACGGGATCGCCCCCTCGCGCCCGAGGCTCGCGAGCACGAGCGCCTGGTCGCGCAGCAGCCGGGCGAGCCGCGCGTTGTCGTCGGGGCACTCGGCGATCGCCGCCTTCACGAGGGCGAGCGCGCGTTCGCTCTCGCCGGCGTTGCGCAGGTACGTGGTCGTGCGGCCCATGAGCTCGATCTTGTCCATGCGGGCCGCGGCGGCCGGGTCGGGCACGACGTCCCACAGCGAGAGAGCCCGCTCGCCGAGCTGCGCGGCCGTCGCGTACGCCGCCGAAGCGCGCGCCTCGCGCATCGCCTGGACGGTCGCGGGGAACGCCTTCGCGGCGTTGTGCGCCCCGAGCCAGTGGAACGAGATCTCAGCCGCGAGCCGACGGACACCCGCCGCGGACACCCGCTCGTACGCCTCGGCGTAGGCGGCGTGGAACCGCGCGCGCTCGCCCGGAAGCAGATCGGCGAGGATCGCCTCGCGCACCAGGGCGTGGCGGAACGCGTACTGCTCGCCGTCGACGGTGAGCACACCCCCGACGACCGCGTCACGGGCGGCGCGATCGAGCTCGTCGGGGGTGCCCGGGAACACGTCTTCGAGCAGGGCATGCGGCACCCGCACGCCGCCGGTGGAGACGAGTCGCAGCAGCGACTGGGTCGACTCGCTGAGCCCCTCGTAGCGGGCGAGCAGCAGGTCGCGGAGGGTGTCGGGAAGTTCGGCAGCGTCGCCGCAGTCGCGGCCGATGCCGATGAGCTCTTCGACGAA
Organism: Agromyces larvae; assembly: GCF_022811705.1. Lineage (NCBI taxonomy): Bacteria > Bacillati > Actinomycetota > Actinomycetes > Micrococcales > Microbacteriaceae > Agromyces > Agromyces larvae. Next base: position 3,210,021 of record NZ_CP094528.1, on the reverse strand, counting down.
GAACGGCACGCCCTCGCTGCGGCCGTACACGCTCTCGACCATCGCCGCCCCGGGCTCGTCGGCCAGCAGCACGCGGGCGAGTCTGCGCACCTGGGCGCGGGTGAGGCGCGACAGCTCACGGCGGTCGACCCAACGGTCGCGCTCGATCTCGGTGAGGAACCCGCGCACCGGGTGGCCGCGACCGATGTCTTCACTGCGATAGGTGAGCACGATGAGCACCCGGCTCGACGTGAGCGCCCGCATGAGGAACCGCAGCAGCGCCAGCGTGGCCGCGTCGACCCAGTGCAGGTCTTCGATGATGAGCACCGTCGTGCGCTCGCGCGAGATCGTCTCGAGCAGCACGGCGATCGCCTCGTGCAGGCGGCCGGTTGCTTCGGGCCCGCCCGCGATCGGCGTGCCGGCCGGGCTCGCTTCGACGGATGCCCCGGAACCGGCGAGTTCGGGGAGCAGGGCGACGAACGCCGCCCGCCCCGGCCCGACCGCGTCGAGCACGGCGTCGGCGCCCACGTCGGCGACGAGTGCGCGCAGCGCCGACTTCACGGGCGCATAGGGTGCGGCGACCTCGCCGAGATCGACGCACTGCCCCGCCAGCACGCGGACATCGTCGCCGAGCCGGCGCGTGAACTCGGCGATCAGCCTGGTCTTGCCGATGCCCGCCTCGCCGCCGAGCACGCCGGTGCGCGGGGCGCTCTGCCGCGCCTCGTCGAGCAGACCTTCGAGCCACGCGAGATCGGCCTGCCGGCCCACCATCTCGGGACTCGACACCGATGTCGTCACGCACTCATCGTGCCACGCCCCACCGACACCGGATCCGGGGTCCGCCGCGAGCGAACGCGCCGGCGAGGCATCCGTCATCGTCTGTGCCATCCCACCCCCGCATCGACGCGACCGGGCTTGCTCGCGGCGCGACCCGTCGCGCTCGCTGCGCGACCCGCCGCCTTCACGGCGCCCGTCGCGCTCGCGGCGCGACCGGGGCCGCTCACCGCAGCGCGAGCCGCGGCACGCGGTGTGCGCGACGGTGCCGGAGGGCGCCGCGGCCGGCGGCGCCGCCCTCCTCCTCGTCGCGCTCGGCGATGCGCCGACGGATCTCGAGCTCGCGTTCGCTGCGCTCGAGGAGCGACTCGTGCAGATGCAGCACCATGAGATCGCTGGTGTGGTACATGGTTCCTCCTGGGGTGACTGGGTGCTTCCAGCGTTCTCGCTAAGGCACCTCTCCCCCATCGGGTGATCGCCCTATTTCGGGCGGATGCTCGGGCGAGAGCCTGCACCTCGCCTAAGCCGTCGCCTCAGGCGAACCGCACCGGGTCGGCACGGTAGCCGTCGCGGCGGAGCTGCACCGCGGTGGCGACGACCGCCGACGCGGCGAGCGCGGCGACGACGATCGCGAAGATCGCTGCGAACATGTCGGTTCCTCCTTTCCGGTCGCGAGGGGGTGTTCGGGCCTCTCACAGCGTGGGCAGCCGCGCGCGGGATCGCATCAGCGCTACCACCGATTCGGGCATCGGGGTCTGCTCGGGGGTCAGCTCGGATGCCACGGGCTCACCCCAGGCGGGGGCGAGCGGCACGACTCCGGCCCAGACCGAGCGGTCCTCGCCGTCGTCGGGTGCTTCGCTCGGGCCGCCGGCGCGTGCCTTCATCACGACGTCGTCGAGGGCGAGGCGCAGCACGCGCGTGCCGGCGACCTCGCGTCGGGTGTTCGCCCGCACCTCGGCTCCGCGACCGGGGATGAGCCGGTCGGCGAGCGCATCGAGCGCGGCGGTCGGGTCGTCGACGGGTTCGAGCGTGCCGTAGGCGACGGCGCTGCGGTAGTTCATCGAGCTGTCGTAGAGCGAGCGGGCGACGACGACCCCGTCGAGCGAGGTGACGGCGAACGCGACCGGTGCGCGGGTCTCGACCGCGCGCAGCGCGAACCCGCCGCCGGTCGAGCCGTGCAGCAGCAGGTCGTCGCCGACGCGCGCGTACGCCATGGGCACCACGATCGGCATGCCGTCGGCGACGGCGGCGAGGTGGCCGACGAGCTGGTCGTCGAGCAGGCGGTACAGGGCGTCGCGGTCGGTCACCTGGCGGTCGGCGAGGCGACGGACGCGACGGGCGGGGGCGTCGTTTGTGAGGGTCATGCGTCTCAGCTTCGACGTTCACTGGTCGGATCGGGAGACCAGTTCTGCCATATTCATCCAGTCCAGTCATCCGGGCTCTTTCGCAGCCGGGGGCATGTTCGGTACAGTTGGCCGCCTGACCGAACAATCGGTCAGTAAAGTTGCCCCACCCCACGGTCACGACCTGAACAATGGAGTTCCCCCTATGTCAACGACGACACAGCTCGAGCTGTCTCCAGCCCAGATCAGACGCGAAGAACGCAAGGTCCTCGCGTCGACCCTCGTCGGCACCTCGATCGAGTGGTACGACTTCTTCATCTACGCGCAGGCCGCCGGCGTCGTGCTGGCGCCGCTGTTCCTGGCACCGCTCGCCGAGGCGAACGCGGGGCTCGCGCAGATCATCTCGTTCGCGACGATCGGCATCTCGTTCCTGTTCCGCCCGCTCGGCGCCGTCGTGGCCGGCCACCTCGGCGACAAGTTCGGCCGCAAGCGCATGCTGGTCTTCACGCTCGTGCTGATGGGTCTGTCCACCTCGCTCATCGGCCTGCTGCCCACCTACGCGCAGATCGGTATCGCGGCACCGCTGCTGCTCGTGTTCCTGCGCATCCTGCAGGGCTTCTCGGCCGGCGGCGAGTGGGGCGGCGCGGCCCTCATGGCCGTCGAGCACGCACCCAAGGGACGGCGCGGCTTCTTCGGCGCGTACCCGCAGATCGGCGTTCCCGTGGGCATGATCCTCGCGACCTTCACGCTGTGGATCCTCACCTCGTCGATGAGCCCCGAGGACTTCCTCGCGTGGGGCTGGCGCGTGCCGTTCCTGCTGTCGATCGTGCTCATCCTCGTCGGCTACCTGATCCGCCGCTCGGTCGAGGAGAGCCCCGTCTTCCAGGAGCTGCAGCGCCGCAAGAAGGAGTCCTCGGCGCCGCTCGGCCAGCTGTTCAAGCACCACACCAAGCAGGTCGTGCTCACCGCCGTCATCTTCATCGCGAACAACGCAGCCGGCTACCTCCTCATCGCCTACTTCGCGACCTACGCGGTCGCCGCGCTCGGCATGGACCGCCCGACGGTGCTGCTGGCCACCACCCTCGCCTCGTTCGGATGGCTCGTCTTCACGCTGTGGGGCGGCGCCATCTCCGACCGCCTCGGCCGGGTGCGCACGTTCCAGATCGGATACCTCTTCCTCGCGCTGTGGGCGATCCCGATGTGGTTCCTCATCGACACGGCGGACATCGTCTGGTACTTCGTCGCGCTGTTCGTGATGACCTTCGGCCTCGGGCTCTCGTACGGCCCGCAGGCCGCGCTCTACGCCGAGATGTTCCCCGCGAAGGTGCGGTACTCGGGGGTCTCCATCGGGTACGCGCTCGGCGCGATCCTCGGCGGCGCGTTCGCCCCGATGATCGCCGAGGCGCTCATGAACACCTTCCACGCCTCGTGGACGATCGGCGTCTACATCGCCGTCGCCGCCGTGGTGTCGCTCGTCGGCGTCTCGCTCGTGAAGGAGCCGAAGGGCGTCGACCTGAACGACTGAGCACGTTCCCGCGGTGGGAGCCGGTGCCCGTCCGGGCGCCGGCTCCCACTGGTATGGTGCGGCACACGCACATGGACGGACCACTGCTCTCGATCGCCCTCGACCGCGGGCGCCCCATCGTCGGGCAGCTCGTCGCGGCCGTGCGGCGCGGCATCCTCACCGGAGCCATGCTGCCGGGCGACCCGGTGCCCTCGACCCGGGCGCTCGCGGCCGAGCTCGGCGTCTCGCGCTCGTCGATCGTCGCCGCCTACGACCAGCTCGCCGGCGAGGGATACCTCGAGCAACGGCAGGGCGCGGCGACGCGGGTCGCCGCGGTGCCCTCCGCGCCCGCAGGTCGAGAAGCGCCCGGCGGAGCCTCGCCCCCAGGTCGAGAAGCGCCCGGCGGAGCCGGACCCGTCCCGAGGCCCGGCGGCCCGCCCACCCTCCCCGGGTCCCCCGATCCCGACGCACCGCGCATCGACCTCACGCCCGGTCGGCCCTCGACGGCGCGCCTCGACGAGCGGGCGTGGCGCGCGGCCTGGCGTGCCGCCGCGGCATCCGTCGTGCCCTCCGACGCACCGCCGCCCTTCGGCCTGCCCGCCCTGCGCGACCGCCTCGCCGACCACCTGCGCCAGGCGCGCGGCATCACCTGCACGGGCGACGACGTCGTCATCACCGGCGGCACGAGCGAAGGGCTCGGCCTGCTCGCCCTCGCGCTGCACGAGCGGCTCGGCCGCCCACCGCGGATCGCCGTCGAAGACCCCGGATACCCCGGCGCACGTGCCGCGCTCGTGCGGCACGGCGCGACCGTCGTGCCGGTGCCCGTCGGGGTCGACGGGCTCGACGTCGCCGCGCTCGGCACCCTCGGCCGGCTCGACGCCGTCATGGTCACGCCGAGCCACCAGTACCCCCTCGGCGGGCGACTGCCGGTCGCCGATCGGTTCGCCGTGCTCGACTGGGCGCGCGCGCACGACGCCGTCGTGATCGAGGACGACTACGACAGCGAGTTCCGGCACACCGGTGCACCGTTTCCGGCCCTCGCGTCGCTCGACGCCGAACGGGTCGTGCTGGTCGGCAGCCTCTCCAAGGTGCTCACGCCCTGGCTGCGGTTCGGGCACCTCGTGCTGCCCGCCGACCCGGCGCTGCGCGCCGCCGTGGAGGCGGTGCGCATCGACATCGCCACGCCGGTGGCCGGGCCGATGCAGGTCGCGATGGCCGCGCTCGTCGAGTCCGGCGCGCTGCGGCGGCACATCGCGACGGCCCGGCGCGACTACTCGCATCGGCGCCGGCTCGTGATCGACGCCCTCGGAGCAGTGCCCGGCACCCGGCTCACCGCCCTCGCCGGGGGGCTGCACGCGGTGCTCGAGTTCGAGCCGGCGCGCGGCCGGACGGCGGCCGCGCACGCGGAGCGCGTGTCGCAGACGCTCGCGGCCGAGGGCGTCGCGGTCGCCCGCCTGTCGGCCTACGCGTTCGACCCCGACCTGCCGGGCACCCGCGACGGGCTGGTCATCGGCTATGCCGCGGTCGGCGACGCGCAGCTCGTCGAGGCGCTCGGGCGCGTCCGCGACGTCGTGCGAGCGTCCCTCGACGCGGGGCCGGAGGCCCTTTAGGCTGGCCGCTGTCGGGGGTACGAGAAGGAGGTCGGATGTCACGACGAGGCGCCGCACGATCGGTCCGGCCGCTCGTGGCATCCGTGGTCGTCCTCCCGCTGCTCGCCGGTTGCGCCGCGCCCGGCGAACCCCCAGCGGAGACCGTGATGGTGACCGTCACCGCTCCGCCGCCGAAGCCCACCCCGACGCCCGTCGTCACCACGCCGCCCCCCGTCGCCGAACCCGAGCCCGCACCCGCTCCCGCGCCCGTGCCGAACGCACCCGCGCCCGTCTACGAGCCGGGGCCGGCGTACGACAACGGCCCCGTGCCCGGCGCGAACGGCCCCGCCGAGACCGACGGGAACGGCATGCCGGCGATGTACACGGTCGTCGAGGGCGACAGCTTCTTCGACATCGCCCAGCGGTTCGATCTGCCGCAGCAGCAGCTACTGCGCATGAACCCGCAGATCCACGACTTCGGCGAGACGGTGTACATCGGCGACAGGATCAACCTCGATTGGCAGCGGGTCGGACTGGGGTGAACGACGTCGTCATCACCCTCGAGCCGTGGCATCCGTGGCCGCTCCTGTTCCCCGCCATCGCGATGGCGACCGGAGCGGTGCTCGTCTTCGTCGGCGTGCTGCGCGAGGTGCGGTGGGCCCGCGACATCGGCATCGTCGCCCTCGTCGGCGGCGGGCTCGCGCTCGTCGGACTGCTGGCGTTCCTGAGCGGCACGTGGGATCAGGCGCAGCGCCGCGACGCGCTGGTCGAGCTGGGATACGAGGATCCGACGTTCGCCGGCAGCACCGGCATCCTCGGCAGTACGACGCCGAGCGACGTCGAGTTCACCGCGAGGCTCGACGGCCGCCGGGTGACCGGCACCCTGCAGTGGCTCGGCGACGACCGGTGGGCGGTGGTCGAGACGCCGTAGCGGGCTGCATCGGCCGGTCGAACGTGCCGACGGCGTGTGCGCGAGGGCGGCGGGCGACCGCGCGCGCCGGCGGACCGCGGCAGCGCGCGCCGGCTCAGGCGAACAGCGCCTGGCCGACGAACTCGCCCTCGGCGATGCCGCCGGGAACGGCGAAGACCGCCGAGCCGACGTGCTTGAGGTACTCGTTCAGCCCGTCGGCGGCGAGCGAGCGCTGCACGTCGATGAACTGCTGCGGCGAGCGCTGGTACGAGAGGAAGAACAGGCCGGCGTCGAGGCGGCCGAGCTCGTCGTTGCCGTCGACGAAGTTGTACCCGCGGCGCAGCATGCGCGTGCCGCCGTTCGCGCTCGGGTGCGCGAGCGCGACGTGCGCGGTCGGTGCGATGAGCGGTGCACCCGTCGGGCCTTCGGCTGCGAAGTCGGGCTCGGTGAACTCGGTGCCGCCCGACAGCGGCGCGCCGGCGCCCTTCGAGCGGCCGACGAGCTGCTCCTGCTCGCCGAGCTGCACCCGATCCCAGTTCTCGATGATCATGCGGATGCGGCGGGCCACCAGGTAGGAGCCCCCGGCCAGCCAGGACGGTTCATCGGATGCCGCGACCCACACGTGCTCGTCGACGGCCGCCTGCTCTTCGGACTTCACGTTCGCGGTGCCGTCCTTGAAGCCGAACAGGTTGCGCGGCGTCGCCTGCGCGGTCGACGTCGACGAGGTGCGGCCGAATCCGAGCTGCGACCAGCGCAGCGTCGCCCGCCCGAACGCGATGCGGCTCAGGTTGCGGATCGCGTGCACCGCGACCTGCGGGTCGTCGGCGCAGGCCTGGATGCACAGGTCGCCGCCGGTCAGCTCGGGCACGAGCGCGTCGCCCTGGAAGCGCGGCAGCGGCTCCAGCAGCGGCGGGCGTCGGGCGGCGAGCCCGAACCGGTCGGATGCCCCGTCGCCGGCGCCGAACACGCCGGGACCGAACCCGAACGTGATCGTGAGACCCGAGGCCGGGAGCCCCTGCGCCTCGCCGGTGTCGGCGGGCGGCGCGTAGTCGCTGCCGCCGACCGCGCCGCCCTCCTCCACCTCGAGGCCCTGCGTGAGGCGTGCGGCTGCGTTCGTCCAGTCGGTCAGAAGGCCGATGAGCCCGTCGCGGTCGAGGCTCGGGTCGGTGTCGAAGGCGGCGAAGTGCAGGCGGTCCTGCGCGGGTGTGGTGATGCCGGCCTGGTGCGCGCCGTGGAAGGCGTAGGCGCGCGCCGGGTCGGGTGCGCCGGCCGCGTTCGCGAGGGCGGTGGCGACGGATGCTCCGCCGGCGGCGCCGACCGCGGCGCCCGCCGCGCCGGCGCCGAAGAGCCCGAGCAACTGGCGGCGGCTGACGCCGCCCCCCTCCGGCCCGCCCCCGTCCCCACCCCGCATGTCAGACGCCGAGCACCGTCGCGGTCAACTGCGAGAGCGGTTCGGCGAGCGCATTGACCGCGTCCGAGAGCGACTTCTTGTCGGCGTCGGTCAGCGTCGCGTAGTCGACGAACCCGGCGTCGATCGAGCCGTACTCGGCGAGCGCCGCCTCGAGCGCGGCGAACTCGTCCTCGATCTCCGCGGAGAGCGCGGCGCCGGCGTCGCCCTTCGACTCGGCGAGCGCCTTGACCGCGCCGAACGCGACGCCCGCGCCCTGCACGTTGGCGGCGAAGTCGGTGAGGTCGGTGCCGCTCCACCAGTCCTCTTCGCCGGTGATCTTGCCGCTGGCGACCTCGTCGAGCAGGCCGATCGCGCCGTTCGAGATGTCGGCGAGCGAGACCGTGAACGACGGGTCGGTGACGAGATCGTGCAGCTCCGTGACATCCGCCACCAAACCGTCGGCGAAGGTCTGCCGCTGCTCGGGGGTCGACGGCGCCCAGTCGGCGAGCGCATCCTGCCCGTCGGAGTTGAGGTCGCCCGGCTGCGGGGCCCAGAGGTCCTTCTCGATGCGGTGGAAGCCGGTCCAGTCGAGACCCTCGGCGACGGCGTCGACCTCGCGGTAGTCGATCTTCGGGTCGAGGTCGCCGAACGCCTCGGCGGTCGGCTCGATGCGCTCGTACGAGACGCGGGTCGTCGCGAACAGCGACCGCGCGGTGTCGTCGTCGCCGGCCGCGTAGGCGGCGGCGAACGCCTCGACCTGCGGCAGCAGCTCGCTCACCTGCGAGCGCACGTAGGCGAGGTACTCGGTCACGGCCTGGTCGGCGAGCTTCTGCTCGTCGGCCGAGACGGCGGATGCCTCGCCGGTGACGGTGAACTCGGCGAGGCCGACCGGCGCCCCGACCTGCTGGAACTTGCACGCCGTGTAGTAGGTGCCCGGCTCGAGCTGCGCCGTGAAGTCGACGGTCTGCCCGGGTGTCACGTTCTCCTTCTCGCCGACGATGCGGAGCTGGTCGTCGGCGAGGATCTCGAACTCGTTCACGTCGGTGCCGTTGTTCGCGAGCGAGAACGTGACGGCGCCGGCTGCCGCGGTCGACGTGGCGACGGCGCATCCGTCGTCGGTGATGTCGACCGTGATCGCGTCGGCGAGGTCGCTCTTCGCGACGCAGCCGGTCAGCACGAGGGCGAGTGCGGTCACGGCGGCGCCGGATGCCACGAGGGTGCGGCGGGTCATGTGTGCTCCTGGGTTCGTGTGGGGGTGAGGTGGGGGCTCGCTTCGACAGGCTCAGCGAGCGAGACGCGGTCGCCCCCTGAGACGGGGTCGCTCCCTGAGCCCGTCGAAGGGAGCGAGACGCGGTCGCCCCCTGAGCCGGGATCGCTCCCTGAGCCTGTCGAAGGGAGCGAGACGCGGTCGCTCCCTGAGCCTGTCGAAGGGGGCAGCACCGCCGAGCGGCTGCGGCGCCGCAGCATCCCGAGGTAGAGCGAGAGGGTGATCGCGACGTACGCGATCCAGCCGATCACCTGGGCCCAGGTGGGCTCGGGCGTGAAGTTGAAGATGCCGCCGAGCACGGTGTCGAGCACGCTGCCGGGCTGCACGATGCCGGTCAGGCTCCAGGCGGGTGCGCCCCAGCCGGGGATGACGGATGCCTCCTGCAGATCGCCGATCCCGTAGGCGAGCACACCCGCGGCGACGACGACGAGGAACAGACCGGTCCAGGTGAAGAACACCGACAGGTTGAACCGCACGAGCCCCTTCGAGAGGCCCCACGAGATCACGATCGCGGTCGCGATGCCGAGAACCGCGCCGAGCGTGGCGAGCATCGGCTCACTGCCGCCGGCGACGTTCGCCCACACGAACAGGGCCGTCTCGACGCCCTCGCGGCCGACGCTCAGCGCCCCGAGCAGCACGATCGCGAACCACGAACGATCGATCGCGGCATCCACCTGGCCCCGAAGCTCGCGCGACAGGCTCGCGCCGTGGTTGCCCATCCAGAAGATCATCCAGGTGACCATCGCGACCGCGACGATCGAGAGGACGCCGCCGAGGATCTCCTGCGCCTGGAACGTCAGCGCGTACGGCCCCCAGGTGAGGATCGCGCCGACGCCGAGCGAGACCGCGATCGCCAGGCCGATGCCCACCCACAGCCGGCCGAGCAGGTCGCGCCGGCCGAGCTTGCCGAGATAGGCGACGAGGATGCCGACGATGAGGCCGGCTTCCAGGCCTTCGCGGAGGCCGATCAGGTAGGTGGCGAGCACGGATGTCCCGGGGTCAGCGAGTGGGGATTAGCGAAGGCTTACCTTACTCCGTCGCAGCACCGCCGCAAACCCGATCCTCCGGCGCGACGACCCGATCGCCCGGCCCCTCCCGCGGCGCCGGCTGCAGCATCCGGTCGAGCACTCGTGCAGGAACCCGCGGAGCAGCGCAGTCGGGCGGGTGAGCGCGTAGCGTGGGGGAATGCTCACCCCGCCCGTCACGCCCAAACGGCCGACCGTTCGCGAGCACCACGGCGACCGGTTCATCGACGACTACGAGTGGCTGCGCGAGAAGGACTCCCCCGAGGTCGTGGCCCATCTGCACGCCGAGAACGCCTACACGATGGCGCGCACCGAACACCTCGGCGTGCTGCGCGAGCAGGTGTTCGAGGAGATCAGACACCGCACGAAAGAGACCGACCTCTCGGTGCCGACGCGCGAGGGCGACTGGTGGTACTACACGCGCACGGTCGAGGGGCTGCAGTACGGCATCCACTGCCGGGTGCCGGTTCGCGGGGTGGATGACTGGGAGCCTCCGGAGCTCCCTGAGCCTGTCGGAGGGGGGCCGCTCGCTTCGACGGGCTCAGCGAGCTCGACGGGCTCAGCGAGCTCGACGGGCTCAGCGAGCTCGACGGGCTCAGCGGGCTCGGCGGGCGGGGGATCGCCGGAGGGCGAGCAGGTGCTGCTCGACGACAACGTCGAGGCCGAGGGGCACGAGTTCTACGCGCTCGGCAGCTTCGACGTCTCGGCCGACGGATCGACGCTGCTGTACGGCGTCGACGTCGAGGGCGACGAGCGGTACACGCTGCGGCTGCGCTCCATCGACGAGTCGGGGCGGGAGTACGCCGACGAGATCCCCGGCACCGCGGGCGGCGCGATCTTCGACCCGAGCGGGCGGTACGTCTTCTATGCGACCGTCGACGAGTCCTGGCGCCCCGACACGATCCACCGCCACGAGGTCGGCACCGAGGCATCCGACGATGTCGTGGTCTTCCACGAGCCCGACGAGCGATTCTGGCTGGGCGTCGGGCTCACTCGCTCGCGCAAGTACCTGCTCATCGAGGCCGGCTCGAACATCACCAGCGAGACGCGGCTCCTGGATGCCTCGACGCCCGACGGCACCTTCGAGGTGGTCTGGCCGCGCAAGGAGGGCGTCGAATACGACGTCGAGCACGTCGTCGCGGGCGGCCGCGACCGGCTGCTCATCACCCACAACGACGGTGCGGAGAATTTCGAGCTCGTCTCGGTCGCGGCGGACGACCCGCAGGGGCCCAGGCGGATGCTCCTCCCCCACGATCCCGCGGTCAGGATCGAGGGCGTGGACGCGTTCCGCGACTTCGTCGCGCTCGAGTACCGGCGCGACGGGCTGCCGCGCGTCGCGATCGCGAAGGTGCCCCCGCAGGGATCGGACGGCGCGCTGAGCCCGTCGAAGCGAGCGCCCGACGACACCCTGCACGAGCTGTCGTTCGACGAGGAACTCTTCGCGGTCGGCGTGGGCGCCAACCCCGATTGGCAGCAGCCGACCCTGCGCATCGGGTACACGAGCTTCGCGACGCCCACGACCGTGATCGACGTCGTGGTGGCGAACGGCGAGCGCATCGTGCGCAAGCAGCAACCGGTGCTCGGCGACTACGACCCCGCCCGGTACACGCAGCGACGCGAGTGGGCGGTCGCACCCGACGGCACGCGCGTGCCGATCTCGCTGGTCTACCGCACCGACCTCGTCGAACCGGGCGTCCCCGCGCCGACCCTGCTCTACGGCTACGGGTCGTACGAGTACTCGATCGACCCGTCGTTCTCGATCCCGCGGCTCTCGCTGCTCGACCGGGGCGTGGTCTACGCGGTGGCGCACGTGCGCGGCGGCGGCGAGCTCGGTCGGCTCTGGTACGAGGACGGCAAGAAGCTGCACAAGAAGCACACCTTCACCGACTTCATCGCGTGCGCCGAACGGCTCATCGAGCTCGACGTGTCCGCGCCCGACCGGCTCGTCGCCCAGGGCGGGTCGGCCGGAGGGCTGCTGATGGGCGCCGTCGCGAACCTCGCGCCGCGCCTGTTCTCGGGGATCCTCGCCGAGGTGCCGTTCGTCGACCCGCTCACCTCGATCCTCGACCCCGACCTGCCGCTCACCGTGATCGAGTGGGACGAGTGGGGCAACCCGCTCGACGACGCAGACGTCTACTCGTACATGAAGTCGTACTCGCCGTACGAGAACGTGCACGCCGCCGACGCCGGTAGCCACTACCCGCCGATCCTCGCCATCACCTCGTTGAACGACACTCGCGTGCTGTACGTCGAGCCGGCGAAGTGGGTCGCCCGGCTGCGCGAGTGCGGTGCCGACGCGCTGCTCAAGGTCGAGATGGCGGCCGGGCACGGCGGGGTCTCGGGACGGTACGCGGCGTGGCGCGAGCGCGCCTTCGGCCTGGCGTGGGCGATCGACCGGGCGGGCGCGCACCCGAGCGGCGAGTAGCCGGGGTAGTGCGTAGCCGGGGTAGTGCGCAGCCGGGGTAGTGCGTAGCCGGGGTAGTGCGTAGCCCGCACGACAGGCACCGTGTTCAGACGGCGGCAGCGTCGGCGTCGCCGTCGTCTGAACACAGTGCCTGGTTCGGGGATAGTTTGTTAGGACATTCTGTGTAAACTGGCACCCACGCGACGAGACGAGGGAGTGCACGTCGACGTATGACGACCTCAGCAGCGCTGGACGTGCTCACGATGGGCCGGATCGGCATCGACCTCTATCCGCTCCAGCTCGAGCACACGCTCGACGAGGTGGAGACGTTCACGCGCTCGCTCGGCGGCAGCGCCGCGAACGTCGCGGTCGCCGCCGCCCGTCACGGTCGCCGATCGGCGATCTTCACCCGCACCGGCGCCGATGCGTTCGGCCGGTTCCTCCGCCGCGAGCTCGAACGGCTGGGCGTGAGCGCGGCGTTCGTCGGGACATCCGATGACCAACTGACGCCGATCACGTTCTGCGAGGTGTTCCCGCCCGACCGCTTCCCGCTCACCTTCTACCGGCGCCCGAAGGCGCCCGACCTCGAGATCACGCCCGACGAGGTGCCGGTCGAAGCCGTGCGCACCGCGCGCATCCACTGGTCGACGGTGACCGGGCTCAGCGAGGAACCCAGTCGCGCCGCCCACCACCGGGCATGGGAGATCCGCGAACGTCGCCCGCTCACCGTGCTCGACCTCGACTACCGGCCGATGTTCTGGTCGTCGATCGACGCCGCGCGGCGCGAGGTCCACCGCGCCCTCGACCGCGTGACCGTCACCGTCGGCAACCTCGAGGAGTGCGAGGTCGCGACCGGCGAACGCGACCCCGAGCGCGCCGCGCGAGCGCTCCTCGACCGCGGCATCGAGCTCGCGGTCGTGAAGCTCGGCCCCGACGGCGTGCTGGCCGCGACCCGCGACGAGACCGTGCACTCCCCCGCGATGCCGGTCGACGTGGTGAACGGGCTCGGCGCGGGCGACGGCTTCGGCGGGGCGCTCTGCCACGGGCTCCTCGCGGGGTGGCCGCTCGAGCGCATCATCCGGTTCGCGAACGCGGCGGGCGCGATCGTCGCGACCCGCCTGGAATGCTCGACGGCCATGCCGTCGACGGCCGAGGTCGACGGCTTCATCGCCGAACGCGGCGACCGCAACGCCGCCGCCGCCGCGGTCGACGCCGCCGCCGCGACCACTGCGACCACGACCGGGGGCACCGATGCCGAGCACTGACGACTGGTTCCTCCATCCCGACCGCTACGCCGAGGTGCGCCGCATCCGGGCCTCCGAGCCCGCCGCGATCGCCGCCGCGCACACCGCGCGCACCCGGCGCCCGCTGCTCGGCGACGACGGGCGGCTCTTCCTCATCGCCGCCGATCACCCGGCGCGCGGGGCGCTCGGCATCGGCGACGACCCGATGGCGATGGCCGACCGCATCCGCATGCTCGACCGGCTGGCGCTCGCACTCAGCCGCCCCGGCGTCGACGGCGTGCTCGGCACCCCCGACGTGATCGACGATCTCGCGCTGCTCGGCGTGCTCGACGGCAAGGTGGTCGCCGGGTCGATGAACCGCGGCGGGCTGCGCGGCGCCGTCTTCGAACTCGACGACCGGTACACGGCGTACGACGTGCCCGCGATCGTGCGCGACCGCCTCGACGTCGCGAAGTGCCTGCTGCGCATCGACCTGCGCGACCCGGCGACCGTGGTCACCCTGGAGGCGACGGCCGCAGCGGTCAGCGCGGCGGCCGCGGCGGAGCTGCCGATCATGCTCGAGCCCTTCATGAGCCGCACCCGGAACGGAGTCGTCGAGAACGACCTCACCGCCGACGCCGTCATCACCGCCGTCGGCATCGCCGCGGCGCTCGGCACCTCGTCGGCGTACAGCTGGATGAAGCTGCCCGTCGTTCCCGACATGGAACGGGTGATGGCCGCGACCACCCTGCCCACCCTGCTGCTCGGCGGCGACCGCGCCGACGACCCGGATGCCGCGTACTCCAGCTGGGAGCACGCGCTCTCGCTGCCCGGGGTGCGCGGGCTTGTGGTCGGCCGCAACCTGCTCGCGCCGCCCGGCGGCGACGTGGCCGCGGCGGTCGACCAGGCCGCCAGGATGGTGCGGCCGGCGATCGCGGAGGCGCGCTGATGGCCCGGCTGAACGAGTGGTTCCACCCGCGCGGCGCGCTCGCACGCGACGGCTGGGATGTGGTGGTGGACGACCGCATCGACGGGTGGCGGTGGACGGGCCTGCGCGTCGGCCGGCTGGACGGCGGGCAACGGCTCACGCTCGACGCCCGGCCGGTGGAACGGATCGTGATCCCGCTGGCCGGGTCGTGCACGGTCGCGGTCGAGGGCGGCGAGGGAGGCGGCGACGGCGACGGCGACGGCGGCACGATCGAGCTCGTCGGCCGCGCCTCCGTCTTCGACGGCCCGACCGACACCTGCTACCTGCCGATCGGCACGGCGGCGACCCTCACCGGCACGGGCACCGTCGCGGTCGCCGAGGCGCGCGCGACCACGCGGCATCCGCTGCGTCGCATCGCCGCCGCCGACGTGCCGGTCGAACTGCGCGGCGGCGGAGCATCCAGCCGTCAGGTGCACAACTTCGGCACGCCCGGCGTGCTGGCCGCCGACCGCATCATCGCGTGCGAGGTGATCACTCCGGCCGGGTGCTGGTCGAGCCATCCGGCGCACAAGCACGACGAGGAGCTGCCCGGGCGCGAGACCCGGCTCGAAGAGATCTACTGGTTCGCGACGGCGGTCGAGCGCGGCCGGATGCCTCGGAGCGATGCCGACCCGGCCGGCTTCTTCGCGACCTCGTCGTCGCCGGCCGGCGAGATCGAGACGCGGGCGCTCGTGCGCACCGGCGACGTCGCGCTCGTGCCGTTCGGGTACCACGGGCCGGCCGCCGCGGCGCCCGGCGCCGACCTGTACTACCTGAACGTGATGGCCGGCCCGGGCGCCGAGCGTGCCTGGTTGATCAGCGACGACCCGACGCAGGCGTGGATCCGCGACGACTGGCCCGCGCAGGGCATCGACCCGCGGCTGCCGTACGGGGTGGCCGTCGAAGGGCCCCCTGAGCCTGTCGAAGGGGAAGGGCTCGCTGAGCCTGTCGAAGGGGAACGGCTCGCTTCGACAAGCTCAGCGAGCGACAAGGTCCCTGAGCCCGTCGAAGGGGAAGGGCCCCCTGAGCCTGTCGAAGGGGAACGGCTCGCTTCGACAAGCTCAGCGAGCAACAAGGTCCCTGAGCCTGTCGAAGGGGAAGCGCCCGCTTCGACCAGCTCAGCGAGCGACAAGGTCCCTGAGCCTGTCGAAGGGGAACGGCCCGCTTCGACAAGCTCAGCGAGCGACAAGGTCCCTGAGCCTGTCGAAGGGCCCGCTTCGACCAGCTCAGCGAGCTCGGAGGACGAAGGGAACAACGGATGACCCGCACCCGCCGCATGACCGTCGCGCAGGCGCTGGTGGCGTTCCTCGCCAACCAGTACACGGTCGACGGCGACCACCGCGAACGCACCGTGCCGGGCGTGCTCGGCATCTTCGGCCACGGCAACGTCGCGGGGCTCGGTCAGGCGCTGCGGCAGGCGCACCTGCTGGAGCCGGGCCTGCTGCCGTTCCGGCAGGGACGCAACGAGCAGGCGCTGGTGCACCAGGCGGTCGGGTTCGCGCGGATGCATCGGCGGCTGGCGACGCTCGCGACCACGGCGTCGGTGGGGCCGGGCTCGGCGAACATGCTGACCGGGGCCGCCCTCGCGACGTCGAACCGACTGCCGGCGCTGCTGCTGCCCAGTGACGTGTTCGCCTCGCGCAGCGCCGACCCGGTGCTGCAGGGGCTGGAGCATCCGCACGATCCGGGCATCCAGGTGACCGACGCGTTCCGTCCGCTCTCGCGGTTCTTCGACCGCGTCGACCGGCCCGAGCAGCTCTTCTCGATCGCGCTCGGCGCGATGCGGGTGCTGACCGATCCCGCCGACACCGGCGCGGTCACCATCGCGCTGCCTGAGGACGTGCAGGCCGAGGCGCTCGACGTGCCGGTCGAGTTCCTCGCCGAACGCGACTGGCACCTGTCACGGCCGCTCCCCCAGCGTGGGCAGCTCGACCGTGCGCTGGCTGCGATCGCTGCGGCGGAGCATCCGCTCATCGTCGCCGGCGGCGGCGTGCTCTACTCGGGCGCCGAAGCGGTGCTCGCCCGATTCGCCGAGCAGACCGGCATCCCGGTCGCGACCACCCAGGCCGGCGGCGGCGCCCTGCCGTGGGATCACCCGCAGTACCTCGGCGGCATCGGCGCCACCGGGTCGACCGCAGCGAACCGGCTCGCGGCCGACGCCGACGTCGTGATCGGCATCGGAACCCGATGGAGCGACTTCACGACCGCGAGCCGCACGGCGTTCCGGCATCCCGAGGTGCGATTCGTGAACGTCAACGTCGCCGCGGTCGACGCGTTCAAGCACGGCAGCCGCCTGCCGGTGCTCGCCGACGCCCGCGAAGCGCTGGACGCGTTCGCCGAGGGTCTGTCGCGGTACCGGGTCGCCTCTGCGTACGCCGAGCACATCGACCGCGAGCGTTCCACGTGGAACGCAACCGTCGACGCCGCCCTCGCCCCGACCGGGCGCGAACTGCCGACGCAGGCCGAGGTGATCGGCGCCGTGCACGAGGCATCCGATGCCCGTGATGTGCTCGTGCAGGCCGCCGGCTCCCTGCCCGGCGATCTGCACAAGCTGTGGCGGGTGCGCGACCCGCTCGGCTACCACGTCGAGTACGCCTTCTCGACGATGGGGTACGAGATCGCCGGCGGGCTCGGAGCGAAGCGCGGGCTGCTCGCCGCCGGAGACGACCGCGACGTGATCGTGCTCGTCGGCGACGGCTCGTACCTCATGCTGCACTCCGAGCTCGTGACCGCGGTCGCCGAGGGCATCAAACTCATCGTCGTCATCGTGCAGAACCACGGCTACGCGTCGATCGGCCGGCTGTCGGAGAGCGTCGGCACCGACCGGTTCGGCACCTGGTACGGACAGGTCGACCCGACCGCGCCCGATCTGCGCGCGGCCGAGCCGCCCGCCATCGACCTCGCGGCGAACGCCCGCAGCTACGGCGTCGACGTGATCGATGTCGCCCCCGGCCCCGATGTGGCCGCCCGCCTCGCCGAGGCCGTGCGAGCCGCGAAGCGCTCGGTGACCTCGACCGTCATCCACGTCGAGGTCGACCCGCTGCCCGACGCGCCCGACGGCGAGGGCTGGTGGGAGGTGCCGCCGGCCGAGGTCGCAGAGCTCGACAACGCGCGCGCGGCGCGCGAGCGGTACGACCAGGAGCGGGGTCGGCAACGGCCGCTGCTGGGGTGACCCCGGTGGTCGCGCCGCGCGCCGCGCGCGCCCCTCTGCTCGCTAGCGGGCGAGGTACTCGTCGAGGGTGTGGATGTACTCCTCGTCGCCCGGATAGTCGACCCCGAGGAACTCGGTCGGGCCGCTGGCCCGCCGAGACGTGGCGACCTTCGGCCGGACGCTCCCAGAGCAGGTCGTGCACGTGAGAACGGTACGCAATTCAGGTCGGGAGTCGGCGTGTCGCCGCGACACGCCGAGCGGATGCCACGACACGCCGGTGCGCTCCTGAATTGCGTACATCGGGGAGGGCGGGGTCGGGTGCCGGAGACCGCTAGCGCTCCACCAGCGTCACCTCGAACGCGTACCGGTCGGGGCGGTAGCAGTGCTGGCCGTACTCGACGGCCACGCCGGCGTTGTCGAACGCGGTGCGCGACATCGTGAGGATCGCCGCGCCGCGGCGCAGGTCGAGCAGGTCGGCCTCCTGCGCGGTCGCGGCGCGTGCGCCGATGCGCTGTTTGGCGACGCGCATCGTGACGCCTCGGGCGCGCAGCAGTTGGTACAGCCCGTGCCGTTCGAGGTCGTCGCGCTCGAGGTCGGCGTAGGCGGCGGGCAGCACGTTGTCGAGGATCGCGAGCGGCACGCCGTCGGCGAACCGCAGGCGGCGGATGTGCAGCGTCGGGCTGCCGACCGGCACGCCCAGGGCCTCGGCGACCCGCTCGTCGGCGGTCGCGGACGCGACGTCGAGCACGGTGGTCGTCGGCTCCTGCCCGGCGCGTTCGAGGTCTTCGTAGAGGCTGGTCAGCTCGACGTTGCGGGTGACGCGTCCGTGCACGACCTGGGTGCCGATGCCGCGGCGCCGCACGAGCAGACCCTGGTCGACGAGGTCTTGGATGGCCCGGCGGATCGTCGGCCGCGACAGCCCCAGCCGGCTCGCGAGCGCGACCTCGTTCTCGAGGCGCGCACCGGCCGGCAGGGTCTCGTCGCGGATCGCCTGCTCGAGGCGCTGCGCCACCTGGTAGTACAGCGGCACCGGGCCCGAGCGGTCGAGGTCGAGGAACAGCTCGACGGGGAGCCGCTGCTCGGGGAGCTGTGCCATGTGGCCTCCAGAATGTCCGAATGTGGTGACAGTAGACGGGTGGACGTGCCGCGGTGCACCGCGGCACCGCGCTCACCCCCGATCTGGGGCGCTCCCGCGGCTCCGGAACGTCTCGATCCGCGCCGGACCCATCATGAACCCGGTGAGATCCACATCACGCTCGATGACGCGCCCGGTCAGGTCGGTGCGATCCCAGATTCCGGATGCCACGGCGGCGAGCCGCGCGGGCGAGGCGCCGTAGTTCACGAAGCGGGCCTCGAGCACACCGCCCTCGACCCACCGATACGACTCGAGCACGACCGATCCGCCGACCTCGAGCACCGAGACATCCGGAAGCCCTGCCGCGTCGGCCGCACCGCCCGCGCCCGCGACGCCGCCGACCACCGCCGGGCCGCCGCGCGTACCGCGCGCGACCTCGGGCTCGCTGCGCAGCAGCTCGGCCCAGCGCGGTGCGTCGGCCGCAGCCCAGCCGTCGGGCGACGGCAGCACCGCGAGTTCGGTGCGCACGCGCGCGCCGAGGTACTGCGCGCCGGGCACCGGGAACTGCGCTCCGGCGGGCTCGTCGCGAAGGGGATGGATGTTCACGCTCATGAGGCCCACCGAGCGCACGAGGGTGAGGGCCAGGGCGTCCTGGCCGGATGCCTCGTCGGCGACGAGCTCGTACTCGGAGTGCTTCGTGACGAGGAGGGTCGCCGCCCCGGCCGCGGCGAACCGGGCGGCCGGGAACGTCGGCAGGGGGAACTCGCCCCAGCCGCCCTCACCGGATCGCCCGCGCTCGGTCACCGCGTACTGGCCGGCCGCCGCCGAGGTCGGCAGGTCGCTCGCACCGGTCGGTACGAGCAGCCGCAGGCGGTGGTCGGCGGCGAGGTTCGTGAACTCGACCGCGACCCGCAGCATCGGCTCGCCCTCGCGCAGCTCGAGCACGGTGTCGACGTCGAGCGGCACCGGCGCCGCAGCGCGGCGGTCGGGGTCGGTCGCATCGATCGAGGCGGGCAGGGTGTAGCGCCGCCGCACGAGTACCCGGCCGCGAATCGGCCCCGACTCGAGCACCGTGATCTCGACCGCGTCGGGGGTGTCGACGACGGTGCCGGCCGCCATCGGGCCGTAGTTGTACGAGTCGCCGCGGTCGCCCTCGTCGACGAGTCGCAGCACGTCGTCGAGCACGGTGCGCTCGCCGCCCGCCCCGCCCACCGTCTCGATGCGCACCGAGCCGGTCTCGCCGACGACGACCGAGAGCGACGCGTTCGCGAGCGTCCGCCCGTCGGCGCCGACCCGCACGACGTCGCCACCCGCATGCCCGAGCGAGCTCGCCGTCGCGGGGTCGACCTCGACCGCGGCGAGCCCGCCGACATCGACCCCGACGATCGCCCGCCGCCGCGGCGCCGCGATGATCTCGACCCGCCAGGTGCGGGCGTCGTCGGGGTCGCTCGCGATGCGTCGTTCGAGTTCGGCGACGAACGCGGCGAGGTCGAAGTCGCCGACCGGCGCCTCGGCGACGTCGAACCGCAGGCCCTCGTCGGTGAACCGCCAGTCGTTGATGAGCTGACCGAACAGCTCGCGCCCGTGGATGCGGGCGAGCAGCCGGCGCAGGTCGGAGGTCCGCATCACCTCGTCGCCCAGCACCTCGGGGAACCCGTCGAGCAGCTGCACGCCCGAGCCGAGCTCGCGTCGCGCGGGGTCGTCGAGCCGCACCTCGACGTGGGCGCGACGCGCGAACCCGGCGGGGTTGGCGACGACGAACCGCTCGGGCGGCACCGCGGCCGCGAGCCGCTCCATGGTGCGCAGCACGACGCCGCGCGCGACATGCGCCGCGGTCGCGAGCCGGTTCTCGACCTCGTCGGCCGTGGTGTCGACCCCGCAGCCGGTCACCGAGTCGTGGGCGGTGGACTCCACCAGGCGGTACCACGCGGTGTCGAAGAACGCGCGGTGATCGTCGGCGCCGAATGCGGCGTCGAGCCGTTCAGCGACCGAGAGCCGGCGCTCGGCGTCGGCCATCGCACGCTTCAGGTTCGTGCGGATCGAGAAGACGCCGGGCAGCAGGTTGCCGCGTGCGTGCGAGCGCAGCTCGCCGTCGACGGCGGGCCATCCGTCGAGCGCGGCGTCGTCGCCGGCATCCCACTCGGGCGCGACCCGGCGCACGTACCCCTCGATCGTGTCGACCGACAGCCGAGTCGAGATGCCGGCATCCGTCGCGGCGCCGACGACCTCGATCAGATCGGCGGGAGGGGCGCTGTGGTCGGTGCCGAGCATGCCGAGAATGGGGTCGCTGCCGTACCAACTCGCGATCGACCGCCCATACTCGGCGACGAGCTGTTCGAGCTGACCGGGCAGCGCGAACAGGTCGAGCGCGTTGCCGTACCCGTCGAGCAGATACTCGGTGCGCACGACCGACCCGTCGGGCGAGCGCCAGGCGAACGCGTGCCGGTCGACGCGCGCGGGCACGCCGCGCCAGAGTGCCGCGTGCCGGATGCCGAACCCGCGCAGCAGCTGCGGCATCTGCGCGGCGTGCCCGAACATGTCGGGCAGGTACCCGACCCGCATCTCGGGGCCGATGCGACGGCTCGACTTCAGACCGAGCTCGAGGTTGCGCACGATGGTCTCGCCGTCGCAGAGGAACTCGTCGAGCAGGATCAGGAACGGCCCGATCGCGAGCTGCCCGCGTTCGACCGCCGCCGCGACCCGGTCACGCTGCTCGGGACGGATCTCGAGGTAGTCGTCGACCGCGGCGGCCTGTCCGTCGAGCGTGAACCGATAGTCGGGATTCCGCTCGAGCGTGGTGAACAGCCGGTCGAGCATGTGGACGAGCCGCAGGCGGAACACGTCGTGCGGCTCGTACCACTCGCGATCCCAGTGGGTGTGCGGCACGATCACGAGTTCGTCGGGTGCGGGCATCGTCGGTTCCTCGGTCTTTCGCGTGGAGTCGGCGGTCGGGTTGGTCGGCTGGGTCATTGCGGATGCTCCGTCAGGCGCTGAGGGCGAGGATGCGCCGATCCGAGTCGGCGAGGTGGAAGGGGCCGTCGGCGCGGTCGAGGGTGAATCCGGCGCGTGCGCCGCGGACCATCCGTCGCCGGCCGGCACCGTCGACGAGGATCAGCCCGTCGGCGTCGACCGCGACGAGCTCGTCGCCGACGCGCACCAGCGCGGGCGCGGCCATGAGCTGCGGCACGCCGACGCCGTCGACCAGCTCGGCCGCGCCGGTCACCGCCGTGCGGCCGAGCCGCACGCCCTCGAGGATCGCCTCGGCCGAGTCGTCCTCCGCGGCCACCCACGTCGTCGGCGTGCCCGGGCGCTGCGGCTCCTCGGGCAGGTGGAAGTCGCTGCCGCCCAGCAGCGTCGCCCCCTGCGGCCAGGTGCGGAACCACGCGAACGGCGCCGTCGAGATGAGCTCGAGGTACCAGGTGGCGTGCCAGAGTTCGACGGCGGCGGGCCGGCGCTCGAGGCGGTGCACCCACGAGCAGTCGCCCGAGATCGGGTGGTTGATGCTCAGGATGCCACCGCGACGCTCGACCTCGTCGACCCAGTGCTGGGCGGGCCGACGGAAGTCGATCCATCCGATGTCACCGAAGGCGTTCGCGTGCCCGAGGTGGGTGGTGACCTCCTGGCCCGGCAGCAGCGTGATCCCGTGCGTCGCGCCCTCCGCGGCCAGGTGGGCATGATGGCTCACGGTGTTGTGGTCGGTCACGGCGAGGAAGTCGAGACCGGATGCCACGCCCAGCGTCGCGAGCCCGCCGATGGGCAGCCGCCCGTCGGAGTGCACCGTGTGCCCGTGGAAGTCGCCCGCGAACCAGGTGAGCCCCGGCTCCGCCGGCAGCCCGCGGTCGCTGCCGCGCACGGTGCGCGCGACCGGCGGCACCGCCTCGGGCCGGGGCGCCGGCCTGGTCGCCGGCAGGCTGATCGTGACATCCACGTCGACGCCCGCCGCCGGAACGCGGTGCAAGCCCAGCACGACCTTCCAGATCCCCGGCTCGGGGGCGCCGGGAAGATACCCGGGGGTCGCGGCATCCGCCTCGATGACGTAGTCGGTGCGCGCCCCGCCCGACCAGCCGCGCCATCCGGCCGCGCCCTCGCAGCCGAGGTCGATGCCGGCGACCGAGCCGTCGAAGTCGATCGACACCTCGATCGAGGGCGTGCCAGGGGGCACCTCGAACGGCACCTCGTGGTAGCGGTCGTCGTTCTGCAGCTCGGGTGTCACCCGGATGCGCTCGCGGATCACGCTCATCGGCCGATGCGCTCCGTCGACTCGGCGTCGAAGAGCAGCGTCTTCGCCGTCTGCGGCACGAGCCATCCGGCCGACCCGGGCTCGAGTTCGGTGTCCTCGGGCACGACCACCTGGATGCGATGCTCGCCCGCGTGGGCGGCCACGAGCAGGCTCGCACCCAGGTTCTCGACCACGCTCACCTCGGCGGCGATCGCGCCCGGCTCCTCGGTCGCCGACCAGCGCAGGTACTCGGGGCGCACGCCCCAGATCACCCGCTGGCCTTCGGTCACCGCACCCTCGGCGTCGGGCGGCAACGGCACGCGCGTGCCGTTCACATCGACCGCGCCGCCCACGACACGCGCCGGCACCAGGTTCATCGGGTTCGAGCCGATGAACCCGGCCACGAACGTGTTGTTCGGCCGCTGGAACACCTCGCGCGGCGTGCCGATCTGCTGCAGCTTGCCCTGCTTCATGACCGCGATGCGGTCGGCGAGCGCGAGCGCCTCGGCCTGGTCGTGTGTGACGAACACCGTCGTCACGCCGAGGTCGCGCTGCAGCTCCTTCAGGAAGGTGCGCGCCTCGAGTCGCAGCCGGGCGTCGAGGTTCGACAGCGGCTCGTCGAGCAGCAGCACGTCGGGCCGGGTGGCGACCGCGCGCGCGAGCGCGACGCGCTGCTGCTGCCCGCCCGAGAGCTGACCGGGCCGGCGCTCGGTGAGCCCCTGCAGGCTCAGCCCGTCGGCGACCTCGGTGGCCTTCGCCCGGCGTTCGTCGCGCTTCACGCGCTTGATCCGCAGCGGGTACGCGATGTTGTCCGCGACATCCATGTGGGGGAAGAGCGCGTAGTCCTGGAAGACCATCGCGACGCCGCGCACGCCGGGCTCGGCGTTCGTGACATCCCGGTCGCCGATCACGAGGGTGCCCCCCGTGATCGCCTCGAGCCCAGCGATCGAGCGCAGCAGGGTGGTCTTGCCGCAGCCCGACGGGCCGAGCAGGGCGAAGAACTCGCCGTCGCGGATCTCGACGTCGACCTCGTCGACGCCGCGAACCCCGCCGGGGTACTCCTTGACGAGTTGGGTGGCGGTGATGCCGGCCATCAGGACTTGATACCTCCATGGAAGCGGAAACCGAAACGTCGGTTGACGACGAAGTAGATCACGAGCACCGGCAGCGAGAACAGCAGGGCGAACGTCGAGATGAGGCGCAGGTCGGCCTGGCCGCTCTCGGTGTAGAAGGTGTACATCAGCACCGCCGCCGGCTGCAGGTCGGGGCTGCGCAGCAGGATGAACGGCACCAGGAAGTTGCTCCACACCTGCACGATCGTCCAGATCGCGATGAACGCGAGCCCCGGCCGGGCGATCGGCGCCACCACGTCGCGCAGAATGCGGAACGGCCCCGCACCGTAGAGCCGCGCCGACTCCTCGTACGACTTCGGGATCGAATCCATGAAGTCCTTCAGGATGAAGATCACGGTCGGCAGGATGCCGCCGGCCAGCACCAGCAGCACGCCGACGTAGTTGTTGATCAACCCGAGCTGCGTGATGATCTGGAACGTCGGCACCATCGCCGCGGTGCCCGTCACGATCGACGAGAGCAGCAGCAGCCCGTAGAGGATGCCGTCGCGGCCCGGGATGCGGATACGGCTCATCGCGTACGCCGCGAGCGCACCCAGCACGATGACGATCAGCATCGTGCCGACGCCCAGCAGCAGCGAGTTGCCGATCGAGCGCAGCGCGTACGGGTTCTCGGCGAGCCGGGCGAAGTTGTCGAGCGTCCAGTCGGGCCACTCGAGCGAGAGCGTCGGAGTCGCGTCGAACGGCGCCAGCACCAGCCACACCATCGGCAGCGCGAACGCCAGCCCGACGAACGTGATGACGACGGTGAAGAGCACCCGGGAGACGAAGTACCGCACGCTGCGGTTCCGGGCGACCGTGCGGACCGGGGTCGCGCTCATCGCTTCCTCCTTCCCTGCCGGCGGCCCTGCGCGACGCGCACGTAGCCGAGCGCGATCACCAGGTTGATCAGCAGCATGATGAGCGAGATCGCCGCGCCCATGCCGAGCTGCCCGCCCGGGATGGCCGTCTTGTAGATGTACACCGACAGGATCTCGGTCTTGCCGTTCGGTCCGCCCGCGGTGACGAGGTACGGCGTGAACGTGTTGAACGTCCACAGCGTGATGAGCAGCGTGTTCGTGAGGATGTGCCCCTTGATGTTCGGCACGATCACGTCGCGCAGCTGCTGCCACTGCGACGCGCCGACCATCTTGGCGCTCTCGATCTGCGTGGGCGGCACGGCGCTCAGCGCCGACGAGAACAACTGCATCGAGAACGCGGTGCCGACCCAGATGTTGAAGAGGATGATCGCCTCCATCGGGTGGTCGATCAGCCACGCGGTGCCCTGGATGCCGAACAGCTCGTTGACCGTGCCCGACCGCCGGTCGAGCAGCGCGAGCCACAGGAACGACGCCACCGACGCCGGGATCACCCAGGCTGCGAGCACGAGGCCCTCGATGAGCCCCTTCGCCCAGCCGCGCAGGTCGCGGATCGACCAGGCCAGTCCGAAGCCGATGAGCGTCTGGCCGATGATGCCCGACCCGATCACGAAGATCAGGGTGAGCCAGAGCGAGTTCCAGAAGTCGCCGTCGGTGAGCGCGTCGATGTAGTTGTCGAGGCCGACGAACTCGGGCGACGCGGCCTGCAGGCCCGTCAACCGGTAGTCGGTCATGCCCAGCCAGATGGTCCACAGGGCCGGGAAGAGCAGGAACACGCCGATCAGGATCAACCCGGGCGCGACGAACAGCCCGGCACGCAGGGTGCCGAGACCGGCGACGTCGTCGGCCCGCCGCCGGCGGGGAGCAGTCGCGCTCCCCGCCGGCGGCATGGTGGTGCTCGTCGTCATCAGTTGCCCGAGATCGCGTCATCCCCGACGATGTCGCTGAGCGAGTCGACGTAGTCGGCCAGGGCATCGTCCACACTGGTGCCCGACACCACGTCGAGCGACGCCTGCTGCAGCGCCGTCGAAACCTGCGGGTACGCGGCGAGCGGCGGACGGTACGCGGTGATCGGCAGCACCTCTTCGCTCACGAACGTGAGCATCGGGTCGTCGGCGAGCATCTTGTCGTTGACATCGGTTCGGGGCGTGATCGAGAGCGTGCCCGCGTTGCGGGCCTCGAATGCGTCGGCCGAGTTCATGAACGCGAGCAGCTCCCAGGCCAGTTCGGGGTGGTCGCTGTTCGGGTTGAGGACACGGCCCGTGCCGCCCGACATCGACACGAAGTCCTGGTCCTTGATGCCCGAGCCGGGCTCCTTCGCGGGGATCTTCGTGTAACCGACGACGGTGTCGCGGTCGGCCATCGGCGCGGTGCCCACGCCCTCGGCGGGGTTGATGACGCTCCGCCAGAAGTAGTCGCCCTCGAGCAGGATGCCGATCTGGTTCGCCGCGAAGAGCTGGAACGAGGTGTCGCGACCCGCGGCCTCCTGCTGGAGCACGGCGTCGCCGAGGCCCTCGTCGATGTAGATCGTCTTGTACAGGTCGAGCACGTCGCGCAGGCCGTCGGTGTCGCCGACCCACTTGCCGTCCTCGTAGACCTGCTCGCCGGTGCCCACGAGCATCGGCAGCAGCCCCTGCATCGTGGTGGCCTCGCCCATCGCGGTGCCCGCGTTCAGCTGGATCGGGGTGACCCCGTCGAGCTTCTTCAGTTCGCGCGCCGCGTCGAGCACGTCGGCCCAGCTCTCGGGCTGCCAGTCGGCGGGCAGGCCCGCCTGCTCGAACAGCGCCTTGTTGTAGTAGAGCACCCGGCCGTCGGCGCCCTGCGGCACGCCGTACCGCTCACCGTCGAACGACAGCGCCGACTGCACGGCGTCGGGGATCTGGTCCCAGCCGTCCCAGCCGTCGACGGCGTCGCCGCCGACCTCGGCGAGGGGCTTGATGTACCCGGCCTCGGCGAACTCGCCGACCCAGATGCCGTCCATGCCGATGATGTCGGCACCCTCGCCCGACTGCAGGTCGAGGGCGATCTTCGTCTTGTAGTTCTCGTCGTCGACGCCCTGCGGCTCGAACTGAACGGTGACGTCCTTGCCGTCCGCCTCCATCGCGGCCTCGAACTCGGGGATCACCCAGTCGGCGATCCAGTCGGCCTCGGCCGCGTTCTTGCCGCCGGTGATGGCGTTGGTGGTGATGGTGAGCGTGACCGGCCCGTCGTCGGTGGTTTCGGGCTCGGCACTCGAGCAGCCCGCGAGCAGGAGTGCTCCTGCCGCCGTGAGCGCCAGCGCGGCGGTGGTTCGCCTCTGGTGGATCATCTTCGACCTCTCTCTCGGTGCGACCGGCCCGGATGGGGCCGACGTGGTGCTGGTGGTGTGGTGCGGTCGTGGTGTCAGGGGTGGGTCGGCGGGCTCTCGCGGTCGGTCGCGGCTTCGCTCTCCGCCGCGATCGGCGCGCCCATCGAGTCGGCGAGGCGGCGGAGCATCCGCTGGCCGACCCGCAGATCGTCGGCAGCCTCGGCCGCTGACGACGCACTGCCCGGAGCCCCCGGATGCCCCGCGACGAGCGCCGCGAACGAGCGCAGCTCGTGCTCGAACGCCTCCTCCTGCATCCACTCGGTCTCGGACCGGCGGCTGCCGAGCGGTTCGGCCCGCTCGGCGACGGTGAGCACGGTGGGCGCGTTGAGCACGTACGGCACGGCGAAGCGCAGCGACACCGTGCCGGTCGCGTGGTGGAAGGTGACGGTCTCGCGGTACTCGGGATAGTCGGGGATGAAGTGCCAGTCGATCGACCACGGCACGTCGGCGTGCGCGGCGAGGCGGCCGCCGAGCGACAGCGAGCCGGGGAATCCGCCCCACTGCTGCGCGCGCTCGACCGTGCCGATGCCGCCGACGAGGCGGCGCAGCAGCGCGATGTCGTGGATGACCGAACCCAGCACGACGTTCGTGTACAGCTTGGGCAGGGGGTCGGGTGCTGCGCCGATCGCGCGCTCGACGATGGCGGCGGTGCGGTCGGCGAGCTCGGATGCCACGTCGCCGGGGATGTCCGTCGGCGGCGGGGCCAGGCGCGCGAACGCCAGCTGCGCGCCGTCGGCCGGGTGCAGCACCTCCACGGTGACCGCGCGCAGCTCGACGCCGGCGAGCAGGTCGGCGGCCGCGCGGGTCGCCGGGTCGTACTCCTTCATGTAGCCGACGCGCAGCTCGGCGGCGAGGTCGGCTCCGCGACGGGCGGCGGATGCCTCGAGCTCCTCGATCTCGCCGAGCGAGAAGGCGAGCGGCTTCTCGGCGAGCACGCGGATGCCCGCATCGAGCAGCCGGCCCACATCGCCGGCGTGCGAGCCCGAGGTCGCCAGCACCGCGCCGTCGACCCGCACGTCGCCGGCGTCCCGGGCCGCGAGGAGCGCGTCGAGCGACGAGAACCCCTGCACTCCCTCGCCCGCTTCGCGGGCGAACTCGGCCGCGCGACCCGCCGAGAGGTCGACCACGGCCGTGAGCTCGACCAGGTCGCGGTTGCGGCGGATGAGCGGCAGGTGCACGCTCTGGCTGATGCCGCCGAGCCCGATGACGGCGATCGCGACCCGCGGTGCCCCGGTCTGCGACGTTCCGCTCATGCGAACCACCGACGCAGGCGCTCGCGGTTGTCGATCTGGTCCTGGCGGGCGCGGTCGACGTCGGCCGCATCCTGCAGGATGACGTCCTGCTCGACCACGAGCCATCCGTCGAACCCCGACGCGACGATCTCGTCGACGATGCGGTCGACCGCGAGATCGCCGTCGCCGAGGCGCACGAACATGCGCTGCTCCCACACCTCGTGCAGCGGGTCGGCGGAGCCGGCCGCACGCTCGAGCACCGACCGGTCGGCGTCCTTCAGGTGCACATGGTTGATGCGCGACCGCCACCGGCCGAAGTCGGCCACCGGGTCGCCGCCGCCGATGAGCAGGTGCCCGGTGTCGAAGGTCAGGTCGACGTCGGTGTCGGCGAGGAAGCGCTCGATCTCGTGCGGGGTCTCGACATAGGTGCACGCGTGGTGGTGGAACGTGGGCTCCAGGCCCGCGGCGCGCACGCGCGCCGCCACGACGGCAACTCGATCGGCGAAACGCCGCCACGCGGCATCCGACAGCTCGAGATCCGCGCCGCCGCCCGGCCGCGCGTTGCGCTCGGCCGAACCCGAGTCGGCGATCGTGGGCTTCGGCGCGCGCTCGGGATCGGCTTCGGCCGCGGCGCGGAAGATCGCGAGCGCCGCGTCGAGCCCCTCGAGGGATGCCTCGAACGCGGCATCGTCGCCCGCACCGAACGGCAAGTCGACCCATCCCCCGGCCAGCCCGAGCCGGTGGGCGCCGAGGTTCGCCGCGATCGAGTCGGCGTCGCCCAGCAGGCCGATCGGCCCGAGATCGATGCCCTCGTAGCCGGCCTCGGCGACCCATGCGGCGAGCTGCTCGCCATCGGGCAGCGGCACGAGGTCGGGCCGGGACAGACCGAAGACGCCATAGCTGACAGGCGCATTCGCAAGTCGGATCACGGAGGTCCTCTCGACGGGTCGGCCCGCTACCCTGCGAGCCCGCGTGTCACGTTACTAGGTTCTGACATATTTACAACCGCACATGCGAACTTCGAGCCCGGCGACGCCGTATCGACGCCGCCTCGACGCCGCCTGTTCATCGTTCGGACGCGATTCGGCGCGGCATCCGACCGATGGCAGCCGAATCGCGTCCGATCGCCGGAGTACCCGCGTCCGATCGCCGGAGCCCCCGCGTCGGACCCGTCCGCGGACGACCGCGGCGATCAGCCCCAGTAGTTGGCGAACGGGTTCTCGAGCTCTTCGCGCCGCTCCTCAGCGCGGCGCACCGCGAGGTCGAGGTCGTCGGCGAGCTCGCGCATCCGCTGCGGGCGGGCGAGTTCGTACTCGGCATCGATCGGGATATCGGGCCACTCGCGATCGAGTCGCTGCTCGATGACCTCGCCGATCTGCTCCCACGCCGCGTCGCGGGCCCGCACGGCGAGGTCGCGCAGGTACTCGGGATCCTCGCGCTTCGTCCAGAGCGCCTTGGCGACCGCCGCGTACACCTTCTCGCGGCGGCGCAGGTTCATGGTGTCGCCGCGGTGGTAGTCGTGCTGGTGCTTGCCCACTCCGTCGCGGCTCGCGGCGGCATCGCGCTCGGCCGCGGAATGCTCGGCGGTCTCATCGGCCTCGTGCACGAGCTCGCGCAGCACTTCGCGCGCCGCCGCGACCGCGCGGTCGTCGCTCCAGGGTTCGTCGCCGCGCAGCGCCTGCACGATGAACCGGTTCGTGAGGGCCATGCGACCGGATGCCTCGGCGAGCAGCACGCCCTCCTCGATCATGTCCTCGATCGGCGAGGGCACGACCTCGGGCAGCGCGTTGCGGTCGAACGGCTTGAATCGCTTGCCGCGCCTGCGCGCGAACCACCAGGGCATGCGCACCTCCGAATTCCACCCGCTCCGAGCCTACGGCCCGACCCGCCCGCTCGCGAGGTCGCGGGCGCGCGGGCGCGCGGGCGCGCGTGCTGCTGGCGGGACCGCCCACCCCACCATCTCCGCTGCGCCACTTCGCCGCCCTCCGCGCCACCCGGGCTGGCGCAGACCCCGCCGACGTGGCGCAGCGGTGTGAACGCCGCCCGTGCGAGCGCGCTACAGCCGACCCGCATCCCCGCCGACTCACGCGATCGCGGTCACCGTCGCCGCCGGCCCGCCTTCCCCGCGCCACTTCGGCGTCCGTCGCGCCACTCCGGCTGGCGCAGACCCCGCCGTACTAGCGCAGCCGCGGGCGGCCGCGCCGAGAGATCGTGCGATCGCTGCGCGACCGACTCACCGACGTGATCGCGGCGGCGCAGCGGGGTCGAAGATCCTGTGAGGGATCCAGCCGGATGTCATCCGTTGCGGCTAGAATCGGGAACGCAGGACGCCACAGGCCTCCCGCACCTAGCCAACACCCCGCCCTGGCGGGGTGTTGTGTTTCTATGGCTGCCAGACGTATTCCGAGACCGTCACACTTCTGATGCGAGCGGTGATACGGCCGACCGCAGCGCGGGATCGCGGATCCTCCTCAACGATCGTCCGATCGCGGTTGAGAAAGTACGTAGCGAGGTCCGCCGCTTGCAGCAGCCTGCTGGCGTGCGAGGGGCCGAAGTAGATCGTGTCGACGAGATTGCCGAGCTTTCGCTGCGTATAGCCGGGCACTCGGCGGATCTTGAAGTCGACGAGGTTTCTTCGGCTGTTCGTCGCACTGTGATGGTCATCGGCAAGCACGATGGCCATTTCGTCATGCACCCGCTCCATCCGTGAATCGATCTCGTCGAGCAGATGCGCAAGCGTGAGAAGGTGCGCGGGATATGGGTTCTGGTAGCGAGTGCGCAGCCGCACGAGGTCGATCCCGCGAAACACGTACTCAGCCCTCGAGCGCTCGATCGTCTTAGCGATGAGCTCGCTGGCCTTGACTCGCCACGCCACTGGTACCCCGTCCCACTGGTTCGTGCCATGGAACATCTCGTGGGCATGGAACTCGGTCCGGCGGTCGAATCCCGGAACATTCGCTTCGATGAGCTTGCCTATTCCATCCAACCCGGCCTCGATCATCCGCGCCGCGCGGTCATCCACGATGAGTCCGCCGATGAAGTAGTACCGAGTATCCCTCGCCGACTCATCCACATACACCGCGCGCACTCGGGCGACTCTACTGGAGGGGCACGACAAGGAAGCCGTGTGACAACGCGTCACGAAACACGGATCTACGTGTCGACACAGCCTCGAACTCGAGGCTGATTCGAGCTGCGGCTCAGCCCTTCTCCACGGCGACCACCGTGTCGTAGAGGCCGTACTCGCGCAGATCCACCTGCGACTTGATGCCGGTGTACTCCAGCGACGCATCCTCGTATCGACGGAACGCGAATACCGCCTGATTCATGTGGCCGGCATTGAACACGCCGAGCGAGACGAGCAGATCGAAATCCTCGACAGTGAGTCCTGTGACCGCTTGGAAGAGTTCGGGCTCGATCTTCGTGATGACGTCTTTCAGCGTGTGCTCGCGGAAGTCGGTGAGATACATGAACGCCGGGATCCGGGTGGCGAACTTGATCAGCTTCTCCTGGATCTGCTTGCGCTTGGATTTGTACTCTCGCTCCTCGGCCGTGAGCTGCTTCTTCTCGGTCGGGGTGAGGTCGTCCCCCTTCTCCTTCTTGGTCGTCTTCACCGCCTCGCTCTTGTTGACGACCGTCTCGAAGACGTTCGACCCGAGCGCGCGGAACCCCTCGATGTTCATGACCGCATCCATCGCGGCCTGATTGCCCATGATCTTCTTCAGGGTGAGGTTGTCGACATTGACGAGCACCGCCGACTCCCACTTGCGCGCGAGGAGGGTCGCCGAGGTGCCCGACATCGCGATGTCGAGGATGCCGGCGGCGTCGACCTGGGTCATGTTCGATCCGTCGTACGCGAGCACCGGCAGGAAGCTCACGAGTTCTTCGACCGCGCGCTCGGGGTTCGGCTCGTCGGGCGCGAGGCCCGTGCCGTACTCGCTGATCTGACGCAGCGCGCGAGTCGGAGCGAAGTCGAAGACGAAGCAGACGGGCTTCAAGATCTCTTCGCGGCTCGGGTCGTCGCCTTCGGGGTTGCGGATCGTCCACGGCGACTGCACTCTGAACGCGGCCTGGAAGTAGGTCTCGGGCGCCTGCAGATTGCGCAGCATGAGGATCGACGACCACTGCGGCACCGTCACGCCCGTTGTCAACTTGCCGACGGTGAGGGTGATCGTCTTGGTGTCGTGCCCGTTGCCGATCGCCTCGCGCACCGGCGGAAGCGCATCGAGCCCGACACCGATGCCGGGTGCCGACACGTTCACAACCTGATAGTCGTGCCAGAACACGTTCTGCGGTTCGGCGAGCAGGTTCTCCATCGCCGCGCACGACGCGGTGCGCGGGAGCATCCAGATCGAATGCTGCAAGTACGGCAAGAGTCGCACGTCGGAGTATGGAAAGGGCGGCTTGGTGCCGGCTTTCAGTGCGTCGACCTGGGTCGCGAAGTGCGCTCCGCGAATGACGTCGAGCCACTTCTGGACCTCGTGCTTGTGCACGAACTCGGCGTCTTGGATCCCTGAGCCTGTCGAAGGGACCGTCGCCTCGAAGAACGCGTTCAGGTCGAACTCGTCGAACTCCCCCTGGCTCGCGATCGCGATGAGCTCGTCGGGCATCTGGTAGGTGAGCAACCGCATCTCGGGAAGGGCCGCGTACGGGTTCGGCTGATAGTCGAGGGAACCGGCCGGATGCTTCGCCGCGAATGCCGCCTTCGCGCGCTGTTCATCGGAGTAGGTCCAGTTGAAGATCTGCTCTTCGATGAACCGGCCCTCTTTGAGCACTTTGAACGGGGTGCCCGAGAGGTAGAGATACGACCGGGCCTTGATCGGCACGAACGCGTCTTCGTCGCTGCCGCGCTCTTCGAGTTCTTCGGCGAAGGTCTCGAGGTCGGCCCCGAACTCGAGCTCGGTCTCCTTCTTGCGCGCCTTGTCGTCCTCGCCCTCGAAGAGCTCTTTGGCGGCGTCGCGCCAGGCGCCGAAGTGGTACTCATCGAAGATCACGAGATCCCACATCAGGTCGGTGAGCCACTTGTGCTTAGCCTTGAAGTTGCCGGCTTTGTCGCGCCCCATGAGGTCTTGGAAGGAGCCGAAGAACACCAGCGGCCGGTCGGGGTCGACGCCAGCGGGGTCTCCCCCGGTCTCGCGCGAGAGGTACTGCCAGCCGTCGAAGTCGACATGCGACTGCAGATCGGTCTTCCAGGCGTCTTCGACCGCGGGCTTGAACGTGACGACGAGCACGCGCTTCGCCGCGAGCTTCTTCGCGAGCTGATACGCCGTGAACGTCTTGCCGAACCGCATCTTCGCGTTCCAGAGGAACTCGGGAACCGCGTCATCGTTCTCGGCCCAGATCGACTCGAAGTAGTCGTAGGTCTTCTCGACCGCGGCGCGCTGCTCGTCGCGCATCGGGAAGTCGGCATGGTGGGTGCCCTCGTACTTCTGGCCGGTGCGCAGCTCGACGATCGCGGTGCGCACGTCGTCGACGGTGCATTCCATCCACTCAAGCGTCGGGTTGGCGAAGCCCTTCTGCTTGAGCCGCGCTCGCACGTCGTGGTCGCGGAACACGCTGCCGTCGTCCCGATCGGCCGGCTCGTCGAGCACGATCGTGTAGTTCTCGATCGCGGCCGTCTTGAGCTGCTGGGCAATGCGGGTCTTCACGTCCTGAGTCGTCTGCCCGATCTTGAGCCGGCCCGCGTGTTGATCGTCGTCGATCGAGTAGGCGTAGATGCGGAGACGGGCGGCGGGCTTCTCGGGGAGGAGTGCGTCAATCGGTTTCGGCATCGACATCCTCGTCGAACAGCGTGTCGTCGTGTGCTGCCACCTGAGACTCGATGAACGCGATCTCCTCGTGCGTGAGGCCATACCGTTCGTACAACTGCTCATCCGTCCAGCGGCGATCGAGTGGCACCTCGGGTACGAAGGCGTACACGGCACGCGGTGCATCCTGGGTGGATTTGCGGAGCGACACGAGGAAGCGCACGAACCGTGTGCTGAGGTACTGCGCGAGCGCTTCAGCCTCCGGCCTGGTCGGAAACCAACCCGCTACGAGGTAGGTCTCAGTGCACGCGGTGCCGGGACCTGTCACGATCGGCTTACTCAGGAACTTGGTCTCGATGGCAGCGCTCGTGCCCTGGACTCGAGTCATCAGGACCTTCCACCCGTCGACCCACGCTTCGTTCGACGGCAGGCTTCCTCGCTCGATCCAGTCGATGCGCTGATTTGCGAAGAGCTTGACAGGATCGGTCATTCTCTCCGGCGTCGATCGACCGGTGTAGTTCGTAGGGAGGCCGAACGGCTTACGGCTCGAGACTCGCGCATCGAGAGTCGACTCGCCGCGCGCGCGCACCTTCTCCAGAATCGGCACAGCCTCGTTTCTACGAACGAGTACGTCGTATGCGTCGAGGTAGCGCGCGACCGGTACACCGAGCGCTTGGCGATCCCACATCGTCTGCACCGTGCAGGGCCCGTCGTACTCCCGTTCCCAGAGGAAGTACGAGATACCGCCGCGGATCTTCACTCCGGGGAAAGCGTCGTACAGTTTGGGGAAATCGACTATCGAGCGCATCCGATGGTCGCCGAGCATTCGACGTCGATATGCCTCGAGCCCCTTCCCGCCCGCGAACCATCGAGACGGCGTGACGAAAGTGGCCATCCGCGGGTTGAGTTCGAGCGCCCTCTCGACGAACAGCTGATAGATCGGTGCCGCGCTCGTGCCGTATCCACCGTCATCGAGCTGATATGGCGGGTTCCCGATGATGACGTCGAACTGCATGGCTTCTCCGAACAGCTCGGCGATGCGAGCCTTGATGTCGTCGGTGTGGATGAATGCGTAGGCGTGGGTCTCGAGCACATCCGCGCGGTCGTAGCCGCCGCCGGCACCGCAGTACTTGCATCTCCCGGTGCCCCGTTGTTCCACCGAAACCTCACGACCGGTGGTCGGGTGCACGCGGAAGACGCGCTTGCGTCCGACCCACGTATGTTCGGTCCGCTCGAACCAGATGTTTCCCCAGTCGCGATCGAAGCTCCTCGCGATCGAGTGCGGCCCCGTGGCATCCTTCGAGCAGTACACGCTGCGGCGCGCGAGCAGTGCGGTGAGCCGCGTGATGCCGATGCCGAACACCTGTTTGGTGAGGATGTGGTCGACGCGCTGCTGCAGGTCGGGGATCTGCGATTCGAGCCCGTCGGTCAGTCGGCGAGTGATCTCACGCAGGAAGACGCCCGACTTCGTGAACGGATCGAGGAAGGTGACCGTCGGATCGGCCCAGATGCTCGCCCCGGCGTTCGATTCGGCCCAGGCCCGCTCGAGCGTGTCGAGCATCTGGTTGGCGAGCTCGGGCGGGGTGAACACTTCGTCGCTCGAGAGGTTCGCGATACAGGTGAGCACGTCGGGGTTGTGGCCGACGCGTAGGGCGAACGACGCCTTGTGGGTCACTGCGCGTCCTCGGTTTCGACAGGCTCAACCAGCGGACGCGCGGTTTCGACAGGCTCAACCAGCGGACGGTCGAGCTCCGCGACGGTCATCACCGGGTAGGTACGCACCGGCGTGAACACCTCGTGCTCTTCGAACGCGTCGAAGAGCGTGCCCTGGAACGATGCCCGCTGGGTGAGGTTCGCGTAGTGGAAGTCGCGCCGCTGGTACTTGCCGCGCCCGAGGTAGCCCCACTCGGGGAACGTGATCGGCTCGCCGGAGGCATCCGTCATCTTGAGGGCGTCGCCCTGCACGATGTTCGCGGCGAGGACGGCTGCGGCCGCGCGCGACCATTCGCTCGAAGCATCCACCTTCAGATACCGGGCGAAAGTACCCGCGAGGTTCTCGCGGCACTCGGCCGCGTTGTCCGCCAGCAGTTCGATGCCGTA
This sequence comes from Agromyces larvae, assembly GCF_022811705.1. NCBI lineage: Bacteria > Bacillati > Actinomycetota > Actinomycetes > Micrococcales > Microbacteriaceae > Agromyces > Agromyces larvae. The sequence goes on along the minus strand of NZ_CP094528.1, from coordinate 3,173,788 downwards.
CACGCACATCAGCGCGAACAGGGCGTAGTGCCGCTTCTCGAAGTCACTGCGCCCGTGGCGGGCCTGCACCGCGGCGAGCTTGCGCTCGAGGATCGGCACGAGGAAGTTGCCCGACCCGCACGCCGGCTCGAGAAAGCGCGAGTCGATGCGCTCGGTCTCACCCTTGACCAGGTCGAGCATGTCGTCGACCAGCCACCGGGGCGTGAACACCTCGCCGTGATCGGCGACGCGCTGGCGCGACTTGACCAACCGCTCCTCGACCACCGGCGGCTCCCTCCATGTGCGGACAGAGCTGAGTGTACTTGTACCCGGGGTCACTCACCCTGGCACCGGAGACCGGGCGCGTTCACGCTGGACGGATGCCCCGCGTCCCATCAGCCGCAGCTGCCCATATCGGCAAGCGGATCGCGGCCGCGCGGGCGTCGCGGGGAGTGACGCAGGACTGGCTGGCCGTCGAGAGCGGCATCGACTCGTCCAACATCCGCGGCTACGAGAGCGGGCGAGCGATGGTGAGCGTGCATACGCTCATGCGGATCGCCGACGCACTCGACGTACCGCCCGGAGACCTGCTCGACGGGCTCACGCTCGACCTCTTCGACGAGGTGGCCGCGCGCCGGCAGAAGGCGGGCTGAGCTCGCCCGGCGCGCTCTGCGCCACTTCGCCGCCCTCCGCGCCACCCGGGCTGGCGCAGACCCCGCCGACGTGGCGCAGCGGTGTGCGAGACCTCGACAGCGGCGCCCCTCACGCCCCCGGGTCGAACCCCGCAACGCTCCCATCCGGCGACGGATGCTTCGCCACCAGGCTGCAGTCGAGCCCGCCGTATCCCTCGGCGATGAGCTCGCGGAACTGGCCGAGCGCGATCGCCGCGGCCGGCAGGTCGAGCCCGGATGCCTCGCCCGCCGCCAGCGCGAACGACAAGTCCTTCTCGGCGAGCGCCGTCGAGAACGTCGCGGCGTAGTTGCGATTCGCGGGGCTCGACTCCACGACGCCGGGCGCGGGGTACCAGGTCCGCAGCGGCCACGACTCCCCCGACGACACCGACGCGACCTCGAAGAACCGGCGCGCGTCGAGCCCGAGCGAGGCGGCGAGCGCCGCGCCCTCGGCGACGCCCAGCAGCGACACGAACAACATCAGGTTGTTCGCGAGCTTCGCCGCGATCCCCAGCGTCGGCCCGCCGAGGTCGAAGACGTGCCCCGCCATCGGCTCGACCAGCGGGCGGGCGGCAGCGACCGCGGCCGGGTCGCCGCCGAGCATGAAGGTCAGCGAGGCGGATGCCGCTCCGCCCACGCCGCCCGAGATCGGCGCGTCGACGAACGCGAATCCGCGCGCGGCCGACTCGTCGTGGCACCACCGGGACGTCTCGACGTCGACGGTCGACGTGTCCAGCAGCAGCGCGGTCGCGGGTGCCGACGCCCAGATCCCGCCGACCCCGGCGTAGACCTCGCGCACGTGCTCGTTGCGCGGCAGCGACGTGAACACGGCGTCGGCCTCCGCGACGGCGTCGCCGATGCTGTCGCACGTGATGACACCGGCGGCCGCAGCGAGGTCGTTCGCGGCGGGATCCAGGTCGAACCCGCGCACCACGTGGCCCGCCTCGACGAGATGGGCCGACATCGGCCCGCCCATGTGCCCCAGTCCGATCCATCCGATGGTCGCCATCGTCGCCTCCTCGCGCCGCTGCCCCCACGCTACGCCGCACCCGAGCGGGGCGGCATGCCCCGCGCGCCGAACGGTGCCAGACTCGGGGGCGGGGGCGGCATGGCGGGAACCATCGGGACCACGAAGACGGATGCTCCGAACGAGAGCCTGATCACCGTGCTGATCGCGTTCGCGGCGAATGCGCTCATCGCGATCGCCAAGACGGTCGCGGCCGTGCTGACGGGGTCGGCGTCCATGGTCGCCGAGACCGCGCACTCGTGGGCCGACACCGGCAACGAGGTGTTCCTCTACGTCGCCGAGCGGCGGTCGAAGCGGCGCGCCGACACCATGCACCCGTTCGGTTACGGCAAGGAGGCGTACGTCTGGTCGATGTTCGCCGCGTTCGGGCTGTTCACCGTCGGCGCGGTCGTGTCGGTCTGGCACGGCTTCTCGGAACTCGCCGACCCCGAACCGGCCGGCGACTTCGGCATCGCGTACGCCGTGCTCGGCATCTCGGCATTGCTCGAGGGCGTGTCGTTCCTGCGTTCGGTGCGGCAGGCGCGCCACGACGCGCGTGAGCGCCACACCGACACGCTGCGGCACATCGTCGACAGCTCGAATCCGACTCTGCGCGCGGTGTTCTTCGAGGACGCCGCCGCCCTCATCGGCCTCGCCCTCGCGTTCGGCGGCATCCTGCTGCACCAGCTCACGGGGTCGGCGGTGTTCGACGCGATCGGGTCGATCCTCGTCGGCGTGCTGCTCGGCGTCGTCGCGATCCTGCTCATCGGGCGCAACCGCGACTTCCTCGTCGGCGTGATGGTCGACCCGCGCGCCCGCGATGCGGTGCTGCGCGAGGTACTCGCCGACCCTCGCATCGACCGGGTGACGAGGTTGCACATCGAGTTCCTCGGCCCGTCGTCGGTGCTCGTCATCGCGGCGATCGACCTCGCCGGCGATGCGGCCGAGCACGATGTCGCCGCGGTGCTCCACGAGATCGAGCGCGCCATCCTCGCGCACGACCGGGTCGGCGCGGTAGTGCTCACCCTGTCGGCCCCCGGCGAGGCGGCACTGCTCCCCGAGCAGTGACCCCGCCGGGCACCGCCCCGAGCAGTGACCCCGCCCGGCACCGCCCCGTTGCAGGCACCGTCTTCAGTCGGCGGCACCGCCGGACGTATCTCGGTCTGAACTCGGTGCCTTGTCTGCGGGGTAGGGGCGGCTACAGCAGCAGGTCGGCGGGTTCGCGCACGCGCTTCCATCCGGCCGCGGCGACGGTGCGGGGCATCCGATCGGCCGCGACGAGGCCGGGCATCGCGAGCCCGGCGATCGCGGCGATGTCGGCGACCGGCGCTTGGAAGGTGCGGAACGGCCCGAGGTCGGGCGCGGTCGACCGATCGGATGCTCCGGGCCGGACGCCGCGCTCGACGTCGACGAGCGGCGACTGGTCGAGCACGAAGCCGGCCGTCGCGAGCACCTCGTCGCGCACCCACGCGACCACCTTCCAGAAGCGCAACGGCACGCGGATGCCCCGGTACGGCGGGTCGTCGGGCTCGAGGAACGGCGCCGTGAACACCGACAACCGCAAGTCGTTGACGTCGGCGAAGGCCAGCACGTGGTCTTCGAGCCCGAGCCACAGCTCGGCTGACTGGTTGAACCCGGCCGCCTGGGGCGCCGCGTTCGGGTAATGGAACGTGTCGGCGTTCGCCCGCGCGGCGACCTGCGGCGGCCCCCACACCGGGTCGCGACGGCGCACGAGATGGCCCCGGTCGAGGTCGTTGCGCACGTAGATCTCGGGCCCGGCCTGCCAGTCGGCGGGGATGCGTTCGTCGAGCCGCCAGTCGTCGCCGCGCGCAAGATCGACCAGGGCCGCGCCGTCGACGTTCACCCCCGTCACGCGTGCGAGCCGGCGCACCGGATCGAGCACGACCGTGAAGTGCAGGTAGTCGAGCGCGACGGTCGGGGGCGCCCCCGATGCATCCGTCTCGACCCGCGGCATCGCCGCCTGCACCCCGAGGAACCGCCCGTCGAATCCCATGCCCCGATTCGACCACGCGCCCCCGACATCCCGCACTCCCCGCCCTGCCTGTACGCAATTCAGGTTCGCACTCGGCGTGTCGCGGTCAGCCGCCCGGATTCCGGCTGCGACACACCTCCGAACCTGAATTGCGTACAAGCGAGAAGCAGCAGGCAGCAGGCAGCAGGCAGCGGGCGCGCCCGCGCTCAGCGCAGCTCGCGCAGCCGGGCCGCCACGCCGCCGCGGCTCGTGCGACGCTCGGCTCCGGCGGCGATCGCGAGCAGCACGGCGCCGGCGGTCGCGAGGGTGATCCACCACGGCATCGCGCCGACGGTGCGGTCGAGCTGGGCGCCGAACACGACGATGTTCTCGAGCGGCAGCACCGCGAGGCCGAGCACGAACGGCGCGGCGAGCCGGCGCGACGACCCCACGAGGATCGCGACGAGCGCGAGCGCGATCACCAGGATCGGCCGGTAGAGCTGCGGGTCGGTGCCGGTGGCGAGCACCGACGGCAGCAGGGTGAGCACGATGCCGGGCGCCAACAGGGGCCACGATCCGCTGAATCCGAGCGGCCACGAGTTCAGCGATGCCCGCACGGGCGACGCGAGCGGGCCGGCGGCCCGCAGCCCGGCAGCCCCGGCGGCCCGCAGCCCGATGACCCCGGCGGCGACGACCGCGAGCCCGAGCGGCAGCGAGAACGCCTCGACGCGCAGGTCGCGCGCGCTCCATCCGGCGACGCCGACCGCCCACGCGAGCGCGTACGTGAACCAGAACGGGGGCAGCACCGGCCGCGCACCGCGCGCCCGCGCGACGGTCGCTACGGCGAGCACGAGGAGCACGGCCATCAGCGCCCAGAGAGTCCAGATCGCGAACCATTCGCGGCGGATGGCGGTGATCGGCCCGGCGGCGAGCATCACCAGCGCGGGCGCGGAGAGCCATCGGGTGAGGGCGAGCGGATGCTCCGCGGGCACCCCGGTGCGCAGTGCCCGCGCCGCGAGCGCGGCGAGGGCGGCGGCCACGACCGAGAGCGCCAGCACCGGAGCCATCACGGATGCTCCGCCCGACGTGCCGGCGAACCATCCGGGCAGTGCGTCGATGCCGATTCCCCAGCGCACCGCCTGCAGCGCGCCGGCCGTGGCGGCCGCACCCCCGCCGACCAGCAGCGGAGTGCGCAACGCGCCGAAGCGGCCGGCCGTCGCGAGGCGCGCACCGACCGCGACGAGCAGGATCGCTGCGGCGAGCAGCGCCCAGGTGCGCCACGCGACCACGACGGAGGACGCGACGGAGGACGCGACGGACGACGCGTCGCCGAACCCCGTGTTCGGCGCACCGAACGCCAGCACGAGCAGCGACGGCGCCAGCGCGACCGCGGTCGCCCAGCCGAACAGGGCGCCGCCGCGCCGCGTGCGGGCCACGAGCACCGCCGCGACGACCGCCGCCGCGAGGGCCGGCGGCAGCGTGTACGGCTCGACGACGTCGATGCCGAGCATCGCCCAGACCGTCCAGAGCGCACCCGTCCAGCAGGCGGCCGCGATCCACCAGCCGTACCGGCGGCCCGCGACGACGCGCGCGGCCGCCGCCCCGAATCCGAGCACGACGAGCACGGCGACGGCGGTGCCGAGGCCGGCCGCCTCGCGCACGTACGCCAGCACGACCGCGATCGCGCCGGTCGTGAACGTCGCGACTTCGAACCAGATGCGCAGGTCGGCGGCCGCGGCCGGCGTGAGGCCGCGGGCCGTGACGACCCGCTGGCCCGCCGCCGACGTCGCGAGCGCGAGCGCGACGATCACCGCGACGACGGGAAGCACGACGGGCGATCCGCTCGATTCGAGCAGTTGGGCGCCGAGACTCACGACGACCACGGCGAGCGCCGGCACGATGAGCGCCGCGGCGGCACCGCGCACGAGCAGGTGCAGGCCGGGCCGCCGGGTGAGCACGAGCGCGAACGCGAGCACGACGGTGACCCCGGTCGACAGCGCCGTCCACCCGCTGCGCTCGACCAGCACCGACGCGACGCCGATGACGAACGGTACGGCCGTGACCGCGAGCACCGCCTGCCAGACGCGTGCGCCGACCTGCGGCAGCAGGGTGACGACGAGTGCGGTCAGCGACGCGGCGGTCGCGGTGAGGCTGATGACCGCGAGGATGTCGAGCCCGGCCCGGCCGAGGGCGGTCGCGAGCAGCACGAGGGCGTACGCGTACGCGACGGCGAGATGGACGGGCCGGATGCCTCGCGGCAGTGTGCGGGCGACGACGAGCAGCGTCGCGGCGAGACCCGCACCGACCGGCACGACCGTCGCCGGGTCGGCCCAGCTCAGCATCGCCGCCGTGATGAGGGCGAGGTGGGCGAGCACGGTGAGGGGCGCGCGCATCGCACCCGACGCGTTGCCGAGCGCGCCGCCGGTCGCCCGTCCGGGCCTCGCGAGCACGAGCCCGGTCGCGACCAGTGCGACCGCGATGCCGACGAGCGCTTGCCCCCACGGCAGGAGCCCGGTCCATCCGGTCAGCAGCGTGGCCGCGGCGGCCGCGATCCATCCGGCCGTCGCGAAGGCTCCGCGGGCGAAGGCGGCGGATGCCTCGCCGGCGCGCTGCACCGCGAACCCGAGTGCCGCGATGCCCACCGCGACGGCCGCGACGCCGAGCAGCATCGCCAGCCCCGCATCGGCGGGCAGCCCGGTGACGGTGGATGATCCGACACGCCGGACGGGTTGGGTGATTCGCAGCCCGCCGGATCGGGCACCGAGTGCGACGAGCGCCGACCCGGCGGTCGCGACGAGCCCCTCCAGCGCGGGCAGGATGCTCGCGAGCGCGATGGTCATCGCTCCCGCCCGGACACCGCGCACGCGCAGGGCGCCGCCTGCGGCGAGCCATCCGTTCGGATCCGATCGTTGCGCACGGGAGACGAGCGCCCACCCGGCGGGAACCCAGCCGGCGAGCGCGGCGACGGCTGCGGCCGCGGCCGGCACGATCGCGAGGAACCACACCGTCGGCACCGGCAGGGCGCACACTGCGAGCGCTGCCGCGACCGCGGCGAGCGCGCCGGCCGACCAGCTCCAGAACCGGATCGCGCCGCGCACCCCCGACACTCCTGCGAGCAGGGCGAGGCCGGCGATGAGCGCCGACCCGCCGAGGGCCCCTGCCCGGGCGTCGCCCAGCCAGGCGATCGCGATGAGCGGCGCGACGCACACGGTGGCCGCCGCCTGCATCACGTCGAGCGTGACGCGGGTTCCCCGCAGGGGGCTCTCGAACCGCCGCGCCGCCCGGCGAAGCGTCCGACGCGCGGCGACCGCGGCCGCGGCCGCCCCGGCCAAGCCGACCGCCCACGCCCACACCGGCCGGGTCGACGGCTCCAGCGGTCCGCCGAGCACGTCGCCCGCGGCGAACCCCAGCAACGCGGGCACCAGGGCGAACCCGACGAGCCCCGACCACCACCAGGCGCGCAGCCGCAGCGCCCAGCCGAGCCCAAGCAGCGCCGCGGCGGCGACCGACGTACCGGCCGCTGCGTACCACCAGCCGCTCGTGCCGGTCGGTGCCGCCTCGGCGAGCGCCTGCACGTCGAGCACGAGGAACACCGCGGCGAGCGCGGCGAGCGCCTCGGCCGAGAACCCCGCGCCGCGCCGGTCGAGCAGCCATGCGCCGACGCCGAACAGGAGGGTGACGGCGGCGATCACGGTCGTGCGCACCCCGAATCCCAGATCGGGTGTGAGGAACGCGAACACGATGGCCGCGGTCGCCACGAGCGCGGCGCCGGCGACGGCGAGCACCGACGAGACGCTCACGGGCGAGCCGCCGGGCGACGGGTGCGCCGAACCCCGGGCGGGAGGCGCAGCATCCGTCGTCGATGCCGGGTGCGCCGGTTGCGCAGCGCCCGGAGCCGCACCCGGGCCGGCACCGGGAGCGGCGACCCACGCCGCCGCACCCACCGCACCCACCGCACCCACCGCACCCGCCGCCTCGGCCGCACCCGCCGGCGCCTCCGTCCGCGCGGCGCGCTCCGGAGCATCCGCGAGTTCGACCGTGGCCAGCCTGCCGATCGCGTGGTCGCGCTCGCGCAATGCGTCGGCGACGGCGACCGAGGCGCGCCAGACCGCGACGCCCGCCTCACCGTCGAGGTCGGCCCCGCACCGGCCGCACACCTTCGCGGTGAGCGCCGCGTCGCACCGAGGGCACGCCGTGGTCGAGAGCAGATACCGGGTCGCGAGGTCACTCCAGGTGGTCGCCATCCTCGCAGGGTAGGAGGGATCGCGGGCCCCGTCGTCATCCTCGCGGCTGATCGCGGACGGGGCGACGGATCGCCCGCGACGGAGACGACCCGGATGCCCCGTGTCAACGCCTCGACGCGCGCCCCGCGATGGGCCGACGATCGAAGTGGTCGCATCGAGCGACCGACGACGAGATCCGTGCGCACCTCGGCGAGTGAGCCGACGGGGGTAACCGGTGTGCGATCCGGTCCGGCGGTGCCGCTTCGCGGCGGCATCCGCCAGCATGGACCCATGAGCTCCAAGCGCATCCTCTTCCTCGGCGGCACCGGCGTCATCAGTTCGGCGTGCGTCGCACGCGCGATCGAGGCCGGTCACGACGTCACGGTGCTCAACCGCGGCGGGTCGTCGGCCAAGCGACCGCTGCCCGAGGGGATGCGGGCGCTCACGGCCGACCTGCGGGATGCGGCGTCGGTCGATGCGGCACTGCGCCAGGCAGGGTCGGATGCCACGGGCCGCGACTTCGACGTGGTCTGCCAGTTCCTCGCGTTCACGCCCGACCACGTGCAGGCCGACCTCGATCGCTTCGAGGGCCGGATCGGGCAGTACGTGTTCATCTCGTCGGCATCGGCGTACCAGAAGCCGCCGAGCCGCCTGCCGATCACCGAGTCGACGCCGCTGCGCAACCCGTTCTGGCAGTACTCGCGCGATAAGATCGCCTGCGAAGACCTGCTCGTCGGCGCCTACCGCGACCGTGGGTTCCCGGCGACGATCGTGCGCCCGTCGCACACCTACGACCGCACGCTGCTGCCGACGATGGGGCACTGGACCGACCTCGCGCGCATGCGCGCCGGCAAGCCGGTCGTCGTGCACGGCGACGGCACCAGCCTCTGGACGCTCACCCACGCCCGCGACTTCGCCGTCGCGTTCGCGGGGCTGCTCGGCCACCCGGCCGCGATCGGCGAGGCGTTCCACATCACCGGTGACCACACGCCCACCTGGAATCAGATCTACGGATGGCTCGCCGACGCACTCGACGTCGAGGCCGACCTGGTGCACGTGGCATCCGAGACCATCGCGGCCGTCAGACCCGAGTGGGGGCCCGGCCTCGTCGGCGACAAGGCGCACTCGGTGGTGTTCGACAATGCGAAGGTGAAGGCGCTCGTGCCATCGTTCTCGACGACGGTGACCTTCGACGAGGGCGCGCGCGAGATCGTCGAGTGGTTCGAGGCGAACCCGGCTGAACAGGTCGTCGACCCCGACGCCGATGCCGCCTTCGACCGCCTGGTGTCGTTCGCCCGAGCCCGGTAGCGACCCACCGCTGGTCGAGCGCGTCTCGAGACCCCGCACCCATCACCTCCCAGCGCACCTCACGAGGTTTCGAGACGCGTGCTCCTTCGTCGGGCGCTGGTTTCGAGACGCGTCCGACTTCGTCGGGCGCTCCTCAACCCACCGCTCAAACAGCGTTCCCCGCGCTAAGACGAGATCGTGGCCATGACGAGCGCGTGCGGGCGATCCTCGGCGAGATCGAGCGCGAGGCCGCCGCCTGAGCGCGGCCGCGACTGAATGAATGAGTAGATGAGTAACACGTCAGGACTGCGCGCCGGCCGACCGAGCCGAGCGAAGGCCGAGCCGCCGGCGACGCTGAGCGCCGTGATTGGCGCCGATGAGGAAACCCAGCGGGTGAACTTTGACCTGGCGAAGTGCAAGCACCGCTGGCTCAAGTCATACGTGGCGCGCGAAGGCACGACGATCACGGATCTACTGACCCGTCACATCGATTCACTGATCGCCCGCGATCGGTAGCCGGCCCACGAAGAACGTCTCCGGAGGTCTCCGGGGCGTCTTCGCGTGAATGGGCTCGGGCGCGCCGGCTCGAGGGCCACGACGGACGCCCCGGAGACTTCCGGAGGCGTCCGTCGTGCCAGTGAGGTACCGGCGCGCTGGACTCTACGGCGTCAGCGAATTCTCGTCGCGTGCTTGATCCGAGGTTTGACCGCGACTAAGGATCGCTAGCTGAATGCCTGCCAGAGAGAGATACCCCAGAAGGACTAGCGTTCTCGCCGCGGGCGTGAGTGTCATGTCAAAGAGAATGATCACCACAGCGATCGCACCGAGACCCAAGACCACGAGAGAAATCCGTCGCATGACCAGCGACGCTACCAGCATGATCTGCCGGTAGCGTCGCTGCACCATCTAGTGCCGATGGTTCCCCCGCTAGAACTGCACGATGCCTGACGACTTCTGCAAGGTCGAAGAGGGAGCTGAGTAGCTCACGCCGAAACCGAAGAAGCTGGCGGAAACGCTGGCGACGGCGCCGCCGTCCTGATTGTGCTCGTAGGTGAACATGCCCGAAAGATCCACCGGACCGCAGTAGTGACTCCGGAGATGGCTCAACACCACGCCATGGTCCGCATCCATCTTGAACCCGGAGACGCCGTCGCGAACCCCGGCGATGGGGGAATTCGTTCCCGCTCCCGCATCGTAGAGATAGCCCTTGCCGGTCGCCGCCCCGTCGTACGTATAGGTGTGGACGTACGTGGCACCCAGCGAAAGGCAGCCCGACGAGTTGTTCGCGAGACGGATCGAGGCGAAGTCATCCGGGGCAGAGCCGTTCACGAAGTCATCGCGAAAGTCCCACGTTCCATAGGCAGCACCATGATTTGCAGAGTGCCGACGTCGATGCCACAGTTTGGCGTGGGCTTGCCGGCGGCGACATCCTCGATCTGTCGGAGGTAGCGCGGTTCGAGCACGCGCAGCTGCCCAGTGGCGGCCGCGGCCGCAAGCTCTTGGGCCAGCGCCTGGGCGTTGCCGTCCACGCTGCACGAACCGCCTCCGGCGCTGCTGCTAAGGGCTTGCACGACCTCGACGGCCGCGGGGTAGAACTTCGTGTAGTGGTCGGGATCCTGGTTGCTCCGCTGGTTGCGGAGCGCCCGAGCGCCAACGAGGACGCGTCTCGAAACCAACGCGACCACCACCCAGCGCACCTCACCGGGTTTCGAGACGCGTGCTCCTTCGTCGCTCGCTCCTCAACCAGCGGCTGGCGATTCCCCTCGTCGCATTTCGAGACGCGTGCTCCTTCGTCGCTCGCTCCTCAACCAGCAGGTGGCGATTCCCCCTCGTGCGCTCCTCAACCCACCACTCAACCCGCGCAACCCGCTACAGCGCGACCTCCGCGTTGTCGCGGAACAGGCCCGCCGGGTCGACCTCGGCCTTGATGGCACGCAGGCGCTCGAGGGTGTCGCCCGGGTACGCGCGCGCCGCGGCATCCGCACCGCGTCGCGTGTCGAAGCTCACGTACGCGCCCGACGAGTGCGGTTCGATGAGCTCGGCCCAGCGCTCGTCGGTGCGGCTCGCCTGCGTGCCCATCGCCGCGACCGAGAACTCGGCGTCGCGGTGCGCGAACGCGGTCGCGTCGGCGGATACGTCGTGCACGGCTCCGCCCATCGCGCGCAGCTGGAAGAAGTACGTCGCCCCCGAGTCGAGGAACGCCTCGGCGTCGCGCGCGAACTCGGGCGTGATGCGCCCGATCACGGCGGTGCGGGCGAGCGGCTCGCCCTCGGCCGAGTGCGTCTCGTCGCTCGCGTTCGAGATGACCGCGCGGTAGGTCGTGAGCTGCACCTGCTGCCCCACCAGGGGCGCTGCGGCCGCCAGCGGCTGCAGCCGCTCGATCACGGTGTCGGGGTCGGGCGAGTCGACCATCGCCATCACCTGCGCGTAGCGCGGCTGGCCCGGGCGCGAGCCGCCGATGAGCAGGAAGCTCGTGACATCCCGCGGGGAGTCGACGATCCAGTCGCCCCAGGCCTGCAGGAACGCGGCCGTGTCGGAGGCGTCGAACACGAGCTGCGCGAACCCGACCTCGCCCACCTCGTCGACCTCGAACTCGAACGCGGTCGCCACGCCGATCGCGGCTCCGCCGCCGCGCACGGCCCAGAACAGGTCGGGATGCTCCGTCGCCGACGTGCGCACGATCGAACCGTCGGCGAGCACCAGCTCGACCGCGCGCAGGTGGTCGATGGTCAGCCCGTGCTCGCGCACGAGCCAGCCGATGCCGCCGGCGGTCGCGAGCCCGCCGACGCCCACCCCGCCGTAATCGCCCGAGCTCAACGCCCAGCCGTGCGGCTCGAGGAACGCGGCGACGTCCTTCCAGCGCGCACCGGGTTCGATGCGCACCAGCCGGGATGCTTCGTCGAGCACCGTCATCTCGCGCATGCGCGACACGTCGATGATGATGCCGCCGTCGTTCGTCGAGCGTCCGCTGATGCCGTGCCCGGCGCTGCGGACTCCGAGCGGGATGCCGGCGGCGGCGTGCTCGCGCGCGAACCCGACCGCGTCGGCCACCTCGGCCGCGGTCGTCGGCTGCAGCACGAGGCCGGGCGCGCCGCCGCGCATATACGTCGAGCGCACGCGTGCGTACGCCGCGTCGCCGGGTTCGATGGCGGATGCCGCGAGCGAGGCCGGCACGGCGTCGTAGTCGATGCCGTCGCGGCGCTTCGCGAGCTGGGCGGTCGAGCGGATGCGCGCGCCGCCGCCGACGTCGCCGGCCGTGCCGGAGGCATCCGGGCTCGAGCCGAGCTCCCGCGCGACGGCCTCGCGCAGCCCGGGCGCGACCTCCTCGATGAACCGCTGCATGGTGCCGGGGTCGTCGCTCGCGAGGATGAAGGTGTCGGCGCCGTCGTCGACGACGTAGGGCAGCAGCTGCTCGACCCACTGCTCGGCCGGTCCGTCGAGGAACCGGCCGCCGGCCGGCGAGAAGCGGCCGCCGATGTTCAGCAGCCGGCGGATCTCGGCGGGGTTGCGGCCCGCCTTCAGCGCCGCCTCGTCGATGCGCGCCGCGCTCTCGGCGTACTCCCCCGGCTGCAGGTACGCGAGCGACGGCAGCCACCCGTCGCCGAGCCGGCCGATGAGGCGGAGCATCCGGGGCTTCAGGCCCCCGATCCAGATCGGGATGTCGTGCGCCGGAGCCGGCCCGCGCTTCGCGCCGGCGACCGAGTAGTACTCGCCCTCGACGCCGAAGTACGAGCGATCGGACGCGTCCCATGTGCCGCGGATGATCTCGATCGCCTCGGCGAGCGCCTCGACGCCCTGGCCGGGCGTGCGCTTCGGGCCGCCGATCGCGCCGATCGCGTCCTGGAATCCGCCCGAGCCGAGGGCGAGCTCGAACCGCCCGCCGCTGAGCAGATCGAGGCTCGCCGACGCGCGCGCGAGCACCGCGGGCTGACGCTGCAGCGGCAGGTTCAGCACGTTGCCCGCGAGGTGGATGCGCTCGGTCTGCGCGGCGACCCAGGTCAGCAGGGTCCACGTGTCGTGGAAGCGCGGCTGGTAGGGGTGGTCCTGGAAGGTGACGAGGTCGAACCCGACCTGCTCGGCGAACTGCGCGAGGCGCACGGGCGTCTCGGGCGGGTCGTTCGAGGGGGTTATGAAGGTGCCGAACTGCAGAGGGCGGCCGTAGTGCATGGTGCTCCGTTCTATGCGCTTCCATGATGCGTCGGATGCCTCGACCGCCGCATTCCGCTGGTAAGCTGCTAACCGAAAGTAAGCGAGGTGTCGTGATGGCGCATTCCCCTTCGGCGCAGTTGCGCGAGCTCGGCCACATCGACGACGAGATGTGCCGCAGCTTCACGCACGCGGTCGAGTTCGCCGGCCGCAAGTGGAACGCGGCCATCCTGCTCGCTGGAGTGCGCGGCGCCCGGCGGTTCTCGGAGTACCGCGAGACCGTGCACGGCATCTCCGACCGTGTGCTCGCCGCACGCCTGCGCGAACTCGAGTCGGGCGGGCTCATCGAACGGCACGTGCGCCCGACCACGCCCGTGACGATCAGCTACACGCCGAGCGCCGACGGCCTGCGGCTCATGGAACTGCTGCAGCCGCTCACCGAGTGGGAGCTCGCGCGGCGCCGTCCGTCGCCGGTCGAGTAGGCGCGCCGGCGCGCGCCCCGCTCGACCAGCGGAACCGCCGACCCCTACCCGGCGAGCCGCTCCGCCAGCCAGGCGGCCTGGCGCTGCCAGTGCACGCCCTGGCCGCCCTCGTGGTCGTTGAACGCGTAGTCGACGAGGTCGGCCTCGCCGGCCCACGCGTTGCGTGCGGCGTGCACCGTCGAGGGCGGGCAGGTGAAGTCCATCAGCGCCGCCGAGAACAGCGCCGGCGCGCTCGCGCGCTTCGCGAAGTTCACGCCGTCGAAGTACGAGAGCGTCGAGAACACCTGCTCCGCAGCATCCCGATGCACCGAGAGGAATCGCACGATCTCGTGATAGGGGTCGCGGTCGGTGAGGCCGACGGCTCGCTCGAAGTGGCAGAGGAACGGGACATCCGGCATCGCCGCGACCAGGCCCTCGCTGAGTCCGGCGGCCGCGATCGCGATGCCGCCGCCCTGGCTCGCACCGACCACGCTGACCCGATCGGCATCGACGAGATCGAGCGAGCGCACCGCGTCGATCGCGAGCACCGCGTCGGTGAAGACGCGACGGTAGTAGTACTCGTCGGGCGACTGGATGCCCCGGGTCAGGAACCCCGGGAACGACGGCCCGGTGCCGTGCGGGTCGGGCGTGCCGCCGCCGTTGCCCCACGCGCTGCCCTGCCCGCGGGTGTCCATCGTGACGTGCACGTACCCGGCCGCGGCCCAGACGAGTCGCTCATGCGGCAGCCCGCGTCCGCCGCCGTAGCCGACGTACTCGACCACCGCCGGCAGCGGCCCCTGCGCGCCGCGCGGCGCCACGAGCCATCCGCGCACCGGATCTCCCGCGAACCCGCTGAAGGCGATGTCGTACACGTCGACCAGGCTGAGCGGCGACTCGACCCGCTCGACGCGAGGGGCCGTCGCGACCGCGCGCGACTCGGCGAGGGTGCGCTGCCAGAACGCGTCGAAATCGGATGGTTCGGCCACCTCGGGGCGGTAGGCGCGGAGCTCGTCGGGCGACAGGTCGAAGCGGGACATGCGGGGCGAGGATCCTCTCGGCGCTGATCGGGGCGGATGGCTCAGCCAGCGTATGCGACTCGGTGCGCAACGTGACGAAATGGGGAGTCGTCCCCCTTCCCCGCGGCATCGGCCTCCGCCATGATGATCCCCGCGGCCGGGCCCGGCTCGGCCCCGCGCACCGACCTCTCGATTCCCTTCCCCTGGAGGAACCATGTCCTACGCCCCCGCCCCCACGGCCACCGCCGCCCCGCTCTCGGCACCCCTCTACGGCGCCTCGTTCGGTGAGGCGATCAAGCGCTTCTTCACGAAGTACGCGACGTTCACCGGTCGCGCGAGCCGCAGCGAGTTCTGGTGGGCCTACCTCGGCTACGTGATCGTCGTCACGGTGCTCTACGTGCTCGCCCTGGTCGGCGGCTTCTCCGGCGCCACGGTCGACCCGCTGACCGGCGTCGCGACGCTCGGCCCGCTCTTCTGGGTCGCGTGGGCGGTGCTCGGCCTGTTCGGCCTCGGCACGATCGTCCCGTTCCTCGCGATCACCTGGCGTCGCCTGCACGACACGAACCGCTCGGGCGGCTTCTTCTTCCTGTCGCTCATCCCCTTCGTCGGGTCGATCATCCTGCTCGTCTTCCTCGTGCTGGACAGCGACCCGGCCGGCGCTCGCTTCGACGTCTGACGCCTCCGCGCCGCTGCGCCACATCGACCGCCGCTGCGCCAGCCCGGCTGGCGCGGACGGCGCGCAACTGGCGCAGCGGCGCGTCAGTGCCAGGTGTGGTCGACGAACGGGAGCTTGGCGCCACGGCGCGGGCGGCGCAGCCGGCCGGATGCTCCGAGCAGCCGCACCACGCGATACCGGTGTCCGCGCCACGGCTCGAGCAGCGCGAGCATCTCGTCGTCGGTCACGTCGTGGCCGACCAGCGCATGGCCGACCTGGTTCGACAGGTGGTAGTCGCCGATCGAGAGCGCATCGGCGTCGCCGAGTGCACGCTGGGCGACCTCGGCCGCCGTCCATTCCCCCACTCCCGGGAAGTGCGTGAGCCGCGCCACGGCGTCGGCCCGTGACATCCGTGCCGCTTCGTCGACGCGCTCGGCGAACCGCGCAACCGTCGCGATCGTCTGCGCCCGCCGTGGATCGACGCCCGCGCGATGCCACTCCCAGACCGGGACGACGGCCCAGGTCGAAGGCGGAGGCGGCACGCGCAACGGGCGAGCGGTCGGCCCGGGCGCGACCTCGCCGAACCGAAGCAGCAGCCGCCGCCACGACTCGTGCGCCTGCAGCGTGATGACCTTCTGTTCGAGGATCGCCGGCACCAGCGCCTCGAACACGAGCGTGGTGCGGGGAATGCGCAGGCCCGGGTTGCGCCGGTGCGCGTCGCGCAGCGCGTCGTGGATCGGATCGAAGTCACTCGTGTCGTCGGCGTCGCCGACGAGTTCGGGCGCCTGCGCGACCGCCCAGCCGGCGCCCGGACCCCACGCCTCGGCGCGGATCGAACCGCCGCCCGCCTGGATGAGCCGCACCGTGGCGACCCCCTCGGGCGTGCGGGTCGCGCGCCACACCGCTCCGTCGCGATCGAGGTGGAACGCCGGGTCGCCGGGCCCGCGCCGCAGACTCCCGACCGTGCGATGCAGATCGGTCGGATGCCGCGGCTGCCAGTCGAGACGTTGGTCGGCGATCACCCGTCCAGTGTGACCCACGCCCCTGACAGCCGCCGCCGTCTTCCCCGCCACCCGTCGACGTTCGCCTGCCCCGCCGCCCGACGATGATCGGAGGACGTCAGGGGCGGGCGGGCGCCGGTACGCTCTCGGCTATGACTGCAAGCGTTTGCATCGTGGGACCCGCCGCCTGGAACCGCATCGTCGTGCTCGACCGGCTGCCCGAACCGGTGCCGCACATGCAGTTCGCGCTCGACGAATGGCAGACCGTCGGCGGCACATCCGCCGGCAAGGCGCTCGGGCTCGCGGGGCTCGGCCGGTCGGTCGCGCTGCACGCGCTCATCGGTGCGGACGACGACGGGCTGCGTGTGCGGCGGGCGCTCGAGGCATCCGGCATCGACCTGCTGGTCGAGGCATCCGACCGAACCGAACGCCACCTCAACCTGATGACACGCGAGGGCGCCCGCGTGTCGCTGTACCTGTCGACGCCGACCGACGACCCCGCCAGCCCGTCCGCCGCCGAGGCCGCAGCCGAGGCCGAGCGCGCGATGGCCGACAGCGACGTGATCGTGCTCGACCTCTCGCCGCGTGCGCGCCGGCTCATCCCCGCGGCGCGGGCGACCGGGCGCCCCATCTGGACCGACCTGCACGACTACGACGGCGAGGCAGAGTTCCAGCGGCCGTTCCTCGAGGCCGCCGACGCGGTGTTCCTGAACGCTGACGCGCTGGGCGACCCGCTGCCGTTCCTGCGACGGGCGATCGACGGCGGCGCGTCGCTCGCGGTGTGCACGCTCGGCGCCGAGGGGGCGGTCGCGCTCGACCGCGATGGCATCGAGCACCGCGTCGCCGCCGTCCCGGTCGACGTGGTCGACACGAACGGCGCCGGGGACGCGTTCATGGCGGGCGTGCTCGACGCGACGCTCGGTGGCCGCGACCTCGACACGGCGCTGCGCGCCGGCGCGGAGCACGCGGCATCCGTGCTGACCACCCGCCACCTGCACCCGTCCCTCGACGCCGTGCTCGCCTGACGCCGCCCGCCGCACGGTCGCCCCTGCCGCCGCCGCACCTCGTCCCAGGCACGCTGTTCAGTCCGCGGTACGGCGTGCGCTGCCTCCGTCTGAACACCGTGCCTGCACCGCGGCCATGGGGGCGGGCCGGCCTGCGGGCGGGGCGCGGGCGGCGCCGGTACCCGCCATTGCTGCCGCCGCACCTCGTCCAAGGCACGCTGTTCAGTCCACGGCACCGCGTGCGCTGCCTCCGTCTGAACACCGTGCCTGCACCGCGGCCGTGGGGAGCGGGGACTCCGGGCTGCGTGGGCTGGGTGACGCCCCGCTGCGCGGCCGCGGACTCGGCGCCGCTCGGCGCTGCTCGGCGCCGACCCGCCACCTGCCACTGCCGCCGCACCTCGTCCCAGGCACGCTGTTCAGTCCGCGGCACCGCGTGCGCTGCCTCCGTCTGAACACCGTGCCTGCACCGCGGCCATGGGGGCGGGAGCGAGAGCGGGAGCGAGAGCGGGAGCGAGAGCGGGGAGCGGGGAGCGGGCGGCGGCGGTACCTACCATTGCTGCCGCCGCACGTTCCAGGCACCGCGTTCAGTCCGCGGTACGGCGTGCGCTGCCTCCGTCTGAACGCGGTGCCTGGAGCGCGGCGGGGCGGCGGCGGGGCGCGGCGGCGGGCGGCGGGCTACGGCACCGGCACGATCGGCGCGGGCACCGGCGCCGAGAGGTCGACGATGATGCGGTCGATCTCGGCGAGCGCGTAGGCGGCGAGTTCGCGCTGCTGCGCCTCGGCGACGGGGTCCTGCTCTTCGAGGTCGCCGATCACGAGGATGTTCTCGTCGTTCAGCGTGTTCGCGGGGTCGGTGTAGTTGAAGCTGCCGAGGATGAGCAGCCGCCGGTCGATGACCATGAGCTTGTGGTGGAGTTTGCGCACGCCGGTGCCGCGGCGGTTGGCGTGCAGTTCGACGCCCGCCGCGCCGAGTCCGGTCGTCGCCGCCCACTTCGCGGCGCCCTGGTCGCGGTCGAGCACGCCGCGCAGCACGTCGAGCGACGGCCGCAGCCGGATCATCGTGTCGTCGATGCCCGATGACTGCGAGAACGTGAACATGGCGAAGTCGATGCGTTCGGTCGACTTGAGCATCTGCTTCATGATCTCCATCTCGGGCCCGTGCCGCGGGGCGAACAACGGCTTCACCCGCACCTTCGGCAGCCCGAACTCGCTCGGCCGCGGCTGCACGCGTTCGCTCAACGCGCCGAACGTCCCGGTCCACATCCGTTCGAACTCACGCAGGTACTGGGCCGCCGACTTCTGCCCGCGCAGGATCACGACGTGGTTGAGGTTCTGCCCCGTGACCCCGCCGGTGCCGCCGCCGTGCGCCGCGTCGTTCGTGCCGGTGTCGGTGAGGGTGAAGTTCGTCGAGCCGGTGAGCACGCCCGCGCCACGCTCGCCCTCGTCGCGGACGATGAACTTCTGATGGAAGATCGCGGGGTTCAGGTCGGTGATCACGCGCACCCGGGCCTTCAGCATCGCGGATACGATCTCGCGGTTCACGTCGTGCTCGCCGGGCTTGAGCCACGGGTCGTCCACCGCCTTGGTCTCGGTGAGGTAGTCGCCCTCGAGGATGACCCTGACGTTCACGCCGCGCGCCTTCGCCGCGATGATCGCGCGTGCGATGTCCTTCGAGTCGATCTCCTGCACGGCGATGGCGAGGCTGTGCTTCGCGCGGTCGATGAAGCCGCGGATCGCGGCATCCAGGTCGTCGGGTCCGCCGACCGACGACGGCCCCATGTGCAGTTCGATCCCGCCCACGCTGATCGGCATGGCGCACCCCCTGTCCCCTGAGCGCAGGTCTACCAGCGCGGGTGCGGGGTTGCGTCAGGGCAGGCACGGATGCCACGGGGTGCCGCCGACCCGTCGCGGCGGCACCTCGGCGAAGGCACCGTGTTCACTCCGCGGTTCGACGCACCGGCCCTCCAACTGAACACCGTGCCTGGAATGGGCCGGCAGCCCGCACCAGGCGGCTCACTTCCGGCGCGGCGCCGGCACGAGCGAGGAGCGGTGGACCTGCGGAGCCGGGGCGTCGGCGTACAGCGGCGACCAGTCGGGCTCGCCCAGCGGGGTGTCGTCCGTGAGTGCGTCGGCGGGTGCCGGCGACGACGCGGGCCGTGCCGCCTCCGAACCCGCGCCCGGCGGCTGCAGCGTACCGAGACGGTCGACCTGCTCGGTCAGCGCTTCGAGCACCGAACGGAGCTGGATCTGCGCCACCTGGGCATACGTCCGCACGTATTCGATCTCGGGAACCGCCGGTCCGTGCGCGGCCGGCACCACCGCGGTGGTCGCGGGAGTCGCACTGCTCTCGGCACGGTCGAGGATTTCGCGGTATTGATTGCGCGCCGTGAGCACCAGGTCGCGGGCGTACTGCTCGGCGTCGGCGACGGCCTTGTCGGCGATGAGCTGCGCCTGCGAGAGCAACCCGACCGCTCCACTCGTGATCTCGTGTTCGAGGTCGCCGCCGGCCGCTGCGCGCAGCCGCGCGTTCTCGGCTCGAAGGTTCGTCACCTCCTGCCGGCCGCTGTCGAACGCCGCACGTACGGCTTCGACGGCTTCATCGACCTGCGCGACGTATGCATCGACCTCGCCGCGGTCGTAGCCGGCACCCATGTGCTTGACGGCGAATCGCGTCGCGCCGACCTCGGGCAGTCGTCGCACGGCCCCGGCGAGCGCGTCCTCGTGCTCACCGGCCGAGGCGTCGGAGAGAGTGTCGGGAAGGTCGTCGGGTGTGGGTGTCATACGAGGTCCCCGATCTTCTCGACGGCGGCCTCGTCGGGCTGCCGTTCCTGGGTGTCGTGATGCGGCGAGGGGCTGTCTTCGTCGAGTGCGGCGAACTGCTCGTAGCGCAGGTCGGTCGAGGGGATGCCGGCGGTCTGCAGGCGCGACACAGTATGCCGCACCATCTTCGCCGACCCGCAGACCAGCCCGAGTGAACCGCTCCAGGGGCCGTCTTCGACGGCGGCGTCCCCGACCAGTCCGCGGCGCCCCGGGTAGCTCGGGTCGTCGGACACGACCGGGGTGTAGCTGAACCACGGTCGCACCGTGAGGTTGCGCAGCAGCTGGTGTTCGTACAGGTTCCACGGCACCCGCGTGCCGTGGAACAGGTGCACGCGCGGCGCCTTCCCGGTGCGCTCCCACTGCTCGTCGATGCGTTGCAGGTGGGCCCGCAGGGGCGCGAGACCGGTGCCGCCGGCCACCATGAGCAGGTCGCGCTCGCGATCGTCGCCGGCGAGGGTCAGTTCCTGCCCGACGGCGGCGCCGAGCCGGATGGTGTCGCCGACCGCGAGTGAACGCACCAGCACGCCGCTCACCCGCCCGCCGGGCACCAGTTGCACGTGGAACTCGATCGTGCCGTCGGTGCGCGGCGCGTTGGCGGGGCTGAGGTAGCGCCAGAGGCGTTCGCGCGTGGGCACCTCGACCGCGATCGACTGCCCGGGTTCGAACGGCAGCGCGCGCTCGGGCCGCACTTGGATGACGCCGATGTCGAGGCTGCGGCGGTCGACGCCGATGACCTCGGCCGACCAGGCGGCCGGACTCGTCAGCTCGGACTCCTCGGCGGCCTGCACCATGGTCGTCGCGATGACGCGGTAGGCCGCGGCCCAGTCGGCGGCGAGCTCGGGGGTCCATCGTTCGCCGAGGAAGTGCTGCAGCGTCGCGAGCAGCGACACCCCGACCGCGTCGTAGTGCGCGGCCACGGCCTCGAAGCGCCGGTGGTCGCGGCCGAGCTGCTGGATGAACCCGGTGACCTCGTCGAGCTGGTCGACGCGCGAGACGATGCGGCCGAGCGCGCCGACGAGCCGGTCGCGCTGGGTCGCCATCGAGACGGGGAACATGCTCCGCACCTCGGGGTGCGAGAGGAACAGGTGGGAGTAGAAGTAGAGCGGGACCTCATCGCCGAGGGTCTCGGCGAGGGCCCACGTCTCCTTCAGCGCCGCGGTGTCCACCGCGTCAGGCGTGCGCCGCGCCGGCCCCGACGATCTCGGGCTGGGACTGCGCCAGGGCGGCGCCGACGCGACCGATGATCTCTTCGGGAACCCCGGCCTCGGTGAGCGCGGTCACGAGGTGCACGACCACCAGGTCGAAGTCGGCCTCGGAGATGCCGAGGCGCTCGTGTGCGCTGCGGAGGTCGCGGCCCGAGTAGGCCACGGGCCCGCCCATGACCTGCGAGACCAGGGCGACCTGGTGGCGCTTGAGGCGGTGGATCTCGACCCCGTCGAAGTAGCCGACGAGTCGCTCGTCGCCGAGCACGAGTTCGTAGAACCGGTCGACCACGGCGGAGATCGCCGGGCCGCCGCCGACGGCGGCGTAGTCGCTCACTGCTTCATTGCTGGCGCTCATGTAGGGCACGTCCATTCGTCCGGGGAAACGCTCCAGTCTTCCTAGCAGAGTCCGGGACGACACGACCGTGACTTTCCACAGCCTTCACGAACCATCCGTGGAGCCCTACTCCTCCTCGTGGGCGACGCCGTGCACGTGGTGCGTGCGTTCGAGGGCGGCGCCCTCGACGTCGACGTTCGGGATGATGCGGTCGAGCCACTTCGGCAGCCACCATGCTCCGCGGCCGACGAGGTGCATGATCGCCGGCACCAGCACCATGCGCACCACGAACGCGTCGAAGAGCACGCCGATCGCGAGTCCGAACCCGAGCGGGCGCACCATGCCGAGGTGCGAGAACACGAACCCGCCGAACACCGCGACCATGATGAGCGCGGCGGCGGTCACGACGGCGCGGCCGTTGCGCAGGCCGGCGATGACCGCGTTGCGGGCGGGCAGGCCGTGCACGTACGCCTCGCGCATGCCCGACACGAGGAACAGCTGGTAGTCCATCGCGAGCCCGAAGAGCACGCCCATGATGATGATCGGCGCGAAGTTCAGCACGGGACCGGGGTCGTGCACGCCGAACAGGCCGCCGAGCCATCCCCACTGGTAGACCGCGACGATCGCGCCGAACGCGGCGAACAGGCTGAGCACGAATCCGCCGGTCGCGACCAGCGGCACCACGAGCGAGCGGAACACGACGATCATGATCAGCAGGGACAGGCCGATCACGACCGCGAGGTACACGGGCAGCGCGTCGGCGAGCTTCTGCGAGATGTCGATGTTGCCGCTGGCCTGGCCGGCGACGCCGAGCGCGACCTCGCCGTCGATCCCGGCGGCGCCGGCGGCGCCGGCGGCATCGGACACGGAACCGTCGAACGCCACCGGCGACGCGTCGCGCAGCGAGTGCACGAGCGCCTCGGTCGACTCGCTCGTCGGCCCGTCCGCGGGGACCACCTGGAAGGCCAGCACCTCGCCGTCGTCGCTGACGCCGACGGGCGCGGCCGCGACGACGTCGTCCTGCGCCATGAGCCAGTCGGCGAGGTCGGCCTGGGCGAGCACGACGTCGTCGCCCTCGACCGGCGACGGCAGTTCGGCGACCACGAGGATCGGCCCGTTCTGCCCGGCGCCGAACCCGTCGGCCACGGCCGTGTAGGCGCGGTACTGGGTCGAGTCGGTCGCCTCCGACGACCCGGTCGGCAGCCCGAGCCGCATGGACAGCGCGGGGGCGGCGATGACGAGCAGGCCCACCACGGATGCCACGAGCGCGAGGATCGCCGTCGAGGTGCGCATGGGGCGGATCACGGGCGCCGCGTGCGCCTCGTGGCCGATCTGGGCGCGGGCCCGCTTGCCGAGCACCCGCAGCTTCAGCAACCCGAGCATCGCGGGCGTGAGGGTCACGGCGATGAGCACCGCGATGAGCACGCAGGCGGCGCCGACCGTGCCCATCACGCCGAGGAACGGGATGCCGGTGACGTTCAGCGCGAGCAGGGCGACGAGCACCGTCGACCCGGCGAACACGACGGCGTTGCCCGAGGTGCCGTTCGCGAGCCCGATCGACTCGTGCAGCTCGACTCCGGCGAGCAGCTGTCGCCGGTGGCGGTTGATGATGAACAGCGTGTAGTCGATGCCGACGGCGAGGCCGAGCATGACGCCGAGCACGGGGGTGACCGACGACATGTCGACGACGCCCGAGAACGCGAGCGACCCGGCCACGCCGACGCCGACGCCGATGAGCGCCGAGACGAGCGGCAGCAGGGCGGGCAGCAGCGCCCGCAGCATCACGATGAGCACGATCGCGGCGACGAGCACGCCGACGATCTCGCCGACGCCGAGGAGGCCGTCGATCGAGGCGGCGATCTCGGCCGAGTAGTCGACGGTCACGCCGTCGATGCCGGCGCCGTCGAGCACCTCGGCGACGGCCGCCTTGGTCTCGGTGGAGAGCGTGAAGAGGGTGTCCTCGAAGAGCACGGCGCCGATCGCGGTCGCGCCGTCCGCCGAGACGGTGCGGATCTCGGCGCTCGCGTCGAGCAGCCGCCGGCCCGCGTCGAGCTGCACGGTGTTCGCCTCGAGTTCGGCGCGGCCGTCGTCGAGCTGCTCCTGCCCGGCGTCGAGCTGCGCCTGCTGCGCGTCGAGTTCGGCGAACCCGGCGTCGAGCTGGGCCTGCTGCGCTGCGAACCGGTCGGCGGCGAGGTCGTAGGCCCCGGCATCCTGCGCCTGCTGTACGGCCGCGTCGAGTTGCGCCTGCCCGGCGTCGGCTTGGGCGCGTGCCGCGTCGAGCTGCGCCTGCCCGGCGTCGAGCTGCTCCTGCGACTGGTCGAGCTGCGCCGCCCCGTCGGCGAGCTGGGTCTGCCCGTCGGCGAGCTGCCGGGTCTGCTCCTCGAGGTCGGCGGTGGTCTGGAACGGGTCGACGACGCTCGCCACCCCGTCGATGCCCTCGATCTCGCCGAGCACGTCGGCGATCTCGTCCTGCTGCGCGGCGGTGAACGCCGAGCCGTCGTCGGTCTGGAACACCACGGTGCCGGTCGCGCCGCCGATGCCGCCGATCTCGTCCTCGAGCTGGTCGATGACCCGCGCGGTCTCGGTGCCGGGGATGCTGAAGCTGGTCGCGAGCGCGCCGCCGAAGGCGAGGAACGCCCCGCCCGCGAGCCCGAGCACGACGAGCCATCCGACGATGACGACCCAGGCGCGACGCGCCGAGAAGCGCCCGAGACGGTAGAGGAGTTCGGCCATTCGAACGAGCCTTTCGAGAGGTGGGGAGGCGGAGCACGTCGTCGGGCCACCGACAGGATAACCGACAGATGTTGGAAAAATCCCAGCCCCGAGACATCCGGCTGGCAGAATCACCCCATGGACCCCCGGATCGCGCGCACCCGACGCAGCCTCCAGCGCGCGCTGCTCGACCTCGCCCGGGAGCGACCCCTCGACGAGATCACCATCGCCGACATCGCCGAGCGCGCGGCCGTGAACCGGTCGAGCTTCTACCAGCACTACCCCGACAAGGACACGCTGCTCGCCGACGCGCTCGACACGGCCGTCGAGGAGGCGGGCGCGACGCTGCCCGAGGGCGTCGGTCGATTGGATGCTCCGCCCGACGCCCTCGTCGCCTACCTGCGGCACTACGACGAGAACGCCGACCTCTACCGTCGGGTGCTCGGGCCGCAGGGCTCGGCGGTGGTGCGGGCGCGGCTCCAGGGGCGCATCCAGCAGATCGCGCTCGAGAGCATCCGTTCATCGGGCGCCGATGTGTTCGAGACGCTGCCGCTCGATGTGGTCGCAGCGGGCGTCACCGGGTCGGTGCTCGGCGTGATCGAGGCGTGGCTCGAGCGCGACCCGCGTCCGCCGGTCGAGGTCGCCGTCGACTGGGTGTGGCGGATGCTGCTCGGCCCGGGTGCGCCGTAGCGCCGCCCCTCAGTGCGACTCCCGGCTCACCTCCGACCCCGAGGCGCCGACCAGGAAGTCGAGGTCGGCGCCGGTGTCGGCCTGCATGACGTGGTCGACGTAGAGCCGCTCCCACCCGCGGCGCGGCGACGCGAACCCGTCGACGGTCGCACGCGACGGCTCGCGCGCGGCGAGCTCCTCGGCCGGCACCTCGAGGTCGAGCCGCCGGGCCCGCACGTCGAGCGAGATCCAGTCGCCCGTGCGCACGACCGCCAGCGGCCCGCCGGCCGCGGCCTCGGGCGTGACGTGCAGCACGACCGTGCCGTACGCCGTGCCGCTCATGCGCCCGTCGCAGATGCGCACCATGTCGCGCACGCCCTGCTCGAGGAGCTTCCGCGGCAGCGGCAGGTTCGCCACCTCGGGCATGCCCGGGTATCCGCGCGGCCCGCACCCGCGCAGCACGAGCACCGACGAGGCATCCACCTCGAGGTCGGGGTCGTCGATGCGCGCGCGGAAGTCCTCGACGCTGTCGAACACGACGGCCCGCCCGCGATGCTGCAGCAGGTGCGGCGACGCGGCGGCGGGCTTGATGATCGCGCCGCCCGGCGCGAGGCTGCCGTGCAGCACGCTGATGCCCGCCGCCGGCAGCAGGGGCGCGTCGCGCGGCGCGATCACCTCGGGATCCCAGATGCGCGCGTCATCCAGGTACGAGACGAGCGGATGCCCCGTCACGGTCAGCGCCGTCGGGTCCAGGAGGTCCCGCACCTCGCGCAGCACGGCGAGGAACCCGCCCGCCCGGTGCAGGTCCTCCATGAGGAAGCGGCCCGCGGGTTGCAGGTTCACGAGCAGCGGCACCTCGGCGCCGATCCGGTCGAAGTCGGCGAGTTCGAGGTCGATCCCCAGCCGCCCGGCGATCGCGAGCAGGTGCACGACCGCGTTCGTCGACCCGCCGATCGCGGCGAGCGCGACGATCGCGTTGCGGAAGCTCGCCTCGGTGAGGAAGGTGCTCGGGCGCCGATCGGATGCCACGAGCTCGACCGCGAGCCGGCCGGTGCCGTGCGCCGCCTCGAGGAGCCGGCTGTCGGGCGCCGGCGTTCCGGCGAGGCCGGGCATCACCAGCCCGAGCGCCTCGGCGACGAGCGCCATGGTCGACGCCGTGCCCATCGTGTTGCAGTGCCCCCGGCTGCGGATCATCGACGACTCCGACCTCCGGAAGTCGCGTTCCGAGAGCGTGCCCGCGCGGACCTCCTCGCTGAGCCGCCACACGTCGGTGCCGCACCCGAGCGGCACGCCGCGGAACGTGCCGTTCAGCATCGGCCCGCCGGGGACGACGACGGCGGGCAGGTCGACGCTCGCGGCGGCCATCACGAGCGCCGGGATGGTCTTGTCGCAGCCGCCGAGCAGCACCACGCCGTCGACGGGGTTGGCGCGCAGCATCTCCTCGGTCGCCATCGCGGCGAGGTTGCGCCAGAGCATCGCCGTCGGACGCACGAGCGTCTCGCCGAGCGACACCGCGGGCAGGTCGAGCGGGATGCCGCCGGCCTCGTAGACCCCGTTGCGCACGGACCCGCCGACCTCGTCGAGGTGCGCGTTGCACGGCGTCAGGTCGGAGGCGGTGTTCGCGATCGCGATCTGCGGGCGACCCTCGAACGCGCTCTGCGGCACGCCGCGGCGCATCCACGCCCGGTGGATGTACGCGTTGCGGTCGTCGCCCGCGTACCACTCGTCGCTGCGGAGTCGTGACGTCATCGTGCACCTGCTTCCCGCGTTCGGTCTATCACGCGACGCGCGAGTTCGGCGAGAACGGATGCCCCGCCGCCCGATCGGTCGGCATGATGGATGCCAGTCGATCGAAGGAGACGGCATGCCCGACCGGGGCGACGAGGTGCGCCCGGCGAACCGCGAGCGTTGCGTGCTCGGCGAGGGCCCGGTGTGGGATGCCGCGCGCGAGCGCCTGCTGTGGGTCGACATCCGGCGGGCGCTGGTGCTGGTCGGTGCGTTGCGCGACGACGGCACGGTCGAGGTCGTCGAGCGGGTCGGGCTGCCCGAGGCCGGCACGGTCGGGGCGATCGCGGTCGCGGAGTCGGGCGAGTGGCTGATCGCCGGCGCCGAGGGGGTGCTCGTGCGCGGGGTCGACGGCTCCGTGGCATCCGGCCCTCGTCTCCTCCCGGCCGGGAGCGGCCGCCGCCTGAACGACGGCGCACCCGACCCGGCCGGCCGATTCGTCGTCGGCTCGATGTCGCTCGCCGAGGACACGACCGACGAGGTGCTCGTGCGCGTCGAACACGACGGTTCGGTCACGACCCTCGACGCCGACCTGTCGCTGTCGAACGGGCTCGCCTGGACGGCCGACGGGCGGCGGATGTACAGCGTCGACACGCTGCTGCGCACGGTGTTCGTGCGCGACTACGACCCGCAGCCCGGCGCGACCGGGCCGCGCGAGCCGTTCCTGCGACTGGACGCGATGCACCCCGACGGGTGCTGCCTCGACGAGGAGGAGCACCTCTGGATCGCACGGTGGGATCACGGCGAGGTGCAGCGGTACTCCCCCGCGGGCGACCTCGTGCGCAGCATCCCGCTGCCGGTCGCCCACGCGACCAGCGTCGCGTTCGCGGGGCCCGACCTCGCGACGCTCGTCGTGACGACCGCGAGCGACGGCCTGAGCGAGGCGCAGCTCGCCGCGTCGCCCGCGTCCGGGCTGCTCTTCACGCTCCGGCCGGGCGTGCGCGGGCTGCCGGTCGCCTCCTGGGCGGGCTCGACCGGGTGGCCCGCGACCCACGAGCGCGATGGATGACCCGATGCGCGCATTCGTGATCACCGGGCCGGGCGAGGCCTCCGTGCAGGAGGTGCCGCCGCCGGTCGCCGGGCCCGGCGAGGTGGTGGTGGAGGTCTCGCGCGCCGGCGTGTGCGGCACCGATATCGAGTTCTTCACCGGCGAGATGGCCTACCTGCACGACGGGCACGCGCGGTTCCCCATCCGGATCGGGCACGAGTGGGCCGGGCGGGTCTCGGCGGTCGGCGAAGGCGTCGACCGGTCATGGCTGGGCCGCCGGGTCACCGGCGACACGATGCTCGGCTGCGGCGACTGCGACCGCTGCCGCGACGGCCGGCACCGCGTGTGCGACCGGCGCACCGAGATCGGCATCCGCGGCGGGCGTCCCGGCGCGCTGGCCGAACAGCTCGCGGTGCCCGCGGTCGCGCTGCACGCACTGCCCGACGAGGTCGACGACGTCGCCGGAGCGCTCGTCGAGCCGGGCGGCAACGCCTGGCGCGCGGTGCACGCCGCCGACGTCCGGCCCGGGGAGCGGGTGCTCGTGCTCGGGCCCGGCACCATCGGACTCCTCTGCGCGATGTTCGTGCGCGCGGCCGGTGCCGAGGTGCACCTCATGGGTCGGCCGGGCCGGTCGCTCGAGTTCGCCCGCGGGCTCGGATTCGACGGGGTGTGGACGCGCGAGGACCTCACGGGCGCGGGCGGGGGCGCGGGCACGGGCGCGGGCGCGGGCGCGGGCGGGGCGGCCGCCGGGCTCCGCTGGGATGCGGTGATCGACGCATCCACCTCGCCCGAGCTGCCGGCGTTGGCGGTCGAGCTCGTCGAGCCCGGCCAGCGGGTCGTCTGCATCGGCATCTCGGGCACGCCGAGCCGCCTCGACACCCGCCGGCTGGTGCTGCGCGACGTGAGGGCGACCGGCATCCTCAGCGCGTCCGGCGGGCTCTCCCCCACCATCGCCGCGTACGCGCGCGGCGACGTGGATCCGCGCGTGCTGGTCGGCGCGACCGTCGGCCTCGACGGAACGGCCGACGTGCTGCGCGGCATCCGCCCCCGAAACGCCGGAGCCGGACCGAAGCTGCACGTGACGCCGCCGACCGACGCAAGGTAGCTCGGGTGGGCGCAGAATTCGATCACAGAACGGGAGCCGGACGCACGATCATTGCGTGAACGGAAGGTTTCACGACCGCAGCTTGCATGGCGGCCACCGTACATGCACACTGTCTCAGGCGTGATCGAGAGGGAGTCGAGATGGCCGGTACGGACCCCACCCGGATGCATCGCATCAGCGACGAGAACGAGCGCATCGTCGACCTCGTGCTCGACTACTCGCGGCGGCGCATCCTCTCGAACGACACCCCCCTCGACAAGCCGGCGCCGCCCGCCGAACTGCGCCGCCTCGCCGGCCGCACCGTGACCGAGCAGGGCCTCGGCGCCGACCGCGCGCTGTCGATCTTCGAGCACGTGCTCGCGCCGGCCTGCATCACCACCGACCATCCGCAGTACCTCTCGTTCATCCCGGTCGCGCCGACCAAGGCGGCGACCGCGTTCGACCTCGTCGTGTCGGCGAGCGCGCTCTACGGCGGCTCCTGGCTCGAGGGCGCCGGCGCCGTGCACGCCGAGAACGAAGTGCTCACCTGGCTCGCCGCCGAGTTCGGGCTGCCCGAGGGCGCCGGCGGCGTGTTCGTGCAGGGCGGCACGCTCGGCAACCTGTCGGCGCTCGTCGCCGCACGCGAAGAGGCGCGCCGCAAGCTCGACGAGCGCGGGCTCCCGCACCCCGCCCGCTGGAAGTTCGTCTGCGGCGCCGAGGCGCACTCGTCGGTCGCGTCGGCCGCCCGCATCATGGACGTCGAGATCGTGCAGGTCGCCCCCGACTCGGGCGGCGTGCTGCGCGGCGACGCGGTGGCCGCGGCGCTCGAGGAGCACGGGGCATCCGTCTTCGCCGTCGTCGCGACCGGCGGGTCGACCAACTTCGGCATCGTCGACGACCTGGCCGGCATCGCCGAGGTCGTCGAATCGCACGACGACGTGTGGCTGCACGTCGACGGGGCGTACGGGCTCGCGGCCATGCTGTCGCCGATCGCGCGCCGCCACTTCGCCGGCATCGAACGCGCCGACTCGGTCATCGTCGACCCGCACAAGTGGCTGTTCGCGCCGTTCGACGCGTGCGCGCTGATCTACCGGGACCCGGCCGCGGGTCGCCGCGCCCACACGCAGCACGCCGAGTACCTCGACACGCTCACCGCCTCGGCCGAGTGGAGCCCGTCGGACTACGCGGCGCACCTCACCCGCCGGGCGCGCGGGCTGCCCACCTGGTTCTCGCTCGCGACCTACGGCGCCGCGGCCTACCGCGAGGCGATCACCGCATCGATCGAGCTCGCCCACCGCATCGCCGCCGAGATCGCGTCGCGCGACGGACTCACCCTGGTGCGCAAGCCGCAGCTCGCGGTCGTCGTGTTCGAACGAGACGGGTGGACGAAGGCCGACTACGACGTCTGGTCGCAGCGCCTGCTCGACGACCAGCTCGCCTTCGTCACGCCGAGTTCGCACGCGGGCCGCCCGAACGCCCGCTTCGCCGTCCTCAACCCGAATACGACGTTCGAGCAGCTGACGGGCATCCTCGACACCATGCGGTAGCCCCGACATTCGCCGAACGTCGAGCGGAGCGGGCGGGCGGGGGCCGGTCACATTCGGGCGGGCCGCGCACCGCGGGCGTACCGTGAAAGACATGCCCGAGCCTGACGACCATCTCGTGATCGAACCGAGCGTGCTCTACGTGGGCACGCCGGTGTACCTCGTTTCGACGGTGAACCCCGACGGCTCGCCGAACCTCGCACCCGCGTCCAGTCATTGGGCGCTCGGGCGCATGCTGGTGCTCGGTCTCGAGACCGACGGGCGCACGGTCGAGAACCTCGTCGATCGGCCCGAACTCACGGTGAACTTCCCGTCGGGCGCGCTGTGGCGCAACGTCGAGCGGCTCTCGACGGTGACCGGGCGCGACCCCGTGCCGGACGCGAAGGCCGCCCACTACCGGTTCGAACCCGAGAAGTTCGAACGAGCCGGGCTCAGCCCCGTGGCATCCGACCTGGTGGCGCCGCCGCGCGTGCGCGAATGCCCGCTGCAGTTCGAGGCGAACGTGCGCCGGATGACCCCGGGCGTCGACCCCGGCTACCTCATGGTCGAGGCCGAGGTCGTGCGCGTGCACGCGCTTCCGTCGCTGGTCGTGCCCGGCACCGATCACCTCGACCCGCGGGCGTGGCATCCGCTGATCTACAGCTTCCGGCACTACTTCGACCGCGGCTCCGAGCTCGGCTGGACCCGCAAGAGCCGCACCGCCCCGACTCCGCCCGAGATCGCCAGATGGGAATCGTTCGGCGGCACCTGGGAGGTCGCCGACGTCGCAGACTCGAGCGCGACCGTGCGGCTCTGCCGGTGCGACGGCGGCGAGGAGGTCTCGCGCATCACCTCGAGCGAACCCGCTTTCGTCGCGTGGGCGACGGTGATGGCCTCGTGAGCGAATCGGATGCTCCGCCGCACCTGTCGACCGACTGGTCGGCGTCGCTCGGCCTCACGGCCCCCGTCGTGTGCGCGCCCATGGGCGGCGCCGCCGGCGGCCGGCTCGCCGGCGCGGTGTCGCGCGCGGGCGCCCTCGGCATGATCGGACTCGGCAGCGCGGGGTCGCCCGCACTGCTGGCGCGCGAGCTCGCCGCGCTCGAGGAGACGGGCGGCACCGGCGGGGCGCCGTTCGGCATCGGCGTGGTCGACTGGGTCGCGCGACGCACGCCCGAACTGCTCGACCACGTGCTCGCCGCGAAGCCCGCGCTCGTGTCGGTGGGGTTCACGTCGGGGCGTTTCGAGTGGGTGGAGCCGGTGCACCGGTCGGGCGCGCTCGCGACGACGCAGGTGTACGACGTCGCCGAGGCGGTCGCCGCCCGCGATGCCGGAGTCGACGTGATCGTCGCGCGCGGGGCCGAGGGCGGCGGACACGGCGACCCGCGGGTCGGCACGCTGCCGCTGCTCGACGGCGTACTCGACGCGATCGGCGGGGAGGCCGCGGTGCTCGCGGCGGGCGGCGTGTCGAGTGCGCGCGCGCTCGCCGCGGTGCTCGCGGCCGGTGCCGACGGCGCATGGATCGGCACCGCGTTCGCCGTCTGCGAGGAGTCGCTGTTCTCGGACACCGAACGGCAGGTGCTGTTCGCCGCCGACGGCGCCGACACCGTGAACACCCGAACGCAGGATGTCGCGGCGGGGCTCCCGTGGCCCGACCGGTTCCCCGAGCGGGTGGTCCGCACGGCGTTCACCGACGAGTGGGCGGGCCGCGAGGACGCGCTGCGCGCCGACGCCGACGCCCGCGCCGCGTTCGTCGACGCCCTCGCGCGCACCGACCTCACCGTGGTGCCGCTCGACGCGGGTCAGGGAGTCGGGGTGCTGCGCGAGTCGCGACCGGCCGCCGACGTGATCGCCGACCTCGTCGCGGGCGCGCACGCGCTGCTCGCGCGCTGGACCTGACCTCCCGCCGGTCGAGCAGGGAGCGCGCCCCCTCCGCCCGTCGAGTCGGGAGCGCCCGCTCCTCCGACGCGCGCTCCTCGACCAGCGGAGCGGGCGGGCGACGCCCTAGGGTGGAGCGCATGGCGGGGCGGGACGCCGAGATCATCGAGGTGGGCGGGCACGAGGTGCGCATCAGCCACCCCGACAAGGTCGTGTTCCCGCAGCCGGGCCTCACGAAGCGGGACCTCGTCGACTACTACGTCGCGGTCGCCGACGGCGCGCTTCGCGGTGCGGGCGGCCGCCCGATGGTGCTGAAGCGGTTCGTGAAGGGCATCGACCACGAGGCGTTCTTCCAGAAGCGGGTGCCCGAGAACCATCCCGAGTTCATCGATACGGCGACGCTGCACTACGCGCGCGGCACCTCCGCCGAGGAGGCGGTCGTGCGCGATGCGGCCGGCCTCGCGTGGGTCGTGAACCTCGGATGCCTCGACCTGAATCCGCACCCCGTGCGCGCCGAGGATCTCGACCACCCCGACGAGTTGCGTGTCGACCTCGATCCGATGCCGGGCGTCGACTGGTCGCAGATCGTGGATGTCGCGTTCGTCGCGGCGGAGGTGCTCGACGACGTGGGGCTGGTCGGCTGGCCGAAGACGAGCGGCTCGCGCGGCCTGCACCTGAACGTGCGCATCGCGGCCGAGTGGGACTTCCGGCAGGTGCGTCTGGCCGCGGAAACCCTCGCCCGCGAGGTCGAACGCCGGGCGCCGGGACTCGCAACCGCCCGCTGGTGGAAGGAGGAGCGCGGCGAGAGCGTGTTCGTCGACTTCAACCAGAACGCGAAGGATCGCACCGTGGCATCCGCCTATTCGGTGCGGCCGCTGCCCGACGCGCGCGTGTCGACCCCGCTCGACTGGGGCGAGGTGCGCGACTCGCGGCCCGAGCGCTTCACGGTCGCGACGGTGCTCGAACGGTTCGCCGAGCGCGGCGACCCGCACGCCGGCATCGACGAGCCCGGGTCGGTCGGACGCCTCGACGGCCTGTTGCGACTCGCCGAGGAGCTCGGGCCGGCTGAGAAGGCGCCGCGCGGCGGAGGCGGCGACGGTCGACGGCAGTCGACCATGCCGCTCATCGAGATCGCGCGCACCGAGACCAAGCCCGAGGCGATCGCCGCGCTCGAGCAGTGGAAGGCGACGCATCCGGATGCCTCGAAACTGCTGCATCCCGCCGATGTGCTGGTCGACGGGATGCGCGGGTCGAGCTCGCTCTGGTACCGCGTGCGGGTGAACCTGCAGCACGTGCCCGAGGCCGAGCGCCCCGCGCAGGAGCCGCTCATCGCCGACTACGACCCGTGGGCCGGCCGGGAGTGGCCGGGCCGGCCGTAGCCCGCCGGTCGACCGCCTGCGCGACGGGCCCGCAGGCGGGTGCGCGCACGGACGCCGCCGGATGCCCCGGGCCGCAGCCCGGGGCATCCGTCTGTTCAGCGGCGGCGGCGCGCGACCGCGGGCATCAGGATCGCGCCGGCCGCGACGAGTGCGATTCCGAGCAGGACCGTCAGCCAGATCTCGACGCCGGTCATCGCGACCGAACCCGAGCCGGCTGCGCTCGAACCGCCGGTGCCGGCTCCGCCGCCCGTTCCGCCGTCGCCCGGTCCGCCGGGCGCGTCATCGCTCAGCAGGGTGAAGGTGGCCGACGCGATCTGCGCGGATCCCTCGAGCTGCACGGTGTGCGTGCCGGGATCGAGCCCCTCGGGAACGGTGAACGTGATCGAGCCGATGCCGGCCTCGGTCGCGTCGACCGTGCCCAGGTCGACGGGGTCGCTGAAGAGCGTGCCGACGAGGGTCTCGTCGGCCACGAACCCGATCGCTGAGAACGTCAGCTCGTCGCCGACCCGCGCCGTCGATGCGCTCAGCGTGCCGGCGACCTGCGCCTTGCCGGGGTCGGTCGGGTCGGTCGAGTCGAGCTCGATCCCGAGCACCGAGGCCAGCAGCCGCACCGCTTCGACCGGGTCGCCGTTCAGCAGGGCGACCTCGGCGTCCGCGGTGCGGGCGGCCAGGTCGGGCAGGTCGGCCGCGGTGCCGTCCGCGATCGCGTGCTGCGCGAGGTCGCGCGCCACGGAGACCAGCAGGTCGGCGTGGGCGAGCGTTCCGCGCTCGGTGCCGGGCAGCGTGGCCGCGGCGGCGGCGAGCAGGTCGAGCGCATGCTGCACGTCGTCGGCGTCGGGCGAGACCGTGCCGTCGGCCGCCCACACGTCGGCGTCGCGCAGGGCGGCGACGGCGTCGGCCGCCTCCGCGTCGGGGGCGCCGAGCG
Source organism: Agromyces larvae (assembly GCF_022811705.1). Taxonomy (NCBI): domain Bacteria; kingdom Bacillati; phylum Actinomycetota; class Actinomycetes; order Micrococcales; family Microbacteriaceae; genus Agromyces; species Agromyces larvae. Next base: position 3,139,068 of record NZ_CP094528.1, on the reverse strand, counting down.
CGTCGAGGGCGTCGGCCACCCGCGCCACCCGGTCGGCCGGCACGTCGGTGCGCTCGCCCCAGCCGAACGCGAACAGCGGCTCGTACTCGTCGTCGCCGACGTTGATCGGCACCTGCGCGGCGGAGGCCGGCCACGTGATCGGCAGGCGACCGGTGAACGGCACGTCGCCGAACAGCACGTCGGCCACGCCGGCGCCCTCGCTGCCGGGCAGGAACGACGAGACGAGCGCGTTCATCTCGCCGAGCTGATCGGTCACGAGCTGGGTGCGACCGGCGACCACGAGCACGACGCAGTCCATCGCACTGCAGACCCGGTCGATCGCCTGCCGGTCGGCGGCCTTCAGGTCGAGGCTCTTGCCGTTGTTGCCGACATCGCCCTGACCCTCGGCGTACGGGGTCTCGCCGACCACGACGATGCCCGCATCGAAGCCGTCGGTGGGGGCCGAGGCATCCGTCGACACCGTGATCGACGCACCCGGCGCGACCTGCCGGATGCCCTCGAGGATCGACGTGCCGGCCGTCGTGTCGCCCGAGCCGCCCTGCCACGAGATCGTCCAGCCGCCCATCTGGTTGCCGAGGTCGTCGGCGTTCGAGCCGGCCACGTAGTAGGAGCCCGACCTCGGCAGCGGCAGCACGCCGTCGTTCTTCAGCAGCACCTGCGACTCGGCCGCAGCCTGCCGCGCGATCGCGCGGTGCGCGTCGCCGCCGAACTCGCCCTGCCGGCTGCGGTCGGTGAACGGCTGCTCGAACAGGCCGAGTTCGAACTTCTGCGTCAGGATGCGGCGCACCGCGTCATCCACCCTCGTCGGTTCGATCGCGCCCGACGCGACCCCCTGCTCGATCGCCGAGATGAAGGCCGCGAAGTTGTACGGGGCCATCGCCATGTCGAGGCCCGCGTTCACCGAGCGCACCGCCTTGTCGGCGTAGCTGCCGCCCGGCAGCTTGTCGATGCCCTCCCAGTCGCTGATGAGGAACCCGGTGAATCCGAGCTCGCCCTTCAGCACCTCGGTGTTCAGCAGTTCGTGCTCGTGCATGCGCACGGGCCCGTCGCCGAGGTCGACCGCCGAGTACGACGGCATGATCGAGCCGACGCCCGCCGCGATCGACGGCAGGTACGGGTCGACGTGCAGGCGCACGAAGTCGGCGAGCGAGTCGGCCGACGTGATGCCCTGGTCGATCGGGTAGCCGCTGCCGACCTTGGTCGGGTCGTACGCCGTGCCGCCGTCGCCCACCCAGTGCTTCGCGGTGGCGAGCAGCGTGTCGGCGGCCGACTTGTCGGCCGGGTCGGCGCCCTGCAGGCCGACCGTCACGGCCTCGGCGTAGGCCCGCACGAGCGCCGGGTCTTCGCCGAACGACTCGTAGCTGCGACCCCAGCGCTCGTCGCGCGTCACGCAGAGGCAGGGGGCGAAGGTCCAGTTGGGGCCGGTCGCCTTGGTCTCGATCGCGGTGGCCCGCCCGATCGCCTCGACGAGGTCGGCGTCGTGCGTGGCGCCGAGGCCCGTGTTGTGCGGGAAGATCGTCGCGTCGAGCACGTTGCTGTGCCCGTGCACGGCGTCGACGCCGTACAGCAGCGGGATCTGCAGCGCGGTCGAGCGCGCCTGCCGCTGGTACCCGTCGACCATGTCGGCCCACGCTTCGGGCGTGTTGCCGGGCGGCGTCGAGCCACCGCCCGAGAGCACCGATCCGAGCGCGAGGTCGGCGATCTGCGCGGGGCTCTGCAGGCCGAGACGTTCGGCCTGCGCCATCTGCCCCGCCTTCTCCGCGACGCTCATGCGGCCGAGCAGATCCTCGACCCGCTCGGCGACCGGCAGTGAGGCGTCGAGGTACGGCAGGTCGTGCGCGTTGATCACGATCTTCACCGAGTCGGGCAGGCGAGCGCCGTCGCCGTCGAGCACGACCGGGATGACCCGGGCCTCGTCCGGTCCGTCGACCGCGGAGGTCTGCACGGTGAACGACTGGGTCGAGCCCGATTCGGCGCCCGCCGGGAAGGTCAACTCCCCCGCGAAGGCGGCGAAGTGGGTGCCGGCCTCGGCCGTGCCGTCGCCGTTCGCGTACGACACGGTGACGGGCAGGTCGAGCGGGTCGCCGCTCGCGGTGGTGACCGCGAGCGTCACCTCGGCGGTGTCGCCGCCGTCGACGAGCACGACGTCGGGTTGCGCCGTGACCGTCGCGTTCGCGGCCGACGCGGGCGTGCCGTAGACCTGCACGTCGTCGATGGCGTACGTCGTGTCGTCGGTGCCCTTCGGGAAGTGCAGCGCGAACCCCCACGCGGCGGTGAGGTCGAGCGTGCCGTTCTTCGTCTCGGCGCTGCCGGGCTGGTTGCCGCCGAGCGTGAACGCCGAGAACGGCAGTTCGACGAGCTTCCAGCGGCTGGTCGAGCTGCCCCAGTTGTCTTTGAAGGTCGCCGCCCAGAGCTCGGCGTGCTCGCCGTCGGGCCCGCCGTCCTTCAGTTCGATCTGCACGTCGCCGCCGGCGGTCGGCGAGGCCGGATTGGTCGGCTGCGACGCGTACCACCAGAGTCGGATGCCTCGGAATCCGCTCCAGTCCTGCGGCGAATCGAGGTTGTCGGTGATGCCGCCCCACTGTCCGGCGGGCACGCGGTAGCTGCCCGTCAGCACGTGGTTGTCCGTGACATCCGCGCGTTCCTGCTCGCCGACGCCGACCGTGACCTCGCCGCCCGGAGCGACCCAGCTGAAGATGCCCGACGGCCCCGACCCCACCGGAACCTCGCCCTCGAAGTCGTCGATCATGATCGCCCGCTCGAAGATCGCGACGTCGTCGAACGACCAGGTGCCCGAGCCGAGGCCCGTGAGCGTGACCGCGTACCCGGTCGACGCCGACGGCAGGAAGCGGTCGGGCGCGCCCGGGTTGCCCTTCAGGCGCAGGTCGTCGAACAGCACCGACACCAGCCGCCAGCCGGCCGTGTCGTCGACGACGGTGCGGTCGAACAGCTTGCCCTCGCTCTTCAGCTCGAAGTTCAGCGCCTTGCCGGTGCCCTTGCCGAGGAACCAGAACTGGAATCCGTCGGCGTGCGACCAGTCCGCCGCCGGGGTGTCGTCCGTGAAGCCGAACCAGTCGGAGGCGACCGGGGTGCCGGCCACCGTCGCGGTGAACACGTGGTTGCCGGGAGCCGAGCCGGGCACCGTGTCATCCGTCGCGGTGCCGAGCTGCGGCGTCACCGGGCCGGTGCTGCCCCACGCGAACCAGCCGGCGGGCACGCCCGCCTCGAAGTCGGCGAGCACGTCGACCGCGCCCGCGTTGGGCGCCTCGCCGCTCGGGCGCAGCGTGACGGTCACCTGCGACCGCGATCCGAGCACGAGCCCGCCGCTCGGATCGCTCAGCGTGAGCACGAAGGTGCGCGACGGTGCCAGGGCGCCGTGCCCGACGGTCGCGACGCTCACCGTCTTGGTGGTCTCGCCCTCGGCGAAGGTCAGCGTCTCGTCGAGGGCGGTGTAGTCGTCGCCCGCCACGGCAGTGCCGCCGCCGCTCGTGACCCGCACGGTCTGCGCGCCGGTCGCCGCGTTGGTGAGGTTCACGGCGACCTCGACCGTGTCGCCCGCATCGACGCCGATCGACGTGCGATCGAACGCGACCGCCGGCGACGGCAGCGAGCCGAACACGCCGAAGGAGAAGAGCGAGTACCCGTACCAGTGCAGCTGTGCGGGATCCCACGTGAAGGAGGTGCGCTGCAGCATGTCGAGGCGCACGTAGCGGGCCTGCACGGGTTCGTCGAGCACGATCGACTCGTCGCCGCCGCTGCCGGCGGTTTCGGTGTGCACGGTCGTCCAGCTCGCGGGGTCGGACGGGTCGGCGGTCGCGACGCGCAGTTCGTACCCTGCGGCGAACGCGGCCTCCCATGCGAGGTCGATCCGGGTCACGGTCGCGACGGCGCCGAGGTCGGACTGCAGCCAGGCGGTGAACTCGGTGTCGGCGTCGGGTCCGTTGCCGCTGGCCCAGCGCGTCGTCGGATCGCCGTCGATCGCGTTCGATGCGGGGAACGAGCCGTCGCCGTCGTCCTGGGCCGCCGATGCAGTGATCGTGCCGAGCTGGGCGAGGTCGGCGTCGGCTGCGGCGGCCGGCGCGCTCGCGATCAGGCCGGATGCGACGACGCCGAGTGCAGCGAGCGCGGCCGCCAGTCGGCGGTGAGGGCGGGCGGGTCGAACGTCTCGAGGCACGTGCTACTCCTTCGTAACCGGTGCGTGCGGCGCACGGCCGCACTGCCACGCGTCACTTTACTGACATGTCAGTAACTTGCGCGAGACCTCCGGAACAGAACGATGCCTCGGGCGGAGCAGACGGATGCCCCGGGCCGCAGCCCGAGGCATCCGTCTGTTCAGCGAACGCGAGGCCTCACGCGGCCGACCACCCGCCGTCCGACGCGAGCACGACGCCGTTGATGTTCACGCCGTCGTCGCTCAGCAGGAAGGTGATCGACGCGGCGAGCGCCTCGGCCTCGGCGGCGTCGGGCAGGATCGCCATCGCCTGGCGCACGCGCTGCGCGCCGAGCGGCGACGCGAACTTCGCCTCGATGTTGGTGATCGTGGCGCCCGGCGCGACGGCGTTCGTGCGGATGCCGCTCGGGCCGTACATGAACGCGTTCGACTTGGTGAGGCCGACGACCGCGTGCTTCGACGCCGTGTAGGCGGCACCGGCGGCCGAGCCGCGCAGGGCGGCCTCGCTCGCGATGTTCACGATCGAGCCCTTTCCCTTCGCGAGCATCGCGGGGATGACCGCGCGCATCAGCTTCATGGTGCCGGTGACGTTGATCGCCATGACCCGCTCCCACACGGCGTCGGTGAGGTCGCCGACGGGCGTCATGTCGTCCATGATGCCGGCGATGTTCGCGAGGCCGTCGATCTGCTCGCCGGCGGCGGCGACGATCGCGGCGATCGCCTCGTCGGAGGTGATGTCCCCCGCGATCGGCACGATCTGCGCGTCGGGCAGCTCGGCGGCGAACTCGTCGAGGCGGTCCTGGAAGATGTCGACAGCGATCACGCGGCCGCCCTCACGGGCGATGCGCGACGCGGTCGCACGGCCGATGCCGCTGCCCGCGCCGGTGACGATGACGGTCTTTCCGGCGAAGCGGCCGGGGGTCACGACCTCTTCCCACGGCTCGGCTTCGACGAGGGGGGCGGATGCCTCGGTGCCGGCGTCGGCGGCATCGTCGGCGTCGCTCGCGTCGGCGGCGGCGGGCGCGGCGGGCGCACCGGCGGGCACGTCGCCCGCGGCGGCGCGTGCGACCAGCTGGTCGACCATGTCCTGGCTGAACTGGCCCTTGCTGAGCTTGATGAGGCGCTTCAGTGCGAGGCGGCTGACGGGCTTCAGCACATCGGGGTCCTGCCCGGACTGGGCGAGCAGTTCGCGGATGATGGGGCCGCCGACGGGGTCGGCGAGCCAGGTCTTGATCGACGAGTCGCCGGTGAGCTGGGTGCTCATGTGGTGTTCCTTCTTTCGGTCTGCCGTCTCGTGTCTCGGAGCCGGACGCTTCGGGATCGCAGCGACCGGAGACGGTTGGCTGCGCTCACCTACCGGACAACGATGTCCGGTACTAGTCTACGTCCGTGTCGTCGAATGCGGAAGCCCCGCCCGGTCGCAAGCCCAACCTCGGGCCGAAGGCCGGGCCCGAGAACCGCCGCAAGCTCATCGATGCCGCGCGCGAGGTGTTCCGCGACGGCGGATTCGCCGCGCCGCTGAGCGCCGTGGCGAAGGCGGCCGGCGTGGGCCAGGGCAGCCTCTACCGGCACTTCCCCGACCGGCTCGCGCTCGCGTTCGCGGTGTTCGACGAGAACCTCGACGAGCTCGCCGACCTCGCCGAGCACCCCGACGCGTCCCTCGACGACCTGTTCGACGCGCTCAGCACCCAGGCCCTCGGCTCGACGGCGATCGTCGAGATGATCGCCGCGGCCCCCGACGACCCGCGCGCGGCGCACCTCGGCGAGAAGCTCGACCGCCTCGTCGGCCTGCTGCGCGACCGCGATGTCGCCGCGGGCCGCATCGGCGCCCACGTCGAGACGGCCGACGTGACGCTCGCCATCGGCATGCTGGGCCTCGCGGTCGCGCGATCACCCGAGGGATCCCAGGCGGATGCCTCGACTCGCGCCCGGGCGATCTTCCGAACCGCGTTCGCACCTCGCGACGAGCCCGTGCGGCCCGCGGGCTCGAGTGCTACGATGGGTACCCCCTAGGGGTATCCAGAAGGAGTCAACGTGCACGATCTCGGCCTCACCGCGAAGCAGTCCTCCGACCACGGCTGCGCCTGCTGCGCGCCCGCGACGAGCGGCAGCGCATCGGCAAGCGGCGGCGCGGCAGCAAGCGGCGGCGCGGCATCGAGCGCCACGGATGCCGCGCCCCACGCGCCCGTCGCCGAGTTCGGCGTCGCCGGCATGACCTGCTCGCACTGCGTCGGCGCCGTCACGGGCGAGCTCACCGCCCTCGACGGCGTGACCGACGTGTCGATCGACCTCGTCGCCGGGGGCGTCTCGCGCGTCCGGGTCAGCGGCGAGCGTCCGCTCACCTCCCAGGAGATCGCAGCGGCCGTCGACGAGGCCGGCTACGACCTGGCCGACCTGCCCGTCTGAGCCGTCGCATCCGGGATCGAGGCATCCGATGACCGACACCGCGAGCCGGCCCGTCGAACTCGTCGTCGGCGGCATGACCTGCGCGTCGTGCGCCGCGCGCATCGAGAAGCGGCTCAACCGCATGCCCGGCGTCGAGGCATCCGTGAACTTCGCGACCGAGAAGGCGACCGTGCGCCTGCCCGACGGCACCGCGCCCGCCGATGCGATCGCCGTGATCGAGGCGACCGGGTACACGGCCGAGCTTCCGGCGCCGCCCGAGCCCGCTCCCGGCGCCGAGCCGACCGCCGAGCGATCGCGCCGGCGCGCGCACGGAGCATCCCTCGACCTCCGCCTCCGGGTCTCGCTCGCGCTCGCGATCCCGGTCGCCGCGCTGTCGATGATCCCGCCGCTGCAGTTCGCGGGCTGGCAGTGGGTCGCGCTCGTGCTCGCCACGCCCGTGGCGACGTGGGGTGCGTGGCCGTTCCACCGCGCCGCATGGCTGAACCTGCGGCACGGCTCCGCCACGATGGACACCCTCATCAGCCTCGGCGTGATCGCCGCGTACGGCTGGTCGGTCGTCGCGCTCGTCTTCGGCGGCGCGGGCATGCCGGGTATGACGATGGAGTTCCGCCTGCTCGCCGAGCCCGGCAGCGTCGGCGACGAGCTCTACCTCGAGGTCGCCGCGGCGGTCACCGTGTTCATGCTCGCGGGCCGGGTGTTCGAGTCGCGCGCGAAGCGCCGGTCGACCGAGGCGATCTCCGCCCTCCTCGAACTCGGCGCGCGCGAGGCGAGCGTGCTGCGCGACGGCGTCGAGGTGCGCGTGCCCGTCGGCGCGCTCGTCGTCGGCGACCGGTTCGTGGTGCGCCCCGGCGAGCAGGTCGCCACCGACGGCCGGGTCGTCGAGGGCGCCTCGGCGATCGACGCGAGCCTGGTCACCGGCGAGTCCGCGCCCGTCGAGGTCGGCGTCGGCGACGAGGTCGTCGGCGCGACCCTGAACGCCGGCGGCCGGCTCGTCGTCGAGGCGACGCGGGTCGGCGCCGACACCGAGCTGGCGACCATGGCGCGGCTCGTCGAGGAGGCGCAGTCGGGCAAGGCCGAGGTGCAGCGGCTGGCCGACCGGGTGTCGGCCGTGTTCGTTCCGGTCGTGCTCGCGCTCGCAGCGGTCGCGCTGATCGGATGGCTCGTGGCCGGCGCCGGGGCGGCCGTCGCGTTCAGCGCGGCGGTCGCGACGCTCGTCATCGCGTGCCCGTGCGCGCTCGGCCTCGCGACGCCCATGGCGCTGCTCGTCGGCACGGGGCGCGGGGCGCGACTCGGCATCCTCATCCGCGGTGCGCACGTGCTCGAGTCGACGCGGCGCATCGACACGGTCGTGCTCGACAAGACGGGCACGGTGACGAGCGGCCGGATGTCGCTGACCGACGTCGTACCGGTCGCCGGGCTGTCCCGTGATGAGGTGCTGCGGTTCGCCGCGGCCGCCGAGGCCGGGTCGGAGCATCCGATCGGCCGCGCGATCGCCGCAGGCGACGCGGCGCTCGGCCATCGCGACCCAGCGCACCTCACGGGGTCCCGAGACGGGTCCGACTCCGTCGGGCGCTCCTCGACCGGCGAGACCACTGACTTCTCGTCCGAACCCGGCGGCGGTGTGCAGGCCGTCGTCGACGGGCGGCTCGTGCTGGTCGGGCGGCCCGGGTGGCTCGCCGACGCCTGGGCGATCGGCCTGCCCGACGGGCTCGCACTCGCCCGCGACGAGCTCGAGTCCCGCGGGCGCACGGTCGTCGCCGTCGCGTGGGACGGCGCGCTCCGCGGCATCCTCGCGGTCGCCGACGAACCCAAGCCGACGAGCGCGTCCGCCGTGGCCGCGCTGCGCGACCTCGGGCTCGAGCCCGTGCTGCTCACCGGCGACCGCGACGCGGTCGCCCGCACGGTGGCGGCCGAGGTCGGCATCACCGACGTGCGCGCCGACGTGCGGCCGGCAGGCAAGGCCGAGGCGGTGCGTGCGCTGCAGGCCGACGGGCGGGTCGTCGCGATGGTCGGCGACGGCGTGAACGACGCGGCCGCGCTCGCGACCGCCGATCTCGGCATCGCGATGGGCGGCGGCACCGACGCGGCCATCGCGGCGAGCGACCTCACGCTCGTGCGCGACGACCTCGCGGCCGTCGGCGATGCGCTCCGGCTGTCGCGGCGCACGCTCGCGACCATCAAGCAGAACCTGTTCTGGGCGTTCGCGTACAACGCGGCGGCGATCCCCGTGGCGATGCTCGGCATGCTGAGCCCGCTGCTGGCGGGCGCCGCGATGGCGGCCTCGTCGGCGTTCGTGGTGGCGAACAGCCTGCGGCTGGCCCGGTTCCGGTAAGCGCGCGAACCTGCGCGATGCTGTGAGTATTGCTCGATTTCCACCGTTCGGTGCCGCACGCGCGTAGCGTCAGCCGTATGTGGACAGTACTTGTGATCCTGCTGGTGGCTTGGGCGGTGCTGTCGATCGTCGGATTCGTCTTCGAAGGTCTGCTCTGGCTCGCCATCATCGGCATCGTGTTGTTCGTCGGCACGCTCGTGTTCGGATTCATCCGGCAGGGCGCGCGGCGCGCGAAGGCCTGACTCGGCGTGACGCGGTCTGCGCGTCGATGCCGAGCAGGACAAGAGGGAAGAAGGTCGTCATGACCGCCGGAGAGAGCATCAAGCACGCCGCCGAGGGCACGAAGAACGTCACCGAACGTGTCGTCGATGCCGTGGAGTCGAAGATCAACGACGTGACCGACAGCGTTCAGGACGCGCTGCACCAGGCCGGGGAGAAGATCCACGGAGCCGCAGGCCGCGACGACGAGCGAGGCGCCGAGAAGCAGTGACGCCGACGCCGGGGCGCCCGGCCGTCAGGCCGGGTCGCCGCCGACGCGGATCCGCAGCGCCCCCGGGCGCACGGTGATGCGCGCCCGCACGATCGGACCGAAGCTGTCGCCGTCGAGTTCGACCCCGTGCGGCGTCTCGAATCGCACCTCGAAGCGGCGGCCCTGGGCATAGACCAGCGCCTCCAGGTCGGGTGCGAACTCCAGCATCCGCCGGCCGAACCGCGACCGGCGCGCGATGCCCTGAGCGGTGAGGCGGGTGCCGATCCGCGCCCATCCGAACCTGCCCTTGGGGCGCAGCATCACCACGTCGAGCAACCCGTCGTCGGGCGTCGCGTCGGGGATGAGCAGCAGATTGCCGGTGAGCGTCCCGCAGTTGCCGACGATGACCGTGTGGGCGCGCGCCGACCTGGCGTGCCCCTCGTCGACGCGGAACTGCAGATGGAACAGCCGGTTCGCGATGATCGATCGCGCGATCGGCTGCACATAGGCGAGCCAACCGAGTCGTCGCTTGGCGGCGGCGCTCGTGCGCTCGGCCATCTCGGCATCGAGTCCGATGCCGGCCATCACGACGAAGATCGCGCGGGTGCGGGCGCCGGATTCGTCCTCGAGGTCGGCGACCGCGACGTCGATCGACCGCGCCGTGCCGTCGAACGCCGCGCCCACGGCGCGGTCCAGATCGTTCAACGGCAGTCCGAGGTTGCGGGCCAGCAGGTTGCCCGTGCCGGCCGGCACCAGCGCCAGCGGCGTCGCGCCCTCGGCCAGGACTTCCGCGGCGGCACGGACGGTTCCGTCGCCGCCGGCCACGATGACGACCGCGGGGTCGGTGCCGAGCGCCGCCTCGGTCGCCGCCCGCCCCGAGTCGTCGGCGCTCGTCTCGAACCACTGCGACGGACCCCAGCCGTGACCCTGCTCATGCGCCTCGACCGCGGCGCGCAGCCGCTCGAGCGGCGTCTTCACCGGGTGGAAGACGACCGCCGCATGCACCGCGTCGGTCGAGGGCATGTCTGCAGCCTAGGCGCGTCGGGGTGACTTGCGGCGGGTGGCGCCGCCACGGGCGAGCGGATGCGGCATACTCGGGCTGACCGGATGGGGGAATCATGGCCGAGGACACGAGCGACGTCGCATCGGGGCAGGCGACCGCCGCACCCGTCACCCGCACCATGCTGCTCTGGACCGCCGTCGGCGTGGTGGTGCTCGCCTTCGTCGCAGCGTTCCTCGGCGCGCTGCTCGCACGCGGGGTGGGCGACGGCGGGTCGGTCGCCGCGGCGACGCCGACGGCCACGGCCGACGCGGATGACCCGGGCGACGAGGACGACTCGGACGACGACTCGGCGGATGACGAGATCGTGGAAGCCGAGGTGCTGCCCGCGGGCTCGGACGTGCGGGCGGGATCGGGCACGCCGAGCAACGCCTACGGCGCCGACGGCGACGTGTTCATCGACATCACCACCGCGAACCTCTACTTCTTCCGCGACGGCGGGTGGACCGCGGTCGGGAATCTGCGCACCGCGGCGGTCGATCACCTCACCGGCGCGCAGGGCAAGCAGGGCGAACAGGGCAAGCAGGGCGCGCAAGGCAAGCAGGGCAAGCCGGGCGAACCCGGCGAACCGGGGGCCGACGGCACGCAGGTGGTGCTCGGCAGCGAGTCGCCGGGCGAGGATGACCCGTGCGAGGTCGACGGCAGCATCTTCGTGAACACCGCCACGACGGGCTTCTACCTCTGCACCGACGGCGTGTGGGTCGCGGCCTGACAGCCGGAGCGCGCGAGGACGGTCGCGGCACCGACAGCGTCATCGACGCCGTCGGGATGGAGGCGCACGGCAACCCGGACGTCGGGGGGTCGTGGCACGCTGGGTGCAGGGTCAAGCGGAGGGACATCCATGTGCGGCAGGTTCGTCGTCTCGCAGAAGGTCACCGACCTCACCGACGTGTTCGACGCCGAAGACGACTTCCCCGACTGGCAGCCGAGCTTCAGCATCGCGCCGACCGAGGTCGTGCCGATCGTGCGCGAACGCGCCGACCGCGAGACGGGCGAGTTCACGCGGCGGGTCGAGCCTGCGGTGTGGAACTTCCGGCCCTCGTTCATGAAAGAGGCGAAGCGCCCGCAGTTCAACAGCCGCATCGAGACGGTCGCCACCAACGGGCTGTGGAAGGGCGCGTTCGCGCAGGGCCGATGCATCGTGCCGATGCGCGGCTACTACGAGTGGACGGGTGAGCCGGGCAGCAAGCGCGCGCACTACCTGCACGGGCCGGGCGAGCTGCTCGCGGCCGCGGGCATCTCGACGGCGCGCAGGCTCGACGACGGCAGCTGGCAGGTCTCGACCTCGATCATCACGAGAGAGGCGAAGGATGCCTCGGGCGAGATCCACGACCGCATGCCGGTGTACCTGCCGCTCGACGAGGTCGATCACTACCTCGACCCGGTGAAGCTCGACCCCGGCGCCATGCAGGCGATGGTCGGCTGGCTCCTCGACGTGTCCGACCGGGTCGCGACCACCATCACCGAGTACGAGGTCGATCCGAGGGTGAACAACAGCCGCCGCGTCGACCCGGGCGACCCGACCCTCATCGAGCCGATCGACACCGCCGAGCCGCTCGACGCGGCCGAGTCCCAGACGAAAGGGTGACCATGCCGCACTGGACGACCGACGACCTCGACCGCATCGTCGGCACCGTCGTCGGCGACGCGGTGCGCGGCACCACCGTGCGCATCGACCCGGTCGGCTAACCGGGCTCCTCGCCGGCGCCGCGATCGAGTTCGGCGACGAGCGTCTTCGGCGCGACCGTGCGCCACGACAGTTCGATCAGCTCGTCGAGCCGGTCGGCATCGATCGCGTCGAGCTTCACCAGCACGGTCGCGTACCCGTCGAAGTGCGGCGTGGTGAAGAAGACGTCGGGCTCGGTCTTCGCCCACGCGAACTTCACCGCCTCGTCGGGCACCCGCGCGCCGAGGATGACCCCGTCGGGCGCCGCATCGCCGAGCGCCTCGAAGTCGGCCTTGCGCAGCGGCCGCTCCCAGACGACGAGCTTGCCGCGCACCCGCCACGCGATCGCCCCCGACGGCGGGTGCAGTTCGCCTTCTTCGACGCCCGGCAGCGACATCGCCGACCTGCGCACCTCGTCGAGCGTCGCCATGCGGCCGAGGGTAGCGGATGCCCCGCCTCGCGGCATCCGAGAAGTCCGGCGAGAACACGCCGCTCGGCGTCACGGGCGGCGGGCCGCCGTCGTAGCCCGGCGGGCGCCGTGAGCTGCGCGGGGTCGCGGGTGTCAGTCGGCGGAAGCGAACACGTTCGGTGCGACCTCGACCATCCGATCGGGTTCCGGCGCGCTGTCGGGCCGAACGACGTAGTTGCCGTTCGGACCCCCGACGGCGAACTCCGGCTCACCGCCGCAACCGATCACCCAGTCGCTCGCGTTCGCGTAGACGAGCAGGCAGACCCGCTCACGCTCCTTCGCGTTCGCCAAATAGAGCGCGTTGCCGTCGTGCTCGCCGACGGACCGGCTGCTGGCCGGCTCCACGTCGTCGAGCGCGTACGCGGGCAGGTCGGCCGGGAGCGTATCGGCCGGTTCGGCGTCGCGTTCGAGCACGGCGTACCCGGAGCCCGGGGCGACGCATCCGGTCAGTGCGAACACGGTGGCGAGCGCCACGCCGACGGTCGAAGGGAGCTTCCCGCGTGAACCCATGACGGCATGCTGCCACAGCCCGAGGTGCCGAGCGGAGACTGTGCGCATTCGAGTCGGCCAGCCGTCGCGCGCGGCGGCGGGCGCTCGCGGCTTCGAACTGAACTCGTCGCGCGGCAGCGTGGCGAGCGCGGGCGCCTCGGCGAGCAGCGGGTCGTCGGGCGCGCTCACCCCTCGACGGCGCTCTCATCGTGCGGAGCGCCGACCGGTTTCGACTCCGAGCTGCCGCGCTGGCGCAGCACGATCGACAGGGCGACCATGCTGCCGACCGCGAGGAACTCCGACTGCCAGTTCTGCAGGGTGCGGTTCCAGAAGTCGGCGTTCACCAGGTACTCGGCGACGGTGAGCGGCGGCTGCCCGTGCAGTGCCTGATCGGCGTTGAAGACGGTCGTGCCGGCGAGCAGCTGCACGAGCCACGACAGCACGAAGATCGCGCCCATCGTGAGCAGCAGCGAGTTGCTGTACAGCCAGGTGCGGAATCCGCCGACCTTCGCCCACTTCGGCGAGTCGGGGCGAGCGTGCGCGCCGACGAGCTGCTCCTCGTCGCTGCCGACCCCCTCCTCGCCGGGCTTCTTCGACTCGGGCGAACCCTTCTGCACGAGCCAGATGGTGGCGAGGATGAACAGGAAGAACTGCAGGTACTCCGACTGCCAGTTCTCGGCGACGTCGACGACGAAGTCCGACGACGTCACGAAATCGAGCCAGCCGACCGTCGACGCCCCGTGCGCGAGCTGCTCGTCGTTGAAGACCGACAGCCCGGCGAAGGACTGCCCGATGAGCGCGAGCACGAAGATGCCGCCGAAGAAGATGCTGAGCGTGTGCTGCTTGAGCCGCATGCCGATCACCTGCCGATCGCCACGATCACGAACATGTACGCGAGTCCGACCAGGATGCCCGCCAACCACACGGTGAACACGACCTTCATGTTCCGTACCGTGGCCCGCCCGCGGGCGCCGCGTCAAGGGGTCGACGGCGCCGTCACCGCCGGATGCGCAGCTCCACCCGGTCGACGTCGGCCCAGCCGTCGCCCACGGCGAACGGGCCGATCCAGGTGCCGACGAACCGGCTCGTGCGCCCGGTCGCGAGCGACGACAGGTCGACCCCGCCGAGCGGGCGATCGGCGACGAACAGGTCGGCGTGCAACCCGTCGATGCGCGCCTCGACTGCGACGGGGCCGGCCGGTACGTCGGTCAGCGTCCCGATCACCGATCGTTCGCCTTCGTCGACGAGGGTCGCGACCGCCACGCCGTTGTGGTCGACCGCGAGTTCGAGGTGCGCACGCTCGGAGGTGCGCAGGAGGAGGCCGGCGCGGCCGGTGCCGCCGAGTTCGAGCACGACGGTCGCGTCGACGCGATGGTCGGGCAGCCGTCGCCCGAGGAACGCGAACGGCTCGAGATCGGTCGGCCCGGCCGGCGTCGCCCGAAGGCGCACGCGGCTCGCCCGTTCGCCGAGCGCGGCGAAGGACGCGGGCAGCACCGCGACGCCGGTCCATGCGGGGTCGAGTTCGGGCGCGTCGAAGTCGTCGACGAGCTCGGTGGGCCACGGCTGCTGGTCGGGCAGGCCGTCGGCGGCCATCTCGGGGTGCACCCGCCCGATGCCGGGTGCGAACAGCGGCCGGCCCCGCTCCCAGTCGACGGGCACGAGGTGGGTCTGCCGCCCGAGCAGCCCGTTCGCACCGCGCCCGGCATCATCGACGAGCTGCTGCGTCCCGAGCACGGTCGCCCAGGTGCGCCCGTCGGCGTCGTCGACGAGGTCGGCATGGCCCACGTTCGCGATCGCCGCGCGGTCGCCCAGGTCGCGGTGGCTCAGCCGGGGGTTGCCGGGGTCGCCGGTGTAGGGGCCGGTGATCTCGTCGGCGTAGGCGACGCACACCGCGTGGTCGCGGTCGGTGCCGCCCTCGGCGGCCACGAGCATCCACCCGCCGCCCGGCCGCGGGAACAGATGCGGGCCTTCGGCCCACGCGCCGCCTTCGAGCGCGCCGTGCCAGATCAGGTGCTCGTCGCCGATGACCGCGAAGGTCACGGGGTCGAGCTCACGCAGCCAGATGTCGGTCTGCCCGGGCCAGCGCCCCGGCGCGGCGAGCCGGTTGCCGCACAGCCAGACGCGTCCGTCGTGGAATACCAGCGACGGGTCGATGCCGTCGAGTCCGTCGAACCAGATCGGGTCGCTCCAGGGGCCGGCCGGGTCGTCGGCGGTCATCAGGAAGTGCCCGGCGCGCGGCCAGCCTCCCTCGGGCGGTGCGGCCTGGTGCGGCGCCGGCACAACGACCGTGCAGACGACGAAGAACCGCCCTTCGTGGTGGCGGATGGTCGGCGCGTACAGCCCCTTCGAGCCGGGCAGTCCGGCGAGGTCGAGCTGCCCCTCGCGGTGCACGACGTGCCCGATCGGCTCCCAGTCGACGAGGTTCGTCGAGCGGTGGATCGGCAGCCCGGGCAGGTACTCGAACGTCGAGGTGACGATGAAGAACTCGTCGCCGACCCGGCAGATGCTGGGGTCGGGGTGGCACCCCGGCAGGATCGGGTTGCGGTAGCGGCCGGGCCGCGTGGATCGAGTCATCCGTCTCACCTTCGAAGCGTCGCCCGCGGCTCGTCTTGCTTCACCGCGCGTGACATGGCAGGTTAACGTTTACATGCGAGGTAAACGTTATCATCAGCGGTCGCGCCCGCGACGACGGATGCCTCGAGCTCACGCCCGCGGCGCACCGGTCGACCCGCGCACCCAGAGCTGCGCGCCGAGTTCGCGGTGCACCCCGTGCGCGGGCGTCGCCGCGGCTGCGCCGTCGATCCGCTCCATGAGCAGCTCGACCGCGGTCTCGCCGACCTCGCGCAGATCGGCGCCGACGCTCGTGAGGTGCGGCGCCGACAGCTCGGCCACGTACGTGTTGTCGAAGCCGACCAGGCTCACATCGTCGGGCACGCGCACGCCGAGTTCGGCCCACCGTGCGAGCAGGCCCATCGCGGCCAGGTCGTTGTAGGCGATCACCGCCGTCGCACCCGAATCGAGCGCGGCCTGCGCGGCCGCGCGACCGCCCTGCGCGGTCGGCTCGAAGGCGCCGAGATCGGTGACCGCGAACCCGTCGATCACGGCGGCGGCATCGCGGATGCCCCGCAACCGGCGGGTCTGCGACCACGAGCGGGCCGGACCGCCGACGTACGCCACCTGCCGGTGCCCGAGCTCGGCGAGATGCTCGACCGCGGCGCGGGCCGCGGCACCCTCGTCGACCGTGACCGTGGGGGTCGTCTCATCCTGCCCTTCGAGGGTGCGGTTCACGAGCACGCACCGATGCTCGGCGGCGACCTCGGCGAGCGCCGCCTCGTCGAGTCGCGACGACACCAGGATGAGCCCGTCGATCTGCGGCGCGACCGCCTCGATCTCGTCGAGCTCGACCTGGGCGAGCTCGGTGGTGTCGACGACGACGAGTCCGTAGCCACGGGCGCGCGAACTCGCCTGCGCCCCCTTCGTCAGCGACGAGAAGTACGGGTTGTCGATGTCGGGCACGACCAGCGCGATGGTGCCGGTGCGCCCGCCGCGCAGGCCGGCCGCCGCCCGGTTGGGGCGGTACCCCAGTTCGCGGATCGCCTCGAGCACCCGATCCCGAGTGGACTCGGTGACCCGGTGCGGCGCACGGATCGTGCGCGACACGGTGGCGATGGACACGCCCGAACGGGCGGCGACATCGTGAACGGTGACCAAGTCGTCGACCTCGCTTCGAAGCGGGTCGGGCCGTCGCCCGACCCGGGGGTGAGAGTGCGTTGAACACTATTGTAAGAACGTTTACACGGCAAGGAGCCCGCGCATGACCTGGACGCTGCACCCCGACCGGGCGCTGCCCGCCGAACCCGGGCTGCGCACGATCGCGCGCGAGATCCTCGACGCCACCGAGCACCTGCCGATCGTCTCGATGCACGGCCACGTCGACGCACGCATGCTCGCCGACGATCTGCCGTTCACCGATCCCGCATCGCTCCTGGTCACCCCCGACCACTACCTCGTGCGCATGCTGGTGTCGCAGTCGACCGCCCCGGGTGCGATCCGCGATGCGGGCGTGCGGTCGAACGGGTCGCTCGGGGTCGGCGGTGCGAATGCCCGCGGCGACGACCTGCCCGAGACCGATCCGCGCGAGATCTGGCGGCGGTTCTGCGCCGGGTGGGCGGCGTTCCGGGGCACCCCGACCCGGTTCTGGCTCGAGCACGTGCTCGCCGAGGTCTTCGAGGCGCCCGTGCCGCCGTCGCCCGAGGCATCCGATCTGCTCTACGACCACCTCGCCGAGCGGCTCGCGAGCCCCGAGTACCGGCCGCGCGCCCTGTTCGAGCGGTTCGGCATCGAACGCCTCGCCACGACGGATGCCGCGACCGACCCGCTGACCGCGCACGCACGTCTCGCCGACGACGGGTGGGGCGACCGGGTCATCCCGACGTTCCGACCCGACGACCTGCTCGAAGCGGGCCGGGCCGGCTGGCGCGACCGCCTCGGCGAGCTGACCGAGGCGTCGGGCGTCGATGCGTTCGGGTACGACGGGTTCCTCGCCGCGATGCGGGCGCGCCGTGACGCGTTCGTCCGCGCCGGCGCCCGGGCGACCGACCATGGGCACCTGAGCGCCGACACCACGCGGCTGGCCGACGCCGACGCGCGCCGCCGCTTCGATCTCGCGCTGCGCGGCGCGCTCGAGCCCGGCGACGCCGAGGCGCTGACCGCCCACCTGCTGTTCGAGCAGGCCGCGATGTCGGCCGATGACGGGTTGACGATGCAACTGCACCCCGGGGTGCTGCGCAGCCACGACCGCGGCCTCGCGGCCCGGTTCGGCACCGACCTGGGCTTCGACATCCCCGTGCGCACCGAGTTCACCCGCGCACTGCGCCCGGTGCTCGAGGCGTTCGGGCACCGCGAGGGATTCGGGCTCATCGTGTTCACCGTCGACGAGACGGCCTACTCGCGCGAGCTCGCGCCGCTCGCCGGTGCCTACCCGGCGCTGCGGCTCGGCGCGCCCTGGTGGTTCCTCGACGCACCCGACGCGATCCGCCGGTTCCGCGAGGCCGCGGTCGAGACGGCGGGCTTCCGCAACACCAGCGGGTTCGTCGACGACACACGCGCGTTCTGCTCGATTCCGGCGCGCCACGACCTGGCCAGGCGAGCGGATGCCTCGTACCTCGCGCGGCTCGTCGCCGAGCACCGGCTCGGGGTCGACGAGGCGATCGACACCGCGGTCGACCTCGCGGTGCGGCTCGCCCGCGAGAGCTACCCGGTGCCGGCGAGCGCGCCACGCGCCGACGGGTCGACGACTCCGGCGGTCGCGCGATGAACGGCGTGCACCCGATGTGGCTGCGCCCCGGGCCGATCCCCGGGCTCGCGGGCGGCGACGCGCTCATCGAGGGCGACGATCCGCTGCTCGACACCGTGCGCGCCGAGGCGCGCGCCGCGGGCATGCACGTCGCCGAGGCCGCCGCCTCCGACGGCGCCCTCGCCCCGCAGGTGCGCATCTCCATCGATCGCGCCGGAACGCCGGCGGGGTTCGCGGTGACGGGCGACGGCGAGCGCACGGTCGTCGTCGCGGGCGGAGCATCCGGCGCCCTGTACGGATGGTTCGAACTGGTGCGCCGCGCCGCGACCGGCCGCCTGCACGAGCCGGGCACCACGCGCCACGAACCGACCCAGGCGGTGCGGATCCTCGATCACTGGGACAACGTCGACGTGCACCCCGTGATGGGCCAGGTCGAGCGCGGCTACGCCGGCGGGTCGATCTTCTTCGACGCCGGGCGCGTGCGCGACGACCTCTCGCGCGTGCACGAGTACGGCAGGCTGCTCGCCTCGATCGGCATCGACCGGGTCGCGATCAACAACGTGAACGTGCACGCCCGCGAGGCGCGGCTGCTCACCGACGACCTCGCCGACGTGGCGCGCATCGCGGCCGAGCTCCGGCCGTGGGGCATCCGACTGCACCTCTCGGTGAGCTTCGCGTCGCCGATCGTGCTCGGCGGGCTCGAGACATCCGACCCGCTCGATGCGCGCGTGCGCGCGTGGTGGCGCGAGACCGCCGACCGGGTGTGGGCGGCGATCCCCGACTTCGGCGGGTTCGTCGTGAAGGCCGACTCCGAGGGCCAGCCCGGGCCGTTCGCCTACGGGCGCGACCACGCCGACGGCGCGAACCTGCTCGCCGAGGCCGTCGCCCTGCACGGCGGACTCGTGCACTGGCGCGCGTTCGTCTACAACCACGCGCAGGACTGGCGCGACCGCACGACCGACCGGGCCCGCGCCGCGTTCGACCACTTCACGCCGCTCGACGGGCGGTTCGCCGACCAGGTGATCGTGCAGGTCAAGCACGGCCCGATGGACTTCCAGGTGCGCGAGCCCGTGTCGCCCGTGCTCGCCGCGATGCCGCGCACGCGCGTGGCGCTCGAACTCCAGGTCACGCAGGAGTACACCGGGCAGCAGCGGCACGCGGTGTATCTGGCGCCGATGTGGCGCGAGGTGCTCGACTTCGCACCGTTCGGTGCCGGCTCGCCGCCGGTCGCCGACCTCACGGCGACCGGCGGCGGCATCGCCGCGGTGTCGAACGTCGGCGACGACGCGTTCTGGACGGGGCATCCGCTCGCCCAAGCCAACCTGTACGCGTTCGGCCGCCTCGCGTGGGACGCGACGCTCGACCCGGCCGCGATCCTCGACGAATGGATCGCGCTCACGTTCTGGTCGGGCGCGTCCCTCGATCGCGAGGTCGCCGCGGTCGTGCACGAGCTGCTGGATGCCTCGTGGCAGACGTACGAGTCGTACACCGCGCCACTCGGGGTGGGGTTCATGGTGACGCCCGGCACCCACTACGGGCCGTCGGTCGACGGGTACGAGTACTCGCCGTGGGGCACCTACCACTTCGCCGACCGCGACGGCATCGGCGTCGACCGCACCGTCGCGACCGGCACCGGCTACGCCGGGCAGTACCCGCCGCCGTGGCGCGAGACGTACGAGTCGCTCGACACCGTGCCCGACGAGCTGCTGCTGTTCTTCCACCACGTGCCGTACACGCACCGGCTGCACAGCGGATCGACCGTCATCCAGCACATCTACGACACGCACTTCGCCGGAGCCGACGCGGTCGATGCGATGGTCGCGGCGTGGGCGTCGCTCGAGGGCCGCGTCGACGACGCCGTGTTCGCGCGGGTGCGCGACCGACTCGCCGAGCAGCAGCGGTCGGCGCGGGAGTGGCGCGACCAGGTGAACACGTACTTCCTGCGCAAGTCGGGCATCCCCGACGGGCGGGGGCGTGCGATCTTCGCGTGAGGCGCCGAACCCGCGAACCCCGCCCTACGCGGCGCCCTACGCGGCCGGGTCCGCGGTGAACCGCTCGGTGACGTCCTGGATCATCGTCTTCGCGTTCGCCAGCGCGAGCGCGGCGAGCATCGACGCGATGAGCGCGAGCACCCACGGGTTCGTGAACCAGGCGAGCGCCGACGCGAGGACGAGCCCCGACACCACGCCGAGGCTCACCAGCGGCTTCGCGGCCAGGTAGTAGATCGACAGCCGCGCAACGTCGCGCGTGCGGAAGCCGAAGAGCGCGACGATGACCAGCGCGTGCGTCGCGGCGACCGCGACGAGCAGGGCGAGCACGATCGAGATCACCGAGAACACGCCGCCCGCGCCGACCGCGCCGCCGAAGGCGATGTTCATGCCCAGCACCGTCAGCACCGCGACCACGGGCACCCACACGAACAACGCGTCGCGCAGGTCGCGCCACCACGCCCGCCAGAACCGCGGCCAGACGACGAGATCGTCGTCGCGCTGCCGCGCACGGAACGTCGCGATCGCGGCGGTGAAGGCGGGGCCGACGGGCACCAGCACGAGCGCGTACAGCGGGATGTTGCTGGGGTCGGGGGCGAGCAGCACGAGCCCGACGATCGTCGGCGACGCCGCGAGCAGGAAGGCGATCTCGGTGACGATCACCCAGTACACGGCGCCGGTGATGCGCCCGAACGCGCCGCCCCACGGCGTGCGGCGTCCGCTCGTGGTCTGGTCGCCGCGTTCACTCATGCCGGTCACCGTACCCGGCCCGTCTGGGAGCGCCGAAGACGCCCGCGTCAGTGGCCCGCCGGTCGGTGGCGAGGTCGGTGGCATGCATGCGGTCCTCCAGGAGCGGACGGCCGGCAACACCCGGCGCGGCCCGGCAATGGGTCGGACCCCGCCCCGGGGAGAGGGGCGGGGTCCGACCGGTGTCAGTGCGTCAGTCCTTCTTCGAACCGGCGTCGGCGAGCGCCTCGGCCTGTCGCTGCTGCGCACCGTTGATGGTGTCGATGTAGTCGGTCATGCCCGCTGCCTCGAGCTCGGCGACGTAGTCGTCCCACTCGTCCAGCGAACGGTCGCCCGTGATGAACGCGGCAGTCGCGGCGCGCACGACATCGAGCAGGGCGGTCTTCTGCAGGCCCGCCTGCTCGTTCTCGAGCTCGGTGAGCGGTGCAGCCGGCGCGGTGGCGAACTGCTCCTTGGTGAGCATCGACGAGACGAAGTCCTTCGTCTCGGGGAGCATCATCGACGTGCGCAGCTCTTCGGTTCCGCCCTCGGCCGACATGAAGGCGCCGTTGGCGAAGCCGCCGTCGACGTTCAGGATCTTCGTGGCGCCCGGGTTGAGCAGGTCCTTCGCGCGGTCCCAGTCGGCGGTGAAGACGCGGGTGTCGCCGTCGCGCTCGAAGGTCAGGCCTTCGACGCCCCACTTGGCGAACTCGAGGCCGCTGTCGGAGTAGTACAGCCAGTCGATGAACTGCAGCAGCGCCTTGAAGTGCTCCTGCTCCGCGGCCTTGGCCGAGATCATCAGGCCGGGCAGACCGTCGAGGCGCCCGCCCGAGGCGAGCTTGTCGCCCGCCGGTCCGGCGGGCACGCGGATGAGTGCGGCCTCGGCCTCGGTGTTGCCGACCTCCTTGAACGAGGTGACCGAGGATGCCACGAACTGGTCGTTGCCCGTGATCACGAACGAGTCGCCGTTGTAGAAGCGAGCCTTCGCCTCGTCGTCAGTCTGGGTGACGCTCGCGGGGTCGAGCACGCCGTCCTCCACCAGGCCGTGGTAGTACTCGAGCAGCTCGCGGTACTCGTCGGTGGCACCGGCGTACACGAACTCGTCACCGGTCCACCACGCGCCGGTTCCGGCCGAGAGGCCCCAGCCGGCCTGCGTGCCGAAGTTCGGTGCGGCGAAGTTCAGCGCGCCGCCCATGGGGTCGGGGTCGCTGGCCTGGTCGGAGATGACGAACTTGTCGGGGTACGCCTTCTTGACCTTCTGCAGGTCCTCGGCGAACTCGTCGAAGGTCTCGGGCTCGAGGCTGAGGCCCAGCTCCTCCCAGATGTCCTTGCGCACGACGTAGCTGTACTGCGGCACGACGATCTCGGAGACGCCGGGGAGCAGGTAGTACTTGCCGTCGTCCTTGCGCAGGACGGCGTCGATGTCGGCCTCCAGGCCCCACTTCTCGATCTTGTCCTGGTAGTTCGGCATGTACTGCACGAAGTCGCTGACCGGCAGCAGCGCGCCGCCCGCCACGAACGGGGTCTCCTGGCCGGGGTAGGCGATGGTGATGATCTCGGGGGCGTCGCCGCTCGCGATCGCCGCCGAGCGGGCGTCCTCGTAGCCGACGCGGGGGGATGCCTCGACGTCGAAGGTGACGTTCTGGTTCTCCTCGAGCGCGGTGAGGAACGGCCAGTCCTCCTGCATCGGGTACGCCTCGTGGTCGCGGTAGAACATCGAGAACTCGACCGGCTCGGTGGCCTTGAAGGTGTCACCGACACCCCACTCCTCCATCGCACCGACGTCCTTGCCGGTGAAGTCGAAGTCCGCGGCCGTGTCGCCGTCCTCGGGAGCGCTGCACCCGGTGAGGATGAGACCCGTTGCGGCGATGCCCGCGACGATCGCGGTGGTGACGCCGCGACGGCCGAGCCGCCGACGCGTCGTCGCGCCTGACTGCTGTGTCATATGGGGGGTTCCCTTTCTTGTTTTCGTGGATCTCTGGGTGGGGCGGAGGGGACGGATCAAGCGGTGGGATGCGGGCCGGCTCAGGCCTTGACCGAGCCGAGCATGACGCCCGAGACGAAGTACTTCTGCAGGAACGGGTAGAGGCAGACGATCGGCAGCACGGTGAGCAGCATCGTGACGGCCTTGACGTTCGCCGCGATCTGCAGGCCCTCGTCGGACCCGTCGGGTGCGGACGCGGACATGAGCAGGTTGCGCAGGTAGAGCGTGACGGGCCACAGGTCGGGTTTGCTCAGGTAGAGCAGTGCCGAGAACCAGGAGTTCCAGAAGCTCACCGCGTAGAACAGCACCATCGTCGCGAGCACTGCCTTGCTGAGCGGCAGCACGATGCGCAGCAGGATGCCGTATGTCGTGAGGCCGTCGATCGACGCGGCTTCCTCGAGCTCTTCGGGGAAGTTCTCGAAGAAGGACTTCATGACGAGCAGATTGAAGATGCTGATCGCGTTCGGGATGACGAGCGCCCAGATCGTGTTGCGCCAGCCGAGCGAGTTGATGAGCACGTAGTTCGGGATGATGCCGCCGGCGAAGAACATCGTGAACACCGCGACGCCGACGAAGAACGCCCGGCCCTTCAGCCGCTTCTTCGACAGCGCGTAGGCGAACATCGTGGTGAGCACCATGGACACGGCGGTCGCGACGACCGTGTAGATCACGGTGTTGCCGTAGTTGCGCCAGAACTGCGGGTCGCTCATGACCAGCTGGAAGGTCGTGACGTTGAAACCGCGCGGCACGATGTTGACCTGGCCGGCGTTGATGAATCCCTGCGAGCTGAATGCCACGGCGAGGACGTTGAGGAACGGGTACAGCGTCGCGAAGCAGATCGCGATGATCGCGGCCGCGTTGAGCACCCGGAACACGGTGTACCCGCGCGAGTCCTTGATGCCCGCGACCTTCCGCGGGCGGAAGAGCCGCTCGACGGCCCGGTCGGTGTGCGTCTTGATGGTCGTGGTCACCACAGGCTGGCTCCGGTCACTCGGCGCGAGATGGCATTGGCGGTCATGACGAGCACGAGTCCGATGACGGCCTCGAACAGGCCGATCGCGGTCGCGTAGGAGAAGCTCCCCGAGCCGATGCCGACGCGGTAGAGGTAGGTGGCGATCACGTCGCCGGTCGAGTAGACGAGCGGGTTCTGCAGGAGCAGCACCTTCTCGAAGCTCACCGAGAGGAACGATCCGATGTTCAGGATGAGCAGCACCACGATCGTCGGGGCGATGCCGGGAAGGGTGACGTGCCAGGTCTGCTTCCAGCGGTTGGCGCCGTCGATTCGAGCTGCTTCGTAGAGTTGCGGATCGATCGTGGTGAGCGCCGCGAGGTAGAGGATCGTGCCCCAGCCGACGGTCTGCCAGATCTCGGAGCCCACGAAGATCGGCCGGAACCACTCGGGCTTCTGGATGAAGTCGACCGGGGTGCCGCCGAAGGTCTCGACGATCTGGTTGATCGTCCCCCTCGTCGAGACGAGCTGCAGCACGAGGCCCGCGACGATCACGATCGACATGAAGTGCGGCAGGTAGCTGATCGACTGCGCGATGCGCTTGAACCTCGCCGACCGGAGCTCGTTCAGCATGAGGGCGAGCACGATCGGCAGCGGGAAGATGATCACCAGGCACAGAGCGCCGAGGACGATCGTGTTCGTGAACACCCGCCAGAACGTCGGATCGTTGATGAACATCTCGAAGTAGTGGAAGCCCACCCACTCGTCGCCGAAGATGTTGCCGCCCGGCCGGAATCGGCGGAACGCGATGATGTTCCCGGCCATCGGCAGGTAGCGGAAGACGAGCAGGAACACGAGCGGAAGCACCAGCAGCGAGTAGAGGCGCCAGTCGCGCTTCAGGGCGGTCCGCCAGGTGAGCTTCGCCCCGCGCGACGGGCGCGCGGGCTTCGAGGGGCCGGATGTCGCGGAGCCCGTCGCGGCGTTCGCGACCTCGTCCGTCGGCGCGGCGGAGGAGGTCGCCGCGTCGACGATCGCGACGTTGGTGGTGGTCGACATGCGCTCCCTTGCGGCTGTCAGCGTGACTCGTCCGGGGGATGGATGAGCACGAAACTTTCGGTGTTTCAAGCGATAACGGGTACGAACGTAACTCGCCTCCCGAAGAATGTCAACGTTTTCACGCTAGGGTGTGCACACCGTGACCCAGCCGTGACCGACCGACCGAGGAGCCCGATGGCCCGTTTCGACCTGCCGCCCGAGGCGCTGCGCGCATACCGCCCGGAGCTCGCCGAACCCGCCGACTTCGACGCCTTCTGGGCCGACACGCTGCGCTCGTCGCGGGCCGCGGCGCCCGCCGAGCAGAGCGTGGTGCGCCGCCCCGCCGCAACCCCGATGACGTCCTTCGACGTCGCCGATGTGACGTTCCCCGGCTTCGCCGGCGACCCGGTTCGCGCGTGGCTGGTCACGCCGCGCGGCACCGAGGACCCGCTGCCCGCCGTGGTGGAGTTCGTCGGCTACGGCCGTGGCCGCGGGCTCGCCCACGAGCGCCTGTACTGGCCGGCCGCGGGCTACGCGCAGCTCATCGTCGACACCCGCGGTCAGGGCAGCGTGTGGGGCACCGGCGGCGAGACCCCCGACCCGCACGGCTCGGGCCCGGCCGCACCGGGCTTCCTGACCCGCGGCATCGACGCGCCCTCGACGTACTACTACCGGCGCGTGTTCACCGACGCCGTGCGCGCCGTCGATGCCGTGCGCACGTTCCGCGAGGTCGACCCGGCTCGCGTCGCCGTCACCGGCAACAGCCAGGGCGGTCTCATCGCGATCGCCGCGGCCGCGCTCGGCGACGGACTCGTCGCCGCACTGCCGACCGCGCCGATCCTGTGCGACGTGCCCCGCGTGCTCGGCCTGACCGACACCGATCCGCACGTCGAGATCGCCCGCTACCTCGCGGTGCATCGCGGCGCGGAGGAGCGCGTGTTCGCCACGCTCTCGTACTTCGACGGCGCGATCCTCGCGACCCGGGCGACCGCCCCCGCGCTGTTCGGCGTCGGCCACCTCGACACCGTCGCGCCGCCGTCGGGCGTGTACGCCGCGGCGAACCGCTGGGGCGGCCCGGCCGAGACGGTCGACTACCCGTGGAACGGGCACGAGGGCGGCGAGGGCGCCCACTGGGTGCGGCAGGCCGAGTGGCTCGCCGGCGAGGCATCCGCATGACCCTCGACCCCCTCAAGCTCCCCACCCCCGCCAAGCTCCCTGAGCCCGTCGAAGGGAGCACCCCCAACCCCCCCAAGCTCCCTGAGCCCGTCGAAGGGAGCACCCCCACCCCCACCCCCGCCCCCCGCCTGACTCGCGCCCGCCTCGCGGACGCGGGGCGCGCCCTGCCCGCCCCGCCCGTGCGCATCGTGCACGTCGGCGCCGGAGCGTTTCACCGCACGCACCAGGCCTGGTTCACCGCGCGAGCGAGCGACGCCGCCGACTGGGGCATCGCCGCGTTCACGGGCCGCTCCCCCGACGTCGCGGACCGGCTCGCCCCGCAGGGCGGGGTGTTCACGCTCGTCGAACGGGGGCCCGAGGGCGACCGGTTCGAGCAGGTCGGCAGCATCGTCGAAGCGCACCCGGCCGCCCGGATCGACCGGTTCGTCGAACTCCTCGCCGACCCCGCCGTGGCGGTGGTGACGCTCACGATCACCGAGGCGGGCTATCGCCTCGGGCTCGACGGCACGATCGACCTGACCGACTCGTCCGTCGCGCACGATCTCGCCGCGCTGCGAGCGGGCGCCGTGGCATCCGCTCGGCTGCGCACCCCGCTCGCGCGCATCGTGCTCGGCCTCGCCGCACGACGCCGCGCGCAGGCCGGGCCGATCGCGATCGTCTCGTGCGACAACCTGCCCGACAACGCACGGATCACCCGCGACGCGCTCCGCAGCCTCGCCGACATGGCGGGCCTGGGCTACGCGCTCGACACGGCGTCGTTCGTCGCGACGAGCGTCGACCGCATCACGCCGCACACCACGGCCGCCGACCTCGACGAGGTCGAGGCGAGGACCGGATGGCGCGACGAAGCCGCGGTCGTCGCCGAGCCCTTCGCCGACTGGACGCTCTCGGGCGAGTTCCCCGCCGGCCGGCCCGCCTGGGACACCGCCGGCGCCCGCTTCGTCGACCGGATCGAGCCGTTCGAGCAGCGCAAACTGCTCGTGCTGAACGGCGGGCACCTCGTGCTGGCGTTCGAGGGCCTGCTGCGCGGGCACACGACGGTGGCGGACGCGGTCGCCGACCCCGCCTGCCGGTCGGCGCTGGACGCGTTCTGGACCGAGGCGGCGCGCGCCGTCGCCCGCGACGTCGACACCGTCGACTACCGCCGCGCCCTGATCGAGCGGTTCGAGAACCGCCGCATCGAGCACCGGCTCGCCCAGATCGCCGTCGACACCGCCACGAAACTGCGGCTGCGGGTGCAGCCCGTGATCGAGGCGGAGCGCGCCGCGGGTCGCGACGCCGCCGCGTCGACCGCCGTGGTCGACGCGTGGCACCGCTGCCGTCGGGCCGGGCTGATCGAGTAGCGCGACGTGCGGAAGCCGCTCACCCGTCGTAGTCGAGCAGCACGTTCTCGCTCGTCGCGTGCGACTGGCAGGTGAGCACGTACCCGCGCTCGAGCTCGTCGGGCTCGAGCGCGTAGTTCTCGCGCATGTTCACCGACCCCTCGACGAGCTTCGCGCGGCACGTGCCGCACACGCCGCCCGCGCACGCGAACGGCACATCCGGTCGCACCCGCAGTGCCGCGTTCAGCAGCGACTCGTTCGCGCTCACCGGCGAGTCGACCGACGACGACTGCCCGTCGAGGGTGAAGTCGATGTGCACGACCGGTTCGCCGGTCTGCACCACGACGGGGCGGCCGGCGTCGGGTCGCACCTCGCCGGGCTCGCCTGTCGTGAACAGCTCGAACCGAACGTGCGCCGGGTCCACGCCGCGCGCTTCCAGCGTGTCGCGGCACAGCTGCACGAGCTCGAACGGCCCGCACAGGAACCACTCGTCGACCGTCGCCGGCGGGATGAGCGCGTCGAGCATGATGTCGAGCTTCGCCTGGTCGATGCGGCCCGACAGCAGCGGCGCCGTACGCTGCTCGCGACTCAGCACGTGGTGCAGCGCGAGGCGTGACGGGTAGCGGTCCTTCAGGTCGGCGAGCTCGTCGAGGAACATCACGTCGAGGGTCGACCGATTCGTGTACACGAGCGTGAAGCGCGCACTATCGGATGCCTCGAGCACCGTGTGCGCCAACGCCATCATCGGCGTGATGCCGCTGCCGGCCGCGATGGCGACGACGTGCCGCCCGTCGAGCTCGGCGAGGTTCGAGGTGAACGTGCCCTGCGGGCTCATCACGTCGATGCGGTGCCCGGCCCGCAGCTCGCGGTTCGCCCACGTCGAGAACCGCCCGCCCAGGTCGCGCTTGATCGCGACGCTGATCGTCCCCGTCGAAGGGCCCCCTGAGCCCGTCGAAGGGCCGGTCGCGGGCCGCACCGGCGGCCGGCAGATCGAGTAGCTGCGCCGCACCTCGTGTCCGTCGATCTCGGCGCGCAGCGCCACATGCTGCCCGGCGACGTAGTCGTACTCGTCGATCAGCTCCGCGGGCACGGTGAATGTGACCTCGACGCTGTCGGACGTGAGGGGTCGCACCTCGGCGACCTCGAGCTCGTGGAACCGCCCTCGGCGCTTGCGCACACCCGTCGACCCCAGATTGACCGCCGCCATCACAGCACCTTGAACGAGTCGAAGGGCTCGAGGCAGTCGAGGCACTCGTACAGCGCCTTGCAGGACGTCGACCCGAACCGCGAGACCTCGCGCGTGTGCAGCGAGTCGCAGCGCGGGCACTTCACGGCGAGCGCGACGCGCAGCGGGCCGGCGTGCCGCGCCGGCGCGCGCCCGCTCGGCGCCGCGATGCCGTACGCCTCGAGCTTGGCCTTGCCGGCGTCGGTCATCCAGTCCGTGGTCCACGCGGGCGTGAGGACGAGTTCGACCGAGACATCCGCGTAGCCCGCCCCGCGCAGCACGGTCAGCAGGTCCTCGCGGATCGCGTCCATCGCGGGGCATCCGCTGTAGGTGGGCGTGATGCGCACGCGCACGCCCGTGGCATCCGTCTCGACCGAGCGCAGGATGCCCAGGTCTTCGATCGTGAGCACCGGGATCTCGGGGTCGCACACGGTCGCCGCGATGTCCCACGCGCCCCCGCTCGCTGAGCCCGTCGAAGCGCCCCCGCCCGCTGAGCCCCCGCCCGCTGAGCCCGTCGAAGCGCGCGCCGCTTCGACCAGCTCAGGGAGCCCCGTCGCGGTCACCACGATGCCCCCGGGTGCTTCCGGGCGAGCACCTGCAGCTCGGCGAGCAGGTAGCCGAGGGTCGGGAAGTGCCGCCCCTCGCGCCCGCCGCCGGCGGCGATGAACGCCGACTTCGGCGCGAGGTCGGCCTCGGCGAACACGTCGGCGAGCACCGCGTCGAACGGCTCGCGCAGGGTCGACGGGCGCACCGCGACGCCGTCGAGCCGGTCGATGAGCGGCTCGTCGCGGAACAGTTCGTCGACGTACGGCCAGACGTCGTCGAGCGCACGGATCATGCGCGCCCGCGACTCGTCGGTGCCGCCGGCCAGGCGCAGGGTCCACTGCACGGCGTGGTCGCGGTGGTAGTCGACCTCCTTCACCGCCTTCTCGGCGATGGCGGCGAGGGTCTCGTCGGTCGAGGCGCGCAGGCGCTCGTACAGTTCGAAGAGGTAGACGGATGCCACGAGCTGCCGTGCGATCGTCTTCGCGAAGTCGCCGTTCTCCTGCTCGAAGAGCCAGGCGCTGCGGAACTCGGGCTCGTCGCGCCAGTACGCCAGGTCGTCTTCGCTGCGGCCGTCGGCGGTACCGGCGTAGTGCAGCAGCGAGCGGGCGTGGCCGAGCAGGTCGAGCGCGATGTTGCCGAGCGCCATGTCCTCCTCGAGCTCGGGCGCGCGGCTGATCCACCAGCCGAGCTGCTGCGAGAGCACGAGGGCGTCGTCGCCGAGCCACAGCGCGTACTCCGCGACATCCGGGCCGGCGACCCGACCGGAGTCGCCCGCGAGCTCGTCGGCGAGCGCGAGCTCGTCGACGTGCACTTCGCCGTGCAGGCTCGCCGAGCCCGCCGAACCACCGCTCGCCGAGCCTGTCGAAGCGACGGCCCCTTCGACCAGCTCAGGGAGCCCTCCGTGTTCGCTCACAGGTGCTTCACCCCCTCGGAGGCCGTGTAGTACACGGCGTGCCGGTAGTTCTTGCCGGCGGGGCTCTCGAAGAACGCGCCCTTCGCATCGGGGTCGCTCGTGGTCACCGCGTCGGCGGGCACGACCCAGATCGACTGGCCCTCGTTGCGGCGCGTGTAGAGGTCGCGCGCGTTGCGCAGCGCCATCTCGGCGTCGGGCGCGTGCAGCGATCCGACGTGCACGTGCGAGAGTCCGCGGTTGGCGCGCACGAAGACCTCCCAGAGGGGCCAGACCTCGGGGGTCGCTGCGTTCGTCGATGCGCCCGGCGTGCTCATGCTGCTCCCTTCGACAGGCTCAGGGAGCTCGACAGGCTCAGGGAGCTCGACAGGCTCAGGGAGCCCCGCTTGCGCGCGTATTCGGCGGCGGCCTCGCGCACCCAGGCGCCGTCCTCGTGCGCCTCGCGGCGGCGGCGCAGCCGCTCGGCGTTCATCGGGCCGCGGCCGGCGAGCACCTCGAAGAACTCGGTCCAGTCGATCTCGCTCATGTCGTACTGCTGCGTCTCGTCGTTCCAGCGCAGCTTCGGGTCGGGCAGGGTGACCCCGAGCACTTCGGCCTGCGGCACGAGCATGCCGACGAACCGCTGTCGCAGTTCGTCGTTCGTGAACCGCTTGATGTTCCACGCCATCGACTGCGCGGAGTTCGGCGATTGGTCGTCGGGCGGGCCGAACATCTGCAGTGCCGGCCAGTACCAGCGGTCGACGGCGTCCTGCGCCATCCGCCGCTGTTCGTCGGTGCCCTGCATGAGCGTGAGCAGGATCTCGAAGCCCTGCCGCTGGTGGAACGACTCCTCCTTGCAGATGCGCACCATCGCCCGGCCGTACGGCCCGTACGACGCGCGGCACAGCGGCACCTGGTTGCAGATCGCGGCGCCGTCGACGAGCCAGCCGATCGCGCCCATGTCCGCCCAGGTCGGCGTCGGGTAGTTGAAGATCGACGAGTACTTGGCCTTGCCGGCGATGAGTGCCTCGGTCATCTCGTCGCGCGGGGTGCCGAGGGTCTGGGCGGCCGAGTAGAGGTAGAGCCCGTGGCCGGCCTCGTCCTGCACCTTGGCCATCAGGATGGCCTTGCGCTTCAGGCTCGGGGCGCGGGTGATCCAGTTGGCCTCGGGCTGCATGCCGATGATCTCGGAGTGCGCGTGCTGGCTGATCTGGCGTACGAGGGTCTTGCGGTAGGCCTCGGGCATCCAGTCGCGCGGCTCGATGCGGCCGTCGGCGGCGATCAGGGCGTCGAACTGCGCCTGCTCGGGTGTGGTGGTCATCGTCGACTCCAGGGTCTGCATCGATCCGGTCTGCGGCGAACGGATTACTAACCGATCGTTCAGTTAGTATATGCTCGTCATGCGAGGGTCGGCAACACGGCCCGGTCAGCCCACTCGAAGGAGAGTGAACGATGACGGATGCCACGGCCGCCGCCGCCCTGCGCCCGATGATGCGGCGCGATCGCGCCTCGGCCCTGCTCGGGCTGCGCGTCGAACGCGACGAACCCGGCCTCGCGGTCGTGTCGATGGCCGTCACCGCCGACCACACCAACGGATTCGAGATCACGCACGGCGGGTTCGTGTTCGCCCTGGCCGACACGGCGTTCGCGATCGCCTGCAACGAAGACGAACGGGTCACCGTCGCCGCCGGCGCCGACATCGCGTTCCTGAAGGCGACGCACGCCGGCCAGACCCTGACCGCCACTGCGCGCCGGCGCATCGTGAGCGGCCGCAACGGCCTCTACGACGTCACCGTGACCGACGAGACCGGCGACGTCGTCGCCGAGTTCCGCGGCCGCTCCCTCACCACCAACCGTTCGCTCTCCGAACCCGCACCAGCTCCCTGAGCCAAAAGCTCCCTGAGCCCGTCAAGCTCCCTGAGCCCGTCAAGCTCCCTGAGCCCGTCGAAGGGAGCACCCACACTATCCATCCGCTTCGACAGGCTCAGCGAGCCGAAACCCCCGGAGTCCCCATGTCGATGACGACCACGGCCACCACTCCCACCACGACCGCGCGCCTGGGCGCCGCCGCCGACCCTGCCACCCTCGACCCCGAAGAGCGCATGACCCGCGCCGAACTCGAGGCGCTGCAGCTCGAACGCCTCCAGCAGACCGTGCGGCACGCGTACGAGCACGTCCCCCTCTATACGAAGAAGTTCGACGATGCGGGCGTGCACCCTCGTGACATCCGGTCGCTCGACGACGTGCGGAAGCTCCCGTTCACCACCAAGGACGACCTGCGCGCCACCTACCCCTTCGGCATGTTCGCGGTGCCGATGAGCGACGTGCGACGCATCCACGCGTCATCCGGCACCACCGGCCGCCCGACCGTGGTCGGCTACACCGAGGGCGACCTCGACCGCTGGGCCTCCCTCGTGGCGCGGTCGCTGCGCGCGAGCGGCATCCGCCCGGGCATGAAGGTGCACAACGCCTACGGGTACGGCCTGTTCACCGGCGGCCTCGGTGCGCACGCCGGTATCGAGAAACTCGGGGCCACCGTCATCCCGATGTCGGGCGGGCAGACCGCTCGGCAGGTGCAGCTCATCCACGACTTCGAGCCCGACGCCATCCTGTGCACGCCGAGCTACCTGCTCACGATCGCCGACGCGATGGAGGAGGCCGGCTACGACCCGCGCGCCTCGTCGCTCAAGGTCGCCGTGCTCGGCGCCGAGCCGTGGACGAACGAGATGCGCGCCGAACTCGAACGCCGCCTCGACCTGCACGCGGTCGACATCTACGGCCTCAGCGAGGTCATGGGCCCGGGCGTCGGCAACGAGTGCGTCGAGACGAAGGACGGCCCGCACCTGTGGGAAGACCACTTCCTGCCCGAGATCATCGGCGACGACCTCGCTCCGCTGCCCGACGGCGAACTCGGCGAGCTGGTCTTCACGTCGCTCACCAAAGAGGCGTTCCCGGTCATCCGCTACCGCACGCGCGACCTCACCCGGCTGCTTCCCGGCACCGCGCGCCCCGGCATGCGCCGCATGCAGAAGATCACCGGCCGCAACGACGACATGATCATCCTGCGCGGGGTGAACCTCTTCCCGACCCAGATCGAGGAGATCGTGCTCGGCATCGAGACGCTCACCCCGCACTTCATCCTCGAACTCACCAAGTCGGGCCGCATGGACGCACTGACCGTGCGCATCGAACGCCACCCCGAGCTGTCGGTCGAGGTCTGCCAGGCGGCGACCGTCGTGCTGCAGCAGCGCATCAAGGTGCTGATCGGCACCACGGTCGGCGTGCAGCTCGAAGAGCCCGGCACGCTGCCGCGCAGCGAGGGCAAGTACAAGCGGGTCTACGACCTGCGCTGAGACCCCCAGAGGGGGCTGGAGGCCGGGTCGCGTGGGGGCGCGACCCGGCCGGACCGGCCTCGATCCAACGTCACCGCCGACTCAATCGGATGCGCCGGGCTGCTGCGCGGCGCGCGCCGCCTCGGCGGCACGCTCGACCCACTTCGGCACCTCGCCGTAGCGCTGGAACGGCACGAGCCGCCCCGCCGCACTGTCGTCGATGAGCTGCTGCAGTCGCTTCTCGCGGGTGGCCTGCTGCTTCGCCGAGTTCACCCAGTGCGTGACCGTGCGCCGGTAGCTCGGGGTCGCCGCGTCGAAGAACGCGGATGCCCCGGGGTCGGCCGCGAGCCGCGCCGCGAACTCGGCCGGCAGCTCCTGGTCGGGGTTCTCGTGCGAGTAGACGCCGGTGCGGTCGGCCCGCCGCCGCTCGAATGCGGCGATGCCGGCCGGGCGCATGCGACCCTCGGCCGTGAGCTGTTCGACGAGCGCGACGTTCACCGCCGACCAGGTGCTCGTGGGCTTGCGCGGGGTCCAGCGCTGGCGCACCGCGTCGTCGTCGATGCGCTGCGCGACCGAGTCGATCCACCCGAAGCAGAGCGCCTCAGGCACCGCCTGCTCCCACGTGAGCGGCCGGTCGGGCATGTGCCGCTTGTAGAGACCCATCCACAACTCGGTCGCGGTCGCATGGTTCGCCTCGAGCCAGGCACGGAACTCCTCGGGCCCGTCGAAGAAGATCGCGGGGCGCTCGGGCGTGCCGCCCGGGGTGCCGATCGGTTCACCGCCTGCGCGCTCATCGCCCATGCCCCGAGTCTGGCATCGGCCGCCGACACCGGGCTCGAGACATCCGATCTCAGAGCGCGCGCGACCTCCGCCGCCCGACCATCACCAGCAGCCCTCCGCCCAGCGCCATGACGAGCATCGCGGGCACCGAGGCATCCGCTGCGAAGCCCGTCGCCGGCAGCGTGGGCAGGCCGATGCTCGCGGGGTCGGTGCTCGCCGAGCCGAGCGGGTTCGTGAAGACCGCACGGAACTGCGCACCACCGAGCGCCGCGGTGACGGTGACGGTGAGGGTGCTGTCGGCTGTGTTCCCGTCGACCGTGGTCACCGCGTCACCGGGCGCGGGCGCCCACTGCGTCGCCCCCTTCGGCAGGTACTCCCACGTGACGGTCGGCGGCGTGTCGGCCGAGCCGCTCGCGCGGAAGACGATCCGCTCGCCGACGGCGGCGGTCCCCGATGCCGGCCCGGCGAGCACCACGGGGGCGGAGCCGAAGGTGAACGACGCGGGATGCGTCGTGGACGGCGCACTGGTGCCTTCGAAGTCCGCGACCGTCACGACGACATCGACGACGGCCGCCGCATGCGGCGGGGTCGTCGCCTCGACCTGGGTCGGCGAGATGCGCTGCACGTCGGTCGCGGCGACACCGCCGAACGTGACGCCGGTGACGACCGGCGCGACGAGGACGGTAGGCGTCGGCACAGTCCCGTCGAACGTGCCGATGCCGAGCTGGCCGTCGAAGTTCCGGCCCCACCCGTAGGCGGACCCATCGCCCGTCGTCGCGAGCACGTGCATGTACCCGGCCCGGATGGTCTCGATCGGCGCGCCCGACGGGTCGGCGAGCAGGAAGGGCGTGCGCACCTGCGGGGTGCTCCCCTGCGCGGTACTGCACGTTCCGGCTTCGCCGTTGCCGATCTGACCGCAGCTGTTCCAGCCCCAGATGTACGTGTCGCCGCTCTCGGTGCGCACGATCGAGTTCCCGAAGCCGGCGCTGAGTTCGGCCGCCGGGGTGACGCCGCTCAACCCGTCGATGAGGCCGGGGCTCAGGTCGGCGCCGGACGCCGGGCGTGCGAGCTGGCCCTCGGCGTTCCTGCCCCAGGCGTACAGGTCGGTGCCGGCCAACGCCAGGACGTGGCCGTCGCCGACCGCGATCGTGTCGACGGTGACGCCGGGAGCGAAGGCGACGGCCTGCGGCACCGGATGCGGCGTGTTCGCCTGGGCGGAGCCGTTGCCGAGCTGTCCCCAGTTGTTGCGACCCCAGACCCACACCCGCCCGTCGTCGGTGCGCGCGGCCGTGAAGTACGTGCCGGCGAAGATCTGACTGACCGACACGGTCTCGGGGAAGACGACCTCGACGGGCTCGGGGCTCGAGGCCGTCGTCCCGTCGCCGAGTTGTCCGTAGGTGTTGAGCCCCCACGCCCACGCGGTGCCGGCGCCGTCGAGGGCGACCGCGCTCTTCCAGCTGCCGGCGTCGATCGAGGAGATCGGAGGGGTTCCGGCGGGGAACGCGACGAGTGCAGGCGTGCGCTCGTCGCCGGTGCGACCGAGCTGTCCGGCATCGTTCAGCCCCCACGAATACACGGTGCCGTCGGCGGCGAGCGCGAGCGAGAATTCGGTGCCGGCCGAGACGGCGATGATCGGAACGCCGACGAGCGCCGAAACGACGACCGGGCCCTCGATCACGGTGCCGACCGTGTCGGGGGCGGTGCCGAGCTGCCCGGCGGAGTTCGAGCCCCACGCGTAGACGACGCCGTCGGCGGTGAGCCCGAGCGAGTGGTTGTCTCCGGCCGAGACCTCGATGAACCCGGCGCCCGGGGCATCGACGGTGACGACGGTTCCGCCCGCGGTCGGCCCTTGCGGTGGCTCCACCCCTGCTGCCGACGCGGCGAGTGCGGGCGTGCCCAGGCACACTGCGGCGACCGCGACGGCGCCGAGCGCCAGCCTTCCGCGACGAGCCCAAGAGCGTCCGAACTGTGTCTCGCGCTTTCGAGTTCCCCGCAGCATGCTGTCACCCTATGGTGCGTCGGCAGACAGTGGAAGGGTTCGGCTCCGGCCGCGGCGCGTTGCGCGTCATCCCGCCGCCGGTCGCCTCACGTCCTCGCGACCCCTGGCGCACTGCTGACCGAACGGTCGGTCGCATGGAAGACTGATCCCATGTCCTCGCCCGCCGAACCCCGCCGCGGCCGCCCCGGGTACGATCAGGCCGGCGTGCTCGCGGTCGCCGTCGCCGCGTTCAACGAACACGGCTACGACGCGACCTCGATCAGCGTCTTGGCCGACCGGCTCGGCATCTCGAAGTCGGCGATCTACCACCACTTCGCCTCGAAGGAGCAGATGCTCGATCGCGCGCTCGGCGAAGCGCTCGACGCGCTCGAGGGCGTCATCGATGAAGCGGATGCCTCGGGCGGCCGCGCGATCGACCGGCTCGAGCGGGTGCTGCGCGGGGCGACCCGGGTGCTCGTCGACAAGCTGCCCTACGTGACGCTGCTGCTGCGGGTGCGCGGCAACACCGACGTCGAGCGGCGTGCCCTCGGGCGCCGCCGCGCGTTCGACCGGCGGGTGACCGAGCTCGTGCACGAGGCGCAGGGCGAGCGGGCGCTGCGCACCGACATCGACGCGAGCGTCGTGTCGCGGCTCGCGTTCGGCATGATCAACTCGATCGTGGAGTGGTACCGCCCGGGCGGGCGCGAAGACGCCGACCGGCTCGCCGACGACGTCATCGCGATCGCGCTCGACGGCCTGCGCATGCCGACGTCGAACCGGGTCGAGCACCTGCTCGGCTGACCTGTCCTCGCACCCTCTCCTTCCCCACCGGCCGAACACCGACGATGTCGCACGCACGTGCGAGGGTGGAGCGATGACCGACGCCACGACCGACACCCGCTCGGCCGCCCTCGCCGCGCTCCGCGCGCTCGTCGGTCGCGACGACGCCGAGTTCCACGACGGGCAGTTCGAGGCGATCTCGGCGCTGGTCGACGAGCACCGCCGGGCCCTCGTCGTGCAGCGCACCGGCTGGGGCAAGTCGGCGGTGTACTTCGTCGCCACCCTGCTGCTGCGCCAGGCGGGCGCCGGGCCGACGGTGCTCGTGTCACCCCTGCTCGCGCTCATGCGCGACCAGGTCGCCGCCGCCGAGCGCGCCGGGGTCCGAGCCGTCTCGATCAACTCCACCAACCCGCACGAGTGGGCCGACGTGCTCGCCCGGCTCGACGCCGACGAGGTCGATGTACTGCTCGTCTCGCCCGAGCGGCTCAACAATCCGTCGTTCCGCGAGCAGCAGCTTCCGGCGCTGGTGCGCCGCATCGGCCTGCTCGTGGTCGACGAGGCGCACTGCATCAGCGACTGGGGGCACGACTTCCGACCCGACTACCGGCGGCTGCGCGACCTCATCGCGGAGTTGCCTGCCGGCGTCCCGGTGCTCGCGACGACCGCGACCGCGAACAGCCGGGTCGTCGCCGATGTCGAAGAGCAGCTCGGCGTCGCCGCGGGGGGCGGAGCATCCGAGGGTTCCGGGGTCCTCACCATCCGCGGCCCGCTCGCCCGCGCCTCCCTGCGACTGGGGGTGCTGCGGCTGCCGAACTCGCCGAGCCGGCTCGCATGGCTGATCAGCCACCTCGACGACCTGCCCGGCTCGGGCATCATCTACACGCTCACCGTCGCGGCGGCGATCGACACCGCGCGGGTGCTGCGCGAGCGGGGTCACGACGTGCGCGCCTACACCGGGCAGACCGACTCCGACGAGCGTGCCGAGTCCGAGGGCATGCTGAAGCGCAACGAGGTCAAGGCGCTCGTGGCCACGAGCGCGCTCGGCATGGGGTTCGACAAACCCGATCTCGGGTTCGTGCTGCACCTGGGCGCGCCGTCGTCGCCGGTCGCGTACTACCAGCAGGTGGGTCGCGCCGGCCGGGCGACCGACAGCGCCGACGTGCTGCTGCTGCCGGGCGTCGAAGACCGCGACATCTGGCACTACTTCGCCACGGCGTCGATGCCCGACGAAGACCGCGCCGGCCGCGTGCTCGCCGCACTCACCGATCAGCCCACCTCGACGGCCGCCCTCGAGGCCATGGTCGACCTGCGCCGCACGCCGCTCGAACTGCTGCTGAAGGTGCTCGACGTCGACGGCGCCGTGCGCCGGGTGCAGGGCGGCTGGGTCGCCACCGGCGAGCCGTGGGTCTACGACGCCGAGCGCTACCGGCGCATCGCCGCCGAACGCCTCGCCGAGCAGCAGCACATGCTCGACTACGAGACCGCCGAGATGTGCCGCATGGAGTTCCTGCAGCGCTCCCTCGACGACGAGACCGCGGCGCCGTGCGGGCGCTGCGACATCTGCGCCGGCACGTGGTTTCCGACGGCCATCGCGGGCGACGCCGAACAGGCCGCCGCGTCGGCCCTCGACCGGGTCGGCGTGCCGATCGAACCGCGCAAGATGTGGCCGACGGGCGCCGACCGCCTCGGCGTGCCGGTGAAGGGCCGCATCGCTCCGGGCGAGCAGGCCGCCGAGGGCCGGGCGCTCGCCCGGCTCACCGACCTCGGCTGGGGCGGCGCGCTGCGCGAGGTGTTCGCCGCCGGCACGCCCGACGCCCCGGTACCGCCCCGGCTGCTCGACGCGTGCGTGCGCGTGCTCGCCGACCGGGGGTGGGCCGAACGACCCGTCGCGGTCGTCGCGATGCCGTCGAGGTCGCACCCGCAGCTCGTCGACACCCTCGCCCGCGGGCTCGCCGAGATCGGCCGGCTCCCGTACCTCGGCGCGCTCGCCCTGCGCGACGGCGGCCCGACCGGCCAACCCGGCGGCAACAGCGCCTACCGGCTCGCCGGCGTCTGGAACCGGTTCGACGCCACCGCGCTCGACGTGCCATCCGGCCCTGTCCTGCTCGTCGACGACCTGGCCGACAGCCGCTGGACGCTCACCGTCGCCGCCCGCGAACTCCGCGCCGCCGGTGCGACCGACGTGCTGCCGTTCGCGCTGGCGCTGCGCGGGTGAGTGGTACCACCTGATACCATGCCGCCATGGCCGTCAATCTTCGACTCGAGCCCGAGCTCGCGCGCGCGTTGCGTGACAAGTCGACCGAGAGCGGTGTCAGCCAGCAAGAGATCCTCCGACGCGCACTGATCCGCTATCTCGAGGTGGGCGGAGCGTCTCCCGTCGCCACCTACCGTGCGGCCATCAGACCTGCCAGGCAGCCCTTCACGACGACCGACCATCCGCTGGTCCTCCCGCCGAGTTTGACGAGCCTCGACCTCCTCGACCGCGAAGACCGTTTCTGACGTGCTCGTCTACCTCGACAGCAGCGCGCTGATCAAGCGAGCGATCCGAGAACCCGGGTCCGAAGCGTTCGTCCTCGCGCTGGGCGCCGAGCAGGCACGAGGGTCGCAACTCGTTTCCGCGAGTCTCGCCTGGGTCGAGGTGTCCCGCGCACTCCGCAGCCGTCTCGACGACGCCGACCCGGTCGTGATCGCTCGGCTGACCGAAGTCGCGCTGAGCGGCATCGATGAGGCCCCCCAGGCCTCCGAAGTGGTGTCCGTCGCACGCCGCATCGGCCCACCGGCGCTGCGCTCGCTCGACTCCATTCACCTTGCGACCGCGACGCTACTCGACGCCGACGAGATCTGGAGCTACGACCTGAGGCTCGTCCAGGTCGCCGATGAGCTCGGCTTCACCACCCGCGCGCCGGCGTGAGACGTTCCTGCGAGCGACCGAACCGAGCTGACCGGCCGGCGCGTCACACCGCCGCCGGCACCCGCTCCTTCGCCACGAGCGTCAGCACGTCGTACTGCGCCACGACTTCGTCGCGCTGGTTGCGCAGCACCGCGTCCCACCGCACCTCGCCGTACTCGTCGGTCTCGCGCGGGGTGATCTGCTTCGCGGTGAGTTCGACGCGGATCTCGTCGCCGGGCGACACCGGGGTCATGAACCGCAGGTTCTCGAGCCCCGAGTTCGCGAGCACCGGCCCGGGCGCCGGGTCGACGAACAGGCCCGCCGCCCACGACACGAGCAGGTATCCGTGCGCGACCCGACCGGGGAAGAACGGGTTCGCCGCTGCGGCCTCCTCGTCCATGTGGGCGTAGAACGTGTCGCCGGTGAACGCGGCGAACGTCTCGATGTCCTCGAGCGTCACGGTGCGCGAACCCGACACGACCTGGTCGCCGATCGCGAGCTCGGCGAGGCTCTTCCGGAACGGGTGCGCGTCGCCGGTCGTCGCATAGGGCCGAGCGGATGCCCCGGGGTGCCAGATCCCCGTCAACGCCGTGAGCATCTCGGGCGAGCCCTGCACCGCCGTACGCTGCATGTGGTGCAGCACGGCGCGGATGCCGCCGAGCTCCTCGCCCCCGCCGGCTCGACCCGGGCCGCCGTGCACGAGCTGCGGCAGCGGCGACCCGTGCCCGGTCGACGACCGCGCGTCGTCGCGGTCGAGCAGCAGCACCCGGCCGTTGTACGCGGCGATGCGGGTCGTGAGCTCGGCGGCGACCGCCGGGTCATGGGTCGCGATGCTGGTGACGAGCGACCCGCCGCCGCGGGCGACGATGGCTGCGGCATCCGCGAGCGACTCGTACCCGATCACGCTCGAGACCGGGCCGAACGCCTCGACCTCGTTCACCGCCTCGGTCGATGCGTCGTCGAACCGCAGCAGCACCGGCGCCACGAACGCGCCGTCGGGGTTCATGCCGCCTGGGGCATCCGTCGAGCCGATCACAACGCGGCCGCCGGCGTCGACGAGCCGGCCGACCTGGCGCAGTACTTCGTCGCGCTGCTCGACGCTCGCGAGCGGACCCATCGTGGTCGCCTCGTCTCGCGGGTCGCCCACGACCGTGCGGGATGCGATGCGCTCGCGCACCGCTTCGACCACGTCGTCGATCGAGCCCGAGGGCACGACCGCGCGGCGGATCGCGGTGCACTTCTGCCCGGCCTTCGTCGTCATCTCGACGACGAGCTGGCGCACGTAGGCGTCGAACTCGGGCGTGCCCGCGACCGCGTCGGGGCCGAGCACCGAGGCGTTGATCGAGTCGGTCTCGCTCGTGAACCGCACCCCGCCGGTCTGCACCGACTCGTGCGAGCGCAGACGTTCGGCGGTCGACGCGCTGCCGGTGAACGCGACCAGGTCGCCGAGGCGCAGGTGGTCGAACAGGTCGGGCACGCTGCCCGACACGAGCTGCAGCGATCCATCGGGCAGGAGGCCCGACTCCACGAGGATCCGCACGAACGCTTCGGCGAGGTACCCGGTCGGTGTCGCGGGCTTCACCACCGACGGCACGCCCGCGATGAACGCCGGCGCGAACTTCTCGAGCGACCCCCACACGGGGAAGTTGAACGCGTTGATCTGCACCGCCACACCCGGAAGGCTGGTATAGATATGCCGCCCGAGGAATGAGCCGTCCTTCGAGAGCTGCTCGATCGGCCCGTCGACGTAGACCTTCGTGTTGGGCAGTTCGCGCCGGCCCTTCGACGAGTACGAGAAGAACACCCCGATGCCGCCGTCGATGTCGACCCACGAGTCCTGCTTCGTCGCGCCGGTACGCGCCGACAGTTCGTAGAGCTCGGCCTTGCGCTCGGTCAGCGCGAGAGCGAACTGCTTGAGCAGCACGGCCCGCTGGTGGAACGTCAGCTCGCGGAGCGAGGCCTGCCCGACCGTGCGGGCGTACTCCAGCGCGCCGGCCAGGTCGAGGCCGGCGGTCGACACGTGGGTCACGATCTCCCCGGTCGACGCGTCTCGCACCGCGGTCGGCGGCTGCTGCGTGGCATCCGTCGACGCGTCGGCGCCGGGCGTCCACCACTCGCCCTGAACGTAGCTGGGCAGCATCTCGGTCATCTCAGTCCTCGCAGTTCTTCTTCTCGTGCGCCCGCTGCGCGAGCCGGCGGCCACGCGCACGCACGACGGACGACCCCGCCCGCACGCGGCGCGCCACTTCGGCAGCCTCCGCGCCAGTCCGACTGGCGCAGAGCGCGCGCAGGTGGCGCAGCCGGCAACGCGGCGAGCAGCGCGGGCCCGTGCTCACGATTCGCCCCACACGTAGAAGCCCTCGCCGCTCTTCCGGCCGAGCTTGCCCTCGGCGACCATCCGCCGCAGCAGCGCGGGCGGCGCGAACCGGTCGCCGAGTTCGGCGTGCAGGTACTCGGCGATGCCGAGGCGCACGTCGAGGCCGACGAGGTCGGTCAGTTCCAGGGGCCCGACCGGATGCTTGTACCCGAGCGTCATCGCCGCGTCGATGTCGGCCGCCGTCGCGACGCCCTCCTCGAGCATGCGGATCGCCTCGAGCCCGATCGCGAGCCCCAGCCGCGAACTTGCGAAACCCGGTGAGTCGGTTACGGAGACGGCGGTCTTCCCGATCGCGGCGACCCAGTCGCGCGCGGCCTCGGCGAGCGCGGGCTCCGTCGCGCCGCCGACCACGATCTCGACGAGCTTCGACGCCGGCACCGGGTTGAAGAAGTGCAGGCCGAGGAATCGTGTCGGCCGTTCGAGCGCCGCGGCGAGCGCGTCGATCGAGATCGACGACGTGTTCGACGCGAGCGCGGCGTCCGCACCGAGCACCGCCTCGACGCGGCGCAGCGCATCGAGCTTGACACCGAGATCTTCGGGCACCGCCTCGACGACAAGGCCTGCGTCGGCGAAGGCCGCGGCATCCGTGTCGGTGGCCAGCGCCGCGCTCAACTCGGCGAACGACCGGTCGCCCGCGGTGCCCCGCTCGACCGACTGCATGAGCGAGGCGCGCACCCGGTCGCCGGCCGCGGCGGCCGCGCCGGGGTCGCGCTCGACGACGGTGACCCGGCTGCCGGCGAGCAGGAACGCGTGCGCGATGCCCGCCCCCATGCGTCCGCCGCCGAGCACGCCGACCACCGCCGGCGCCGCGCCCGACCGAGTCGGAGCACCACCCGCCGGCCGAGAACTCGAATCCTCGGGGTGCGCACTCATCGCCGCGACCTCTTCTCCAGGAACGCGGTCATCCGCCGCTCCTTCTCGGGGCTCTCGAAGAGCTCGGCCTGCAACTCGAGGTCGACCTGCGGGTGGGCGGCTCGCGGCGCGGCGAGCGCCCGCTTCATCGCGATGGTCGCCGCGCGATCGTTCGCGGCGATGCGGTCGGCGAGCGCATGGGCGGCATCCATCAGACCGGATGCCTCGTGCACCGCCGTGACGAGGCCGATCGCGAGCGCTTCATCGGCTCCGACGAGGCGGCCCGTGAGCAGCAGCTCGGCCGCCCGCGCCTCGCCGACGATCTCGCGCAACCGCCAGCTCGCCCCGGCCGCGGCGATGATGCCGAGGCCGGTCTCGGGGTTGCCCATCTTGAGCGCGGGCGTGCCGAT
The DNA here is from genome assembly GCF_022811705.1 of Agromyces larvae. Lineage (NCBI taxonomy): Bacteria > Bacillati > Actinomycetota > Actinomycetes > Micrococcales > Microbacteriaceae > Agromyces > Agromyces larvae. The sequence goes on along the minus strand of NZ_CP094528.1, from coordinate 3,095,471 downwards.
GCGCAGGTCGGCGGCGTAGGCCAACTCGGCTCCCCCGCCGAGCGCGTACCCGTCGATCGCGGCGATGACCGGCATCGGCAGCTCGTGGATCCGCACGAAGCAGTTGGCGTTGATGCCGGCGAGCGCGTCGGCGGCGCGCCGTTCGCGCAGTTGCGCGATGTCGGCGCCCGATGCGAAGACGCCGCCCGCGCCGGTGAGGATGAGGATGCGCGGCTCGGCCTCGAGCTCCGCGCAGAGCGCATGCAGCGCGTCGATCGTGGCCTGGTCGATCGCGTTGCGCACCTCGGGGCGGTTCAGGGTCGCGACGACCCGGTCGGCGTGCCGCTCGACGAGCAGCGGCGCGGCACTCCGCGCCCCCGTCGAGCCCGCTGAGCCCGCCAAGCTCGCTGAGCCCGCCAAGCTCGCTGAGCCCGCCAAGCTCGCTGAGCCCGTCGAAGCGAGCCCACCCCCTTCGACAAGCTCAGGGAGCTCCGCCCCGCTCGCCGAGCCCGCCAAGCTCGCTGAGCCTGTCGAAGCGAGCCCACCCCCTTCGACAAGCTCAGGGAGCTCCGCCCCGCTCGCCGAGCCCGCCAAGCTCGCTGAGCCCGTCGAAGCGAGCGCACCCCCTTCGACAAGCTCAGGGAGCCCCACCAAGCTCGCTGAGCTTGTCGAAGCGAGCCCCGCTCCCACACCACCCCCTTCGACAAGCTCAGGGAGCTCCGTCAAGCTCGCTGAGCCCGTCGAAGCGAGCCCACCCCCTTCGACAAGCTCAGGGAGCTCCGAAGCATCCGTCACGCGCCCACCCCCTCGACGATGAGCGCCGTGCCCTGCCCGACGCCGACGCACATGGTCGCGAGCCCGTAGCGCGCGCCTTCGCGCTCCATGCGGCCGAGCAGCGTCACGACCAGGCGCGATCCGCTGGATCCGAGCGGATGCCCCAGGGCGATCGCTCCGCCGTCTGCATTCACGATCGACTCGTCGAGGCCGAGGCGGCGCATCGACGCGATCGACTGGGTCGCGAACGCTTCGTTGAGCTCGACGGCGCCGATCTGGTCGAGCGAGAGGCCCGAGCGCTCCAGCGCCTTGCGCGTGGCGGGCACGGGCCCGAGCCCCATGATCGACGGTTCGAGCGCGGCGGCGGCTCCGACCACGATGCGGGCGCGCGGGGTGAGTCCGTATCGCTCGACGGCGGCGGCGCTGGCGACGACGATCGCCGAGGCGCCGTCGTTCAGCGACGACGAGTTGCCGGCGGTGACGACCGATCCGCCGGCGACGACGGGCCGCAGCGCGGCGAGCGCTTCGGCCGACGTGTCACGGCGCGGCCCTTCGTCGACGAGCACCTCGCCGCCGCGGGCGGTCGGCACGCCGACGATCTCGGGCGCGAACCGCCCGGCGTCGATCGCGGCGACGGCTCGCTGCTGCGAGCGCTGCGCGAACGCGTCGGCGTCGTCGCGGGTGATGCCGTCGATGCGGGCGACCTCTTCAGCGGTCTCGGGCATCGAGAACGTGGCCTTGTCGCGCGCCGCGAGCCGCGGGTTGGTGAACCGCCAGCCGATCGAGGTGTCGAACGCTTCGCCGGGCTTCGCCCACGGCTTCTCGGGCTTCTGCTGCACCCACGGCGCGCGGGTCATCGATTCGACGCCGCCGGCGACGATGAGGTCGGCGTCGCCTGCGCGGATCGCCTGCGACGCCATGATGATGGCCGACATGCCCGACGCGCAGAGGCGGTTCACGGTGATGCCGGGCACGGTGTCGGGCAGCCCGGCGAGCAGCACGGACATGCGGGCGACGTTGCGGTTGTCCTCGCCGGCCTGGTTCGCGGCGCCGAGGATGACCTCGTCGATCGCGCCGGCTTCGAGCACGTCGGCGCCGAGTCCGGCGCGTGCGACCGCTTCGCCGACGACGAGCGCGGCGAGGTCGTCGGGCCGCACGGATGCCAGGGCTCCCCCGTAGCGGCCGACCGGCGTGCGCACGCCGCCCACGAGATAGGCCTCGGGCATCCGTTCTCCTGACTCCGTCGTCGTGGTGCGGTGCACTGAATTAGTGACCGACCGTTCAGGAAGTAATTATGGGCGTTCGGATGCCCCGCTGCAAGCCGCGCCGCCCCGCACGCTCGTCGACGCCGTCACACGCGAACGAGGCATCCGGTCGAAGTTCCTGAACCGCGGGCACGGCCCAGTCGTGAGGTAAGAGCGGGAGCACCGGGTTTCAGGCGGCCCCTTCCCCCTTGGGGTACGCGCCAAGCAGAGCACGGCTGGTCCCACCCGCCGCCGGCCCCGGTTCGATCACGCCGGCGCAGCGCCGGCCGGCGCGCCACCGGCCGGCGCGCTGCCGCGCACGTCCTCGGGCGGCGTGAGCGTATGCGAAGTGGATGCCGCGGCCGCCGCGTACTCGAATTCCCCGGGCTTGCGCGGCGTCACGTGGCGCGCGACGAGGAGCGCGAGCGCGATGCCGAGCACGCACCAGATGCCCATCGCGATCGACGACCACGAGAATGCCGCGGCGAGCGCATCGCCCTGGTCGGCTCCTCCGGCGAGGCGGTTCGCCGTGACCGATCCGTACACCGACGCGACGATCGCGGTCATCACGGCCGAGCCGACGTACCGCGCCATGTTCGAGATGCCCGATGCTGCGCCGACCTCGCGCGGCTCGACGCACGACGTCGAGATCGACGAGCACGGGCCGTTCTGCAGGCTCATGCCGACCGCGACGGCGATGAGGGGCAGCACGAACAGCGCGTACGACCACGACGCCTGCACGAACGCGAGCGCGACGAACGCGAGCGTCATGATGATGAAGCCGAGCGCGATCGTGGTGCGGGCGCCGATGCGCGACACGATCGGCGTGATGAGCGGCGAGAGCACCACCGCGGCCGCCGCGACCGGCAGCGTCGCGAGGCCCGCCTGGAAGGCGTCCATGCCGAGCGCCGCAGGGTCCTGGAAGTACAGGCTGACGACGAACATGATCGCGTTGACGGTGCCCGACCCGAGCAGGATCGACAGCGTCGCGCCGACGAGGATCTTGTTGCGCAGCAGCGCGAGGTCGAGCAGCGGCGCCTTCACCCGCTGCTCGACGAGCACGAACCCGATGGCCGCGCCGATCGTGATGGCGAAGCATCCGAGGGTCGGCAGCGAGGCCCAGCCCCATGCGCTGCCGTTGGTGAGCGCGAAGATGAGCGGCGCGAGGATCGCGGCGATGAGCACGGTGCCCCACCAGTCGATCGACTTCGGCCGGGTCGGGTCGTTCGACTCGGCGACGGCGATCAGCGCCACCGGAATGCACGCCGCGGCGATCGCGGCGTCGATCCAGAACAGGCCCTGCCACCCGAGCGTCGAGGCGAGCAGCCCGCCGACGAGCGGACCGGCGGCCGCTCCGACCGCGGATGCCGCGCCCCAGAGCGTGACCGCGCGCAACTGCGCCTTGCCGGTGTTCGCCGCCGACAGCAGGCTCATGCCGCACGCGAGGATCGTCGCGCCCGCCGCACCCTGGATGCACCGGCCGAGGATGACCCCGAGGCCCTCCTGCGAGAGCGCGATGAGCACGCACGAGGCGATGAACAGCAGCAGGCCGCCGAGGAAGATCTTGCGCCGCCCGAACACGTCGCCGAGTGCGCCCGACGTCACGATGACGGCAGCGCCGACCAGGTTGTATCCGGTCACCGCCCACTGCAGCGTGTCGGTCGAGGTGCCCGTGTCGGCCGAGATCGCCGGGATCAGAATCGCCACCGCCGAGGTGTTGGCGTTCACGACGAGCGCCGAGACGCACGTCGCGATCAGTGCGCCGAGCGCGAATCGCTTCGCCGTCGCCGCAGCCGCGCCGGTACCGGAGTCGATCCCCGTGTCCCCCACGGGCCATTCCTACCACCGGCGGCCGCGGCGGGCCAGCATGCAGGGCGCCGTCCGCCGCATCCGTCACGGGCTGGGCGCAGCCTATCCGACCTGCCGGGCGACGCCCGCTGAACGGACGACGTCCGAGGAGGCGGGTCGGGCACGTCCGCAGGGATGCGACGGATGCCGCAGCCCGCGGGAGTACCGTTGATGTACGTGACGGATGCCCCGCCCTCCAGTTCCTCGAACCTCCCGCGCGTCGTGATCGTCGGCGGCGGCTTCGCCGGCGTCAACGCCGCGCAGGCCCTGGCCGATGCCCCGGTGCGCGTGACGCTCATCGACCGCCGGGTGTACAACACCTTCCAGCCGCTGCTGTACCAGGTCGCCACCGGCGGCCTGAATCCGGGCGACGTGACGCACTTCCTGCGGAGCCTGCGGATGCGCCAGCGCAATCTCGAGGTCGTGCACGAGCACCTCATGGAGATCGACCCCGACGCGAAGACGGTTCGTCTGCTCGACGGTCAGACCCTCGACTACGACTTCCTGGTGCTGGCGAACGGGGTCACGACGACCTATTTCGGCACCCCCGGCGCGAAGGAGCACGCGTTCGCGGTGTACTCGCGGTCGCAGGCGATCCGCATCCGCGACACCCTGTTCACCCGCCTCGAGAAGGCGACCCAGACCCCCGACCGCACCGACGGGTTGCGCGTCGTGGTCGTCGGCGGTGGGCCGACCGGCGTCGAGATGGCCGGCGCCCTGGCTGAGCTGCGCGATCAGGGACTCCGCCCGGCGTATCCCGAGCTCGACGGCGACGCGTTCCGCATCACGATCGTGCAGCGCAGCCCCGAGTTGCTGAAGCCGTTCGTCCCGTCGTTGCGCACGTACGCGGCGAAGCAGCTCACCCACCGCAATGTCGAGCTCTGCTTCGGCGCCGGCGTCTCGGAGGTGCACGCCGATTCGGTCACGCTCACCGACGGGCGCAGCATCCCCTCGGATATGACCATCTGGGCGACCGGGGTCGCACCGCATGAAGAGGTGCGGTACTGGAGCCTTCCGCTGGACGAGTACGACCGCATCAAGGTGGGCGCCGACCTGCAGGTCGAGGGCCTGCCGGGCGTGTTCGCGGCGGGCGACATCGCGATCGCGCCGCAGGATCTGCCGCAGCTCGCCCAGCCCGCCATCCAGGGCGGTCGGCACGTGGGCCGTCAGATCCGGCACCTGCTCGACGGGCGGCCGACCGAGCCCTTCGAGTACTACGACAAGGGCCAGCTCGCGATCATCGGCCGCCGCTCGGCGGTCGGCGAGTTGCCCGGCATCGCGAACCTGCCGGGTCTGCACGCGATCCGGTTCCTGCAGAAGGTGCCGGGTTTCCGCCGCACGATCGCGCTGACCGCGTACCCGGCGTGGTGGGTGTGGCTGTTCGTGCACATCCAGAGCCTGCTCGGCGCCCGCAACCGGCTCACGACGATGGTGGGGCTCTGGGCGCGCTACGGGTTCCACTACCGCAAGCCGGTGCCGATCGTCGGCGACGTGCCGGCGATCCGCCCGTCGAAGGCGCAGCGGCTGCGCTTCACGCCCGAGCAGCAACGGGCGGCCGACGAGGCGATGGAGTCCGACCGCGCCGACGAGGTCATCACGATCGCCACGCCGGCGCGGTCGAACCGCGACGAGGAGCTGCAGAGCCGAGCGGATGCCTCGGGCGACGCGTCGGCTGTCGGAGGCTCCGACTAGCGTCGCCAGCGAACCGCAGCCGATGACGAGGAGGGCGCCCGTGCACGTCGAACTCGTCCGCTGGAGTGCCGACGACCTTCCCCTGCTGGTGCGGGCCAACACGCCCGGGATGACCCGGTTCATCGGCGGCCCCGAGGCATCCGAGCAGCTGCGCGAACGCAACGAGCGCTACCTGCGGCTCGACGAGACGGGCGAGGCGCACATGTTCCGCGTCGACGCCGACGGCGTGCCCGCGGGCAGCATCGGCTGGTGGCGGGTCGAGCACGTCGGCGGGGGAACCATGCCGTGGCGCGGCGGCGAGCTCGCGTTCAACACCTGGGCGCTGGATGTCTCGCCCGCGCGTCTGCCGTCGCTCACGCCGTCGGGCGAGCCGTGAAACCCCTGTGCCCGCCCCAGTTCTGGGGTGGTCGGGCTGTGATCCGTTGACGCGGAACCTCTCCTGAATGCAAGCTTTCCTCAGTTGCGACGGGGGGTCGACGCGATGCCTGAGGACCGCGAGTTCTGCGAGGTGGAGGGGCGCCTCGTCCGCCGAGCAGACCGCGTCCGCCTCGACGGCGGGTGGCTGCACATCACTCCCGACGACGACGCCGATACCCGGACGAGTTCCGGCCACATGACCAGCGGCGAGCCGGTCGACTTCATCGCCGTTCGGGAGGGCGGCGCCTGGCGGCTCGAGTCGGCCGAGATCGACCCCGGCGGCATCGACGTGCCGCCGGCGCAGATGAACAGCCCACGCGGGGGCGGCGTGCGCGGATTCCGGCACCGGATCGAGGCCTTCAACATCGACAACACCCAACTCGTCAAACCGCCCCCACCCGACGATGCCTGACACCGGGCAACCGCCGTCGCCCGAGCGCGAGGAAGCGGACATCCGAGCGGAACTCCGCAAGTTCGACTGGGAGCGTGCCGGGAAGTTCGAGGAATCCATCACCGCGGTCGCGGTGGGCGCGCTCGACCGGGCGAAGAACGCCGTGACGATCGTGCAGGCGACCTCGGCCGCGCTGGTGACGATCTACACCGGCATCGTCGGACTCGTCTTCACCGAAGCGGATTCCGGCTTGCCGCTCCGGGGCGTGATCGCCCCGCTGTTCTTCGGTGCCGCGGTCGTCTTCACGGCGTTCTATTCCGCGTATCTCGGCGAGGATGTCAGCCACGAGGCCAAGACCGCCTTCCCCACGCGCGGCACGACGTCGTCGAAGGTCTCGCAGCGCATCAACGCGGTCGTGGCGTACGTGCGGAACATCGTCGTCCGGCGGGCCTGGGCGCTGCGTGCGGCCGTGGTGGCCCTCGGATTCGGCCTCGTCGCGCTCGTGTTCCCGTTCGTCGACGACGCAGACCTCACCGCGCTCGCGGGCGGGCCGGCCGACGGCGGGTCCGACAGCGAGTGGATCTCCCCCGACCTCCCCACGGATCCGCCGCCGGCGACCCTCTCCGAACCGCTCCAGGCGCTGTACTTCCAGGCTCAGATCGATGACGCCGTGGCGGAGGCCGAGGCGGCCCGAGCCGCCCTCGACGCCGGGACTCCGGCCGGCACCGGCACGATCGACGCACTCGCGCTCATCTGGGTCCTCGCCGGCGGGCTCACGATCGCCGTCGTCGCACGCCACCGCCCCGGCCGGGCGACGGCGACGGACACCCCGCAGTGACCTCGGCCCCGACGAGCACCCGGCTCGGACGCGAAACGCCCGCCGCGACTCGTTCCCGAATCACGACGGGCGTTCACCCGACTGTTTTCTCTGGTGCGCAAGGGGGGAGTTGAACCCCCACGCCCTCACGGGCACACGGACCTGAACCGTGCGCGTCTGCCTATTCCGCCACTTGCGCATGCTGATCCACAGTGGAGTGCGAACCAGCCGGATGAGCCTAACATCTCGTCGACCCGATCGCCATTCGGGGCCCCGCGACGCGAACGGGTGGAGCATCCGCGCCGAGCGTAGGAGTGCTGCAGCGACACGCCGCCGCCGCACGTTTCCGCCCGGCGTGGCGGCGCGCAACTCCTACGCTGCGCACACGACGAACCTACGACGCCGCGCACACGGGCGCCGGCGCCGTGCCGACACAGCCCGCACCCAGCACTCACCCTCGCAGCATCCAGCCGTGGGCCCTAGCATCGGAGGAGCGGGCCCGTCGATCGCACGGGCGACATCCGCGAGCGAGCACCGTGGCCGACGCGAGACACACGAACCCACCCTCAACCGCGACGAAAGGATCGCTCGTGCCCGACACCCCGAGCACTTCCGCCACGATCGCCGCGGTCCGCGGCTGGTTGTTCGATCTCGACGGCGTGCTCACGCCGACCGCGACGGTGCACATGCACGCGTGGGCGCGGCTGTTCGCCCCGTACCTCGATACGCACGGCGCGGCGCCCTACACCGACGCCGACTACTTCGCCTACATCGACGGCAAGCCCCGCTACGACGGGGTTCGTTCGCTGCTCGAGAGCCGCGGCATCCGTCTGCCCGAGGGCGAGGTGACCGATGCGCCGAACCAGGCGCCGGGCGACGAGACCGTGCGCGGACTCGGCAACCGCAAGAACGCGGCCTTCAACGAGACGCTCGCCGAGGAGGGCGTCGCGGCGTATCCGGCGAGCGTCGCGTTCCTCGACGCGGTGCAGCGGCGCGGATGCCTCGTGGCGGTCGTGTCGAGCTCGAAGAACGCGCCGGCCGTGCTCGAGGCGGCAGGGTTGGCCGACCGGTTCGAGATCGTCGTCGACGGTGCGGTCGCGGCGCGCGAGGGCCTGCCCGGCAAGCCCTCCCCCGACACGTTCCTGCGCGCTGCCGAGCTGCTCGGCCTCCGGCCGGGCGAGTGCGCCGTCGTCGAGGACGCGGAATCGGGGGTGAAGGCCGGCGCGGCGGGCGGGTTCGCGCACGTGGTCGGCGTCGATCGCGGGGTGGGCCGCGACACGCTCGAACGGCTCGGCGCCGACCTGGTCGTCGACGAGCTCGACGAACTCATCCCCCTGCTGAACACCCCCGACACCACCCCCACCCGAGGAAGCACCGCATGAGGTTCGCCGACATCGACCCGCTGAACCGCACCCGGTTCCCGATCGACGAGTGGTCGCTCGTCGAGACCGAGTTCGGCCAGGACGACCAGGGTCGCACCGAGACGCTGTTCGCCGTCGGCAACGGCTACCTGGGCCTGCGCGGCAACATCGACGAGGGTCGGGACGGGTTCGCGCACGGCACGTTCGTGAACGGGTTCCACGAGACGTGGGCGATCCGCCATGCCGAGGAGGCGTTCGGGTTCGCGCGCGTCGGCCAGACCATCGTGAACGCGCCCGATGCGAAGATCATCCGGCTCTACGTCGACGACGAGCCGCTCGTCATCACCGAGGCGGAGCTGCTCGAGTACGAGCGACGGCTCGATTTCCGCGCGGGCCTCCTGCGGCGTTCGCTGGTCTGGCGCACGCCGGCGGGCAAGCACGTGCGCATCACCAGCCGACGGCTGACGAGCTTCACCGACCGCCACCTCGCCCTGATGGACTACGAGGTCGAGCTGCTCGACGCCGACGCGGCGGTCACGATCACGAGCCACATCCTGAACCGCCAGGACGGGCGCGACGAGTACCGGTCGGGTGTCACCGAACTCCCGGGCGCCTTCGATCCGCGCAAGGCCGAGGCCTTCACCGAACGGGTGCTGCAGCCCCGGGTGCAGCAGCACGAGGGCAGCCGCCATCTGCTCGGCTACCAGACCACGAACTCGGGCATGACCCTCGCGGTCGCCGCGGAGCTGTCGATCTCCACCGACGACGACTACTCCGAGTCGGGCACGATCGGCGACGACCTCGCGAAGTACGTGTACCGGGTGCAGGCGCGACGCGGCAACCCGATCCGGGTGACGAAGGCGGTCAGCTACCACACCGCCCGCAAGGTGCCGGCGCGCGAGCTCGCCGATCGCTGCAACCGCACGCTGGACCGTGCGATGCAGCTCGGCGTCGACGAGATCGTGGCCGAGCAGCGGGCCTGGCTCGACGATTTCTGGGCCCGCTCCGATGTCGAGGTGCCCGGTCAGCCGAGCATCCAGCAGGCCATCCGGTGGAATCTGTTCCAGCTCGCCCAGGCGACCGCGCGCACCGACGGCGCCGGCATCGCCGCGAAGGGCGTGTCGGGGTCGGGGTACAGCGGGCACTACTTCTGGGATTCCGAGATCTACGTGCTGCCGTTCCTCACGTACACGGCCCCGACCGTGGCGCGCAACGCGCTGCGGTTCCGCCAGCGCATGCTCGATGCGGCCCGCGCCCGCGCGCTCGAGCTGAACCAGGTCGGCGCGCTGTTCCCGTGGCGCACGATCAACGGCCTGGAGTCGAGCGCGTACTACGCGGCCGGCACCGCCCAGTACCACATCGACGCCGACATCTCGTATGCGCTGGTGCAGTACGTGCAGGCCACGGGCGACGAGGAGTTCCTCGCGCGGGGCGCGATCGACATCCTCGTCGAGACCGCGAGAATGTGGGAGGACCTGGGGTTCTGGCGCTCGAACGCGGACGACGTGTTCCACATCCACGGCGTGACCGGGCCCGATGAGTACACCACCGTCGTCAACGACAACCTGTACACGAACGTGATGGCGCGGGCGAATCTCGAGCAGGCGGCGGCCGCGGTCGACCACCTGCAGGTGAACCACCCGATCGAGCATCGCCGGCTGATCGAACGCCTGGGCGTGACCCCGGCGGAGGTGGCCGGTTGGCGGCGCGCGGCCGCGCACATGCACATCCCGTTCGACGAGCGTCTCGGGGTGCACCCGCAGGACAGCGCGTTCCTCGAGAAGGAGCTGTGGGATCTCGAGCACACGCCCGAGAACCGTCGCCCGCTGCTGCTGCACTACCACCCGCTGGTGATCTACCGGTTCCAGGTGCTGAAGCAGGCCGATGTGGTGCTGGCGCTGTACCTGCAGGGCCACCGCTTCTCGACCGATCAGAAGCTCGCCGACTTCGAGTACTACGACCCGCTGACCACGGGCGACTCCACCCTGTCGGCGGTCGTGCAGTCGATCATCGCGGCCGAGGTGGGGTACCACGAGCTCGCGCTGCGGTACTTCCGGGCGGCGCTCTACGTCGACCTGGCCGACCTGCACCACAATGCGGCCGACGGCGTGCACGTCGCGTCGACGGGCGGTGTCTGGGGCTGCCTCGTGTCGGGGTTCGGCGGGTTCCGCGACCACGGCGGGAAGTTCACGTTCGATCCGCGGCTGCCCGACGGCTGGGAGCGGTTGACGTTCCGTGTGACGCTGCGTGGCACGCGGGTGCGCGTCGACCTGGTCGCCGATCAGCTCACCCTCACGGTCGAGGACGGCGACGAGGCATCCGTCTCGGTGCGCGGTCAGGCGGTGCGGGTGACGTCGGATGCTCCGGTGACGGTGCCGCTGGACGGCCAGGGTCCGCGCATCATCGGGGCGCCGACGATGCGGGATGTCACGGGCGGCCGCCGCGCCGACGGTTCGCTGCTGACGGCGTCGATCCCGACCATCTCGCTGGGCATCGACGATCAGGAACCGCCGCTCGCGATCGACTGATCCGCATCGTTTCCAGCCGTGCGCGCTAGCATGTCGCGAAGTCACGGATACCGATCGGGAGACCTGTGGGCCTACTGGACAACTTCGAGAAGGGTCTCGAGCGCGCTGTCAACGGCGCGTTCGCGAAGACCTTCCGCTCGGGGCTGCAGCCCGTCGAGATCACGGCGGCGCTGAAGCGAGAGCTCGATACCAAGGCGGCCGTCGTGTCGCGCGATCGGGTGCTCGTCCCCAATCGGTTCACGGTGCGGATGGCGCCTGAAGACCACGAGCGGATGTCGCGACTGGGGCCTGCGCTCGTCGACGAGCTGGTCGACCTGGTGCAGAAGCATGCGGCGAGCCAGCGGTTCCAGTTCGCGGGCGGCATCTCGATCGACCTGCGGCCCGACGAGAGCCTCACCGTCGGCATGGTGCAGATCGACTCGTCGAATGTGAAGGGCCGCGTTGCGTGGACCCCGGTGCTCGACGTGAACGGCAAGCGGTACCCGATCCTGAAGGGTCGCACCGTCATCGGGCGCGGTTCCGAGGCGGATGTCACGCTGGACGACACCGGGGCGAGCCGTCGGCACGCCGAGGTGCAGTGGGACGGCGCCCGCGCCCGCGTGCGCGACCTCGGGTCGACGAACGGCACGCAGGTGAACGGCGTGAAGACCGCCGACGCGGTCCTCGAGCCCGACGCGGTGATCACGATCGGCCGCAGCCGCATCGTGTTCCGGGTGCTCGCCGAGGCGCAGGCGGGGACTTCCCCGCAGCCGGCGGTGCAGCGCGACGACCTCGGCGGGTTCTGGGGGCCGGCGCAATGACCGATCCCAGCCAGCTCACCCTCGTCGTCCTGCAGCTCGGGTTCCTGCTGCTGCTCTGGGCGTTCATCTTCGCGATCGTGTACGCGCTGCGCAGCGACCTGTTCGGTCAGCGGGTGCGCAAGCTCCCGAGTGCCGCCCCGGCCGCGGCGGCTGCGGCGGCTCCCGCACCGGCACCGGCACCGGCCCCCGCCCCGTCGCCGTTCCCGAGCTCGCCGGTGAGTCCGGCGCGAGGAACGCCGGTCGTGGCATCCGCGTCGCCCGGCGGCGACGCACCCAGCCGACTCGTCATCACCAGCGGCACCAAGCAGGGTGCCGAGTTCCCGCTCGGACGCGACGAGATCACGATCGGGCGGTCGAGCGATTCAGCGATCATCATCCGCGACGACTACACGTCGACCCATCACGCCCGCCTCATGCTGTGGAACGGGCAGTGGATGATCCAGGACCTCGACTCCACCAACGGCACCTTCCTCGACGGTTCCCGCGTGACCGTGCCGGTGCCGGTGCCGATCGGGGCCACGGTCAAGGTCGGAGCGACGACGTTCGAGCTCCGGCGGTAGCGGATGGCGAACGTCAAGGCGAGCGCGGCGGTCTCGCACGTCGGCCGGATCCGTCAGAACAACCAGGACTCCGGCTACGCCGGCCATCGGCTCTTCTTCGTCGCCGACGGCATGGGCGGCCACGCGGGCGGCGATGTGGCCAGCGCGATCGCGACCCACCGCATCGCCGAGGCCGACACCGACTATCCGAACAGCCTCGAGGCCTCGGCGGCGCTCGAGGGCGCCCTGCTCGCGGCGAACCGCAACATCACCGAGACCGTCGCCGATCACTCCGAGCTCACCGGCATGGGCACGACGGTCAGCTCGATGCTGCTGCAGGACGACCGGGTCGTCATCGCGCACATCGGCGACTCGCGCATCTACCTGCTGCGCTCCGGCGAGCTCAGCCAGATCACCACCGACCACACGTTCGTGCAGCGGCTCGTCGATGCGGGGCGCATCACGGCCGAAGAGGCGATGGTGCACCCGCGTCGTTCGGTGCTGATGCGCGTGCTCGGCGACGTCGAGACCCGGCCCGAGGTCGACACGATGGTGCTCGACACGCGCCCGGGCGACCGCTGGATGATGTGCTCCGACGGTTTGTCGGGCGTCGTGCCCTTCGACGAGATCCAAGAGATCATGGACGCCGACGCCGGCGCGAAACAGGTCGCCGACCGGCTGGTGAAGGCCTCCCTCGACGGCGGGGCACCCGACAACGTGACCGTGGTCGTCGTCGACATCGGCGAGCCGCCCGCCCCCGAGACCCCGCCGCAGATCGTCGGCTCCGCGGCCGCACCGCTGGCCTTCGGCCAGCCGGTCGAGCCGGCACGGCCCCGTGGCATCCGTCTGACGCCCTTCCGCCCGCATCCGGTGCAGGAGACGCACTTCGAGCCCGACTCCGAGGACTACTTCGACGAGATCATCGAAGAGGACATCCGGCGCCGGCGGCGGCGCCGGTTCGTCTGGAGCTTCTGGATCGTGCTGCTCGTGGCCCTCATCGTCGCCGCCGTGGCGCTGTCGTACCAGTGGACCCAGACCCGGTTCTACGTCGGCGAGTCGAACGGCCGGGTCGCAGTGTTCCAGGGCGTGCAGCAGAACCTCGGGCCGATCTCCCTGCACGAGCTGCACCACGAGACGGACATCGACGTGTCCGAGCTGCGCATCTACGACCAGCAGCGGGTGCAGCAGACGATCAGCGCCGGTTCGCTCGCGGAGGCGCTGCTGATCGTCGACCGGCTGGAGGAATCCCTTGAGTGACCCCCGGCGCATCCAGACCCCGCCCGGCGGCACGCCGGCGGTCTCGTCCGCGACCCCGCCCACCGGGGTCCGTCGCATCCGGCTGCCCCAGCGACTGCGGAACCTCGAGCTCGGCCTGCTGATCGTGGCCTGCGCGATCAACGCGGCCGCGATCGTGCTGGTGCAGCTCGGCGCCCTCGGCCGCATCGACACCCAGCTCGTGCTGCTCGGGCTCGGCCTGTCGGTGCTCGTCGTCGGCCTGCACATCGCGATGCGATTCGTCGCCCGCGACGCCGACCCGTTCCTGCTGCCGATCGCGACCGTGCTGAACGGCCTCGGCATCGCGATGATCTACCGCATCGACATCGCCGAGCACTCCGAGGGCTGGGAGAGCGCGTCGGTGCGTCAGATCGCGTGGAGCGCCATCGCGATCGTCTGCGCGATCGTGACGATCCTCGTGCTGCGCAACCACCGGGTGCTGTTCCGGTACACCTATCTGGCCGGCCTGCTCGCGATCATCCTGCTGCTGCTGCCGCTCGTGCCGGGGATCGGCAAGGAGGCGAGCGGCGCCCGCGTCTGGATCGGCTTCGGCGACTTCGCCTCGTTCCAGCCCGGTGAGATCGCGAAGATCGCCCTGGCCGTGTTCTTCGCCGGATACCTCGTGCGCAACCGCGACTCGCTGTCGATGGTCGGCACGAAGTTCCTCGGCATGCGGTTCCCGCGGGCGCGCGACCTCGGCCCGCTGCTCATCGTGTGGGCGCTGTCGATGGCGGTCATCGTCTTCCAGCGCGACCTGGGCACGGCGCTGCTGTACTTCGGGCTGTTCCTCGTGATGCTCTACGTCGCCACCAGCCGGCTGAGCTGGGTGGTGCTCGGGCTCACGCTGTTCGTGGCGGGCGCGCTCATCGCCAGCCAGACCCTCGACTACGTCGGCAACCGGTTCGCGAACTGGCTCGACCCGTTCAACCCCGAGCGCTTCGACGCCGAGGTGGGCGGCAGCTACCAGCTCGTGCAGGGGCTGTTCGGCCTCGCGCACGGCGGCCTCATCGGCACCGGCTGGGGCCAGGGGCGCCCCGACCTGACCCCAGTGCCGCAGAGCGACTACATCATCGCCTCGCTCGGCGAGGAGCTCGGCCTCGCCGGCGTCTTCGCGATCCTCGCGCTCTACGTGCTGTTCATCGCACGCGGGTTCCGCATCGGCTTCGCCGGCCAGGACGACTTCGGCAAGCTGCTCGGCGTCGGCCTGTCGTTCGTGATCGCGCTGCAGGTGTTCATCGTCGTGGGCGGCGTGATGCGGGTCATCCCGCTGACCGGTCTGACGACGCCGTTCCTGGCCGCCGGTGGGTCGTCGCTCGTCGCGAACTGGATCATCGTCGCCCTGCTGCTGCGGCTGAGCGACACGATCCGCAACCATCCGAGGCTGGTGATCGACGGATGAACCGCGAACTCAAGCGGGTGACGATCCTCTCGCTGCTCATGTTCCTCACGCTGTTCGTCGCCGCGACGATCGTCCAGTACGTGCAGGCCGACGCGCTCGCGCAGGATTCACGCAACTCCCGCACCCTGTACGACAGCTTCTCGGTCGAACGCGGTCCGATCCTGGTCGCGGGCGAACCGGTCGCCTTCTCCGAGGCGTCGGGCGACTTCTGGAAGTTCCAGCGGGTGTACGCGAACGGGCCGCTGTACGCGCCGGTGACGGGATTCATCCCGGTGAACGGCGAAGCGACCGGTCTCGAGCGCTCGCTCAACCAGTACCTCAGCGGGCAGAGCTCGAGCCAGTTCTTCGACCAGCTCAACCGGCTGGTGTCCGGGCAGGATCCGATGGGAGCATCCGTCGAGGTCGCGATCGACCCCGTCGCGCAGCAGGCCGCGTGGGACGCGCTCGGCGACTACACGGGCGCGGTCATCGTGACCGAGCCGAAGACCGGCCGCATCCTCGCGATGGTGACCAAGCCCACCTTCGACCCGAACACGCTCGCGGTGCACGACGGCGACCTGGTCGAGCAGACCTTCGAGGCCCTCGTCGCCGATCCCTCCGACCCGCTCTACAACCGCGCGACCGGCGGCGACATGAACCCGCCCGGTTCGGTGTTCAAGCTCGTGGTCACCGCCGCCGCCCTGGAGTCGGGCCGCTACACGCCCGAGTCGACGTTCCCGAACCCGGGCACGTACACCCTGCCCGGCTCGAGCTCGGTGGTGCGCAACTCGGGCGGCGGCACCTGCGGCGGGGGCGCGACCGTGACCCTCGCCGACGCCCTGCGGCTGAGCTGCAACATCCCGTTCGCCGAGCTGGGCGTCGAGCTGGGCGACAACGCGATCCGCGCCCAGGCGGAGAAGTTCGGCTTCGGCACCGCCTTCGAGATCCCCACCGAGACCGAGGCCAGCACGTATCCGCGGGCACTCGACGACGCGCAGACCGCCCTGACCGCCTTCGGGCAGGGCGACGTGCGCGCGACCCCCCTGCAGATGGCGATGGTGTCCGCCGCGATCGCGAACGGCGGCATCGTGATGAACCCCAACCTGGTGGACGCGATCACGGCGCCCGACTTCACCCCGCTCGAGCGATTCGAGTCCGAGCAGTTCGGCCGCGCGATCAGCGAACAGACGGCCGCGACGATGGTGCAGATGATGGTCAACGGCGTCCAGAACGGTGCCGCGAGTAATGCAAGAATAGACGGCGTCAGCGTGGCCGGTAAGACGGGTACAGCGGAGAACGGCGAGGATGATCCCTACACCCTCTGGTTCACCGGTTTTGCCCCCGCCGACGACCCTCAGTATGCGATCACGGTCCTCGTGGAAGACGGTGGGGGCCTTGGGCAGGAGGGGTACGGCAATCTGATTGCCGCACCGGTGGCGAAACAGGTACTAGAGGCGGTGCTGAACAAATGAGACCGAGCGCAGGGCTCACCTTCGGTGGGCGCTACGAACTGCAATCGCGCATAGCCATCGGCGGCATGGGCGAGGTGTGGCAGGCCACCGATCTCGTCATCGGCCGGCAGGTCGCGATCAAGATCCTGAAGGACGAGTACCTGGGCGACCCGGGCTTCCTCGAGCGCTTCCGCGCCGAGGCCCGCCACGCCGCACTCGTCAATCACGAGGGCATCGCGAACGTCTTCGACTACGGCGAAGAGGACGGCAGCGCCTACCTCGTGATGGAGCTCGTGCCCGGCGAGGCGCTGTCGACGATCCTCGAGCGCGAGCACGTGCTGTCGACCGACAAGGTGCTCGACATCGTGGCGCAGACCGCGGCCGCACTGCAGGCCGCGCACGCGGCCGGCCTCGTGCACCGCGACATCAAGCCCGGCAACCTGCTCATCACGCCCGACGGGCGCGTGAAGATCACCGACTTCGGCATCGCCCGCATCGCCGACCAGGTGCCGCTGACCGCGACCGGGCAGGTCATGGGCACGGTGCAGTACCTCTCGCCCGAGCAGGCGTCGGGGCACCCTGCCTCGCCGACGACCGACATCTACTCGCTCGGCATCGTGGCCTACGAGTGCCTCGCCGGCCGCCGGCCGTTCACGGGCG
This sequence comes from Agromyces larvae, assembly GCF_022811705.1. NCBI lineage: Bacteria > Bacillati > Actinomycetota > Actinomycetes > Micrococcales > Microbacteriaceae > Agromyces > Agromyces larvae. Next base: position 3,078,317 of record NZ_CP094528.1, on the reverse strand, counting down.
AGTCGCAGGTCGCCATCGCCATGGCGCAGATCAACGAGACGCCGCCCGACCTGCCGGTGACGGTCTCCGAACCGGTGCGCAACCTGGTCTACGCGTGCATCGCGAAGAACCCCGCCGACCGTCCGCAGTCGGCCGCGCACCTCTCGCGTGCCGCGTCGGCGCTGCGCCGGGGCGACGTGCAGGGCGCCGCAGCGGCGGTTCCCGCCGTGCTCGGCACGATGGGGGCCGCGACGGCCGCCACGATGCTCATGCCGCAGCAGGGCGGCGCCACCTCGGCCACCACGGTGCTGCCGTCGGCGGCCGCCGCGGGTGAGCCGCCCGTCGACGAGGCCGCGCCGAAGAAGCGCAGCCCGTGGACCTGGCCGCTCATCGTGCTGATCGTGATCCTCGCGATCGTGCTGATCGGGACGATCATCGCGCTCGCGGTGAACTCCGGCGGCGGCGGTCCCGAGACCGAGACCACGAAGACCTCCGCTCCGCCGACGACACCGACCACGCCCCCGGCGACGACCCCGGTGCCGACCACTCCGTCGACGATCCAGATCGACCGCAACGCGTACCTCGGCATGAACGTCGACGACGCCGCGGCCGCCATCGAGGCGCTGGGGCTCCCGACGAGCCGTCAGTCCGGCGGTCGGGCGACCGACCCCGGGCAGACGAACACCGTCACCGACGTGAACCCGAGCGGCCCGGTGCAGCCCGGCACCACCATCGTCCTCACCTTCCTCGAGGCGCCCGAAGAGCCGGCGGCACCCAGCGGCAACCCGACCGTCGACCCGGCCACGGTCGAGGCCGGCAAGACGGTCAACGTCACGTGGCCCGCGCAGAACTGCCCGGCAGGGCAGACGCTGAGCGGGTACGAACTGACCGCGTCGAACGGCGCGACGCCGCCCTCCTCGGTGGTGCCGGCGGGGACGACCAGCAGCGTGGTGACCGCGCCGAGCACTCCGGGCACGTTCGACGTGGCGTTCTCGTACTTCTGCGGGCAGTTGCAGTCGCCGAAGTCCGGCTCGACCACCGTCACCGTCACCGCAGCCGGCAACGGCGACACGAGCTCCAAGCACTGACCTCATCCGAACCGTCCGCCGAACCCACCGTCACGCCTGAGAGGAGCCCCCATCGTGAGCGATGAAGGACGCCTGCTCGCGGGTCGCTACCGCGTGGGCGCCCTGATCGGGCGGGGGGGCATGTCCGACGTGCATGTCGGCACCGACACCCGGCTGGGTCGTCAGGTCGCGGTCAAGCTGCTCAAGCCGCAGCTCGCGACCGACCCGGCGTTCCGCATGCGGTTCCGGCAGGAGGCGCAGTCGGCGGCGCGCATGGCGCACCCCACCATCGTGCGCGTGTTCGACGCCGGCGAAGAGACGGTGCTCGACGCCTCGGGCCACGAGGTGCAGCTGCCGTTCATCGTCATGGAGTACGTCGAGGGCCGTCTGCTCAAGGACATCATCCACGACGGCCCGCTCGAGCCGGCCGCGGCGGTTCGCGTGCTCGACGGGGTGCTGACGGCGCTCGAGTATTCGCACCGCGCCGGCGTCGTGCACCGCGACATCAAGCCCGGCAACATCATGATCACCACCTCGGGGCAGGTGAAGGTCATGGACTTCGGCATCGCGCGTGCGGTGTCGGACTCGTCGACCACGGTCGCGCAGACCACCGCGATCCTCGGCACGGCGTCCTACTTCTCGCCCGAGCAGGCGAAGGGCGAGACGGTCGATGCGCGCACCGACCTGTACTCCACGGGCGTGGTGCTGTTCGAGATGCTCACCGGTCGGCCGCCGTTCCGCGGCGACACGCCGGTGGCGGTCGCGTACCAGCACGTGAGCGAACGGCCGGTGAAGCCGAGCGTCATCAACCCGAAGGTGTCGCCGGCGCTCGACACGGTCGTGATGCGCGCACTCACGAAAGACCGCGAGCAGCGCTATCAGACCGCCGCCGAGTTCCGCGCCGACCTCGAGGTGGCCGCCAGCGGGCGGGTGCCGATCCGCAAGGAGGCCGACGCGGCGACTGCGCTGTTCGGCGCGCCGACCGGCTCGCTCACCGCTCCCGAGCTCGCACTGCGCCAGCTCACCGAGGACGACACCGTGTCGCGGACGCAGCGGCGCCCGCCGGTCGTCTGGATCTGGGCCGGCATCGTCGCCGTGGTCGTCATCGTGATCGCGGTGATGTACTGGGCGTTCAACCTGCAGCCGCAGGCCGAGATCCCCTCCAACGCGCGCGAGGTGCCCGCGCTGGCCGGGGAGACGTGGGAAGAGGCATCCGCCCAGCTCGAAGAGGTGGGTCTGGTGCCCACCAGGGTCGATGAGACGAGCGACACGGTCGAGGCCGGCCTCGTCATCCGCACCGATCCGCCCGGCGGCGAGATCGTCGACGTGGCGACGACCATCCGCGTCGTCGTGTCCACCGGCCGCCAGCCGGTCGCGGTGCCCGACACGACGAACATGACGCTCGAGCAGGCGAAGGCCGCGCTCGAACAGGTCGGCCTCACGGCCGGCACCGAGAGCCGTGTGAACTCGCCGACGGTTCCGGCCGACGTGGTGATCTCGACCGCGCCCGCGGGCGGCACCACGGTCGCCGTCGGCTCCGCGGTGAACCTCGAGATCTCCAGCGGCAAGGTCACCCTCCCCGATCTCACCGGGCAGACGCTCGCTGCGGCGTCCGATTACCTGCGCGCGGCGAACCTCGGGCTGAACCCGATCCCGCAGCCCGACGGCTCGTGCCCGGCCGAAGAGGGATCGCCGGTCATCCGCCAGTCGCTCGCACCGGGCGACGTGCCGCAGAAGTCCGATGTCGTGCTGGCGTACTGCGCCGGCGGCGCATCGAACGGCGGCGGTGGCGGGGGCACCGGCGGCGGCACCGGCGGGGGCAACGACAACCTGGGTCAGGGCCAGGAGATCAGCGACAACGGCATCGTCGTCGACCGGCGCTGAGCCCGGCTCAGGCGGTCGCGCGCACGAGCGGATCGAGTCCGGTCGCCCGCTCGCGAGCGCCGTCGAGTCCCGCCACCTCGAGCCAGTTGCCGAGCATCCGGTACCCGCCCTCGGTGAGCACCGACTCGGGGTGGAACTGCACCCCGAAGATCGGCGCGGACGTGTGCCGCAGCCCCATGATGACTCCTCCCTGCGTGCGGCTGGTGACAACGAGGTCGTCGGGCACGGTGCCGTCCACGACGGCGAGCGAGTGGTACCGCGTCGCGGTGAACGGTTGCGGCACACCGGTGTAGAAGTCGCTGCCGTCGTGCTCGATGCGCGACGTCTTGCCGTGCATGAGCTCTTCGGCGTTCGTGACGACGCCGCCGAACGCCTCGGCGATCGCCTGGTGCCCGAGGCAGACGCCGAGCAGCGGCTGCCCGATCGCGAGCGCGGCCCGCACCGCGGGAATCGACACGCCCGCATCGGACGGCTTGCCAGGGCCGGGTGAGACGAGCACGCCGTCGTAGTCGGCGAGCCGGCCTTCGGTCTCGGATGCCTCGAAGGCGTCGTTGCGCAGCACCTCGGTGTCGGCGCCGAGCTCCTGGAGGTAGCCGTTCAGCGTGTAGACGAAGCTGTCGTAGTTGTCGATGACGAGGATTCGGGTCATTACTCCACCGTGACGTCGATCGGGTTGACGAGGCCGTCGACCCAGGGGAAGACCCAGGTGAACAGCGCGTACACCGCGGCTGCGGCGAGGATCAGCAGCAGCAGCAGTCGCACCCACCACGGGCCGGGCAGCACGCGCCAGAGCGCTCCGTACATGTCAGTCGTTCTCCCAGCTCGCGACGGCGTCGGCGATCTCGGCGGGCGGGTTCGCCGCGCCGGGCTGCCACGACTCGAGCACCCCGTAGGCGATGATGCGCTCGTCCGTCGAGTACAGCGGGTTGCAGCTCGTGAGCGTGATGAGCCGGTCGGTGGGCTGGAGCTCGGGGTGGTGCGGCACCGGCGCGAGCACGTCGACGGTCTCGGGCGTCACGTATTCGAAGTCGCGGAACCGGTACGTGTACCAGCCGTCCTTCGTCTGCACGTAGATCGCGTCGTCGAGTTGGAGCTGCTCGATCTCGTGCATGCCGCCGCCGTAGGCGCTGCGGTGGGCGGCGATCGCGAAGTTGCCCACCTCGCCGGGCATCTGCGACTCGGGGTAGTGGCCGACGCCGAGCGTGAAGCTGTTGAGCACATCGAGGCCGTAGCCCTGCGCCACCGTGCGCACCGAGTCGTACGTGTCGGGAGTGTTGAAGCGCGGAATGTAGACAACCGCGAACGGCTCGGCGTTGCCGTACTCGGTGGTGTCGACCACGGGTTCGCCCGGGTCCACCGCGGCCGGCGCCTCGGCGGCGTCGTCGCCGCGAGCCGCGCGGTCCTGTTCGGCCCAGGCCTTCACCTGGGAGGACGCTGCATCGGACTGCTGCCCGGCCATGATCGCGTCGTTCCACCACAGCTGCCAACCGAGGAACAGCAGGATGAGCGCGCCGGCCGTGAGCAGCAGTTCGCCGAGGATGCCGACGATCGAGACACGGTGACGGGGGCGCGCGCCCGCGCGCCCGGACTCGTCGATCGTGGCGGACATACCGGCGATTCTATCTGCGGCGACCCGGCCCCGGCTGTGAGTGCACGGCAGCCTCGGCTAGAATCTCCGGCATGGCACGTACGAAATCATCGAAGCCCGAGCGGGCTGAGCCGACGGCGGGCGAGGACGCCCCGAACCCGGTCTGGTTCAAGCCCGTCATGTTCGGCTTCATGCTGCTCGGCCTCGCCTGGATCATCGTCTTCTACGTCAGTCAGGGCACGCTTCCGATCGGCGACCTCGGCTCGTGGAACATCCTCATCGGCTTCGGCATCGCCTTCGTCGGCTTCCTGATGACGACCAGGTGGCGCTGAGCGCGCACACAACCGAGTACGAGGGCGGATGCTGCGGCATCCGCCCTCGTCGTTTCTCCCCAGTTGTGCACAGGCCTGTGGAGAACTGGGGGTGCCTGTGGAAAGCCCGCGATCCGCGGAATTCCGGGCGAGCAGGGAATGACACCGATGTGATTCTCCCCACCTGTGGACAGGGGTGTGGAGAACTCAGCCCGCCAGCGGGAAGTACAGGTACCGCAGGCTCGCGACGATGAGCACGAGCGTGAGCCCGATGAGCAGCGCGATCTGGAGGCCGGTCTGATGGCGCTTGCGGGTCTCGACGTAGATCAGGCCGACCAGCGCGCCGACGACGAGCCCGCCGAGGTGCGCCTGCCACGCGATGTTCCAGCCGGGCACGAAGCCGATGACGAGGTTGATCGCCAGCAGCACGAACAGCTGCGTCGTGTTGCCGCCGAGTCGGCGCTGGATGACCAGGAAGGCGCCCATCAGGCCGAAGATCGCACCGGATGCCCCGACCACCGATGCGTTCGGAGCCGACAACCAGACGACGCCCACCGCACCGCCGAGCCCGGCGATCAGGTAGAGCGCGAGGAACCGCCCACGGCCGAGCAGGCCCTCGAGCAGTTGCCCGAAGATCCACAGCGTGTACATGTTCAGCAGCACGTGGAAGATGAGCCCCGTCGAGTGCACGAACACGGCCGTGATGAGCCGCCAGGGCTGGAACGAGAGATCGCCGAGACCGAGGACGGCGAAGTCGCTCACGTACAGCGGCGAGAACAGCAGCGCCGTCGTCACGCCCAGGCCCGGGATGAGCTGGAGCACGTAGACGAGCACCGTGACGCCGATGATCGAGTACGTCACGACCGGGGCCCCGCGACCGGTCGCCGAGCGCATGCGCGTGAGCACGGCCGGCTTCGTCTTCGGCGCCGAGGCACGCTGCTCGCGCATGCACTCGGGGCAGATCACCCCGACCGCCCCCGGGGTCTGGCACTCACCGCAGATCGTTCGACCGCAGCGCTGGCACAGCACGAAGCTCTGCCGATCGGGGTGCCGGTAGCAGAAGTCCGCCCGATCGGCGCCGAGGTCGCTCACGTGCGGAGGCTCAGAGCTGCTCGACGGAGACGCTCTCGATCACGACATCCTCGAGCGGCTTGTCGCGACCGTCGGTCGGGACGGTGGCGAGCTTGTCGACGATCGCCTTGCTCGCAGCATCCGTGACCTTGCCGAAGATGGTGTGCTTGCCCTGCAGCCAGGTGGTGGGGCCGACCGTGATGAAGAACTGCGACCCGTTGGTGCCGCCGCCCGTGATGCGGTCTCGGCCGGCGTTGGCCATCGCGAGCACGTAGGGCTCGGTGAAGTCGAGCTCGGGGTGGATCTCGTCGTCGAACTGGTAGCCCGGCCCGCCGATGCCCTGGCCGAGCGGGTCGCCGCCCTGGATCATGAAGCCGGGAATGATGCGGTGGAAGATGACGCCGTCGTAGAACGGTGCGTTCGACTTCGCGCCGGTGCCCGGGTGGGTCCATTCGATCTCGCCCGAGGCGAGGCCGACGAAGTTCTTGACCGTCTTGGGCGCGTGGTGCCCGTAGAGCTCGATCTTGATCGGACCGAGCGTGGTGTGGAGCGTGGCGATCGCGGTAGGAGTCGGCATTCGCCTATTCTCTCACGCCTCGATTCGTCAACCCGCACGACCACTTCGGACTCGCACCCCGTTTCCAGCCTGCACGGTGGCAAGATGGAGGAGTTCGCTGCACCGATGATGGAGGTCGGAATGAGCCTGTCACGCAAGCGCAAGAAGGAACTCAAGCGGCTGCGCAGCAGTGCGGAGGAACTCTGGGGGAACCAGCAGGCAGTGCTCGAGCACGCCAACGCGGTCGCGCAGGAGGCGAGCCGCCAGCTCAGCCACCTCACCCGTGAAGAGGTCGTTCCGCGCGTGCGCACCGGGTACGAGAGCTATGTCCGGCCCGGTGTCGACCAGGCTCGGGTGCTCGCGCGCCGGGCGGGCGACACCGCCGAGCGCACGGCGGGTACCGTGCTCGGCTCACTGCTGTCGATCGGCGACCTCGCGAACGACGTGCGCGTACGCCGTGCGGTCGAGCGGGTCTCGCCGCGTGCTGCGGCCGTGGTCGAGAAGAAGAAGAAGCAGCGCGGCGGCATCGGCGCGGGCGGGCTCGTCGCGATCGGCGCCGCCGTGGTCGTCGCTGCCGGCGTCGCGTACGCGGTGTGGCAGACGTTCCGCGCCGACGACGAGCTCTGGGTCGCCGAGGACGAGCCCGGTGGTGCCACCACCGACACCGATCCCTCGATCTGAGTCTTCCGTTCCGCCCGGGTGCGCCCGGGTGCGCACGGATGCCGGGCACGGTGCCGGCACTGAATTCCGATTCATCCGAATGAAACCCTTGCGCCCTCACTTCGGGCTGCGCTAGCGTCGTCTCTCGGTTCGCTTCGAACCGTCACCGCGAACGCCGAGTCTCTGAAGGGAGTGAAGACCCATGAACCTGATGCACTTCGACATCAAGATGCCGGGCTTCGCCCCGCTCGGCGCCTCCGCCTGCTAGCGGAGCGCCCCGCTCGGGCCTGCGCCCCGACGACCGCCTGACGGCGAACCGTCACTGCGCGCCCCGGCGCCCCGCCGCCCTTCTTCGGGCCGGCCGCGAACCGCCGCCTCCGGCGATCGCGACCTTCCGCCGCCGCACGACACTCGCGGCCGCGGCCCCGCCTCCGCCGAATCGCCGGCCGCGAGGCATCCGTTCACCGAACGCACCGCACGGCGCGCGCACCCGCGTGCGCGCCTCCCGCGTGCACCGTCCCAGGTGCGCGCACCCTCGAAGAAGAAGGAATCACCGTGAATACGCTCACGACCGCACTCGGCTCGACCTCGGGTCAGGGCGTCATGCGCTACCGCGCCCGACGTCTGCACGAGCGGCTCGCCGCCCGTGTCGGGCTCGCGCTCCTCGCCTGGAGCCGGCCCACCGACACCGCCCCGACGCACGACGAGGTGGCCCTGCGCCGCCGGCTCGAGCGGGAGGCCGCGCAGTTGCACGACGGCACCTACGCCGACCTCGCACTGCGCACCAGGGCGGCCTGATCGCCATGTCCGCCCGCGCAACGCCGATCGAGCGGCCCCGTCCGGTTCCGGGCGGGGCCGTTCCGCGTTTCGGGCGGAACATCTGGCCTCACGCGGCCGGCGGCACTCCGTCCGCGGGCTCTGCCGCATTCAGCCGCACCGCGATGTCGACGAGGCTCACGCGCTTCAACCGCGGCACCTCGGCGAGCGGCACCCAGCGCGCCTCGTCGCTCGAGCCGCCGATCTCGTTGTGCAGTTCGCCGCCCACCACGTGCGCCCGGTAGATGACGCGCATCGCATACAGCGGCACCGCTCCGGTGTGCCGCCGTGCGGCCGGGACCACCATGGTGTCGATGCCGAGCTGGCGATCGACGGATGACTCGTAGCCGGTCTCTTCCCGAACCTCCCGCCGCACCGCCTCGATGGGGTGCTCGGCGCCTTCGATGCCGCCGCCGGGCAGCGTCCACCCCGATCGGCCGTGCTCGTTCCAGTGCGAGAGCAGGATCTCGTCGTCGCGGATGATGACGGCGTACGCGGCGATGCGGATGTCCACCGGGTCAGCGTAACGCCACGCGGTCGCCGTCAACCGAACCGGCGGAAGGACCACCTCCTGGGGTTGCCCTGCGGTCCGTGGCCGAGGTCGTCCTGCAGGTTGGTGATCACGGGCGCGTCCGGCGCCCAGATCGTCGCGTCGTGCGGGACGGGCACGTCGCCGATCCCGCCTTCGATGTCGACGTTCAGGATGAACCGCCCATTACGGACCGCGTGGAACTGTTCGTGGACGGCGACGACTTCGCCCCTCTGAACAAGGCGCTGAAGCGGGCGGTGGAACCATACCGTGATGTTTCCCCGCTCGAGCAGGTAGCTCAACCGCGCCGCCTGCCCGTCGACGTAGACGACGCTTGCGTCTCGCCACCCCCACGGGGTCCGCGAGATCGCGCTGCCGTGCACTGCGTGCATCATGTGGCCCGGGTGGAAGCTCCCGCAGGCGGACTCGCGGCAGCTGACGGACTTCTGAGTGTGCTGGTGCTCCAATGCTCACTCCATGGCATCGGGGCTCGTGTCGAACGGGCCCGGCTTACCTGTCGCGGATCCGCGACAGGTCAGGTCTTCTCCGGAGGGCACCGTGTCGGGCGACGCGGTTGCCGTCCGCCCACGTCCGGAGGCGTGCGGGCGGAACTCTTGACCGGTACCGACCGTACACCACCCCGACGACGGTCCGGGCAAGCGTCGAATCGATCAGGCTATACTTTAGCGGCTAAACTAGCTCCATGACCACCATTGCTCTCTTCGGCGCCACCGGCAAGACCGGACGCCGCGTTCTCGACCGGGCCATCGCGGCCGGTTACGATGTCCGCGCGCTCGTGCGCACACCCGCGAAACTCGATGTCACCAGTGATCGCCTCACCGTCATCCAGGGCGATGTGACCGACGCCCACGCGGTGGACCGCACCGTCGCCGGCACCGACGCGGTGCTGAGCCTGTTCGGCCAGGTCAAGGGTTCGCCCAAGACGCTGCAGACCGACGGCACCCGGGCTATCGTCGAGGCAATGCAGCGCCACGGCGTGCGTCGGCTCGTGACGCTTTCAGGCGGGGGCCTGCGGGCCGACGGCGACCGGCCGAAGGCTGCCGACCGCGTCATGCGCGGCCTGCTGAAGCTGCTCGCCGGCCACGTGCTGGCCGACGCCGAGGGCCACCTCGCGGTGCTCGAGGCATCCGACCTCGACTGGACCGTCGTGCGCGGACCCCGCCTGCTCGAGACCCCGGGCGCTGGCACCTACCGCGTCGGGCAGGTCGGCGTCGACACCGGCATGCAGATCAGCCGCGACGACCTCGCCGACTTCATCCTCACCCAGGTCGACGACCGCACCCACGTGGGCCGCCTGCCGTTCGTCAGCGCATGAGCCACGCCGCGGGTACCCACGAGGTCGCACCTCATGAGGGCGACCGGATGCCCCGCATCGCCGCCGTGCTCGAATCGATCGCCCTCCTCGGCCGCGAGCTCAGCGCGACCCGCGACACCCCGTTCGGCGACGTGCGGCTCACCCGGAGTCAGCTGGACGCACTGTTCCTGCTGACCCGGGCGCCATCGGGGCTGACGCCAGGAGCTCTGGCCGCCGCACTCGGTCTGACCGCCGGTGCGGTCACGCAGCTCGTCGACGGGCTGCGCACCGAGGAGCTCGTCGAGCAGATGGTCAACCCCCGCGATGCGCGGTCGCGGATGCTCCGCCTCACGCAGGCCGCGAAGGATCGTGTCGGCGCGTTCGAGGCCGCGGTCGCCGCGCGGCTCGCGCCCCGATTCGACGCGCTGAGCGACGCAGAGCTCGACCGGCTCGGTCGTCTGCTCGCGAAGGCGGTGGGACGCTGATGGGCGCTGTCTTCGTCACCGGTGCCACCGGCATCGTCGGCTCGGCGGTGGTCGAGCACCTCCTCGCTGCCGGCGAGCACGTGATCGCGGGCGTACGGCAGAGGAGCGATGCACCCAGCGCTGCCATCGGGGTTCCCGCCGGTGCCGAAGCGCGCCCGTTCGAGTTCGGTGCCTCCGCTGCAGATCTGCGGGCCGCACTGGAGGGCACCGACCGCCTCTTCCTCATGCGACCGCCCGCGATCGAAGACGTGCGCACCTATCTCTTCCCGGTGATCGACGCGGCGCGCGAGCGAGGCATCCGGCAGATCGTGTTCCTGTCGTTGCAGGGCGTCCAGGCCAACCGGCGTACGCCGCACCACGCCGTCGAGCAGTACCTGCGCTCATCCGGCGCGCCGTACACCTCGCTGCGGCCGAACTTCTTCATGCAGAACCTGTCGACGACGTACGCCGCCGAGATCCGCGAGACCGGGCGCATCGTCGTGCCCGCCAGCCGCTCGTACACCGCATTCATCGACGCGCGTGACATCGGGCGGGTCGCCGCGGCGGTGTTCACGAGGCCAGGCCACGTAGGCAAGGCGTACACACTCTCGGGCGAACAGAGCCTCACCTACGCGCAGATCGCACGCATCATGACCGAGGAGCTCGGCCGTGAGATCGTCTATACGCGGCCGAGCGAGGCGGAGTACCTTGCGAAGCTCGCCGCCCACGGAAGGCCCGCCGATTACGTCGCCGTGCAGAAGATGATCTACCGAGTCGTGCGGATGAACGTGTCGGCGTTCCCGAACCGAACGGTGCGCAGGCTCACCGGGTCGCCCGCAACGACCTTCCGTCGGTTCGTTCGCGACTACCCCACGGCGTGGGTATGACGTTCCAGTCCAGTTGAGCAATTGTCTTGCGGGTTTCAGGTGGAGCGATGCTCGATCTCTTTCAAACGCCGTGTGGCCGGCCCCGGCGAACGGGCGCACGCCTCTCGTCGGGGGACGGGGCATCCGCTCTTCACGCTCTCGCGAGCGTTAGCGCCACCCTGCCGGACCCGGCGCAGCGACGACCCGGGTGAGGGGCGCCGTCGCCGCGAACGGCCCCGGCGCGACCTCGCCCCGGGGGGCGCCGAAGGCGTCCGAGCTCAAGTCCAGATCCGCCCCGTCGGGGTTGGTGTAGGTCATCTCCGCCTGGTAGCTCGTGCCGAGGCGCGTCGTCGTCACCGGGGCGACGACGGGCAGGGCCGCCGCGTCCGTCACCTCGACACGCACGGTGCCCGCTGCGGCGTCGATCACCTCGACGCGCACCGGCGACGTGCCGACGACGAGGGGCGCGGGCTCGGCACGGAACGGCTCTGCGCCTTCCGCGTACAGGTTGCCCTCGACCCAGACGGGCAGGCGTGGCCCGGCCAGCGCACTGCCGTCTTCGTTCGGGTACTCCTGCGCCGTCGGGTAGTCGTCGTACTGCGACGTGCCGACCGGGGTCGGCACGAAGGTCGCCTGACCGGGCACGCCGTCCATGTCGATCGCGCCGGACCAGAAGCTGGCGAGCGCCGGCTCGGCGGCGTCAGCGGTGGTGCCGGACGCACCGTCGCCGACGAAGACGTTGTTGTAGAACCGGTTGTCGCCGCCGAGGATGTTCGAGACGCCGTAGACGGCCGTCGAGTGCGGCATGTGGTACGGGGTGTACCGCTGGTGCTCGGTGCAGTTCGCGATGCGGCCCACGATGTAGTTGTGCACGTAGGCCCCGCCGGTCGACATGTCTTTGACCGCCCACGGCGACAGGAACAGGTTCGAGTCCACGAGGTACGGGCCGTGGCAGACCTCGACCATGAAGTCCTCGGCCGTCGAGGCGTAGAACACGTTGTGCCGCACCAGGGTGCCCTGCGCCTGCCAGTCGAGCCACAGGGCGCGATGCGTGTGATGGATGGTGTTCCCGCTGATGACGGTGTCGAGGGCGGCGTGCAGCTTGATGCCCGCGACTTCGGCGCCGTGCCACTGCCGCTTCACGTGGATGCGGGAGATGTGGTTGTCGGCGACGGTCGAGAACGCCGCACCGAGGTGCCCGACGATGCCCGCCTGCTCGCAGTCCCGGATCGTGTTGCGGCGCACCGTGTGGGAGCCGACGTGATCGCGGGTCCACGGGTGCGGCTCACCCGCGTCGGGGCCGCCCAGCACGAGCGCCCGCTGGATGACCTCGCGTTCGCGCTGCGTCCCTCCCTTGGCGCCCTTCGGCCCCGCGGCGGCCTCGTTCTGGCCGGTGCTCGCCTCCTTGCCGAGTGAGATGCCGACGTTCTTCGAATCGGTGATCGTGTTGTCCTCGATCACCCAGCCCTTCGACCAGTGCGGGCCGATGAGGCCCTCCTGCAGCGCGGTGGGAGGGGCCCACTGCGTGGCCGCCTTCGTCAGGGTGAAGCCGCGCACCGTGATGTAGTCGATGCCGGTGGCTCGCGGCCAGAAGACGAACGTGCGCGCGTTGATCTCGATCCGGTGCTCGGCCGGGTCGACGCCGCCGAAGTTCGCCCAGATGGTTGTGACATCGTCGCTCACCTCGCAGTACCAGGTCAGCAGCGAGCCCTCGGGGTCGAACGAGTCCTTCGTGACCTCGGGGTGCTCGACGCCGTCGAGCGTCAGCGACTCGTACATGGACTTGCCGTCGAGGTACACCTCGCCGGTATGCCAGGTGTTGACCAGGTCGAAGAACCAGTCCCCGCCGATGCGTTCGGTGTACGGGTTGCGTTCCCCGAACACGGCGTTCGGCACCTGCGCGACCCAAACCCGGCCCTCACCACCGGGGTGGGGACGCCAGTCGGTGACGACCTCCGCGCCGGAGATCGTCACCGGTTCGAAGAGTCCGTCTGCACCCTGCGCCGCCTGGTAGGTGATGGGCGAGTCGGCGGTGCCGCCGCGCGCAGGATTCACCCACTCCCGGTACACGCCTTCATGCACGGTGACCGTGTCGCCCGGCATCGCGGCCGCAGCAGCCCGGTTGATGGTCCGGAACGGGGCGTCGGCCGACCCGTCGGCGCGATCGGAGCCTGTGGTGGCGACGTGCCAGACGGTCATGACCGCGCCTCTTGGAGGTCGCGGGAGACGCCGGCCTGTGCGGGCGTCTCCCGCAGACGGCCGGCCAGCGCGTCGAGCGTCTCGGCGGCGGGTCGGAACCCGACGAGATCGAGGTGCCCGTGCGGGACACCGGCTCGCATGGACTCGACGACATCGACACCGGCTGCGCGCAACTGCTCGCTGAAGAGCTGCCCGCTGGAGCGCAGGGCGTCGAACTCGCAGTTCTCGACGTACGTCGGAGGGAAGAGCCCGAGGCTGTCACTGATCCCCGGGGTGAAGTCTTCCTCCCGTGGCCGGTTGACGTCTCCGAGGGTCGTGCGCTGAATGGCCTCGTGCATCCACTGCGGGATCTGGAGCGCGGTCGGCACCGCAGCGAGGGCCTCAGCGAGCTCGTCGTTGGGGGCCGGCAATTCGGGGTGCAGGAGCGGGTAGACGAGCAGCGTCTGCCAGGGTGCTCGGCCGGCGCGGGCCGCGCGCAGGGTCGCACTCGCGGCGAGCGACGCGCCGGCGCTCGCCCCTCCGATGGCGATTCGCGCCGGGTCGACGCCGAAACGTGCCGCGTCCGCGCGGACGTCATCGAGAACGGCCGAGCAGTCGTCTTGCGGGACGGGGAAACGCACCGGTTGCCCGAGCTCGTCGACTCGCCCGTCGATGGTTCCGTTGAATTCGGGTGGCACGGGGCACAGGCGATAGTCCACCGAGATCACCACCGCGTCGGCGCGGCCCGCGACGCCGCGGGCGACCTCGTGCGCCTCGGCCATGTCGAGGTCACCCCAGACGAACGCCCCACCATGCGCCCAGACGAGGCACGACCGACCGCCCTCGGGCACCGGCCCCGTCGGTGTGTAGACGCGCACCGGCACGGGGCCGTGCGGGCCGGGGAGCTCGACGTCGGTGATGCTGAGGTCCCACTCCTCGGCGGGGCCGAAGGGGGCCTTCCACCGGTCGACGACGGACTGAGGAATCGACGGGTGGTCGTCGTAGCCCTCGATCAGGTGCCGCCGCGCTTCGAGTTCGGGCACGAATCGTCTGGTCACAGGAGTACTCCTTCCGTCGTCTGCCGCTCGCGGGTCACGATTCGGCCGGTGCGATCGACATGACCGCCCAGGGGGCGAGCTCGACGTCGATCGTGAGGGTGCCGTCTGGGTCCACTGCGAGGGTGCGGTGGTCGAGGTCGTCGGCGACCTCACGCAGACGGGCGGTCTGTTCGCGGGAGAGGTTCAGTGGGGCGCCGAGCTGGTACCAGGCCTCCGCGACATTGCCGTGGTTCCAGTCGAGGATCTCGATGGCGAAGCGGTCGCCGGGGGTGAGGCCGCGGATCGCGTGTTGCACCCGTCGGCTAGGCCCGACCTCGGCAAGGAACCGCGTGTCGGCATACGAGTTCTGCGCGGCGAGCCCCATCCGGCCCATGTCGGCCGGGTAGTTGGTGAAGATCGCCGAGAGGTCGCCGTTCGACGAGGAGCGGGTGATGACGCCGTCGTCCAGGTCGGCCAGCACGCGGTCACCGAGGCGGTTGAGCATGGCCATCGCGTGGAACGTCGGCTTGTGCAGTCCGTTCTCGTTGACGAATCCGAACCCGCCGTGGAACGGGCCGATGCCGCCGCCGCCCTCCTCGAACACGTCCGTGAACGTCCAGTAGGAGATGGAATCGGCCAGTGGTGCGCCCTTGAGGAACGCCCGGACGATGTACGACGCCGCGAAGACCGTGTCGTGGATCGAGTCCCGGCTGGACGGCGATGTCGACCACTCGGTGATGTGCAGCGCGGCGTGCGGGTAGGGGCTGTTCTCGATGATCTGGCGCATCAGTTGCAGATCGTCGTACGTGGCGTCCTTATGCCTGGTGATCGCGCTGACCTTGCCGAGCGAGTCGGCCGCGTAGTCCGTCGGGTACAAGTGGGTCGACAGGAAGTCGACCGGGAGATCGCGCTCGGCGCAGTACGCGATGAACTCGCGGATCCACACGGGCTGCCAGTCGAGTTCGTCGGGATCTTCCGCCACGGCGGTCGCCTCCTCCAGCGACGGGTCGTAGTACTCCCCGGCGTAGCGGGCGTCGGGAACGAAGACGCTCGTTGAGGGGCCCCCGACCCGCAACTGCGGGTCGATCGCCTTGATCGCCCGGGCGGTCGCCGCGTAGAGCTCGAAGTACTCGGTGCGGGTTCCGGTCCAGAAATTGGGGACCAGGTTCGGTTCGTTCCACACCTCGAAGGGCCATTGCCGAACCTCGTCGATCCCGTATCGCGCGATCCAGTGCTCGACGGTCGCGGTGACGAGCGCGACCCAGTCGTCCATGTTCCGGGGCGGGCTGCAGTGCGCCTTCCACCAGAACAGCGTCTCGGTCCGGGTGGCGAGCTGGCGAGGCATGAACCCGAGCTCGACGAACGGGCGAGCGCCAGTCTCGAGGATCGCGTCGAACACCTTGTCGACGTACGCGAAGGTGTAGACCGGCGCCGGCAACTGCGCCGGTGGGCCGAAGCCGCCGCCGTTCTCCGTTCGATACACGAACATGTCGTCGTGGAACAGGCCGTGAAAGCGGACGTACCGCGCACCCAGCACCTCGACCGCCTCGCGGAACTGTGCCTGCCAGTCGGCACGCAAGGCCTCGTTCGCGCGGCCCGCGCCGACGCACTCGTTCCACACGTGGCGCAGGGTCGCATCGATCGGCGCGCGCCCATCGATCACCAGGGTCGACGTCGACGCGTCGTGATGCATGTCAAGTCCTCGGTTCTGTGACGTTCAGGAATGGGAGGGCGGTGCCGCGGCTGCGGATGGCGGCTGCGGATGGCGGCTGAGCGAGTCGACCAGGCGTCAGGCTGTCAAGCCTCGGTCTCTTCCGGCTCGGGCTGCACGTAGCCGCGGGCGACGAAGAACCGCTCGAGCAGGTAGCACCACCACACGAGGATCAGGCCGGGCACCACGAACACCGCCGGCATGAAGTTCCACACGGCGGCGCCCCCGAGGACGACGGCGATCGCGAGCAGGAACGTCAGGCTGGGCTTCGTCAGACCCAACGTGAACCCGTTGAGCAGCTGGCGCCAGGTGGGGTTGGTGAAGCGAGCGACGAGGGGGAGGCACCAGAAGAGGAGGAGTACGAGGAACAAGACGACGACGATGAGCGGGATCAGCACCGCGGTCAGCCCCACCGTGGGCACGAAGGAGAGCGTGACGACGCCGATGGCTGCGACGGCGACGGCCAGCAGTCCGATCACGGTCGCCTGTTTCCAGCTCTGCCGCCATGCCTTCCCGGCGATCGCCCGATAGCTTCCGTCTTTGCCCAGGACGTGGCGGCGGCAGATCTCGTAGGCGACCACGGTGCCCGCGCCCGCCGTCACCACCAGGGCGACGCTCGCCACCCAGAACAGGCTGATCAGGATGGCGGAGCCGAGCAGGTCCAGGATGCGCCACAGCCACGAGGCGGGATTGAAACGGAGAATGATCAGGTCCTTCGGTGTGTGCAGATGCCGAGCCGGCTGACGGATCGGCCCCCGCAGCGAGCCGGGGGGCCGAGGCGTCATCAGCCCTTCACGGAGCCGATCGTGAGACCGGATACGAAGTGCTTCTGCAGGAACGGGTACACGAGCAGGATGGGGACGGCCGCCACCATGGTGATCGCCGATCGGAGGGCGATCGGTGTGGTCACCTGCCCGCCGTTGGCCACGGTGGCCGCGTTGCTCGCGGAACCCGAGTTCACGCCCGCGTTCATCGAGCTCGACAGGAGCTTCTGCAATTCGTACTGCAGGGTGGACAACCACTGCTCGCCCGAGTTGTACAGCAGGGTGTCGATCCAGGAGTTCCAACTGCCGACGGCCACGAACAGTCCCACCACGGCCAGCGTCGGCTTGCACAGCGGCATCACGATCTGCCACCAGATCCGGAATTCGCCCGCGCCATCGATCCGCGCCGATTCGATGACCTCTTCGGGGATCGTCTTCATGTAGGTGCGCAGGATGATCAGGTTGAATGCGCTGATGATCACCGGCACCCAGTACGCGTGGAAGGTGTTCAGCATCCCCAGGTCCTTGATGAGCAGATAGTTGGGGATCAGCCCGGCGTCGAAGTACAACGTCAGCACGAAGATCACGGTGATCGGCTTGCGGAAGATGAACTCGTTGCGGCTGAGCGCGTACGCGAGCATCGACGTGAAGAACAGGTTCGTGACCACGACCACGACCGTCTTCAGGACGCTCATGAAGAACGCCTGATAGATGGAGTGCATATTGAGCACGACGTCGTAATTCTGCAGCGAGAACACGCGCGGCCAGATGCCGATCCCGCCCTTGACCGCGTCCATACCGTCGTTGAGGGAGATGGCGAGCGTGTTGAGCAGCGGGTAGAGCATGACCGCCGAGAGCAGAAGCAGCAAGCTCGTGTTCAGCGTCGTGAAGATGACCCGCTCGACCGTCCACCGATTGCGAGCCGACCTGCGTCGTGATGATGCGCGCTTCGTCAGAGGCTTCACAGTAAGGGTGCTTGACATGAGGTTCTCCTAGACCAGCGACTCTTGGTTGAGGCGCTTGGCCGCTAGGTTTGCCGAGCCCACCAGAATGATGGCGACGACGGTCTTGAAGATGCCCGCGACGACAGCGAGGCTGTAGTTGCCCAGCTCGTAGCCGTACCGCAGCACGAAGACGTCGATGGTCTCAGCCGTCTCGGCGATCAGACCGTTGCCGAGGAAGTACGGCAGCTCGAAGTTCGTCGAAAGGATCCACCCGCTGTTGATGATCAGCAGCACCACGATCGTCGGCATGATGCCGGGGAGCGTGATGCTGAACATCTTGCGGTAGCGGCCAGCGCCGTCGACCTCGGCGGCCTCGTACAAGGTCGGGTCGATGGCGGTGATCGCGGCCAGGTAGAGGATCGTGTTCCAGCCCAGTTCCTTCCACAGGTTGGTTCCGGCGACGATCCCCCAGAAGCTGTTCGGATCGGTCAGGAACATGACCGGTTCGTCGACGATGTTCAGATCCATGAGGATCTGGTTGATGAACCCGCCGGAGGAAGGCAGCGACAGGGCCACGGACGCGAGACTCGCCACGATCACCCAGCTGAGGAAGTGCGGCATGTAGGTGATGTTCTGCATGATCCGCTTGAACGGCTGGTTCTTGACCTCGTTCAGCAGCAGCGCCAGGATGATGGCGCCGAGGGTCCCCACGACCAGGGACAGGCTCGACTGTCCCAGCGTGTTGATCACAACCCGTCCGAACCGTTCGCCGTTGACTCCCGTGAACAGGTTGACCCAGTGCTCGAAGCCGACCCATTCCTGGTTCCAGACGCTGCCGCGCCCGGGCTTGTAGTCCTGGAATGCGATCGCCCAGCCGTAGGCCGGGACGTACTTGAACAGGATCTGGTAGAGCAGCAGCGGGACGGCCATCGCGATCAGCGCTCGCTGCGCCCAGACCCTGTCCCAGGTGATCTTGCGCCGGGGGCCCTTCGCTGACTTCCTCGGGGGTGTGCGCTTCGGGGCGCTCGAGCTGGGCGCGGGCACGGGGACGGGCGCGGGCCCGGGTGCGGTCGTCGGGGTGCCGACCGTGGCGGTAGTCATCTGTCCAACCTCATCGTCAGAAATAGGTGGTGAGCGAGAGTGAGTCGTGGTGGGGGCGAAGGTGCGCCCCCACCACGACTGCTCACTGCCTGTTACCAGTTGGCCAGACGGTCCTGGATGCCCTCGTTGATGGCGTCCTCGTAGACCTTCACGTCGATGGCGTGGATGGCGTCGACGTAGGACTTCCAGTTCTTCTCGAAGTCGGACGGGCTACCGGCGATGACCTTCGGCAGGTTCTGCACGTTAGCGTCGGTCAGCTGCTGGTTGACCTGCGTGGCCTCGTCGTCGAGCCCGATGCTCCACGCCGGGTAGTACTTCGGGTTCTCCGGCGGCGCGTTCACGAACTCGCGCCAGGTCTTCTTGCCGTACTGCTCCATGATGCCGCGGTCGTAGTCGCTCAGCGTCTCGAAGAACTCGGTGGGCTGGTCGTCGGGGCTGTAGGCGTTGCCGTCGGTGAACTGGCCATTGTGCTTGGGCAGGATGTCGATCAGCGCCTCGAGGCGGTTGGAAGAGCGCCACGTGAGGTCCTGGCGGTTGGCCCGCTGCTCCTCCGTGCGGTAGAAGACGCCGTCGTCGCCGACCTCGTAGTCTTCACCCGCGATGCCCCACGAGAGCACCTTCTGCCAGGGCTCGCTGAGCATGAGGTCGATGAACTTCAGCGCCTTCTCGGGCTGCTTGCTGGAGACCGAGACGCCGAAGCCCTGGTTGGTGTTCATGACATCGCGGTCGGCGTACCAGGGCTCCACGCCCTCGTAGACGGGCATGAGCGGCACGTAGGTGTACTCGTCCTTGCCGGCGCTCTTCAGCGAGTCGGTGGCGGTCTGGAAGTTCCAGCCCTGGTCGTGCATACCGAGCACGGCGCCGGTGGCCAGCTTCGCGGTGTACTGGTCGAACGTCAGAGTGAAGGACTCGGGGTCGACGATCCCGTCGGCGTACTTCTCGTTGAGGACCTTGTAGAAGTCCTTCGCGATGTCCTTGTCGGCGTAGATCTCTGCGTCGCCGTCTTCGTCGACGATCACGCCACCGTTGTTCGGGGAACCGGCCAGCAGCGCCGGCGGGTTCGTCATGCCCCACTCGCGGCCCGTGGACGCCAGCAGCTCGAAGCCCACGGTCGGGATGCCGTCGGTCTCGGGGTGCTTCGCCTTGTAGTCCTCGATGAGCTTGAAGTAGCGGTCGAGCGTCATGTTCTCGAGGTCCGGGTAGCCGGCCTCCTCGAGGACGCGCTTCTGGATCCAGAACGCGGGACCGTAGTACACGCCGCCCGTGATCTCGCCGTAGAAGCGGTTGTAGTTCGGGATGATGTACAGGCCCGGGTCGACCTCTCCACCCGAGTAGCTCATCTTCTTGATGTCGTCCTCGACGTGCGTGGAGATGTTGGGGTAGTCCCCGGTGGCCAGCATGTCGTCCAGGGGCAGCAGAGCGCCACCCTCAAGGAGACGCAGCTTCAGGTCGGTGGTGCCCACGAGGTCGGGGAAGTCACCGCCGGCGAGCATGACGCCGATCTTCTGGTCGACGTTGTCCGGAGCGATGATCTCGTACTCCAGGGTGACGCCGAGCTTCTCCTGGAGCAGCTTCGTGATCTTGTTGTCGGGGGCCGGGGCCTGCTGTGCGGACGTGATCCACGTCGTGAGCGTCGTGGGGTTGCTGGGGGTCAGCGTTCCCGACTGGTCGGCCAGATCACCCTCGGGGATGACGACATCCTCCGGAGCGACCTCGGCGGGGGCGCACCCGAACAGGCTCAGCGAGACTGCAGCAGCCAGGACCAGCGTTGGCAACTTCTTGCTTGCGGTTTTCACCAGTTTCTCTCTTCTTTGATCGAAAATTCCGTGATCTTCGTACGAGGCGGTGCGCCCCTCGAACTCCATCCCGGGTGAATGTATCGATACACTACGACACCGGCGGCAGCCGTCAAGCCAGTCAGTAGCGCTGTGACTTTATCGATATATTGGGTTGGCTTCGAGGTCGCGGCCGGTCCCACGTCCGGGCATGCACAAGGCCACGAGTTGGCCTGACGAGGTGGGAGGGTTGGATTGATGGTGAGGATGGCGGATGTCGCCCGTGAGGCCGGCGTCTCGGTCATGACGGTGTCGAACGTCCTCAACGAGCGGCTTCCGGTCGGCGAGACGACGCGTGCCCGCGTCATGGCGGCCGTCGAGGCGCTCGGATACGAGGTCAATCTGACGGCACGCCACCTGCGGGCCGGACGGACGGACACCGTCGCGTTCATCGCTCCGTCGTTCCACGACTATTTCGGCGAGGTCTCGGACGAGATCGCGCTGCGGGTTGAGTCGGAAGGACGACACCTGGTCCTCGAGCGCACGGGTGGGGGCCCCGAACAGGAGATGGAGGCGCTGAGCGTCTCCCGCCTCCGCCTCTACGACGGCGTGCTGCTGTCAGTGGCCGGCCTCGACATCGACCGGCTGGAGCGGGTTCGCACGTCGACGCCCATCGTCCTGCTCGGCGAGCGCGACGCGCCCGAGCGTTTCGATCACGTCCGGCTCGCGAACGAGGAGGGCGCCCGGCTCGCCACGGCGCACATGATCGACGGCGGTTCCCGGCGCATCGTGGCGCTGGGCGGCACGTTCGACCCCGGGCACACGATGTCCTCGGACCGCCGTCTCGGGTGGGAGCGTGCCATGACCGACGCCGGACTGGGCGTCGACCCGCGGTACGTGGTGCCGATCTCCGAGTACAGTTCAGCCGCAGCGCGTGATGCGCTGCTGGAGGTCATCGACTCGGGTCTGCCCTTCGACGGGGTTTGCTCGATCACCGATGTCATCGCGCTCGGAGCGATCTCGGCGCTGGCGGAGCGCGGGCTGCGCATCCCCGAGGACGTCCAGGTCACGGGCTTCGACAACCTCGAGATGGTGCAGTTCGTGCCGCCCGGCCTCACCTCGGTCGACGCCAACCACGAGGAGCTCGCCGAGAAGGCCGTCGGGATGCTGCACCGGCGGATCGCGGGTTGGGACGGTCCAGCCGAGCACGTCGTCGTACCCGTCCGACTCGTCGTGCGCGGATCCACCCGCGGCAGGGCGTAGCCCGCCTCATCGATGCGCGCCCGGAGGGCGCGACCAGTTCTGCAGATCATCAGGCAACAGGAAGACATATGACGACCACCACGACAGCGATCATCGACCTCGACCTTCCCGGTGCGACGATCAGTCGGCACGTGTACGGGCACTTCGCGGAGCACCTGGGGCGGTGCATCTACGGCGGGTTCTGGGTGGGAGAGGACTCGCCCATCCCGAACGTGCGCGGCATCCGATCCGACGTCGTGTCGGCCCTGCGAAACCTGCAGATCCCGAACCTGCGCTGGCCGGGGGGCTGCTTCGCCGATGACTACCACTGGCGTGACGGCATCGGCCCGCGCGACCAGCGACCACGGATGGTCAACTCCCACTGGGGAGACGTGGTCGAGGACAACGCGTTCGGCACCCACGAGTTCATGGACCTGTGCGAGCTGCTCGACGCGGTCCCGTACGTGTCGGGGAACGTCGGGTCCGGTTCGGTCCAGGAGATGTCGGACTGGGTCGAGTACCTGACCCGTGCGGACGACTCCCCCATGGCGGCGCTGCGCCGGGCGAACGGGCGCGACGAGCCGTGGCGGGTACCGTTCTGGGGGCTGGGGAACGAGGCGTGGGGGTGCGGCGGGAGCCTGCGAGCGGAGCAGTTCGCTTCGCTGGCCCGGCAGTACGCCACCTACTCGCGCAACCACGGCGACAACGATCTGTACCGGATCGCGGCCGGCGCGAGCGACGCGGACCTGCACTGGACCGAGACGCTGATGCGCTCGTTCGACGACCTGGCCGCCGACCCGGCCGAGCCGGCCCGCCCGTTCCAGGCGGTGTCGCTGCACTACTACACGATGACGGGCACCTGGAGCGACAAGGGCGATGCCACCGAGTTCAGCACGGACGAGTGGTACACGGCGATGGCCAGGGCGCAGCGCATGGAGGAGCTCCTCACCCGCCACTCGACGGTGATGGACAGATACGACCCTCACCGCAAGGTGGGCCTGGTCGTCGATGAGTGGGGCACCTGGTGGAACGTCGCCACGGGCACTAACCCGGGGTTCTTGTACCAGCAGAACACGCTGCGCGACGCACTGGTCGCCTCGATGCACTTCGACGCCTTCCACCGGCACGCGGAGCGGGTCGTGATGGCGAACATCGCGCAGACGGTCAACGTGCTGCAGGCGATGATCCTCACCGACCCCGACTCGGGTGCGCTGGTGCTCACGCCGACCTACCACGTCTTCGCCATGAACGCCGGGCACCACGACGCCTCCGCGCTCGCGGTGCACCTGCGCGGCGTGGAGACCCGCACCGTGGACGGGTCCGAGCTGCCGCTGGTCTCGGCGTCCGCGTCGGTGAAGGGCGACTCCGCGCTCATCTCGTTGTCGAACCTCGATGTCGACACCGATCGCACGATCGTGCTCGACCTGCGCGGCCGCGACGTCGTCGGCCACGAGGCGCGGGCGCTGACCGCGTCCGCGCTAGATGCGCACAACACCCCGGAGCAGCTCGACGCCGTCGCGCCGAACGCGCACGACGGCGTGCGGCCCCACCCGCGCGGGCTCGAGCTCGACCTGCCCGCGCACTCCTACGTCACCGTCAGCCTCGATCTGCAGTGACAGAGCGCGAACTGCGCAGCTGTTCGATCGAGAGGGAGTCACTGCGGTACTCACGCGCTCACGAGGGCGTGAGTACCGCGCCGGTGGCGCCCTCGACCAGATGCCGGGCGAAGTGGACCTGGTGCGAAAGGACAGAACCCCGGAATCTCGCGGCCAACGCGGGATTCCGGGGTTCTGGAGTGATTGTGGAGCCTAGGAGAATCGAACTCCTGACATCCTGCTTGCAAAGCAATCGTTATCCGCGCAATTCTGCGGCTCTGCCCGACGTTTGGGCGCACAAGGGGCGCAGAGGACGCAGACTTGAGCAGCCCGAGGAACCCTATGCACTTTTCATGAAAGCGTGCTCGATCCGAGTCCCAAGGCGCGAGGCAGCTGAGTCGATGAACTCGTATCCCATGTCGCGGGCATGTCCAGGAACCTCAGCTAGCGCCGAGAAGGCCAGTTCGTGCGAATTGCGGGCGATGTCTGCTTCTCCGATCAGCAGTCCAGCCAAGGCCAGGTTGTACTCCGCTGCAGCGAGCCCCTTCCAAGCTTGCGCGACGAGCGCTGAGCTCCCCTGCCCGACTTCCACGAAGATCTCGACGCTCTCATTAATCGCTTCGACGAGCTCAAGAACCTGTTGGTTCCACAAGCATTGAGCGGCATAGTTCGTGAGGTGTGCGGCGAACGCCAGGCGAAGCTCCGAGTTCCACTCATTTCGCATGGCGACGGGACGCAACTGCTCGCAGATCGCCTGCTGCTCCCCAAGCGACGGTGCCAACAGCGCGGGAAGAGGCGTCGCTTCCGGATTGCCCTCATCGAGGTACGCAAGCTGCAACCCGGCGTGATTCGGCACCTCAGCGGCGTATCCATGAGTGCTCGGCCAAGACAGGTCCCGACCCATCGGCCCCAGTTTCAACGCTGCACAGGCGCCATCGAGTGTCGGTGGCGCAAGGTACGCGAACTTGTTGTCACGCGCGATGACTAGCGCGTAAGACGGCATCATGGATCGAAGATAGCGGTGCTTTTCGTCTCGCACCGACCGGGTTGTGGCCCCAAAATAAGGGGTGCGCCGCCCCGCGTCTCGGGCCGCAGGGGCGGTTGAACGCAAGGCGAGGGACAGTCCACCCCCTCAACCGCACACGTTCAGGCCGCGGGTGCAAGTGAATTCACCAGAGCGTCAATCTTCGCCATGAGCGGCGCGAGGCCGGCGGGCGCAAGATGCCCGTACTTGTCCAGCGTGATGGAGGGTTTCGCGTGCCCCATCGCACGGGAGACAGACAGGATGTCACCACCGGCCTCGGAGAGCGTGATCGCCGCGAAGGTGTGTCTGAGCCCGTGAACGGTGATGCGTTTGATCGACTCCGCGCGACCGTCATTCGCTCTCGCCACTGCACGGGTCAGGGCCTGATTGGGATACGTCTTCGCTACAGCTCGACCGACTCTGCGTGGGCTGGCAAACACGTAGGCGCTCTTGGGGCGATCAGCGATGACACTGGTGAGCCACGGAAGCACGGTCTCTGGAACGGGGAGCGTACGTCGGCTCGCGCGCGTCTTCGTCGTGTCTGTGCCGCTGCCTGCGTTCCTGACCGTGAGCTGGCCCGCGGCGAGATCACCCACAAGTAGCGACCTAGGGCGTGTTGCTAAACCTGTTCGGGCTGCTCGTGGGTGAGTCTTGAGGGCGTGTCTCGCGATGTGATCTCTGACGAGGTGTGGGCTGTGATCGGCCCGTTGTTCCCAGCGCCGAAGGCGACGGGACGTCCCCCGGTCGATGCGCGCACCGTGGTCGAGGCGACCGTGTGGCGATTCCGCACGGGAGCGCCGTGGCGGGATGTCCCGGAGCGGTTCGGGAACTGGAACACGCTGTACAAGAACTTCAACAGGTGGTCCCACGCGGGCGTCTGGGCGGCCGTGCTCGAACAGGTCCAGTCGCACGCTCACCAGGCTGGGGATCTGGACTGGGTCGCGTCGATCGATTCGACGATCGTGCGCGTGCATCAGCACGGCGCGACCCTGCCCCGTGCCACAGGGGGCGGGATCGAACTACAAGAAATACGGTCCGGAGCCGCCTGATCACGCGATCGGCCGGTCCCGCGGCGGCCTGACGACGAAGAACCACCTGGTCTGCGACGGGAAGGGGCGGGCGCTGGCGTTCGTGCTCACCGGCGGTCAGGTCGCCGACACCAGCCTGCTGAGCGAGACGCTCTCGCAGATCCGCGTCCCCGGCGCGGCGGGACGTCCGCGGACGCGCCCGGACCGGGTGATCGCGGACAAGGGCTACCCGTCGAAAGCGAACCGGGCGTGGCTGCGTGCGCACGGCATCGCGGCCACGATCCCCGAACGTGCCGATCAGATCGCGCACCGTCGGAAGCGCCGGGGTCGGCCGATCGACTTCGGCGATGAGCAACGCCGCCGCTACCGAGGCCGGAATGTCGTTGAACGCTGCTTCAACGAGTTGAAGAAATGGCGCGGTATCGCGATGCGCTCAGACAAGACCGCCCGCAGCTATCACTCCGCGCTCTGCCTCGCCGCGACCCTGGCGTGGCTCAACGCACGATTTAGCAACACTGCCTAGCCGACCACTCATCTTGCGCTGCACCTATCGCTCGCTGTCGCCTCGGTCAACCGGGCGTTCCTGTCACCTTCAATGTCGCCTTCCAAGACGGAAGACGATAGACCAAAGTTAAGCCTCGCACCGGGCAGCGCCGAGACGCGCAGGCACGCACCTCTGCCGGTCAGGCTTTGCATTCGGCCGTCGTGCCGTGCAAGCCCACGGTCTTCGTTCTAGGAAGATAGCGCGCCAAGGCGCACCGGGCGCACATGATCGGAGCCGACGCTCCAGGGTCCCATGGTTTCGCGGCTCGCGCCGGCGCTCGGGGCGCACTCGACTAAACAGCAATTACTACCCATGATCACCATATTGCTACCGTTACGCAGGATGGCTAACAACATCGAGACCTAAGAATCCCCGAGATTCCGCTGATCCAGCGTATATCTCGGGGATTCTGATCCTGTGGAGCCTAGGAGAATCGAACTCCTGACATCCTGCTTGCAAAGCAGGCGCTCTACCAACTGAGCTAAGGCCCCGAAGGATGCGATGCATCCGGGTCTGGAGTTTTCACGCCCTTCAAAGGGCACTGTGTGGGGATACGAGGACTTGAACCTCGGACCTCTTCGTTATCAGCGAAGCGCTCTAACCGCCTGAGCTATATCCCCGGAATTTCGGCCGAGGGAAAGCCTACCCGACCCGAAGCGAAACTCCGAATCGAGGCCGGCCACCGGTCCCTGAGCCCGTCGAAGGGCGGTGCCCTGAGCCCGTCGAAGGGTCAGTTGTTCGTGAACCCGACCAGCAGGCCGCCGGTGATCTTCACGCTGAGGTTGTACAGCACCGCGATGATGGCGCCGATCGCGGTCGTGACGACCAGGTTGATCAACGAGGTGACGATGGCGAAGCCCATCACGTTGCCCATCGAGAAGATCGCGGTGAGATCGGTGCCCGAACCCGCGACGTCCTTCACGATCGAGTTCACCTGGTCGAAGATCTCGGTCGAGTTCAGCACCGTGTAGACCAGGAAGGTCGCGACGATGTTGATGACCGCGAGACACACCGCCACCAGGAACGACAGCTTCACCGCCGACCAGAAGTCGATGTACACGAGGCGCAGGCGAACCTGCTTGGCCGGAGGCTTGCGGGTCGACTTGCGCGCGAGCTTGTCGGCGACGCTACTCATCGGGGGTTACTCCTCTTCTGCGGGTCGGGCCGCTTCGGGCTCTGCCGCCTCAGCGTCGGTCGGTTCGGGGTCGGCCGGTTCTGCATCGAGGTTACGCTCGGAGTTCTTCGCGACGGCGATGATCCGATCGTCGGCCGCGAACTTCGCGAAGACGACGCCCATCGTGTCGCGACCCTTGGCGGGCACCTCGGCGACGTCAGAGCGTACCACCTTGCCGCTGGCAAGAACCACGAGAACCTCGTCGTCTCGGGAGACGATCAGGGAGCCCGCGAGGTCTCCTCGTTCGTCGCTCAGCTTGGCGACCTTGATGCCGAGGCCGCCGCGCTGCTGCTTGCGGTACTCCTCGATCGCGGTGCGCTTGGCGTAGCCGCCCTCGGTCACCACGAACGTGTACGCGTCGGTGGGGCTGACCAGTTCGCCGGTCGCGTCATCGCGGTACGCGTCGGCTCCGGTGGCCTCCGACGAGGACACGACGGATGCCTCGAGCAGCGCGTCGCCCGGACGGAACGACATGCCCTTCACGCCGGCGGTCGCACGCCCCATCGGGCGCAGCGCCTCGTCGGTCGCCTCGAATCGGAGCGACATGCCCTTCCGCGAGACGAGCAGGATCTCGTCGCGCTCGCTCACGAGCATCGCCGAGACGAGCTCGTCGCCCTCGTTCAGGTTGATCGCGATGACCCCGCGGGAACGGTTGGTGTCGTACGCCTTCAGCGCCGTCTTCTTCACGAGGCCGGCACGCGTCGCGAGTACGAGGTATTCGGCCACCCCGTAGTCGCGGATGTCGAGGATCTCGGCGATCTGCTCGTCGGGCTGGAGTTCGAGGAGGTTGGCCAGGTGCTGGCCCTTCGCGTCGCGACCGCCCTCTTGCAGCTCGTACGTCTTCGCCCGGTAGACACGGCCCTTGTCGGTGAAGAACAGCAGCCAGTGGTGCGTCGTCGTGACGAAGAAGTGCTCGACCACGTCGTCGGCGCGCAGCTGCGCACCCTTCACGCCCTTGCCGCCGCGGTGCTGCGACCGGTAGTTGTCGCTGCGCGTGCGCTTCACGTACCCGCCGTGCGTGACGGTGACCACCATCTCCTCTTCGGGGATGAGGTCTTCCACGCTCATGTCGCCGTCGAAGCCCGGAATGATGTGCGTACGACGCTCGTCGCCGAACTTGTCGACGATCTCGCGCAGCTCGTCGGCGATGATCGTGCGCTGGCGCAGGGGCGTCGCGAGGATGTCGCGGTAGTCGGCGATCTCCAGTTCGAGCTTGTCGGCCTCTTCGTGGATCTTCTGGCGCTCGAGCGCGGCGAGCCGGCGCAACTGCATCGCGAGGATCGCGTCGGCCTGCAGGTCGTCGATGTCGAGGAGCTGCTTCAGCCCCTCGCGGGCGTCCTCGACGGTCGCCGAGCGGCGGATCAGCGCGATGACCTCGTCGAGCGCGTCGAGCGCCTTCAGGTACCCGCGCAGGATGTGCATGCGCTCTTCGGCCTTGCGCAGGCGGAACTCGGTGCGCCGCACGATGACCTCGACCTGGTGGTCGATCCAGTGCGTGATGAACCCGTCGATCGAGAGCGTGCGCGGCACGCCGTCGACGATCGCGAGCATGTTCGCGCCGAAGTTCTCCTGCAGCTGGGTGTGCTTGTAGAGGTTGTTCAGCACGACCTTCGCCACGGCGTCGCGCTTCAGCACGATCACCAGGCGCTGACCGGTGCGGCCCGAGGACTCGTCGCGGATGTCGGCGATGCCCGAGACCTTGCCGTCCTTGACCAGATCGGCGATCTTGATCGCTAGGTTGTCGGGGTTGACCTGGTACGGCAGCTCGGTGACGACGAGCGAGGTGCGGCCCTGGATCTCCTCCACGCTGACGACGGCGCGCATCGTGATCGAGCCGCGCCCGGTGCGGTACGCGTCGATGATGCCCTTCTGCCCGAGGATCTGCGCCCCGGTCGGGAAGTCGGGCCCCTTGATCCGGTGGATCAGGGCTTCCTGCAGCTCTTCGTGCGAAGCATCCGGATGCTCCAGAGCCCACAGTGCACCATCCGCGACCTCGCGCAGATTGTGCGGAGGGATGTTCGTGGCCATACCGACCGCGATGCCGACCGACCCGTTGACCAGCAGGTTCGGGAACCGCGACGGCAGCACCGTCGGCTCCTGGGTGCGACCGTCGTAGTTGTCCTGGAAGTCGACGGTCTCTTCCTCGATGTCGCGCACCATCTCGATGGCGAGCGGCGACATCTTGGTCTCGGTGTACCGGTGGGCCGCGGCGCCGTCGTTGCCGGGCGAGCCGAAGTTGCCCTGACCGAGCGCCAGCGGGTAGCGCAGCGACCACGGCTGCACGAGCCGGACGAGCGCGTCGTACACCGACGAGTCGCCGTGCGGGTGGAACTGACCCATGACATCGCCGATGACGCGCGTGCACTTCGAGAACGCGCGGTCGGGGCGGTACCCGCCGTCGTACATCGTGTAGATCACGCGACGGTGCACGGGCTTCAGGCCGTCGCGCACGTCGGGCAGCGCACGCCCGATGATCACGCTCATCGCGTAGTCGAGATACGAGCGCTGCATCTCCAGGTTCAGGTCGACCTGGTCGATTCGCCCGTGGATGCCGGGGCCCTCGTCGTTCAGTTCGGTCTCGTCTGCCATTCGTTCTCTTCTTCGCTCTGTCCGCCCCCTGAGCCTGTCGAAGGGGGCTCACCGTCGTGCCGGCGCCGCTTCGACAAGCTCAGCGAGCGGCGCGCATCGGTCAAATGTCCAGGAAGCGCACGTCCTTCGCGTTCTTCTGGATGAACGAACGACGGCTCTCGACGTCGTCGCCCATGAGGGTCGAGAAGATCTCGTCGGCCGCGGCCGCGTCGTCGACCGTGACCTGCAGCAGCGTGCGGGACTCGGGGTTCATCGTGGTGTCCCAGAGCTCCTGATGGTTCATCTCGCCGAGACCCTTGTAGCGCTGGACGCCGTTCTCCTTCTGGAGGCGCTTGCCGTTGGCCAGGCCCTCCGCCAGCAGTGCGTCGCGCTCGCGGTCGGAGTAGACGTACTCGTGCTCGGCGTTCGTCCACTTCAGGCGGTACAGCGGCGGCTGCGCGAGGTACACGTACCCCATTTCGATGAGCGGGCGCATGTACCGGAACAGCAGCGTCAGCAGCAGCGTCGTGATGTGCTGGCCGTCGACGTCGGCATCGGCCATCAGCACGATCTTGTGGTACCTGGCCTTCTCGGCGTTGAAGTCCTCGCCGATTCCGGTGCCGAACGCGGTGATCATGGCCTGGATCTCGGCGTTGCCGAGCGCCCGGTCGAGACGTGCCTTCTCGACGTTCAGGATCTTCCCGCGCAGCGGGAGGATGGCCTGCGTCTCGGGGTTGCGGCCCGTCTTGGCGGAGCCGCCGGCCGAATCGCCCTCGACGAGGAAGATCTCGGAGATCGTCGGGTCTTTCGACGTGCAGTCGCTCAGCTTGCCCGGCATGCCGCTCGACTCGAGGAACCCCTTGCGGCGGGTCGCCTCGCGCGCCTTGCGAGCGGCGATGCGGGCGGTCGCCGCCTGGATGGCCTTGCGGATGATCTCGCGCGCCTGCTGAGGATTGCGGTCGAACCAGTCGCCGAGCTGCTCGCCCGTGACGCGCTGCACGAAGGACTTCGCCTCGGTGTTGCCGAGCTTGGTCTTCGTCTGCCCTTCGAACTGCGGTTCGCCGAGCTTGATCGAGATGACCGCGGTGAGGCCCTCGCGCACGTCGTCGCCGGAGAGGTTGTCGTCCTTCTCCTTCAGGATGCCCTTCTCGCGGGCGTACTTGTTGACGAGCGTCGTGAGCGCCGCACGGAAGCCCTCTTCATGGGTGCCGCCCTCGTGCGTGTTGATGGTGTTCGCGTAGGTGTGCACCGACTCGGTGTAGGCCGTCGTCCACTGCATCGCGACCTCGAGCGCGATCTTGCGCTCGGTGTCCTCCGCCTCGAACGAGATGATCTCGTCGTTGACCAGTTCGGCCTTCTTCGACCGGTTGAGGTATTCGACGTAGTCGACGAGGCCGCGCTCGTAGAGGAACGTGTCGCTGCGAGGGCCGACGGTCGGGGCATCCGTGTCGAGGTCGACGTCGGCCGGATCGGCCGCCTCGTCGGAGCCGCGCAGGTCGGTGAGCGTGATGCGCAGCCCCTTGTTGAGGAACGCGTACTGCTGGAACCGCGTGCGGAGCGTCTCGTAGTCGAACTCGACGGTCTCGAAGATGTCGGCGCTCGGCCAGAAGGTGACGGTCGTGCCGGTCTCGGACTCGGGGATCGCCTCGTCCTGCGAGAGCGGCGCGTCGGGAACCCCGACCGTGAAGGACTGGCGCCAGACATGGCCCTCGCGCTTCACCTCGACGTTCAGCCGACTGGAGAGCGCGTTCACGACGGACGAACCCACGCCGTGCAGGCCGCCCGAGACCGCGTAGCCGCCGCCGCCGAACTTGCCGCCGGCGTGCAGCACGGTGAGCACGACCTCGACGGTCGACCGGCCCTCGGTCTTGTGGATGCCGACCGGGATGCCGCGACCGTCGTCGGTGACGCGGATGCCGCCGTCGGCGAGGATCGTCACGTCGATGTCGGTCGCGACGCCGGCGAGCGCCTCGTCGACCGAGTTGTCCACGATCTCGTACACCAGGTGGTGCAGGCCGCGCGGGCCCGTCGAGCCGATGTACATGCCCGGCCGCTTGCGGACCGCTTCGAGGCCCTCGAGAACCTGGATCGCGTCGGCGCCGTATTCGGGCGCACTCTGGGCCTTCGTCGGTTCCGCTGTCATGGGTGAATCAGGCTCCAAACCGTCGTTCTGGCGACTCTCGATCCTATCGCACCGGGGCCACCGCCCCGGCCGGAATACGCCGTTCTGAGGCGATTACGAGGTCGAAGCGACCGAATTCGGTTCCCTAGCCGTAGGTATCGCGTGGGCCGCGCCCTGGAACCGATCTGGGGCCATGTTTCCACGTGGGGGCGTCTGGCCCCTGGAAGCGGATGGTGTCGACCCCCGCGTCGGGGTGCCGCTCGAGGATGCGCGACAGCAGTTCGGAGCGCATCATGCGCAGCTGCGTCGCCCACGCCGTCGACTCGCAGCGCACCTGCAGCACGCCGCCCTCGATCGCAACCGGTTCGGAGTGCTTCGCGATCTCGGCGCCGGCCAACTCGGCCCAGCTCGAGAGCAGGTCGTGCTGCGACAGCGGCCCCTGCCAGCCGAGCTGGGTGCTGAGCTGATCGATCGCGTCGCCGAGCGGCTTGGGGTCTCGCCCCGGCGCGAACGGCTCGCTTCCGGTGCGCCCCATCACTTCGGCCCCGGTGCGCCGCAATCGGCGGCGCGGGCGATCGTCGCCGAAGATCTCGCGGAAGTGGCGGTAGAGCCGGGATGCCTCGGAGATCTCAGCCATCGGATGCCTCCTCCGCCCGTTCCCCGTCGATGATGCGCCCCGCGTCGATGTGCACGATACGCGCGGTCAGCGGTTCGGGCACGTCCTCGAGGACGGCCGCCGTCACCAGCACCTGCTCGTACCCCGCGATCGCCGACGCGAGCCGATCACGCCGACGCCGATCGAGTTCGGCGAACACGTCGTCGAGCACGAGCACCGGGTCGCCCGTCGACGAGTCGCGGCGCAGCAGCTCGGCTGACGCGAGCCGAAGCGCGAGGGCGAACGACCACGACTCGCCATGGCTCGCGTAGCCCTTCGCCGGCAGATCGTTGAGGAGCAGCAGCACGTCGTCGCGGTGCGGACCGGCGAGGGTCACCCCGCGCTCGAGCTCCTTCGGCCGGAGGCGGGCGAGCGCGGCGGCGAAGCGGTCGGCGGTCGACCCCGCCTCGTCCCCCGCCGCAGCCGGACGCGTCTCGAGCCCCCCGCCGCCCTCATCTTCGGCATCGGCCCCGTCGATCGACAGCACCGCCCGCATCGACGGGCCGTGGTCGGCGTCGACGATCGCCCCGTACGCCGCCGCGAGCGGTTCGGCGAGGTCGGCGATCAGCCCGAGCCGTCGGTCGATGAGTTCGGACCCCAGCTCGACGAGCCGTTCGTCCCAGATGTCGAGTGTCGGCAACGCGGCGGCGGCCAGCCCACGAGCCCGCGCCGACTTCAGCAGGGAGTTGCGCTGCCGCAGAACCCGGTCGTAGTCGGCCATCACCCCCGACAGGCGTGGAGTGAGCTGCACCAGCAGTTCATCGAGCATGCGCCGGCGCACCGACGGCTCGCCGCGCACGATCGCGAGGTCTTCGGGCGCGAACAGCACCGAATGCGCGACCCTCGGCAGGTCACGCGGCTTGGCCGGCGAACGATTCACCTGCGCACGGTTCGCACCCTGACGATTGAGCTGCAGTTCGACGAGCACTTCCCGTTCGCCGTGCGTGAGCAGGGCGCGCACGATCGCCGCATCGGCCCCGGCGCGGATCAGCGGCTGATCGCCCGAGACACGGTGCGAGCCGAGCGTCGCGAGGTACCCGATCGCCTCGACGAGGTTGGTCTTGCCCTGACCGTTGCGCCCCACGAGCACGGTCGCCCCGGGAGCGAGGTCGAGCTCGGCCCGAGCGTAGTTGCGGTAGTCGGTGAGGGAGAGCTTCGCGACATGCACGCTGGCCTCCCTTCGACGATTCGGCTCATCACGCTACCGCCGACCGCCGACCTTCCGCCCGCGAAGCTCCCTGAGCCCGTCGAAGGGAGCACACACCCCGACCCACAAAGCTCCCTGAGCCCGTCGAAGGGAGCGGGCCCTCACCCGCGAAGCTCCCTGAGCCCGTCGAAGGGAGCGGGCCCTCACCCGCGAAGCTCCCTGAGCCCGTCGAAGGGAGCGGGCCCGCTTCGACCAGCTCAGCGAGCTTCGACCAGCTCAGCGAGCTTCGACCAGCTCAGCGCAGCAGCAGGTTCGGCTGCAGCAGGTATCGGTAGCTGTCGGCGCCGGCCTGCTCGCGCGAGGTCTGGCTGGTGATCAGCACCGGGCCCGGCTTGTTCGGGTTCTCGGTCTTCGTGAACGAGATGCGCACGAACTCGCTCGGCACCGCGCTCAGCCCGTCGAGCAGGAACTGCGGCTTCAGCGACACGACGGTCTCGTCGCCGGTGAGGATCGCATCGACCTGCTCGGACGCCTGCGCCTGCTCGCTGCCGATCGCCTCCAGGGTGAGGCCGTCCTGCCCGAAGCTGTAGCGAAGCGCCGCTTCACGCTCGAGCACCAGGGCGACGCGTCGGGTCGCCTCGATGAGCTCGGCGGTGTTCATGACGGCGTAGTTGTCGACCGTCTCGGGGAAGAGCCGGCGCACGGGCGGGAAGTTGCCCTTGATGAGCAGCGACGTCACCGTCTTCTTCTCGGCGCTGAACGCGATGAGTTCGCGGTCGTCACGGCTCGTGATCGCGACCGAGATGGTGCCCGAGTGCCCGAAGGTCTTGCCGACCTCCTGCAGGGTGCGCGCCGGCACGAGCGCGGTGAGCTCGGTCGAATCGGCCACGCCGCCGCCGTCCCATTCGAGCTCGCGGATGGCCACCCGGTACCGGTCGGTCGCGACGAGGCTCAGGTTGTTCTCGCGCACCTCGAGCTGCACGCCGGTGATCACCGGGGTGACGTCGTCGCGCGACGCGGCCACGGCGACCTGCGCGACCGCGGCCGCGAACTCGTCGGCCGGCACGACGCCCGACTGCTCGCCGATCTCGGGGATCGACGGGTACTCCTCGACGGGCATCGACAGCAGGGTGAAGCTCGCCGACCCGCTCTTGACCGAGATGCGGCTGTCTTCGGTGGCGATGCGGACCGGTGCGTTCGGCAGTCGGCCGGCGATCTCGGCGAGCAGGCGCCCCGACACGAGCACCGTGCCCGGCTCATCGACGTCGGCCTGGATCTCGGTGCGGCTCGACACCTCGTAGTCGAACGAGCTCAGCACGAGGCCGTCGCCCGAGGCCTCGATGAGCACGCCCGAGAGGATCGGCAGGGTGGTGCGCTGGGGCAGCAGCTTGACGGCGAACGAGACCGCCTCGCTGAAGACGTCGCGATTGACCTGGAACTTCACGGTTCTCCCGTCGTGGAGCAGCTGGATGCATCCCCATGCTATCGGGACGATCACGGCGCGCACGGGCGAGTTCCGGCGCGCTGTGCGGCCCGTTCAGGACGTTCCTCACAGATGTGGAAATCCTGTGGATTGTTAACGAGCAACCGCCTGACGGCTGTTGAGACGGCGAGCCGGCCTGTGGACAACGCGCTCGGCGGCATCCGTCGTTCGACCGCCCGACCGGTGGAATCCCACACACCGTGCACAGCTGCGATGGCCCCCGATCGGCGAGCTGGCGCGGATCACCGAACACCATCCACAGTTTCCACAACGGTTAACACCGTTAAGAGACAGTTGGTTAACCCGAGGGCTCCGACAACCTTGCGATTCGCGGGTCGGATTCGAGCAGATCGGATGCCGCGGCGAACGCCGGGCTCAGCGCACGCGCGACGTCTGCTTGATCCGCGAGGTCAGCTCGGTGACCTGGTTGTAGATCGACCGGCGCTCCTTCATGAGCTCCGAGATCTTCTTGTTCGCGTACATCACCGTCGTGTGGTCGCGGTTGCCGAACAACTGCCCGATCTTCGGCAGCGACAGACTCGTCATCTCGCGGCAGAGGTACATCGCGATCTGGCGCGCGGTCGCGACCGCCTGCGACCGGCTCGAACCGTAGAGGTCGTCGACCGTGAGCTTGAAGTAGTCGGCCGTCGCCGTGATGATGTCGACCGGCGCCACGACATTGTCCGTGTCATCCGTGATGAGGTCCTTCAGGACCGTCTGCACCAGGGGCATGTCGACCGGGGTGCGGTTGAGGCTCGCGAACGCCGTCACGCGGATCAAGGTGCCCTCGAGCTCGCGGATGTTGCTCGACACCTTCGACGCCATGTACTCGAGGATGTCATCGGGAACCTGCAACTGCTCCGACTGCGCCTTCTTGCGCAGGATCGCGATGCGCGTCTCGAGGTCGGGCGCCTGCACGTCGGTGATGAGGCCCCACTCGAACCGGCTGCGCATCCGGTCCTCGAAGCCGGTGAGGTGCTTCGGCGGCACATCGCTGGTGATCACGACCTGCTTGTTGTGGTCGTGCAGGTTGTTGAAGGTGTGGAAGAAGGCCTCCTGCGTCTCGGCCTTGCCCTGCAGGAACTGGATGTCGTCGATGAGCAGGATGTCGACGTTGCGGTAGCGCTGCTGGAACAGCGAGCCGCGGTTGTTCGCGATGGAGTTGATGAAGTCGTTCGTGAACTCCTCGGAGCTCACGTACCGCACGCGGATCCCCGGGTACAGGCTCATCGCGTAGTGGCCGATGGCGTGCAGCAGGTGGGTCTTGCCGAGGCCCGAATCGCCGTAGATGAACAGCGGGTTGTACGCCTTCGCCGGCGCTTCGGCCACCGCGACGGCCGCCGCGTGCGCGAACCGGTTGGACTGGCCGATCACGAAGCTGTCGAAGGAGTACTTCGGATTCAGGCGCGCGTCGCGCGGTCGATCGGCGGATGTCTCGAACACCGCGTGCGGAGCGCCCGGGTGGTCCACCCCGTCGGGCAGGTCCTCGACCGCTCGCAGCACCGGCGCACCGGCATGGCCGCCGGCGCCGAGACCGATCGGACCGCCGGCGGTCGGGTTCGCAGCCTCGGGCGAGCGCGGTTCCTCGAGCTCGGGGTTCACCACGACGTAGAACGAGGTGACCGACGAACCCTCGATCGTGCCCATCGCGTGCAGCAGCGGCACTCGCATCCGCTGGTTCAGCATGCTGGCGGTGAAGTCGTTCGGCACCTCGAGGTAGAACGTGCCGCCGCCGATGCCCTTCGGCAGGACGAGGTTCAGGAAGCCCTGCAGCATCGGCGTGATGCTCTCGTCTTCGCTCAGCCGATCCAGGACCGCTGCCCAGACATCGGTGATGGGCTGTTCGGTCATCGGCTCCCCGCAATCATCGGCGCCATCGACGCACCGTTCGTCGTTATTCCCCCGAACGACGTGCGAGCGGGCGTGATGGAAACTGTTCACAACGTTATCCACGGGCTGTGGGTGGAGGTGGCAGATGCCCGAGATTCCGCGCCGCAGGCTGGGGATAACTGGTTGAACACGCTAGCGAATGCACCCGGGCTCGACAAATGCCGCGACGGTGATCCGCGGGCCCGGGCGTGTCGATCCACAGCACTCCCGCAGGTCTGCGCGATACTTTTGGGTTCGGATCGTGCGCTCGTGGCAGGGTCCGAGTTTGACCGCGCGCCGATCAAGCCGTAGTTTTAATCAGTTGACCCTGCCCCTCTGGGGCGCTGAGCTTTCCCGCCGGAGCACCTGTGACGCTCCCCCGCGCGGAGAATCCGACACAGCCGGAGTTGAGAATGAGCAAGCGTACTTTCCAGCCGAACAACCGCCGTCGCGCCAAGAAGCACGGCTTCCGCCTCCGCATGCGCACGCGTGCGGGTCGCGCCATCCTCGCGGCACGTCGCCGCAAGGGGCGCACCGAACTGTCCGCGTAGTCCGTTCGGTGCTCGCCAAAGCCAACCGTCTCACGAGCGCCGACGACTACCGGTCGGTCGTGCGTCGTGGGGCGAAGGTCGCCGGTGCCCACACGGTGAGCTATCTGCGCTCCCGTGATGCGGGCGCCGACGCGCGCTTCGGCTTCATCGTCTCGAAGAAGGTCGGCACCGCCGTTCGCCGCAACCTCGTTCGCCGTCGTCTGAAGGCCGCCTGTCACGAACTCGTGGCCGAAGGCATGACCGGGGTCGACGTCGTGGTGCGTGCGCTGCCGACCGCAGCCGTCGCCGACTGGCCGGCGCTGCGCGCCGAGGTCCGTCGAGCCGTGAACGACCGTCGAGTCGTCCACGGCTCGTCGTCGTATCCGGGGGGTGGTCCGCGTGCGTGACATCGCCCTGTTCATGCTGCTCGTTCCCCGCAACCTCGGGGTGCTGCTGCTTCGGGGCTACCGCGCGCTGATCTCACCCTTGTACGGCGATGTCTGCCGCTACTACCCGTCGTGCTCGGCCTACGGGCTCGGCGCCGTGCAGCAGCGCGGCCTGGTGATCGGCTCGGTGCTCGGCGCCTGGCGCATCCTGCGATGCAACCCGTGGTCGCGCGGCGGCGTGGACGACGTGCGACCCGCGAGCCACGACCGGTACCGCGTCACTCCGTTCGGCTGGGTGCTTCCGGCCGCGTGGGTCACCGGCGGTGAGGCATCATCGGATGCCGCCGCCCACGACCACCACTCCCATGCTGCCGGCACCCGGCCCGTGGCATCCGTGCTCTCCCCCGCTTCATCCCGAAAGGCCTGATCCCTTCCATGGACCCCATCGGCTTCATCCTCTGGCCCATCAAGTGGGCCATCGAGGTCATCCTCGTCGCCTTCCACTGGCTGTGGACCTCCATCGGCCTGGACCCCGACGGCGGTGTGACCTGGGTCCTGTCGATCGTCGGCCTCGTCATCGTGGTGCGCGCCGCCCTCATCCCGATCTTCGTGCGCCAGATCAAGAGCCAGCGCCGCATGCTCGAGGTCGCGCCCCAGCTGAAGAAGATCCAGGACAAGTACAAGGGCAAGAAGGACCAGTTCTCACGCGAGGCGATGTCGCGCGAGACGATGGAGCTCTACAAGCGCACCGGCACCAACCCGCTGTCCTCGTGTCTGCCGCTGCTGCTGCAGATGCCGATCTTCTTCGCGCTCTTCTCGGTGCTGAACGGCGCCCAGCACGACCAGGCCGGCGTCGGCGTGCTCAACCAGGAGCTCGCCAACTCGTTCGCCCACTCCGAATTCTTCGGTGCCCCGCTGAGCTCGACGTTCATCGGTGAATGGAACGCCATGACCGCCGGTCAGTCGTTCAGCCTGTCGGTGATGATCATCGCGCTCACCATGATCGTGCTGATGACCGCGTCGCAGTTCATCACGCAGCTGCAGATCGTCTCGAAGAACATGTCGCCCGAGACCAAGGCGAGCCCGATGTTCCGACAGCAGCGCATCCTGCTGTACCTGCTCCCCCTCGTGTTCGCGTTCTCGGGTGTCGCGTTCCCGCTCGGCGTCATGTTCTACTGGCTGGTCTCGAACTTCTGGACGATGGGCCAGCAGTTCCTCGTCATCCGCAACATGCCGACCCCCGGCAGCGAGGCGGCGAAGGCCCGTGAGGCCCGCCTGGCGAAGAAGGGCAAGCTCGTCACCGAGAAGTCCGACGCCGTCGAGGCCGAGGAGCCGGCGAAGCCCGTCACCACCCAGCGTCAGCAGCCGATGGGCAAGGCCCGCGCGAAGAACGCCGGAAAGAAGCCGAACGGAGGCAACCGATGACTGCCGTGCATGAAGAGACCGTCGAGCGTTCACGAGACCAGCTCGAAGAGGAAGGCGACATCGCCGCCGACTACATCGAGGAGCTGCTCGACATCTGCGATCTCGATGGCGACATCGACATCGATGCCCGGAACGGCCGCGCCTACCTCTCGGTGAACGCCGGCGAGGGAGCGAATCTCTCCGTCCTGTCGAAGCCCGACACCGTCTCGGCCCTCCAGGAGCTGACCCGTCTCGCGGTGCAGACCAAGACCGGGGCGTTCTCCCGGCTCATCCTCGATATCGGCGGATCCCGCGATGCCCGCCGCAGCGAGCTCGGCGCACTGGTGACCCGCGCCGTCGAGCGCATCGAGGCCGGAGCGTCGGAAGCGGCGCTGCCGCCGATGTCGTCGTACGAGCGCAAGCTGGTGCACGATCTCGTGGCTGAGCGCGGGTTCCACTCGGAGTCGCGTGGCGAAGGCGCCGAGCGTCACACCGTCATCACCCGGGTCGGCTGAGCGCGGCGTTCCACCGCCGCGCCTGTGCTTTCTCGCTTCACGAACTGTCGCTGCGTTTCACGTGAAACATGACTGATCGACTTCTTCTCGAACCCGAGCCCGAGGGCGCCGCCGTGCTGTTCGGCGAGCATCTCGACCGTGGCCGCGCCTTCACGGAGGCGCTGGCCGACCACGGCGAGGAGCTCGGCCTGATCGGCCCGCTCGAGCTCCCCCGTCTCTGGACTCGGCACATTCTGAACTCGGCCGTCGTCGCTCCGCTGCTGCGGCCGGGACTTGTCGGGGACATCGGTTCCGGTGCCGGCCTGCCCGGCATCGTGCTCGCGATCATCCGCCCGGATGTCTCCTTCGTGCTCGTCGAGCCGATGGAGCGACGCGTCGCATGGCTGAACGATCAGGTCGCGGACCTCGGGCTGACGAACGTCGAAGTCCGTCGCGCTCGAGCGGAGGACTCGAAGCTGAACGGACGACTCGACCAGGTGACTGCCCGTGCGGTCAGTGCGCTCAAGACGCTCATCCCGATCACCGCTCCCCTGCTGAAGCCGGGCGGCGAACTCGTCCTCCTGAAGGGCGCCGGCGTCGATGG
Organism: Agromyces larvae; assembly: GCF_022811705.1. NCBI lineage: Bacteria > Bacillati > Actinomycetota > Actinomycetes > Micrococcales > Microbacteriaceae > Agromyces > Agromyces larvae. Next base: position 3,037,832 of record NZ_CP094528.1, on the reverse strand, counting down.
CGAGATCGGCAACGCCGAGAAGGCGATGCGCAAGTACCACGTGCACGATCTCGAAGTGCTCGTCCTCGGCGAGGGTGTCGTCAGTGAGGTCACCCGGGTCTTCCGGGCGACCGTGGGCTGACCGCGCGTCGATCGCCGGTCGCGACGGCTCACGCGTGCGGCGCTGTGTGGCCGCAGGGGCGTGGTCTTGGTGGAATTGGAACCGACCGACGTCTCCACCGTGCGTTTCGACGATCGAGTCTTCGTCTGCCGACGTGCGGGGCGTGATCGCGCGATTCCCGGCTGGGTTTCCGGTGGTCGAACGCGAGCGTGCGTGGTGCTGGGATGCGTGGTCGTGTTGCGGCGGAGTTGTCGGCAGCGCGGATGATACGCACGCGGTGTGAGCCGCCTGGGCGGATACCGGGGCGTACTCGAGTTGCTCTGATGAGCGTTCGCGACGATCGGCGTGCTGGATCTGGCGATGGTCGAGGCTGTTCGGAGGCCGTTCGATGATCTCAGCGGGATCGCGCTTGTGTGGGGGTGCCACGCTGAGCTCGCTCGTGGTCCTCTCCGCGCGTCCGGCCTCGGTGCGGAGACGACGGAGTTGCGTTCACTCCGCGGGTGAGCCATCTCCCCCGAACTGGGCGGGGTCTGGATCCCGCCGGGATGTCCGCTTCCGTCTGCGGGCGTCTGGCGCGACACATCGTCCCACTCGTCCAGGTCTGCATGGTTGGCCCGCCCCGAAGGCGCTACGTGCCTGACGTTTCACGTGAAACGCTGCCGATGTCGCGCGGGCCGCTCGCGCGCCGTCGCGGCGGATCGCCCGGAGCAGCAGCCGAGGAGGACGCGGCCAGCTGGGTCGTGTGACCCACGCCTCTTCCGCGTCGGCCTCAACGTGTTGCGGTGACCACTGCGTGTGTCGGCGTCGCCCGTCGTCCGAGACACTGGCGGCCGAACGCTTCACTCGGAACGTGCCGCCGGTGTCGCCCTGGCGCGTCGACGTGTGCCATGCCGTTTGCCGGAGTTGGGCCCGAGCTGCTCCTGGACCCTCGCCGCGTCGGGTGCCGCCGCACCACCTCACGAAGCCCAGAGTCGGCGAGGCGAGGCGAGCGAGACGGAGTGGAGATCGCCGGCTCGGGCGGCGGCCTGGAGGTGGCAACCCTCACCGCAGATGGTGCCGATGGCCGCTCCGAGGCCGTCGGCCGGAGCTGCTGAAGGAACTGGGGCGGGGTGGTCGCTGCGCCTCGATGCTCCACGTCAACATTCCGCTGTTCGTCGGCGTTGCTCGTCGAGCCGTATTGGGTGTGTTCGTCACGGTTGGCATCCGTGGGCTCACGCGGTTTTCCCGGGTTCGGTTGACGCCGAACCGCTCGACGCAGAGTCCCCAACACACTGCGTAAGGGGGTCAGCGTCGACGTCTCTGATTCGTGGATGTGTGGGCGTGGCGGTCCCCCACCTCGTTCCGTGCCGACGGCCGCCCCGGACGCCGCTGGCTGGCGCTGCTGAAGGAACTTTGGAGGGGGCACGGGGCCGCCGATGTTTCACGTGAAACAGCCTCGACGCCTGCCTCGCGCAAGCCGCCGGTGGCCCCGCATATGTTGCTGCGGGGCTGCCCGCTTCCGTTGACGCCGAACCGCGTGACGCAGAGTCCCGAACACACTGCGTAAGGGGCTCAGCGTCGACGTCTCTGATTCGTGGATGTGTGGGCGTGGCGGTCCCCCACCGCATTCGGTGCCGACGGCCGCCCCGGACGCCGCTGGCTGGCGCTGCTGAAGGGACTTTGGAGGGGGCACGGGGCCGTCGATGTTTCACGTGGAGCACGTCGCTGGTCGTCGGCGTCGTGCGTCGCGTGTGCCTCCCGCATGCCGGCGTGGGCCCCGCATATGTTGCCGCAGGGCTGTCCCCTTCCATTGACGCCTCACCGCTTGCCGCCACGGTCGCATTCCGCGAATCAGTTGCGTCGCGAACACTGAGCCCACAGAGGTCTGGAGCCGGGTGCTTGGTCGTCGTATCGGGCAGCCCTTGCGCCGCCGCGGGCGGATGCGTCGCGGGGTGTCTGTGGCGGGAGGTCGACTGCGCGCCCACATTTGCGGAGTGTGCTGTGCCGCTGTGCGATCAGGCACTCCGGATGACGACGGAGTACGTCACAGAGGACCCCCGGTGTTCCTCGAGGTGGGGGAACTCACCGTTGGCGTCGCTGCGCGGGTCAGGCCCACCGCGTCGCCTGCGTGCTGGTTGGAGGTATTCGACGGCGCCTGAGCCACCCCTGGCTGGAAGCTCAGGTGGACGCTCGGACGCTTGCGCAGGGTTCGCCGACGTTTCGCCTGGAACGCGTCTCGAGTTGTGGCATCGTGTGTCAACGCGTGCCGTGACGTTCTCCGCAGTCGCTGCTGTCGGCTGAGAGATGCGGCCTCGACGATGCCGCACCACCAGCTCGATGGACGAGTTCAACGAAGCCACGACGGGTGATGTCGGCAGGGGCGATTCGGCGGGGGTGTCGGACGTGACGCTCCCCGCACTCCAGTTCTGGTCCGGTGGCTGTCGCGCAACCACCGCCGTATGTCAGCAGCGGCTCGAAGCGCGCCGTGCAGTGTCACCTGAGGCACTCGGATCTTGTAGGCGTGGCCCGCGGCAGGAGTGACGGCGCACCACCTGACTCAACGGCCGGGATCACCGAGGCAAACTGGGTCGTCGCCCGGACGAAGTGTTCTCGTTCAGCCCGCTCCCGCTTTGATAGCCAGCCGAGAAGCCCTGGCGAGATGTTTCACGTGAAACACACCGTCCTATGTATCGGCAGCGGTCCCGCGCGTGCCGTGCAATTGCTGCGGCAACCCCCGCAGTTGTTGTTGGCCTGTCGACGTCAGCTGTAAGGGCGCACTGCCTGACTCATCGGCAGGAGCGGGCGATAGGCAGGAAAGGGTGGATGGGATCTCGATCTGACCGCGGAATGACGGGGTGAAACGGGTTTCGGTATGGTCCGCGACCCTTGGTCGTGGATCTTCCGTCGAACGCGACGACCTGTCGGGTATGCGGATCACGGGTGGAGATGAACGGCGTCACCCGTCCGGGACTCAACGGGGATGTTGCCGGGACTGCCGTGCTTCGAGCGTACGACGCCGCCCTGATGTCGCCCGCCGGGAGCAGCTGCACCGGTTCCTGGGTTGCTGACCGGGAAGCGCACTCAAGCCGAAGTCCCATCGACCACGCCCATAAGCTCGCCGAACCCCCACAGCCAGCACCGCCAAGGGGAGTCGACGAACCCCTCGGACCAGAACTCCGCGGCACAGGCCTCGCCGCTGCTGAAGGACTCTGGCACCGCTCAGGCTGGATCGGCGAGCACTGACACGCCCGAACCCATCCACTCCCTTCTGTCTATAACCCGCAGGGGCGGCGAAGCCACGATGGGACGCATCGGCATCGCCGACTTGGCGGCGATGCGGACGTGGCGGTTCTCAATCAGCCCAGTTCCACGCCGATGGCCGGTTCAGATGCCGTCGGCTGGATGCTTCACGTGAAACACGCCGCCGGTGCACTGGCAGCGGCTCGAAGTGTGCCGGTGCCACGCTGCCGCGGACGATCGGTTCCTGTAGGCCAGCCCACTTCGGGCCTGACAGCGCGCGACATGACTCGACGGATCAACGAAGCCAAGACGGGTCGCATCGGCATCGGCATCGGCGATTCAGCGAACGTCCGGATCTGGCGCTCCTCGTCCAGCCCAGTTCCACGCCGATGGCCGGTTCAGATGCCGTCGGCTGGATGTTTCACGTGAAACACGCCGGGAAGGCATTGGCATTGGCATTGGCATTGGCATCGGTATCGGCCTGAAGCGATCCCGTGCAACGGCCGCGGTACTTGCCCGCCCGCTGTGCACCTGCCCACTTCAGGTGCGATGCCGCACACCACCAGACGCAGAACCCCTGGGTCAGCGAGGCCAATGGTTTGGCGTCGGGTCGGGGCCGGCAGCGCGGCCCGCGGAATCGGATGACGGTGTCGCAATGCACGTGCCGGCGAAATGACGTGATCCCCGCGGAGCACTCCCTGTCCATCTCGAGTGAACCACGACGAGGACCGACGTACTCAGACGCGCCTTGACCTGCTTGACCGAAGCGCACCTGCCCTGGGCATCGCCCGGCCACCTCCAGCAGATGCGCAGCTCGTCCCTGAACTTGCAGCTGTCCGCCGACACCGAAACGGCTCCGATAGCGTCCCGTGCGCGCCACGATCAGTGACAAGAGGATGTATCGCCCAGCGAGCACCGGCAACTTGGCGCGACACGCAGGACTGCATGACCGTCTTCAATTCCGAAGCTGGCCGGAGCGCGTGCCTTCCGGAGCGGCTGCTCGAGCGGGCCCGTCATACCGAAGATGGCGTTCCGCCACCAGCGTGCAGCTCCGCGCCGGCTGGCGCGGCGAGCGGATGCAGTCCGCCTGACGTTTCACGTGAAACATCGCGCACCACAGGAACGCGTCGGTGTTTCACGTGAAACACGCCGCGGACGCGTGCCGCAGCCGCTTCCCGCCGGCTGCAGGGAACCCGCGTTCACTTTGACTCGTCCATGCCTTCACCTGTGGATACGGGATTGTTCCGCTCTCCGGGCGCGCGTGAGCGCCAGCGTCCGAGCGCACAGTTAGGCTTGGGTGTCGGACCGGCTGGAGATCGGTCGGGGCGACGCATCATCACACGACGAGCGTGGGTTGGAGAACTCGGGATGGCGCAGGGTGGGGCTCGCGGTTGGTTCCGACGCAGACGTGCGCGATCCGAGGAGAACCAGAAGCAAGTGCCCATCGCTCCCGCATCAACTCCCCCATCGGCCGCTCCCGCGCCGGTCGCCGCGTCGACGCCCGACGTCGTTGGGGCCGCGGTCGTCGGCGACCCGCGAAGCTGGGCTCCACCGTCGCAAGCAGTGCCGACGAACACGTTCGAACAGCCACAAGCGAGTCCCGCTTCGGCACCTCAGATGACCGTGCCCGCGGAACTGTCCCAGGAAACTCAGCCCGATCCCGAGGTCGGGACGACCCCCTCGACTGCGGCGGAGCATCCCGCGCCCGAGCGAGACGAAGCTTCGCCGCCCGGCTCCGAGGCGCGCTTCGACTGGGACGCGGCGACTGCCGCGGCCCTGACGGACTCGTCCGATGCATCGACCGAGGCCCTCGCGCAGCCGGCGCCGCATTCGAACGCCTCGGCCGATCGTCTGCTCGAAGACATCATCCGCGAAATCGTGGGTGACGCGGCCGCAGATACGGTGTCTTCGCTCCACCAGCCGAAGCCTGCTGTGACGGGCGAATCACCGTCCACCGCGCCAGCATCAGGCCCGCCGAGTCCTGACGCGTCTGCCGCGGACGCTCCAACTCCGGAAAGCCCCACCCCGCCTTCCGAGGTGAACAACGTCACGCCGGCACAGCCCGTCGCTGAGCCGGCCGAAACCGCCGACGATGACGCAGCGCGCACGGATTCTGCCGCATTCCCGCAAGCTGAGCCGAACGCGTCCGCTGTGCCGACTCCACCGACCGTCGATGACTCTGCGTCGATCACTCGTGAGGATGCCGCGATCGCGCCGGCAGAACTCGTCAGTTCGGAGGGTGACCGAACGCCTGATTCTGTCGTCTCGATCGTCCCTGAGGCCATCCGTGGATCGGCAGCGCCCCCTGCGGTCGCGCCGCCCGCGGTGCTGCCTGACGGTGGCACCCCCCAGACTCCACTTCCCACTGACGTTTCACGTGAAACATCCCCGATCTACGGAGGAACTCCCCTGGCCGATCAGCTCGCCGAAGAAACTCGTCGGCGCATCGCACTCGAGGAGGCGGTGCTGCCACTCCCCCCGCAGACGCGCGTTCTCACGATCTCGAACCAGAAGGGCGGCGTCGGGAAGACGACGTCCGCCGTCAATCTCGCTGCTGCTCTCGCACGTTCCGGCGCGCGTGTGCTCGTTATCGACCTCGACCCGCAGGGCAACGCCTCCACCGCGCTCGGTGTCGATCACCAGTCCGAACAGCAGAGCGTGTATGAGGTGCTCGTCTCCGATCTCCCGCTCTCCGCGGTCGTCCGTCCGTCGACAGAGCACGAGCATCTCGACTGCGTGCCGGCGACCATTCATCTCGCTGGTGCCGAGATCGAACTGGTCTCGATGGTCGCTCGTGAGCAGCGCCTCCGTCGTGCGCTCGACCGCCACCTCGAATCGATGACGGAGCCGTACCACTACGTCTTCATCGACTGCCCGCCGTCGCTCGGTCTCCTCACCATCAACGCGTTCGTCGCTGCGCGTGAAGTGTTGATTCCCATCCAGTGCGAGTACTACGCGCTCGAAGGCCTGTCGCAGCTGCTCAGCAATATCGAGCTGATCGAGAAGCACTTGAACCCGACCCTGCGACTCTCGACGATCCTGCTCACCATGTACGACTCGCGCACCAACCTCGCGCAGCAGGTCGCACAGGAGGTGCGCGACCACTTCCCCGGGCAGACCCTGCAGACGATCATTCCCCGCTCCGTTCGAGTATCGGAGGCTCCGAGCTACGGGCAGAGCGTCATCACCTACGACTACGGGTCGAGCGGCTCGCTGTCGTATCGCGAAGCGGCGGCCGAGATCGCGCGCCGCGGCGCACCCGAGATCGAGGAGTCGAACTGATGGCAGCGAAACGTACCGGCCTCGGCCGTGGCATCGGCGCGCTCATTCCCACGACCGAGGACACGGCGGTCAAGGCCTCCCGACCCGTCGACGTCTTCTTCCCCGACGGAGAACGACCCGAGGCGGCGGTCGGCGCCGTCGAGCAGGCAGCCACAGCGGAGTCGCTCGTCGCAGTTCCCGGAGCCCGCCTCGCCCGCCTCTCCCCCGACGACATCGTGCCGAACGCGCAGCAGCCACGGACGGTGTTCGACCCCGAGGATCTCGCCGAACTCGTGCACAGCATTCGCGAGTTCGGGGTGCTGCAGCCGATCGTCGTGCGACCCCACCCCGACGAGGTGGGCAAGTACGAACTCGTCATGGGCGAGCGCCGCCTCCGCGCAACGAAGGCCGCAGGACTCGACAGCATTCCCGCCGTCGTCAAAGACACCGCCAACGAGTCGATGCTGCGCGACGCGCTGCTCGAGAACCTGCACCGCTCGCAGCTCAACCCGCTCGAAGAAGCATCGGCGTACCAGCAACTGCTCTCCGACTTCGGGATCACGCAGGAGGAACTCGCGGCACGGATCGGCCGATCTCGTCCGCAGATCTCGAACACGCTTCGGCTGCTGAAGCTCCCCGAGGCGGTGCAGCTCCGAGTCGCCGCCGGGGTGCTCAGCGCGGGCCACGCGCGGGCGATCCTCATGATGCCCGACGCCGAGTCGATGCAGCGGCTCGCCGACAAGATCGTCAACGAAGAGCTGTCGGTGCGGGCGGCAGAAGCCCTCGCCTCAGCAGAACCCAAGCCGGCTCGAGCGAAACCCCCCGCTGCGGGCAAGCGCCAGGAGTTCCTCGACGACCTCGCGGTTCGCCTCGGTGACCGGCTCAACACCCGCGTGAAGATCGCGCTCGGGAGCCGTAAAGGCCAGATCAGCATCGATTTCGCCACCGTGCAGGACCTTCGCCGTATCCTGACCGATCTCGGCGAAGAACTCGAGGGCGTCTAGCCGCACCCTTGATGCCAAGGCCGCGAGACGCGTCGCTCCTGCGCCGGCGAAGCGCCATGCGTGAGTCGTCATCGAGCGGCGGCCGTGCCGATGACGAGTCTCAGGATCGGTCGCGGCTCGGCGGGCACCCCTCGACCAACCGAACATTCCGCCGGTCGAGGAGTGAGCGTCGAAGGAGCACGCGTCTCGAGACCCGAGATCTGGCGGGCCGCCCGCGCGCGACCTCCCGTTCCACGTGAAACGGGTGATCAGCCGCGTGCGGCGGCGCGCCTGATGAGCCCGTCGTAGAGGCGCGAAGCATCCGTCCCCGAGGCTTCGATCGCCAGCGGTACGAGTGACGTCTCGGTGAGGCCGGGCACGACGTTCGCCTCGAGGAACCACGGTGTGCCCTGCTCGTCGACGATGAAATCGACGCGAGAGAGATCGCGAAGCCCGAGGGTGCGGTGTGCGAGCACGGCGGCATCTGCGACCGCGGCAGCGTGGTCGGCTGACAGCCGCGACGGCGCGTAGAACGTGGTCTCGCCGGCGTTGTACCTCGCCTGGAAGCTGTAGATGCCGGTGGTCGGTTCGATCTCCACGGCGGGCAGCGCGACGGGTCCGTCGGCAGTGTCGACCACCGTGACGGCGACCTCTGTGCCGAAGATCCGGTTCTCGACGATGGCGACATCGTCGTAGGTGAACGCGTCGACCATTGCGCGCGGCAGTTCGTCGGGCGCGTCGACGATCGTCACACCCTGTGCCGATCCCCCGCTGGCGGGCTTCACGACGACATCGCCGGGCAGTGCCTTGCGGACGACCCGCAGGACGCTGGCGGCGCCGAGTTCACGGAACGCTTCGTGCGACAGCACGACCGATTCGGGCGCAGCGATACCGGCGTCGCGCACCAGCGACGACGCCACGGGCTTCGACCATGCGCGACGAGCCGCCGCACCGGTCGATCCGACCGTCGGGACGCCGAGTGCGGCGAGCAGATCGAGCAACGATCCGTCTTCACCGCTCGAACCGTGCAGCGCGGGGAACACGACATCGGGTCGGTGGTCGGCCAGGAACGGCAGCAGGCCGGCGTCGGGATCCCGCAGTGCGACATCGTGTCCGGCTGCGTCGAGGGCGTCAACCACGCGTCGGCCCGACCGCAGCGAGACGTCTCGTTCGTGCGAGATGCCGCCGGCGAGCACCACGACCCGAAGCGCACGGGTGTCGGTCACGTCCGCGTCGCGTTGCTGCGAAGCATCCGTCGTGATCTCTTCAGAATCAGCCATGATCTGGGATTTCTCCGGTCTCTTCGAAATGGACGGATGCTTACTTCAGGTCCGACGGCGGGGCCTGCTCGATGCCGGGCGTGACCGGGGCCTGCAGAGTGCCGGTGCCGGCGAACGTGTCGAGCAGGTCGAGCTCGCCGTTCACGACCGTCGCGAGCCGGCGCACGCCGAGCCGGATCGCGTCGGGCGTGGGGTAGCAGAACGACAAGCGCATGGCGTGGCGCCCGCGGCCGTCCGCGAAGAACGCGGTGCCGGGCGTGTAGGCGACGAGTTCGCGCACCGCACGCGGCAGCATCGCCTTCGAGTCGAGCACATCGGGCATGGTCACCCAGACGTAGAAGCCGCCGTTCGGGTTCGTCCACGACAACTGGGGCAGATACTCCGAGAGCGCCTCGATCATCGCGTCCTTGCGTTCGCGGTACACCCCGCGGAACGTGTCGATCTGCCCACGCCAATCGGCGGTGGAGAGATACTCCGACACGACGAGCTGGCTGAACGAGGACGGCGAGAGAATCGCCGACTCGGCCGCGAGGATGAGCTTCTCGCGGATGGCGTGCGGCGCGAGCGCCCAGCCCACCCGGAATCCGGGAGCGAGCGTCTTCGAGAACGAGCCGAGGTAGATGACGCCCTCGGGGTCGAGCGAACGGAGCGCGTTCGGCGCCGGCTCGTCGAAGTGCAGCAGCCCGTACGGGTTGTCCTCCAGCACCAGAATCTCGTTCGCACGACAGATCTCGAGGATCTCGGGACGGCGCGCGGCCGACAGGGTCACGCCCGCCGGATTGTGGAAGTTCGGGATCGTGTACAGGAACTTGATGCGTCGCCCCTGCCCGCGCAGGTGCGCGATGGTCTGCCGCAGCGCCTCGGGGATCAGCCCGTCGTCGTCCATTGCGACATGCACGACCGACGCCTGGTACGACCGGAACACGCCCATCGCCCCGACGTACGACGGGGCCTCGGCGAGCACCACGTCGCCGGGGTCGAGGAACAGCTTCGCCACGAAATCGAGCGCCTGCTGCGAGCCGGTCGAGGTCACGACGTCGTCGACCGACGCACCCCGGATGCCCTCGAGCGACATCACATCGAGGATGTGCTCGCGCAGTTCGGGGATGCCCGCTCCCCCGCCGTACTGCAGCGCGACCGGGCCCTGCTCGACCATGACGCGATCCATCGCCGAGCGCACAAGCTCCTGCGGCAGCGCGGAGACGAACGGCATGCCGCCGGCGAGCGAGACCACCTCGGGCCGCGACGCGACGGCGAACAGAGCTCGAACCTCGGATGCGGCGAAGCCGGCGGCTCGCTCGGCGTAGTTCGCGTACCAAGGGTCGAGGTTGTTGCCGGTCCGCTGCGGGACGCCGTCGGTGGTCACATCACATCCGTTCTGCTCAGGGTTTCATCGTATGCGCCGCGATCGGCGCAACCTGACGGATGACTCGGAGCGAGACATCCGTCGGTGGATCCCCACCACCCCGGTAACGCAATTCAGGTCTGCAGACGGCGTGTCGGCGAATCCGCACCCATTTCGGGCGCGACACGCCGGTGCGTACCTGAATTGCGTACAGTCAGGCCAGGGCCAGGGCCGGGGCCGGGGCGGGGCGGGTGGGGAGAACGCGAAAGACCCGCCCGGCGGTGCCGGGCGGGTCTCGGGGTTCGTCGAGGTTGCCGGCTACTGGAGGTAGGCGGCGAGGTCGGCCTCGAGGGCGGGCTTCGGCTTGGCGCCGATGACGGTCTGCACGACCTCGCCCCCCTTGAACACCTTCATCGCGGGGATGGCGGTGATCTGGTACTTGATCGCGAGCTGCGGATTCTCGTCGACGTTGAGCTTGACGATGTCGAGCTTGTCGGCGTGCTCGGTCGCGATCTGGTCGAGGATCGGGCTCACGGCGCGACACGGGCCGCACCATTCGGCCCAGAAGTCGACCATGACGGTCTTCTCGTTCTGCAGCACCTCCTGGTCGAAGGTGGCTTCGGTCACAGCACGTGCGGTCATGGGTTCTCCTTTGGTGAAGTCGGTGGTGGGGCTGAGGTGACGCTCAGCGAGGCTGGTCGTGAAGGCCGGATGCCTCGGCTCAGCCGTTGACGGCGGCGAGCCGTTCGATCGCCTCGGCCTCTACTTCGGCCTCCTCGGGGGTGGCGCTGTCGTCGAGTGCCGCGAGGTAGTGCTCGGCGTCGAGCGCGGCGACCGTGCCCGAGCCGGCGGCCGTGACGGCCTGACGGTAGTGGGGGTCGATGACGTCGCCGGCCGCGAAGACACCCGCGACCGAGGTGCGCGACGACCGGCCGTCGACCCAGATGGTGCCCTCGGGCGTGAGTTCGAGCTTGCCGTGCACGAGATGCGTGCGCGGGTCGTTGCCGATCGCGACGAACAGGCCGTCGAGGTCGAGCGCGCGCAGCTCGCCGGTGATCGTGTCGCGCAGCGTCACGCCGGTGACCGCTTCGGTGCCGTGGATCTGCGTGACCTCGGCGTTGAACACGAACTCGATCTTCTCGTTGTCGCGGGCGCGCTGCTGCATGATCTTCGAGGCGCGCAGCGAGTCGCGGCGGTGGATGACGTAGACCTTGTCGGCGAAGCGGGTGAGGAATGTCGCCTCCTCCATCGCCGAGTCGCCGCCGCCGACGACCGCGATCGTCTTCTGGCGGAAGAAGAAGCCGTCGCAGGTCGCGCACCACGACAGGCCGTGGCCCGAGAGGATCTCCTCCTCGGGGAGCCCGAGCTTGCGGTACGCCGAGCCGGTCGCGTAGATGATGGCGCGGGCTTCGTGGGTCTCGCCGTTGCCCAGTTTGATGCGTTTGACCGGGCCGTCGACGTCGAGTTCGACGACGTCGTCGTAGACGACCTCGGTGCCGAACCGCTCGGCCTGCTCCTGCATCTTGGTCATCAGGTCGGGCCCCATGATGCCCTCGGGGAACCCGGGGAAGTTCTCGACCTCGGTCGTGTTCATGAGCTCGCCGCCGATCTCGACCGAGCTCGCGATGAGCAGCGGCTTCAGCTCGGCTCGGGCGGCGTAGACGGCCGCGGTGAAGCCGGCAGGCCCGGACCCGATGATGATGATGTCGCGCAACACAGCTCCTCGTTCGGCGTGCATGTGGCACCCGCACCGAGCGGATGTCACGACATGATGAACACAGTCTAGGCGGCGGCTATTCCGGCGGTTCGGGGGTTGCGCCCGGCGACGACGCGGACGGATGCTTCGCTGCGGACGGATGCCCCGGCGAAGCCGGATGCTTCGAACCAGCCGGATGCCTCGTTACAGCCGGATGCCTCGTTACAGCCGGATGCCTCGTCGCAGGCGTCTCGACGGGGCATCCGTTCCCGCCTCCCGTCACCGACGGCCGAGGCGGGCCAGCAGCGGCTCGGCGAATCCGCGCAGTTCGGGCGAGCGCAGCAGCCACAGCCCGCCGAAGTAGAGCGCCGACATGACGGCGCCGATGACGATCATCGAGACGATCGCGGGGAAGATGCCGGAGAGCGCGAAACCGCCTGGGGTGGTTCCGCCGAGCGTGACGAGCAGCAGCACACCGGCGATGACCGGCACGATGAGCGCGACGAGCGAGCGACCGAACGCGACCGCGATCCGGCGCCCGTCGAGCGTGCCGAGCCGTCGCCGCAGCAGCACCGCAGCGATCACGAGCTGCACCGTGCCGGCGACGGTCGTGACGACCGCGATGCCGAACACCACCCACGCCGACGGCAGTGCGATGCACGCGAGCGAGCCGGCGATGAACAGCACGACCTGCGCGAGGGTGAAGAAGAACGGCGTGCGCGTGTCGTGCATCGAGTAGAACGTGCGCTGCACGATGAACAGGATGCTGAACCCGATGAGGCCGGCCACGTACGCGATGATCACGTCGCCCATCGAGAAGATGAGGGGTTCGACCGCCGTGAACACCCGCGCGAACGGGTAGGCGCAGACGATCAGCACCGCCGTGGCCACGAAGATGATGACGCTCACGCCGCGAACGGCGCTCGAGAGGTCGGCGCGCACCCGATCGATCGCGCCGCCGGCCGCGTGCTCGCTCATGCGGGTGAAGTACGCGGTCGCGATCGAGACCGTGAACACCGAGTGCGGCAGCATGAAGATCAGCCAGGCGGTCTGCTGCACGTAGATGGACGCCTGGTCGGGCGCATCGGCCGAGTAGCCGACCACCGAGGTCTCGACGAATCCGGCGACGGTGGTGAGCAGCAGCATGCCGAACGTCCACCCGGCGATGCCGGCGGTCGACCGCAGTCCGACGCCGCGCCACTGGAAGTCGGGCCGGTAACGAAGCCCCGCGCGGCGCCAGAACCAGAACAGGATGAGCGCCTGGGCGACCACGCCGAGGGTCGCGCTGCCCGCGAGCACCCCGATCATCGCGGGCGACCAGTCGCCGGCCGACCACAGCTCGCCGGTCGGGTCGGCGCCGAACATCCACACGAACACGCCGAGGCCGGCGAGGGCCACCACGTTGTTCAGCACCGGCACCCAGGTGAACGGCCCGAACACGCGCTTGGCGTTCAGTACTTCGCCGAGCAGCGAGTACATGCCGTAGAAGAAGATCTGCGGCAGGCACCAGTAGCCGAACGCGACCGCGAGACCGAACACGCCCTGGCTCATGCGGCCGCCGATGAGCAGCGTCAGGAAGGGCGTCAGCAGCGTCGCGAGCAGGGCGGCCGCGGCCAGCAGGGAGAGCCCCAGCGTCACGATCTTGTTGAGGTAGGCCGTGCCGCCGTCGGGGTGCGCGGCCGAGCGCACGATGAGCGGCACGAGCACCGCGCTCAGCACGCCGCCGGCGACGACCACGTAGATCGTGTTCGGCAACTGGTTCGCCGCCGCGAACGCGTTGGCGCCCGCACCGCTCGCGCCGATGACCGCGGCGAGCAGCGCGGTCTTCACGAACCCGAGGATGCGCGAGACGATCGTGCCGCTCGCGAGGAAGGCGCTCGCTCGCCCGATGCGGTCTTCAGCCATCGCGCGGCTCGGGGGCGTCGTCGGCCTGGGGTGCGGGGCGCTCATCGGCGTGTATTCCGTTCGGGGCATCCTCGTCGTCAGGGGTGTCGCTCGAGGCATCCGACCCGCTCGCGATCTCAGGCGATCCGGTCGCGCGCTCCTCCGACCCGCTCGCGCGCTCCTCCGAGCCAGTCTCCCCAGCATCGGCGTCAGCCGCCTCAGCCGCCGCAGCCTCCTCCGCGCGCGCCTTCCGCCGTCGACGGATGGTGCGCCAGAGGCCGAACGCGAAGAACGCCACGACCAGGACCGCGAGCACCGCCGCGCCGAGCCCCTCCCAGTCGGCCTGCACGTTGGCCGGGATCTGCACCGCGGAGCCCACCGCCACACCCGTCGGCGAGTGCAGGGTCACGGTGAGCACGACCTGCCCGTTGCCCACGCCCGCTTCGACGGGAACGCGGACGTTGCTGCGCGACTCGGGCGCGAGCGTCACCGCCACCTCGTCGTCGACGATGAGCCGACCGTTCGACGGTGCGACGTTCACCACGATGTTCGCGGGATACGGCAGGCGGTTCTCGATGGTCGTCGGCACGCCCGTCTCGCTCGACAGCACGTTCACCGGACTCGAGGGCACGACGGAGATCGCGCCGACCGTGTCGGAGCGAGCGACGAGCCAGGTGCCGACCGCGGTGCTCCACTCGTCGGGCAGATCGCGCCAGGCGATGTCGAGCAGCGCGAGCAGGTCGCGGCGCACCGGGGCGGTGAGCAGCGTCGGATCGTCGAGCACGGTGGCGAACTCGGCCTCGCGCGCTTCGGCGTCGAGCATGCGCCGCGCGTACGACGGGCGGGGCTCGGCCTCGGTGCCGTCGACCAGGGTGCGTGCCGTCGGGGGCGCGCCGACGGTGTCGGCGAGCGAGGCGGGGGATGCGACGGGCGATTCGGCGAGCCGGTCGAGGGCGGTGGCGACCCGCGTGGCGTTCTCGCCCGCGGTGCGCGGCAGCGTGGCCAGCAGCGCGGCCGAGTCGCCGGGTTCTGCGGCGCGCAGCGCCAGTTCGGCGAGGAGCCGGGCGGATGCCTCGCGCTGGGCCACCTCGGACGGCGCGGTCGCCGCGGCCTGCAACGCCTCGGTGACGCGCCCGTCGGCGACGAGCGCGGTCTCGCCGTCGAGCGTCGAGGCGGCATTCCGGCCCGAGTCGGCGTCGACGTTGGCCGCCGACAGGATGCTGGTGGTCAGGCCGGCGGCGCGGAAGGCGGCCAGGTCACCGGGCGCGACCGTGCCCTCGGCCGGCCAGGCGAGGTCGGTGCGGGTGTACGGCCAGGCGAGCAGGTCGTCGGTGCTCGGCAGCGGATCGGGCTCGGCGGGCTCGGTCGGCTCGGGAGTTTCGGATGCCTCGGATGCCTGGGATGCCTCGGATGCCTCGACGGGATGTTCGTCGGTGCCCGAGCCGGCGGTCGCCGGGCGAGCCGATGCCGCTGCGGCGGCTGCGGCGGGCATCGCGTCCGTGGCATCCTCGGAGTCCCCCTGGAACCGTGCCGGGTCGAGGACGTCGTCGAAGGTGCCGACGCCCAGCACGCCCACCCCGAGCTGGGACTGCAGCGCCAGGTCGGCATCGGCGTACGCGAGCGGGAAGATCTCGTTGGGAACGGCCGCGAGACGCTCGAGCCACGCCACTGCGGCGGGCGGCGCGTCGGTGCCGAGCACCCGGATCGAGACGATGATGCGCGGGTCGATGCCGATCGCGACCGGACGGCCCGCCAACGAGTCGAGCTGGCGGCTCAGCAGGCCGAGCGGGCCGGTCCACGCGGTGAGCTGCTCGGCGTCGATCAGCCCGGTGACCTGCGCCGGCACGGTGATCGCGCCGACGACCGCGACCGACACCGCACGAGCCGGTGTCGGGGTGGTCGACGGGAACGCGGCGGCGCCCGTGGCCGCGGTCTCGCCGCCGACGACGAGCTCGGCGCCCAGCGCCACGACCGGGGCGCCGGCCTGCAGGCCGAGCACGTCGGCCGGGATCGAGACCGACGCGGTCGCCGCACCGCCGACGCCGATCGGCCGCACCTGCACTTCGGCGACCGCCGGACCGGTCGGCGCGGACACCCAGGCGTCGAGCGACGCCGTGTCGGAGATCGGCGAGCCGGGGGCGGTCAGGCGCACCACGGACGCGTCGAGCGGCTCACCCGTGCGATTCGACACCTCGACGTCGACGATGAGCGGCGCCGACGCATCGACGGCGTCCGACGCGTTCGCGACGCTCGGGGCGATGCGGACGATCAGCCGCTCGTCGTCGCCCGGCTCCTCGGAGGCTGCGGCTGGCACGCGGGTCGAGGCATCCGATCGCGAACCGGCGAGCGCGACGTCGTCGCCGCTCGACCCCGCGAGCCCCGCGGTGAGACGCGGCACGACCGCGGCGCCCGTCACCATCAGCCCGGCCGCGAGCAGCACCAGGCCGCGTCGCGCCATATCGGGGAGTCGGCGGAGTCGACGCGATGCGTTCGACCCGGCCTCCATGCACGAGATTCTACGGGGCGCGCGCTGGACGATCCGTGCGCCGGTGCAGGGAACCCGGTGCCCGCCCGAGCGCAGCGAATACGATGGGAGGATGCACCACGTGGCGGCCGCGCTCGACCGGCTCTCGGAGCTCGCGGCTTCGCCGACCGTGGCGACCCTCGCCGCCGCCTTCGAGGCGGCCGGGCACGAACTCGCCCTCGTCGGCGGACCGGTTCGCGACGCCTTCCTCGGGCGGGCGACGAACGACCTCGATTTCACGACGGATGCCACGCCCGACGAGATCCTCGCGATCGTCAAGCCGATCGCCGAGGCGCACTGGGACATCGGCCGGCAGTTCGGCACCATCGGCGCGAAGGTCGCCGGTGAAACCGTCGAGATCACCACGTACCGTGCCGACACGTACGACGGTGCATCGCGCAAGCCCGAGGTGGTGTTCGGCGACTCGATCGAGGGCGACCTCGTGCGCCGCGACTTCACGGTGAACGCGCTCGCGCTGCGGCTGCCGAGACTCGAGCTCGTCGACCCGTCCGGCGGAGTGGAGGACCTCATCGCGGGGGTGCTGCGCACGCCGTCGGCGCCCGAGGTGTCGTTCGGCGACGACCCGCTGCGCATGATGCGCGCAGCCCGGTTCGCGTCCCAGCTCGGGTTCTCCGTGGCATCCGAAGCGGTTGAGGCGATGACCGCCCTCGCACCCGAGATCGAGCGGATCTCCGCCGAGCGCGTGCGCGACGAGCTCGCGAAGCTGCTGTCGACGGCGTCGCCGGTGCGCGGCATCCGGCTGCTCGTGGACTCGGGGATCGCCGATCGCGTGCTGCCCGAACTGCCCGCGCTGCGCCTCGAACGCGACGAGCACCACCGCCACAAGGACGTCTACGAGCACAGCCTCACCGTGCTCGAGCAGGCGATCGACTACGAGGTGTCGCGCGGGGTGCTCGCCTCGCCCGATCTCGTGGTGCGGCTCGCCGCGCTGCTGCACGACATCGGCAAGCCGCGCACCCGGCGGTTCGAGGCGGGCGGCGCGGTCACGTTCCACCACCACGATGCGGTCGGCGCGAAGCTCGCGCGCAAGCGGCTGCGCGCGCTGCGGTTCGACAACGACACCGTCGACGCGGTCGCACGGCTCATCGAGCTGCACCTGCGGTTCTTCGGCTACACGGATGGCGCGTGGAGCGACTCGGCCGTGCGCCGCTACGTGCGGGACGCGGGTTCGGTCGACCAGCTCGAGCGGCTGCACATCCTCTCGCGCGCCGATGTGACGACGCGCAACCGCCGCAAGGCCGACATGCTGTCGTTCGCGTACGACGATCTCGAACACCGCATCGCGGAGCTCGCGTCGCAGGAGGAGCTGGCCGCGGTGCGGCCCGAGCTCGACGGCGCCCAGATCATGGCGCTGCTCGGCATCTCCCCCGGGCCGGTCGTCGGCGAGGCGTACCGGTTCCTGCTGGAGCTGCGGCTCGACGAGGGCCCGATCGGCGAGGATGCCGCGCGCGAGCGACTCCTCGCGTGGTGGGCGCAGCGCGGCGCGTAGCCCTCTCCCCTCTCCTCTCCCTCTCCCTCTCCCTCTCCCTCTCCCTCTCCCTCTCCCTCTCGCGAGTGTTTCCGTTCGCGCGCGAGGTTTCCCTTCGAGTGGAAACACCGCGTCGGAGGGGAAACACCCGGCGTGGCATCCGATGGGTGCCCGGTCGGGACTCCTCCTCCACCGGGCGTGATCGCGCATGCGGTTCGCACAGGTCCGGGCCGCGCGTTCCGCTCCCGACCCGCCGGCCGGGAGCATGTCGGGATGACCTTCCCCGAACCCGAGCCGCTGATCAGGGCGGCGGACCTGCGGTCGATCGGTGCGGATCTGCGATCGGAGCCGCCCGGAACCCTCCACCGATTGCGCCGTGGCGTGTACGTGGCCACCCAGGCGTGGGAGCAGGCGAAGCGCGAGCAGCGCCATCGGATGATGCTCACTGCTGTGGCGGCCACGCGACAGGTCGAGCCGGTGTACTCCCATGTCTCCGCGGCCGTGATCTGGGGAATCCCGGTGGTGGGTCCGCACTTGGATCGGGTGCACCTTCACACGGCCGGCCGATCTGTTGCGCGGACGAAGAACGGCATCGTGTGGCATCACGATGCGCTCGGATCCGACGACGTGATCGAGATCGGCGGGATGCTCGTCACGTCGTACGAACGAACGCTCGTCGACCTCGCGCGCACGCTGCCGTTCGCGTCGGCCGTCGCCGCGATCGACCACGGCATCCGCCCGCGACGGTCGCCCGACGGACTCGGGGTGATCGTCGTCCACCAGGAACGCCTGCTCGAGGCGGTCGCCGAACTCGGCAGGGCGCGGGGCGTCCGACCGGCTCGCGCGTCGATCGGGTTCGCTGACCTGCGTTCAGGATCGCCGGGCGAATCCATCAGCCGCGCGAACATGCACCTGCTGCGCTTTCCCGCGCCGGACCTGCAGGTCGCGTTCCCGCGCGACGGCGGGGGCAAGGATGTCACGGACTTCGACTGGCCCGACCACGGCGCCTTCGGCGAGTTCGACGGATTCGGCAAGTACATCAAGGCCGAGTTCACCGATGGGCGCTCGATCGCAGAGATCGTGGCGGAGGAGAAGGCGCGAGAGAACCGCATCAGGAAGCGCCGGCCGTTCGGCGCGCGATGGGACTGGCCGATTGCGATGCGACCCGAATTGCTGCGCCGCGAACTCATGGACGCGGGCCTGCGCCCCATCGCGTGACCGTGTCTGCCCATCGCCGCGCCGCATCGCGCCGCATCGCGCCGCATCGCGCCGCATCGCATCGCGCCGAGCGTTTCCGTTCGTGCAGGAGGTTTCCACTCTCCGAGGAACCGGGTGCGCGAACGGAAACACTCAGCGGTCGCGCGGGAGAGCTGAGCGGGAGTGGGTCAGATGGTGGCCCAGTCGTCGTGCATCTTGCGGAGGTGCTTCACCATCGCCAGTTGCGCGTCACCCGACGGCCCGCCGGCGTTGTTCTGCATCACTGCGTACCCGTACCCGTCGTGCGCGTGGATGTAGACGACCGCGATACTGCCCTCGGTGGCACCCGAGTGGTTCAGCGCGGGTGCGCCCGGGCCGGTGCCCCCTCCGCCGTACAACCCACCCTGCGTGGCATCCGTCACCTTCGTCTGGTAGGCCGCGACGTCGAACACGGCCGAGCTGTCGACCGCTCGGAGGTTGTGGCGGATGAAGGCCGCCATACCGCCGACCGACAGGTGGATGCCGCCGACCACGAACTTGCTGAGCCAATGGGAGAAATCGTTGTTGTAGTGCGGGAGCGGCCGGTAGGCGGACGTCGGCAGGTCGAACGTGTGGAACTGCATGGCTCCCGGAAGCGGTCCGTACCGCATGTCGACGTCGTGCACGGGCAGCAGCTCGTCGAACAGCTGCTCGAACGGCTTGCCGCTGAGACGCTCGACCATCGACGCGCACGTCGTCGCGGTGCTGCCGTAGCCGCTGAGGAACTTGGTGTCGTAGTGGAAGCTCTGCGCCGCGCCGTAGTGGAAGCGCTCCTTCTTCAGGTTCAGGATCGTGTAGAGGTAGCGCTGGTAGATCAGGGCGCCGAACGTCTGCCACTCGGGGCTTCGGGGGTTGTCGGCGAACTGGATCCCCTGATCCTGGATGAATCGGAAGGGGTCGGTGTCCCGGATCCGCCCGGTCGAGTCGTTCGGCGCGAGGTAGTACCACCCGTTCATTCCCGAGGTGTGGGACATCAGCTGCGCGACGGTGATCTCGAGGAAGGTGTCGTTCATGCCGCACCGCGCGCGGAAGGCGGGGTCGGCGAACTCGGGGAACACGTCGACGATCCTCGTGTCCCAGTGCAGCAGCCCCTGCTTGATGAGACAGGCGATGAGGAAACCCGTGAGCGGCTTCGAGACCGAGCCGACGTTGAAGTAGTCGCCGGCCGTCACGGTGTTCGCCGGCGACGGGGGTGCGCTCGTATCCTTGACGCCGGCCACGGACGAGATCACGACCTGTCCGTCGTCGTGCACCATCACGGCGGCGAGATTGGGAATGCCGTGCCCGGCGAGCACCTCGTCGACCAACTGGTCGAGATGGTCTTGCTTGCTGCCCATGCGTTGACTCCCGGGCGTCGTGTCAGAGGTCGGTGTCGACGAAGCAGCGGTCGCTGATCTTGCGCCAGGCGACATTCCAGCTCGCGCCGAAGTCGTTCGAGCGCGCCTGCCAGATGCGGTTGTCGGTGCCGCGTCCGAAGACGTGGATGACTCGGCCGTCCCACGAGCAGCAGGCGGCGGGCTGGGCGGTGAACACGCCCTCGCCGATCGGCTCCCATGCCATGTCCCACCCGTCCGTGCCGCGGGAGGTCGTCGCCCACCAGATGCGGTTGTCCCCGCCGCGGCCGAACACGTGGATGCGCCGCCCGTCGGCCGAGCAGCACGCGGCCGGTGCGGACGTGAAGGTGCCCGATCCGATCGCGTCCCACGCCATGTCCCACGATGAGGCCCCATTGTGCGAGAACGCCCACCACATCCGGTCGTCGCGGCCGCGCCCGAAGACGGCGACCAGTGATCCGTCGGCCGAGGTCGTCGCCGCGGGTGACGATGAGAACGTGCCCGATCCGATGGCGTCCCACGCCATGTCCCACGAGTCGGCACCGTTCGACGACGAGGCCCACCAGAAGCGATCATCGGTGCCGCGGCCGAAGACCCGCACTCCCACACCGGCGTAGCTCGTCGCCTGTCCGCCCTGATCGGTCCACCGGGTCGTGGAGGTTCCGTGCACGCAGATCGCCGGCCTGCCCTCGAAGACCCCGCTGCCGATCCGCCCCCAGCCGGCCGTTCGCACATCGAAGTACTCGGCGAGCCGGCCCAAGTAGATCCCGTTGTCCATCCCCCGCCCGACGAGGAACGTGTCGAGGCTGTCGCCGGTCATGGCGCCCGCGACCGACGACCGGAAGACGCCGACCTCGTTCTCGACCCAGAGGGGCGCCCAGGTGTCGCCGTCGTCGTAGGAGGCGAGGCGGGCCGTGCGGAAGCGATCGCTCGACGGGTCCACATCCACCGCGGCATAGACGTCGATTCGGCGCTCCAGCGCGTACAGCGCGGTCACCGGCATGAATCGGAGGGTACGCTCCTCGGCGCGCATCTGCAATGAGGAATTCTCATAAACCGGACAGGCATCCCGCGTCGAATGGCGGCTGGCCGGGGCATCCGTTACACTTGACAGGTTGCCCGTGTGCCGCAGTCGCGGCCTCCACGACGCACAGTATGAACACCCTCCTGCTCCCGAGACACGCTCGGGGGCCGCTGAGTCCGAAGGAGGTGGGTACGTCATGCACCAGTACGAGCTGATGGTCATCCTCGATCCCGAGATCGACGAGCGCACCGTTGCTCCCAGCCTCGACAAGTTCCTGAACGTCATCCGCAACGACGGTGGCACCGTCGACAAGGTCGACATCTGGGGACGCCGTCGTCTGGCGTACGAGATCAAGAAGAAGGCCGAGGGCATCTACGCCGTCGTCGACTTCACCGCCGAGCCCGCGACGACCAAGGAGCTCGACCGCCAGCTGAACCTCAGCGAGGCCGTCATGCGCACCAAGGTCCTGCGTGCCGAGGAGGCGATCGCCCAGGTCGCCGCCGCGAAGCAGGCCGAAGAGGCCCGCGCCGCGAAGAAGGCCGCCGCTGCGGCCAAGGCCCCCGTCAAGAAGGACGCCTAGTCCTCATGGCCGGCGAGACCATCATCACCGTGGTGGGCAACCTCACCGCCGATCCCGAGCTGCGCTACACGCAGAACGGGCTGGCGGTCGCGAACTTCACCATCGCGTCCACTCCCCGCACGTTCGACCGTCAGGCGAACGAGTGGAAGGACGGCGAGGCGCTGTTCCTCCGCGCGAGCTGCTGGCGTGAGTTCGCCGAGCACGTGGCGGGTTCGCTCACCAAGGGTTCGCGGGTCATCGCTACCGGTCGTCTCAAGCAGCGCTCGTACGACGACAAGGACGGCCAGCGCCGCACCGTCATCGAGCTCGAGATCGACGAGATCGGTCCGAGCCTGCGGTACGCGACGGCCTCCGTCACGCGCGCTCCGTCGAACCGCGGTGCGGGCGGCGGCTCCTTCGGGGGCGGCCAGTCCGACGACGCGTGGGCTCCCAGCGCACCGGCCGCCCAGCAGGGCGGCGGGGGCGACGTGTGGAACACGCCCGGCACCAACTACGGCGACGAGACGCCCTTCTAGGCCGCAGACGGCCGGCGACCGGATGCTTCGCAGCGAGACATCCGTCGCTTGAATCGAATTACTCAGACAGGAAATCACCATGGCTGGAAAGAGCAGCGGCGACCGCCGCAAGCCTCGCGGTGGCAAGGGCGCGAAGAACGCCGCCCCCGCGAAGTCCGTCAAGGTCGGCGTCATCGACTACAAGGATGTCGCCACCCTTCGGAAGTTCATCTCGGAGCGCGGCAAGATCCGCGCCCGTCGCATCACCGGTGTCTCCGTGCAGGAGCAGCGCCTCATCGCCCGCGCCGTCAAGAACGCGCGTGAGATGGCGCTCCTGCCCTACTCGGGCTCGGGCCGCTAAGGAGTAGGACGATGGCAAAGGTTATTCTCACGCACGAGGTCACCGGCCTCGGTGCCGCGGGCGATGTGGTCGAAGTCAAGAACGGGTACGCCCGCAACTACCTCGTTCCGCAGGGCTTCGCGACGCCGTGGACCCGTGGTGGCCAGAAGCAGGTCGAGCAGATCAAGGCCGCGCGCGCTGCGCGCGAGCTGCACTCGCTCGAGGACGCACAGGCCCTCAAGGCCAAGCTCGAGGACGGCAAGGTCAAGCTGACCGTCAAGGCCGGCCTCGGCGGCCGCCTGTTCGGCTCGGTGAAGACGGCGGATGTCGCGGCTGCGGTCGCGGCGGCCGGCATCGGCGAGCTCGACAAGCGCAAGATCGAGATCCCGACCCCCATCAAGGCGGTCGGCGAGCACGAGGCGACCGTTCGTCTGCGCGACGAGGTCACCGCGACGATCACCCTCCAGGTGGTCGCGGCGAAGTAGTTCGCCCGCGCGGTGCGCGCTGCGCGCCGGCACTCGCACGAAGCGGCGGTTCCCTTCGGGGAGCCGCCGCTTCGGCGTGTTCGGGCGGATGCTCCGAGTGCACGACTTGTACACCCGCAGCACACGTGAACGCAAGAGTGTTCCGTGAGTTTTCGACAGCTTTGTACACAGGTGTACTCGCATGTGGAAACGAGATCTGAAGAAGTTTTCCCCCACAGGTGTGGATTCTTTTTCTCCCTGATCAGCTCAGAATTCAACTCGTGTAATTCACACAAATTCCACAGTTTTCCACAGGTGGATTACACATGATCTTCGGCGTTTCGCCCACGTTGCTCACAGAGTTATCCACAGGCTGGGTTGTGCCCGTAGGGGGTGCGTCCCTATCGTGAAGCAGCGTCCCGATCGGTGGCCTGGGGGAATGAGCCGCCGGCCCGTGTGGGTGGTCGATGATACGACTGTCCACAGGTACGAACGCGTGCCCGCAACGGCGGGCCGAACGGAGGTCATGGAGTTGTCGCTCGCGCACATCGGGATCGCCGAACCCGACGACGACGGCGACCCGCGGCGAGGCGAACGCACTCCCCCGCACGACCTGCTCGCCGAACAGAGCGCCCTCGGCGGCATGATGCTCTCGAAGGACGCGGTGGCCGACGTCATCGAGACGATCCGCGGCGTCGACTTCTACGTGCCGAAGCACGAGACGATCTTCAACGCGATCCTCTCGCTCTATTCGCATGGCGAGCCGACCGACGTCATCGCCGTCACCGACGAGCTCACGAAGACAGGCGAACTCCAGCGCGCTGGCGGCGTCGAGTACCTGCACACGCTCACGAGCCTCGTGCCGACGGCGGCGAACGCCGGGTTCTACGCCAACATCGTCGCCGAGCGCGCACTGCTGCGCCGGCTCGTCGAAGCCGGCACCCGCATCGTGCAGATGGGGTACGCCGGCGAGGGCGAGGTGACCGAGCTCGTCAACAACGCGCAGGCCGAGATCTACGGCGTGACCGGGTCGGTCGAGAGCGAAGACTACGTGCCGCTCAACGAGGCGCTCGGGCTGGCCGTCGAAGAGATGGAGGCCGCGCAGCACAGCGACGGGTCCGTCGGCGTGCCGACCGGCTTCCGCGACCTCGACGACCTGACCAACGGTTTCCACCCCGGGCAGATGATCATCGTCGCCGCCCGCCCCGCGATGGGCAAGTCGACGCTCGCGCTCGACTTCGCCCGCTCCGCCGCGATCGGCCACCAGCTGCCGACCATCTTCTTCTCACTCGAGATGGGCAAGGCCGAGATCGCGATGCGCCTGCTCTCGGCCGAGGCATCCGTGCCGTTGCAGAAGGTGCGCAAGGGCGACCTGCACAACGAAGACTGGACCACCATCGCGCGCGTGCGCAGCAACATCTCGAGTGCGCCGCTCTACCTCGACGACTCCCCCAACATGACGCTCGTCGAGATCCGGGCGAAGTGCCGCCGACTCAAGCAGCGCGTGGGCCTGAAGATGGTCGTCATCGACTACCTCCAGCTCATGACGAGCGGCAAGAAGGTCGAGAGCCGCCAGCAGGAGGTCGCCGAGTTCTCGCGTGCGCTGAAGCTGCTCGCGAAAGAGCTGCAGGTGCCCGTGATCGCGCTGTCGCAGCTGAACCGTGGCCCCGAGCAGCGCGCCGACAAGCGCCCTGCGCTCAGCGACCTGCGCGAGTCGGGCTCGATCGAGCAGGACGCCGACATGGTGATCCTGCTGCACCGCGAGAGCGTCTACGAGCGCGACAGCCCCCGCCAGGGCGAGGCCGACCTCATCGTCGCCAAGCACCGCAACGGGCCCACGCGGGATATCGAGGTTGCGTTCCTCGGACACTTCTCGCGGTTCGCGGACATGGTGCAGGTGTAGGGCGGCGGTCGGTCTGATGTCCCGGGCGTGTGCTTGAGAGACCTTCTCGCTATTTCTCAGCGGTGAGGACGGATTCGTTCGATCGCGCGCTGCCACCGATTGGGGCTCTGAACGACGAACACATGGTGTCGGTAGGACGTCCTCACGAGCAGGCTTCCGCGGAAGAACCCGGTTCGTCTGGTCTGAAGTGAAACGATCTTCCCAAGCCACAGCCGAATATGGTCGTTGTTGGACTCGAATACCAACTCGTCGCCATTGAGCCGAAGAACGCCAGCGCGACCTGCATGGGTCGCCCGCGAGCGTCGCAGCGGATGGAGCCGTCTACGTCGCTCCGATAGCGCAGCTCGTCGGACGTTTGGTTCACTTGAATGGGTGAGTTTCTCAACGTCGGAGCGAGCCGTGTTCGGGTTGACGGCGACCATCTGCTGAACCGCCGGGGCCATATCGAGGGCCAATCGGGCGAGCAGCGACACAGGCGTCCTGGGATCGCGGGCGAGGGCGGCGCGGACGCGTTCATCTTGGTCCGTCGCAAGCCCGTGCCGCGTATCGAGTGGTGTGCTCGGGTTCGTGGCCGCCTTCATTCGAACGCCCGAGTCGGAGTCCGCTGCAAGCCGTTTCAGCGTTTCGGGCGATGAGTTCCTGTTCCCGGCAACCGCGGAGCGGACCGACGGATGGCGCCGTATGGACAAGCCGTCCAAGACTACCGATGGCGTGGATGAGCGCGACGCTGTGATGCGATCCGCTTCGATCCAGGTGACATCCACAACGATCAGGTCGCTTTCGTCCTCGTGCTCGTCCTCGATCCAATCGTCCTTGTCCTCGTCCTCGATCCAGTCCTCCTCTTCGTTGTCGCGCGCCCATTCCTCGTACTCCCGATACGCCTGTTCGGTGGCAGCGCATATCTCATCCGAGTCCATGAGTTGGCCGGCCCCATCGCGACCAACCAGCGCCTCGGCTTGTTCCCATAACAGCTCCGCAAGACAACTCGGGTTCGCTAGGGCGGCAGATCGCACCGACTCGTCGGAGTCGGTGGCAAGCGCGCGAAGAAGACCCGGCGGTGTATCCGAATTCGCGGCCACCTTCAGGCGAACGGAGACTTCATCGTCCTGTGCCAGTCCGAGAAGAACACGTGCTGGGCAGTTCGGATTCGAGGCGACTGCTTCACGCACAGCTTGGTCCGGATGACTCGCCAGGGGTTCCAGCAATCGGCCCGCAGTTGTGGGGTCGAAAGCAACTCTCAAGTCAGGGGTCATCTTGTCGCCTTTCACGACGAGCCGGATGCTGTGGGTGCCCAGTATCAGTGTTGGCTGGGATGCGAGAAGCCGCAGGCGAATGCTGGGCGAGGATCCCGATCGAGCAGTCGTCCTTGGTCGCGTTGCGGATGGTGATGTCGACGATTCGCCGGAGCCGTTTGCGGTACTCCGAGTTCTTGCTCTGGCGGGCCGGTGCCGTCCCGACGGCGCTGATGAGCTTGGCGCACGCGCCGGCCAGTTGGCCGGTGCGTGTGTCGAACAGGCTGTCGCTTGTGCCGTCGCTCATGAGGATGAACCCGGTGACCCCTGTGAGGGAGCCGCGGAAGAGGCGCATGGATTCGGCCGCTTGTCCGGACGTCACGAACGTGGTCTGGTTCGCGAACTCGCTGTTGTCGGGGGCAGAGATGACTTTCAGGCTTTGATCCTTGAGGTATCCGACGACGCCGTCCCCGATATGAGCGCCGAGGAACCGGTCGCCGGAGATCGCCAGGCAGAGGAACGTCGAAGCCAGGTCTCGAACCTCGAGGCCGTGCCGGTCGGCCACGTTCGTCACCTTCGACACGAGCCGATCGAGTAGTTCGAGCTTGACCTTCACACCGTCGTCCCTCGAAGCGAACTCGTCGAAACGTTCGACCAGTGCTGCGCAACCCTCATCGACGACAGCCTGAGCGCCGAGTTCGGAATGCGCCGCCGAGCCGGCCCCGTCGGCAAGGCACAGCACTTGGACACCGCCTCGAGCGAGGTACTTGGTCCGGTCCTGGACCGGGGTGCCATCGCGTAGGTGCCCGTGCCCCCTGACCTGGTAATGGAACTCCTTGAACACCTACAGTTCCGCCCAGCCTGCGAGGCCTTCGAGGTCGAGTTTCACCGCATCACCGGGGGTCGACCGCGAGACTCGTGAGACCGACTTCGAAAGCCACTCGAAGAACTCCTTGAACTTGAGCCTGTCGAGCCGCAGCGGGGGACGGTTCGGGCTGAAGCGTGCGAGCGTCCGCATGTCCGCGCCGGGACCGATGCCGATCGGGAACACGGTGAGCTTCTTCGCGTTTACCAGGTCGGTGACCCTGCGCGCGGCGAGGTCGATGTTGTCGGTGGGCGCTCCGTCCGTCATGAGTACCAGCCAGGGCTGGTAGTAGAGCACGCCACTAGCTGAGTAGGTCGCTTTCCGGTTCTCCAGGGTGTCCAACGCCAGGTTGACGCCCGCACCCATCGCCGTGGTCCCGTTGGCCGTGAGCGAGGAGATGCGCTGGAGTCGTTCGATGCTCGCGAAGTCGTGCACGAGCCCAGCAGTGGAGTTGAACTCCACGATGTTGATCTCGGCGGAGTCGTGTGCGTCCTCGTCTTCGTCGATCGCGTCGTAGAAGAGGCTGACGCCGCGAACGAGTTCCTGAATCGGGGGGCCCTGCATCGACGAACTGGTGTCGAGGCAGAGCGATACCGGCACGCGAGGCGTGGGGTTGTCGACGAGGTCGTCGGCTCCGATGCTGAGTCTTGCCATGGTGTGTCCTTTCGTGGGGGAGGTGATCGATTACGCGCCGGTGAACCACTTCTTGACCGTTGCCCAGAAGCCGGTCTGCGTTTGGGTGACGGTCTGAGCGGCGGGGCGCGTGCGCGGGGCGGCAGTGTTGGTTGGGGAAGGGTACGTGGCTCGCGTCGTCGGAGGGCACGCCTGCTTGATCGCTTGGTGCGACTTCGGCACGTCGAGAGCGCGACTGCCGAACCATCCGATGTGGTCGTAGGTAATGAAGGGCTTGCGGCAGTCCGCGCAAAGTCGGGTCGGGTCCAGCGTCATCGCCTTCGCGGCGCACGACGGGCAGCGGCCGTAGGAGAGTTGGGCCTTCGGGAAGCCCTTCTTGCAGTCCTTGCAGGCGAAGGTCGGAGGAGTTGCAGGCTGGCTGGGCGCTGCCTTCACCTGCTGCTGTTCCCGGCACTTGTTGCACTGGCGCGGGATGGAGTAGCTGTCGGTGTCGTCGATCCAGATGCCGGCGATCGCGTTCTTACGCTTGCAGTTCGGGCAATCCTGGATTGGAGTATCGGGCTTGAACGCCTTGTTCCTGATCGGGTACACGTCATTCGACATCGGGTCGAAGCTCGCCCGCTTGTCACCGAGGTATGCCTTGTAGGCGCGGAAGGCGTCGAGCCACTCCGTCGCAGTGGGCCGACGGTTGTACCGCTTGCCCTCCCGGTGGAAGGTGTGCCAGAAGAGATCCTTTACCGGCTTGTGGATGTGGCTCCACATGTACTTCCAGTCGCCGTCGGGCTGGTCCTTGTTGTTGCGGTTCTCATACTGGAAAGCGAAGTTGCCTTCCTTGATCAGTTGCACCATGTCGCCGTCGGTGCCCGTCCGGATGTACGGGAATTGCCCGGTCATCACGATCATGAAGAGCATCGTCGCGACGGCGAAGAGCTCATCTTCCATGGTTCGCAGATCGTCGGAGTAGGTCTTGCCGAGCATCCGTGGGGAGGTGAACATCGGCGTGCCGACCGGACACGGATAGCCCTCCACCTGCCAGGAATCCGCGTCGATGATGAAGACGTTCTTCTTGTCGTCCACCATGAGGTTCTTCGGGTTGATGTCGCCGAGCACGACGTTCATCGAGTGCAGGTACTGCACCTGGGTCAGGAACGAGATGCAGATGTCGACGAGATCGACCTTCTTCCAGTCGGGGAACTCCTTCTCGAACTTGCGCTTGTTGAAGATCGTCCGCTGGAATTCGCGACCGGATGCTTTGGGCATGGCGTAGCCGACGAACTCGCCGGCACCGTTTGTGACCACCGCGGAGGGGATGCACATCCCCTGCCCCTTGAGGTCCCGGCTCACCAGAAGTTCGATCTTCTCCTTGCGGTGCCGGGTGAGGTGGTCCTTGTCGAAGATCTTCACGACCGTGCCGCGGTCGACTTCGTAGACCGTGCCCTCGCCGCCCTCGCCCAGCATCGACCCGAGAGCGATCGACCCGACACCGTTGGCGGACATCAGCGTCACACGCTCGCCCTGCTTCGGAAGGCTTGAGAACGCGAGAGGTGTGTCGCGGGGCTTGAGAGCGACCGCGGCTGCGAATGCGGCAGGCCGCGCCGGTGTTGTGTGTGGTGGACGTGTTGAGGCTGCGGGCTTGGCGGTGCGCGTCCCGAGTTGGACCGTTGGTTCCTTCAATCTGAACGCCTTGCGGAACTCGTCCAAGATCGGCTTCAGCGTTGCAACCTCCGACTCGTCCTTGGAATCGCCGATCCCTTCCGCGATGTGGGTCGCGTGGCGGGTGTACTTGCGCAACCCACGTTCGAACAAGGACTGATCAGATTCGACCTCGAGGTCGCCATCCTTCGTGAGCACCCCAACCAAGAGTCGCTTCGAAAGACGGTGGGCCAGCAGGCGGATCCTCAGCTTGATCGTGATGTCATGGGTGAGCAGGCACATCTCGTAGGTGCCGGCGAAGTGCTCGAAGAGGAGCAGGAAGAGGTCATCGGCGTAGGGATTGGTGTCGCTCCCGAGATCCTTTCGAACGAGACCGACGCTGCTAGCGCTGTCGAGAAAGGCGAGGGCGGTTCCTGCCTTCTTGATGGCGTCGGCTCGCTTCGGGGCCATACCGGTGGGGTCGATCCGGCTCTGCTTCGTGAGTTCGTCGATGACCTTCGTGGGCACGATGATCGGGTTGCTGTTGGCGAGGATCGCCCGATTTCCGCGCTCGAAGAGGCGCTTCAGGCCACCCGTTCGACGCGGATCAGTGTCCATGAAGACGTTGGTATCGATGAACAGTCGACGGTTGGGCTGGAGGAACTCGACGGGGTCGAGCAATTGCACACCGGGATTCACTCATTGCCTCCGAAAGAGATGTTGCTGCGGAACTCCTCGACCGCGGCGGCGGTCTCGACATGTTCCGCTTGGCGTTGGCGTTGATACTTGACGATCGATCGCATCGGGATGCGATGGTGACTGCCGACCCGGACATGCTCGATGATGCCCGCGTCGACGAGTTTCATCAGGGTGGGTCGGGACATGCCGAGCATTGCCGCCGCTTCGGTGGTCGTGAAAAGGTCCTTCACGGGGACAACCACTGCGCCGGTCGAGTGCTCCGCTTCCAGTAGCTCGAGTACCTTTTCCGCGCTCCGGCGCGAAAGTGACAGTGTGACTGTGACGTCGTCGGGTGACTCTTCCAATGCTTCGCGCAGAGCTTGGACGTCATCCGGGAGGATGTCGGGCATCGTCGGCTCCAAACGAAGTAAGTGGTCTCAACTGAAATAACTGCAACCAAATGACGTACGTGAAACTATTCGCCGCCGGAACCTGGCGTCAACGCCCCCGAAAGGGTGCCGTGCATCGGCTCCGCGGCAGAGTGGTGGCAGTTCCGCCCTCCTTGCATCGAGAACTGCCTACGCTTCTGGTAGGCGCCCGTCGGCGGTGACGCGGCGAACAGCGAGCACCACTTGACCCGCGACACGGTGTCGAAACTGGTGGACCAATTCGGCGTCGAGCCGCTCGACCTGCTGCAGGACAACAACCCCTGGTAGCGGCCAGCCAAGACCCTCCTGGAGCGTCTTGAGGGGGCCGGTCGCGTCGAGATATTCAGCCGTGGATGGGGAGCCGGGAAGGGCGTCCGTAACCGGATGTGATCCCGCGGACAATCTAGTTGGCGGAAACTCAGGACAAAGCGTAAGCGGTCTAAACCTCGGAACTATTCTCTCAACTCAAGTCTACGGAAACGGCGGGCTCGGACCCTTTCGAGAAACGACCACCAGCGCTTGTCAGGACGGCGACTCGGGTGCTCCGTGGCTCATGACCGAAGCTGACGGCGACGTGATCGCGAATGGACAACACTTCGGCGAGGCTGACTATGGCACATGAACGGCTACCTACAGGGCGGGTAGGTTTCCGCGCGGCGGTCGTCGGTATTCGACGAGACTGTGTGCGTGGAGTACGTGTCCAGGCTGCCCGGTCCGCTGCTGGACGGGCTGATCGACGACCTCTACTACCTGGAGGGCGCCCCCCCGTACACCCGGCTGCTGCTGCCGGCGGCGCCAGCGC
Source organism: Agromyces larvae (assembly GCF_022811705.1). NCBI lineage: Bacteria > Bacillati > Actinomycetota > Actinomycetes > Micrococcales > Microbacteriaceae > Agromyces > Agromyces larvae. The sequence goes on along the minus strand of NZ_CP094528.1, from coordinate 3,006,406 downwards.
CGTTGCTCATCGTCAACCTCGGTGCGCCGTTTCTCATCCGCACGGCGACCGACGGAGCAGCCGTGGCATACGCCGACGGCTGTGCGGTCACCACTCCCACGCACGCGTGGGAGTTCGGTTATCCGTCCCCGACCCGGTCCGTCGGCGTCCACTTCAAGCCGTGGGGGCTGGCGCCGTTCCTGCCGATGCCCGCAGCCGAGCTCTGTGACCGACCGGCGACGGTGGAGCAGATCTGGGGCCGGGCCGCTCGCGCTGAGCTGCGACGTCGGCTGACCTCGACGGACGAACCGGGCGAGATGCTGACACTGCTCGAAGAGGAACTGATGAAGCGGCTGCGCGAGGTCGATGGCTTGGAGCTCGTACGCCACTTGAGTACTGCCATCGCGGATACCGGCGGATCGGTGCCGATCAGCGCCCTCGGTGTAGCGGCCCGCGCCAGCAGCACGTACGTGGCGAAGCGGTTCAAGGACGTCATCGGGGTCACGCCGAAGCGGCTGGCGCGCAGCTACCGCTTCACGTTCACCGTGTTGGCGCTCGACGTGGCCGCACCGATCGATTGGGGCGGTGTCGCCGCCCGCGCCGGCTACTTCGACCAGGCCCACTTCGTCCATGAGTTCAGGGAGTTCACCGGGCTCACGCCGACCCGGTATGTCGAAGTCCGGCAACGCTTCCTCCGCGAGCATCCCGACCACGCGCTGGAGGGCTGGCCGCTGCCGGCCGATTGATTCCTTACAAGAGCGACCCTCGCACGGCGCACGAGACTGGGCTCCACACAGAGGAGGAACCCATGGGGAGAGTAGTCATGAATGCGTCGGTCTCGTTGGACGGCTTCATCGCGGCTGAGAACGACGATCCCGGTCCACTGTTCGAGTGGTTGGTCAGCGGTGACGTGCCGTTGGATGACAGCGGTGTGCTGAAGGTGTCGCAGGCGTCCTACGACCATGTCCGGCCGTACTGGGATGAGATCGCGGTGACCATCGCCGGCCGCCATGTCTTCGACATCACGGACGGTTGGGACGGGAAGCCTCCGTCCGGGGTCGACCACGTGGTCGTCGTGACGCACCGTCCGACGCCCGAAGGCTGGGATCCTGACGCACCGTTCCATTTCGTCGACGGCATCGAATCAGCGATGGCCAAGGCGCAGGAGCTCGCGGGTGGCCGTACGGTCGAGGTCGCTGCCGGCGACGTCGGCGGACAGGTCCTCGCCGCAGGTCTGGTCGACGAGGTTCGCATGGATGTCGCTCCCGTGCTCCTCGGGTCCGGCAAGCGCTACTTCAGCTCCGTCGTGTCGGAGCACCTGCTGGAAGATCCGGACGTCGTTGTTCAGGGCAGCCGGGTGCTTCACCTGCGCTATCAGGTGCGTCGGTGACCGGTCGATCGGCGGACGTCGACGGCACGGCCGCACTCGAGGGTACGGCCGTGCCGTGACATCAGGTCACCGCAGGGGGCGGAAGAACTCGCGCAGGTCGCCGACGAGCACCTCGGGCACCTCCATCGCGGCGAAGTGGCCGCCGACCTCGTGCTCCTTCCAGAACACGATCTGATCGTTGTCGCGCTCGGCGAACACGCGGATCGACCGGAAGTCGTTCTTGAAGATGGAGACCCGGGTCGGCGCGTGGTTGATGCGCGCGCCGACGCCCTCGCCGGCGTTGAACCGCGCATCCTCCTTGTACTGGCGCGCCGACGAACCCGCGGTGTTGGTGAACCAGTACAGCGAGACGTGGGTGAGGATCTGGTCGCGGGTGAGTTCGGTCGGCCGGTCGAACGTCGCCATCAGTTCGTTCCAGGCCAGCTGACCCACCGGAGAGTCGGCGAGAGCGTGCGCGAGCGTCTGCGGCCTGGTCGACTGCAGCGCCGAGAACGCCGAGATCTCGCCGAAGTCCTTCAGGATCTCGAGCGCCTCGAAGTCCTTCGGGCCGAGCTGCTCGAACTCGGCGGGGTCGCCGCTCGGAAAGGAGAACAGTTGCAGCACGTGGGTGCCGACGAGCCCATCGGGCGCGAGGATTCCGAGTTCCCGACCGACGAACGATCCGCCGTCACCGCCGTGCGCGCCGTACCGCGCGTAGCCGAGTCGCTTCATGAGCGTGTCCCACGCCGCCGCGACCCTGGCCGACCCCCAGCCGGCCTCGGTGACCGGCCCGCTGAAGGCGTAGCCCGGGAAGCTCGGCACCACCACGTGGAAGGCGTCCTCAGCGCGGCCGCCGTACGCGACCGGGTCGACGAGCGGGCCGATCATGTCGGCGAACTCGGCGAACGATCCCGGCCAGCCGTGCGTGAGCACGATCGGGAACGCATTCGGCTCGGCCGAGCGCACGTGCAGGAAGTGGATCGGCTGCCCGTCGATCGTCGTCGTGAAGTGCGGGAACGCGGCGAGTCGCGCCTCGACGGCGCGCCAGTCGAACTCGTCACGCCAGTACTCGGCCATCTCGCGCACCTTGGTGAGGCTCGCGCCGTACGCCGGGTCGCCGCCCGGAACCTCGGTCGTATACCTCGTGCGGGCGAGACGGTCACGCAGGTCGTCGAGATCCGCGGCGGGGATCGAGAACGTGAACGGGCGGATCTGCTCGTCGCTCACCTCGGTGGTCGGGAAGGTGGTCTGGTGGATGGCGGTGATCGCCTCGCTGTTCGTCATGCCCTTACGGTAGAAATGAATGCGGAAGAAGAGCTTCCGCGAATCGAGGCATCCGTGAAACAGACCGCGACACGGGTGCTGCAGGTGCTCGCGCTGCTCCGGCAGCGACCCGACTGGTCGGCCTCCGAACTCGCAGCCCGAATGGATGTCTCGACCCGCACGATCCGCTCGGATATCGGGCGCCTGCGCGAGCTCGGCTACGTCATCGACGCCACCAGCGGACGGGCGGGCGGCTACCGCCTCGACCGCGCCACCGACCTGCCGCCGTTGATGCTCGACGACGACGAGGGCATCGCCGTCGCCATCGCGCTGCACCAGGTCACCTCGAACGCCGTCGCCGACATCGATGCGAGCGCGGCGCGGGCGCTCGCGAAGCTCGAGCACGTGCTGCCTCGCCAGCTGGCCGAGCAGGTGAACGCGATGGCCGCGGCGACGGCGCCGCAGACCCGAGACCGTGGGCCGAGCGTCGAGGCCCCGACGCTCGCCGCGATCGCCCAGGCGGTGCAGCGCGCCGAATGGCTGAGGTTCGAGTACACGCCGTTCCAAGGTGAGGCCTCGCTTCGAAGAGTCGAGCCGTACCGGCTCGTCAGCTGGGGTCGCCGCTGGTACCTCGTGGCATTCGACCTCGAGCGCGACGACTGGCGCAGCTTCCGCGTCGACCGCATGCTCTTGCGCCAGCCGACCCGGCGACGGTTCGAGCCCCGCGCCCTGCCCGCCGACGACGTCGCGGCCTATGTGCTGCGCGGCGTCGCCTCGGCGGGGTGGCGGTTCAGAGCCCGCGTACTCGTGCACGCGCCGGCGACCATCGTCGCCGAGAAGATCGATCCCTCGGTCGGCCTCGTCGAGGCGATCGACGACGCGCGCTGCGTCTTGATCACCGGCGCCGACCATCCCATGACCGTCGCGGTGTACCTCGCCCTGCTCGACGAGGACTTCACCGTCGACGGCCCCACCGAACTGACCGAGGCGATTCAGACGCTCGCCCGGCGATACGCCGCAGCGAGCACCGATCGACAGTTTTCCCCGTAGCCGCTTCGCGTGGAGCCCACACCGCCGTTCAGGTTCCGTGTTCGAACTGCATGGCGCGAAACGGGGTGCGCGGTACCTCCTGCCGGTGACATGAACGCTCTGATCGATCGGCCCCGACGGGTCTCAGGCGCCGACGCCCAGCTCGCCGAGCAGTCGCTCGACCCGCTGCTTGATGTCGTCGCGCACGCGGCGGACGGTGTCGAGGTCCTTCCCGGCGGGGTCCTCGAGCTCCCAGTCCTCGTAGCGCTTGCCGGGGAAGATCGGGCACGCGTCGCCGCAGCCCATGGTGATGACGGCGTCCGCGGCGCGCACGTCGTCGGTCTGCAGCAGCTGCGGCACCGCTTCGCTGATGTCGATGCCGAGTTCGCGCATCGCTTCGACGGCGACGGGGTTGATCGCGGCGCTCGGCTCGGAGCCGCCCGACAGCACGGTGACGGCGCCGCCCGAGAGGGCGCGGGCGAAGCCGGCGGCGATCTGCGATCGGCCGGCGTTGTGGACGCAGACGAACAGGACGGTGGGTCGGGTGCTCATGTGCTCATGCTCTCCGATCGAGGTGAACGCGACCTACGCGCAGCTCGACGGCGACGCGGGGCCGCAGCACGACGACGCCGAGGCGGCGGTGTCGGTGAGGCTCGACGAGCAGACGCCCGTCGCGGGCAGGACGAGTTCGACGTTCGACGCGGCAGCGACGTCGCCGGCGAGGTGGGCGACGATCGAGCGCACCTGTTCGTAACCGGTCGCCAGCAGGAAGGTCGGGGCGCGACCGTAAGATTTCATTCCGGCGATGAAGAAGTTCTGCTCGGGATGTGCGAGCTCGGCGAAGCCGTGCGGTTGCACGGTGCCGCAGCTGTGCACGTTCGGGTCGATGAGCGGGGCGAGCCGCCGCGGTGCCTCGACGATGTCGTCCAGGTCGAGCCGGATCTCGCGCAGCATGCCGAGGTCGGGCCGGAATCCGGTGGCGTTCACGATGACGTCGGCCGTGAGCTCTTCCAGGGCGCCGGCTCGTTGCCCGATGAGCGTGACCCGATCGTCGTCACGCCGGAGTCGTACCGTCTCGAACCGGTCGACGAGCCGGATGCGCCCTTGCGTGACGAGGGAGTCGACGCGCCCGCCGATCGACGCGCGGGCGGGCAGCTCGTCTTCGGCCGACGAACTCACCCGAATCGCGGAGCTGTTGCGGATGACCCAGGTCGCCGTGGTGCCGGGCACGGTGTCGGCGAGCTCGGCGAGCTTGAGCAGCGTGTTCGCGGCCGAGTGGCCGGCACCGACGACGATGGTGTGCTTGCCGGCGAAGCGGCCGCGATCACGGCCGAGCACATCGGGCAGGGCGTGGGTGACCAGGTCGCGGACGTCGTCGGCACCGAGCGGGTCGAGGCCCGACGACGCGAGGGAGTTCGGCGTGCGGTAGGTGCCGGAGGCGTCGATCACCGCGCGGGCCCGAACGTCGCGCACGCCATCGCGTCCGGCGATGCGGAGCACGAACGGGGTCGCCTCCCGCCCGGATGTGCGGGTGCGGTCGGCGCCGTCTCGGCTGATGGCGGTCACCTCGGCGCCGGTGACGAGGTGCGGCGCGATCTGCGGGAGCGCGGCGAGGGGTCGTAGGTACTCCTCGACGAGTTCGGCACCGGTCGGCAGTCCGTCTTCGCGCGGATGCTGCCAGCCGGATGCCTCGAGCAGACGTCGGGCGGCCGGGTCGACGAGGTGCCGCCACGGTGAGAACAGTCGGGTGTGGCCCCACCGGTTGATCGAGTCGGCGATGGTGTCGCCGGCCTCGGAGACCTCGAACGGGATGCCTCGTTCCGCGAGGTGCGCGGCCGCTGCGAGCCCGATCGGCCCGGCGCCCACGATCGCAACCGGGAGCCCGTCGAGGCGGTCGGTGCGGGTAGACGGGATCGTCAGGTCGACGAGGGTCACAGGTGCCTCCTTGGCATCGAAGAGCATCGATGCAGCCAAGCATCCACGCCATATCGAAGAATGTCAATATGGCGTAGGCTGACGTGCGTGAACGACGTCATCGAGCTGCCCGTCATCCAACCGGATGCCTGCTGCGCCCCCATGACGAGCGCGCCGATCTCGCTCGAGGAGGCGGCGAAGACCGCGACGCTCTTCAAAGCGCTCGGCGACCCGACGCGCGTGCTGCTCATCTCGATCGTGGCCGCGAGCGAGGGGCACGAAGCGTGCGTCTGCGATCTCACCGAGCCCACCGGTCTCTCGCAGCCGACCGTCTCGCATCACCTCAAGATCCTCACCGACGCCGGATTCCTGAGCCGCACCCGCCGGGGCAGCTGGGCGTACTACGCGCTCGTGCCGGGCGCACTCGAGCGCCTCGCCACCGCACTCGCGACCTGACGACCCACGCCGGACTCGGCCGTTCCGATCGCCTGTTGACGAGGCGTCGCCCCCACCACCACGCTGGAGAGGTTGACCCGACGACAGGACGTGCGATTCGCGCGAAGGAGGACGGGTGCATGGACCGAGCGTCAGAGCGACCCCCGCACCACCAGGATCAACGACACCGGTCCGGCCCGCAGCCCGCCCGCGATGCCCTGCTCTCCCTGCAGCGGCAGGCCGGGAACGCTGCGGCAGCAGCGTTCGTGCAGCTGGTGGGGCGGCCGGGATCGTCGACGAACGTGCCGCTGTTCACCGTCCAGCGCCTCTCGGCGAACGTGTGGTGGGACAAGACGCCGCCGCCGGCGGGCCCCCGCATCGAGGGCTCGAAGACCGAACGAGGAGCGGGAACCGCCGGTGGCGCCCACAGCACCGCGTTCGCGCTCTTCGAGTGGGCGGTCGTCCATGCGGTCGACGGCAAGAACTTCGCCGATGCCCTGAACGCCCTGCTCGCGTTGCTTGCGGGGGCGAAGAGCATGCCGGGGTATCTCATCGCCGACGCACCGACGAAGGGCAAGCTCGACGCCGACTACGCCGCGATCACGTCGAAGCCCGACATCACGGGCGCCGCCGCACTGCACCCGGTCTACCACACCCAGGTGCTGCAGGACTTGATGGTGGATGTCATGCGGTTCCGCAACCTGATCCCCTACACCTACATCGCCGGAAAGTCCGGCGCGAAGGGCATCGGCGAGGTGAACGAACGCGAGGGCATCGCGGCCATGCGCGCCGCGTGGCCGGGACTCCGGTCGGGAGGCCCCGACCCGGGTGGGCAGCGCACGAAGGCGTTCGCCTCCGGGATGCGCATGACATTCGACATCGACGCGCTCCAGAACTGGGACATGTTCGCGCAGATCCGGTGGGCGAACGTGCTCGGGCAGCACATCCGATCGGTCTTCCAGGCGTTTCCCGGCATACCGGCCCCGAAGCAGGGTGCCATTCAGGGGAGGTTCGCCGACGCCGTGTTCAAGGAGACGGCGCTCTCGCCGAAGCGGCAGAAAGCGGTGATGGAGAACTTGCCAACCAGTTCGGGAGTGTCGTGAAGGGAGTCTCGGCGTCCCCGGGGTGGACGTCATCAACGAATTCATCCTCCAGGCCGCCGCGTCGCCGTGGTTGCCGCTCATCATGTTCGCGACCGCCGTCCTCGACGGCTTCTTCCCGCCCATCCCGAGCGAGACGGTGCTCGTCGCGGCTGCAGCGGTGGCGGCATCGACCGGCAGCCTGCCCGCGGTGCTCCTGCTGGGCCTGGTCGCGGCGGTGGGGACGGTGATCGGCGACAACAGCTGCTGAGCGCGGTCTTCGGCGTCGGCATGGCGCTGCTGCTGGGACTGGTCGTCGATCGTGTCGCCGCGGCCCGACGCCGGCGAGCGGAGGCGCGTGTCGCACGCGTTCCGAGATTCGAACGGCTCGAATCGATTCGATAGGATGTCTCGGTGCACGCGCGTTCCCTCACCACCGGCGCCCCCTGGCGGGTCATCCTCGTCTTCGCCGTGCCCCTGCTGCTCGGCAACGTCGTGCAGCAGCTGTACCAGGTGGCCGACGCGATCGTGGTCGGCCGGCACCTCGGCGTCGACTCGCTCGCCGCGGTCGGCGCGACGGGCAGCCTGCTGTTCCTGCTGCTCGGCTTCTCGTGGGGCGTGACCTCGGGTCTCGCGATCCCCACCGCGCAGGCGTTCGGCGCGCGCGACCACGACGCGGTGCGCCGCTCGGTCGCCACGGGCACGCTGATCACCGGCGCGATGAGCATCGTGCTCACCGTCGGAGCGCCGCTCATCGCGGGTCCGGCGCTGCAGCTGTTGCAGACGCCGCCCGAACTGCTCTCCGAAGCGACCGTGTTCACCCAGGTCAGCTTCCTCGGGGCATCCACGATGATGTTCTTCAACTACCTGTCGGCGATCATCCGCGCGATCGGCGACTCGCGCACGCCGCTGGTGTTCCTCACCGTGGCGTGCGGGTTGAACATCGCGCTCGTGCTGCTGATGGTCGGCGTGCTCGAGTGGGGCGTCGCGGGCGCGGCGCTCGCGACGGTGGTCGCGCAGCTCGTGTCCGTCCTGCTGTGCCTCGAGTTCGTGCGCCGCCGGGTTCCGGTGCTGCATGTGCGTCGGGCGGACTTCCGGGTGACCCGGGCGGAGGTCTCGGAGCACCTCCGGGTCGGCCTGCCGATGGGGTTCCAGGCGTCGATCATCGCGATCGGCACGCTGACCGTGCAGGTCGCCCTCAACGGGCTGGGCGCCGGAGCGGTCGCGGCCTACACGACCGGCGCCCGGGTCGACTCGCTCGCCGTCGCGCTGCTGCAGTCGCTCGGGCTGGCCGTCTCGATGTTCACCGCGCAGAACCTCGGCGGCCGTCGCCCGGACCGCATCCGTCGCGGCGTCGTGCAGGCGACCTGGATGTCGATCGCCGCCGCCCTCGTGCTCGGCGCGCTGCTCATCGCGTTCGGCTCGCACCTGGTCGGCCTCTTCGTCGGCGACGCGCCGGGTGCCGAATCCGTCGTGGCGGACGCGGCGCTGATGCTGACCATCAATGGCCTCACGTACACCGCCCTCGGCGTGCTGTTCGTGCTGCGCGGCGCGCTGCAGGGGCTCGGCCACACCATGGTGCCGACGGTCACGGGCGTGATCGAACTGGTGATGCGCGTGGGCGCGGCGGTCGTGCTGGGGTCGATCTTCGGGTTCGTCGGGGTGGTCTGGAGCAACCCGCTGGCCTGGTTCGGTGCGGTGGTGCTGCTCATCCCGGCGTACGTGCGCGAGCACCGACGGCTCGCGCGGATGCGCGTGGAGCTGCGCACGGCCACGCCGACCACGCCGATCCCGGTGGTCGGTCCGGTCGACGGATCGATGGCAGTCGACGCGGTGGTCACCGGTGCGATCCCGGTGGTGTCGAGCGACCTGGTCGCGCCGGGTCGCGGCGGTCGCGGCATCCGTTCGGTTCGCCTTCGCAGGCGCGCACGCAAGTAGCGGGCGCGCGCGCCCGGCATGGTTGACTGACCGGATGCCTCGAGCCCGCGCCGCCCGGCGCACCCGCCTGATCGCCGGTGGGGCGGTGATCGGATGTCTCGCCGCCGGCCTCTCGTTGCAGCTCGTCGACCGCAGCCCTGCGATCGACCTGCTCGGCAGTGTGCTGTACGCGGCCCTGATCGGGTTCGCGGTGCTGCTGGTCGCACCGGTCGCGCCGCCGTGGGTGCCGGCTGCCGTCGCCTTCGCCGCGGCGGCGGTGATCGAGGGGCTGCAGCTCACGCCGCTGCCCGCGGCGATCTCAGCGGTGGTGCCGGGCGCTCACCTGGTGCTCGGCAGCGCATTCGATCCGTGGGATCTCGCGGCGTATGCCGTCGGCGCGCTGGTCGTCTGGGTGGTGGCGCACTTCGCACGCTGAGGTGCCGGTCACGCCTCCACGTCGGCGTCGGTGTCGAGATCGATCCGGTCGGGGTCGTCGGGTTCGAGCTGTTCGGGGAGTTCGTCGCGCAGTTGGTCGGGCATGCGCGTGGCCGGCACGATCGCGAGCAGCGACAGCGCTGCGAGGGCGAGCAGCGAGAGCTGCAGGGCACGCAGACGGGCGTCCTCGTTGATCTGCACGGCGGCCTCGACCTCGTGCGGCGTGGCATCCGTCTGCGCGAGCACGTCCTCGAGGTGCTCGTTGGTGACGAAGTTGATGTTGTCGAGGTTCACCTGCTGCACCACCTCGGGGGTGAGCTCGGGGTGGTCGTCGACCTCGGAGAGCACGAGCCCGGTGAGGAGGCTGACCGCGAAGACGCTGATCACCGCGATGCCGACGCTGCCCGAGATGTTGTGCACGAGCCCGCGCCAGGCTCCCACATCCCCGGCGAGCTGCTTCGGTGCGCGCGAGAGCAGCGTGTTGAACACGAGGGCGACGATCGATCCCTGACCGAGACCGAGCAGCACCAGCCCGATCACGACGAACGCCTGGCCCCAGCTGTTCTGGATGGTGAACGCGAGCAGCGTGAGCGACCCGGCGACGACGACGAAGCCGACCGCGCCGAGCTGACGCGGCGAGAACCTGCCGTAGAGGGCGGCGACCAGGCTCGAGGCGATGAAGATGGAGATGGTGTACGGGATGATCGAGAAGCTCGTCTCGATGCCGGTCAGCCCCTGCACCACCTGCATGTACAGCGGGATGATGAAGTTCGCCGCGGTGCCGACGAAAAGCATGATGCCCATGCACGCGGTGATCGCGAGTTCGCCCCGGGTCTGCAGCACGCGCAGGTCGAAGATGCGGGCCCGGCTCTCGCTCTGACGGCGGCGGATCCAGACGAAGAAGATCTGCCCGACGACGAGGCCGAGCACGACGAGGATCGGGGCGGGCGAGAGCCCGAGGACGTCGAACGGCGCGCCATCCGTCGCAGTCACGACGCCCCACGGCTCCAGGCCGCTGAAGCCGAAGCTCAACAGGATCACCGCGAGCGCCGCGAGGCCGGCGCCGGTCCAGTCGATCGCGAGCAGCGGCTGGGCGGGAACCTTCTTGATGGTGACGCTCAGCAGCAGGTTCACGACGGCGAGGGCGACCATGAGGATGAACGACCAGCGCCAGCCGATGCTGGTGGCGAAGGTGCCGGCGATCAGCAGGGCGAGCACTCCGGCCAGCGGGATGGCGGCCGCGAGCAGGCCGATCGCGGTGCCCTGCTGCTTGCCGTGGTAGTTGGTGGCGATGAAGACCGTCAGCGCGGGCGCGATGAGCGCGATGACTGCGCCCGAGATCGCCTGAGACACGAAGAGCACCGTGCCCGTCGGTGCGAGGGCCACGCCCAGCATCGCCGCACCGTGGATGATCACCGCGATCTGGAACACGCCCTTGCTGCCGAAGCGGGAGCCGACCTTCGCCCCGAGCAGGATGAACGCGGCCATCGCGAAGGTGCCCGCGGTGATCGCGGTGCCGACGCTCGTGGCGGGGATGCCGAGGTCGCCCGTGATGCCGGCCATCGAGACGGTCAGCGCGTTCACCGCGAAGGACGCCTGGATCTGCGTCAGGACGACGATGATGAGCGGCAGCCACGAGGTGCGTGCGGCGGTCGGAGTTGCAGCGTTCACGGCGGTCCCCCTCGAGGTCAGCGTATCGATCGGGCGCGCACTTCCCTGTACCTTGCATGCTCTGGTACCTTGCGTTGCATGTATCCGGCGGAGCGCGTGCAGACGAACCTCCGCAAGGGCGTGCTCGAGTGGTGCGCGCTCGCCGTGATTCGGGGCGGCGACGTGTACGGGCGAGACCTCGCCCGCCGGCTCGCCGAACTCGGCCTGCTCGCCGGCGAGGGGTCGCTGTACCCGCTGCTCGCGCGGCTGCGCGAACAGGGCTGGGTCGAAACGCGCTGGGCCGAGTCGGCCAGCGGCCCGCCGCGACGCTACTACCGGCTCACCGCAGCGGGAGCCGATGCGGTCGTCGCATTCGAGCAGACCTGGCGCGACGTGTCGGGGTCGGTCGAGGCCGCGCTCGCGGTGACCTCGCCGCCCGAGCGCGACGAGCGAGCAGAACAGGACGGGAAGGGATGACGGTGACGCATTCGCACGACGAGGTGACCGAGCGCGCCTACCTCGAGGAGGTGCGTCGCGAGGTCGCCGCGGTCGATCCGGCCCAGGCCGACGGCATCGTCGCCGAGCTCGGTGAGCACCTTCGCGAAGCCAGGGCGGATGCCGCGGAGCGCGGCGATTCGTTCGACCTCGACGCCGCACTCAGCGACCTCGGCGACCCGGCGGTCATCGCGGCCGCGGTCGAGCGGCCCGCAGGCGACCCCGCCGCCTCCGCTGGTCGAGGAGCGACCGACGAAGGAGGGAGCGTCTCGAGACCCGCTGGCGCGCCATACGGCGCGAGCCGGTTCCTCGACTCGACGGCGGGCGTCGCGATCACGCTCGTGCTCATCGGGATCCCGGTCATCTCGGCCGGCTTCTGGGCCTTCCTCGTCGGCCTCGCACTGCTCTGGACCTCGCGGCGCTGGCGGCTGGGCGACAAGGTGTTCGCGACGGTGGCGATCCCGGCGACCGTGGCCTTCTTCTTGCTGGTGCTGCGTACGACGGGATTCGGGTACCTGTGGACCGCCCTCGTCCTGGCGCCGCCGGTGATCGCCGTCGTGCTCCTGCTTCGGTTGCGCCGCAGCGCCGACGACCGGCGGCGGGTGCTGCAGGTGCCGCGGGCGCCTCGACACGACGCGCCGCGCGGCGGGGTGCTCGGCGTCGCCGATCGCTGGCCCGGTGCGGTGCTCGCGATCGCGGCGGTGCCGGTCGCGACGGCCATCGTGACCGTGCCTGCGCTGGTGTCGCACTCCTGGGCCGCGCTGCCCGTCACCGGTTGGATCGGCGCCCTCGTGCTGGTCATCGGAATCGCCGAGCTCCTCGTCTCGCGCGGCTGGAGCACGGCCGAGCGGATCCTGGGGGTGCTCGCCACCGGCGCGGCGGGCGCGGTGCTCGCCGTGACGCTGAGCGGAGTGATCGGTGCCATTCCCGGGGTGCGGGCGTGTCAGGGCGATGTCTGCATCGATCTCGCCCCGGGGCTGCCCGACCCCGTCACGCTGCTCGACCCGCTCGTGCGGTTCGTGCTGCCGTTCGTGCTCGTCGCGGTCGGCTGGGCGGCGGCGCGGTTCCGGTCGGCGCGCGAGCAGGTCGATTCGCTCGACGGATGGCCCGCGGCGATCGCCGCAGCGGTCGGGATGCTGTTCGGCGCGGTCGCGGTGGCCGCGGTGTTCGCGCTGCGCACCGCCGAGCCGGCCGCCCCGGGCGAGGTCGCGGGCTCCGCCATCGTGGCGGCCTGGCTCGCGATCGCCGGGTCGTTGCTCTGGCTCGTCGGGGTGGTCGTGGTGCTGCGATCGCGCCGCTGGGGCTCGGCCGACCGGTTGATCGCCACGATCTCGGCGCCGCTGCTGTGGTTGGGCGCGCTGCTCGTCGTCGACTCGGCGGCGACCGCGGGCGGGCGCTACTACGGCTCCGACCCGAACCCCTCGCTGACCGACTCGCTGGCCATCACCGGCGCGTGGCCCGTCGTGCTGGCGATCGTCGGCGCCGTGCAGCTCGCGATCGCCGTGCGCCTGCTCGTGGCGCGCGCTCGCTGACCCGCTTCCGCCCCCGCCCCCGCGCTCATTTCTTCCGCCGCGCCCACGGTTCGCCGTTCAGGAAGGCCGGCCGACTCCTCGGCTCCGGCTCGAGTTCCGTCCGGTGAAGGAATCGGCGAAGTTTCGCCGGCGACCGCCGGGAATCATGGCGATTCGCACGCGCGGGTGCCTACGCTCGTCCCAGAGACGCACCACGCACAACGCAGTCGTGAGGAGTACACGTGAAAGTCGGCATCGCCAGGGAGCGACGCGAGGGCGAGCTACGGGTGGCCGCCACGCCCGAGTCGGTGCGGCAGTTGCGCGGCATCGGGCTGGAGGTGATCGTCGAGCGCGGGGCCGGGGATGCCGCGGGGTTCCCCGACGGCGGGTACGTCGACGCGGGGGCGACCCTCGTCGACACGCTCGACCTGGGCCAGCTCGATGTGCTCGCGCACGTGCGCCCGCTCGACCCCGAGACGCCGGCGAAGCTGCGGGCCGGTGCCGTGACCGTCGGGCTCGGCTCGCCGGCGAGCGAGCTCGCGACGGTGCAGGCGCTCGCCGAGGCATCCACGACGTCGTTCGCCCTCGAGCTCGTGCCGCGGATCTCGCGCGCGCAGTCGATGGACGCGCTGACCAGCCAGTCGCTGATCAGCGGCTACCGCTGCGTGCTCGAGGCGGCCATGCGGCTGCCGCGGTTCTTCCCGCTGTTCATGACCGCCGCGGGCACCATCCCGCCCGCGAAGGTGCTCGTGCTCGGTGCGGGCGTCGCCGGCCTCCAGGCGATCGGCACCGCGAAGCGGCTCGGGGCTCGCGTGTCGGCGAACGACGTGCGCGCCGCGTCGGCCGACGAGGTGCGCTCGATGGGCGGCACGTTCATCGACCTCGACCTGGCCGCGGCCGACGCGGCGGGCGGCTACGCGAAGGAGCTCGGCGAAGACCGCGCCGAGCTGCAGCGGCGCCTGCTCGCCCCGCACGTCGCCGAGGCCGATGTGCTCATCACGACGGCCGCGATCCCGGGCCGGGCCGCCCCACGGCTGGTCACGGCCGAGATGGTCGCCGCGATGAAGCCCGGCTCGGTCATCGTCGACCTCGCGGCCGAGACCGGCGGCAACGTCGAGGGCGCGGTCGCCGGGGCGGATGTCCCGGTGCCCGTCGCGGGCGGGCACGGGCACGTCACGATCGTCGGCATGAAGGACGCCGCGTCGCGCATGCCGCACGATGCATCCAAGCTCTACGCGAAGAACGTGTCGAACCTCATCGAACTGCTCACCCACGACGGCGTCGTCGCGCCCGACTTCGACGACGAGGTCGTCGCCGGCGCCTGCCTCACCCACGCCGGCGAGGTGCGGCACCAGCCCACCGCGCAGGCGCTCGCCGAGGCATCCGTCGCAGCCCGCCCCACGGAAGGGATCGCCTGATGGACGCCATCGCCCTCGCCACCATCACCGTGCTCGCGATCTTCGTCGGCTTCGAGGTCGTCTCGAAGGTGTCGAGCACGCTGCACACGCCCCTGATGAGCGGCACCAACGCGATCCACGGCATCGTGCTCGTCGGCGCGATCATCGTGGCCGGCCAGGCATCCGACCCGTGGGTGCTCGTCCTCGCGCTGCTGGCCGTCGTGCTCGCCACCGCCAACCTGGTCGGCGGCTTCGTCGTCACCGACCGCATGCTCGAGATGTTCAAGGGCCGCCGCGCTTCGACAGGCTCAGCGAGCTCGCCGAGCCCGTCGAAGCGAACGGATGCCTCGACCTCCACGACCCCGAAGGGAGCCGCCGAGTGAGCGTGCTCGACCCGACCTGGAGCGCGCTGCTCTACCTCGTCGCCGCGATCTGCTTCATCCTCGCCCTGAAAGGCCTGTCGTCGCCGAAGACGGCGCGCCGCGGCAACCTGATCGGCGCCTTCGGTGCGCTCGTCGCCGTGGTCACCGTGTTCCTGTCGAGCCGGCTCGAGAACATCCCCTGGATCCTGGCCGCGATCGCCGTCGGCACGGCGATCGCCTGGCCCGTCGCGCGTCGCGTGCAGATGACGCAGATGCCGCAGCTCGTCGCCCTGCTGAACGGCGTCGGCGGCGGTGCGGCGGCGATCGTCGCGCTGCTCGAACTCGGCCATGCGGGCGACTGGTGGATCCGCCTCGCGATTGTGCTCACCCTGGTGATCGGCGCGATCTCGTTCGCCGGGTCGATCATCACGTTCCTGAAGCTGCAGGGCATCATGTCGGCGCGCGCCATCCTCTTCCCGGGGCTGCCGGTCGTGATGGGGCTCGTGATCGCCGCGGCGGTCGCGGCGGGCGCCTGGGTCGTCGCCGGCGGGCCGGCGTGGGCGGCCGTCGTCGTGCTCGGCCTCGGCGCGGTGGTCGGCGTGCTGCTCGTGCTGCCGGTCGGCGGCGCCGACGTGCCCATCGTCATCTCACTGCTGAACGCGTTCACCGGCCTCGCGGTCGCCGCATCGGGGTTCGTGCTCGGCAACGTGCTGCTCATCATCGCAGGCACGCTCGTCGGAGCATCCGGAACCATCCTCACCCGCGCGATGGCCCACGCGATGGGCCGCAGCGTCGCGGGCATCCTGTTCGGGGCCTTCAAGGGCGGGTCGACCGCCGGATCGACGACCGAGAGCGACCGCCCGGTGCGCTCGTCGAACGCCGAGGACGTCGCGGTGCTGCTGGGCTACGCGCAGAAGGTCATCATCGTGCCGGGGTACGGGCTCGCGGTCGCGCAGGGTCAGCACACCGTCGCCGAGCTGCGGCAGGCGCTCGAGGCGCGCGGAACCGAGGTGTCGTTCGCGATCCACCCGGTCGCCGGCCGCATGCCCGGGCACATGAACGTGCTGCTCGCCGAAGCCGACGTGCCCTACGAGGCGCTGAAGGAGATGGGCGAGATCAACAGCGAGTTCAAACAGGCGGATGTCGCGCTGGTCGTCGGCGCGAACGACGTCGTGAACCCCGCCGCGAAGTCGACCCCTGGGTCGCCGATCTACGGCATGCCGATCCTCGAGGCGGCCGACGCGAAGCAGGTGGTCTTCCTCAAGCGCTCGATGCGGCCCGGCTTCGCCGGCATCGAGAACGACCTGCTGTACGAACCGCAGACCACGCTGCTGTTCGGCGACGCGAAGGAGTCGCTCGCGAAGGTGCTCACCGCGGTGAAGGGGCTGTAGCCGGCGCCCACCCGGGCGGCACCGGGGAGTCGCTATCGCGGTCGCACCGTGAAACTCAGGTGCGTCGCCCTGGGCGATGCCTCCACGTTGGTCCGGGTCAGCGCGACCCGCCCCGCATCGACGTGCTCGAAGAGGCGGATGCCCGAACCGAACAGGACCGGCGACAGTGCGATCGAGAACTCGTCGACCAGGCCGGCGTTGAGGTACTGCACGATCGTGTCGGCACCGCCGGCGATGCGGACGTCGCGGTCGCCGGCCGCCTCGCGGGCTCGATCGAGCGCGGAATCGATGCCGTCGGTGACGAAGTGGAAGGTCGTTCCGCCCGGCCGGGTCCACGGTTCGCGCGGCTCGTGCGTCACGACGAAGACCGGGGTGTGGAACGGCGCGTCCTCGGGCCACCTCCGCTCGCCGGCATCGAACATGCGCTTGCCCATGATGCTGGCGCCGGTGCGGGCGAACGTCGCCGCAGCGAGGTCGTTGTCGCGGCCCTCTTCGCCGCCCTCGCCGAACCCGAGGTTCTCGCGGGTGAACCGCAGCGAGAGGGTCCACGCCTGCAACTCCATCCACAGCGGCCCCATGAGGTCTTCGGGTGCTTCGGGTGCGATGAACCCGTCGAGCGACATCGAGACGCTGAAGAACACGGTCGCGGTCATCGGTCGGCCCTCCGGCTCGCGACGAGCTCGGCGACGTACTCGGCGAGGTTGCCGAGGGTCTGCTGCCCGCCCTCGATCGCGTGGTACTTCTCGACGGCTTCGTCGCGTTGGCGTGCGGTGGCGAACAGGGTGCGGAGCGTCACCCGGGTCGCCGACCCGTCGGGTTCGAAGGTCAGGACCGACTCGAACGAGTTCGGGTCGTCGCGGTACTCGCCGTGCCGGAACTCGATCCGCTCGGGCGGGCTGAGCAGCGTCCACTTGATCCACTCGGGGTAGTCGGTGCCGTCGGGTCCGCGCATGCGGAAGTGCCACTCGCCGCCCACGCGGAACTCGAAGTCGCTGGTCGTGGTGGTGAATCCATCGGGCCCCCACCACTGCGAGAGATGCCGCACGGCGGTGAACGCCTCGAACACCAGCTCACGGGGCGCGTCGACGACCCGGGAGACGACGAGCTCGCGATCCGCCGTCGTCGGTCGGTCGGCCTGTGCCGGGGTGGTCTCATGCATCGGTGTCTCCCGTCGTGGTGGCCTGCTTGAGTTCTTGCACGTACGCGTCGAGGCGGCCGAAGCTCTCGCTCCAGAACCGCTCGAATCCGCCGGTCCACTCGTGCACCGTTCGCAGCCCGCGCGCATCCAGGCCGTAGAGGCGCTGCTTGCCCGCCTTGCGGTCCTGGACGAGCCCGACCTCTCGCAGCACCCGCAGGTGCTTGGACGCCCCCGGCTGGGAGAGCCCCAGCTCCGAGGCGAGCTCGGTCACCGGGCGTTCGCCCGTCTGCAGCAGCACCAGGATGTGGCGCCGCTGCGGCTCGGCGATCGCGTTGAAGACGTCCGAGGTCGTCGCTGCTCGTGCCATAGGTCGATCATATAACCATATGGCTATGTGTCAAGAGTATGGCCGGCGGCGGCCGTCACACCGTGGTCGACTCCCATTCCGCGTGCAGTTCGGCGAACTCGCCGCCCTCGGCGATGAGCTCGGCCGGCGAGCCGTCCTCGAGCAGCCTTCCCCCGCCGAGCACGAGCACGCGGTCGGCGATCTCGACCGTCGAGAGCCGGTGGGCGATGATGATCGCCGTGCGCCCGTCGAGCAGGCGAGCGAGCCCGCGCTGCACGAGGGCTTCGCTCGGCAGGTCGAGCGAGCTCGTGGCCTCGTCGAGGATCAGCACGGCCGGGTCGGCGAGGAACGCGCGCGCGAACGACACGAGCTGACGCTGCCCCGCCGAGAGCCGCCCACCGCGCTTGTTCACGTCGGTGTCGTACCCGTCGGGCAGCAGCTCGATGAACCGGTCGGCGCCGACCGCACGTGCCGCGGCGCGGATCTCCTCGCGGGTCGCCTCGGGCCGGCCGACGGCGATGTTCTCGGCGATCGAGCCGCTGAACAGGAACGCCTCCTGCGTCACCATGACGACGGCGCGGCGCAGGTCGGCGAACGCCACCTCGCGCACGTCGACGCCGTCCAGGCGCACGACACCCTCGGTCACGTCGTAGAAACGGGCGACGAGCTTGGCGAGGGTCGACTTGCCCGCTCCGGTCGAGCCGACGAGCGCCACGGTCTGCCCGGCGGGGATCACCAGGTCGAGGTGCGGCAGGATGTCCCGTTCGGGCGTGTAGCCGAAGCGCACGTCGTCGAACTCGATCCGACCGGCCGCGCGCGGCAGCGGCACCGGCTGACGCGGCGGGCGGATGCTCGGCTGCTCTTCGAGCAGACCCGAGATCTTCTCGAGTGCGGCGACCGACGACTGCAGCGAGTTGTAGAACTGCGCCATGTCCTGCACCGGCGTGAAGAACCGCTTCGCGTAGAGCACCGCGGCCACGAGCGCACCGACCGCGAGCGTGCCCGAGAACACCCGGTATCCGTCGACGGCCAGCAGTGCGGCGACGGTCACGTTGCCGATGAGCACCAGGCCGGGGTTGTAGACGCCGATGAGCCCGACCGCGCGCTGGTCGGCGACGCGGTACTCGTCGGCGAGCCGGGTGTGCTCGTCGAGGTTGCGGCGTTCGCGGTGGAACGCCTGCACCGCGCGGTGCCCCGCCATCGTCTCGACGAACTGCACGATGAGGTTCGCCGACGCGACGCGCGTCGAGCGGTAGTGCAGCTGCGATCGCTGCTGGAACCACCTCGTCAGGAACCACACCGGCACGGCAGCGGCGAGCAGCACGAGCCCGCTCCAGGGGTCGAGCACGAACAGGAGCCCGGCGATGAACGCCATGTACAGGAATCCCGACAGCAGCTGGTTCACGCCCGAGTCGAGCACTTCGCGTACCGCGTCGAGGTCGGACGTCTGCCGCGCGATGATGCGTCCCGACGTGTACGTCTCGTGGAATTCGAGGCTGAGCCGCTGGGTGTGCAGGAACACCCGCTTGCGCAGGTCGAACAGCGCGGCCTGCGAGATCCGCGCGTTCAGGCGGATGAACCACAGCGTGAGGACCCCGCCCGCGACGGCCGCGGTCAGGTAGGCGCCGCCGTCGAGCAGGATCCGCGTCGGGTCGCCGCTGATCAGGGCGGGCAGCCCCGCATCGATGGCGGATGCCACGAGCAGCGGCCCGAGCGCCTTCGCACCCTGGGCGGATGCCACGAGCAGCAGCATGAGCGCGAACCGCCACCGCATCGGGCGCAGCAGCGAACCGAGCAGGTGCAGCGAACGCCGCCGCACGAAGCGGGCGCGCTCGCGCTCGAGCTGGATGTCGTCTTCGAATGCGACGCCGCTCATCGTCGTGCCCTCGCGATCGCCGTCGCGCCCGTCGGTTTCGCGGACGCGCCCGCCGGCTTCGCGGACGCGTCCGCCGGCTTCGCCGTCGCGGTGCGCTGCGCACGCGCGGCACCGTCGGCAGGGATCGGACCCACTCCGGATTCGCGCACCGGACGTGCCTGCCTGGCGAGCACCGAGCGGTACAGCTCGTGCGTCGCGAGCAGTTCGGCATGGGTGTCGACCGCGACGATGCGGCCCTCGTGCAGCAGCGCCACCCGGTCGGCGAGGGCGACCGTCGACGGCCGGTGCGCGACGACCAGCGTCGTGGTGCCGCGCAGCGAGGCCCGCAGGCGTTCGGTGACCAGCGCCTCGGTGCGCACGTCGAGCGCCGAGAGCGGGTCGTCGAGGATGAGCACCCGCGGCGCGGGGGCGATGGCGCGGGCGAGCGCGATGCGCTGGCGCTGGCCGCCCGACAGGCTGAGGCCCTCTTCGCCGATCATCGCGTCGACGCCGCCGGGAAGCGAGTGCACGAAGTCGGCGCCGGCGACGTCGAGCGCTTGCCGCAGCACGTCGTCGCCCGCGTCGGGCACGCCGAGCAGCACGTTCTCGCGCACCGATGCGGAGAACAGCACCGGGTCTTCGAACGCCATCGACACGTGCGTGCGAAGAGTCAACCGGTCGAGGTGGCGCACGTCGATGCCGCCGACCCGCACCGCGCCCCCGGTGACGTCGTACAGCCGCGGTACGAGCTGGGCGAGCGTGCTCTTGCCGCCGCCGGTGAGCGCGACGAGCGCGAGGGTCTCCCCCGGCTCGACGACGAGGTCGACTCCGTCGAGCAGGTCGGGTGCCTCGGGCGGCGCGTCGGGATAGCGGAAGCGCACGTCGGCGAACTCGAGCCGGATGCCTCGCTCCACGCGGCCCGACCGAGCCGTCGAGACATCCGAGACATCCGTGCTGTTCGAAGCATCCGTGTTGATCGAAGCATCCGTGCTGTCTGAAGGTTCCATGCCGATCGGGGCATCCAAGCTCTGCCGCTCGCCCTCGGCGGGGTCGAGGATCGTGTTCGGCACGTCGAGCACCTCGAAGTACCGATCGATCGCGGCCTTGGCGTCCATCGACATCGCGAACTGCTCGCCCAGCCGGCCGAGCGGGCCGTTGACGAGGGCCGCGGTCGCGAAGAACGCGACCAGCGCGCCCACCGTGAGGTCGCCGTCGGCGACCAGGAACGCGCCCACGACGAGCGCGACCGCGAGGGCGGCCTCGGGCAGCAGGGTGAGCAGCATCGAGACGGTCGACAGCGAGCGCGACTTCGAGAGCTCGGTCTCGCGCAGCTCGTCGGCGCGGGCGGCGAACGAGTCGAGCGCGTCGCGTCCGCGCCCGAAGGCCTTCAGGACGCGGATACCGCGGACCGACTCCTCGACGACCGTGGCGAGGTCGCCCGCCTGATCCTGCGCGAGGCGCGAGGCGATGCGGTACCGGCGGCGGAACCGGAAGCTCATGACGAGCACCGGCAGCGCGGCCGCCGCGTAGATCACGCCGAGCAGCCAGCTCGAGGCGAACATGAGCGCCGTGCCGATCGCGATCGTGATCGCGTTCACGCAGATCATGATCATGCCGAAGCTGATCCAGCGGCGGAACCGGCGGATGTCGCTCATCGACCTCGACAGCAACTGCCCGCTGCCCCACTCGTCGTGGAACGCGACCGGCAACTCGGTGAGGTGTGCGTAGAGGCGCACGCGCAGCTTCGCCTCGAGCTTCGTGCCCGGGGCGAGCACGAGCTGGCGGCGCGCGGTGAGCAGCGCCGCCTCGGCGATGCCGAGCGCGAGCACGATCCCGACGCCCCACCACAGGGCGACCGGGTCGGAGTCGGCGAAGAGCGGACCGTTCACGATCCACTGCAGCACCTGCGGAATCGCGAGCGCGACCGCGCTCGCCAGCACCGCCGTGGTCAAGCCCAGCGCGAGCCGGGGCACGACCTCGCGCGAAAGAGGGTAGAGGCGCACCAGCGATCGGCTGAACGAGCTCTCGGCGGTACCGGTCATTCGTCCTCCGTGGCGAGGGTGTGCGCGGCCGCAGCGGCGACCGCGTCGGCGAGCTCGGCGATGCGTTGCGGATCGTCGGGAAGCCTGGTCGTGGCGACCCGGATGTGCGGGGCCAGGTCGCCGAAGGTGCTCCGCGAGCCCGGGCTGGCCGAGACGCCGTGCTCGGCCAACCGCAGCAACGCATCGCGCTCGTCGGCCACCGGCACCCAGGCGAAGAACCCGCCCGCCCCCTGCGCGGAGATGCCCCGTGCTGCGAGCGCGTCGAGCAGGGCGCGGTTACGGCGGGCGTACGTCTCGGCAGCGGCGATGATCAGGGCGTCGGCCGACGCGTCCCGCATGAGCGCGGCGAGGGCGTCCTGCAGGAGTGGATTCGGCCGTGCGCCTTCGAGCCGCTGCACCTCGGCGACGGCGTGAACGGCGGTGCTCCCGCCCGCGAGGACCGCGGTCTGCAGCAGCGGACCGAACGCACGCGCGAGGTGCACGACCCTGAGCACTCGGTCGGGCAGCACTGCGCCGAGGCTCTCCCCCCTGGTCGTGCCACCGCCGGGGTGCCGGCCGCCGAGCGGCCCGGCGGGATCTTCCTCGAGGATCCACGGCGGCGCCGGAGCATTCGCGATGAGCTCCGCGAGTTCGTCGCGTCGACGCCTGGTGAGCGAAGCGCCGAGCGGAACCGCGGCGACCGGCTGGAACGCCAGCATCGTCAGGCCCTGCTCGAGAGCCGCCGCGACCGATTCGGGCAGCGGACCATCCGCGTCGGAGGCGATGGGGACCACCCGCGCGCCCGCGGCGCGGAGCAGGGCGAGGTTCCGCACGCACGTCGGATCCTCGACGGCGACGACATCGCCGGGTCGGAGGAGAGCGGTGTAGGCCAGGTGCATCGCGGCGTGCATGCCTGGCGCGGCTGCCACGGCCTGGGGGGTGAAGGAGAGCCCCGGGACGACTGCCGCACGGAGAGCCGGTGTGATCAGGTCGCTGCCGGAGTCGTCGGTGGTGTCGATCGCGGCGACGAGAAACGCGGTGGGGTCGGGGAGGAAGGCGGGATCGGCGCTTGCACGGCCGAGGTCGATGCGGTCGCGTCGGAGGAAGGCCCCGGCGACGTCGGGATCGCTCGAGCGGCCGACTCCCGTATCGCCCAGGGCGAGTCCGGCGGTGTCGGGGGTCTCGGCGCTGCGCGACGACACCGTCGTGCCGCCCCGGCGCCGAGTGTCGAGCAGACCGAGCCGCCTGAGCTCCGTCCACGCGT
Source organism: Agromyces larvae (assembly GCF_022811705.1). Taxonomy (NCBI): domain Bacteria; kingdom Bacillati; phylum Actinomycetota; class Actinomycetes; order Micrococcales; family Microbacteriaceae; genus Agromyces; species Agromyces larvae. Next base: position 2,983,556 of record NZ_CP094528.1, on the reverse strand, counting down.
CGGCGACCGAGCCCACGCTGGTATCGAGCGCCGCGGCGACATCGCGAATCGTGGGCAGGCGGGTGCCCGGCGGCAGGGCACCCGAGGTGATGAGGTCGGCGATGGTGCGGCGGATGTCCTCGGACCGGGTGCCGCCGATCCGCTCCGCCAAGTCGAGCGCCGTGAGCGTTCCCTCGGTAGCGATCTCCATCGGCTCCTCCTTCCCATACGAATGTTCAGAATAGGGACGAGCATATCCGAACATAACCGCAATGTAATCCGAGGTCATGTGCAGACATTGGAGAACATATTCGCCGGCCCGGATTGACGACCGTTTTGTCTGCTGAGGAGCATTGCGGTCACGGCGGATGCATTCCCCGCCATCGACCGACAGCAACCGCTCACCGAGCGGTCCAGAACCGAAAGCAGACCATGACCCTCCGATCGAAGCATCCGCGGGCCCGCCTCGTCCTCGCCGGCGTCGCCCTCGTCGGTGCCGCCGCGATGCTCGCCGGTTGCGCCGGCCCCGCTCAGGACGAGGTGCCGACCGCGGATTCGCAGACCGACCTCGCTCGCCCGCCCGCTGAGGACGACCCGAACGCCGTCGCCGGCGGCACGCTGCGCCTCTCGACGTCATCCGACCCGGTGTGCCTCGACGGCCACCAGGTCTCGACCGCGCAGCTGCAACTCCTCGGCCGCATCATCTACGACAACCTCGTCAGCCTCGACGCCGACGGCAACCCGTCGCCGTGGCTCGCGGAATCGTGGGACATCTCCGAGGACGGACGCACCTACACCTTCCACCTGCGCGACGACGTGACCTTCAGCGACGGGACGCCGTTCGACGCGGCAGCAGTGGTTGCGAACTTCGATCACATGGCCGCTCCCGAGACCAAGTCCCCGCTGGCTGCCGCGTACATCGACCCGATCGCCTCCACTCGTGTGATCGACGACGAGACGCTCGAAGTGAAGCTCGACTACGCGTACAGCCCGTTCCTCTACGTGCTCGCGCAAGGGTGGCTCGGTCTCATCTCGCCGAAACAGCTCGCCGAGCACCCCGAGCAGACGTGCCTGCAGCCGATCGGCAGCGGCCCGTACGTCGTCGAGAAGTACACGCCGGGCGAGGGCGTCACGTTCGCCAAGCGCGCCGACTACGACTGGTCGGCCGACTATCTGAACCATGACGGTCCCGCCTACCTCGATCGCATCGAGATCAGCTTCATCACCGAGCCCGCTGTCCGGTACAGCTCGCTCGTCAGCGGTGAGTTCGACGCGACCGACAACATCGCCCCGCAGAACGCCGCGGCGATCGAGGCGGATTCGTCTATCGAATACCACAACATCTCGCGCATCGGGAACCCGCAGCGCATCACGCTCAACACCTCACGCCCGCCCTTCGACGACCTGAAGGTCCGGCAGGCGCTCGCGCTCGGCATCGACTCCGAGGGCATTGCGGAGGCCGTCGGGTTCGGTGAGTACGAGCCGCGCCACGCGTTCCTCTCGCCGACGACGCAGTACTACGACCCCGCTGCCGAAGAGGCGTGGGAGTACGACCCCGACCGCGCGGGCGAACTGCTCGACGAGGCGGGCTGGAGCACGATCGACGCCGACGGGTATCGAACGAAGGACGGTCAGCGGCTCACGGCCGAATTCCCCGTCACCGAGACCGCCACGCCTGGCTCGCTCAACGACCTCATCCAGTCCGAACTGAAGAAGCTGGGTGTCGAACTGAAGCTCATCCAGTTGCCGAGCGCCGAGGCGCAGGAGCGCCGCCGAAACGGCGACTACGACATCGGCACGGGTGTGTGGCACACGAACACCCCCGACGCCCTCTACATCGTGTACGCATCCGGCGAGATCACCTCACCTGAGCGCATCGGGCAGAACACTTCCCGACTGACCGACGCTGAGCTCGACGGAATCCTCCTCGACGCGCGCCAGACGACCGACACCGAGGAGCTCGCCGAGCTCTACGGCAAGGCGCAGGCGAGGCTCGCCGAACTCGTTCCGGCGATCCCGCTGTACGACTTCTATACGCCGTGGGCCGTGCACGACAACCTCCATGGCGTGCTCGCCGACTCGTCGCACGGTGTGCCCCTCTTCACGATCGCGTGGCTCGAACCATGACCGAGACGACTGTCGACGGGGCGGCGGAAGTGTCCGCCGCCCCCGAGTCGCCGACGCGGTCGTGGACCGCAGGCATCGCGCGGGGCCGCGTGACCCGCACGGTCCGCGCGCTCGGCCTGACCGTCGGGCGACGCGTCCTGAGCGGCATCCTCGTGCTCTGGGGCGCCGCGACGCTGACCTTCCTCGCACTCCACGTGCCGAAGGGAGACCCGGCGATCATGCTGCTCGGAGGCAGCGAGGCGAACCCCACGCCCGAGGTGCTGGCGCAGGTGCGTGCCGAGTGGGGGTTCGACCGTCCGATCTGGGAGCAGTACGCCCGATACTTCGGCCGTCTGCTCTCGGGCGACCTCGGCACGTCCTACCAGCAGCGGATGCCGGTGGCCGACGCGATCGGCATCCAACTCGGGCCGACCGTGGTGCTGGCCTTCACCGCCGCGGGCGTGTCGGTCGTGCTCGCGATCGTCGTCGCCCTCGCGACCGCGAAGCGCGGGCGGGTGCTCACCGGGTTCGCCTCCGGCACCGGCATCCTCCTCGCGAGCATTCCGGGTTTCGTGCTCGGCATCCTGCTGCTCTTCCTGTTCGCCGCACTGATCCCCATCTTCCCGTCCTCAGGGACCGACGGCATCGAACGGCTGGTTCTTCCCGTCCTCACGCTCGCGCTGCCGATCGCTGCGACGCTCGCCCAGGTGATGCGCACCGAACTCGACGAGGTGCTCGAGCAGCCCTTCATCCTCACCGCTCGCACCCGCGGGCTGAGCGTCACCGCAGTCAAGATCCGTCACGCGCTGCGCCACTCGCTCGTGCCCATCGCGACGATGACGGGCTTCGTGATCGCGAACCTGCTCGGCGGGGCGGTGCTGGTCGAGACGGTGTTCAGCCGTCAGGGCATCGGCCGGCTCGCGCTCGCCGCCGTACAGAACCAGGACTTGCCGCTCGTGCTGGGCGTCGTCCTGTTCGCGGCGCTCGTCTTCGTCGTCGTGAATCTCGTCGTCGACGTGCTGTACTCCGTCATCGACCCGAGGCTGGCGACGGCATGAGCGCGGCAACGACATCCGTCCTCGACGCGACGGTCGCGGCCCCCGCGCGAGCGCGTCGGCGCCCGCTCTGGTTGCGTACGAGCATCGTCGCTTCGGCGGCGTTCCTCGCTCTGATCATCTCGGCGGCGCTCTTCCCCACCGTCTTCGCTCCCTACGACCCGCTCGAAGTCGACCTTCGGGCGATCCTCGCGCCGCCGAGCGTCGACCACTGGTTCGGCACCGACGACGCCGGACGTGATGTGTTCAGCCGCATCGTCCACGGTGCGGCGGCCTCGCTCGCGATCGGCTTCGGGGCGACGATCATCGGAGTCGTGGGCGGCAGCCTGCTCGGCATCCTCGCCGGCCTCGGGCCGCGCTGGGCCGACGCGAGCGTCATGCGTCTCGTCGACTGCCTGGTCGCAGTGCCGGACATCCTGCTCGCGATGATCGTGATCACCCTCGCGGGCGGAGGCACGATGAACGCGCTCATCGCCGTCGGCATCGCGAGCATCCCGAGCTACGCCCGGATCATCCGGGCGCAGTCGCATCAGGTGCGCGTCGCACCGTACATCGAGGCCGCGCGCACGCTCGGCATCGGCAGCGGGCTCATCGCCGTGCGGCACGTGTTCCCGAACGCCTTCCGCCCGCTCATTCCGGTGATCGCGCTGCGCATCGGCGGTGCGATCGGTGCGGGGGCCGGCCTGAGCTTCCTCGGCCTGGGGGCGCAGCCGCCGGAGGCCGAATGGGGCGCGATGATCGCCTCGGCTCGCAACTTCCTCGTCAACGACCCGCTCCTCGTGTTCTGGCCTTCGCTCGCGGTGACGCTCACCGTGCTCGCGGTCGGCGTGATCGGGCGGGAACTCAAGCAGCGACTCGAAGGGAGGGGCCTCGGATGACGATCGAGGTCTTGGAACGGCCGGCCCCGGGCGCGGATGGCTCGGGCGCGGCACGTGAGAGCCGTGAGGGCTCGTCGGCCGGCGGCGGGCCGCCCACACCGGTGATCGAGGTGTCGGGTCTCGAGGTGGCCTTCCACCACCACGACCACGGCTGGCGCCGTGTCGTACGCGGAATCTCGCTCGAGGTGTCGCCAGGTGAATGCCTCGCCCTCGTCGGCGAGTCGGGCTCGGGCAAGTCGGTCACGTCGCGTTCCTTGGTCGGCCTGGCCGGCGAGCGTTCGCGTGTGCACGCCGATCGGCTGGCGATCGACGGTGTCGATGCCCGTCAGTTCTCGGAACGGAGCTGGCGAGGCATCCGCGGTTCGCGCATCGGCTTCGTACTGCAGGACGCGCTGGCGTCGCTCGACGGATTGCGACCCGTCGGCCGGGAGATCGGCGAGACGCTCGAGCTGCACACCCGGTTGACGCGCAAAGAGCGCGCACAACGGGTCGTGGAGTTGCTCACCGAGGTCGGCGTCCCCGAGCCCGAACTGCGGGCACGGCAGCATCCGTACGAACTGTCGGGGGGCCTTCGCCAGCGAGCGTTGATCGCCTCGGCGATCGCCGCGTCCCCGAAGGTGCTCATCGCCGACGAGCCGACGACCGCGCTCGACGCGACTGTGGCCGCGCAGATTCTGCGCCTGCTCGGACGTCTCAAGTCGGATGACGGCGCGATGCTGCTCGTGAGCCACGATCTCGCGGTCGTCGCGAGCATCGCCGACCGCATCGCCGTCATGCGCGACGGCGAGATCGTCGAGGCCGGCACCACCGAGGCCGTGCTTCACGATCCGCAGCACGAGTACACGAAGCGACTGCTCGCTGCGATTCCTTCCGCCGCTTCGAGAGGTTCGCGCCTCTCGCCCGACTCACCTCCCGCGGGCGTCTCGCGCGGGCGGTCGGCGGCGCGGCGGGTCGAGGCGGATGCCACGGCGCCATCGCCTGCGATCGACTCGGTGCCGGACGGCGGCCTGCTGATCGAGGCATCCGGGCTGGTGAAGCGATTCCGCGGACCGGACGGCATCGATCGCACCGTCGTCGACGACGTGTCCTTCGTACTCGGACGAGCCGAGACGCTGGGGATCGTCGGCGAGTCCGGTTCGGGGAAGACCACGGTGGCGCGGATCGCGCTGGGCGTCGAGACCGCCACCGAGGGAGAGGTTCGCGTCGCGGGTCGGCGTTGGCAGGATCTCGGCGGCGCTGAGCGCTCGAGGATCCGCCGACGCATCCAGGTGGTGTCGCAGGACCCGCTCGGATCGTTCGATCCGCGCTACACGGTGCGCAAGGTGCTCGACGAAGCGCTCGGCGTCGCCGGCATCCGAGGCGGTGCGCGCACCGCCCGGGAGCGCGAACTGCTCGATCTGGTGCGGCTCGAGCACGCGACCCTCGAACGCCGGCCGCTCGACCTCTCGGGCGGCCAGCGCCAACGCGTCGCGATCGCGCGCGCCCTCGCGGTCGATCCGGACGTGATCGTCGCCGACGAGCCGGTCTCCGCGCTGGATGTCTCGGTGCAGGCGCAGATCCTCGACCTGTTCGAGGACATCCAGCGCGAGTACGGCGTCGCTTACCTCTTCATCTCGCACGACCTCGGTGTCGTGCATCACGTCGCCGACCGCGTGCTCGTCATGAAGGACGGCCGCGTCGTCGAATCGGGTGAGGCCGACGCCGTATTCCACCGTCCATCGCATCAGTACACCCGTGCCCTGCTCGACGCGATTCCGAGCATTGCATCTGCCCGACGCACCAGCTCCACCACCACGGAAGGCGCACCACGATGACCGCAGACCGACCTCGCAGCATGAGCCTCGGGATGAACATCCTCGGGCTCGGCGGGCACGCCGCCGCAGCCCATCTCCACGAGGTGCCGCCGACGGCGACCACCGATGTCGACTACTTCGTGAACATCGCGAAGATCTCCGAGCGCGGCGCGCTCGACGGCATCTTCCTGGCCGACGGCCCGGCGTATCAGGGCGGGCGAGCGGGCGGCGGCAAGCTCGACCCGATCGTGCTGCTGACCGCGGTGGCGGCCGCGACCGAGCGCATCGGGGTGATCGCGACCGCCTCGACGTCGTACAACCATCCCTACAACCTGGCCCGCCGGATCGCGTCGCTCGACCACATCAGTCGCGGGCGGGCTGGCTGGAACGCGGTCACCACCGCGGGCGATGCCGCGGCCCGCAACTTCGGGCAGGACGGCGCCGCGTTCCACTCCGACCGCTACCGTCGCGCCGACGAGTTCATCGACGTCGTGACGAAGGCGTGGGGCAGTTGGGCGCCCGATGCGACTCGGCTCGGACCCGACGGGCTCATCGATCGCCGCCCCGACGCGGTGCAGCCCATCGGCCACACGGGCGAGTTCTTCTCGGTCGAGGGTGCGGGAACCCTGCCCCGCACTCCGCAGGGCCGACCGGTGATCGTGCAGGCCGGCGCATCCGAGGGCGGCAAGAACCTGGGCGCGAGGTGGGCTGACGCGATCTTCACGGCGCAGACGACGCTGGAGGACGGCATCGCGTTCGCCCGTGACATCCGAGCCCGCGCCGCGGCCTTCGGCCGCAATCCGAACCATGTGCGCATCCTGCCCGGTCTCTCGACCGTGATCGGCTCCACCGAGGAGGAGGCGCAGCGACGCTGGGACGAACTCGACTCCCACCTGTCGTTCGAACAGGAGTACGCGCAGATCTCGGGGCGGCTCGGCGTCGACGTGCGGGAGCTCGACCTCGACGCGCCGCTGCCGTGGGAGAAGTTCCCGAAGCCCGATGACTCGTTCCGCACCAGCCACGGCTTCCTCGAGGCGCAGCTCAGCCTGGCGCGGCGTGAGAACCTGACCCCGCGTCAGCTCGTGAAGCGCATCCGCAGCGGGCACCGGCTCGCGGTCGGCACGCCCGAGCAGATCGCCGACACGCTCGAGCAGTGGTTCCGGGCGGGTGCCGGAGACGGGTTCAACATCATGCCCGACGCGTTCCCGTCGGGTGCCGAGATCTTCGTCGACCACGTCGTGCCCGAACTGCGCCGTCGCGGACTGTTCCGGCACGAGTACGAGGGCACGACGCTGCGCGATCACCTCGGGCTGCCGCATCACGACCTGATCGAGGCGGACGAGCGCGAGCGGGCCGGGTCGCGAGCGCTCGCGAGCTGATCGGATGCCACGTCGCCGGTGCATCTCGTAGGACTCGCGCGGCGACACGCCGACGGGGCGGCGCGGCCTCCGGCGTGTCGGCCGCCAACTCCTACGCTCGGCGCACGCCCGCGACTCGACGACGGACCGGCCGGCCTGGTCGTGACGCAGCCGCCTCCCAGCGAGCCCGCGCGTAGGATGGGTCGGTATCCCTCCTGACGTGAAAGAGGTCCCGGTGGCCGAGGTCCACGACGCTGCGCCGAGCACGGCCGGCTCCTGGGTCGTCCCCGTCGTGCGAGGCATCCTCGCTCTCGTGCCCGCCGTGGTGATCACGTTCAACCAGGACCACTCCCCCGCGCTCGGCCTGGGCGTGTTCGGCTGGTGGGCCGTCGTGGCCGGCGCCGTCGTCGGCGCGCTCGCCCTGCGGCTCCAGCCCGACCGGGTCGTTCGGGGCGTCTCCGCCGTGACCGCGGTGGTCACCGTCGTCGCCGGCGTCCTGGCGCTCACCTTGCCGTCGAGCCTGCCCGTGCTGCTGTACCTGGTCAGCGTCTGGGCGGCCGTCACCGGCTTCACCGAGCTCTACCTCGGTCTGCGCGGGCGCGGCCGGGCGCCCGAAGCACGCGACTGGATGACGGTCGGCGCGTTCACCGCGCTGCTGGCGATCCTCTTCCTCCTGCTGCCGCCCGACGCCGTCACCGCGGTCGGATTCCTCGGCGCGTATTTCGTGATCGTCGGCGTGGCCCTGCTCATCGGCGGCTTCTCGCTGAAATGGGCGGCGAGCCGCCCGGCCCCGGATGCTCCGCAGGCGAGCCCGACCGCGGCATCCCCTGAGGCATCCGCACCCGAAACGGAGCAGTCGTGACCGATCCCTACAAGCCGAGCAAGCGCGATGTGCTGCGCCCCGCCGAGTACGTCGGCGGCGCCGCGATCGCCGCGATCTTCGTCGGCGTGATCGTGCTGGCCGGCACGCACGACTGGATCACCGCGCTCATCGGCACCGGCGGCGTGTTCATCGTCGTGCTGGTCGTGCTCGCGCTGCTGCAGATGGCGATCAAGCCCGACGCGTCCGAGCGCGCCGAACTCGAGGGCGACGGCCCCGACGAGCACACCGAGGACCGCCCGGGCCTGCACTAGCCCGCCGCTGCCTCGCTCGCGACTGAGGTCGATCTGAGCGACTGAGGTCGATCTGAGCGACTGAGGCTCGGCCAGGCCAGGCTCATACGCGCAAATCGACCTCAGTCGTGCGGCGCCAGCCGGTCGACGAGTTCGTCGGCCAGGCCCACGTACGACGCGGGCGTGAGCGCGAGCAGCCGCTGCGTCGCGGCATCCCCGATCTCGAGCGACGACACGAAGGCCGCCAGCTCGGCCGCACCGACCCGCTTGCCGCGCGTGAGCTCCTTGAGCAGCGCGTACGGGTCGCTGATCGTCGACCGGCCCGCGACGACCTCGCCGCGGATGACGGTCTGGATCGCCTCGCCCAGCACCTCCCAGTTGTGGTCGAGGTCGTCGAGCAGCAGCGCCCGGTCGAGGTCGATCTCGCCGAGCCCGCGCAGCAGGTTGTCGAGCGCGAGCAGCGAGTGCCCGAACCCGACGCCGATGTTGCGCTGCGCCGACGAGTCGGTGAGGTCGCGCTGCAGCCGCGAGGTGACGAGGGTCGCGGCGAGCGAGTCGAGCACGGCGCTCGAGAGCTCGAGGTTCGCCTCGGCGTTCTCGAACCGGATCGGGTTGACCTTGTGCGGCATCGTCGATGAGCCGGTCGCGCCGGCGGCCGGGATCTGCCGGAAGTAGCCGAGCGAGATGTAGGTCCAGATGTCGGTCGCGAGGTTGTGCAGCACGCGGTTGGCGTGCGAGACGCGGCCGTAGAGCTCGGCCTGCCAGTCGTGCGATTCGATCTGCGTGGTGAGCGGGTTCCAGGTGAGCCCGAGCGACTCGACGAACTCGCGCGACACGTCGGGCCACGAGACATCCGGCACCGCGACGACGTGCGCCGAGAACGTGCCGGTCGCGCCCGAGAACTTGCCCAGGTACTCGGTCGCCTCGACCTGCCGGGCGATGCGCTGCAGCCGGTGCGCGAACACCGCGAGCTCTTTGCCCATCGTGGTGGGCGTCGCGGGCTGGCCGTGCGTGCGCGAGAGCATCGAGGCATCCCGGTGCTCCTCGGCGAGCTCGGTCAAGCGTGAGATCACGAGACCGAGCTTCGGCAGCCAGATCTGCTGCACCGCATCGCGCACGGTGATCGCGTACGAGAGGTTGTTGATGTCTTCGCTCGTGCACGCGAAGTGGGTGAGCTCGGCGATCGAGTCGAGGCCGAGTAGCTCGAGCCGCCGGCGCACGTAGTACTCGACGGCCTTCACGTCGTGCCGGGTCGTCGCCTCGAGCGCGGCGAGCTCGTCGATGTCGGCCTGGCCGAAGTCGGTCACGACCGCGCGGAGGGCGTCCTTCTGCGAGGGCGTGAGCGGCTGCGTGCCGAAGAAGCCGCGGTCGGTCTGGGCGATCAGCCACTCGACCTCGACGTGGATGCGCGCGCGATTGAGCCCGGCCTCGGAGAGATGCTCGCCCAGCGACCCGACCGCCGCGCGGTAGCGTCCATCGAGCGGGCTGAGCGGCTGGGGAGGCAGCGAAGTCATCGGATTCCTTGTCTGAGAGCCGGCGCGAGTTGCCGGAAGAGCGCCTTGGTCGACCGCTCTATCATCCCAAGAACTCGATCGAAGGTTTCCGCATCCGAGTAGTAGGGGTCGGGCACGTCCTGCAACGGCGCCAGTTCGGGCTCGAATTCGAGCAGCAGGCGCACCTTGTGCTGGTCGGTCGCGTTCGTCGCCCAGTTGCGCAGGATGCGGGCCTGCCCGCGGTCGAACGCGACCACGAGGTCGAGCTCGCCGAAGTTCGTCGGGTCGAACTGCCGTGCCCGGTGCTTCGAGCCGTCGTAGCCCGCGCGGTCGAGTGCGTCGATGGTGCGCTGGTCGGCCTGCTCGCCGACGTGCCAGTCGCCGGTCGCGGCCGACTCGATCGCGAGCGCGCCGTCGAGCCCCGCGTGCTCGGCGAGGGATCGCAGCACCACTTCGGCCATCGGTGAGCGGCAGATGTTGCCGGTGCACACGAAGCTGATCCGGAAGGGCACAGCGGCGTCCCCCACGGGTTCCGCTCGGGTCATGAGCCCTATTCTGGTGGAGATCGAGCGCCCGCGCAGCGGCGAGTTCGGCGGGCGCGGCCGGGGTGCGGAGGCGGGATGTCGGGTTGGGATGCCTCACGGCCGGGCATGGCGACGGATGCCTCGGTGCCGGCGTCGGCGACGGATGCCTCGCCGATGTCGGCGACGGGTGCCTCGCCGGTGCGGCAGGCGCCCGATGCTCCCCCGGCCGATGTCGCGTCGGACCCGTCGCTCGTCGCCGCGCTCGTCGCGGCGCAGCATCCCGATCTGGCGGGCCCGGTGCGCGAGGTCGCGAGCGGGTGGGACAACACGGTCTTCCGGCTGGGCGAGCGCCTGGCGGTGCGGATGCCGCGCCGCGAGCTCGGGGCGCACCTCGTCGCCGGCGAGCAGCGCTGGCTGCCCGAACTCGCCCCGCGCCTGCCGGCGCCGGTGCCCGCACCGGTCCGCGTCGGTCGGCCGGCGCTCGGCTACCCGTACCCGTGGAGCATCGTGCCCTGGTTCGACGGCGTGGACGCGGCATCCGTCGCCCCCGCCGACCGCGGCGAGGCGGCCGACGGGCTCGCCGGCTTCCTCGCGGCCCTCGGCGATCCCCGCGCTCCCGCGCCGGCCGATGCCCCCGCCAACCCGTACCGCGGCGTGCCGCTCGTCGACCGCGACCCGATCACGCGCGAGCGCATCGACGCGGCCGTGGCGCAGGGGCTCGTCGATGCATCCGCCGCAGCCGTGCTCGATGCGGTGCGCGCCGACGCGCTCGCCGCGCCCGTCTGGGCCGGGCCGCCCGTGTGGGTGCACGGCGATCCGCATCCGGCGAATCTGCTGCTCGAGGCATCCGGGTCGCTGGCCGCGGTGCTCGACTTCGGCGACCTCACCTTGGGCGACCCGGCCTGCGATCTCGCGACCGGCTGGCTCACGTTCGACGCGGCCGGACGGGCGAGGTTCCGCGCCGCGATCGAGGCCCGACGCGAGACGGATGCCGCGGACTGGCGCCGCGCACGCGGCTGGGCCGTCGCGCTCGGACTCGCGATCGTGACCGCGGTCGGCGTCGACGGGCGCGTCGGGCGCATCGGGGCGCACGCGCTCGCCGAGGTCGTCGCCGAGGCGCGCTGACTGCTCCTCCCCAGCGCCGGCTCGCCGGGGGAGTTCGCACGGATGCCTCGTCGCCGCGCCGTGGCGGCGGCGCCGGCCGCGAGACTCGAGCGCATGTACCATGACCGACCGGCCGAGGCCTCCGAGACCACCCCGTACACGGCGTACCGGCTCGAGGTCGCCGAACGCGAACGCGCACGGCTCGCGGCGCTGCTCGACGAGGTGCGGGCGCTGCGACCGGGCCTGCCCGAACAGGGGCCGGCGTCCTGGCGGTCGGCCGCGTCCGAGCAGTACGACGTGCAGCTCGGCGATCTGCGCAACGCCGTCCTGGTCGGATGCGACCAGCTCGAGCGGGCCCACGACCACCTGGTCGCGCGCATCGCGGCGATGCGCCGGGCGCTCGAGTCCGCGACGGTGGCGCCGTGAGCGACGACCTCACGATCACCTCGGGGTCGGCGTCCACCGTGGCCGTCGACGACCTCCTGGTCGAAGCCGCGGCCCTCGGTGCGCTGGCCCACGCCGCCGACGAGTGGCGAACGCAGGTGCGGCAGATCCACGGCACGCTGGCGGCGCTCGACCTCGACGCCGAACCCGGCGCCTGGGGAGCCAACGCTCCCGTGCACGACCTCGCGCACGCCTGGTACCTGCTCGAACGGGCGATCGATCGTGCGGAACGGCTTCGCGCGGCCCTCGTCGGCGCCGCCGACACCTACGGCGCGACCGAGCAGCGGGTCCGCGCGATGTGGGACTTCGGCACCCGCGTCGGGGCGTGGCTGATCGGCGGGCGCCTGCCGATGATGCTCGGCCCGCTCGGGATCCTCGGCGTGGGCGGCGTCGCCGGGCTGCTCGCGCTCGGCGCCCGGGTGCGTTCGGCCGTCGATCCGAACGGCACCTCGGGCGACCTGCGCCGGCTGCTCGGCTCGGCCGGGTTCATCCGGGTCGTACGGGCGGCCGGCGGCGCGCTCGACGAACTGCTGCTCGGCGCGGCCGGGGTGCCCTTGCCGTTGGCGATGACGCTGGGCGATCGGGTTCGCACGCCCGAGAACACGGCCGTGCTGATGGGGCTGGCGAAGGCCGCGTCGGCGATCGGCAACCGCGCCCTCGTCGAGACGCCGGTCGGGGTCCGTCCGGCCGCCACCACCGCGGCCGGCGCCGCGGCATCGACGCCGGTGGCGCCGCCCGCCGGGCTCGGCGAACTCGGCCGACGCCTGCCGTCACCTCAGGACGGCGACCCGCAGATCGCGGTCGAGCGCTACGACACCGCCGAGGGGCCGCGGTTCATCGTGTACGTCGCCGGCACCGTCGACACGGGGGTGGTGCCCGGATCCCAGCCGCTCGACCTGACCAACGATGTCGCCGCGGTGGCCGAGTCGGCCGAGCTCGCGCAGGTGCTCGGCCTCGGCGAGGACGCCTCGGCGATGTCGCGTGCGGTCCGCGAGGCGCTGAGCCGGGCCGGGGCCTCCTCGACCGACCCGGTGCTCGCGGTCGGGTACTCGGCCGGCGGCATCGTGGCGGGCGACCTGCTCGGCGACGGAGCCTGGAACGTCGAACGGGCGGTCAACCTCGGCGGCCCGAACTCGCAGGCCGACCTCGGCGGCAAGCCGATGCTGTCGGTCGAGCACAGCGACGACCTGGTGCCCGCGCTGGGCGGGCCCGAGCAGTCCGGCGCCGAGCGACTCGTCGTCACGCGCCAGGCCGTCGACGGCGGCGAACCGGTCGACGGGGTGCTGCCCGGCCACGACCTCGCGCGCTACCGCGAGACGCTGGCGCTGCTCGATGCGTCGGACGCCCCCGAGGTCGTCGAGTTCGAGACGTACGTGCGCGAGTTCACCGCGGGCGCGCCCGGTGTGCGCACCGAGTGGACGGCGGTGCGGCTCGACCGCGCCGGCGCCGGCGGCGACATCGACGACGCCGCGGGGCGGTGCGTGCCGGTCAGTCCCGCCCGGGGCGGACGACCAGACCGATGAGCCAGGTGATGAGCCCCAGCACGAGCGCGCCGAGCACCCCCCACCAGAAGCTCTCGACGGTGAGGCCGAAGCCCATCAGGTCGCTGAACCACGCCACGATGAGCAGCAGCAGTCCGTTCACGAGGAACGACACCAGCCCGAGCGTGATGACGTACAGCGGGAACGCGACGATGCGGATCGCCGTGCCGACGACGGCGTTCACGAGTCCGAAGATGAACGCGATGAGCAGATACGTGAGCACCGTCGCCAGCGTGGTCTCCTCGTACGGGACCACGTTCACGCCCGCGACGATGAGCGTCGTCAGCCACAGTGCGAACGCCGAGACGATGACCTTCAGGAGGAATCGCATGGCTCAACTCTGGCAGATCGGCTCCCACGACCGTAGGGGTAGCGTGGATCACGTGACCCCAGCTGCACCCGAGACGCCGCACACCGCCGTGCGCCTTCGACCCGAGATCGCCGCACTCCCCCCGTATCGCCAGGGTCGGCCGGCGCCGGCCGACGGCTACAAGCTGTCGAGCAACGAGAACCCGCACGACCCGCTGCCCGCGGTCGTCGACGCCATCGCCGCGTCCGCGGCATCCGTCAACCGCTACCCCGACGCGACCGCGCTCGCGCTGCGCGAGAAGCTCGCCGAGCGATTCGGCGTCACATCCGACGAGGTGATCGTCGGCGCCGGCTCGGTCGCGCTCATCGCCCAGTTCATCCTCGCCGCGTGCGCGCCGGGCGACGAGGTCGTCTACTCGTGGCGCTCGTTCGAGGCGTACCCCGGTCTCTGCACCGTCGCGGGCGCGACGAGCGTGCAGGTGCCGAACCGACCCGATCACGGTCACGACCTCGACGCCCTCGCCGACGCCGTCACCGATCGCACCCGGGTCGTCATCGTCTGCTCCCCCAACAACCCGACCGGCCCGATCGTCACCGCCGACGAGTTCGCCGCGTTCATGGCGAAGGTGCCGAGCGACCGGCTCGTGCTGCTCGACGAGGCCTACATCGAGTTCGTCCGCGACGAGGCATCCCATCGAGCGGCTCCGGGCGCCGCCGTCGACGGCGCGACCCTGCTGGGCCGCTACCCGAACCTGGTCATCCTGCGCACGTTCTCGAAGGCGTACGGCCTGGCCGGGCTGCGCGTGGGGTACGCGATCGGGCCGGTGTCGATCCTCGACGCCGCCCGCGCGACGGCCATTCCGCTGGGCGTCACGGGTCAGGCGTCGGCCGCGGCGATCGCCTCGCTCGCCCCCGAGGCCGAGGCCGAACTGCGCCGTCGCGTCGACGTCATCGTCGAACGGCGCGACCGGCTGCGCGCCGCGCTCGTCGCGCAGGGCTGGGCGGTGCCCGAGGCGCAGGGCAACTTCGTGTGGCTGCCCACCGGCGAGCAGACGGCGGCCGTCGCCGAGGGTCTGTTCGACGCCGGGGTTGTGGCGCGGGCGTTCCCGCCCGAGGGCATCCGTATCTCGGTCGGCGAAGAGTCCTCTGTCGAGGTTGTCACCGAGATTCTGGGCCAGCTTGTCGGAAGTTCACAAACGTAGGCGTCGACCACGGGGTTTAGCGTGGAACGGTGGCAGCCCTCAAGCGAGATTTCTCCGCCCCCACGTTGCAGTTGCTGACGCCCGAGGGCGAGCTGCGGCCGACGCCCGAAGCCGAAGCGTTCCTGCCGATCGTCGACGCGCTGCCCGACGCCGAGCTCGAGCAGTTCTACCGTGACATGGCGATCTCGCGGCGGGTCGACATCGCCGGCGCCAACCTGCAACGGCAGGGTCAGCTCGCGCTCTGGGTGCCGAGCCACGGCCAGGAGGCCGCGCAGGTCGGGTCGGCGCGCGCGGCCCGCCCGCAGGACCACATCTTCCCGTCGTACCGCGAGCACATCGTCGGCATGATCCGCGGGCTCGACCCCGTGAAGATCCTCGGCCTGCTGCGCGGCGCCACCCTCGGCGGGTGGGACCCCGCCGAGAACGGCAACTTCCACCTGTACACGCTCGTGCTCGCGTCGCAGACGCTGCACGCGACCGGCTACGCGATGGGCCTGGCCTTCGACGGCGCCACCGCGACCGGCCACCCCGAGACGGATGCCGCGGTGCTGGTGTACTTCGGCGACGGCTCGACCTCGCAGGGCGATGCCAGCGAAGCCCTCGTCTTCGCGTCGAGCTACCAGACGCCGCAGGTGTTCTTCGTGCAGAACAACCAGTGGGCGATCTCGGTGCCGGTCGAGCGGCAGAGCCGCTCCCCCATCGCGCTGCGCGGCGGCGGATTCGGCATGCCGGGCGTGCGCATCGACGGCAACGACGTGCTGATCAGCTACGCCGTCAGCCGGCAGGCGCTCGAAGACGCGCGCTCGGGCGAGGGACCGAGCTTCATCGAGGCGGTCACCTACCGGATGGGCGCGCACACCACGGCCGACGATCCCACGAAGTACCGCACGCAGGACGAGGTCGACCTGTGGACCCGTCGCGATCCGATCACACGGTACCGAGCGTGGCTGGCCGGCCGCGGAGCATCCGATGCCTTCTTCACCGAGGTCGACGAACAGGCGCAGGATGTCGCGTCCGACGTGCGCCGACGCGCGCTCGAGATGCCCGCTCCCACGCGCGAGGTGATCTTCGAGCACGTGTACGCCGAGCCGCACCCGCTGATGCGCGAGCAGTACGCGTGGCTCGACGCGTTCGAGCGCAGCCTCGACGGAGGCGTAGCGTGAACGGGGCGGGGATCGATGAGGAGGTCGGCGTGAGCAATCCGACGGGGGCGCCGGTGGATGCCTCGAACCACGAACTGCGCGGGGTGCGCACGCTGTCGATGGCCAAGGCGATCAACGCCGGCCTGCGCGAGGCGATGCTCGCCGACCCCAAGGTGCTGCTCATGGGCGAGGACATCGGCAAGCTCGGCGGCGTGTTCCGCGTGACCGAAGGGTTGCAGGCCGAGTTCGGCGAACGGCGGGTGCTCGACTCGCCGCTGGCCGAGTCGGGCATCGTCGGCACGGCGATCGGGCTCGCGATGCGCGGTTACCGGCCGGTCATCGAGATCCAGTTCGACGGGTTCATCTTCCCCGCGTTCGATCAGATCACCACGCAGCTCGCCCGGCAGAACCTGCGGCACGGCGGCGGCATGCCGATGCCGATCGTCATCCGCGTGCCGTACGGCGGGCACATCGGGTCGATCGAGCACCACCAGGAGAGCCCCGAGGCCTACTTCGCCCACACCCCGGGCCTGCGGGTGGTCTCGCCGTCGAACCCGCACGACGCGTATTGGATGATCCAGGAGGCGATCGCCTCGAACGACCCCGTGCTCTACTTCGAACCGAAGAGCCGGTACTGGCCGAAAGGCCCGGTCGACCTCGAGCACGCCGGGCTGCCGCTGCATGCCTCGCGCGTCGTGCGCGAGGGCACCGACGTCACGGTCGTCGGACACGGCGCGATGGTCGCGACGCTGCTCCAGGCGGCCGACATCGCCGCCGAGGAGGGCACGAGCCTCGAGGTCGTCGACCTGCGATCGATCTCGCCGATCGACTACGGGCCCATCCTCGACTCGGTCGCCCGCACGGGCCGGCTGGTCGTGGCGCAGGAGGCGTACGGCAACGTCAGCGTCGGCTCCGAGATCGCGGCGACCGTCGCCGAGCGCGCCTTCTACACGCTCGAAGCGCCGGTGCTGCGGGTGTCGGGCTTCGACACGCCGTTCCCTCCGGCCGCGCTCGAGGCCGAGTTCCTGCCGAGCCCCGACCGGGTGCTCGAGGCGGTCGATCGGGCGCTCGCGTACTGATCGCCGCGCCCGCTGCCACGCTCGAAGACATGCCGCTTCGCGGATGCACCTGCTGAAAGGCTGAACAGATGGCTGAGATCCGCTTCCCGCTCCCCGACGTCGGCGAGGGCCTCACCGAGGCCGAGATCGTGCAGTGGCGCGTCGCGCCCGGCGATCGGGTCGAACTCGACCAGGTCTTCGTCGAGATCGAGACCGCGAAATCGCTGGTCGAACTGCCGAGTGCGTTCGACGGAGTCGTCGCCGAGCTGCTCGTCGACGAGGGCGCGACCGTCGAGGTCGGGACGCCCATCCTCGTGATCCAGACGGATGCCTCGAGCGGCATGTCTTCCGGGGGTGCTGGGGGTAGTGGCAGCGCCGCCGCGGCCGCTGCGGTCGCCGAGGCCGCGCCCGAGGCCGCGGCGCCCGCCGTCCCCGCTCCGCCGGCCGCCGCTGCCCCGGCCGCTGATGACTCGAGCGGTGCCGTGCTCGTCGGCCATGGTAGCTCGGGTCCGGCACGCAGTCGTCGCCGGCGCCACGAGGTGCCGGGTGGGGCGCACGAGCACCTGGCCGCGGTGCCGGCCCCGCCGTCTGCCGCCCCGGCGGCCTCGACCGGGGCTGCGGCGGTCGCGGCATCCGTCTCGGCCACGCCCTCCGCTTCGGCGGCCCCGTCGCCGCGCATCGCCGAGCCGCACGTGCCGGTGCTCGCGAAGCCGCCGATCCGAAAGCTCGCGAAGGACCTGGGCGTCGACCTGTCCCGGGTCACCGGCACCGGCCCGATCGGCGACATCACGCGCGACGACGTCATCCGCGAGGCGAGCCAGGCCAGCGTCTTCCGCAACATCCAGACGCCCGACCTGCCCGCCGATCGCGAGACGCGCATCCCAGTGAAGGGCGTGCGCAAGGCCATCGCGCAGGCGATGGTGCAGAGTGCATACTCCGCGCCGCATGTATCGGTGTTCGTCGACGTCGACGCCACGCGCACGATGGAATACATCAAGCGGTTGAAGGCGTCGCCCGACTACGCCGGCGTCAAGGTCTCGCCGCTGCTCATCATGGCCAAGGCGATCATCTGGGCGGTTCGGCGCAACCCCACGGTGAACGCGCAGTGGACCGATGACGAGATCATCGTGAAGCACTTCGTGAACCTCGGCATCGCGGCGGCGACGCCCCGCGGGCTGATCGTGCCGAACGTGAAGGAGGCGCAGGCGATGTCGCTGGTCGAACTCGCCACCGCGCTCGAGCAGCTGACGCTCACCGCACGAGAGGGCAAGACCCAGCCAGCCGAGATGCAGGGCGGCACCATCACGGTGACGAACATCGGCGTGTTCGGCATGGACACCGGCACGCCGATCCTGAACCCGGGGGAGGTCGGCATCGTCGCGCTCGGCACCATCAAGCAGAAGCCGTGGGTCGTCGACGGCGAGGTCCGCCCCCGGTTCGTGACGACCATCGGCGGGTCGTTCGACCACCGCGTGGTCGACGGCGACGTCGCGAGCCGGTTCCTCGCCGACGTCGCCTCGATCATCGAGGAGCCCGCACTCCTGCTGGAGTAACCCGCGCCCCTCCCACCCCCCGCGCAACCCCTCGACAGGGACGCAATTCAGGTTCGGAGGTGTGTCGGGGCGGGTTCAGGGGCTGTTTTCGGGCGACACGCCGTGCGTGGACCTGAATTGCGTACCTGTGTGCGGCGCGTGGTGCGGGGTGCAGCGGGTGGCGGGGCTGGGGGTGGGGTGCTCAGACGCGCAGTTCGTAGATGACGGCGTCGTCGGTGCGCGCGGCCTCGAGCATGCCGGCGGCCGTGAGCGCGCGTCGCGCCGAGAGGTTGGCGACCTCGCACTCGGCGCGGGCGATCTCGGCGCCGACCGAACGGATGAGCGCGAGCGCCGCGTGCACGGTGTGCGTGCCGAGCCCCTCGCCGCGCGCGGCGGGGACGAGGCCGAACACGAACTCGACGACGCGGGGGTCGTCGGTGGCGAACAGGTTGACACCGCCGATCGCGGCGCCGTCGGCACCGCGCCGCACGATGTACGGGCCGAACGGGGCCGGATCGCCGCCTTCGCGGACGGCGCCGAGGTACTCGTCGATCAGTTCGGGCTCGTCGATGAACGAATAGCCGCCCTCCCAGCCGTCGGTCAGATCGACCTCGCCCGCGAGCAGGCGCTCGGCATCGGCGACGGTGAAGGGGTGCAGGGTCAGGGGGACCGTGGTGGCTTCCACGTGGTTCACCTTCTCATCGACCGCGACGACACGCCAGCCCTGTCCACAGGTGTTCGGCAGATCCTGAGGATGCGCAGAGTCTCCACCTAGATGGTTTTGACAATCATTATCAATAAGCCGTACGCTGGGGGTATGGCCTCGTTCCGATCCCGTGCCCGCGCACCGTTCCGCATCCGACCGCTCGTGCTCGCTGCGGCGGCCGGCGCCGGCCTGCTCGTGCTGTCCGGGTGCGCCGGCGGCGGGGCATCCGATGCGTCCGACGATCGGCCGCAGATCGTCGCGACCACCACTCAGATCGCCGACTTCGCGCGTGAACTGGTCGGCGACCAGGCCGAGGTCGTCCAGTTGCTCGAGCCGGGGCAGAGCGCGCACTCGTTCGATCCCTCGGCGGGGCAGCTGCTCGCGATCTCGCGGGCCGACGCGGTGCTCGTCAACGGCGCCGGGCTCGAGAGCTGGCTCGACGATGCGCTCGATTCGGCCGGCTTCGACGGCCCGGTCGTGGATGCCTCGCAGGGCATCGAGCTGTTCGGCACCGACGACCACGAGCACGGCGAGGATGCGCACGCCGACGATGCGCACGCCGAGGACGGCGACGAGCACGCCGACGAGGCATCCGATCCCGACGATCACGACGCCGACCACGACCACGCCGACGGCAACCCGCACATCTGGACCTCGCCCGCGAACGCGACACGCATGGTCGAGAATCTGGCCGACGGCCTCGCCGAGATCCCGGGCATCGACGCCGACGCGGTGCGAACCGCCGAAGCCGGTTACACCGCTCGGCTCGCCGATCTCGACGCCTGGATCCGCGAGAACATCGCCCAGGTGCCGGTCGAGCAGCGCCTGCTCGTGACCAACCACGACGCGTTCACCTACTTCCTCCACGAGTACGACATCACGCTGGTCGGCAGCGTCATCCCGAGCTTCGACGACAACGCCGAGCCGAGCGCCGCAGAGATCGACGAGCTCGTCGCGAAGATCCGCGCGACCGGGGTGCGGGCGGTGTTCGCCGAGCAGGCGATCTCGCCGAAGACCGCGGCGACCATCGCCCGCGAGTCGGGCGTGACGGTGTACTCGGGCGACGACGCGCTGTACGGCGACGCGCTCGGCGCGGCCGGAACCGAGGGGGCGACCTACATCGGGTCGACGGTGCACAATGTGCGTCTCATGCTCGCGTCGTGGGGCGTCGAGGCTTCCGACCCGCCCGCGTCCCTGCGAGGATGACGCCGTGAACGACGCAGCGGGGGAGCAGGGCGCACGGATGCCACGACCGGTGCTCGCGCTCGACGGCGCCGCGTTCACGCATCCCGGCGGGTCGGGTGTGCACGGGCTGACGTTCTCGATCGCGCCGGGCGAGGCCGTGGCGCTGATCGGGCCGAACGGCGCCGGCAAGTCGACGCTCCTGCAGGGCCTGCTCGGGCTCGTGCCGCGCACGGCGGGCACGGTGCGGTTCGCGGGCTCCGAGGCATCCGATCGCAGCCGCGCCGGCCGCGGCGAGCTGGGCTTCCTGCCGCAGACCGTCGAGCTCGACCCCGACTTCCCGATCTCGCTCGAGCAGGTCGTGATGCAGGGGCGGTATCGGCGGCTCGGCTGGCTGCGCTGGCCCGGACGGGCCGACCGCGCGGCGGTGCGGGCGGCGCTCGACGCCGTCGGCCTCGCCGACCTCGCGAAGCACCAGTTCGGCGAGCTCTCGGGCGGGCAGCGCCAGCGCGGGCTGCTCGCGCGCGCCCTGGCATCCGATCCCGCGCTGCTGCTGCTCGACGAACCGTTCAACGGACTCGACCAGCCGAACCGCGACGCGCTCATCGAGACGCTGCGCACGCTGAAGGCGCGCGGTGTCGCGGTGCTGGTGTCGACGCACGACCTCGAACTCGCCCGCGAGGTCTGCGACCTGGTGCTGCTCGTGAACGGCGACCAGCGGGCGTTCGGCTCGGTCGACGACGTGCTCACGCTCGGCAACGTGCAGGACTGCTTCGAGGGCGTCGAGGTCGAGCTCGACGAGCACACGCTCGTGGTGCCCGGGCACGAAGGGCACGACGACCACGAGAGCTACGCCGCGCGCGAGGGGCTGCGCTGACCGCGGTGGGGGAGGGGCGCCCGTGAACCTCGCCGATGCGCTGTTCGGCGCGTTCGCGCTGCCGTTCATGGCGCGCGCCCTCGTGGTGCTGCTCGTGCTCGCGGTCGTCGCGGGCGTGGTGGGCGTGCTCGTGAACCTGCGCGGGCTCGAGTTCATCAGCGACGGGCTGACGCACGCGGTGTTCCCGGGGCTCGCGATCGGGCTCGCGGTCGGCGGGTCGGCGGGCCTGCTGCCGGGTGCGGCGCTCGCGGCGCTCGCGGCGGCGATCGTGCTCACCTGGCTCGCGCGCGCGGGCATCGCCTCGGATGCCGCGATCGCCATCGTGCTGACGGCGACGTTCGGCGTCGGCGTGCTCGTGGTGTCGCGTAGCGACGACTACGCGGGCGAGCTCGAGGCGCTGCTGTTCGGGCGGGTGCTGACGATTCCGCCCGGTCAGGTCGTGCCGCTCGTCGTGGTGTGCGCGGTCGCGCTGGTCGCGGTCGGCGTGACGCTGAAGCAGCAGGTGTTCCGCGCGTTCGACGCGCGGGGGAGTCGGGCCGCGGGAGACCCGGGGCTGGTACTCGATCTCGTGCTGAACGCGGCGATCGCGCTGGTCGTCGTGGCCGCGGCGGCGACGGTCGGGTCGCTGCTGGTGCTCGCGCTGCTCATCGTGCCCGGCGCCTCGGCCCGGCTCGTGACCCGTCGGCTGTGGCTGCTCTTCCCCGTCGCCGCCGGGTTCGCCGCGCTGGCGTCGTGGCTGGGCCTCGCCACGGGGTTCGCGGTGTCGGTCGGGGCCGGCGTGGACCTGCCGACCGGACCGACCGTCGTCGCGATGTTCGTCGCGCTCTACGCGCTGGTGCTCGGCGCCACCTCCCTGTCCGCCGGGGTGCGGTCCACCAGGGTGCGCTCCGGTGCGGCGGCGTCACGCGATCAGGAAGATCGGGGCGACAGGCCGGCACGAGCGGGCGCCGGGCGGCGTGTCGCGGAATTCTTCCTGAACGGCGGTCGAGCATGACCGGCGGGTACTTCGAGCTCGCGCTCATCGCGGCCACGGTGATCGGCGCCGGCAGCGGCTTCGTCGGCGCCCTCGTCGTGCTGCGCCGCCGCACGTTCTTCGCGCAGGCGCTCACGCACGCCACCTACCCGGGAGCGGTGGTCGCCGCCGCGATCGGCGTCAGCGTTCCGTTGGGGGCGGCCGTGGCATCCGTCGTCATCGTCGCGATCATGCAGTTCGTCGCCCGCACCCGCCGCCAGGGCGCGCAGGTCGCGGCCGGCATCGTGCTGACCGGCGGGTTCGCGGCGGGGGCGCTGCTGCAGGCGGCGATCCCGGGCATCCCGGTGCGGGCCGAGTCGCTGCTCGTCGGCTCGATCCTGACGGTCACGACCGGGGATGTGCTGCTCGCGGCATCCGTGTTCGCGATCGCGATCGTCGCGGTCGCCGCCTTCGGCAAGGAGCTCGCGTTCTCGACGTTCGACCCGGCCGGCTACCGGGCCGCGGGCTACCGCGCCTGGCCCACCGAGCTGCTCGTGCTCGCCCTCACCGCCGCGACCGTCGTGACCGCACTGCCCGCGGTCGGCGCGATCCTCGCGATCGCGCTCATCGCAGCGCCGGCGGCGGCGGCCCGGCTGGTGCTCGGGTCGTTCCGCGGCATCCTCATCGCGTCGGCGGCGATCGGCGCCGCCTCGGGCATCCTCGGCGTCCTCGCCTCGCGGGCGCTCGCCGTCGCCGCAGGACCGTCGATCGTGCTCGCGGCGACTGCGTTCTTCGTCATCGCCCTGCTCGCGCGACGCGCGAGGCGGCTACCGTGGAGACGGGACATCCCCGTCGAAACCGCGGAGGAGGCGAGGCTCGCATGAAGCGCAACACCTGGCAGCGCGAGGCCGTCCGCGAGGCGCTCGACAGCACCGACGGATTCATCAGCGCGCAGGCGCTGCACTCCGCGCTGCACGCGAGCGGGTCGCCGATCGGGCTCGCCACCGTCTACCGCGCGCTCGGCGACCTGGCCGCGGCGGGGGAGGCCGACTCGCTGCAGTCGCCCGAGGGCGAGGCGATCTACCGCGCCTGCTCGACGACCGGTCACCACCACCACCTGATCTGCCGCACCTGCGGGCTCACGGTCGAGATCGCCGCCGACGAGGTCGAGGCGTGGGCGAAGCGGGTCGCGGGCGAGCACGGCTTCACGCGTGCAGCCCACGTCGTCGACGTGTTCGGGTTGTGCGCGTCCTGCTCGGCCGCGATCGACGGGCCGCGATCGGATGCCACGCAGCATCCGGATGCTTCGAAGCGATCGGATGCCTCGCAGCCCGAGCCGCACACGCACTGACCCGGCCCGGGGCATGCCGGGCCGGTCGAACAGAGGGGGACTGCATGTCCGGACTCGACGACGAGCTCGAGCCGATCTTCACGCGCTTCGGCGAGGCCACCACCGCCCGCTACACGAAGCTGCCCGAGGGCGAGATGCTGCCCGACACGGCGTACCGCATGGTGCGCGACGAGACGATGCTCGACGGCAACGCGCGCCTGAACCTCGCGACCTTCGTCGGCACCTGGATGGACGATCACGCCCAGCGGCTCTACGCCGACTCGTTCGACAAGAACCTGATCGACAAGGACGAATACCCGGCGACGGCCGCGATCGAGGAGTACTGCTGGCGCATCCTCGCCGACCTGTGGAACGCGCCGAACCCCGACGACGTGATCGGCACCTCGACGATCGGGTCGAGCGAGGCGTGCATGCTCGGCGGGCTCGCGTTGAAGCGGCGCTGGCAGCACGCGCGCCGGGCGGCCGGACTGCCCGCCGAGAAGCCGAACCTGATCATGTCGAGCGCCGTGCAGGTCTGCTGGGAAAAGTTCTGCAACTACTTCGACGTCGAGATGCGGGTCATCCCGACCACTCCCGAGCACCCGGTCTTCGACGGCGAAGGGCTCGCCGAGACGGTCGACGAGCACACCATCGGGGTGGTCGCCCTCATGGGGGTGACGTACACGGGCGCGTACGAGCCGGTCGCGAAGATCGCCGGCATCCTCGACGGGATCCAGGCGACGACGGGCCTCGATGTGCCGATCCACGTCGACGGGGCATCCGGGGCCATGATCGCGCCGTTCCTGCAGCCCGACCTCGAGTGGGACTTCCGGCTGCCGCGGGTGGCGTCGATCAATACGTCGGGGCACAAGTACGGGCTCGTGTACCCGGGCGTCGGGTGGGTCGTGTGGCGGTCGACCGCGTCGCTGCCCGAGGACCTCGTCTTCCGGGTGAGCTACCTCGGCGGCGAGATGCCGACGTTCGCACTGAACTTCTCCCGGCCGGGGGCGCAGGTGCTGCTGCAGTACTACCGGTTCCTGCGGCTGGGGCGGCGCGGGTACACGGCGATCCAGCGGGAGTCGCAGCAGGTCGCCCGGTACCTCGCCGACGGGGTCGCCGCGCTCGCGCCCTACGAGCTCGTGACGGACGGCTCGGACATCCCGGTGTTCGCGTGGCGCCTGAAGCCGGGGCACACCGACAAGTGGACGCTCTCCCACCTGAGCGAACGGCTGCGGGTGCGCGGATGGCTCGTCCCCGCGTACCCGCTCTCGGGCGAGCTCGCCGACCAGACCGTGATGCGCATCGTGTGCCGCAACGGCCTCAGCCGCGACCTCGCCGAAGACCTGCTGCGCGACATCCGAACCGAGACCGCGCTGCTCGAATCGCTGCCCGCGCCGATCCCGCATCCGGGGCTGGGTCCGGCGTTCCACCATTGAGCTCGGGCGCGAGGCATCCGGCCGCGGCATCCGCGCGGGGCATCCGGCCGAGGCCCGCGAATTCGGGGCTCACCTGCCGGTCTGATAGACTCGACGTTTGGCTGGGTACTTCCACTGCCCAGACCGTAGACGAATCCCCTGTATCTCACCGGGCAACCGGAGGGGCTCGTCTGCAGACAAGAGACCTTGGGAGGGGCATCCGCCCCTCGGTATTGGAGGAAACCAATGGCAGCAGTGTGCCAGGTGACCGGCGCCGTTCCCGGCTTCGGTCACAACATCTCGCACTCGCACCGGCGTACGAAGCGTCGCTTCGACCCGAACATCCAGAAGAAGACGTACTACGTTCCGTCGCTTCGCCGTAACGTCACGCTGACCCTGTCGGCGAAGGGCATCAAGGTCATCGATGCCCGTGGCATCGAAGCCGTCGTGAAGGACCTCAAGGCTCGCGGGGTGAAGCTCTAATGGCGAAGCAGCAGGACATCCGTCCCATCATCAAGCTCCGTTCGACGGCCGGCACCGGGTACACCTACGTGACCCGCAAGAACCGTCGCAACACCCCCGACCGCCTCGTGCTCAAGAAGTACGACCCGGTGGTCCGCAAGCACGTCGACTTCCGAGAGGAGCGCTAAGCATGGCCAAGAAGAGCAAGATCGCGCGCAACGACCAGCGCAAGGTGGTCGTCGACCGCTACGCGGCCAAGCGCCTCGAGCTGAAGAAGGCGCTCGTCGACCCGAACGGCACCGACGAGAGCCGCGAGGCCGCTCGCGTGGGTCTGCAGAAGCTGCCCCGCAACGCGTCGCCGGTTCGTGTGCGCTCGCGTGACGCCATCGACGGCCGCCCCCGTGGCGTCCTCACGAAGTTCGGCATCTCGCGTGTCCGCTTCCGTGAGATGGCGCACCGCGGCGAGCTGCCCGGCATCACCAAGTCGAGCTGGTAACCCGCTCGCGCACAGCACGTCCAGGAGGGCGTCGGCTTCGGCCGGCGCCCTCCTTCGCGTCTCCGCTCCGCCGGGAGCCACCTGGGCTCCGCCGGCGGCGCCTGCGCTCAGGGGATGGTGCGGTGCGCCCGGTGATCGTTCCAGCGCCGCCGGCGTACCAGGACGCCGCCGGCGCCGGCCAGCAGCACCACGGCGAACAGTGCGGCTGATGGATCGAAGCCAGTGCCGGCGAGCTGAGGCATCACCTGGATGACGACCGAGTCGGACGCATCGCCGACCGTGCCCGTGATCCGGTGGGGCGACGCACTCGGGAACGTGACTCGGGCGCCGTCGATGATGTCGGACGCGACGCTGCTCGTAAATCGGGTCGCAGACGTGACATCGCCGAGCGAGTCTCCGTTTGCATCGAACCCCTCGACGGTGAGCGTGACGGCGCCGCCCTGCGGGACGACCAGCGCGTCGGGCGTGATGCGAATCGACACCACGGCCTCGAGCACGGAGAGCACGCTCAGGTCGAGTGCGGTCTCGGACGCGAGCCAATGCTCGGGGGACGGGTTGTAGAGGACGGAGACCGTGTGGTCGCCGATCACCGGCACAGCCCAGACGAGGGTCGCAGCGCCGGATGCATCGAGGACGACGGGTAGCCCGACCGGCGCGCCGTCGACCAGGAGCTGCACCATCCCCTGCGGGACCGGGGCATTCGGCTGATCGGCCGTGATCTGCACGGGGATCGGCAGCGCACGGCCCGCGACGGGCACCGCGGTGAGCGGGGCGACGACCGTGGTGCTCGCCGCGGGCCCGACCTCCACTCCGACCGTGCCAGATGTCGTCGCGAACGTCCCGGTGATGGTGCGCGTGCCTGCCGTGGTGAACGCGACCGTTGCACCCGACACGGCATCGACCGGGTCGCTGCTGGTGAACGCTGTATCTGCGCTGACATCGCCGATCTCGACGCCGTCGGCGTCGAATGCGACCGCGGTGAACGGCACCTCGTCGCCCACGAACACGGGATCCGCACCAGCCGTGACGACGAGGCTCGCCGTCGCGGTCGGGATGTCGAGCACCGTGACCTCGATCTCGCCGCTGTTCGCGATCCAGTCGCCGGGCTCGGGGAGGTACTGCACCTCGATGTCGTGTGCCCCAGCGGTCGGCGACGGCCAGGTGAGGGTCGCCGCGCCGGCTGTCAGATCGACCGCGGGGCCGATCGGCTCGCCGTCGACCACCAGTTGGACCCGGCCCGCCGGAGTACCGGCCGTGGCCGCGGTGGCGACCGTCGCGGCCACGTCGATCGCACGCCCCTCGACTGGGATGCCCTGCGGCGTCGCCGTCACCGTCGTGGCTGCGGGCGTCGCCGTGATCGTGGCGGTGTCTCCCGCGGCGCCGAGGGTGCCGGTGACGGTGCGGGCTCCGGCGCCGTGGGTGGTGACCGCGTTGCCGGTGACGGTGTCGGCGGCGGCGGAGCTGGTGAAGGTCGTCAGCGAGGTCACGTCGCCGAGGCTCGCGCCCTGGGCGTCGAACGCGGTCGCCGTCAGCGTCACCGTGTCGCCCTGCACCGGCGTCGCGGTGCTCGGCGTGATCGTCAGCGTCGCGGCCGCGTCGGTGACCGTGAGCACCGTCACGGTCGCCGACCCGGTCGCTGCCGCCCAGTCGGCGGGCGCAGGCGTGTACACGACTTCGATCGTCGTGCCGCCGGCCGTGGGCGATGGCCAGGTCAGGTCGGCCTGTCCGCCGCTGAGCGCGACCGGGGCGCCGACATCCACTCCGCCGATCCGCAGTTGCACTGTTCCCTGCGGCGTTCCGGCGGACGCCGCGGCGACCACGGCGGCGTGCACGGTGATGGCTCGGCCCTCGACCGGGATGCCCTGCGGCGTCACGGTCACGGTCGCGGGTGCGGCGGACGCCGTCACGACGGCGCCTCCACTCACGGCGCCGAACGTGCCGGTGACGGTGCGGGCTCCGGCGCCGTGGGTGGTGACCGCGTTGCCGGCGACGGTGTCGGCGGCGGCGGAGCTGGTGAAGGTCGTGAGGGCGGTCACGTTGCCGAGGCTCGCGCCCTGGGCGTCGAACGCGGTCGCCGTCAGCGTCACTGTGGCGCCCTGCACCGGTGTCGTTGTGCTCGGGGTGATCGTCAGCGTGGTCGCGGCCGCGGAGGTCGTCAGTACGGTCACGGTGGTGCTGCCGGTCGACGGGGCCCATCCGCCGCTCGGCGCGTATACGGCCACGACCAAGTGCGGGCCGGCGGGCAGGGCCGGGAGGGTGAACGCGGCCGTGCCGCCGGACAGCGGGAAGGTGCCCACCGGCCCCCCGTCGACGGTCACCGTCACGCTGCCCTGTGGGATGTCACTGGGCGCGAGGGTGTTCGCCACGCTCGCCTGCATCGGCGTCGGCCGATTCTCGGCTGGGATGCCGATCGCGGAGACGGTGGTGGCGGTCGTCGCGGGACTCCAGATCGCGTACACCGTCATGCTCGCGGTGATCACGGTCGAGGTGGTGAACGTCGCGCCGCCGCCGCCCGCAGCAGTGTTCCAGCCGAGGAACGTGTAGCCCGGTCGCGTTGGTGTGGCCGGGAACGACCGGGCTCCGGCGGTGAAGGTCGGCGCGAAGACACGTTCGGTGGAGGTCGGGCCCCCGGGGTAATTGCGGTCGAACGTGACGAGGTAGTTGTTCGGAAGCACGCCGAGGGTCGCGTAGGCCACGTTCGCCGTCGCAAGCGTGACCGCGCCGGTGTTCGTGAACAACCCAACGCCTGCCAGGCGACCTGTGCCGGTCACCACGCCCGCGTTTACGACGGATCCGCCGTCCGTGACCGTGATGGTCGATGACGCCGAGAGGCTGACCGTGGCGCCGGCCCCGATCTCGACCGTGCCGAACGACCTGCCCGGCCGGGCGCCGAGGGCGTACGTCGCGGAGATCGACACGCTGCCGCCCAGAATGCGGACGGCACCGCCGTTGCCGCTTCCTGCGCCGATGCCAGCCACGTACGTGCCCCCCGCGGTCGCCGTCGCCGTCACTGTGGCGGAACCGGCGATCGTGATGTCGCCGCCGGGTGCCACGTCGCCTCCCTCCACCCCGCCGCCGCCGATCGCCGAACCCCAACGGCCGCCGGTCGCATTCACGGTAGCCGAGTCCTGGATCAGGATGGTTCCCGGCGATCCGCCGTCGCCCCCACCGATCGCCGCCCCGCCGTTCGCACTCTGGGCGGTGACGACGGCGCTCCCGCCGATGGTGATGACGCCGCCCGAACCGCCATGCGCGTTGGAGTTCCCGCCGCCGCCGATCGCGGCGCCCAGCGAGTACAGGGTACTCGGCGCGCGCGCCGTCACGGTCGCCTGCCCGTCGATCGTGATCGTGCCGCCCGCGCCATTCTTGCCTCCGCCGATGGCTGCCCCGTTGTAATCTCCCGATGTCGGAGCTGTCGCCGTGACATCCGCGAAGCCCCGGATCGTGATCGTGCCGCCGCTCTGCTGGTCGCCGCCGCCGATCGCGGCGGAGTTCGCGGATCCTCCGTTCGCCGTCACCTGCGCATAGCCGTCGATGAGCAGGGACGCACCCGACGTCAGGATGCCGCCGGTCGCGGTCAACCGGTTGGTGCGCGCGGAGTCAGCGGTCGTGATCCTCAGCGACGATCCGCTGCCGAGGCTGATGTTCGTGACCTCGAGCGTGTAGGTCGCGAGGTCGAGCGTGAGCGCGGTGCCCGCTGCCAACGCGAGGGTGGATCCGGTCAGCGCACCGGTGAGCGATGCCGTGCCGCCGACCGAGGCGGGGTTCGTGAACGCGTCCTGCAGTGCGCCAAAACTCGCCACCGGCGCAGCGTGAGCCGGGTCTGGTGGATTGATCGGAGCCATGCCGAGTGCGCCGCCGACCAGTACCCCTGTGGCGACCAGTGCGGTCGCGCGTCCCACCCACCCCATGGCGAAACCATAGACCACGCGGACGCCCGTCCTGCGGAGGTCGCGCGTCGCGCGTGCGCAGGCGTCGGCCCGAGGCATCCTCACGATCCCGCCCTTGCCCCGCTGCGCAGAAGCGACTACACACGGAAGGGGGTCGGCGGGACATCACCTCGGATGCCTCGATCGCGATCCGCTTGGGGGCTCACGTGGCAACGGACACCGACACGCAGACGCAATCTCAGCCCACGACCGCGAAGCTCGCACTGCCCGCACTGACCGCGATGGTCGTGGGTTCGATGGTGGGGGCGGGCGTGTTCCAGCTGCCCGCACGATTCGCGACGCAGACCGGCGTGTACGGAGCCCTCATCGCGTGGGGCATCGCGGGGCTCGGCATGCTGACGCTCGCGCTCGTGTTCCAGTCGCTCGCGAACCGCAAGCCGAAGCTCGACAACGGGGTGTACGTGTACGCCCGCGAGGGATTCGGGGTGTATCCCGGTTTCCTCTCCGCGGTCGGCTTCTGGGCGTCCGCGTGCGCGGGCAACGCCTTCTACTGGGTGCTCATCATGACCACGATGAGCCAGCTCTTCCCCGAGCTCGAGCCGTGGCTCGGGCAGGGCGACACCTGGATCGCGTTCGGGGTGTCCACCGCGGCGGTGTGGGGGTTCTACTTCCTCATCCGTCGCGGGGTGAAGGAGGCCGCGGCGATCAACTTCATCGTGACGGTCGCGAAGGTCGTGCCGCTGCTGCTGTTCCTCGTGCTCGTGCTGTTCTTCGTGCGATGGGACGTGTTCGCCGCGAACCTCACCGGCGGCTACGACCTGCCCGGCGGCGACTCGCTGTTCCTCCAGGTGCAGGGCACGATGCTCATCACCGTGTTCGTGTTCCTCGGCATCGAGGGCGCCAGCGTGTACTCGCGGCATGCGAAGCGGCGCAAGGACGTCGGCAAGGCCACGGTGCTGGGGTTCCTCGCCGTGCTCGCGCTGTTCGCGTCGATCTCGATCCTGTCGTACGGGATCCTGCCGCGGGACGAGCTCGCCACGCTGGCGCAGCCGTCGGTCGGCAGCGTGCTCGAGGCCGCGGTGGGGCCGTGGGGCGGCGCCTTCATCCGCATCGGGCTCATCGTCTCGGTGCTCGGCGCCTACCTCGCCTGGCAGCTGCTCGCCGCGGACGTGGTCTACGCGGCCGCCAAGGACAACGACCTGCCGCACCAGTTCGCCCGGCTCAACAGCCGCGACGTGCCGAACAACGCCGTGCTGTGGACCTCGATCCTCGTGACCGTCATCCTCTTCGCGGTGCAGTTCGTCGGCAACGCGCTCGACTTCACGCTCGATCTCACCGCGGCCCTGGCGCTCGCGCCCTACGCGCTCGCGAGCGCGTACGCGGTGAAGATCGCGATCACCCGCGACGGATACGACGGCGAGCAGCCGCGGGTGCGCACCCGCGAGCTGATCATCGCGATCATCTCGACCGCGTACACCCTCTTCCTGATGTGGGCGGCGGGCTACGTCTTCCTCTTCCTCGCCTGCCTGCTGCTGGCACCCGCGACGGTGCTGTACTTCTTCGCTCGCCGAGAGCAGCAGGCGCGCATCTTCACGCGGCCGGGCCTCGTGACGTTCATCGTGATCGTCGTGTTCGCCGTCATCGGCATCGTGCTGCTCGCGACCGGCTTCGTGCAGATCTGAAATCCGCTCCGAACCAGACAGGGAGTTCCATGTCGAACACGTACGGCGTCCATTCCGAAGTCGGCAAGCTCGAGAAGGTGCTGGTGTGCCGACCCGGCCTCGCCCACGAGCGGCTGACGCCCAGCAACAACGACGACCTGCTCTTCGACGACGTGCTGTGGGTGCAGAACGCCAAACGCGACCACCACGACTTCGTGCTGAAGCTGCAGGATCGCGGCGTCGAGGTGGTCGAACTGCACGACCTGCTGGCGCAGACCCTGGCCGTGCCGGGTGCGAAGGAGTGGCTGCTCGACCGCAAGATCACGGCCAACGAGGTCGGCCTCGGCCTCGTCGACGACACCCGCGCCTACCTGGCGAGCCTCGGGGACGCGCCGCTCGCCGAGCTGCTCATCGGCGGGCTCTCGTCGCGCGAGCTGCCCGAGGAGTTCCGGTCGTCGTACCTCGCGCTCACCCGCGACGACGCAGGCGTCAACGACTACCTGATGCCGCCGCTGCCGAACACGATCTACACCCGGGACACGACCTGCTGGATCTACGGCGGCGTGACCCTGAACCCGCTCTTCTGGCCGGCGCGGCACGATGAGACCCTGCTGATGAAGGCGATCTACGAGTACCACCCCGACTTCGTCGGCAACACGATCTGGTGGGGCGACCCCGAAGAGGAGTGGGGCCAGGCCACGCTCGAGGGCGGCGACGTCATGCCGATCGGCAACGGCGCCGTGCTGATCGGCATGAGCGAGCGCACCTCGCGGCAGGCGATCAGCCAGGTCGCGGCGAAGTTGTTCGATGCCGGTGCGGCCGAGCGGGTGATCGTCGCCGGCATGCCGAAGCTGCGCGCCGCGATGCACCTGGACACCGTGTTCACGTTCGCGGACCGCGACCTCGTCACCTACTACCCCGACATCGTCGACGGCATCGACACGTTCTCGCTGCGGCCCGCCGACGACGGCAGCGTCGAGGTGACCGCCGAGAAGGATCCGTTCGTCGACGTGGTCGCCCACGCGCTCGGCCTGCCGAAGCTGCGCACGGTGGAGCCCGGCGGCGGATGGTACGCGGGGGAGCGTCAGCAGTGGGACAGCGGCAACAACGCGGTGGCGGTGGAGCCCGGCGTCGTCTTCACCTACGACCGCAACACGCACGTCAACACGCTGCTGCGCAAGGCCGGCGTCGAGGTGATCACGATCGTCGGGGCGGAGCTCGGGCGCGGACGCGGCGGCGGGCACTGCATGACCTGCCCGATCTCGCGACAGCCGGTCGAGTTCTGAGCGCGGCCCGACGCGTCGTCGTCAAGGCCGATCGGATGCCTCGAAGTGCACGAATGCCCCGGAAATCCGCGTGATTCCGCGGAACGGTGCTACATTCGAGGCGGCCTGATCGGCCAGGGGGGCGGTTCGACGATCGTTTCCCATGCATTTCACTGAACCAGCTGCAGAAGACAGCGAACGTCCGAGGAGGACACTCAATGGCTGACAAGTCGCTGAACAAGACCGAACTCGTCGCGAAGATCGCCGCGTCGACCGGTCAGAGCCAGGCCACCGTCGACAGCGTGCTCGGCGGGCTCTTCGACGCCCTCGGTGAGGCCGTCGGCTCGGGCACCAAGGTGTCGATCCCGGGCTGGCTCGCCGTCGAGCGCACCCACCGCGCCGCCCGCACGGGCCGCAACCCGCAGACCGGCGCCACCATCGAGATCCCGGCCGGCTACTCGGTCAAGGTCTCGGCGGGCTCGAAGCTCAAGGCTGCTGCCAAGTAGTCCCACCACCGCGAGCGAAGGGCGCCGGCCGTTGGCCGGTGCCCTTCGCCGTTCCCCGGTGCCCTTCGCCGTTCCCCGGCCCCGAGGCATCCGCTCTCAGGGTGCTCGCCTAGGCTGTTGCGGTGCCCCGCTCCGTCCGCGTGCTCGGCCCTGCCGTGCTGCTCGCCGTCGCGCTCGTCGCGCTGATCGGCGGACTCGTCGTCGGCGGCGGTGCCGACCCGCTCGCGATCCAGGATCCCGGTCCGGTGGTCCGCTGGGGTCTGCCGGTCGCCAAGCTGCTCGTCAACCTGGGCGCGGCCGGCATGATCGGCGCCCTGGCGCTGGCTGTGTGGGCGCTCAGCCCGAAGCATCCCGAGTT
The DNA here is from genome assembly GCF_022811705.1 of Agromyces larvae. NCBI lineage: Bacteria > Bacillati > Actinomycetota > Actinomycetes > Micrococcales > Microbacteriaceae > Agromyces > Agromyces larvae. The sequence goes on along the minus strand of NZ_CP094528.1, from coordinate 2,949,825 downwards.
CGATGCGGCCCTCGACGTGGCCGCAGCATCCGCAGCCGTGATGACCGTCGCGAGCGGCGCCGCAGGCCTCATCACCTTCCTCGACGTCACCGGCGAATCGCTCGCGTTCGACGATCTGTTCGGCCGCAAGCTCGGTCAGTTCATCTCGACCATCGAACTGGGGCAGGCCTGGCTGATCACGACGCTGGTCGCGGCGGCCGTCACCGTGCTGTGCTTCGCGGTGCGCAACCACACCGCGCTGGTGTTCGTCGCGGTGCTGGCGGTCGCGAGCCTCGTGCCGCTGGCGCAGCAGGGCCACGCCGCCGGCACGGCGGGGCATGACGCCGCGATCACCGCGCTCGGGCTGCACCTCGTGTTCGCCGCGGTCTGGCTCGGCGGGCTCGTCACGATCGTGCTGCTGCAGCGCGCCCTCGGTCGCGATCGGCTGCCGGTCGTCCTCGCCCGGTACTCGACCGCCGCGCTGGTCTGCTTCATCGTCGTCGCGGTCTCGGGGTACGCGAGCGCGGCGCTGCGCATCGGCGACTGGCCCGATCTCGCGACCCCGTACGGTGCCCTCGTGGTCGCCAAGGCGGTCGCGCTGGTCGCGCTCGGGCTGTTCGGCGCAGCGCAGCGCCGCTGGCTGATCGGCCGGATGTCGCGGAGCGCGACGTCCGCGACCCGCTCGTTCTGGACGTTCGTCGTGCTGGAGCTCGCGTTCATGGGCATCGCGTCGGGCGTGGCCGCCGCGCTCGGGCGCACTGCGCCGCCGGTCGCCGAGCAACTCCCGACGGTGCCGACGCCCGCCGAGCTGCTCACCGGCGAACCGCTGCCGCCCTGGCCCGAATGGTGGCGGTACTTCACCGAGTGGCGCCCCGACCTGATCTGGCTCTTCGCGTGCGGGTTCGGCATCTTCTTCTACCTCGCGGGTGTCATCCGGCTGCGCCGTCGCGGCGACCACTGGCCGATCTATCGCACGGTGCTCTGGGTGGCGGGCCTGCTCCTGCTCGCGTTCATCACGAACGGCGGGGTGAACGCGTACGAGTCGTACCTGTTCTCGGCGCACATGCTGGGGCATATGGCGCTGACCATGACCGTGCCGGTGCTGCTCGTGCCGGGCGCGCCGGTCACGCTCGCGGCGCGCGCGATCCACGCTCGCAAGGACGGCTCGCGCGGCGGCCGCGAGTGGATCCTGCTCGCGGTGCACTCGAGGTTCGCGCAGCTCATCGCGAACCCGATCGTGGCCGCGGTGCTGTTCGCCGGGTCGCTCTGGGTGTTCTACTACTCGCCGCTGTTCCGCTGGACGATGCTCGACCACATCGGACACGAGTGGATGATCGCGCACTTCCTGATCACCGGGTACCTGTTCGTGCAGTCGCTCATCGGCATCGACCCCGTGCCGTACCGGTTGCCGTACCCGTTCCGGCTGCTGCTGCTGCTCGGCACGATGGCGTTCCACGCGTTCTTCGGCCTCGCGATCATGGTGGGCACCGGGCTGCTGCTCGCCGATTGGTACGGCGCGATGGGCTGGGGAACCGACGCGCTCGTCGACCAGCAGCTCGGCGGCGGGATCGCGTGGTCGATCGGCGAGATCCCGACGGTGGCGCTGGCGATCACGGTCGCGTTCCAATGGTCGCGCAGCGACGAGAAGGAGTCGAAGCGCCGCGACCGGCACGCCGACCGCACGGGCGATGCCGAGCTCGCCGAGTACAACGCCCGGCTGGCCGCGCTCGCCGACCGCGACAACGCGTAGGCGACGACCGCTACTTGAGCTGCACCGAGATCGACCCGTCGGGCTGGATGCTCGCGTCCAGCGCGACCTGGAACGTCTCGTCGGTCTCGAGCTGCTGGACTTCGCCGTCGAAGAGGGACTGCACCTCGACCGACAGGTGCGCGACGCCCGGGGTCGGGGGCATCTCGAACGCCGTCTCGCCCGCGCTCAACGTGACGGTCGGGTAGGAGACGATGCTCCACTGCGGCGCCGAGAGCACGCGGTCGGAGATCTCCTCCCCGAACGGGCAGCTCGTCGGCTGCAGCACCTGCTGCGTCGCGCAGCCGTCGAGGTAGGCGTCGAGCTGCGTCTGCACCCGGGAGACGAACTCGGGGGTCGGCTGCGCGTCGACGGTCACGGAGGGGCGGCTGGAGGGTTCGGCGGGCAGCTCGACGGTCTGGGCGATGAGCAGCGCGCTCTCGTACGAGAACTCGTACACGGCGGGAGCGATCGCGAGGTACGGCGCGGTCTGGCTGAACGCGGTCAGGTCGTCGCCGCTCTTGCGCGCGCGGGTGTCGAGGTTGAGCGCGCCGACCTGGAAGAACGGGTTGTGCGCGGCGGTGACGTCGATGACCGCCATCGGACTCACCGCGAACTCCCACCGGTTGAGCACCCCGTACAGCGGGGCGATCGGACGCACCTCGAACTCGGTGTCGATGATCGCGGTGCCGAGGCGGTAGCTCGCCGTCACCGTGTGCGACCCGTCTTCGTGGGCGACGTCGGCGGTGATCTGCACGGACTCGGGCGCCGCGCTGACCACGGTGCTGCGCAGCAACGCGGTCGACACGTCGGCGGGCAGGCCGAGCGCGGCCAGGTCGGCCTGGTCGAGCGAGACGCCGGGCGTCGCGGCGGCGAGGGCGATGTCGTCGTCGGCGATGAGCTCGAGATAGCGGGTCACGAACGAGGATGCCCCGTACAGCGTCTGGTTGAGGCCGCCGAGGGCGGCCAAGAACCCGGACGCGAGCAGGGCGGCGAGGCCGACCCAGCCGACGACCGAGAGCGGCGACACGCGTGCGCTTCGCTCGGCCGTGCTCCCCATGCGCCAAGTCTATGCACCGGTCGGCGTCTGGCCCGATGCATCCGTTCGCCACGCGGCTACAGTGGGAGCCGCGCCCGACGGGCGCGCTTCGAGCGGATGCCGCTTCGCCCGATGCATCCGCAGCCAGCGAGAGCCGACCCGTGATCGACGTGACCCTGACGCCCGAGCAGCAGGCGGTGTTCCAGGCGATCGAGGACACCCGCGACCACGTCTTCGTGACGGGCCGAGCGGGCACCGGCAAGTCGACGCTGCTCACCCACCTGAACTGGCGCACGAAGAAACAGATCGTCATCTGCGCGCCGACGGGGGTCGCTGCGCTGAACGTGGGCGGTCAGACCATCCACTCGCTGTTCCGCCTGCCGATCGGGGTCATCGCCGACCACGACATCGAGCAGAACGATGCGGTGCGCAAGATCCTGAACGCGATGGACACGCTCGTCATCGACGAGGTGTCGATGGTGAACGCCGACCTGATGGACGCGATGGACCGGTCGCTGCGCCAGGCGCGCCAGCGCAAGGCCGAGCCGTTCGGCGGCTCGCAGGTGGTGTTGTTCGGCGACCCGTACCAGCTGGCGCCGGTGCCGGGCGACGGCGACGAGCGCCGCTACTTCGCCGACACGTACGCGTCGATGTGGTTCTTCGACGCGAAGGTCTGGCAGGAGGCCGACCTGCGCATCTTCGAACTCGGCGAGGTGCACCGCCAGCACGACGACGCGTTCAAGCACATGCTGAACGCGGTGCGGCACGGGCAGGTGACCGCCGAGATCGCGGGCGTGCTGAACGAGACGGGCGCGCGCCGCCCGCTGCCCGAGCAGGGCGCCATCACCCTCGCGACCACGAACAGCACGGTGAACCGCATCAACCGCACCCAGCTGCACCGCCTGCCGGGCCAGTCGGTCGCGAACGAGGCCGAGATCAACGGCGACTTCGGCGGTCGTGCGTACCCGGCCGATGAGCGGCTCGAGCTGAAGGTGGGCGCGCAGGTGATGTTCCTGCGCAACGACACGCAGGTGCGCGGCGACGGTCCGCGGTGGGTGAACGGCACGATCGGCACGGTCACCTCGCTGCAGGGCGAACTGAAGGTCGAGGTCGACGGCGACGAGCACGAGGTCGAACCGGCGATCTGGGAGCGGTTCCGCTACTCGTGGGACCCGGTCGGCAAGCGGCTCACGAAGGACATCGTGGCCGAGTTCACGCAGTTCCCGCTGCGACTCGCGTGGGCCGTCACCATCCACAAGTCGCAGGGCGCGAGCTACGACACCGCGATCGTCGACCTCGGTCCGCGAGCGTTCAGCCCGGGGCAGACGTACGTCGCCCTGTCGCGGCTGACGTCGCTCGAGGGGCTGTACCTCACCCGGCCGCTGCGGCCGAGCGACATCATGGTCGACCCGAACGTCGAACGGTTCATGTCGGGTGCGGTGCGCTCGATCGGCGGCCCGCCCGCGGAGGCGGCACGGCCGTAACGACGGCGCAGGTTAGAATCGCTGCACACACGGCTGGGGGGAGCTCGAGTGTCAGCAGGTCTGGGCATCGGTCGACGTCGAGCGGCGCGGGCCATCGTGGCCGCGGCCGCCGTGGGCGTCGTGACGGCGCTCGCGTTCTCGGGCTGTACGGGATCCGTCGATCCCACCGAGGGTCTCGGCGGGGTCGAGACCGCGTTCACCGACGACCTCGCCGACCGCCTCGACGCGATGCTCACCGAGACGGTCGCGCTCGCCGGTGCGAGCGGCGGGCTCGCGACCGTGTCGGCGCCGTGGGCCGGGCAGTGGTCGGGTGCGGTCGGCACGGTCGGATTCGACGAGGGCGCCGCGCCGGTGAGCACCGAGACGCCGTTCCGGATGGGGCGGCTGACCGGCGAGATCACGTGCCTGCTGCTGCTGCGGCTCTCGGAGACCGGTCAGCTCGCCCTCGACGACGAGGTGTCGCAGTACGTCGAGGACATCCCCGGCCTCGACGGCATCACCCTCGAACAGCTGTGCCGCGACACCGCGGGCCTCACCGACTACACCCGGGCCCTGGGCCCGCACTTCCTCCGGAACCCCGAACGGGTCTGGCCCGAGGGCGAGCTCATCGCGTCGTCGCTGGCATCCGACCGGGTCGGAGCGCCCGGCCAGACCTGGTCGCCTTCGCGAACCAACATCCTGCTCGCCGCGCTCGCCGCCGAGCGCGCGACGCATCGCAGCTGGAACGACCTCGCCGCCGAGTACGTGCTCGGCCCGCTCGGGCTGTCGCACACCTCGCTGCCGTCGCCCACGGCGCAGGTCGCCGAGGGCACGCTCGGTGCGTACGCGGCGCTCCCGGGCGGCGACGGGTCACCCGACTGCGCGGCCAGGGCGGATGTCTCGCGGCAGTCGAGCTCGATCGGCGGCGAAGCCGCCGGCGCGGTGTCCACCCTCGCCGACGCCGCCCGGCTGAACGAGGCGTTCGCGACCGGTGCGCTGGTCGGCGAGCACGTCGAACAGCAGCAGTGGACGACGACTCCCACCTCCGCCGACGCGCCCGCCTGGCAGACGCAGGGCATCGGCGGCATGCAGTACGGCCCCATGCGCGGGGTCGTGAGCGAATCGCCGGGCATGCTCACGGCAGGTCTGACCGACCCGAAGAGCGGGCTCACCGTGGTGATCGTCCTGAACAACTCCACCTCGGGTGCCGCGTTCGTGCGCGAAGCGGCGTTCGCGTTCGCCTCGCTGGGCTCGAAGGCGACGCCCGTGGCCGACGAGGAACGCCCCCTCATCGAGCTGCCGTGGTCGGCCGAGCAGGCCACCGAGCAGCTGCACGCGCTCGCGAGATGCCCGATCGAGACCGCGCCGGAGGCGCCCGTCGAAGAACCGCCGGCCGAGGAACCGCCCGCCGAGGAACCGCCCGCCGAGGGCTGAACCGGCCCGGCCGAATCGAGGTGCACGATGTGCAGGTGGTTGGCGTATTCGGGTGAATCCCTGCATCCGTCGTCGCTGGTGCTCGACACCGCGCACTCGCTCGTCGCGCAGTCGCTGAACTCGCCGCTCGGCGCCGAAACGGTGAACGGCGACGGCTTCGGGCTCGGCTGGTACCCGATGGGCGCCGACGCGGCCGGCAGCCCGGCGCTGTTCCGCAGCATCGAGCCCGCCTGGTGGGACGAGAACCTGCGCGAGCTCACCCAGGCGATCGAGACCGAGCTGTTCTTCGCGCATGTGCGCGCGGCCGCCGGGCCGCCGATCCAGCAGACGAACTGCCACCCGTTCCGGCACGGCCGCTGGCTGTTCATGCACAACGGCGCGCTCGCCGAGTTCCACCGGTACCGGCGCGATCTGATGCTCGAGGTCGACCCCGAGCTGTTCCCGCTGATCCGCGGCACCACCGACTCCGAGGTGCTGTTCCATCTCGCGCTCACGTACGGGCTCGAACAGGATCCGGTCGCCGCGGTGGGTCGGGCCATCCGCCGGGTCGAGGCCGCCGGCCGGGCGCACCGCGTTCCCGACCCGATGCAGGGCACGGTCGCGGTCACCGACGGCTCGACGATCTGGGCGTTCCGCTACTCCAGCTCGGGGCGCTCGCGCTCGCTGTTCCACTCGATCGACATCCCGTCGCTGCGCGAGCTGTACCCCGACTTCGAGCGGCTCGACACGTTCGGTCCGACCGCGCGCGTGGTCGTGTCGGAGCCGCTCACCGACCTGCCCGGGGCGTTCGTCGAGGTGCCGGAGGCGACCCTCGTGGTCATCGGCCCCGGCGGCGATTTCCGGCAGGAGCCGTTTCTGGCGGGCTGAACGGCACGGTGGCTGCCCCCGGGCGGAAGGGGGGATAGCCCCATGACGGGCGATGCCCCCGCGTCGCTACCGTGCGGGGCATGCCCACCGCATCGACACCCGAGACATCCGCCACCGGGACATCCGCCACCGGAGCATCCGTTCATGAAGGAGCCGCGACCGTCGCGCGACCGTCGCCCGGCGCTCGCATCGGCTGGGCCTGGGTGCTGCTCTCGTCCATCGGCATCGCCGCGTTCGCGGTGACGCCCTACCTGACGGCATCGCTGCGCGAACTCGGCGAGGCGGGCACCGGTCTGGCCGGCCACTACGACGGGCAGCCCGCGTTCGTGCAGGTCGCCTTCTCCGTGCACATCGTGTTCGGCGGGTTCGCGCTGGTCACCGGCCCGCTGCAGTTCTGGCGCGGCCTCCGCGACCGGATGCCCCGACTGCACCGCTGGGTCGGCCGCGCCTACCTGGGCGCCGTCGGGGTGGGCGGCCTCGCGGGCCTGGCGATCGCGCCCTTCAGCCAGGCGGGCCTCGTCGGCTTCTTCGGCTTCGGCGCGCTCGCGGTGCTCTGGCTCGTGAGCGGATGGCGCGGCTATCGCGCGATCCGACGCGGGGATGTCGCGAACCACCGCGCCTGGATGATGCGCAACTTCGCCTTCACGTACTCGGCCGTGATGCTGCGACTGTGGGTCCCCGCGCTGCTGGTGCTGCAGATCCCGTTCGCGGGGGAGGGCGGGTTCGACTTCGACGCGTCGTTCGCGAACGCCTACGCAGCGGTGCCGTTCCTGTGCTGGCTGCCGAACGTCGTGGTCGCCGAGTGGTTGATCCGGCGCCGCGGGCTGCCGTCGTACGTCGTGGCATCCGCGCCGGTCGCGCGCGTGTCGCAGCCTCGCCGCCGGGCGTCCGCGGCGATAGGCTCCCGCTGAGGGCGGTGCGACGAGGGGGGAGCACGCGATGAACGTCTGGGACTGGTTCTGGTGGATGTTCTGGGTCTTCGTCTACGCGGCGTACCTGTGCGTGATCATCTTCATCATCATCGACATCTTCCGCGACCGCTCGCTGAACGGGTGGTGGAAGGCGCTCTGGCTGCTCTTCCTGCTGTTCGTGCCGTTCCTCACCGGGCTGGTGTACCTCATCGCCCGCGGGGGCGGCCTGTCGCAGCGCTGGGCGCGCCAGCAGGTCGAGTACCCCGATGAGGATGTCGCGGCCATCCGTTCGCAGTCGTTCCAGAACCCGGCCGACGAGATCGCGAAGGCGGCCGCGCTGCGCGACGCGGGCACGATCACGCCGGGCGAGTTCGAGGCGATCAAGGCGAAGGCGCTCGGCTCGAAGTTCTAGTCGGCCGGCGGGCGGCCGGCACCCATGCGACCACGATCGAGTGCGGTCTGCGGCGGCCGGGAGTACGATCCCACCGGGAATCCACTACTCCCATCCCGGGAGGCACCGTGCCCTTCTACATCATCGAACGCAACTTCGTCGAGCAGCTCGATCCGCCGATCGAGGCGGCGCCCGGCATCAACCTCATCAACGATGAGGAGGACGTGCGCTGGGTGTACTCGTTCCTGTCCGTCGATCGCCGACGCACCTACTGCCTCTACGAGGCGGCATCGGCCGAGGCGATCATCGCGGCCGCGGAGCGTGCCGGCATGCCGTACGACGTCATCACCGAGGTCGACGGCCGAGTGATGCCGACGGGCGTGCTCGCGGCGGTCGAGTAGCCGGAGCGCGGGGCGGTCGGGCGGTCGGGCTCAGACCAGCCCGCGCTCGCGCGCGTAGCGCGCCGCACTCGTGCGGTTCGGCATGCCCGTCTTCATGAGGATGCTCCGCACGTGGTTGGCCGCAGTGTGCTCGCTGATCACCAGCCGGCGGGCGATCTCGCGGTTGCTGAGTCCGTCGGCCACGAGCCGGAGCACCTCGGTCTCGCGGTGCGTGAGCGGGCCGTCACCGAGATCGTCGGATGCCTCGGGTGCGGCGTCGACCGACTCCACCGCCTCGGGTGCCGCGTCGAGGATCGCGAGCAGGCGGGTCATCCGTTCGCCGGCGAGCCGACGGGCTCGGGCCGTCAGCTTCGACGCGGTGGCGCGGTCGCCGGTCGCACGCGACCATTCCGCCGAGGCGGCGAGCGAGTAGGCCAGGTGCAGCGACGCCCCGATGCGTTCGGCCAGCTCGATCGCGGCGACGAAGTGCGCGCCTGGGTCGGCATCGCCGGTGAACGCGTCGAGCTCGCCGAGATACCGGTCGGCGGGCCCGAACGGCGCGACGAAGAACCCGAGCAGCAGGTTGCAGCCCGCGAACTCGGCCATGAGCGGGCGGATCGCGCGCGCCGCGTCGACGTCGCGGCACCCGAGCGCCGCCTCGGCCATGAGGGCGAGGCGTCCGGGCCAATCGGTGGAGACATGCCGCGCGGGAGCGTCGTGCTCGAGCAGCCAGTGCAGGACCCGGCGCGCCGCGTCGAGCATCCCGGCCTCGACGTAGAGCGCCATCAGGCCGGGCGCCCAGTTCGCCGCAGGCGATTCGTCGCCGGTGAGCAGCCGCAGCGCCGGCCCGAGCCGGCCCGTCTCGCGCCGGAGCATGAACGTCTGCGTGGCCGACACCGCCGACGAGGCATCCGATCGGAAGTCGGCCTCGATCGCCTCCAGCTCGGCGAGCCGCGCGGCGGCGAGTTCGAACCGCGCCTCCGAGAACGCGCGACCGAAGCCGGCGCAGGCGTGCCAGTACCGCCAGTACGCGCTCCAGCGCAGACTCGACTCGGCCAGCCTCCGCTCAGCGGCCGCGAGGTGCTCGGCGTCACCGAGCACGTAGGCCGTGTGCGCTCCGGCCATGCCCGCGGCACCGGCCCAGTCCTCGTCGACGCCGGTCGCGAGCCGGGCGAGCTCCTCGGCCTGATCGAGCCGCTCGCGGAGCTCTCCGATGCGGTCGGGCTGGGCGATGCGCGCCCGCAGCGTCGATGCGAGCGTGCGCTCGTCGCCGATCGCACGTGCGAGGCGGATGGCGAGATCGCCGTCCGCGGCGCCGCCGTCGACGTCGCCGGTGAACGCCAGTGCGCGCCCGCGGCTCGCGAGCGCCTCGATGTAGAGCGGGTCGCGCACGTCGGCGTCGATGCCGGCCAGCGCCGCCCCGAGCAGTTCCGCCGCCCGAACGCCGATCAGCCCGGGCCGCCACGACGCGTCCTCGAAGCCGATCGCCGCGCGCACGCGCGTACGCGGATCCGCCGACTCGAGGTTGAGCTCGTGGAGCGCGCGTGCCCGCGCGAAGTCGGCGGCGAGGCCCCAGCTGCGTGCGGCCCGCGCCCGCAGCCGGTCGGCCTCGTCGCTGCGCGACGTGACCGCGGAGGCCCGCTCGAGCAACGCCGCCGACTGCTGATGCGCGAGGCGCCGATCCGCGGACTCCGCGGCGCGGATGAGGTAGGTCACCGCGAGGTCGCCGTACCCGAGCGCGCGGGCGGCGTCGTAGTGGTGCGCGAGTCGCTGCACCAGCCGGGGAGCCGAGGGGAAGCGTGCCTCGAGCGTCTCGGCGATGCGCGCGTGCAGGCGCATCGCCTCCGAGGGCGGCACGAGGTCGAGCACGGCCTGCCGGGCGATCGCGTGCGGGAACGCGTAACCCGAGTCGTCGGCGTGCCGTTCGAGCAACCCGGCTCGAACGATGTCGTCGAGCGCGCGCAGCGCGACCTCGCGCGGCGCCTCGACGGTGGCGAGGAGTTCGGCCGGGTCGACGGTGTGCCCGCTCACCGCGGCGACCTGCAGCACGGCGAGGGCGTCGCCGTCGAGCATCGCGATGCGCGGTCGCAGCAGGTCGGCGCTCGTCTCGGGCATCTCGAACGCGGGTTCGCCGGTCTCCATCGCGGCGAGCAGCCGGGGCCACGCCTCGCCGACGAGGAACGGGTTGCCGCCCGTGATCGTGCGCAGCGCGCGCGCCGGGCCCGCAGCACGATCGGGCGGGAGCCCGGCACGTTCGCCCAGGTATTCGATCAGCTCGTCGTGCGTGAACGGTGCGAGGGCGATCCGGCTCACGTGGGCCAGGCGTGCGACCCGACCGACCGCCCCGACCAGCGCGGCCGACCGATCGGGCGGGGCGGACCGACTGGCGGCGACCACCAGCACGGGCGCGTCGGCGATGCCGATCGCCAGCCGCTCGAGCAGCCGCACCGCGTCGGCGCCGGCCCAGTGCAGGTCGTCGAGGACGACGACGAGCGGGTTCCGCGCAGCCGCGTCGCGCACCGCATCGACGACGGCGTCGTACAACTGCTCGCGACCGATCGCCCGCGCGTCGCCCGAGGGCCCGAAGGCGCTCTCCAGTGCGGCGACGGCGTCGGCCGATCCACCCGGGGCGACGGGCAGCCGCAGCAGCTGCTGGATCGCCGTGTCGAACGGCTCGAGCGGTCGGCCGAGCTCTTCGATGCAGGTCCCGGTCAGCACGGTCGCACCCCGCGCGTGCGCCTCGAGCCCGATGGCGACGAGCAGGCGCGACTTGCCGCCGCCCGGTTCACCGGTCACGAACACGGCTCGGCCGTCGCCCCCGATCGCCGCGTCGAGCGCGGCGCGGAGGGCGCGCAACTCGGCGCGTCGGGCCACGATGGGCGGGATGCCGGGTGTCGTCCAAGTCGACGGCAGTGCGAGCGCGGAACCGGTCCGCATGGCTCCACGTTAGCGCCCGCGGCCGGTTCGCCGAATGGTCGGAATTGCCTATCCGGTGCCCGGGAACCCGTGCGCGCAAGATGGGCAACCCTCGTCATGCGGGGCATCCGGGTGCTGCGTAGCGTCGCGAACGGTCGACATCCACGTCGATCGTCTGGGGGACATCATGAACGCACGAAGGGCCGTCTGGGCGGTGCCGCTCGCGGTGGCGGGCCTGCTGCTCGCCGGCTGCGGGTCGACCGCGCCGTCGGCGAAGCAGGGCGGCGCGAACCGCGAGGTCGTCTACAACACGGGCGCATGCAGCGGCCCGTCGTACATCCGCGAGCGGGCACCCGAAGGCGTCTGCGCGAGCCGCGCACCGCAGCAGGCTCCGGCCGTCGACACCGAGGTCGACGACTCGATGAACCTCGGCCGACTGTTCCGCGAGCAGTACGTGGCGGAGTGAGCCGCCGTCGCGCGGCGGCCGGCCCGGCGGACGGGCTGGCCACCGCGCGTGCGGATGCGGCATCCTGACTGGATGACCGAATCCGCCCCCCTGTCCCCGTCCGCCCCCGCGCCGTCACCGAACCCCGCGCCGTCACCGTACGGCACGGCGCCGGCCCGCCCGCGCAACGTCGTCGGCATCGCCGCTTTCATCGTCGGCGTGGCATCCAAGCTCGTAGGCGTCGGGTTCGGGCTGAGCGTTCCCGCGATCCTCGCGGCCGACGGCGCGTACGGCGTCTACCAGGTGGCGTCGTTCGCGACCTCGACGGTCGGATTCCTGCTCGCGCTCGTCGCCGTGGTGCTGGGCATCGTCGGCCTGGTGCGCCGCGGGGCACCGCGCGGCTTCGCCGCCGCCGGCACCGCGATCGGCGCGGTCGTCGTCGTCGAGGTGGGGGTCGGGGCGCTCCAGGGCGCGGTGTACTCGCTCTTCTGAGACGGCCGGCGCCGCTACATCCACTTGCTGCGCTTGAAGATCCAGTACAGCACCAGCGCGAAGCCGACCATCAGCGCCAGCGCCAACGGGTACCCGAACGCCCAGTGCAGTTCGGGCATCCAGTCGAAGTTCATGCCGTAGATCGCGGCGATCAGCGTCGGCGCGAACAGGATCGCCGCCCAGCCCGAGATCTTCTTCATGTCCTCGTTCTGCCGCTGCGCGACCAGCGTCGAGTTCACGCTCAGGATCTGCGACAGCGCGTCGCGGTACTCGGCGACCTGCGCGTTCGCGCGGGCGAGGTGATCCGAGACATCCTGCAGGTACGCCTGGAGCTCGTCGGGGATGCCGTACTTGCCGAAGCCGCCGCGCAGCCGGTCGAGCACCTCGGTCAGCGACGCCGTCGTGTGCTGCATGTCGATGACCTCTTGGCTCAGCCGGTAGATGCGCTCGGCGACCGCGGGGTCGCCGCTGAACACCTGGCGCTCGATCTGCTCCTTGTCGATCGCGATGCCCTTGAGCACGGGGGCGTACCCGTCGACGATCTCGTCGAGCAGGCGGTAGACCACCGCCTCGGGCCCGAGCTGCAGCAGGTGCTCGTCGGTGAGCGTGCGCTCGCGGCGATCGTTGCCGGTGAGCTCCTCGTCGTCGAACGACGTGCCGTCGGTGCCGTCGATCCAGCGCCTGTCCTGACAGAACAGGGCGACCGCGCGCTGCCCCACGACGATGTGGAACTCGGCGAAGTCGACCTCCTCGTCTTCGTCGATGTACCGCGCCGACCGCACCACCAGGAAGAGCACGTCGCCGTAGCGCTCGAGCTTCGGCCGCTGCCCCGCGTGCAGCAGGTCCTCGACCAGCAGCGGGTGCAGCTCCCAGGCGTCGGCGAACTCGCGCACCGCGGCGGGGGTGGGCGACGGGTAGAAGAAGATCGTCAGATGGTCGGGCGCCGCGTCGGCGAACTCGAGCCCGTCGGCGACGCTCGCACTCGCCGGGGCGTGCGTCGCCTCACCGGCGGTCACGTAGCGCATCAGCTTCGGCGGCTGCGGTTCGGTCGCGGTGTCCGGCCTGGGCGCGCCGGTGCGGCGGCGCAGGGGGTCGAGCCGGCGGAACGGGGTCGATTCGCTTCGGCGCTGGGCCATCGGATGCCCCCTCTCGAGTCGTGGCACACACGACCGTCGCGGCGGCCGCGGGTGAGGTGGGTTCGCCGTCGAGTGTAGTGAGGAAGGCGGTCAGCGGCGCAGCGCGGTGAGCTCGATCTCGATCCGCGCTCCGAGCGGCAGGCCCGCGACGGCCACCGTCGTGCGGGCCGGGAACGGCTGGGGGAAGACGGTCTCGTAGACCGCGTTCATCGCCGCGAAGTCGTCCATGTCGGTGAGGAACACGTTCACCTTCACCGCGTCGGCGAAGCCGAGACCGGCAGCGGCGAGCACCGCCCCGAGGTTCGCGAACACCTGACGAGCCTGCGCCGTGACGTCGCCCTCGACGAGGGCGCCGGTCGCCGGAACGATCGGCGTCTGCCCCGACAGGAACACGACCTCTCCGGCGGTCATCGCGTGCGAGTACGGGCCGACGGCGGCTGGAGCATCCACCGCGATGATGTGCGAGCGGGTCATAGGCCGACCTTAGCCGCACGCACCGGCGGTGTTACGCGGTGCGCAGGATCGACGTCATCTTCTTTCCGCGGGCGACCTCGTCGACGAGCTTGTCGAGGTAGCGGACCTTCTGCATCAGCGGGTCTTCGATCTGCTCGACCCGCACGCCGCAGATCACGCCCGTGATGAGCGACGCGTTCGGATTGAACGCGGGCGCCTGCTCGAAGAAGGTCTCGAGGTCGACCCCGTCGGCGATGACGCGCTGGAGGCCGGCCTCGTCGTAGCCGGTGAGCCACTCGATGACCTCGTCGAGCTCCTCACGGGTGCGCTGCTTGCGCTCGACCTTCTCGACGTAGAGCGGGTAGATGCTCGCGAAGCTCAGGCGGAAGATGTTGCGCGCCATCGTCGTCCCCTCCGTGGACTCCGCCGCGCCGAACGGTGCGACGCTCCCAGCGTACGAGGCACGCGGGAGCGCCGCACCTTCGCGGATCAGAGCTCGATCGGCAGGTCGAACAGCCGCTTGGCGTTGCCGGCGAGCACGAGTTCGCGGTCGGCGTCGCTGATCTCGAGCTCGTTCTGCACGAACTCGACGCCCTGGCCCATCCAGCTGTAGAACACGGGGAACGACGAGCCGAACAGGTAGTGGTCGGCGCCGTTGATCTCGAGCGCCGCCTCGACCTGCGTCTTGCCCCAGGAGTGCGGGTGGGTGAGGTCGAAGAAGATGTTCTCGCGCAGGTACTGCTGGATCTTCTCGCCGCCGGTCGACTCGAGCCGCTGCATCGCCTCCTTCTTGGGGGAGGCGTGTGGGGTGAGCAGCGCGGTGTTGGCGAACCAGTTGCCGCCGAGCATGGTGTGGATGAACCGCAGGTTGGGGTACTTGTCGAACATGCCGCTGAACAGCTCGCGGCCGACGGCGATGCCCTGGTCGATGATCCGGCCGTACTCGCGGCGGAGGTTCGTGTAGTCGATGACCGACTTCCACTCGACGGGCAGCGGCGTGTGGTGCACGATCACCGGGATCTCGAGGTCGTTCAGCACCTTGAGGTACGGGTCGAACGCCTCGTCGTCGAGGTAGAGCTGCCCGTAGTGGCAGGCGAGCTGCACGCCGACGACGCCGAGCTCCTTCACGCAGCGCTCGAGTTCGTAGATGCTCTGCTTGTCACCCCACGGCGGCACGCAGGCGGTCGAGAACAGGCGGCCGCCCGACCGCGCGACGATGTCGGCGGCGTTGTCGTTGACCGCCTTGCAGGTCTCGAGCGGCAGCCACTCCTGCCACACCGGCACGCGCATGATGCCGTAGTCGACGCCGGCTTCGTCCATCGCGGCGAGCTTCGCCTCGGCGGAGTAGTCGCCGTCGACGTAGTTGAGGTTCTGGTAGCCCTTCGGCTTCTCGAGCACGAGCTGCTGCTTGCCGCTCTCCATCTCGATGACGCGGGCGATCTCGCCGAAGCCGCGCGGCGCGCTGTCGAGGAAGCCGCGCAGGATGGCCTCGTTGCTGAAGAGGTCCTCGGGCAGGTGGTGGATGTTGATGTCGACGACCGTCATGGTCTGGTGCTCCTGTCTCGCGTCATCGCGGGGAAATCGAATCGCGTTCTAAATCGTGTGTGATTCCATGTAGGATCATGTCACGCCTCAGGGTCGAGCGCACGTCGTCGACTCGAGGAGTCCCGATCCACCTCAGCAGAAACGACGGCGCATGGCCCACACGATCACCCGCGACATCGCGTACCGGCACGCGGACACCCGCATGCTCGGATGCCTCCTGGCCGGTGCCCGCGCCGGGGATGCCGTCGGCGCGCGCCCTGGCATCCTGCTCGTCCACGACGCCTTCGGGCTCACCGCCGACCTCGTCGCGCTCGCCGAGCGCTACGCCGCCCTCGGCTACACGGTGTTCGCCGCCGACGTGTGGGGCGAGCGGTTCCAGCCGACCACGGGCGAGCAGATCGGCCGGCTGATCGGGTCGATGGCCGGCGACCGGGACGAATGGATGTCGCGCATCCGCGCCGCCCACCTGGCCGCCGCCGCTCAGCCCGAAGTCGACGCCGCGCGCATCGCCGTCGTCGGATACTGCGTCGGCGGGTCATCCGCCCTCGAGTACGTGCGCACCGGTGGCGACGTCGCCGGAGCCGTCAGCATCCACGGCGGCCTCGACCTCGTCGCCGGCGACTGGTCGGCCGCGACGAGCACGGCGAGCGTGCTGCTCTGCACCGGCGCCGCCGACCCGATGGCCGCACCCCGGCACTGGCAGCCGATCAAGGCGGGGCTCACCGACGCGGGCATCGACTGGGAGTTCGACCTCTACAGCGGTGCGCAGCACGCCTTCACCAACCCGAAGGCCGATGCCCTCGGCATGCCGGGTGCGGCCTACGACGCCCGCAGCGCCGCCCGAGCATGGGCCCGCACCGTCAGCTTCCTCGGCGAGCTGTTCGCCGAGGCCCCGAAGTCGTCGTCCACCGGCGCGTAAGAGAAGCAGGGACATCCATGACCGATATCGCCATCATCGGCGCCGGGCCCGGCGGGCTCGTCACCGCACTGCGTCTGCACCAGGCCGGGTTCCGGCCCACGATCTACGAGACCGTGCCCGAGCTGAAGCCGCTCGGCGTCGGCGTCGACATCAAGACGGTCGGCACCCGCGAACTCGACGACCTCGGCCTGCTCGACGAGTTCCGCGCGATCTCGGTCGACGCCGAGGACTCGATCTTCTTCAACCACTACGGCCAGGAGATCTACGCCGAGAAGTGCGGCGTGCACATGGGCTACCTGCACGAGCAGCGCTTCGTGCACCGGGGCATCCTCCAGATGCTGCTGTTCCGCACGGTGCTCGAGCGCCTCGGCGCCGAATCGGTCGTCCTCGGCGCGCGCGTCGCCGCCTACGCGCAGGACGCCGACGGCGTGACGCTCGACCTCGAGCACCGGGACGGCCGCACCGAACAGGTGCGCCACGACGCCGTCATCGCCGCAGACGGGATCAAGTCGGCCGTCCGCCGCCAGATGCACCCCCAGCAGGCCGAGCCCGAGTTCTCGGGCATCACGATGTGGCGCGGCACGACGCTGCGCGAGCCCATCCGCGGCGGGCACACCATCCTGCACCTCGGCGACCCGCGGGTGTCGACGATGATCGTGTACCCGATCGCCGAGAACTTCGAGGGAACCGGTCTCGACCTCATCAACTGGGTGGTCGAGACGAACGGCGAAGAGACCGTCGAGGACTGGAACCAGGTCGCCGACCCCGAACAGATCATCCCCGCGTTCGACACCCTCGAACTGCCCTTCCTCGACGTGCAGCAGCTGATCCGCGACGCGCGCGAGGTCTACCTCTTCCCGCTCATCCGCCACTTCCCGCTCGATAGCTGGGTCGACGGCCGCGTCGTGCTGCTCGGCGACGCCGCGCACGCCATGTACCCCCGCGGCGGCAACGGCATCACGCAGGCGATGCTCGACGCCCGCGTCCTCGCCGAGCACCTCACGCAGCACGGCGACCCGCGCGACGCGTTCGCCGCCTACGACGCCGACCGGCGCGAGATCGTGAACCGCATCGCCGACAACATGCGCGGCGAGGGGTACGAGGTCATCAGGCGGATCGTCGCCGAGCGCACCGACGGCAAGCCGTTCGATGACATCGAAGCCGTGCTGCCGCTGGCCGAGGCCGACGCCATCTTCTCGAAGTACCACGCGCTCGTCGGCGCCCCGCGCCCCGGCCACGAGGCCGGCGAGGCGACGGGCTTCCGCACCTGGCAGGTCGACGGGGTGCGGGTCGGCGGCAGCGAGGCCGGGGGCGTCCATGAGTGACATCCGCGACGCCACCCCCGACGAGCGCACCGCGATCCTGGCCGTCGAGGCCGCCCGACAGGCGGCCCTCATCGACGGCGACCTCGACACCCTCGCCCGCATCTTCGACGACCGGCTCGTGCACATCCACGCGCCCGGCGTCGTGCACGACAAGCGGATGCTGCTCGAACACGTCGGCACCCGCCGCGCGTACCTGTCGATCGAGCGCGGCGAGCTCGCGATCCGGGTCGTCGGCGACCTCGCCATCGCGACCGGCCCCATCGTGAACGAACTGCGCAACCCCGACGGCTCCGCCCGCACCCAGCGCGGCGTCGTCACGCAGGTGCTCGTCCGCGACGGCGACGACTGGCGGTTCCTGAACTTCCAGCTCACGCCGCTCGGCGAGGAGGTCTGGGGCAAGCTCCCGTCCGAGCAGGCCGCGTCGGCCGCGCAGAGCGCGAACACCGAGGAGGCGGCGCGATGAGGCTCGCCCGATTCCGCGTCGGCGACGGATCCGCCCGCATCGGCCGCGTCGACGGCGACACCCTCGTCGACGTGTCGGCGGTGCCGGGCGTCGGCACGTCGCTGCGGAGCATCCTGCCCGACCTGGCCGAACTCGCGCCCGCGATCCGAGCCGCCGACGGCCCGCGCCACGCGCTCGCCGAGGTCGTGCTGGAGGCGCCGATCGACGCGCCGCAGAAATACCTCGGCATCGGCATGAACTACAAGGAGCACGCCGAAGAGGCGCGCCAGGCCGGCATCCCGACGCCCACGAGCCAGCTGTGGTTCAACAAGCAGGTCTCCTGCATCGTGGGCCCGCACGCCGACATCGTGAAGCCCGCGGTGAGCGACCAGCTCGACTACGAGATCGAGCTCGGCGTGGTCATCGGCCGGCCCGCCCGGCACGTGCGCGCCGCCGATGCGCGCTCGTTCATCGCCGGCTACCTCGTCGCGAACGACGTCTCGGTGCGCGACTGGCTGCAGAAGCGCTCGCCCACGTTCACGCTGGGCAAGTCGTTCGACACGCACGGCCCCATCGGCCCGTGGCTCACGACCGACGACGAGATCGACGACCCGCTCGATCTCGCCATGCGGCTGACCGTGAACGGCGAGGTGCGGCAGGACTTCCGCACGAACGACATGATCTACGACGTCTACGAGCAGATCGAGTATCTGTCGACGGTCATGACGCTCATGCCGGGCGACCTCCTCGCCACCGGTACACCCGCCGGCATCGGCGCGCCGACCGGCCGGTTCCTGAAGGCCGGCGACGTCGTGCGCGCCGAGATCGAAGGGCTCGGCGCGATCGAGAACCGCGTCGTCGACGAGGTGCTGCCATGACCCGCACCAGCATCCACCTCGAGTCGTTCGCGCACGAGAACCCGGTGCCCGTGGCATCCCGGATCGGGCCGTACCTGTACTCGGGCGTGCTCACCGCGCGCGACCCGCGCACGAAGGAGATCCCGGAGGGGCTCGACGAGCAGGTCGCCGTCGTGTTCGAGCGCATCAGGGAGCTGATGGCCGCCGCCGGCGGCGGCACCGGCGACATCGTGAAGCTGACCTTCTGGGTGTCCGAGCTCCGCGACCGCACCGCGATCAACCGCGAGTGGGTCGCCATGTTCCCCGACCCGGCCGACCGGCCCGCACGCCAGGTGATGGCCGCCCGACTCGACCGCGGGGCACTCGTGCAGTGCGACGTCGTGGCCGTGCTCGCGGCGGATGCGCGAGAGCATCGGCGATGACCGAACAATCCAGCGAGATATCGCATATGATGTCGCACACGATCCAATGGAGGATGGACCCGCGATGACCGACACCAAGACGATTCCCAACGAGACCGTGGCGGTCGCCGCGGCACGGGAGGCCGAACCCCACTCGTGGTTCGGCTGGGCATCCTCACGCTTCGCCGTGATCGCCGTGTGGATCCTCCTCATCGGGCTGTTCATGGTGCTGCGCCCGCAGAACATGTTCCACCCCGGCACCTGGGGCTCCATCTTCGGCGGCCAATCCGACCTGGTCTTCCTCTCGGCCGCGCTGCTCTGCACGATCATCGTCGGCGAGTTCGTCGACATGTCCGTCGCCTCGAACTTCGGGCTCGCAGCCATCCTCGTGGTCGTGCTGAACGTCACGCACGGATGGAACGTCTGGATCGCCGCACTCGTGGCGATCGCCGTGTCGACGCTCGCCGGCATCATCAACGGTCTGCTCGTCGTCCGAGTCGGCGTGAACACCATCGTGGTCACCCTGGGCATGGGCACCGTGCTGCTCGGCATCGCCAGCTGGGTGAGCAACCTGCAGCCGGTGAGCGGCCTGCCCCCCGAGTTCTCCAGCGTCGCGACCACCCGCATCGGCGGGCTGCCGATCACGTTCTACCTCGCGGTCGCGCTCATGCTCGTCTTCGCCTACCTGCTGCAGTTCACCCCGCTCGGGCGCAACATGCGGTTCGTCGGCGAGAACCGCGAGGTCAGCCGGCTCGCGGGCGTCCGGGTGAACCGCATCCGCGTCGGCGCCTTCACCTTCGCCGGACTCATCGCCGGCATCGGCGGCGTGCTCTCGGCCGCCTACTTCGGCGGCGCCGAGGCCATGACCTCGCAGACCTACCTGCTGCCCATGTTCGCGGCGACGTTCCTCGGCACCGCGATCTTCCAGCCCGGGCGCTTCAACCCGCTCGGCACCCTCGTCGCGGTCTACTTCCTCGCGACCGGCGTGCTCGGCCTGAAGTTCCTCGGCGCGAGCCCCGCCATCTCGAACATCTTCTACGGCGGTGTGCTCGTCATCGCCGTCACGATCTCCACGATCCTCCACCGCCGGGCGAGGTAGCCCGGGGGCGCAGGCGCACCACCGCAATCCGAACTGTCAACGATGCCGAGTAAGGAACCCACAGCATGAACACCATCACCGCACGTCGCGCCCGGGGCATCCTCGCCGCCGGTGCCATCGCCGTGACCGCCGCAGCCCTCGTCGGGTGCAGCGAGGCCGGCGCCGAGCCGCCCGCGGCCACCACCGGCAGCGAGAGCAACGTCGACTCGTCGCTCGACGCGGCCCTCGAGGCCGTCTCGTCGCCGCTCGACGCGTACCCCATCCCCTCCGAGCCGATCGACGGCGTCGCCGACCTCGCCGGCCAGACCGTCTACTACGTGCCGATCACCCTCCAGTCGCCGCAGTTCTCGATCGTGAGCGCCCAGCTCACCGAGGCCCTCGGCAACGTCGGCATCGACGTGCAGGTCTGCGACGGCAAGGGCAACCCGAGCGACATCGGCTCCTGCATCGGCCAGGGCACCCAGGCCGGCGCCGCCGCCATCGTCACCGACGCGGTGCCGTACGGGCTCGCCGCGAACGCGCTCGACGCGGCGCAGGCCGCCGGGATCCCGGTGATCATCGCCAACCAGATCGCCGACGAGAACCACCCCACCTCCGAGACCCTCGGCTTCGTGCCCGCGGGCGGCTCCGACCAGGAGGTCGCGATCGCGCAGTGGATCACCAAGGACTCGGACGGCACGGCCAACATCCTCATGAACCGCACCGCCGACGGCCCCTCGCAGAAGGCCTACGTGCAGGCCGGCCTCGACGAGCTCGAGCAGATCTGCCCCGACTGCACGGTCACGATCAACGACGTCTCGTCGTCGAACTTCCCGCAGGTGACGCCGTCGGTGAGCGCCGCCCTGCTGAACGACCCGACCATCGGCTACGTCGTGAACGACTTCGCGCAGTTCCTCCAGCCCACCCAGGGCGGCGTGCAGGCGGCCGGCATGATCGACTCGGTCAAGGGCGTCACCGGCTCCGTCGGCGTCGGCGGCCTGCAGGCCCTCGCCTCGGGCACCTACCTCTACGCCGCCACCGGTCAGGCGAACGCCTACCAGGGCTGGGTCGAAGCCGACCTGGCGCTGCGCCTCATCACCGGGACGCCGGCACCCGAGTACACCATCCCCGTGCGCCTCTTCACCCGCGACAACATCGACTCGATCGAGCTGACCGAGGAGGCCGAGGCGTCGGGCGAGTGGTTCGGTCCGACCACCTTCCGCGACGACTTCCTCGCGCTGTGGGGTGTTGCGTGACCCTCGGCACCATCGACGGGGTGCGGGCGGAGACGCCCGCACCCCGGGGCACCCGGCTCGCGGTCGACTCGCTGTCGAAGACGTTCGGCCGCAGCCGAGTGCTGAAGGACATCTCGTTCGACGTCCGCGCCGGCGAGGTGCACGCCCTCGTCGGCCAGAACGGCTCGGGCAAATCGACGGTGGCGAAGATCCTCTCGGGGCTCTACACTCCCGACCCGGGCGGGGTGGTCTCGTTCGACGGGCGCCCCTTCGACCTGCCCGTGACCCCGCTCGACGCCCGCACTCGCGGCATGGCGATCGTGCACCAGAGCCTCGGACTCGTCGACGAGTTCACGGTGCTCGACAACCTGCGGGTCGGCCGGCTCGAAGCGACCGGCCCGTTCCGCCGGGTCGACTGGAAGCGCGAACGCGCCGCCGCGAAGGCGGTCTTCGACCGCATCCACCGCGACGTCCCGCTCGACGCGCGCGTCGGATCGCTGAACGAGGAGGAACGCGCGGTCGTCGCGATCGCGCGCGCCCTGCAGGATGCCACGCCGGGCAACGGTCTCATCATCTTCGACGAGTCGACCCGCGCGCTCGGCCGGCGAGCACTCGAGAGCTTCTTCACCCTGCTCGACGAGATCGTCGCCACCGGCACCGCCGTGCTGCTCATCACGCACCGCCTCGAGGAGGTCGTCGACGCGGCCGATCGGGTGACGATCCTGCGCGACGGCGCCGTCGTCGAGTCCGGCCGCGAGGTCGCCGGCATGACCGAGGCGACGCTCACCACCCTCATCCTCGGTCGCGACCTCATCGAGCTCGGCGAGCACGACCGGCCCGCCGCCGGCAACGGCGCACCGGTGCGGGTCGAGGGCGTCACCGGGCTCGGCGTGCACGACATCGGCTTCGAGATCCGCCCCGGCGAGGTGCTCGGCCTGACCGGCCTGGCGGGCTCGGGGTACGACGACGTGCCGTACCTGCTCGCCGGCGTGTCCCCCGCATCGGCGGGGTCGGTCACGATTCCCGCCGCGGAGTCGACCGGCGCCCAGGCATCCGCTCGTGACATCCGGCTGCCCGGCCTGTCCCCGAGCGACGCGATCGCCGCCGGTATCTCGCTCATCCCCGAAGGGCGCGAACACGCCGGCATCGCCGGCACGCTCTCGGTCGCCGAGAACGTCGCGTTCCCGCAGACGTCGCGCGCGCGCCGCCAGCTGATGCCGTTCTCGATCCGCGGCGAGCGAGCCCTCGCGGAGCGGTGGATCGAACGGCTCGACGTGCGACCGCCGCGCCCCGACGTGCCCGTCGCGACGCTGAGCGGCGGCAACCAGCAGAAGGTCTTCGTCGCCAAGTGGCTCGCGACGGACCCCGACCTCCTGCTGCTGCACGAACCGACCCAGGCGGTCGACATCGGCGCCAGGCACGTCATCGCGGACGCCATCCGGCGGGCCGCCGCCGACGGCACGTTCGTGCTCGTCGCCGGCTCCGACGAGAACGAGCTCTCGCTCGTCTGCGACCGGGTGCTCGTGTTCGCCGACGGCGCGGTGCGGCAGGAGCTCACCGCCCCCATGAGCCCCGACGACATCGTCGGCGCCATCTACGCCGACGGGTCGCGGGCGAAGCTCCGCCAGCGCGCCCCGCTGTCGGAGCCGTCGGCCGGATCGCACGAGGATGCTCCGCATGACTGACGACCGCGACATCGACGGGTTCTTCTCGACCGCACGGGTGAGCGGTCGCGACGAGGCGGTCACCCTCGACGCCGCGAGCTACCGGCAGTACCTCTACGCGCTCGACGACGACGAGCTCGCGCCCTGGCGCGGCATGTCGTACGAGGAGTTCACCGCGGCCCGGCAGGGCAACGAGTTCCTGCGCGAGCTGCTCGCCGACTGGGATGCGCGCTACGCCGAGCCGTTCCGCGGCGTCACCGCCGACGGGGTGGTGCGCGACGAGGTCTGGCCGCTCCCCGATGCGGGCGGCGACGCGGGCGCCGACGCGGATGCCGACGCCGGCGCCGCGGGCGACGGTTCGCTCGTGGCATCCGCTCGGCACCTGCTCGCGACGCTCGCGCCCGACCAGCTCGACCGCCTGCGCTACCCGATGGACGCGCCCGACTGGCGCGGCTGGAGCAACCCCGAGTTCGTCTTCCACCGCAACGGGCTCCGCCTCGAAGACCTCGCCGAGCCGCAGGTCGAGGCGATCCTCGCGGTCGTCGAGGCCTCGCTCAGCCCTGAGGGATACACGCGCGTGCGCGAGGCGATGGCGCTGAACGGGTTCCTCGGCGAACTCACCGAGCTGCCGACGATCATGAACGAGCGCAGCTACTGGTTCAGCCTGTTCGGCGACCCGTCGACGGATGCCCCGTGGGGCTGGCAGCTGTTCGGCCACCACGTAGCGGTCAACTTCGCGACCGTGGCCGGGGTCGACGTCATCGCGCCGGTCTTCATCGGTGCCGAGCCGGCGCTCTCCGATGGCGCGCGGCCGCCCTTGTTCGACGAGCGCGAGCGGCTCGCCCTCGAGCTCGCCGCCTCGCTCACGCCCGCCCAGCGCGCCGAGGCCGTCGTCTACGCCTCGGTGCTCGACCCCGCCATGCCCGAGGGCAGGCTGCACCCGGCCGACGAGCGCCATGTCGCCGGGGCGTTCCAGGACAACCGGGTGGTGCCGTACGAGGGCATCCCGGTGTCGCGGCTCGACGAGCGCCAGCGCGCCCTGCTGCGCCGGATCGTCGAGGACTTCCTGCTGCTGCTGCGCGAGCCGTCGAGGCGGCGTGCGCTCGAACGGTACGACGCGTACCTCGATGAGACGTGGTTCTCGTGGTACGGCGCGACCGACGGCACGCAGCCGGTGTACTTCCGTGTGCAGAGCCCCGTGATCCTCGCCGAGCTCGACAACCACGCCGGCGTCTGGCTCAGCAACCGCCTGCCCGCGCGCTTCCACGTGCACACGACCCTCCGCCTGCCCAACGGCAACGACTACGCCCGCGCCTACCTGGCGCAATGGCGCGCCCGCGCCCGCGCCTAACCCGCCCCCGCCCCCCGCCCCGCCCCCCGCCTCCGCCCCCCCCGCAGCAAGGTCGATCTGTGCATGCGAGGTCGCCCGCTCGGGCACTCGCACGCACAGAACGACCTTGGAGGTCACCCGAGCGACCGGGGTCGACGGGTGCGCGGGACGCCCATCGCGTCGAGGCGGCGCACGACGGGCGTCTCGGCGCGGCAATCGCGCCAGTCCCATCGGTCGAAGGCACGCAGACGCCGGCGAAGCGCGTTCTCACGATCCTTCTCGGCGATGACCGTCTCCGCCGACTCCGCGATGTCGGCTCGGCGGTACTTGCCGCGTCCGTCCGCTTCGGCGCCCGCCTCGACGTCGCGCCAGAAGAAGTCCACCTGGGCGGTGATGCCGAGCTCGTCGAGGTACAGCGAGTGCTGCAGTTCGGGCTCGGCGAAGCCGTGGCGCTCGAACAGCAGCCGGCTCGCCGTCTCGAGCACGCTGTCGCAGCGATCGGTGGCACGCTCGAGCACGGCTTCGGTGCGCCGGCTCCCGCGGTACGGAAGCATCCGTTCGTGTTCTGCGCGGAGCCGCTCGATCGTCGTGAGTGCCGGACGGTCCTTGGGGTGGCGAGGGGCGCGAAGCGCCGCATCGACGGCGGCGAGTGCGTCTGCGACGGGAGCCGCACGGCACAGCTGGATCAGCGTGTACTCGATGCTCGTCATGAGGATGCCGCCCACCTCCACGATGGCGGGTTCGCCGATGCGTGACACTTCGACGACGCCACGACGTCGATGGCCGTTGCGGGTCGCGCCGAGCAGCACCACGTCGTCGGGCCAGCGCCCGATGATCGGCAGCCCGAGCACCGCCGCGGCCGAGTACGACGTGAAGATCGGTCGCTCGAGGGTCACGGCGGCGGCTCGGACCAGTTGTGCGTGCCGCTGGCTCGGAAAGCGCGCGGGCCGATCGGAGACGACACGGTAGGCGCCCGGGCGTACGCGCTCGATCTCACCGGCCCGGCGAGCCGCTCGAAGGGCGGCGTCCAGGCCGAGGTCTCGGGCGTCTCTGGTGAGGATGAGGCCGTGCGGCCCGGGGACGAGACGGGGATCCATCGCCGCAGCTTCCATCACTGCGCAGCGCCGGCGATGGGGCGCTCATTCGTTCCGTGGAGAACCATGCGCCCGCAGCAGGTGGGGAGGAGCGCTCGCCGGCGGCCGCGGCTCATCCGTCGTCAAGGTCGCGATGGGCGTCCACGGATGCCCCGGGGCGGGCGTGGACGCACGCATCGACCTTGATCGGGGTGAAGGGCGGAGGGCGGGCGGCGGGGGCGGGAGGCGGCGCTCAGGCGAGCTCGGACTCGCTCGGGGCGTGGCCCGCGAGGGCCGCATCGTAGGTCGTCACGGCGGCGAGGGTGTTGACCTCGTGCTGGCGCGCGGCGGTCTCGATGGTGTCGGCATCGGCGCCCGACTCGATGAGGTCGAGGAGTTCGCCGTGCTCGACGACCGATGCCTGGGCGCGACCGGGTGCATACCAGTACGCCGACCGGCGGATGAAGTCGAGCCGCGCCCACTCGTTCGTGACGAGGTCGTTGAGCCGGTCGTCGTCGCACTTCGAGCACAGCAGCTGGTGGAAACGCCGGTTGAGCACGCCGAAGAGGTTGGTGTCGAGGTTCGCGAGCGCTTCGCCCATCTGCTCGTTCAGCGAGCGCGCCGCGGCGAGGTCGTCGGCCGTGAGGTGCGGTGCCGACAGCGAGGTGGCGAGGCCCTCGAGGCGGGAGAGCAGTCGGATGGTGCGCTCGAACGCGTGCGCGTCGAAGGTGCGCACGACCGCGCCGACGTTCTGGATGATGTCGACCCAGCCCTCGGCCTCGAGCCGGCGCAGCGATTCGCGCCAGGGCACCGAACTGATGCCGTGTTCACGGGCGAGCTGGTCGATCACGAGGCGGTAGCCGGGGCCGTAGGTGCCGTCCATGATGCGCGCCTTGAGAATGACGTACGACTGCTCGGCCTTGCTCGGTGGCATCCTCGGTCCTCTCGTGCGTTCGTCGATTGTATGGGAAATCACACACGATCTGCGACCGGCTCGCTCGCGGCCGGTGCGCCGGGTGCGCCGATCAGGTCGAGCAGCCCGCGCACGGCAGGGTCGGATGACCCGCCCCGCCCGGTGAGCACGAGCACGCGCAGCGCGCCCGGATCGGGATGCACCGGCCGCACCGTGAGGTCGAATCTGCCGAGGCTGGCGCGATCGGGGTCGGGCAGGAGGGCACGGCCGACGCCGGCTTCGATGAGCGGCACGATCGTCTGGATGGTGCCGACGGTGCGCACGTCGCGCGGCACGATGCCGTGCCGGAGGAACGCGGCGTCGACGAGTTCAGGCAGGCTCGGCACGGCGGCGGTCCGCTGGGGCAGGAACACGATCTGGTCGTCGAAGTCGCGCAGGGCGACGCGGTCGGATGCCTCGGAGCCCGGCGGCAGCGCCGCGACGAGCGGCACGTCGCCCCAGTCGACGATGTCGTACGCGTCGCGGTGCCGCGCGATGAAGCGGCCGTGGTCGGCGACCATGATCGCGGCGAGGTCGACGCGGCGCTGGGCGAGCAGGTCGAGTGCGGTCCACGGCGGCGGGTCGACGAGCCGGATCTCGATGTCGGGCGCGACGGCCGCGTGCGCGCGGACGAGCGACGGGATGCGGTGCCACATGAGCACGGGCACCGCGGCGAGGGTGAGGGTGCCGCTCGCCCCGCCAGCGGAGCGGCGGATGGTCGCGACGATCTCGTCGACCTCGCCCAGCACGCGGGTCGAGGCATCCAGCAGGTACCGCCCGGCGCTGGTCGGCTCGACGCCGCGCGACGAACGCACGAGCAGTCGCACCCCGAGTTCGGTTTCGAGCTTCGCGATCGCCACGCTGAGCGGTGGCTGGGACATGTGCAGGCGAGCCGCGGCCGCGGTGAGCGAGCCCGCCTCGACCACGGCGGCGAAGTAGCGGAGCTCGCGCAGTTCCATAGGAAGCAGACTAGTTCGTGGCATCCGATATAGCTCTGGTGTATGGCGACCAGAGTGAGACGGTAGTTCCGCCGGCGGCCCTGCGGTGTGACGCTGGCTGCGAGACATCCGATCGATTGGAGACGCCGATGCTGCCGGTCACCAACCCGAACCCGCCCTTTCAGATCACGCGTGCGAGCCACGTCACGATGGCGGTCACCGACCTCGCCAAGAGCCGCGACTTCTACCGCGACGTCGTCGGACTCGTGGTGACCGAGGAGACGAGCGACGCGATCTATCTGCGCGGTCTCGAGGAGGCAGCGCATCACAGCCTGATCCTCGAGCAATCGGATGTCGCGCAGGCGCGTCGTGTCGGACTTCGAGTGCGCAGCGAGCAGGACATCGTGTTCGCCGAGCGGTTCTTCAAGGCCAACGACATCGAGTTCCAGCGCGTCGAGCGCGACCACCAGGGCCCGACGCTGCAGTTCCGCGACCCCGTCGGCACACTCATGGAGTTCACCAGCGAGATGGACGTCGTCGAGCGCAAGATGCAGCGCTACGACGAGTACCGTTCGGGCGCCCCGCAGCGCATCGACCACTACCAGGTCGTCACCTACGACGTGCAGAAGGCGACCGACTTCTGGACGAGCCTCGGCATGCGGATGTCGGAGTACACCGCGAAGGACGGCACCGACGAGCTCTGGGGCTCGTGGATGGAGGTCAAGGGCAACACCCACGACCTGGTGTTCACGAACGGTCGCGGCCCGCGGCTGCACCACTTCGCGTTCGCCGTGCCCGACGCGACGTCGCTCATCCACGCCGCCGACGTCGCCGGCGCGCTCGGCGCGGGCAACGAGATCGACCGCGGACCGGGGCGGCACGGCATCTCGAACGCGCTGTTCCTCTACCTGCGCGACCCCGACCAGCACCGGGTCGAACTGTTCAACACGCACTACCAGTTCATCGACCTCGAGACCCCGCCGATCCGGTGGGACGTCACCGACCCGCGCCGGGCGCAGCTGTGGGGCATGCCCGCCTCGCGCCGCTGGTTCTTCGAGGCCAGCGAGTTCCCCGGCGAGGAGGTGCACGAGCCGCTGCTGACGGCGAACCCCGACACGCTGGAGGACTACCTCGGGATCCACTGAGCGGGGTGCCCGTCGCGCCCGGTTCCTGGCACACCTCTCCGGCGCCTCCGGCACTGATGCGCCTGTGGCATCAGTGCCGGAGGCGCGCGCACCGGCGGGCGCCGTATGCCACAGACGCATCACTGCCGGAGCCGCGTGCGGGCACACAAGCAGCGCGAAGAAGACTGGTCGGCGAATGCGTCCGAGCGGGCCAGAGGTGGAGCCGATGACGGGAATCGAACCCGCGCTGTCTGCTTGGGAAGCAGAAGTTCTACCATTGAACTACATCGGCGTTCGCCGCAATCGCGGCGTCGAATCATCCTAACAACGCCGTCGCCGAATCCCGCATCCGGCCCGCCACACGACGAACGTGCCGCGTCGCGCATACGGCCTGCGAGAGGCTGACCCCATGGGGGCCATCGATCTTCGACACCGCATCGTCGCCGTGTGCATCGCGCTCGCCGCGACCGCGTCGCTCGCCGGATGCGCGTCACCGGGGCAGCAGCGACTCGAGCACGCCATCCAGGAGCAGGTCGCCGCTGCGGCCGACGGCGCCGGGTTCGTCTCCCAGTCGCCGGGGCTTGAGGCGCCGGCGGATGCGATCGGCGCGTACGCGCGGAGCATCCAGGACGAACTGGTCGGCACCGGCGTGGAACCGCGGGGCGACTCGGGCTGGATCCCGGGTTCGCCCGACAGCGCCGAGCCGTTGCGACTCGTCGCGATCGAGCCGCGCACCGATGCGGCGTGGGATGCGCCGGTCGGCGCGCTGGTGCTCGCCAGCCGGCTGACCGTCGCCTCGGACCGCGACCGAGCTCCCTACGACCACTGCGTGCGGGTCGAGTTCGACCGGTGGGGGTGGATCGAGGGGTCGGTGCACGGCACCGCGTGCCCCGACCCGCTCACCGAGGTCGCGCCGCCCCCGGATCCGCGCGCTGTCGTGCCCGAGTCCGCCGAGGCGGTCGCGGTCGCGGCGCTCGCCGCGGCAACGACGACGATGACGGATGCCTCGGCCGACGAGCTTGCCGCCACGATCGCCGCGCAGCTGCCGCCCGACCCCGACGGTCGCCCGGTCGCCGAGGTGCGCGTGCTCCGCGACGGCGATCGGGTCGGCCTCGCGATGGGCGACGCACGCGACTGCCTGCTGGTTCGCGCCGAGGGCGGGGTCGCCGAGCGGATCCACGTGCAGCGGATCCTGCTGCAGCCGGGCGAGCTGGGCTGCCGGCCCGAGACGGCGTTGCGCACCGAGTTCCCGACGACGCACTGAGATCCGCGAGCGCTGGCTAGGCTGGCTGCCGTGCTGCTCTCAGACCGTGACATCCGGGCCGAGCTCGACCGCGGCCGCATCCGACTCGAGCCGTCCGAGCCGAGCATGCTGCAGCCCAGCAGCGTCGACGTGCGGCTCGACCGGTACTTCCGGCTCTTCGACAACCACAAGTACCCGTTCATCGATCCGGCTGAAGACCAGCCTGAGCTGACCCACCTCATCGAGGTGCGGCCCGACGAGCCGTTCATCCTGCACCCGGGCGAGTTCGTGCTGGCGTCGACGTTCGAGGCGGTCACCCTGCCCGACGACGTCGCCGCGCGACTCGAGGGCAAGAGCTCGCTGGGCCGGCTCGGCCTGCTCACGCACTCGACCGCGGGCTTCATCGACCCGGGGTTCACGGGCCATGTGACGCTCGAGCTCTCGAACGTCGCGACGCTGCCGATCAAGCTGTGGCCGGGCATGAAGATCGGCCAGATGTGCTTCTTCCGGCTGTCGTCGCCGGCCGAGAAGCCGTACGGTTCGGCCGACTACTCGAGCCGCTACCAGGGGCAGCGCGGGCCGACGGCGTCGCGATCGTTCCAGAACTTCCACCGCACCGATGTGAGCGTCACGGATGCGGGCGCGACGGGCGCGTAACCACCGAACGGATGCCTCGCCGGGCGCGTCGTCCGGCGCGGGCTACACCAGCAGCAGCACGCCCGCGACGATCATGAGCGCGGCGGTGGCGAAGTGCACGCCGACCGCTGTGGCGACCCGACCGCGATTGCGGAGGATCATCACGCCGTCGCCGATCGGAATGAGCGTCTCGACGAGCAGTGCGACACCTGCGGCTGCGGGGCCGAAGCCGATCAGGATCACGATGACGAGCAGCCCCGTCACGATGTCGCGCGGCCCCTTGATGTGCTGCCACGGGGTCACCTCGGGTGTGATCTCGCTCGTGAACCCGAACCCGCGGGAGATCGCGGTCGGGGCGATGGCGTAGCTGATGCCGATGAGGATGATGCCGAGCGTGGGCAGCATGGCGAGGACGGCGCCGATCCAGGTGGCGGGGGTGAACTGCGTGAGATCCAATTCGGGGCCTTTCGTAGGGATTCTTTCACTGAAATATTTCTAGCGACGCTAGCATCTCTTTCATCGCGGCGCTAGGGTTGGATTCGTGGCAACCAGTGAACGGATGGCGCGGCGTCGCGAACAGCGGCGGCTCGCGATTCTGGCCGCCGCACGCGAGTTCGCCGAGACCGAGGGGTGGCAGGCGGTCACCTCGCGGCGTCTGGCCGACGCGATCGACTACACCCAGCCGGTCATCTACTCGCACTTCGACTCGATGGACGCGGTCATCGACGCGGTCGCGGTCGAGGGGTTCGCCGAGCTGGCACGAGCTCTCGCCGACGCCCGCTCCGAGGCATCCGACGACCGCGGCGCCCTCGAAGCCGCGAGCCGCGCCTACCTCGGCTACGCCGACGCCCACCCGGCCATGTACGACGCGATGTTCGTTCGCGGCACCGCCCTCGCGTTCGCCGACGAACGCACCGAGCCCGAACTGCGTGCGGGATTCGCCGAACTCCGCGGCGCGGTCGAGCCGTTCGCCGACGACCCCGACACCCTCGCCGAGCTGCTCTGGGCGAGCCTGCACGGGCTGACCCTGCTGCAGCGCAGCCAGCGCATCCCAGGTGACCGCGACGTGCGGCTGCGCGCGCTGCTCGCGCTCATCGCCGGAGCCGACTCGGCGCGCTGAGGCTGCGGCACCCGCGTCCGCCCGCTCGCCCGCTCCCGTCGACACTCCGTCAACCCCTCGCCCCGCCGGCCGGTGAGCCGATAGGCAGGAGGCATGTCATCGATCGACGCGCTCGCCGAAGCCTGCGCGCGTGCCGCGCTCGCGGCGGGCGTGCGGGTCGCCGTCGCCGAATCGCTCACGAGCGGGGCGATCGCGACCACGCTCGGCAAAGCGCCCGAAGCGAGCGAGTGGTTCTCGGGCGGGGTGGTCGCCTACGACGCCGAGGTGAAGTTCGCGGTGCTGGGCGTCGACCGCGGGCCGGTCATCACGGCGAAGGCCGCCCGGCAGATGGCCGAGGGGCTGCTGCACCTCATGCCCGTCGAAGCGGTGGTCGCGGTCACGGGGGCGGGCGGGCCGGGCCCCGAAGAGGGCGAACCGGCGGGCACGGTCTTCATCGCGCACGCACGGGTGGGGCATCCGGATGCTCCGCCGCGCGCCGCCGTCGACGAGCACCGGTTCGACGGCGACCCGAGCGAGGTCGTGCACCAGACCGTCGAGGCGGCGCTGCACGCCCTGCTCGCCGAACTCGAGGCGCCCGCGTGACGGACGCCGCCGCTCCGGACGCGACCGGCTTCGGCATCGAAGAGGAGTTCGTGCTCCTCGACCCCGAGACCCTGCGCCCGGCGCCGGTCGGGCCCGAGGTGCTCGCCCGACTGCGGGCCGCCGGATTCGAGACCGCGACGTCGGAGTTCCTCGCGTCGCAGGTCGAGTTCGCCAGCCCCGTGTTCCGCGACGGTGCGGAGGCGACGGCCGAGCTCGCGCGCTTCCGCAGCGTGCTCGCCGGCATCGCCGACGGGTTCGGCGTCGTCGCGGCGTCGACGGGGACGCCGTTCGACAGCGGCGACGATCCCGAGGTGTTCCCCGAGGCGCGGTACGCGCGCGTCCACGACGACATCGGCGCGATGATCGCCGACCACCAGGTGTGCGGCCTGCACGTGCACGTCGGCATCGCCGACCGTGCCGACCGGGTGCGGGTGCTGAACGGGCTGCGGGCGTGGACGCCGATGCTCACCGCGCTCGCCGCGAACGCGCCGTTCCACCGCGGCGCGGACAGCGGGTTCGCGAGCTGGCGCACGGTGGTGCTGCGGCGGTGGACGACGCACGGCATCCCGGCGCGGTTCGCCGACGAGGCCGACTACGACCGGCGGCTCGCCGAGCTCGCCGCCGGAGGGGCGCCCGCGCTGCGCGCCCTGTTCGCCGGTCCACCGCCGCGGTCTGCGTGACGTTGCGTGCGGCGCCTTCCCGTTGCATCCGGTGCGCGCTACCGTGGCGAGCAGAGGCGGCCACCGCGCCGCACGAGATGGGGGAGGACCGACATGACCGGACCACGACCCGGCGGCGTGACGCTCGTCGCAGTGATCGCCTGGATCTCGGGGGCGCTGCAGATCATCGGGGGCGTCATCCAACTGTTCCCGGGCGGCCAGAACTTCGGCGCGGGCGTGTGGGCCATCATCATCGGCGCCATCACGATCGTGGTCAGCCTCGGGCTGTTCCGCGGCTCGAACGTGTCGCGCATCATCGTGACGATCGTGTTCGCGATCAACCTCGTGTCGGCGTTCTTCCTGCTGTTCGCGGCGCCGTCGTCGTTCTGGTCGTCGCTGTTCTCGGGGCTGCTCGCGCTGGTCGGAATCCTGCTGCTCTACACGAAGCCGGCGAACCGCTTCTTCAGCTGATCGGCACGCCTCGTCGCGGCTGAGCGCGGGCGGGCAGGATCCGCCGGCTCAGCCGCAGTGCGCCCGCTCAGCCGTGCACCGCCGCCGGCTGCCGCGGGCCCGAGGCGTCGACCGCGTCGAGCCCGCCGGCGACGAACGCGTTGACCGCGTCGAGGGTGGCATCGAGCCCGAGGACGCGGTTGTGGCCGCCGCCGGTCGTGACCACGAGTCGGGAGCGTTCGCCGTGGGCCTCGTGCACGCGCACGGCCTCTCCGACCGGCACCTCGCGGTCGTCGCGGTCGTGCACCAGCAGCAGCGGCACGTCGCTCGGCAGCGGGTTCGCGACGTCATCGAACCGCCGGAGCCTCGCGTCGTCGTCACCCAGCACGATGCGGGCGAAGCGGGATGCGAGCTGATCGGCGGTGGGGGTGCCGAGACCGACGCCCGCGGCGAAGGCGTCGACCACGAACCGCGCGGCGGACATGCCGGCGATCGCGACGACGCCGCCGGTCGCGACGCCCTCGCGTACCGCGGTGTGCGCGGCGACTGCGCCGAACGAGTGCCC
The DNA here is from genome assembly GCF_022811705.1 of Agromyces larvae. Classification (NCBI taxonomy): domain Bacteria; kingdom Bacillati; phylum Actinomycetota; class Actinomycetes; order Micrococcales; family Microbacteriaceae; genus Agromyces; species Agromyces larvae. The sequence continues at coordinate 2,916,034 of NZ_CP094528.1, read as the reverse complement.
GACGATCGCGCGGAACCGGCCGTGGCGGCGTTGCAGTTCCTCGATGACGGCGAGCCAGTCGCGGATGTCGGCGCGCCGACCGGGTGCGTCGCCGTTCGCGGGCGCGTCGAAGGCGACGACCCGGTACCCGTCGGAGCGCAGTTCGCGCACGATGGATCCGAACTGCGATGCCCGCCCGCGCCATCCGTGCGCGAGCAGTACGACCTCGGCGCCGTGACCCCACTCGTAGACGAGCGCGTCGCGATCGCGGACGCGCAGGCGGGTGATGCGGGCCGCGGCGTGCACCGCCCGGTCGCCGTCGCGCACGCGCATCGGCGGCCGGGTGGCGGTGAACAGCGGCTGCGCGACGCGCGCGGCGAGCACGGGCGAGACGCGTTCGGCCGTGCGCGCGGTGGCCAGCACGGCAACGACGGTGGGATGCATCGGAACCTCCGGATCTTCGGTGACGCAGCGTGCGCGCGCGGCGCACCAGCTCTGAGCCGTCCATCTGTACGAACGATCGTTCGTATAACAGACCACAGAGTATACGATCGTTCGTGCGTACACTAGGGGGATGCAGATTCCGGCTGACATCGTCGACGGGCGGAGGCTCCGAGGGGATGCTTCGCGTCGCGCGGTGCTCGCCGTCGCCGTCGATCTCGCATCCGTCGAAGGGCTCGACCACCTCTCCATCGGTCGCATCGCCGCCGTCTCCATGGTCAGCAAGTCGAACGTGGCGACGCTCTTCGGCAGCAAGGAGCGGCTGCAGCTCGCCGCCGTCGAGGCCGCACGCGAGCGGTTCCTCGCCACGGTCATCGAACCGGCGCGTGCGGCGCACCCTCGCGGCATCCGGCGCCTCACCGCCCTGCTGGACCGGGTCGTCGCCTACTCGGAAGACCGCGTCTTCCCCGGCGGATGCTTCTTCTCCGCCGCCGCCGCCGACTTCCATGCCAAACCGGGCGAGGTGCGCGAAGCCCTGGCCGCCGTGCTCGACCGGTGGGTGGGCTACCTCGCGGTGCAGGCGCGTCACGCGGCCGAGCAGGGCGAACTGCCGGGCCTGGACGATCCCGATCAGCTCGGATTCGAGCTCCAGGGCACCTTCGAGTGGATGAACCTGCTCGCCGTCATCCGAGACACCGACGAACCGTACCGGCGCGCCCGCACCGCGTACCGCGCGCGCCTCATCGCGCTGGGCGCCGACCCGGCGATCGCCGACCTGGTGCTGCAGCCCGGAGCCGCGATGCGGTCCTGACGAGGCCGCATCCTTCCATCGTGGTGCACGATGGAAGGATGGATGCCGCGCTCGCGACCGCATTCTCGGCGCCGCTGCCGGGCTGGCTCGTCGCCGACCCGCACGCCTACGCCGCACGCGAGCTCGCCACACCCGAACAGCGCACGGATCTCGTCAACGAACTCGCCGACCGCAACTGGCGGGCCGGCAACGGCGGACCGTTCGCGGCGATCGTCGTCGACCCGGCGACGGGCGAACTCGTGTCGATCGGGGTGAACGTCGTGCTGTCGACCGGGCTCAGCTCGGTGCATGCCGAGGTCATGGCGCTGAGCCTCGCCCAGACCCGCCTCGGCCGGTGGGATCTGGGCGACGGCGCCGACCTCGAACTGGTCGTCAACTGGCGACCATGCGTCATGTGCTACGGGGCGACCATGTGGTCCGGGGTGCGCGGGCTCACCATCGCCGGCGACGGCCCCGAGTGCGAGGAGCTCACCGGATTCGACGAGGGCCCGATGCATCCCGACTGGATCGAGCAGTTCGAGCGGCGCGGCATCCGGGTGACGATCGGGCCGCGGCGCGACGAAGCGGTCGACGTGTTCCGCGCGTTCGGCGCCTCCGACGCCGTGGTCTACAACGCCCGCGACGAACGCTGACGCCGGATGCACGCAGCCGCCCCCAGGTGGGGGAGGATGGCAGCGGAACCCGAGGTGATGAGATGACGACCCCTGCGCAACGACTGCCCGAGACTGCGGTGCCGCCGGCACCCGTTCCCTTCGACGCCAGCGCCCTGATCCAGCCGATCGACCAGGCCGAACTCCAGGCGTACGCCCGCCAGGTGGGAGGGTCGAGTCGGCGCGCCCGCCTCATCCGGCGCGCGGTGATCATGGTCGTGACGCTGTCGATGGTCGGCATCGTGATGATGTCGACGCTGTCCTCCACGCTCGCCGCGACCGGGGGTCGCTGGACGCCCTCGGCCATCGCGCAGGTGGTCTTCATGGCGGTGATGCTCGTGGTGTTCGTCGTGCCGTGGCGCCTGCGCGTGCCGGACCGCATCGCGACGATGCTGCGCCTCGACCGCTTCGCGCGGGCCAACGGCATGAGCTACCAGGCGGGGCTCGGCAACCCCGCCCTGCCGGGCATGATCTTCGGCATCGGTCATTCACGGCAGTCGCTCGACCTCGTGCGCGGCCTGCAGCCGCGGTTCGTCGAGTTCGCCAACTACCGGTACACGACCGGCAAGGGCAACACGGCGACGGTGCACAAGTGGGGGTACGTCGCTGTCAAGCTCGGTGCGCCGCTGCCGCACATCGTGCTCGACGCCGTCGGCAACAACGGCCTCACCGGATCGAACCTGCCCATGGCGTTCGACAAAGGCCAGCGGCTGAGCCTCGAGGGCGATTTCGACCGGCACTTCGCGCTCTACTGCCCCGAGGGGTACGAGCGCGACGCGCTGTACCTGTTCACCCCCGACATCATGGCTCGGTTCGTCGACAACGCCGCTGCGCTCGACGTCGAGATCGTCGACGACTGGCTCTTCCTCTACGCCAAGCGCGACTTCTCGACGCTCGACCCGGCGACCTGGGCGTGGCTGTTCTCGGTGGTCGGCGCCCTGCTCGACAAGTTCGCGCAGTGGGAGCGGTGGCGCGACGACCGGTCCGGAGCGCCGGACGCGGCGGCTGCGGCTGCGTCGGTCTCCCTCCTGCCGTTCGCTGTGCCCGCCGCCGCACCGGTTCCACCGCTGATCGCCGAGCCGCAGGTGGCACCGCAAGGCCGTCGGCTCGGCCGCACCTTCAAGCGGTGGCCGGTCGTGCTCATCGGCGGATTCGTGGCGCTCTGGCTGCTGATCTTCCTGACCGGCGTGATCTCCGAAATGATGCTACGGTGACGCGCCCGGACGACGGCGAGGTGGCCGGATGACCGCCCCGGCAGCAGGCCGACCCTCCGGAGGGCGGATGCCGTCGGCATCCGTCGCCTTCGACGCCCGCGCCCTGACCGAACCCGTCGACAAGGCGCAGGTCAGGTCGTACGCGCAGCACCACTCGGGCCGCGGCGGGTCCACCGGTTCCGCAGTGCGCTGGACCGGGGTGATCATCGTCGGCGTCGCCGTCGGACTGCTCGCGATGAGCCTGATCCTCTCGATGGCCGTCGGTGGTCAGGCGGGCCGGGGCGGTGGCGGATTCATGCCGACGGGGCAGTTCGTGCTCGTCGCACTGACCGGGGCGGCGGTGCTGGTCTTCAGGCGGATCAAGGCGGCGGCGCGCGCCGAACGGATGTTCCGCCTCGACCGCTTCGCGCGTGCCAATGGGATGACCTACCAGGCAGAGCTCGCCGCGCCGGGGTTGCCCGGCATGATCTTCGGCCTGGGCGACGGGCGGAGGGCGACCGACCAGGTGCGCGGAGACCATCCGCGGTTCGTCGAGTTCGCGAACTACGAGTATCAGACCCGGGCCGGCAAGCGGAAGGCGGTGCACACGTGGGGCTATGTCGCCGTCAAGCTCGGCGTGCCGCTGCCGCACATCGTGCTCGACGCCGTCGGCAACAACGAGCTGTTCGGCTCGAATCTGCCCATGGCGTTCGACAGGGCTCAGCGGCTGAGCCTCGAGGGCGACTTCGACCGTCATTTCACGCTGTACTGTCCCGCGGGCTACGAGCGCGATGCGCTCTACCTGTTCACGCCCGACATCATGGCTCGGTTCGTCGACAATGCCGCCGCGCTCGACGTCGAGATCGTCGACGACTGGTTGTTCCTCTACGCCAAGCGCGACTTCTCGACGCTCGACCCGGCCATGTGGGCGTGGTTGTTCTCAGTGGTCGGCGCCCTGCTCGACAAGCTCGCGCAGTGGGAGCGATGGCGCGACGACCGGCTTGCGGTGGAGCGGGCGGATGCCGCCCGCTCCACCGCGGTGCCGAGCCCCGAACCTGCGGGCGTCGACGGCCGGCCCGCGCCCGGGCTGCCCTTCGCGGCGCCGCTCGAGTCGCTGCGCCCACCGCCCGGCGTTGCGCCGCCCGGGCGACGCCTGTCGCACGGGATCAAGTGGGGGCCGATCGTGATCGTCGGGCTGATCGTGCTGGTGTGGCTGATGCAGTTCGCCGGCGGGTTCTTCACGACCCTGCTGCGCTGAGCGGTGACCGCTGACCAGCGACCGCTGACCAGCGACCGCTGAGCGGTGACCGCGGACGGCGCTGACGCGACCGCCCGCGGTCCTGGTCGACTCAGCTCCGGCCCGGAGCCTCGCCGCGGCGGTGCTTGCGACCGTGGTGCTCGTGCACGTGGACGTGCACGTGCACGTCCTGGTGCGGAGCGGGGTGCGGGTGGGGACCGAAACCGGCCCGGGGGCCGCGACCGAAGTCGCGCTCGTGCCCGCCGCGCTCGTGCCCGTATCCGTCGTGCTCGGGCCCGGCGCCCGGGGCGAAGCCCGGGAATCCCCGGCGCCCGTGCCCGAACCCGTGTGCGAACCGGCGTCCGAAGCCGCGGCCGCCGCGTCGCCCGCGGGGCATCGGCTGGGACTCGTCCCACCCGAGTTCGCGGGCGATCGCTTCGAGGGTCGCGAGCGTGGTCGCGAAGTCCTCGGGGCTCACGGCGCCGGCGACCCGGGCGCGCAGCCCGGTCACCCGCTCGAGCAGACGGTCGCGGGCGGTGCGGCCCGCGTCGGTGAGGGACGGCCCGTCGTGCGGGTCGGCCGGCACGTCGACCCAGCCGAGGTCGGCGAGTCGGCCGAGCAGGTCGGGTCGGTGGCGCAGCTTGTGGGCCAGGCGTTCGTCGTCGGCGTCGCCGGCGAGCAGGTTGAGCGTGCGCCAGTCGCGGCGGGTGATGCCTTCGTCGGCGAACAGGGCGCCCATCTCGTCGGAGATGCGGCGGTCGACCAGCTTCAGCCAGAAGCCGAGCGGTCGGCGGGAGGTGGGGAAGTCCGGCTTCTCGGAGCCGGATGTCTCGGTGAACTCGTGGTTCGTCATGGGGTTCCTCTCTCGGTGCGCTCGGAGCGAGCGCCCGGCGCGCGATGCGCGAATCGGTGTTGCATGTCAATTGACATGTATATGTAGGATGACATGTATGTCGGTGCCGAGTCAACCCGCTCCCGGCGAACGGTCAGGTTCCGCTGACGAGCCGGATGCCGCGACCGACGCCGTAGCGGCCATCGAGGCCGCGCTCGGCTCGCTGCGGCGGGGTCCGCAGTTCGGTCCGCCTGGAGCGGGCGGCCCGTTCGGACCCGGCGACGGTGCGGGGCCGGGCCCGTTCGGCCCGCTCGGCCCGCGCGGGGGCTTCGGCGGTCGACGGCACGGCGGGCCCGATGGCGACGCCGGCCCGCATCGCGGCCACCACGAGCACCCCGGCCACCACGAGCACCCGGGTCGGGGCCGCGGCGGCCACGCCGCGTTCCGGCTGCTGGCGGCGCTCGACGCGCACGGGCCGCAGTCGGTCACCGAGATCGCCGCGCACATCGGCGTCGATCAGCCGCGTGCGAGTCGGCTCGTGCAGGCCGCGGTGGACGCCGGTCACGTGCGGCGCGAGCCCGATCCGAGCGACGCGCGGCGGAGCATCCTGATCGTCACCGATGCCGGCCGCGCCGTGCTGAGCGCGACCGTCGGCCGTCGGCGCGAGGCGATCGAGACCGCGCTCGCCGGGTTCTCAGCCGTCGAGCGGGCCGAGTTCGCGCGACTGCTCGCGCGGTTCGTCGAAGGGTGGCCGCGGGGCTGAGCCCGGGCGGAAGGTCACCGGGGTCTCGATACGCGGCGCGCTACCGGGCGGACTCGAGCCGCGCAACCAGTTCGTCGATGACCGTGCTCACGAGCCTCGGCATCTCGACGGCGTCGGGCTCGAGCAGCCACTGCACCTGCAGGCCGTCCATCACGGCGATGAGGGTCGACGCGGCGTCGAGCAGCGACTGGCGGTCGGTGTTGCCCGTGACCTCGCCGAAGACGCCGGCGATCTTCTCGCGCAGGATGTGCAGTCGCTCGTGGAAGTAGTCGTTCGCGGGGTGCCCGTCGGTGACCGATTCGCCCGACAGCACCGAGTACGCCTGCACCACGCCGCGCCGGTGGGTGTTCTCCTCGACGGTGTCGATGAGGTGCTGGAGGAACGCGGGCCCCTCGGTCTGCGCGCGGGCGGGCACGCCGTTGACCTCTTCGCCGTCGCGGTATTTCAGCATCGCGACGAGCAGGCCCTCTTTGCTGCCGAAGTGATGCAGCACGCCGGCGTGGGTCATGCCGGCCTCCTCGGCGACCTCGACGAGCGCGCCCTTGTTGTAGCCGCGGGCGCCGAACACCTTCATGGCCGCCTTGAGCACGGCCTCACGTCGTTCGAGCGTGCGCGCCTGCGGGCGCTGCACCCGCTCGGCCGCGGGCTTCGCGCGGGTCTCGGTACGAGCTGCGTCCACCAGTGTTTCCTTCCCGATGCGCTCGGCGCGGCATCCGGCCTCGAAATCGTGTCGGTCGGCGCGCGCGTGCGCTGACCGTAAGGATGGCACGTCCGCGCTGCCGATGCGAGGAGCACGACGCGTTACCGAACCGTTATGGCCCTAACTTACTTACAAGTCAGTAAGTGTGTCACGATAGCTCGCGTCACTCAATGACGAGCCCCTAAGGAGACTACGGCGTGACCTCGACCACCACGGCCAGCGGAACCGACGAGCGGGCTGCGCATCGGCCCGATCCGACCGCCCTCGCCCTCGAGGACGCCATCGCCATCGCGACCGCGCTTCCGCTCGCCGACAAGGTGCGACTGCTCACCGGCGCCGCCACCTGGACGCTGACCGAGCTCCCCCAACTGGGCCTGCGCACCATGACCGTGTCCGACGGGCCCATCGGAGTCCGCGGCACCGGCGAAGACGGCCTGCCCTCGGCGCAGATGCCCGCACCGAGCGCGACCGCCGCCACCTGGGACGTGCGCCTCCAGGCCGCACTCGGCGAGCTGATGGCCGCCGAGGCCCGCCGCAAGGGCGTCGACGTCGTGCTCGCCCCGGTGGTGAACCTGCAGCGCTCGCCCGTCGGCGGCCGGCACTTCGAGTGCTTCTCCGAGGACCCGCTGCTCACCGCCCGCCTCGCCGTCGCGTTCATCGACGCGCTGCAGCAGCAGGGCATCGCCGGCTGCGTCAAGCACTTCATCGGCAACGAGACCGAGACCGACCGCACCACCTACCTCTCCCGCATCGACGAGCGCACGCTGCGCGAGGTCTACCTCGCCCCGTTCGAAGCCGTCGTCGAGGCCGGCGTGTGGACGATCATGGCCGCCTACAACGGGCTCAGCCGCGACGGCGTCGAGCAGACCGCGACCGCGCACGGCCCGCTGCTCAACGGCATCCTCAAGGGCGAGTGGGCGTTCGACGGCGTCGTGATCAGCGACTGGCTCGCCACCAAGCACACCGCCGAGTCGGCCAACGGCGGGCTCGACCTGATCATGCCCGGCCCCGGCGGGCCGTGGGGCGCGGCGCTCGTCGCCGCCGTCGAGTCGGGCGAGGTGCCCGAGTCGGTCATCGACGAGAAGGTCGCGCGCATCGTGCGGCTCGGCGAGCGGGTCGGCGCCCTGAGCGGCGTCGCCGGCGACGTGCTGCCCTACGACCAGGCGGGCGCCACCGACGACCCGGCCGGCGACGAGGTCGTCGCGCTGCTGCGCGAGGCCGCGGCGCGATCGACGGTCGTGCTGCGCAACGAAGGTGCGCTGCTCCCCATCGCATCGGGTGCGGATGCCCCGAAGCGCGTCGCCCTCATCGGCCACAATGCGGTCGAGCCGTTCACGCAGGGCGGCGGCAGCGCGTTCGTCACCGCACCCCACATCAGCGACCCGCTCGAGGCGCTGCAGGCGGCGCTGCCCGGCACCGAGGTCGCCCGATTCCGCGGCGGCGCGACGACCGTCACCGCACCGCTCGTGCCCGGCGAGCTCGTCACCACGCCCGACGGCGAGCCCGGCATCCGCATCGACCTGCTCGCCGCCGACGGCTCCACGGTCGAGTCGCTCCAGGTTCCGGATGCCACGGGCCTCTGGTTCCCGGTCGCCGACGCCCGCGTGGCATCCGCCCGCCTGACCGCCGAGGTCGCACTCGAGGGCGCCGGCCGTCACGTGATCGAGGTCGGCCCGGTCGGCGCGCACCGCGTCGTCGTCGACGGCGAACTGCGCGGCGAGTCGACCGACGAGGTCGGCGTCGAGGTCGTGCTGAACTCCAGCTACGCGAACCCGCCGATGATCGAGTCGACGATCGACGTCGAGGCCGACCGCCGCGTGCGCGTCGAGGCCGACCTGCAGGTCATCGACGGCGAGAGCTACGGGCGGTTCGTGCGCGTGCACTTCCGCTACCGCGCCCCCGGCCTCACCGTCGACGAGGAGATCGAGCAGGCCGTCGCCGCGGCCGCCGGCGCCGATCTCGCGGTCGTGGTCGTCGGCACCAACCCCGAGACCGAGTCCGAGGGCTGGGACCGCCCCGGCCTCGCGCTGCCCGGCCGGCAGGACGAGCTCGTGCGCCGTGTGGTGGCCGCGAACCCGCGCACCGTCGTCGTCGTGAACGCGGGCGCGCCCGTCATCCTGCCCTGGCTCGACGAGGTGCCCGCCGTGCTCTGGTGGTGGCTGCCCGGCCAGGAGGCCGGCTCGTCGCTCGCCGCCGTGCTCACCGGCGAGATCGAACCGAGCGGCCGACTGCCGTGGACCCTCCCGGCGAGCGAAGCCGACGTGCCGGTGCCGAACGGGCTGCCCGTCGACGGCTACATCGACTACACCGAGGGCGTGCACGTCGGCCACCGCGGCTGGGACCGCCTCGGCCGCACCCCCGCACGCGAGTTCGGGTTCGGCCTCGGTTACGGCGAGTGGGCCTATCGGTCGCTCGCGCTGGCGGAGTCCCCTGAGCTTGTCGAAGGGGGTGGGCTCGCTTCGACGGGCTCAGCGAGCTCGGTCGGGTCCCCTGAGCTTGTCGAAGGGGGTGGGCTCGCTTCGACGGGCTCAGCGAGCTCGACGGGCTCAGCGGGCTCGACGGGCTCTGCGAGCTCGACGGGCCCCGTCGTCACCGCGCACGTCACCGTCGCGAACGTCGGCACCGTCGACGCGCGCGAGGTCGTGCAGGCCTACCTCTCCGCCCCCGACGACACCGACGAGCAGCGCCCCCAGCGCTGGCTCGCGGGTTTCGCGCTCGTCGACGTCGCGGCGGGCGGCGAGGCATCCGTGTCGATCCCGATCGCGCGACGCGCGTTCGAGATCTGGGACACGGACACGCAAGCATGGACTCTTCCGGCCGGAGCGTACGAGCTCCGGGTGGGGCGGTCCAGCAGAGACCTCCGACTGGCAGCCCCGGTCGTCATCGGAGACACGAAGTAACACCCGAGCACCTGCTCACACCTATTGGAATGCAAGGAGGCATCGAAATGCGCAAGCGCATCCTCGCCGCCGGGGCCGTACTGGTCGCCGCCGGCTTGGTCTTCACGGGTTGCAGCAGCAACTCTGGGGGTGACGACAGCGGCGCCAGCAGCAAGGTGCTGGTCGTCGGCATGCCCAACGGCCCGCAGTCGCCCAACCAGAACCCGCTCGCGACCGGCTCGGCATCGCTCTCGCTCGGCTACGCGTTCGTGGTCTACGAGTCGCTGATGCAGGTCAACGAGCTGCACCCGACCGACGACCCCACCCCGTGGCTCGCCGAGTCGGTGGAGTGGAACGACGACTCGACCCAGGCGATCATCACCCCGCGCGAGGGCGTCAAGTGGAGCGACGGTGAAGACTTCACCGCCGACGACATCGCCTTCTCGGTGCAGCTCCGCAAGGACAACCCCGAGCTGAACATCGACTTCCCCGACCAGTACGAGGGCGTCTCGGTGGAGGACGGCAAGGTCGTCGTCGACTTCACGACCTCGCAGTTCGTCAACCGCGACAAGCTGTACCGGCTCCTCATCGTGCCCGAGCACATCTGGGGCGAGGTCGACAACCCCGTCGAGTTCACCGATGACGAGATGATCGGCACCGGTCCGTTCGTGCTCGACAAGTTCACCTCGCAGTCGGTGTCGCTGAAGCCGAACCCCGACTACTGGGGCGGGGCTCCGAAGGTGGGCGCGCTGCGCTACGACACCTTCAACGACAACAACGGCCTGACCACCGCGCTCACCACCGGCGACGCGCAGTGGGGCTGGACGTTCATCCCCGACTACGAGAACACCTTCATCGCCAAGAACCCCGAGCACTTCCACCAGGTGGCGGGCGGCGGTTTCGGCGTCGACGTGCTGTTCCTCAACAACCAGACGAAGCCGTTCAACAACCCGGCGTTCCGTCAGGCGCTCAACCTGACCATGGACCGCGATGAGATCTCGAAGAAGGCGGGCTACGGCGTCTGGCCGACCATCACCTCGGTGACCGGCCTGCCGACTCCGACCGGTGACGCGTTCATCGCTGACGAGTTCCAGGGCCAGGAGCTCGCGGTCGACGTCGACGGTGCGAAGCAGATCCTCACCGACGCCGGCTACACGTGGGACGACTCGGGCGCCCTCGTCGACCCCGACGGCGAGAAGGTCTCGTTCGTGCTGACCAACCCGGCCGGCTGGAGCGACTACCTCTCGGCGCTCGACATCATCGCGACCGGCGCCAAGGAGCTCGGCGCCGAGGCGACCGTCGAGCCCGCCGTGCAGGACACCTGGTTCAACGACATCATCCCGTTCGGCAACTTCCAGGCGACCCTGCACTGGGTCGACAACGGCTCCACCCCGTGGAACCTGTACTCGAACATCATGGACGGCGCGTCGTACGTGCCGCTCGGTGAGACCGCGAACTGGAACTTCGGTCGCTACAACAACCAGGCCGTCACCGACGCGCTCGCCGCGTTCAAGGGCGCATCGGATGACGCGACCCGCGCCGAGGCCATGCAGACCATCCAGCAGGCGTACGTGCAGGACGCCCCCGGTCTCGTGATCTGGCAGCGCCCGGCCGTCGCGCAGTACTCGACGGTGAACTACACGGGCTTCCCCACCGAGGAGGACCCGTACGCCAACCCGCAGCCCACCGGGCCGCAGGCGGCGCTCATCCTCTCGAAGCTGGTTCCGACCGAGAAGTGAGACCTGTCGGGCCGGTGACCTCGTCACCGGCCCGACGCCGAACCGGGCGGGCGGCGGGCCCTGCACCCGTCGTCCGCCCACACCCCCGGCGTCGCAGGATGCCGAATCCGAGCCCGGGCGCGCTTACCCTGTTCCCGGGCCCGTTTCGAAGGTGAACGAATGAGCAACACAGAACCCGAGCGATCGGTACTGCGAGCGGAGTCGCTCCGCAAGCACTTCCCGGTCCGCGGCATCGGCAAACACGGTGTCGTGCACGCGGTCGACGACGTCGACCTCGAACTCCACGCCGGCCGTGTCGTCGCCCTGGTCGGCGAGTCCGGCTCGGGCAAGAGCACCATCGCCCGCCTCCTCGCCCAGCTCATGCCCCTCACCGAGGGCCGCATCGTGCTCGACGGCGAAGACGCGACCGTGCACAACCGCCGCGCGTTCCGCCGGTACGTCGGGCGCGTGCAGATGATCTTCCAAGACCCGTTCGGGTCGATCAACCCGATCCACCCCGTGCGCTACACCCTCACCCGCGCACTCCGGATCCACCGCGGCCGCCTCCGCGGCCAGGCGCTCGAGGCCGCACTCGACGAACTGCTCGAGCGCGTGCAGCTCACGCCGCCCGCCCGCTACGTCGACAAGTACCCGCACGAGCTGTCGGGCGGTCAGCGCCAGCGCGTCGCCATCGCCCGCGCGCTCGCCGCGAACCCCGACGTGCTCCTCGCCGACGAGCCGATCTCGATGCTCGACGTGTCCATTCGCCTCGGCATCCTGAACCTCCTGAAAGACCTGCGCGATCGTCTGAAGATCGCGATCCTCTACATCACCCACGACATCGCGTCGGCCCGCTACTTCGCCGACCGCACGGCGGTCATGTACGCCGGCCGCATCGTCGAGACCGGCGACAGCGAGTCCGTCACGCAGGATCCGAAGCATCCGTACACCCAGCTGCTGGTGCGCAGCGCCCCCGACCCCGACGACCTCGAGGCGCGCGCGCACGGCGCCCGCGGCGAGGCGCCGAGCCTCGTGAACCCGCCGAGCGGGTGCCGGTTCAACCCGCGCTGCCCGTTCGCGACCGAGCTGTGCCGCACCGAGGTGCCGCCGCTGCTCGAGGTCGGCGAGGGCCGCCAGGCCGCCTGCTGGGGCTACTCCGACCGCCCCGACCGTCCGCAGGTCACCGACGTCATCGAGGTGCTCGGCGAGCGCCCCGCGGCCCCCGACGCCGCCGCGATCGTCGCGCACGCCGCAGGCGTCGACGCCGCGCACGCCGGAGAGGAGGCATCCGCATGAGGTTCTTCGTCCGACGTGGCATCTTCTACGTGATCACCGCCTGGGCGGCCGTCACGATCAACTTCTTCATCCCGCGCATGATGCCGGGCGACCCGGTGAAGGCGCTCATCGCCAAGAACCAGGGCAAGATCCCGACCGACGCGATCCCCGCGTTGTACGCGATGTTCGGCCTCGACGAGAACGTGCCGCTCTGGCAGCAGTACCTCGACTACTGGGCCAACCTGTTCCGCGGCGACCTGGGCATCTCGTTCTCGCTGTTCCCGATGCCGGTGACCGAGGTCATCGCGCAGGCGCTGCCGTGGACGGTGGGCCTGGTCGGCATCGCGACGATCATCAGCTTCTTCGTCGGCACCGTCATCGGCACCGGCATCGGCTGGCGCCGCGGCACCTGGGCCGACTCGCTGCTGCCGATCTCGACGTTCTTCTCGGCGGTGCCGTACTTCTGGCTCGGCCTCATCGCGATCTTCGTGTTCTCGGTGACGCTCGGCTGGTTCCCCTCGTCGGGCAGCTACGACCGGTCGCTCATCCCCTCCTGGGACTGGGAGTTCATCTCGTCGGTGATCTTCTACGGCACCCTGCCCGCGCTGACGATCATCATCTCGTCGATCTCGGGCTGGATCCTCGGCATGCGCAACATGGTGGTGACCGTGTCCAGCGAGGACTACGTGACCGTCGCGCAGGCCAAGGGCCTCTCGGAGCGCCGGGTCATGTTCAACTACGCCGCCCGCAACGCGGTGCTGCCGCAGGTGTCGAGCTTCGCGCTGTCGCTCGGCTTCATCGTCGGCGGCACGCTGATCATGGAGATGGTGTTCACCTACCAGGGCATCGGATTCCTGCTCTTCAACGCGGTGAACGCGAAGGACTACCCGCTCATGCAGGGCTGCTTCCTGGTGATCACGATCGCGGTGCTCGCGGCGAACATCCTCGCGGACTTCGTGTACGCATTCCTCGATCCCCGTACCCGGCAGGAGGGCTGAGATGACGATCGACAACAGCATCGTCGAGGAGCTCGACGAGGCCAGCCGCCCCACGCAGGCGCCCGACACGACCGCGGTCGCCGCGGCGGCGCAGGAGCGTTCGCGCAGCAAGGGCGGTGCCCACCGGTTCCTGTTCCTGCGCAACGGGAAGGCGCTCACCGGGCTCGCGATCATCGCGTTCTTCACGCTCATCGCGATCATCGGCCCGTGGATCGCCCCCTACGACCCGAGCGCGCAGAGCGACGACCTGATGCAGCCGCCGTCGTGGCAGCACTGGATGGGCACCACCCACCTCGGGCAGGACATCTTCAGCCAGCTCATCGTCGGCACGCGCGGCGTCATGGTGGTCGGGTTCATCGCCGGCATCCTCGCGACCGTGATCGGCGTGATCGTCGGCGTCACCGCCGGATACCTCGGCGGCATCGGCGACGAGACGCTGTCGGCGCTGTCGAACGTGTTCCTCGTGATCCCGCAGCTGCCGCTCATCATCATCATCGCCGGCCAGCTGCCGAGCGTCGGCGGCATCACCGTTGCGGTCGTGATCGCGGTCACGGGCTGGGCGTGGGGTGCGCGCGTGCTGCGCGCTCAGACCCTGTCGTTGCGCAAGCGCGACTTCGTCGAGGCGGCTCGCGCCACGGGCGAGCGGAGCTGGCGCATCATCACGGCCGAGATCCTGCCGAACCTCACCGCGATCATCGCGTCGGGCTTCGTCGGCACGGTCACCTTCGCGGTGCTCTCGCTCATCACCCTCGCGTTCATCGGCATCGGCTCGGGCAGCGACTGGAACTGGGGCACCATCCTGTTCTGGGCGCAGTCGCAGCTCGCGCTGCAGCGCGGCGCGTGGTGGTGGTTCATCCCCGCCGGTCTCTGCATCGCCCTGCTCGGCATGGGGCTCACCCTCATCAACTTCGGCATCGACGAGTTCGTCAACCCCCGTCTGCGGTCGACGGCGCTGAACGCCCGCAAGCTGCGCAAGCGGGGCATCCGGCCGCGCATCGGCTTCACGCCGGTCGTGTACGAGGCCCCCGGCGCGCGCGAGCGTCGCGATGTCACGGATGCCGCTGCTGCGGCCGTCCGCACCGAATCCGCCGCCCGCGCGGCCGAAGCCAAGCGCGCGGCGAAGGGAGCCCGCTCATGACCCTGCTCACCCCCGACTCCTCGGCGTCGACCGCCGCCGGCCGGCCGGCGACCGCGGCATCCGACCCGGTGCTCGAGATCCGCAACCTCTCGGTCGACTACGGCTACGAGGATGACGCGGTGCACGTGCTGCGCGACGTGTCCCTCACGCTCGGGCGCGGCGAGGTGCTGGGCCTGGCCGGCGAGTCAGGCTGCGGCAAGTCGACCCTCGCGTACGCGGCCACCCGGCTGCTGCCCCCGCCCGGCCTGATCACCGGCGGCGAGGTGCTGTTCACCGACCGAGACGGCACGAAGACCGACCTGCTGCGCCTGAACGACCAGCAACTGCGCGCCTCGCGCTGGCAGGACCTCGCGATCGTGTTCCAGGGCGCGATGAACTCGCTCAACCCCGTGCACCGCATCGGGTCGCAGATCGCCGACGGCATCATGGCGCACCGCCCGGGCATGAAGAAGCCCGAAGCGCTCGAGCGCGCCGCCGAACTGCTCGAACTGGTCGGCATCGCACCCGACCGGCTGCGGTCGTACCCGCACCAGCTGTCGGGCGGCATGCGCCAGCGCGTGATGATCGCGATGGCGCTCGCCCTCGAGCCGCAGGTGCTCATCATGGACGAGCCGACGACCGCGCTCGACGTCGTGATGCAGCGCCAGATCGTCGAGCAGATCGCCGAGTTGCGCGACCGGCTCGGGTTCTCGGTCATCTTCATCACGCACGACGTGTCGTTGCTGATCGAGATCGCCGACCGCATCGCGATCATGTACGCGGGCGGCATCGTCGAGGACGCGAAGTCGCTCGACGTCTACCACCGGCCGCGCCACCCGTACTCGTCGGCGCTGCTGCACTCGTTCCCTCCGCTGCGCGGCCCGCGGCGCGAGCTGACCGGCATCCCGGGCTCGCCGCCCGACCTGTCGAAGCTCGGAGGCGGCTGCCCGTTCCGCGACCGGTGCGCGTTCGCGTGGGACGCATGCGGCACGGTCGAGCCGGTGCTCACTGCGCCCGATGTCGACGGCGACGACCCGCGCCGCTCGGTGTCGTGCCTGCGGCACGACCCGGGCCGCGTCATCGCGGCGGGCTTCGAAGCCAAGCCGGTGCCCCTGGAGCTCTCGCAGCGCTGACGCGCAGCGCCCCGGTGCTGACGCGCCGCGCTGACGCGCAGCGCTTCGGCGCAACGAAGGCACGGTGTTCAGTCCGAGGAGCCGTCGGACGTGCCTCGGACTGAATACCGTGCCTCCAACCCGGGTACCCTCGCCCACGTCATCGAGCGCGAGCTCGCCGGCTGGGCCGCCCCGCAATCGAGGCACCGTGTTCAGTCGGAGGCACTGCCGGCGGTGCCGCCGTCTGCACAGGGTGCCTGCGACAGCGTCGGTGCCGGCGGCGGCCGCGGCGGCGGCCGCGGCCGCGGCGGCGTCGGCATAGGCTCGGACCATGCTCGCCACCGTCATCCACGCTGCCCGTGACATCCGCGTCGAAGCCGTGCCCGATCCGCTGCTCTCCACCGGCGGCGACGCGATCGTGCGCGTCGTCGCGGCCTGCGTGTGCGGGTCCGACCTGTGGCCGTACCGCGGCATCACCCCCACGCGCGAGCCGCACCGCATCGGTCACGAGTTCGTCGGCGTGGTCGAGGCGATCGGCGACGCGGTCGGGCTCGTGCAGGTCGGCGACTTCGTGATCGCGCCGTTCTACGTGTGCGACAACACCTGCGTGAACTGCCGCAACGGGTTCTCGACCTCGTGTCTGAACGGCAGCTGGTGGGGCGGCGACGACCGGTTCGGCGGGTTCGCCGACGGCGGGCAGGGCGAGCGGGTGCGGGTGCCGCTGGCCGACGGCACGCTCGTGGTCGTCCCCGGCCCGATCGCCGACGAGGAGGTGCCGGGGCTGCTCGCGCTCGCCGATGTCATGGGCACGGGCCATCACGCCGCGGTGTCCGCGGGCGTGACCGAGGGGTCGACGGTCGCCGTCGTCGGCGACGGCGCGGTCGGGCTCTGCGCGATCATCGCGGCGAAGCGGCTCGGCGCGGCCGAGATCATCGCGATGTCGCGGCACGCCGATCGGCAGGAGCTCGCGCGCGAGTTCGGCGCCACGCACGTCGTCGCCGAGCGAGGCGCCGAGGGCGTCGCCGCGGTGCGCGAACTGACCGGCGGCATCGGCGCCGACTGCGTGCTCGAGTGCGTCGGCACGAAGGAATCGATGGACCAGGCGCTGCGATCGGCGCGCCCCGGCGGGCAGGTCGGGTTCGTCGGCGTGCCGAACGGCGGGCCCGAGCTTCCCGTCCGGCGCATGTTCGACACGAACGTCGGCGTGCGGGGCGGGGTGGCGCCCGTGCGCGGCTACATCGAGGAGCTGCTGCCCGACGTGCGCTCGGGTGCCATTCGGCCGGGCCGGGTCTTCGACCTCGAGCTGCCGCTGTCCGAGGCATCCGAGGCGTATGCGGCGATGGACGAGCGCCGGGCGATCAAGGTGCTGCTGCGGCCGTAGGGCGCGTATCGAGACCCGGTGACCCGGCCTCGGAAGGCGGGGAACCGGGTTTCGATACGCGCTTCGCGCTCCTCGACCAGCGGAGGGATCAGCCGAACAGCCAGTCCAGGATCGTCTCGATCAGGTCGCGCACGGTGCCGACCTCGGTGCGCGCGGTCGCGGTCGTCGTGTTGCCCGTCGCGTCGGTCGCCCGGTACTCGAACGTGTAGCTCGTGCCCGGCATCGCGCGGATCTCGAACTTCGTGTCCGAGACCTTGCGCACCTGCGCGTGCTTGCCGGTGGTGGTCACCTTCACGAACGAGACGGTCGCCTGGCCCGAATCGTCGGATGCCACGGGCTTCAGGTTCACGGTCCGCCACGTCAGCGTCGGGATGAGGATCTTCGCGGGGTTCGCGGTGACCGTCAGCGTCGGCGCCGTGGTGTCGGGCGGGGTGAGCCGGATGCCCACGACGATCGGGTCGTGGTCGCTCGACCGGTACGGGTCGGGTGCGAACAGCGCGTCCTGGGCGGGCTGCTTGAAGGTCATGTCGTAGTCGATGATGCTCGGCTCGTCGGAGTTGATGTGCCAGGCGGATGCCCCGGTCACATCGCCGACCAGCCCGGTGCCCGCCAGCGCGTAGTCGAGGTACCCGAGCTGTCCGTCGAACACGTACGAGTACGCCTCCTCGCCGGTGAACTGCTTCTCGAGGTCGGTGTATCCGGCACCGGTCAGCACCTCGATCGGGTCCTCGTGGTCGTAGGAGTTCAGGTCGCCGATGATGAGCTCGCGCCCGACCGTGCCCTGCCCGGTCGGGTCGCCGGCGAGCCAGTCGACGATGGCCTCGGCGGCTGCGACCCGGGTGAGGTTGCAGTTGCCCTGCCCGTCGCCGCGGTCGGGGTCGCCCGAGCAGGCGGATCCCTTCGACTTCAGGTGGTTCACGACGACGGTCACCGCCTCGCCGGTCGCGTTCGAGGTGAACGTCTGCGCGAGTGCGGGCCGGTTGCGGTCGTCGTCGAAGCGCGGGTCCACCGAGGTGTCGAGCACCGCGTAGCCGCCCGCGGGCGTGACGTTCGCCGGCTGGTAGACGAGCGCGGTCGTGATCGCGTCGGTGCCGAGGGTGCCCGTTCGGATCGCCGCGTAGGTGCCCGCACCGGCCTGCTCGTTCAGCGCCGCGACGAGCGTGTCGAGGGCCGCGCCGTCGTTGTTGTTCTGGATCTCGATGAGGCCGACGACGTCGGCGTCGATCTCGGTGATCGCGGCGACGATCTTCGCCTCCTGGCGTTCGAACTCCTCGGCGGTGTTCGCGCCGCGGAAGTCGGTGCCGGGGGCGTCGAGGTCGAGGTCGGTGAAGTAGTTGAGCACGTTGAAGCTCGCCACCCGCAGGTCGCCGCCGACGTCGGGCAGGCTCTCGCGCGGCAGCACCGACGCGAACTGGGCCGGTTGCGTGGGCTGCACCGACCACTGGTCGAACCGGTAGTCGAGCACGCCGGTCGCCGCCGTCACGTGGTCGCCGGCGCGGAACGCGTTGTCGAGCGTGAACGCCTCGCCGTTCGGGTGCAGTGCGGGGTCGGGGTTCTGGACGCCGCGTCCGTCGTCGAGTCCGATCGAGTCGGCGACGTTCGCGGCCGCGAGCGCCACCGCCTCGGCGGAGCCGGGCGCGAACATCGCGGTCGGCTGGTACTGGCGCTCGGTGCCGAGCGTGATGAGCCCGAACTGGCCGTACTCGAAGGTCTCGAGGATCGAGAGCGTCTGCGGCAGCGTCACGCGCATGCCCTCGAAGCGCTCGCGGTCGGCGGGCGCGAGCGGCAGGGTCAGCTCGGTCGGCGCCGGGAGCGCGGACGTGCCGCCGGTGGCGCAGACGGATGCCGCGACCGCCGTGACCTCGGTCATGCCGAAGAACTCGGACACGGTGCCGACGACGTGCACGGTGTCGCCGAGCACCACGTCTGCGCCGCCCGGCGCGAACACGAAGATGCCGTCCGAGGTCGCCGCGTCGCCGTCGCCCGAGTCCTGCAGGTAGTAGCCGTCGAAGCCGCCGGTCTGGAAGTCGCCGACGACGACGCCCTCGACCTCGACCTGCGTGCCGGTCGCGAGCGGGGTCGCCGCGCCCGCGCCCTGCACCGAGCCGATCGTCACGGTCGGCGCGTCGCAGTCGGCCTCGATCGGCCCCGGACCCTCGTCGAGCTCGGTCGAGTTCACGGCACCGGGGGTGTTGACCGCCTCGCCGTCGATGAGCGTGCCCGTGTTGCCCGGGATGCCGGCGAGGTCGAAGTCGTTGCGCACCCAGTCGCCCGTGGCATCCGTGTCGGTGCCGTCGGGGATGCGCGACGCGCCGCCCGGCGCGAACGGCTGCCCGTCGTACGCGACGCCGAGGGTCACCGGCCCGTAGGTTACGTCGCCGGCTCCGCCGTCGTTCACCGCGACCGAGTCGACGACGATCAGACCGGATGCCTCGTCGATCACGCCGTCGTCGTCCGCGTCGAGGTCGGCACCGAGCGCGGGGGGCGTGCCGGTGACGAGCAGCAGGCTGAGCGTGCCGTTCTCGAGGTCGTTCGCGGCCAGGGTCGCGAGCGCGCGGCCGTCGGCGCCGGCGGTGCCGAACCCGATCACCTGGTCGACGACGCCGAACTGCGCGGCGCCGCTCGTCGGCGCATCGCCCTCGATCTCGAGCACGGTGTACGCCGACAGGTCGGCGTTCGGCGTACCGAGCAGCTCGACGTACTCGACGTCGGTGCCGGCCGTGGAGGCCGAGAACTCGTTGATCACCGGGTCGCCGGTCGGCGGTTCGACGTCGCCGCACGCGTGCGCGCCGAGCCCGTCGAACGTGTCGGTGGCGAAGCCGACCCACTCGACCGCCGGGTCGAACGCGTCGGTCGGGTCGGGGTCGCCGACGCAGACGTCGGCGGATCGGCGCAGCGTGTTGTCGGCCGTCGACGTGAGACCGGTGCCCCACTCGGTGCCGGGGTCGGCGCCGACCTGTCCGAACGAGTCGACGACCGCGCCGCCCGCGACCAGCGTCAGCGCGTCGTCGCCGTTGAACCACCCCGCACCGTTCGTCTGGTCGGCCTGCGCGAGGATCGGCGCCGATGCCGACGCGTGCGCGATCACGTGCACGTCGCCCGCCGCGACCGTGCCGGTGAGCGCGATCGTCAGGCCCGCCGTCGCACTGCCGTTGAAGAACATCTGCAGCGAGACGCCGTCGAGCGCGATCGGCTCGCCGGTCGGGTTGAACACCTCGACCGCCTTGTTGTTGCTCGACCCCTCGATCACCTCGCTGATGAACAGGTCGGTCGGTGCGGCGGCGGTGGCGGCGGACACCGGCACGACGACGCCGACCGCCGCGAGTGCGGCGGTCGCGAGCGTGGCGGTGAGGCCCCTGGTGAACGGTTGCATGCGATCTCCCCCTGATCAGCGCCCACATCGGCAGGGGGATCTCATCCCCCGTTCGCGTCACGCTAGGGGAGTCGGGCGCGCGAGGGAAGACCCCGCAGGGCGTCCAGCGGGTGAACGTGCGCGGATGCGCGGCGCAGGGCGTCGCATCCGCTCGAATGCGCAGCCCAGCTGGTCGAGGCGCGCTACTCGCTCACCAGCGCGCCGCGCGAGATGCCGACCTGCTCCTCGCGGGGCACGACCTTCACCCGCTCGCGGGGGAACTCGTCGGCCTCGCCGAGGGCGCGCTCGTGCGCGTCGAGGGCGAGCCAGCCGTCCCACGTCGAGTACTCGACTTCGCGCTCGTCGAGCAGTGCGAGCACCGCATCGCCGTCGGCCACGACAGGCGCGCGCAGCGCGCCGGCCGAGGCATCCGCGACCAGGTGCTCGATGGTCTCCATCGCATCGCTCTTGGTGTGGCCGATGAGCCCGACCGGGCCGCGCTTGATCCAGCCGGTCGCGTACAGGCCCGGCAGCGGGGCGCCGTCTGCGCCGACCACGCGCCCGCCCTCGTTCGCGATCACGCCGCGACGCTCGTCGAACGGCAGCCCGACGATCGGCGACCCGAAGTAGCCGACCGCGCGGTAGACCGCCTGCACGTCGTACGAACGGAACTCGTCGGTCGCGCGCACCTCGCCCCACGCGCCGCCGGGCACCGGCTCGTTGCGCTGGAAGCGCACGCCCTCGACGCGGTCGGTGCCGAGCACCTCGACGGGCGAGTGGTAGAAGTGCAGGTGCAGCCGGCGGGATGCCCCGGTCGACTCGCGGCCGCGCCACGACTCGAGCGTGCGCAGCATGATCTTCACCTGGTTGTTGGGCGCCTGCGTCGCGTCGACGCCGATGAAGTCCTCGTCGTGCACGACGATGTCGACGTTCGGCACCTCGCCGAGCTCGCGCAGCTCGATCGGCGTGAACTTCACGTCGGCGGGGCCGCGCCGGCCGAACACGTGCACGTCGGTCACCGGGGACGCCTCGAGGCCGGCGTAGACGTTCGCCGGGACATCCGTCTTGCGCAGATCGACCGGATGCTTCGCGAGCACGCGCGCGACATCGAGCGCGACGTTGCCGTTGCCGATGACCGCGATCGACTCGGCCTCGAGCGGCCACGTGCGCGGCACATCGGGGTGTCCGTCGTACCAGCTCACGAAGTCGGCGGCGCCGTACGAGCCGGGCAGGTCGATGCCGGGGATGTCGAGGGCCGCGTCGCGGATCGCGCCGGTCGCGAAGACGACGGCGTCGTAGTGCTCCTGCAGTTCGTCGACCGAGATGTCGCGGCCGACTTCGACGTTCGTGATCAGGCGGATGGTGCCGGCGTCGAGCATCTCGTGCAGCGAGTTCACGATGCCCTTGATGCGGGGATGGTCGGGCGCGACGCCGTACCGGATGAGCCCGTACGGCGCGGGCAACGACTCGAACAGGTCGATCGAGACGCGCGAGATCGCTCCCTGAGCCTCTCGAAGGGAGGCCACGACGTTGTTCAGGATGTTGCCGGCGTAGATGCCGGCGGGGCCGGCGCCGATGATGGCGACGCGGAGGTTCGAGCTCACTGGGTGGCTGCCTTTCGGAGGGATGCTGCGAGGGCTTCGGGGGCGTACGGGCTGAGCGCGACGACATCGCCCACCACGACGACGGCGGGCGAACGGATGCTCCGCCGCGCCGCCTGCACCGCGATGGTGTCGAGGGTGCCGATGGTCACGCGCTGACCCGGGCCGTATCCATCCTCCACGATCGCGACTGGACATTCGCTGCCTCGTTCGCCGCGTGCGAGGGTGATCGCCGCGTTCGCGAGCGTGCCGACGCCCATCAGGAGGACGACGGTGTGATCGCGGCCGCCGCCGAGCTCGCGGATCTGATCGTGCCCGGTGGCGACGGTGTAGGCGGTCGCGACGCCGCGATGGGTGAGCGGGATGCCGGCGAGGGCGGGCACACTGCCGGCGCTCGAGACGCCGGGGACCACCTCGACGTCGACGCCGGCGGCGCGGCACGCGAGGACCTCCTCGAGCCCGCGCCCGAACACGAACGGGTCGCCGCCCTTGAGCCGGACGACGCGCCTGCCGGCCTGCGCGAGCGAGACGAGGAGCGCGTTGATCGCGTCCTGCGGCACGGCGTGATGGCCGGGCAGCTTGCCGACGTCGACGACCTCGGCGGAAAGCGGCGGCTCGCCGGCGGCCGCGCGCTCGGCCGCGAGGCCGTCGAGCACGCCGCGGGCGCCGAGCCGGTCGGCGACGATGACGTCGGCCGCCTCGAGCGCGCGCAGCCCGCGCAGGGTGAGCAGCCCGACGTCACCCGGGCCGGCGCCGACGAGGGTCACGCCGCCGCTCACCGCGCGCGCTCCACGAGCAGGCCCCGGCGGCGCAGCATCCGTCGTTCCAGCGGCGCGAACACGACCAGTTCGATCAGGATGCCGATCGCGAGGATGGTGAGGATCGTCGCGAGCACGCCCGCGAGATCGGCGAGGTCGCGGTTCAACTGCAGCATCGAGCCGAGCCCGAAGCCGATCGAACCGCCCATCGCGATGATCTCGGCGGCCATCAGCGAGCGCCACGAGAACGCCCAGCCCTGCTTGAGCCCGGCGACATACCCGGGCAGCGACGCCGGCAGCACCACGAGGGTCGCGAGCCGGAACCGCCCGGCGCCGAGCACCGTGCCGACCCGGCGCAGCTGCGGCGGCACCTGCTCGACGCCCGCGATGAGGCCGTTCACGATCGACGGGATCGCGCCCATGAGGATCACGAAGTAGACCGTGGCATCCGTCAGCTGGAACCAGATGATCGCCGCGGGCACCCACGCGACCGACGGCAGCACCTGCAGGCCCGAGATGATCGGGCCGACCGCGCGCCGGAGCGGCCGCACCTCGGCGAGCAGCAGGCCGAGCGGTGTGCCCACAGCGGTCGCGATGAGGAACCCGAGGATGCCCCGTTCGAGGCTCGTGCCGACGGCGAGCTGGAGCTTGCCGGTCTCCCAGGCCGCGGCGAACGCGTTCACGACGTCGACGGGGCCCGGCGCGATGTCGGGGCGCGGTTGCGCGATCACGACGTAGAGCTGCCAGGCGGCGACCAGCGCGACGATGAACAGCACCGGCGGGAGCACGCTCGTCGTGAACCGGCGCCACGCGCTCGGGCGGGTGTCGAGATCGGTCTGCAGCCGGTCGAGGCCCGCCTCGAGGGAGCGGAGGTCGTCGTGCGCGGGCGTGGGGGCGCCGCCCCCTTCGACGGGCTCAGGGAGCTGATGTGCGGGGCTCGCTGAGCCTGTCGAAGCGACTTCGACGGGCTCAGGGAGCTGATCTGCATGGCTCGCTGAGCCTGTCGAAGCGACCCCGACGACCTCCTCGACCGTGCTGTTCGCGTCACGCGGCATTTCGGCGGATCTCCTTCCGCAGTCGCTCGGTGATCTCGATCGAGAGCGCCGCCACCTCGGGCGACTCGATGCGCCGACCGGATGTCTCGGCGATGCGCCACTCGCCCGCGACCCGGCCGGGCCGGCTCGACAGGAGCACGACGCGCTGCCCCAGCCGCGCGGCTTCGCGCACGTTGTGGGTGACGAAGACGATGGTGCGGCCGGTTCGCCGCCAGACCCGTTCGAGCTCCTCGTGGAGCAGGTCGCGGGTGATCGCGTCGAGCGCGGCGAACGGTTCGTCCATGAGCAGGACGGGGCGATCCTGCGCGAGCGCGCGGGCGAGCGCGACGCGCTGGCGCATGCCGCCCGACAGCTCGTGGGGGCGCTTGTCGGCGGCGTCCGCGAGGTTGACGACGTCGAGCAGTTCGAGCGCCTGCGTGCGCCGCGCCGCCCGTGGCACCCCGCGCAGGCGCAGTGCGAGCTCGACGTTGCGCGCCGCCGTGAGCCACGGCATGAGCGCCGACTCCTGGAACATCACGGCGGTGCCCTCGGCGGGCACGTGGATGGTGCCCGCCGAGGGCCGGTCGAGGCCGGCGATGAGGTTGAGGAGCGTCGACTTGCCGCAGCCGGATGCTCCGAGCAGGCAGACGAACTCGCCCTCGGCGATGTCGAGGTTCACGTCGTCGAGGACCACGGGGCCCGCGCCGAAGCGCTTGCCCACGTGCTCGAGGCGGATCGCGGTGCGGTCGGTCATGTCGTCTGCTCCCTGGCCGTGGCCCGGCTCGCCGTGTGCGGCGGCGCGCCGCCTACTCGGTTCCGAGCCCGCCGGCGGACACCGGCTCGGCTCCGGCCTTCTTCAGCAGGCCGTTGAGGATGGCGAGGTCGAACAGCCCGTCGATCGAGCCGTCCTTCTGCGTGCCCGCCTCGAGGCCGTTCTCGACGAGGGTCGAGAACGCCTCGGCGTGCGGATCCGCCGAGAACACGACGTGGTCGAGCGCTCGGTCGATGACGGCGTCGTCGAGGGCCTTGCCGGTGTCGGCGGTGAGCTGCGCGTTGATGACGCCGGCCGTCTCGTCGGGGTGCTCGGCGATCCAATCGATCGAGGCGAGCTCGCCCTCCAGCAGCGCCTCGATGGTCTCGGGGTGCTCGGCGAGGAACGTCTTGTTCACGAGCAGCACGGTCGTCGGGAACGCGCCGTCCTCCCAGAGTTCGGCCTCGTCGACCAGCACGTGCGCGCCGGCGTCGACGACCAGGCGCGACACCCACGGCTCGGGCAGCCATGCGCCGTCGAGCTGGCCCTGCTGGAACAGGGTCAGCGTCTGCGCGTTCTCGGTGGGCGTGATGTGCACGTCGCCGCCGCCCGACGTGTCGGTCTCGTAGCCCTCGTCGGCGAGCCAGGCGCGCAGCGCGACGTCCTGCGTGTTGCCGAGCTGCGGGGAGGCGAGGGTGGTGCCCTCGAGGTCGGCGGGGCTGTCGATGCCGTCGCGCACGACGAGGGCGGCGCCGCCCGTCGCGGCGCCCGCGACGACCACGGCCGATTCGCCGCCCGACTGGATGAACGTGTTGATCGACGGGTTCGGGCCGATGAACGTGGCGTCGATCGCACCTGCGGTCAGCGCCTCGACGGCCGCCGGGCCGGCGTTGAAGACGGAGGTGGTGAGCTTCGTGTCGCCGAGCGCGTCGGCGAACAGGCCCTCCTGGAGGCCGACGAGTGCGGGCGCGTGCGTCACGTTCGCGAAGTAGCCGAGTCGCAGTTCGGCGGCCGGCGACGTGTCGGCGGATGCCTCGGGCTCGGCCGCCCCGGATGCGGTGGCGCAACCGGTGAGCATCATGGCGCTCACTCCAAGGGCGGTGATCGTCGAGATGGTGCGGGTGCGGATGTTCACAGGCTTCGCCTCCTTCGTTTCAGTGATGGGATGGTGCGTGGTGCGTGGTGCGTCTCGGCTTCGGCGGATGCCTCAGCCGTGGGTGATCCCGGCCGCCAGCGTGGCGCCGTCGGCGGGATGGATCACGAGGAACGATCCGGCGGAGCGGTTCGCCTCGTACGGTTCGAGCGGCAGCTCCGCCGCGAAGCGGAGGGTCGCGCGACCGATGTCGTTGGCCTCGAGCGCCGAAGCGGGTTCGTGGGCGAGGGTGTCGAGGTCGCGTCGGGCGTCGACGGAGGCGACGAGCGCCTGCACCGTGCGGGTGCCGTGCTTCACGAGGACCCGTGCGCCGGGTAGGAGCGGGCGGGCGTCGAGCTGGAACAGCTCGGCCACGACCTCGCGCCGGCCCGCGGGCACCGTGCCCGCGGTCGCGATCACCGCGCCCCGCGCGGCGTCGATGTCGTCGGCCAGGCGCAGCGCGATCGATTGCGGGGCGACGGCTTCGTCGGCGGATGCTCCGGCCACGTCGATGCCTGTGACGGTGGTCTCGATGCCCGAGGGGAAGACTTGCACGCGGTCGCCCACCCGGACCCGGCCGGACGCGACCCGCCCGGCGAACGCACGGTAGTCGCGGTAGAACTCGGCGGCGGCCGGGTCGGCGGCGAGCTCGGGCGAGAGCCCGCCCTGCGGGCGCAGCACCAGCTGCACCGGGAGTCGGAAGTCCTCGGAAGCCCGGTCGTCGAGCAGCGACGACGGAGCGTCTCGAGACCCGAGCTCACCCTGCGCGGGCAGGTGTTCGAGCAGCTCGAGCAGCGCCGGGCCGTCGTACCAGGGCGTGTTCGCCGACCGCTCGACGACGTTGTCGCCCTCGAGCGCCGACACCGGGAGCACGTGCACGTCGCCCAGCCCGAGCTCGCGCGTCACGTCGCGCACCTGTCGCTCGACGGCGGCGAACGCCCCCACGTCGTAGCCGAGCAGGTCGATCTTGTTGACGGCGACGATCACGTGCGGCACCCGCAGCAGCGCGACGACCGCGAGGTGCCGTCGGGTCTGCTCGAGCACGCCCTTGCGACCGTCGATGAGCACCACGACCGCGTCGGCCGTGGTCGCCCCGGTGACCATGTTCCGGGTGTACTGCACGTGCCCGGGGCAGTCGGCGAGGATGAAGCTGCGCCGGCCCGTGGAGAAGTAGCGGTAGGCGACGTCGATGGTGATGCCCTGCTCGCGCTCGGCGCGCAGGCCGTCGGTGAGCAGCGCGAAATCGAACCCGGTGCCCTGGCCGAAGCCGCGCTCGCGCGAGGTGCGCGCGACCTGCTCGAGCT
Organism: Agromyces larvae; assembly: GCF_022811705.1. Classification (NCBI taxonomy): domain Bacteria; kingdom Bacillati; phylum Actinomycetota; class Actinomycetes; order Micrococcales; family Microbacteriaceae; genus Agromyces; species Agromyces larvae. Next base: position 2,889,016 of record NZ_CP094528.1, on the reverse strand, counting down.
GGTCGGCGAGGATCGCCTTCGAGTCGTGCAGCAGCCGCCCGACGAGGGTCGACTTGCCGTCGTCGACGGACCCGGCGGTCGCGAACCGGAACAGGGTCGTGGTCGTGGGGGTCGCTTCGAGCGTGCGGCTCGCTGAGCTTGTCGAAGCGGGGCTCCCTTCGACGGGCTCAGGGAGCGCGGGGGTCGCTTCGAGCGTGGGGCTCCCTTCGACGGGCTCAGGGGGCGTGGGGCTCGCTTCGACGAGCTCGGGGTACTGGGTGGTCGTGGTGTCCGTCATCAGAAGTACCCGTCCTTCTTCCGGTCCTCCATCGCGGCCTCGCTGATCCGGTCGTCGGCGCGCGTCGCGCCGCGTTCGGTCAGGGTCGAGGCGGCGACCTCGCGCACCACGGACGCGACGTCCGAGGCATCCGATTCGACCGCGCCGGTGCAGCTCATGTCACCCACCGTGCGGTACCGGACCGTCCGGCGCTCGACGACCTCATCGGCTCGGGGCTCGCTGAACTCGCCGACCGCGCGCCACATGCCGTCGCGGCGGAACACCTCGCGCTCGTGCGCGAAGTACAGCGGCGGCAGCGGGATGCGCTCGCGCTCGAGGTACCGCCAGACGTCGAGCTCGGTCCAGTTCGAGATCGGGAAGACGCGCACGTGCTGGCCGGGCGTGTGCCGGCCGTTGTACAGGCTCCACAGCTCGGGCCGCTGGTTGCGCGGATCCCACTGACCGAACTCGTCGCGCAGTGAGAAGATGCGCTCCTTCGCGCGCGCTTTGTCCTCGTCGCGGCGGGCGCCGCCGAACACCGCGTCGTGCCGGCCGGCGGCGATCGCATCGAGCAGCGGCTGGGTCTGCAGCGGGTTGCGGGTGCCGTCGGCGCGCTCCTGCAGGCGCCCGTCGTCGAGGTAGCGTTGCACCTCGGCGACCTCGAGGTCGATGCCGAGCCGTGCGACCGTCTCGTCGCGGAACGCCAGCACCTCGGGGAAGTTGTGCCCGGTGTCGACGTGCAGCACCGGGAACGGCACCTTGCCGGGGCGGAACGCCTTGGCCGCGAGGTGCAGCACCACCACCGAGTCCTTGCCGCCCGAGAACAGCAGGACCGGTCGCTCGAACTCGGCGACGACTTCGCGGATGACGTGGATCGCCTCGGCCTCGAGCAGGTCGAGGGTGTCGAGGGCGATCGGCCTGGAGAGGATCTGCTCGGTCATAGGTGCAGCCCGCATTCCGTCTTCGAGAGGCCGGCCCAGCGGCCCGACCGGGGGTCTTCGCCGGCGGCGACCGGCTTGGTGCACGGCTCGCATCCGATCGACGGGTAGCCCTGGCCGAGCAGGTCGTTCACCGGTACGCCGAAGGCACCCGCGTAGTCGAGCAGTTCGTCGAAGCTCCACGCCGCGAGCGGGTTGACCTTCACGAGTCCGTTCCGTTCGTCCCAGTCGACGAGCGGGGTGTTCGTGCGGGTCGGGGCCTCGTCGCGGCGCACGCCGGTGAACCACACCTCGTAGCCCGCCAGCGAGGCGTGCAGCGGGGCGACCTTGCGGCGGGCGCAGCAGAGGTTCGGGTCGCGTTCGAAGAGGCGCGCCCCGAACTCGGCGTCCTGCTCGGCGACGGTCTGCTCGGGCAGGACGTCGACGATGCGCACATCGAGCGCGGATGCCACGAGGTCGCGCGTCTCGTACGTCTTCGCGAAGTGGTAGCCGGTGTCGAGGAAGAGCACATCCACGCCGGGCAGCGACTGCGCGACGACGTGCGGCAGCACGGCGTCGGCCATCGAGCAGGCGACGGCTGCGGCTTCCGTCGCGAAATTGCGCGCGACCCAGGCGACCACCTCGTACGCGGATGCCTCGCCGTCGGCGAGGCTGCGGAGTTCGGATGCCCCGCGAGCGGCGAGTGCCTGCAGCTCCTCCGCCGGTCGACGAGCGCGGATCCCCTCGACCAGCCCCTGGTCCGGCGGGTGCCCGATGTTGCGCGCGCTCACTGCAGGGCCTCCTCGTCGGCCCGGTGCGCCCACTGCGCGAACGTCTCGCCGGCCGAGGCATCCCGTTCGGCGAGGAACCGGGTGACCACCCGCTCGACGTAGTCGGCGATGCCGTCGGCCGCGACCTTCAGGCCGCGCACGGTGCGACCGAGTCCGGGCTCTTCGCGGTCGGCGCTCGCGAGCCCGCCGCCGAGGTGCACCTGGTAGCCGGGCACCTGCTCGCCGTCGATGGTGACGAGCTGGCCCTTCAGCCCGATGTCGGCGGTCTGGATGCGCGCGCACGAGTTGGGGCATCCGTTCACATGCAGCGCGATCGGATGCGGCAGGTCGAAGCCGGCCAACCGCTCCTCGAGGTCGAGCACCGCGGCCGTCGCGTACGCCTTCGTCTCGACGATGGCGAGCTTGCAGAACTCGATGCCGGTGCACGCGATCGTGCCGCGGCGGATCAGGCTCGGCCTGGCGCTCAGCCCGAGCTCGTCGAGCGCGGCGACGAGCGACTCGACGCGGTGCTCTTCGATGTCGAGGATGACGAGCTTCTGGTGCGGCGTGGTGCGCAGCCTGCTCGACCCGTGCGCTTCGATCACGTCGGCGAGCTTCGCGAGCGTCGGCCCCGAGATGCGGCCGACGATGGGCGTGACGCCCACGTAGAAACGGCCGTCCTTCTGCGGGTGCACACCGACGTGGTCGCCCTGGCCGAGCGGCTTCGGCGCGGCCGGGCCGTCGGGCAACGGATGGCCCAGGTACTCGTCTTCGAGCACCTGCCGGAACTTCTCGGCGCCCCACTCGGCGAGCAGGAACTTGAGGCGCGCCTTGTTGCGCAGCCGCCGGTAGCCGTAGTCGCGGAAGATCTGCGTCACCCCGTGCCACACGTCGGCGACCTCGTGCGGCGCGACGAACGCGCCGAGCCGCTCGGCGAGGCGCGGCGTCGTCGACAGGGCGCCGCCGACCCAGAGGTCGTAGCCGACGCCGAGCTCGGGGTGCTCGACCGCGACGAACGCGACGTCGTTGATCTCGTGCACCACGTCCTGGCTGGGGTGGCCGGTGATCGCCGTCTTGAACTTGCGCGGCAGGTTCGCCAGCGACTCGTCGCCGATGAAGCGGCGGGTGATCTCGTCGATCGCCGGCGTCGGGTCGATGAGTTCGTCGGCGGCGATGCCCGCGACGGGGGAGCCCAGGATGACGCGGGGCACGTCGCCGCAGGCTTCCGTCGTCTGGAGCCCGACCCCCTCGAGCCGTCGCCAGATCTCGGGCACGTCCTCGACGCGGATCCAGTGCAGCTGGATGTTCTGCCGGTCGGTGAGGTCGGCGGTGTCGCGGCCGAACTCCTGCGAGATGCCCGCGATGACGCGCAACTGCTCGGTCGTCAGCTGCCCGCCGTCGATGCGGACGCGCAGCATGAAGAACTCGTCCTCGAGCTCGTGCGGTTCGAGGGTCGCGGTGCGGCCGCCGTCGATGCCGGGCTTGCGCTGCGTGTACAGCCCCCACCAGCGGAAGCGCCCGTGCAGGTCGGTCGGGTCGATGCTCGCGAACCCGCCCGCGGCGTAGGTCGACTCGATCCGTTGGCGCACCTCGAGCCCGCCGCCCTGCTGCTTCCACTCCTCGTTGCCGTTCAGCGGTTCGGTGCCGTCGACCTTCCACTGCCCGTTCGGCTTGCCGCCGGGGCGCGGGGGCCGGGCGGCGCTGCGCGCCGGCGTGCGGCGCGTCTCGGTGTCGCTCAGGGTCACGGCGCCCCTCCGTCGTCACCCGGTGATGCCGGGGTCGACCGGTGGCCCCGATCGACTCGGTCGACGCTAGGGGAGGCCCTCGAACGCGTCACGTGCGCTCGTCAGAGGCCGCAACGCTCCGTCACGAGGCGTCGCACGGCGAAAGACGGCGTCACAGGCTTGACGCGACCGGTGCATCGAGGCAGTCGCGGTAGCGATCGATGACCACCTCGACGAGCTCGGGGGCCGGTGCGTCCCCGGCGAGCAGCGGTTCGGTGAGCACATCGGCGCCCGCGGCGGCCGCGAGGTCCTGGAAGTACCCCGGCGCGAGCAGGTAGCTCGAGACGACGACGCGTCGGCCCGGGGCATCCGCCCGCGCCGCTGCGACCGCCGCGTCGAGCCGCGGCTCCGCGGCCGAGAGGAACCCGACCGTCACCGGCCGGCCGAGCCGGGTGGCGAGCAGCTCGCCCATCCGCAGGCAGTCGTCGACCGCGCGGCGGTCGCTCGACCCGGCGACCGCGAGCACCAGCGCGTCGGGGCCGGCGTCGGGGTCGGCGAGCCCCGCGTCGCTCAGGCCGGCCTGCGCGAGCCGGCGGACGAGCACCTCCACGAGGCGTCCATCGGGCCCGAGCGCGCCCGCGATCTGCACGTGCGGGTGCGCGGCGGTCGCCTCGCGGATGTCGACGTGCACGTGGTACCCGGCCGACAGCAGCAGCGGCACGAGCACGATCGACTCGCCCGGCGGGATCGTCGCGATCGAGGCATCCACGTCGGGCTGCTGCACGTCCACATGACCGAGCCGAACCGTCACCTCGGGGAGTTCGGCGGCGACCGCGTCGACGAGCGCGCGCACCGCGCGCTGCCCGTCGGGAGAGGCCGTGCCGTGCGAGATGCCGAGGAGCGCGGGGGTCGTCATGCCACCATCTTGCCGCGCTCGCCGGATGCGCGCGGTCGGTGCTAGCCCGCCGTGCGCGCGTCGGCGCGCGGATCGCGCACGAACAGCATGAGCACGAACCCGGCGGCCAGGATGATCGCGATGCCGAGGATGCCCCAGTACGTGGCGCCGAAGACCAGGATGAGCGCGCTCCAGAGCATGGGCGAGAGGAAGCTCGCCGCCCGGCCCGTCGTCGCGTAGAGGCCGAAGATCTCGCTCTCGCGACCCGCCGGGGTGACCCGGGCGAGGAATGCGCGCGACGCCGCCTGCGCCGGCCCGACGAAGATGCAGAGCACGAGGCCGAAGATCCAGAACACCAGCTTGCCGGCGTCGTGCAGGAAGAACACGGTCAGCGCGGCCACCACGAGGCCGCCGAGTGCGAACAGGATGACCGCCCGCGCCCCGAACCGGTCGTCGAGACGGCCGGCGAGGATCGTCGAGACCCCCGCCACGAGGTTCGCCACGATGCCGAAGATCATCACCTCGTTCGGCGTGAAGTGGAACGCCACCGCGGCGATCACCGCGCCGAAGGCGAACACGCCCGCGAGCCCGTCGCGGTACACCGCACTCGCGAGCAGGAACCAGAAGGTGGGCCGTGACTGCTTCCAGAGCGCGACGATGTCCTTCACGAGCACGACGTAGCTGCGGAAGAAGCCGACCTTGTCGCGGTGCGCGGCCGGCGGGGCCTCGGGCACCCAGGCGAAGATCGGCCAGACGAACACCAGCGTCCAGATCGCGCAGCCGACCCCGATCACCCGGTAGGCGAGCCCGTTCTCGGTCGGCATGCCCCACCAGTCGAACGTGTTCGCCACGACCACCAGCACGAGCGCGACGATGCCGCCGATGTACCCGAGCCCCCACCCGAGGCCCGAGACGCGGCCGACCGTCTTCGGCGTCGACACCTGCACGAGCATCGCGTTGTAGTTGACGCCCGCGATCTCGCTGAACACCGTGCCGGCCGCGATGAGCGCCACGCCGAGGACGAAGTACGCGGGCGTGCCCTGCACGAAGAACAGGGCGAACATGGACAGCACCAGCGCGAGCGTCGCCCCGCCGAGCCAGAGCTTGCGTCGGCCCGTGACATCCGCCCGCTGCCCGAGCACCGGGGCGAGCAGCGCGATCAGCAGGCCCGCGATCGTGATCGCCCAGCCGAGACCGCTCGCGAGATCGGCCAACCCGCGCTCGTAGGCGGGGTCGCCCTCGCCGAGCGCTGCGACCGCGGGGTCGAGGAACGCGTCGCTGGTCAGATACAGCGCGGTGAAGACGAAGGTCAGGATGACCGAGTTGAACGGCTGCGTCGCCCAATCCCACAGTGCCCAGGAGATCACCTGCTTGCGCGGGATGCGTCGCCCCTCCTGCAGGTCGAGGCCCATCACGGCGATGGCGCCCGAGTCGGCGGTGGCGGGGAGATCGGCGGGGGAGCCGGAGGCGGGGGCGACGGACGCGGCCCCGTCGTTGCGGTCGGTCATGCACGCAAGGCTAGTCGCGGCGGGTGAACGGCGGGCAACGGATGTCCCGCGCATCTCTACCCGGTTCGCGACGGACGTGGGAAACTTCCCCCGAGCGGCTCCGAGGGGCCGGTCGAGCGAAGGGGTACGGATGTCTCGAGGTCGCGGCCTGCGGTTCGCGGGCGTCGTCGCGGTCGCGGCGGCCCTCGTGGCAGCCGGTGGAAGTCTGCCCGCCCAGGCCGACCCCGCCGAGACCTTCCTGTCGGTGCCGACCGGCCGCTACCCCATCGACGTGGACGCCTCGCCCGACGATTCGTACACCTTCGTCCTCGACCGCGGCGACGGCGCCTCCGCAGACCTCCGCGTGTTCGATGCGAGCGACTTCAGCCTCGTGAACACGATCACGTTCGGCACGTCCGACGACTTCAATCCGACCTCGGTGGAGGTGACGCCCGACGGCGCGCAGGTCTGGGTGTCGTTCTACAACCCCGGGCAGATCCGGGTGTATCCGACCGCCGAGCTCATCGCGGGCGGCTCGCCCGCACCGATGATCTTCACCGGTGGCGGCGGCTTCGTCGACCTGATGGCGGGCCCGGCCGGGGTCTACATGTACGCGGCCACGCTGCACAACCCGCAGTACCAGTTCCAGATCGCCGACCCGCTCGCGGCGCCCCGCACCCTCGACGTGACGGGCGGCTCGCGCGGTGTCGCCGTGCGCACCGACGGAACCCAGGTGTACTTCACCGTGCACGCCACTGCTCCGAACGGCGGCGTGCAGATCATCGAGGTCGCCGGAGACGGGTCCTGGGCGCTCGCGTCTACGTCGCCTGCCTGACGGGCGGCATCATCTCGCTCGACTACACGACCGGGCCTCCGCCCGTTGTCACACAGGTGCCGATCGGCGGCAACGTCGAATCGGTCGAGGTGCACACCCTCGACGGCGTCACCGCCGACCGCATCTACGCCACCAGCGGAGCCACCGACGAGCTGCTCGTCTTCACCCGCCCGACCGTGAACGGCAGCGGCGACCAGACCGTCGACGAGGGCGCCCCGGCCGAGTTCTCCGTCGTCGTCGACGACTTCTGGCAGCAGGTGCAGTGGCAGATCAGCAGCGACGGCGGCACCACCTGGGACGACGTGCCCGATGCATCGAGCGAATCGCTCACCGTGCCCGGAGCGCTCGCCGACTCGGGCAACCTCTACCGGGTCGTGGCCACGAGCGCGCTCTTCGACCCGGTGATCGGCGAACCCATGCTGCTCACCGTCATCCCGACGCCGACGCCGCCGCCGACGCCGACGCCCGGAGTGCTGCCGGCGACCGGCGTCGACGCCGCGGGCGCCGGGTGGGGCATCGGGGCCGGCGCGCTCGCCGCAGTCGGTGCGCTGCTCGTCGTCGGCGCGGCACGCCGCCGGCGCGCCTGAGGTCGAATCCGCTCGAGTGTTCCCCGTCGAACGGCGCGTGCATAGACTCGGCTCGTGCCCCTGTGCATCGGGGCCCAGTGGGGAGACGTCATGCCGCTCGGTCGGAGGATCGCCGCCGCTCTCGCGACGGCGACCATGGTGGGCGCGGCGCTGCTGCTGCCGTCGCCTGCGTTCGCCGAGAGCTCGACCGTCACCGTCGGCGACTTTCCCCGACCCGTGGCGATCTCGTCGGACGGCACTCGCGGCTACGCGGCGATCGCGGTAGCCGGTGGTGGTCCCGGGCGACTCGTCGAGTTCGACACCGCCACCGACCAGGTGCTGCGCGAGACGGCGATCCAGAACGAGCCGCTCAGCCTGGTGTTCTCGCCCGACGAGACCCGCGCCTACGTCACCGGCGAGGTGTCCGGCCTCATCGACGTGATCGACCTCGAGTCGCTGACGACCGTCGCGACGTGGACGGTGCCGCCGGTGGCCCCGGGAGACAACGGGCGCGCGCAGTTCCTCGCGGTCGGTCCCGACGGCGCCCTCTACGCGTCCGTGCGCAATCAGGCGCGCGTCGTGCGGCTCGACCCCGTCTCGGGGGAGGTCGAGGTCAGCTTCAACACCGGATCCCTCCCGGCGGGCATCGCCGTGGGCGGGGGCTACCTGTACGTGGCGGTGAGCGTCGGCCAGACCGTCAGCCGTTTCGACCTGGCCGCCCCGACGACGGTCTCCACCATCGACGTGCCCACCGCTCCCGCGACCTACTACCTCGCGCTCTCGCCCGACGGGTCGCAGCTGTGGGTCAGCGGGTACACGTCGACCATCGTGGCGCGGGTCGACACGGCGGACTTCACCACCAGATTCACCGTGAACCTCGGCGCCAGGGTCGCCGGCGGCGTGGTCGCCGCCGACGGTGCGCGCATCTACGTCCCGCTCGAGAACGCCAACGCGGTCGCGGTGCTCGACACCGCCGACGGATCCGAGCTCGGCCGGGTTGCGGTCGGCGCCGACCCGCGGTTCATCGCATTCGTGCCCGGCACCCAGTGGGCCTGGGTCAGCAACGTGCTGGGGGCGAGCCTGTCGCTGATCGGGCCACCGATCCCGCAGGCCCCGACGGATGTCGCGGCCGTCGAAGGCGAGCCGGTCAGCTTCTCCGCGGCGGCTCGCGCGACCGCAGACGGTTTCCGATGGCAGCGGAGCGACGACGGCGGGGCGACCTGGGTCGACGTTCCCGGCGGCACGGATGCCACGTTGTCGTTCGTCGCGACGCTCGCCGACGACGGCGCTCTGTTCCGGTTCGTCGCGTCGACGGAGCTGTTCGGGTCGGCCGAGTCCGAGTCGGCACTGCTCACCGTCAGCCCGGCACCGGTGCCGCCCGCGCCATGCCCCGGCGCGCAGGCCTGCCCGCTCCCGGCGACCGGTGTCGACGTCGCTCCCCTGGCTGCCGCCGTCGGAGGGATGCTCCTCGCCGGCGGCCTGCTGATCGCCGCGACGCGCCGGAGGGGCATCCGATCGCGCGCTCGCCGCTGAGCGGGCCTCACCACCCCACTTCGCCGACCAGTTCGCCGAACAGCTGCTCGGGGTCGCACTCGAGTCGCTGACGGCTGAACCACGTGCAGACGTTCACGCAGTCGCGGTGCATGAGGTCGAACCCGCTCGGGTTCGCCACGACGTCGATCACCTGCGGCAGGTCGATCGCCACCACGCGGCCGCGGTCGACGAGGAGGTTGTACGGCGAGAGGTCGCCGTGGGTCAGGCCCGCCCTCGCCAGGGTCCGCATGAACGTCACGACCTGCTGGAAGAGTTCGCGCAGCTCCGAGGCATCCGCTCTGATCTGCGCGAGCCGGGGCGCGGCGACGCGGCCGTCGCCGATGAACTCCATGAGCACTTCGGTCTCGTGCACCTGCACCGGGTAGGGTACGGCGGCGCCGAGCTCGGTGAGCCGGCAGAGTGCCGCGAACTCGGCCAGCGCCCACTGCACGCGGGCGACCTCGCGGCCGAAGGCGGTGCCGGTCTTCACGGCACGTGCGTCGCGGCTGCGGCGGGTGCCGCGACCCTCGGTGTAGACGGCCGAGCGGTGGAAGTCGGAGTGCTCGCTGCCGCGGTAGCGCTTCGCGGCGAGCAGGGTCGCCTGCCCGGTCGAGCCGGGCGCGCCCGAGTCGACGCCGGGCACGGCGCGCTCGATGAGGAAGAGGTCGGCCTCCTTGCCGCTCTTCACGACGCCGAGTTCGGTGTCGATCGCCGCGGCCGAGGTCACGACCCAGTCGGGGCGCGGCAGCGGGCCGCGCTCGGACGGCGTGGTCGCCGGCCACGTCGACCAGCGCTGGTGTTCGTCGGGTTCGACGGTCGAGAAGACGAGGGCGGATGCATCGAAGGATGCTGCGTCGAACGACGCGGTGGAACCGGTGGATGTCACGGTGGTGTCTCCGGATCTGGAGGCCACCGGGTGGGTTCGGTTAGGCGGCGACCTCGGAAGGAAGGGTGTCTGCGATGCGCGCGACGGTGACGGCGTGCATGGTTCGCTCCTTCCTCTGATCAGGGCGCGGATGCCACGGGCGAATGTCCGCGGGCGAGCCTACGCGCCCGTCGCGCGCGTGTCCAGGGTCGGCGAGGCGGCGGTTCGGGATTGTGATTTGATGGTTCTCTCAAACCGTGAAACCGGGAGCCGCCATGTTCGTCGACCCGACCCGCCCGCTCTACGAGGTGAAGGCCGGCCTGTTCAAAGGGCTCGCGCACCCGATCCGCATCCGCATCCTCGAAGTGCTCTCCTCGGCTGCGGAGGTGCCCGTCGCCTCCCTGCTCGAACAGACCTCGCTCGAGGCATCCCACCTCTCGCAGCACCTGGCCGTGCTGCGGCGCAACCGGCTCGTCGAGTCCGAACGGCGCGGAAGCCTCGTCTACTACCGGCTCGCGTACCCCGAGGTGGCCGACCTGCTCCGGGTCGCCCGGGTGCTGCTCGGCGAGATCCTCGGCACGACCGAGCAGCAGCTCGTCGCGCAGCGCGAACTGCCCGAAATCCCGCGGGCCGACGCATGGGCCGAGGCGCGCGGATGAGCGGCACCGCGGCACGCCTGCGCGGGCTGCTGCCGTCGACCGGCGACTACCGCGGACTCGGGCGCACCTGGCGCCTCGATCTCGTCGCCGGGGTGACGGTCGGCATCGTCGCGCTGCCGCTCGCACTCGCGTTCGGGGTGACCTCGGGCGCCGGCGCCGAAGCCGGGCTCGTCACCGCGATCGTCGCCGGGTTCGTCGCCGCCGTGTTCGGCGGGTCGAACGTGCAGGTGTCGGGGCCGACGGGGGCCATGGTCGTCGTGCTCGCGCCCATCATCGCCACCCACGGCGTCGGAGTGCTCGCCGTCGTGTGCGTGCTCGCCGGCGTCGTCGTGGCCGCCGCCGGCGCGCTGCGCCTCGGACGCGCCGTGACGTACATCCCGTGGCCGGTGATCGAGGGGTTCACCCTCGGCATCGCGGTCATCATCTTCCTGCAGCAGGTTCCGGCTGCGCTCGGCACCGCGGCCGGGCCCAGCCCGAACGCGTTCGTCGCCGCCCTCGAATCGCTGCCGACCGCGGCCTGGCCCGAGATCGGCTGGACGCTCGGGATCGTCGGCGTCGTGGCGGCCGTCATGCTGCTCGGGCCGCGGTGGATCCACCCGAGGTTCCCCGGCTCGATCGTCGCGATCATCGTCGTCAGCGTGCTGGCAGCCCTCGCGCACCTGCCCGTCGACACGATCGGCGAGCTTCCGGCCGGGCTGCCCGCGCCGGCCCTGCCGAGCTTCGACTGGGCGCAGCTGCCCGGCCTCGCCGGCCCGATCCTCGCCGTCGCCGCGCTCGCCGCGATCGAGTCGCTGCTCTCGGCGCGGGTCGCGGCATCCATCTCCGACACCGGCCCCTACGACGCCGACCGCGAGCTCGTCGGCCAGGGCCTCGCGTCGATCGCGGCCGGACTGTTCGGCGGGATGCCGGCGACCGGGGCGATCGCCCGAACCGCGGTCAACGTCAGGGCGGGCGCCCGCACCCGACTCGCGGCCGTCGTGCACGCGGTGCTGCTGCTCGGGGTCGTCTCGTTCGGGGCATCCATCGTCGGAACCATCCCGCTCGCGGCGCTCGCCGGCGTGCTCATGGTGACCGCGACCCGCATGATCTCGATCGCGACCGTGCGCAGCGTGGTGGGCTCGACCCGGTCCGACGCGATCGTGTTCGTCGTGACCGCCGTGATCACCGTGAGCTTCGACCTGATCTACGCGGTGCTCATCGGGGTCGCTGCCGCGGCGTTCTTCGCGCTCCGGGCCCTCGCGGACTCGGCCGGGGTGCACCGCGAGGAGCTGCCCGGCCCGGCCGAGCCGGGCGATGAGCGCATCGCGCTGTTCCGGCTCGAGGGTGCGCTGTTCTTCGGCGCGGCCGAGCGGGTGCTCGAGCGGGTGGGCGACATCCGCGACATCGAGGTCGTCATCATCCGGATGTCGCAACTGCAGATCCTCGACGCCACCGGCGCCCAGGTCATCACCGAGCTCATCACCCAGCTCGAACGTCGCGGCGTGACCGTGCTCGTGAAGGGGATCCGCAGTCATCACCTGCGCCTCGCCGAACGCGTCGGCGTGGTGCGGTCGCTGCGGCACCAGAACCACCTGTTCGACGAGCTGCCGGCCGCCGTCGAACACGCGCGCAGCCACGTGCGTCGCGCCGCCGAGGCCCGGGGCACGTAGCCGCGTCGGGCGGCGCGCGGCGGCGCGGAGCCGCGTCGCGGAGCCGCGTCGCGGCCGCTCAGGCGAGCGAGCCGAGCCCGACCCCGAGCAGGGCGAGCGCGACGCCCGCCGCCAGCACGCCGAACCCGTACCCGATCGCCGCGCGCCAGCGACGGTCGCGTGCGAGCCGCACGGTCTCGACGCTCGCGGTGCTGAACGTCGTGTACCCGCCGAGCAGGCCCGTGCCGAGCAGCATCACCCAGTCCGCGCCGATGCGGTGCTGCGCCAGCCCGACGAGCACCCCGAGGGCGAACGATCCGGTCAGGTTGATGAGCGCCGTCCCCCACGGCAGGCCGCCGCCGAACCGGGCGCGCACCAGCCCGTCGACCACGAACCGCAGGGCCGCGCCGACGCCGCCGGCCGCGGCGGTGCCGAGGAAGACGAGCCATCCGCTCATCGCGCGCCTCCGGTCTCGCGATGCGCGGCCCGCGCGAGCAGGATGCCGCCCAGGCTCGCCGCGCCGCCGAGCACGACGGTGCCGAGCGCGTACCCGGCCGCGATCAGCGTTTCGCCGGCGAGGAGCAGTCGGGCGGTGTCGGTCGAGAACGCGCTGTAGGTCGTGAATCCGCCCAGCACCCCGGTGCCGACGAACAGTCGGATGCTCCGCCGCACGCCCTCGTCGGGCCCGCGCAGCACGAGGGCTTCGAGCAGCACGCCGAGCACGAACGCGCCGATCAGGTTCACGGTGAACGTCGTCACCGGGAAGACGGCGCCGGGCAGCGCCGCGGTGACCGCGATGCCGAGCCCGGCGCGCGCCGCCGTGCCGATCGCGCCGCCGAGCGCGACCAGCCCGATCAGCCGCCACTGGAGGTGCGGCGGACGGTTCCCGAGGCTCACGACGCCGAATCCCAGGGTGCGACGTCGTCGAATCCGACCGGGGCGAGCGGCACCACGAGCACCGGTCGATGCTGGCGATGCGCGAGGTGCGCGGCGACCGAGCCGCTGAAGAACTCCCGCAGGGTGCCGCGCACGCCGGGTTCGCGCGTGCCCACCACGATCATCGCGGCGTCGAGGGTGTCGGCCAGGTGCGCGAGCGCACGGGTCGGATCGCCGGCGAGGCCGCGGTGCTCCCAGCGGAGACCGGTCGGATCGAGCAGGGCATGCAGGCGTTCGACCAGGTCGGCGGCCTCGCGGTCGCCGCTGCGCTCGAGATCGCCGGCGTCGGGGTCGACCTCGAGCGAGCGCACGCTGCCGTCGGGATGCTCCTCGACGACGTAGTGGCCCGGGTCCACGGTCGCGCACACGAGTCGGGCGCCCAGGGCTCCGGCGAGAGCGGCCGCGTGCTGCACGACCGCATCGGGCTGGTGCGGCGTGACGCCGACGACGATGGTCGGGAAGGTCTCGGGCACGGGTCTCCTATCTCGGGCGCGGTTGATCACGAGACAGGGACTGTTGTCGACCGGAGTCGAGGTTGGGTGCGGCGAGCCCCACCGCCGCAGCGCCGGAGCGCTGCGCCCAGTTTCGCACACTCCCTGCGTTCCCTTCCCTTCCCCTCGTCCCCCACCCTCTGTTCCCCGGACCGTGGTGGTGCGAATCGACCTTGTTCCAGGGAGAGGGAGCGGGCACCCGGGGGAACGGGAAGGGCGAGGGGAAGGGAGGAAAGGGGTGCGGCGGATCACGCGAGGCTGATCGGCGCGAACCCCTCGTCGTCGAGTGTGCCGGCCGGCGCGGCGAGGGCGACGTATCGGTTGCGCACGCTGAGGGCCGAGGCATCCGGGTTCACGTTCAGGTACTCGGCCACCACGCGGTACTCGGCCAGGCGCCCGTCGGGGACGCGGCTCTCGCGTACTGCGGTGCCGGCGACGAGGGCGGCCGCGAGCGCCGTCCAGTACACCCCGATGCCGCGGAACGATCGGGCGGGTCGCTGCGGCTCGGCATCGGTGAGCAGGATGTCGCGGGTCGTGTTCGCGCACGCGATCGCGAGTCGACGCCCCAGTTCGGAGTACTCGGCGAAGCCGTCGGCGAGTTGGTCGTACCGGTGCCACCCGGCCGCGCGGACGACGCTGCGCAGTTCGCGGCCCGAGCCCGTGACGGCGCCGAACGGCACGTCGAGCGCGGCGGTGATGAGCTGGTCGAGCGTGCGCGAGTCGCCGTCGTACTGGATGAACCGGCCGATGTACCCGCGCTCGCCGCCGCCGTCGGCCCGCGAGGGCGGGGCGACCCGCGCCTCCTCGACCTGCCGGCGGATCTGATCGAGGTTGTCGTCGGCCTGCTCGAGCAGCGCCGCCGAGAGCGCGAACAGCCGGTCGACCTCGCGGGGGAGCTGCCGCGCCGACTTGTAGCGCAGGTCGTGCTCGAGCTCCGACCAGGTGTCGCTCAGCGCGGTGCGCAGCTGCACCTCGACCTGCGGAGCATCCGAGGCATCCGCCGCACCATCCGCACCGACCGTCCTGAGCGCCCCCGTGGCGACGCGCTCCTGACCCTCCTCGGGGACGCGGCCCACGAACTGCACCGAGCGGTACCCGAATGCGTCGATCGGCAGCATCTCGGACTTGTCGACCCACGAGTCGTCGTCGACGATGAGCGCCTCGCGCACCACCTGCTCCATCGCGGGCAGGTCGCCCTCGAAGTGCGCGATCACGCGGACGCCGAGGAGGTCGCGCACCTCGCGATCGGGCGCGCGCCGCACTTTGCGCTCGAAGGAGTCGCGCGACTTCACGCGTGCCGTCACGTGGAAGTACTTGAAGCCGGCCGCCTCGAGCCGCCGGGCGAAGTCGGCCTCGATGCGGCTGCGCAGCTTGCGGTACCGCTTCAGCTCGCGGTCGTACCGGGCGAGCTCGGCGGCGATGAGCTGGCCGTCCTGCTCACGCGTGTCCACATGGGCAGGCTAATGCTCGCCGCAGACACCGTCGTGGTGCCACAGGGAATACCGCGCACATCCCGAGAGTTGAGTCAGATGCGCTCAAGTTTCGCGATCTCGACTTGACACGTTCGAGTCGCTGCGTGACACTTGAGCCGTTGAGACTCAAGTCTCAACGTCACCGACTTTCGGCCGCGGGCGGGCACCGCCGGGCCACCAGTCCGGAAAGGGCCCGGCACGGGGCATCCGTGCGGTTCCTTCCCGGGCGAGAAGGAGAAACACACATGTCACGTGCAGTTGGAATCGACCTCGGCACGACCAACTCGGTCGTCAGCGTCCTCGAGGGCGGTGAGCCCGTCGTCATCGCGAACGCCGAGGGCTTCCGCACGACCCCGTCGGTCGTCGCGTTCACGAAGGACGGCGAGGTGCTCGTCGGCGAGACCGCCAAGCGCCAGGCTGTCACGAACGTCGACCGCACCATCTCGTCGGTCAAGCGCCACATGGGCACCGACTGGAAGACGCAGGAGATCGACGGCAAGCAGTACACCCCGCAGGAGATCTCGGCCCGCATCCTGCAGAAGCTCAAGCGCGACGCCGAGCAGTACCTCGGCGACACCGTCACCGACGCGGTCATCACCGTGCCGGCGTACTTCAACGACGCCGAGCGCCAGGCCACGAAGGAGGCCGGCGAGATCGCGGGCCTGAACGTGCTGCGCATCATCAACGAGCCCACCGCCGCCGCGCTCGCCTACGGCCTCGACAAGGGCAAGGAGGACGAGCTGATCCTCGTCTTCGACCTGGGCGGCGGCACGTTCGACGTGTCCCTGCTCGAGGTCGGCAAGGACGACGACTTCTCGACCATCCAGGTGCGCGCCACCTCGGGCGACAACCGCCTCGGCGGCGACGACTGGGACCAGCGCATCGTCGACCACCTGATCAAGCGCTTCAAGGAGTCGACCGGCGTCGACGTCTCGAAGGACAAGATCGCCCTGCAGCGCCTCAAGGAGGCCGCCGAGCAGGCCAAGAAGGAGCTGTCGAGCTCGACCAGCACCAGCATCCAGCTGCCCTACCTCTCCCTCACCGAGAACGGCCCGGCGAACCTCGACGAGACGCTCACCCGCGCCCAGTTCGAGAACATGACGAGCGACCTGCTCGACCGCACGAAGAAGCCCTTCGAGGACGTCATGCGCGAGGCCGGCGTGAAGATCAGCGACATCGCCCACGTGGTGCTCGTCGGCGGATCGACCCGCATGCCCGCCGTCGCCGAACTCATCAAGAAGGAGACCGGCAAGGAGCCCAACAAGGGCGTCAACCCCGATGAGGTCGTCGCCGTGGGCGCCGCCCTGCAGGCCGGTGTCCTGAAGGGCGAGCGCAAGGACGTGCTGCTCATCGACGTCACCCCGCTGAGCCTCGGCATCGAGACCAAGGGCGGCATCATGACCAAGCTCATCGAGCGCAACACGGCCATTCCGACCAAGCGCAGCGAGACCTTCACGACCGCCGACGACAACCAGCCGTCGGTCGCGATCCAGGTCTTCCAGGGCGAGCGCGAGTTCACCCGCGACAACAAGCCGCTGGGCACCTTCGAGCTCACCGGCATCGCCCCGGCGCCGCGCGGCATCCCGCAGATCGAGGTCACCTTCGACATCGACGCGAACGGCATCGTGCACGTGTCCGCGAAGGACAAGGGCACCGGCAAGGAGCAGTCGATGACCATCACCGGCGGCTCGTCGCTGCCGAAGGACGACATCGACCGCATGGTGCGCGAGGCCGAGGAGCACGCCGCCGAAGACAAGAAGCGCCGCGAGTCCGCCGAGCAGCGCAACTCCGCCGAGCAGCTCGCCTACTCGGTCGAGAAGCTGATCAAGGACAACGACGACAAGCTGCCCGCCGACGTGAAGACCGAGGTGCAGGGCGACGTCGACGCGCTGAAGTCGGCGCTCGCCGGCGACGACGACGACGCGGTGAAGACCGCGTTCGAGAAGCTCTCGCAGTCGCAGACCAAGCTCGGCGAGGCGATCTACGCGCAGGGCCAGGCGGCGGATGCTACGGCCGGCGAGGACGCCTCGGCGACCGGCGCCGCGGGCGGCGAGTCCAGCGACGAGGACGTGGTCGACGCCGAAGTCGTCGACGACGAAGACGAGAAGAAGTAACCATGGCTTCCGAGGAAGACCGGAACCACGAGGAGCCGATCATCCGCGACAAGCGGAAGATCGACCCCGAGACCGGTGCGGTTCGGCAGCCCGTCGGCGCCCCTGAGCCCCCTGAGCCTGTCGAAGGGGAAACCCCCGCTTCGACGGGCTCAGCGAGCGAGCCCCCTGAGCCTGTCGAAGGGGAGACCCCCGCTTCGACGAGCTCGGCGAGCGAGCACGAGCTCACCGTCGACGACATCCTGAACGCGGCGCAGGCCGAGGTGCAGGACCCGACCGACGAGCACCTGGCCGACCTGAAGCGGGTGACCGCCGAGTACGCCAACTACCGTCGGCGCACCGAGCAGAACCGCGAGCTCGAGCGCGAGCGCGCGGTCGGCGCGGCGGTCGCGGTGCTGCTGCCGGTGCTCGACGACCTCGACCGGGCCGAGAAGCACGGCGACCTCGAGGGCGACACCCCGTTCGCGACGATCGCCGCGAAGCTGCGCGCCGCGACCGAGAAGCTCGGGCTCGAGCGCTTCGGCGAGGCGGGCGAGGCGTTCGACCCGCAGAAGCACGAGGCGATCTTCCAGCAGCCCTCGCCCGACGTGGAGGCCGACACGGTCGCCGACGTCGTCGAGGCGGGCTACACGCTCGGCAGCGTCCAGCTGCGCCCGGCGAAGGTCGTGGTGCACACCCCGGCGTCCTGACGGACGCCACCCGCGCCGAGTGTTTCCGTTCGCGCCGAGCGTTTCCGCACCAGCGGAAACCAAGGGCGCGAACGGAAACGCTCGGCGGCACGACAGACTGAACAGCAGAGAGAGGAGGCGCCCGTGGCCAGTCAGGATTGGTTCGACAAGGACTTCTACCAGGTGCTCGGCGTCTCCAAGGACGCGAGCGACGCCGACATCAAGAAGGCGTACCGCAAGCTCGCGCGCAAGTACCATCCCGACCAGAACCCGGGCGACGCCGCGGCCGAGGCGAAGTTCAAGGAGATCAGCGAGGCGAACTCGGTGCTCTCCGACCCCGAGGAGCGCAAGGAGTACGACGCGATCCGGGCGATGGGCTCGGGGGCGCGGTTCACTGCGCCGGGCGGGGCGGGCGCCGGCGGCTTCGAGGACGTGTTCGGCGGCATGTTCGGCCAGGGCGGCGGTGGCCAGCGCTTCACCTTCCAGCAGGGTGCGGGCGGCGACTACGACGACCTGCTCGGCGGGCTCTTCGGCGGCGGCCGGTTCGGCCAGTCGACGGGCGGCTACCGCGGCTTCGGCGGGCCGACGCCCGGTCGGGACGTCACGGCCACGACCACGCTCGACTTCATCACCGCGACCCGCGGCGACCAGGTGACCCTGCAGACCGCCGAGGGCAAGCCGGTGACGGTGAACATCCCTGCGGGCGTCGCCGACGGGCAGAAGATCCGCCTGCGCGGCAAGGGCCACCCGTCGCCCGACGGCGGTGCGACCGGCGACATGATCCTCACCGTGAACGTGCGCAAGCATCCGGTGTTCGAACGCGACGGACTCAACCTGCGGGTCACCGTACCGGTGACCTTCGAGGAGGCCGCGCTCGGCGCGACGATCCAGGTGCCCACCCTCGGCGGCGACCCCGTGAAGCTGAAGGTGGCGCCCGGCACCCCGAGCGGCCGGGTGCTGCGGGTGAAGGGCCGCGGCGTTGCGACGAAGAAGGGCACGGGCGACCTGCTCGCCGTCGTGCAGGTGGCGGTGCCGTCGCACCTCTCGAAGGAGGCCGAGGAGCGGCTGCGCGAGTTCGCGGCCCTGCTGCCCGACGAGAACCCGCGCGACGACCTCCTCGCCCGCGCGAAGGGGTAGTCGATGGACGAGACGAGCCCGATCTTCGTGATCTCGGTCGCGGCCGAGCTCGCCGGGATGCATCCGCAGACCCTGCGCCAGTACGACCGCCTCGGCCTCGTCTCGCCGAGTCGCACCGCCGGCAAGTCGCGCCGGTACTCGATGCGCGACGTCGTGCAGTTGCGCGAGATCGCCCAGCTGTCGAGCGAGGGTGTGAGCCTCGAGGGCATCCGCCGCGTGCTCGGCCTCGAAGACGAGGTGACCGCGCTGCGCGCCCGGGTGCGCGAACTCGAGGCGATGCTCGCCGACGAGATGCTGAACCGCCCCGGCCGCCGCGTGTTCGCCGCCGGGTCGGCCGGCGACATCGTCACCATCAAGGCGGGCACGCGAGTGCGCCGCGAGAACGCCCTCGTCGTCTGGCGGCCGCTCGACCGGTAGCCGATCGGGGTCGTCGGCGTCCGCGCCGGGTCACCGGGTGATGCGGCCGCGGTGCGAGGCCGCCGCGGATCAGGGCGTGAGGCCCAGCTGATCCGCCTCGGCGCTCAGCACGCGGTTCGTGAGCGCCACCCAGCGCGCGCGCTCCGCGTCGGTCAGCACCGCGAGCAACTGCTGCACATCGAGCTCGAACGACGCGGTTGCCGCGTCGATCAGGGTGCGCCCGGACCCTTCCAGTCGCACTCGCACCGCGCGGCCGTCGCGCTCGTGCCGGGTGCGGCTCACCAGCCCGCGCCGCTCCGCACGGATGACCAGCCCGCTGACGCTGGACTTGTCGACGCCGAGCAGGACGGTGAGTTCGTTGATCGTCGGCTCCCGGTCGCGCAGGATGCCCAGCAGGCGCAGCTGCTGCACCGAGAGACCCTCGCCGACCTCTGCAGCGCGTGCCTCCAGGCGCGCGTTCGTCAGGAATGCCAGCCGCGCCAGGGCGTCGGCGGCCGATCGCGCGCCCTCGTCTTCCACGATCTCAGTCTAGCAATAGTACGTAGTACGTACTATAGTAGTGCGTGCCACGTACTAACTAGGAGATCACATGACGCACATCAACGCCGCACTCGTCGAGTCGTTCGGCGAACCGCCGCGCTATCGCTCCATCCCCGCGCCGCAGGCCGACGCGCGACGCGAGGTGGCGGAAGTGCTCGCGGTCGGCATCCACCCCGTCACGCGGGGCGTCGCCTCGGGTCGCCACTACGCGAGTTCGGGGGCGCTGCCGGTGGTGCCCGGCATCGACGGCGTCGTCCGCCGGGCCGACGGCTCGCTCGCCTACGTCGGCGGCCTCGGCGGCGGCGGCACCATGGCCGAGCGCATCCTCATCGATCCGCGATCGGCCATCCCGGTGCCCTCCGGGGCGGACCCCGCGACCGTCGCCGCCTCCATGAACCCCGCGATGTCGTCGTGGGTCGCGCTTCGCGGACGCGTCCCGTTCCGGGCGGGCCAGTCGGTGCTCGTGATCGGCGCCACCGGTGCCGCAGGGTCGATCGCGGTGAAGACGGCGCGCCACCTCGGCGCCGGGCGGGTCGTCGCCGCCGGTCGCAACCGGCAGCGCCTCGAACAGCTCGCCGCAGACGGCGCCGACGCCATCGTCGAGCTGTCACCCGACGACGACGCGACCGCTGCGGCGTTCGCAGCGGCGGCGGCCGAGGTCGACGTCGTCCTCGACTACGTCTGGGGTGCGCCGACCGAGCTCGCGATGCGCGCCATCCTCGGTGCCCGAACCGATCACGCGCGCCTGCTCGACTGGGTGCACATCGGCAGCACCGCGGGGCCCACGATCACGCTCGATGGCTCCGGCCTGCGCTCGAACGCGCTCCGGATCAGCGGAAGCGGGTTCGGCTCCATCGACCTGCGGCAGGCAGGGCTGCCCGAGCTCGTCGCCGCGGTCGCGTCCGGTGCGCTGACCGTGCGGCCGCGGCCGGTACCGCTCGAGACCATCGAGCAGGCCTGGGGCCACGAGGATGCCCCGGGCGAACGCACGGTCGTCATCCCGACGTCAGCGTGACCGCTCGCGGCGACGCGCTCGCGCGCGGCCGGGCCGATACGGCAGGGTGGTTGCAGCCGATGAGAGGGCCCGACACATGACCGACCAGACTCCGCAGCCCCTGCCGCCCGACCAGCCCGATCCCCGAACCGGATACCCGCAGCCCGGGTATGCGCAGCCCGGCTCCCCGCAGCCTGCGTACCCGCAGCCCGGCTCCCCGCAGCAGCCTGCGTACCCGCAGCCCGGGTACCCGCAGCCCGCATACCCGCAGCAGTGGGCGCCGGTTCCGGCACCGGCGCCCCGGCCGCCGCTCGAGCCGCGCAGCCGCACGGGGGCGCTGGTCGGCGGCGGCGTCGGGCTCACCCTCGTGACCTGGGGGTTGGGGCTTGCGGCATTCGGGGCGATCTTCGGCATCGTCGCCCTCATTCTCGCCGCCGTGGCCGGTGCCGTGCGGGCCGGCGACGACGGCGACAACGCGTTCACGCGGTTCATCGACGCCGTGCCCATGTGGCTCGTCATCGCCGTGATCGCCGGTGCCGTGGTGGTCGGCGCCGCGCTCGTGGTCGGAGGCGTCCTCGGCCAGCGTGCCATCCTGCGACGTCACGGCGTGCACCGGCCGACCGCGGTCACCTGGAGCAGCCTCGGCATCGGCGTGGTCGCGAACGGCACGATCGGGGGCGTGCTCAGCGCGCCGGCGTCCATCCTGCCGGGCGTGTGGTCCAGGTCGTCCGATTCCGCGCCGGGCGTGCTGCTCCTCATCGGCGCGAGCGTCGTGGGCGTCGCAGTGACGGCCGCGATCGGCGCGTTCGCGTCGTGGTGGATGGCGCACGCGTTCCGCTCAGCGCAGCCCGCTGCGTCGGCCGCCGCCGCGCCCGCCGCGCCCGCCGCGACGACTCCCGATCAGCCGGGGCGCCCCACCGCCGGTTGACGAGCGCGCTCGGCGCTCAGCGGCCCCAGGCCGATGCCGGCGCTTCGACGGCCTCGACAGGGCGGGTCGACCAGTGCGTGCCGTTGCCGTAGTGGCTGCCGGCCCACGGCGACGCCCAGATCGCGGCGGCCGTGGCATCCGCATCGTCGCCCGCTTCGAGGGCCGCCTCGATCGCGTCGTAGAACGAGTACCGGCGCAGGCTGTCGGCGGCGTAGTACGCGCCGGTGACGAGCGTGTCGTAGCTGCCGAGGCCCGATCCGCCGCCCGATCCGTTGCCGTTGTTCAGGGGGTTGTTGCGGTTCCACCAGTTGTCGACGCCGTTCTCCTGGCGCATCCAGCGCAGGATGACGGTGACGTTCGCATCGGTCACGGGGAACGCGCCGTCGACGAGCACGAGTTCGGCCCAGTCGTGATTGGTGCCGCCCTCGATGAGGGTCTCGGGCCCCGTCGAGGCGACGTACGAGTCCTCGGAGACCCCGGGCACGGCGGCCGCGGCATCGACCGAGACCCGCTGCAGGCGGTCGTGCGAGCCCGAGCCGGCCGCGGCGGCGGGATCGGCGAGCAGGGCCGGCGCGGTGGGCGCGATCGCGAGGGTGGCGAGCATGCCGCCGACCGCGAACGTGGCGAGCAGCGCACCGAACCGGCGCACCGCGCGGGGACGAGCGACGGGCGTCGCGACCGATGTCGACGCGACGCGGCGGCCCCCCGGCTGGCTTCGGCGTGTTTCCCGCATGCTCGACCGAGGGTAGCAAACACCGGCTGAAGCCTCACCGTGACCCTCGAGTGAGGGTAACCTGCCCGGGTGGAACTCAGCGACCTCCGCCGGCGCCCCGATGTCAGCGCGCCCGGCCTCGAGGCTTCCGACGCGGCCGACCGGCTCATCCTCGATGAGGCGAGACCGTTCGTCGATGCGCTCGTCGCCGAGGTCGGCTCCGACGCCGCGGGCGCTGCGCTCGTCACGATCGGCGACACGCACGGGGCGCTCACGCTCGGGGTCGCTGCGGCCAACGGACTGCGGGGCATCCGTGCGCATCAGGACGCCCTGCTCGGCGAGCGGGCGATCCTCGAGAACGCGCGCCGGCTCGGGTACGCCGAGGCGGTGCGGATGCTTCCGGCCGAGGCCGAGCTCGTCGAGGGCGCCCGGGTCGTGCTGCTGCGGTTGCCGCGCTCGCTGGATGCGCTCGACGAGGTGGGGGCGCTGATCGCCGAGCACGCCGCCGATGACGTGGTCGTCATCGCGGGCGGGCGGCTCAAGCACATGAGTCCCGCGATGAACCACGTGCTGCTGCGCCATTTCGGGCGGGTCGACGTCAGCCACGCCCGGCAGAAATCGCGGGTCCTCGTCGTGCGCGAACCGCATCCGTCAGGCATCGGGGGCTCCGCCGGGCCGGATGCCGCGTGGCCGCGTCGCGCTCACGACGACGAGCTGGGGATCGAGATCGTCTCGCACGGCGGGGCGTTCGCCGGCACCTCGGTCGACATCGGCACCCGGTTCCTGATCGGCGAGCTGCCCGTCGCGATCGGCGGCGAGCTGCCCGAGCGGGCCATCGACCTGGCCTGCGGCACCGGTGTGGTGGCGGTCGCGCTCGCCCGCCTGCTCCCGGCCGCGCAGATCGAGGCGTACGACCAGTCGGCCGTCGCCGTCGACTCGGCCAGAGCGACGGCCGCGGCGAACGGCGTCGCCGAGCGCATCCTGGTCGAGCGCGCCGACGGGCTCGAACTGGTCGGCGACGGCGACGCCGACCTCGTCGTCCTGAACCCGCCGTTCCACTCGGGCGGCGCCCTGACCACGGCGCTCGCCGAACGGCTGTTCGCCGATGCGGGGCGCGCGCTGCGTCCCGGCGGCCGGCTCGTGGCGGTCTGGAACTCGCACCTGAAATACCGCCCGGCGCTGCAGCGGCTCGTGGGCCCGACCCGGCAGATCGCCCGGAATCCGAAGTTCACGGTCACCGTCTCGACGCGCCCCTGAGGGCGCTCGCGGGCGGGGATGCATCCATCGGGGGATCGTGTCAGGCTTGGAGGATGACCGACATCCTCGAGCGCCACGACCTCGACGTCGCGACCATCGCGACCGTCGATCGGCCGTGGAACGTCGTCGTGTGGGACGACCCGGTCAACCTCATGACGTACGTCACCTACGTGTTCCAGACCTACTTCGGGTTCGCGCGCGAGCAGGCCGAGCGGTTGATGCTGCGCGTGCACACCGAGGGGCGCGCCGTGGTCGCGTCGGGCAACCGCGAAGCGATGGAACGGCATGTCGTCGCGATGCACGGCTACGGGCTGCAGGCCACGGTCATGAGGGCCGACGCATGATCGTCGCCGGCCGCGAGGGGGGCGACGGAGTCCGCCTGGTGCTCGAGGCCGAGGAGGCGATGCTGCTGTCCGAGCTCGCCGACCAGGTCGACTCGGTGCTGCTGCTCGGCACCGAGGACGACCCCGCGCTCGGGCGGTTGTTCCCCAACGCGTACCCCGATGACGCGTCGGCGTCCCGCGACTACACGCGCTACACCCGTGAGAGCCTCGTCGACGGCAAGCGTCAGGCGGCGCAGTCGGTGCGCGACGCGACGGCCGCACCGGGCGATCGCGGGCTCGTCGAGATCGAACTCGACCAGTCGCAGGCGTGGGGGTGGCTGACGTTCCTCACCGACCTCAGGCTGATCCTCGCCGAACGGGTCGGCGTCGTCGAGGAGGGCAGCGACGACGCCGACGAGTCGCGCGACGACTACCTGCGGGCGGCCTACGAGTGGGCGGGGTTCGTGCAGGGATCGATGCTCGAAGTGCTCGACCCGATGCCCTGACCGGTGGGAGGCTGGTGCCGAGCGGCAGGGGGCCGCGAGGGGGAGCAGCGATGAGCGATCCGGCCGTCACCAGCGCACCGGCGGCGTCGACGAAACGACGGGCCACCTCGCTCGCGCAGCTCGCGCGGCGACCGGCCGAGAACGCCGAATCGCTCGAATCGGTCGCGCTGATCATCGGGGCGCTCGCGTTCGCGGTGGGTGCGCTCGCCGCGCTCGTCGCGTTCTGGAACCGCGACGTGCCGATCTCGGGGGCCGGGTCGATCGGCGAGTTCGTCGCGATCAGCGGTGCGCTGGTCGCGATCGCGGCGTTCGTGCTGGGGCGGCTGGTGCTGCGGTCGCCGAGTACCGCCCTGCAGCGCGACGTCGGTCCGGGGCTGGCGGTCGCGGGTGCGCGGCTGCACTGGTTCGACCTCGCGGCGCTCGCGCTCGCGCACGGCGCGGTCGTCTTGATCGCCTGGCTCGGCCTCTCGAACGTGCTCGAGCGCAGCTTCATCGGCGCGGTCGTGTTCACGCTGCCCGCGGTCGCGTTGACCGGGGTCGGGCTGGCGGTGAGCGCCTACGCGGTGTTCCTGTCGGCGGCACGGCTCACCCCGATGCTGCTGTCGCTGGTGCTCGCGGTGTTCCTCGTCGTGGGGGCGATCGCCAGCATGCTCGGGGCGAGCGACCCGCTGTGGTGGCAGAAGAACCTGTCGGCCCTGGGCATCGGCCACGATGCATCCGCCATCGCCTTCAACGTGACGCTCATCATCGCCGGCGCGATCGTGACCATCATCGCCCGCTACTGCACCGCCGCGCTGCCCACCTCGACGCCGCTCGACCGCCGGCACCGCAACGTGGTGCGCAACGGGCTGGCGCTCATCGGCATCTTCCTCGCCTGCGTGGGCATCTTCTCGGTCGACCAGTTCTTCTGGGTGCACAACTCGGTCGCCACGGGCATGGCGGTCGCGTACGCGGTCGTCGTGATCGGGTTGCCGTGGTTCGTACCCGGGATGCCGCGCCCGTTCGTGATCCTCGGCTACGTGTACGTCGCGGTGATCGTGGTGCTCGGTGTCTTCTTCGCGATCGGCTACTACAATCTGACGGCGGTCGAGCTGGTCGCGGCGGTGCTCATCTTCAGCTGGATCATCTTGTTCCTGCGCAACTCGAGCGCGATGAGCCAGGCGGATGCTCCGGAGCCGGCGCCGCCCGTCCCCGCCTGACACGGCGGACGACGGAGGGGCGGATGCCGAAGCATCCGCCCCTCCGTCGCCGGGTGGATCAGGCGCCCGAAAGCGCCCGCGCCTTCAGCGCGTCGTACTCGGCCTGGTTGATCGTGCCGGAATCGAGCAGCGCCTTGGCCTTGGCGATCTCGTCGGACGGACTCGCGGAGGCGCCCGCCGTCTGCCGGATGTACGCGTCCGTCGCCGACTGCACCTGCGCCGCCTCCTTCTGCGCCCGCTCGGCCATGCCGTTGCCGCGCGCGATCAGGTAGACGAGGGCGGTGATGAACGGGAAGAACAGCAGGAAGATGATCCAGACCGCCTTCCACCACCCGTTGAGCTTGTGGTCGCGGAACAGGTCGCTGATGATCGCGATGACCGCCCACAGGTAGGCGAAGAACGCGAAGATCCAGATCGTCCACCAGACGATGTCCCAGAAACTCTGCCAGAAACTCATTCGGAGGCCTTTCTTCGATTGTGAGAGTCGACGCGGGGCGCGTCGACGGGTCGCAAGCGAAGGGACGGGCGGCTGACGCCTCGACCGAAGTTGCTCGATCTCCCCCCAGATCTTCGTGTTCCCCCTCTGCACACTACCGCGGCGAATACCCGGAATGGCAAGGAATGTTCGGGTCTGCGGCGAGCGCGGCACGTCGAGGCGGATCCCCGCGGGGGGCGTGCCCGCCCGCTATGTTGCAAGCAACGAAGTGCCGATGTGCGATGAGGGGAACGCAGTGGGCAACGTGATCGGGCAGCTCGCGCCGCGGCCGCTCGCGCACGGCACGCGCGTCCTGGTCACGGCGGCGGCTGCGGTCGTCGTGTTCGCCGGGATCTGGTTCGCGCAGGGCATCCTCGCGCCGGCCGCGATCGGCGCGGTGATCACGATCATCGCGGTGCCCGTGTACGCACCGCTGGTACGGCGCGGTTGGCCGTCCTGGTTGGCGACGACCGCGGTCGTGGCAGTCGGATGGCTCATCCTCGCGGTGCTCGCGCTGCTGCTGTTCGTGGCATCCGCCCAGTTCGTGCGCATGCTGCCCGACTATGCCGACCAGTTCCGGATCGCCGCCGGCGGCCTTCGGAGCCTGCTCGCCTCGCTGGGTCTCTCGGAGGCCGCCTCCGACGCCGCCGGGTCGGTGCTCTCACCCGACACCTTGGTCGCCTTCGCGACGTCGGTCGCCGACACGGTGCTCGGTATCGCCACCGCGTTCTTCTTCGTGTTCGCGTACGTCATCTTCATGGCCGCCGACGCGGCCCGATTCGCGCGGCTCGGCGTCGCGTTCGGACGCGGGGAACCCGACCGCATCGGGCGGCGGTACTTCTCGGGTGTGCGCCGCTACTACGTCGTGAACGCGACGTTCGGTGCGATCGTCGCCGTGCTCGACGGGCTCGCGCTGTGGTGGCTCGGCATCCCCATCCCGCTGGTGTGGGCCATCCTCGCGTTCGTCACCAACTTCGTGCCGAACATCGGGTTCGTGCTGGGGCTCATCCCGCCGGCGGTGCTCGCGCTCGTGGTCGGCGGGTGGCCGCTCGCGCTCGCCGTGATCGCCGTGTACTGCGTCGTCAACGTCGTGCTGCAGGTGCTGGTGCAGCCGAAGTTCGTGAGCGACGCGGTCGACCTGAGCCTCACGCTCTCGTTCTTCTCGGTCGTGTTCTGGGCGTTCGTGATCGGGCCGGTCGGGGCGATCCTGTCGATTCCGCTGACCCTGCTGGTGCGCGCGCTGCTCATCGCGCCCGAGGGGCGCGGCGGTGCGCTGTGGCGGTTGAGCGGCAACGCGGCGGCGGGCGCTCAGGATGCTGCGAAGCATCCGGATGCCTCGCCGCCCATCGAAGGGGGAGCCGATGTGGTGGAACCGGAAACGCGGACCTGACCGAGTGCCGCCCGCGCCCGACGCGCCCAGCGATCCCGGCGCGCCCGGCGCGACCCCGCCGGCCATCGCCCACCGCACCGCGTTCATCCTGCTCGGGCTGGGCGGTGCCGCGGTCGCCTCGTTCGGCATCGCCGCGATCGGATCGATCTTCACCGCGGCGTTCTTCGCGCTCGTGCTGACGATCTGCGTGCACCCGATCCGCACCTGGATGCAGGGTCGCGGGGTTCCGCGCGGCATCGCGACGGTGTCGGTGCTCCTCGCGGTCGTGCTGCTGCTCGGTGCGTTCGCGGGGGCGCTGTTCCTGTCGTTCGCGCAGTTCTCGTCGCTGCTGCCCTCGTATCTGCCGCAGCTGCAGGCCGCGCTGACCGACTTCGGCGCCTGGCTCGAAGGGCTCGGCATCGGCGCCGAGCAGGTGCAGCGCATCCTGGACTCGTTCGACCCGACGCAGGTGATCGCCTTCCTCGGCGGCGTGCTGGGCGGTGCGGCCGGGTTCGTCTCGTCGGCGGTGATCCTGCTCACCCTGCTCGTGCTGATGGCGATGGACTCGTCCTACGCGTCGCCGCTGCTCGAGGGCATCGGGCGCCGTCGGCCCTGGATCGCCGTCGGAGTGGGCCGGTTCACGTCGGGGGTGCGGCGCTACATGGCCGTGACCACCGGACTCGGCGCCGCCCAAGGCGTGGTGAACTGGATCGCGCTGGCGATCATGGGCATTCCGGGGGCGCCGCTGTGGGGCATCCTCTCGTTCCTGTGCAGCTTCATCCCCAACATCGGATACTTCATCGCGATCATCCCGCCGCTGGTGTTCGCCGCGCTCGTCGGCGGCTGGCCGCTCGTGGTGGCCGTGATCGTCGTGTACGGCCTCATCAACGGCATCATCCAGTCGGTCATCCAGCCGAAGGTGGTCGGCGACGCGGTGTCGCTCAGCCAGTCGCTCACGTTCATCTCGGTGCTGTTCTGGGCGGTCGTGCTCGGCCCGATGGGCGCACTGCTCGCGGTACCGCTCACGCTGCTGGTGCGGATGCTGCTCGTCGACACCGACCCCCGGCTGAACTGGATCAGACCCGCGCTCGGCGAGCTCGACCAGACCAAGCTCGAGATGCGGGTCGAGGATGCCGCGGCGAAGGCCGAGCGCAAGGCCCGCAAGTCGGGGTAGGTCTCGAGCGACCGCGCGCGGACGGCCCGACTCATCCCCGGCTCCCTCGCCGTCGTCGTCTGCGCCATCGTGTTCCGGCGCACGGCGCTGGAGTTCACCATCGAGGATGCCTGAAGCCAGCGCTGCCGGTTCCACGTGCGGGCCGGGCGGAGCTACGCTTCCGCGCCCTGCTCCCGCCCGGGCAGCCGCCGAGTCGCCGGCAGCGCGATGAGCGCCGCGGCCCCGCACGCGAGCAGCCCGAGCTTCACCCCGATGAGCTGGGCTTCGACATAGGCGTCGACGAGGTCGTCGACCTGCTCGCGCGGGAACCCCTCGTCGAGCAGAGC
The DNA here is from genome assembly GCF_022811705.1 of Agromyces larvae. Taxonomy (NCBI): domain Bacteria; kingdom Bacillati; phylum Actinomycetota; class Actinomycetes; order Micrococcales; family Microbacteriaceae; genus Agromyces; species Agromyces larvae. Next base: position 2,859,846 of record NZ_CP094528.1, on the reverse strand, counting down.
CTGCTCGGCATCGGCGGCGGGCACGTACTCGATGCCCGACGCCACCTGGACCGTCGCCCGGTCGGCGACCGCAGCCTCGATGTCGGGGTCGGCCGCGATGAGGTCGAGTACCGCGGTGGCGAGCGCGGCGACCATGAGCGAGCCGATGAGCGCGGTGCCGAGCGACGAGCCGAGGTTCTGAGCGGTGTACTGCAGGCCACCGGCCTCGCTGCGAGCCTCGGGCGGCACCGCCGACTGCACGATGTTGCCGAGCTGCGAGGCGAGCAACCCGGTGCCGAGGCCCACCAGCGCCATGCCGATCGCGAACGGCACGGTCGCGAGTTCGGGTTCGACGGTTGCGACGATGAGCACGCATGCGGCGGCGACCGTCAGCAAGCCTGTCCGAACGATCGTTCGTGCTCCGAAGCGGGTGCCGACTCGCGCGCCCACGGCGGCGGCGAGCAGCATCGCAATCGACGTCGGCAGCAGCCGCAGGCCGGTCTGGAACGCGTCCATGCCCTGGCTCACCTGCAGGTACAGCGGCACCGCGAAGAAGATGCCGAGCAGCACCAGGTTCTGGGCGAGCAGGCTGACGAGCCCCGAACGCAGCGCGGGAATGCGCAGGTTGCGCACGTCGAGCAGCGGCACCCGCCCGCGCCCGGCCACTCGCCGCTCCCACCCGAAGAACGCCCACAGCACCGCCAGGCCGCCGCCGATCATGAACGGCGTGAGCGACAGGCCGAACGGGGTGACGGGCGACTGCAACGGCAGCACCCAGCCCCAGGTTCCACTCTGCAGCACGCCGATGACGACGAGCGACAGGCCGACCGCCGACAGCACCGCCCCGAACCCGTCGAGCCGGAATCGCGCGCGCTGCTCGTCGTCGCGGATCCAGCTGCCGAGCAGCAGCACGATCACGACGAACACGACTTCGCCGGCGAACACCCATCGCCACGAGTACGCGGTGGTGAGCCAGCCGCCGAGCAGCGGCCCGATCGCGATGCCGGCGCCGGCGACGCCGCCGATGATGCCGTAGGCGCGGGCGCGCCCGGCGCCCTCGTAGTTGCCGGCGACCAGGGCTGCGAGCGCCGGCAGCACGAGCGCGGCGCCGGCGCCCTCGATGAACGACCAGCCCACGATGAGCACCATCACCGTCGGCGCGAGCGCGGTCATGAGCGAGCCGACCGCATAGATCACGAGCCCGATGCGGAACACCCGCAGCCGGCCGAACAGGTCGCCGAGCTTGCCGCCGGTGAGCATGAGCGCCGCCATGACGAGTGCGTACAGCGTGATCGCGAGCTGGATGGTCGACACCGTGGTGTCGAACTCCTCGACGAGCTGGCTGATCGACACGCTCATCACCGAGCTGTCGAGCACCATGATGAACTGCGCGATCGCGAGCGGCAGCACCGCGCGCGACGCGGCGGGGGCGCCCGGCCCGGCTCGGGCCGCGCCCGGCGAGGACGGTCCGGATGTCTCGCTCACGGCGCGACCGCCGGCAGGCGTCCGCCCGCGATCGCGTCGAGCAGCGCCGTGTGGTCGCGTTCGGTGCGGTCGGCGTACGCTGCGGCGAACTGCACGAGCGCCCGCGCGAACGCGCGCCCGTCGCCGAGGTAGCCCGAGATCGTGGCCGCATCGCCGCCTCGGGCGTGCGCCCGTGCCAGCACGATGCCGCAGTACTCGGCGTAGAGCTTCATCGTCGACCGCTCCATGCGCTCGGGCTCGGCCGAGCCCTTCCAATCGCGGAACTGCCGCACGTAGAAGTCGCGCTCCTTCCCGTCGATGCCCACGACATGCGTGTGGCCGAGCAGCACGTCGCCGAACGCCTGCAGCCGTCGCTGCCCGTGCACCACCCGCTCGCCCTGGTGGGCGTAGGCGCTGGGGCGGTCGGGGGGCTCGAGCACCGACCGCTGCGCCTCCTTGGCCTGCAGCACGAGCACGTCGCGCTTGCCGTTGCCGGTGAGCAGCACCACCCAGGCGCGCGTGCCGACACTGCCGACGCCGACGACCTTCAGCGCGACATCCACGACCCGGAACCGATCGAGGATGCGTGCATGCGCCTCGGTGAGCGACGACCGGTAGCCGTGCAGCATCGCCTCGACCCGGTCGATGCCCGTCGCCTGATCGATGCCGGTGTGCTCGGCGAGGTCGCGCAGCGGCACGAGCGTCGGCGCATTCGTGCGGAACCGGTACGTACCGCCGACCTGGTCGGCGAGCCGGGCGACGGCGTCGGCGCTGTCACGCTGTCGCGTCTTGGCGATGCCCTTGACCACGCGCTCGGCGACCTCGGGTCGCAGCTCGCCGCGCACCCGCGCGATCATCGCGTCGGCATCGAGCCGGGCGGTCGCCATCTCGAGCACCGGGGTGCGGGATGCCACGTCGATCGCCTCGGCGTAGGAGGTCAGGAGACGGGAGATGATGCGGGCGCGCTGTTCAGGTGCGAACCCGCGCGCGCGTCCCGCGAGCTCGAAGCTCGCCGCCATGCGCTTCACATCCCACTCGAACGGCCCGACGGCCGTCTCGTCGAAGTCGTTCAGGTCGATCAGGAGCGACCGCTCGGGCGAGGCGAACAACCCGACATTCGACAGGTGCGCGTCGCCGCAGAGCTGGGTCTCGATACCCGTGTCGGGCACGGCGCGCAGGTCGTCGGCCATGATCGCCGCAGCTCCCCGGTAGAACGCGAACGGCGACGCCGCCATCCGCCCGTGGCGCAACGCCAGCAGGTCGGGCAGCCGGGTGCGCCCCTGCGCCTCGATGACCGCGACCGGGTCGCGACCGCGCTCGTCCCCGGACGACTCGGCGTGCGCCTCATGCGGGAGCCGATCGCGCACCGCCGCACCCGCGGCCCGGCGCTCGGACCTGGTCGGACGATGCGCGCCCAGGCGGGCGATGCTCGCGTCGGCGGACGCGACGGTGTCGGTCATGGTCGGGCTCCTCTCGATGCGGGGTGCGGAGCCGCGTCGGCATCCGGCGGGCCCGGAGCATCCGTCTCATCGCCCGTGAGGGCGTTCACGAACCGGATGAACACCGTGATCCAGCCGAAGATCAGGCTGAAAGCGACCAGCTCGAAGGCCGTCAGATTCCAGTACGCGATCGGCGCGTACAGCAGGAACCCGCCGATCAGCAGCGCGAACACGGCGTAGCAGAACACGAAGAAGCGCCGCGGCAGCCCGCGCAGGATCGCCGGCGAACCCAGCACCATCGCCGCGAACGCCGCGGCCATGCCCGCGGCGCAGCCGTTGTGCAGGGCGATGCTGACGTCGAGCGGGAACAGGCCGACGCCGGCGAGCATCAGCCCGAGCACGACGAACACGATGCCGTAGAACCGCGGCGCCCAGGGCCGCTCGAGCACGCCTCGCCGGGCCAACGTCGTCAGGTCGCGGGTCAGGTACAGCGAGAACGTGGTCACGAAGACGCCGGCGACGATGAGCGTGCTGTTGAACAGGAAGGCCGAGAAGTCGTCGGCCGTGCCGAGCTGGCTGAAGTGGTACTCCCACCAGAGCGGATCCTCGACCGCTGCGATGCTGCCGAGCGTCGCCACGGCCATGTAGGTCACCAGCAGCGTCGACATCTTGCGCGTCGTCACGGTCGCCGCCGACGAGGAGGTCAGGTAGGCCGAGAACCCGGCGGATGCCACGACCGCGAGCGTGCCGATGAAGGCGTCGACCTCGAGCCCGGCGAAGCTGCGTTGCAGCAGCACGAACACCGCGAGCGTGAGGATCGCCGTGATCGCAGCGTGCACCAGCGAGACCGTGCCGACATCGACCGCGTCGAGCCACGGCCGGAGCCGCCGGCGCCACTGCTGGCCGGGCCTCCGACGCGAGCGTACGTAGGCGGTGCCGGCCGCGCCGGCACTCGTGACGAACACCGCGATGCCGGCGACCACGCCGACCGACCGACCGAGCGCCCACAGCGGAGTCAGCGACCCTGCGAACAGCAGCAGCGCGACCGTCCCCGCCGTCGCGGCGCCCACGACGCCCGCGACGACCGCCTCGGTCTCAGCACGTACGCCTTCATTGCCCGACCCGCTCATGCCGACCGCCCCCTCACGCCCGCCGCCCGCGCGCGGACCCCCGCCAGGCGCGTTCGACCTCGAGCCCGGCCGACGCGACGACCTGGGACCGACGCTACCGCGCGCGATGACGGCGGGATAGGGTCATCGTGTCAGGGGGGAACGATGGCGGATTTCGAGTACGGTCCGGTCGACCTGTACGTCATCGGCTTCGAGGGGGAGCGGCTCGACGCCGACACGTTCGCGGCGATCGCAGAGCTCGTGGATACGGGCCACATCCGCGTGCTCGATGCGATCATCGTGTCCCGGCACGAGGACGGCACCGTCGAGGTGCGCGAGTTCGAAGACCTGGGCGACGAGTTCGACGTCACCCAGGTCACCTTCGAGGAGGGCGGACTCGTCGGCGACGAGGACATCGACGAGCTGGCCGAGGTGATCCCGCCCGGCACATCGGGGGCCGTGCTCGCGATCGAACTCGTCTGGGCGAAGCAGCTCGCGTCGCGGTTCGCCGCCGCCGGCGGCGTCGTGCTGCAGACCGAGCGCATTCCGGCGGCGGTCGTCAACGCCGTGCTCGCAGAGGCGGAGGGGGAGTAGCCATGCCCATCAGAAGAGTCGGTCGACCCGGACTCCTCGGGCTCGCAGCGCGCACCGCGGTCGTCGCGGGCACCGCCACGGCGGTGTCGGGCGGCATGCAGCGGCATCAGCAGCAGCGGGCGCAGGACGAGTACGAGCAGCAGCAGTTCGAAGCCCATCAGCAGCAGGCGCAGTTGCAGGCCGCAGCGCAGCAGGCGGTCGCCCAGCAGCAAGCCGGGGCCGCGCCCGGGCCGGTCGCGGCTGCACCGGGGACTCCGGCCGCTCCGGCGGGCGCTGTCGACATCGTCGCCGAGCTCCAGAAGCTCGCCGCGCTGCAGCAGCAGGGCCTCCTGAGCGCCGACGAGTTCGCCGCCGCGAAAGCGAAGCTCCTCGGGTAGCGCGGCCGAGCGAGTGTGCAACCCCTGTCGCGACATCCGGCCGGCTTCGTACCCTGAGCCATGACCGCCACGCTGCGAGGCCTGTCCACCGTCGTTCCGCCGACCGTGCTGGTGCAGTCGGAGGTGCGCGACGTCTACGCCGCCCAGCCCGGCCTGAACCGGCTCGCGCAGCGGATCCTCACGACCGCGTTCAACGAGTCGGGCATCGAGACCCGGCACACCGTCCTCGACGAACTCACCTGGGATCCGCGCGACGAGGAACCCGTGTTCTTCGACCAGGCCACGGGTGACCTGCTGCTGCCCGGCACCAAAGCCCGCAACGACATCTACGTCGCCGAGGCCTCGCGCATCTTCCTCGAGGCGGGTGCGGCGGCGATCGCGGCCACACCCGGCATCGAGGCATCCGATGTCACGCATGTGATCACCGTGAGCTGCACCGGGTTCTACGCGCCCGGCCCCGACTACGTGCTCGCCCGCGATCTCGGGCTTCCGGCGGGAGTGCAGCGCTACCACCTCGGGTTCATGGGATGCTACGCCTCGATCCCGGCGCTGCGGCTCGCGGCCCAGCTCTGCGACGCGGATGCCTCGGCCGTCGTGCTCGTCGTGTCGGTCGAACTGTGCACGCTGCACCTGCGCAGCTCGAACGACCCCGACACGATCGTCGCGTCCTCGCTGTTCGCCGACGGCGCCGGAGCCGGCATCGTGACCGCGCGGCCGCTCGAACCGGGTGAGCGCGGCTTCGACCTAGACCGGTTCGCGACCCGCATCACGCCCGTCGGCGAGGGCGACATGGCGTGGAAGATCGGCGACCACGGCTTCGACATCGGCCTCTCGCCGCAGGTGCCGCACATCATCGGCGAGCACATCACGGGCGCGCTCGAGCCGCTGTTCGCGGGCGACGATGCGGAATCCCGCGCGCTGTCGCAGGCGCTCGAGACCGATGCCTCGGGCGAATCGATCGCGCACTGGGCGATCCACCCCGGCGGGCGGAGCATCCTGGACCGCGTCGAGGCCCGGCTCGCGCTGCGCGAGGACCAGTTGGTGCCGTCGCGGTCGACGCTGCGCGACTTCGGCAACATGTCCAGCGCCACCGTGCTGTTCGTGCTGCGCGGCATCCTCGACGGGGTGGGCCCGGTCGCGGCGGTCGACGGCGACCGGGTCGCGGCGATGGCGTTCGGGCCGGGCCTGACCGTCGAGTCGGCACTGCTCACGGTGCGGGGCTGAGGGCGCGCGCCGTGGCATCCGCTCGCTTCCTCGCCGAGCGCGACGCCGACGCGCGCGAGCAGATGGACGCGTCCGACGCCGACCCGCGCCTGCTCGCGCGCACCTACGCTCGCTTCGCGCTGGTGAACGCCGTCGTGTCGGGCGCGCGCGACGTCTACCGGCGCTGGGTGCGGCCGCGCCTGTCGCCCGTGTGGACCTCGCGGATGCTCGACATCGGCACCGGCGGCGGCGACCTGCCGCGACGCCTGCTGCGCTGGGCTGCGGCGGACGGGCTGCGGCTCGAAGCGCTCGCGATCGACCCCGACGAGCGGGCGATGGCGTTCGCCACGTCGCAGCCCGCGACGCCCGGGTTGCGGTTCGCGGCGACGACGAGCCGCGCGCTCGCCGACGCCGACGAGCGGTTCGAGGTCGTGGTCTCGAACCACGTGCTGCACCACCTGAGCGGGCAGGAGTTCGGGGCGTTGCTCGCCGACTCCGAGCGGCTGACCGCCGCCGGCGGGGTGGCGGTGCACGGCGACATCGAACGGTCGCGGCTCGGGTACGCGGCGTTCGCGGCCGGCACCTGGCCGTTCGCGGGCAACCTGCTGGCCGACTCGTACATCCGCGCCGATGGGCTGACCTCGATCCGGCGCAGCCACACCGCGGCCGAGCTCGCTCCGGCGCTGCCCGCCGGGTGGCGGGTGCGCCGGGCGTTCCCGTCGCGGCTCGAGGTGGTGCGCGAGGACTGGCCGTGAGCGGGGTGCGAGGTCGATTCGTGCGACCGAGGTCATCGCAACCCGACCTCGGTCGCGCGAATCGACCTCGGTCGGGCGGCGATCGGCGTCACGACGTCGCCATCGTCGGGGGCGGGCCGGTCGGGTTGCTGCTCGGATGCCTCGTGGCCGCGCGCGGGCTCGACGTCGTGGTGCTCGAGCGGCGCAGCGAACCCTCGGGGTCGTCGCGGGCGATCGGCATCCACCCGCCGGGGCTGCGCGTGCTCGACGCGGCCGGCGTGGGCGCCGCCGTGCGCGACCGGTCGGCGCCGATCCGCGACGGCGTCGTGAGCTGCGAGGGCCGCACGCTCGGGCGGATGCGATTCCGCGAACCGGTGCGGGCGCTGCCGCAGCACGAGACCGAGGCGCTGCTCGAGGCCCGGCTCGCGGCGCTCGCACCCGGCGCGCTGCGGCGCGGCGTCGCCGTCACGGGCTGGCGAGATCGCGGCACCCACGTCGAACTCGCGGTCGCGTCACCGCCCGGTGCGGGCGTGATCGCGGCGACCTACCTGGTCGGCGCCGACGGGGTGCGCAGCACCGTGCGGCAGGTCGCGGGCATCGGATGGCGCGAGCGCCGCGGGCGGGCCGAGTACGTCATGGGCGACAGCGACGACACCACGGATGCCACGACCACCGCGCTGCTGTACTTCGAGCCGTCGGGCGTGGTCGAGTCGTTCCCGCTGCCGGGCGGGCGCCGCCGCTGGGTGGCATGGGTGCGGCGGGCGCCGACTCCGCTGGACGCCGAGGCGCTCGCGACCATCGTCGCGACGCGCGCCGGAGCATCCGTCGATCCGTCCTCGGCGGGCGAGCCGAGCGGCTTCACCGCACGCCAGCACCTCGCCGACCGGTTCGCGAACGGACGCGTCGCCCTCGCCGGGGACGCCGCGCACGAGGTCAGCCCGATCGGCGGGCAGGGCATGAACCTCGGATGGCTCGACGCGCAGCAGCTCGCACGCGACCTCGCCGGCGGAGTCGCGGAAGGCGGCGTGCTCGAGGCGTTCGTCGCCTACGACCGGGCGCGGCGCTCGGCGGCGGCGCGCGCCATCCGGCAGGCGCGGTTCAACATGCGGATGGGCGCACCCGCCGCCGGCGCCCGCCTGCGCGCCCGCAACGCCGCGGTGCGGGTGCTCGCGGTGCCGCCGTTCCGGCCGCTGCTGGCGGCCGCGTTCACGATGCGATGGTTGTAGCCGCCCACTCCTCGCTGCGCTCGGGCGCTCCTCAACCAGCGGAAGGGGTCAGCAGGAAGAGCGGGATGAGCCGGTCGGTCTTCGCCTGGTAGCCCGCGTAGTCGGGCCAGGTCTCGTTCGCACGGGCCCACCACAGGTCGCGCTCGGGGCCGGGCTCGAGTTCGCGCACCGCGTAGTCGTGCTTCTCGGCACCGTCCTGCAGTTCGGCGAGGGGGTGGGCGCGCAGGTTCGCCACCCACTTCGGGTGCTCGGGGGCGCCGCCCTTGGACCCCACGACCACGTACTCGCCGTCGTGCTCGACGCGCATGAGCGCGGTCTTGCGCAGCTTGCCGCTCTGGACGCCGAGCGTGGTGAGCACGATGATCGGGCGGCCGCGCAGCGTGTTCGCCTTCGCGCCGCCGGTCGCCTCGAACTCCTCTGCCTGCTTGCGCGCCCAACTCGACGTGCTCGGTGCGTACTCCCCCTGCAGCGGCATGCGTGCTCCCTCTGGTTCGACGGTCGGTTCTGCGGCAGATTAACGAGGGATGCCCCGAGGGCATTCCTCGCGGCATCCCATCGGATGCCGCGGATCGACCCGAGGGGGCACCATGACCGAGCCCGGCGCCGCGATTCCGCTCGCCACGTTGCCGAACCTGCGCGACCTGGGCGGGTGGGCGACCGCCGACGGCCGGCGGATCCGGCTGGGCGAGGTGTACCGGTCGACCGAGCTGGGCCGGGTCGACGCCGACGATCTGCGCCGGTTCGCCGAGCTGCGGGTGCGCACGATCTTCGACCTGCGCACGGCGGTCGAGCGCGAGGCGTCGCCCGACCGGGTGCCCGACGGGGTGCGCGACGAGGCGCTCGACGTGCTCGCCGACGCGGGGGCGGGGGCCGCGCCGGCCGAGCTCATGAAGATCGTCTCCGACCCGGCTTCGGCCGATCGACTGCTCGGCGACGGGCGGGCGCAGACGCTCTTCGCCCAGGCGTACCGGCAGATCGTCAGCCTGCCCAGCGCGCTCGCGTCGTATCGGCGGCTCTACACCGAGCTCGCCGAGCCGGCGAACCGGCCGGCGCTGTTCCACTGCACCACCGGCAAGGACCGCACCGGGTGGGGTGCTGCGGCGCTGCTCAGCTTCCTCGGCGTGCCCGAGGAACTCGTCATCCGCGACTACCTGCTCACGAACGAGCAGCTGCTGCCGGCGCTCGAGCCGGTGTTCCAGCAGTTCGAGGCGGCGGGCGGCGACCGGGCGTTGCTCGTGCCCGTGCTCGGGGTGGAGCGCGGCTACCTCGAGACGGCGTTCGACGAGCTGCACACCAGGTTCGGCGACATCCAGGGCTACTTCGACGAGGGGCTCGCGCTCGAGGCATCCGTGCAGCAGGCCCTGCGCGACGCGCTGCTGGAGTGAGTGCCGGGCCGCGCGCTCAGCCGAGCGGCACGCGGGAGCGGGCGGCGTTCGTGCCCCGGCCGGGCGCTCGCACCGCGAGCGTGCCGGGCGTCACCCCGTAGCGTCGGCGGAACGCCGCGATGAACGCACTCGCGTTGGCGTAGCCGACGGCGCGTGCTGCGGTGAGCACGCCCTCGCCGTGCTCGATGCGCCGGCGCGCGAGTGCGAGGCGCGCGTTGACGCGCCAGTGCTGGAAGCTGAGGCCGGTGTCCTTCACGAAGTGGCGCTGCAGCGTCTTGCCGCTGGTGTGCACGCGCGCGGCCCAGTCGTCGAGCGATTCGTGCGTCGCAGGGTGCTCGAGGATCGCGCGCGCGACGGTGCGGGCGCGGCTGTCGGCGGGCAGCGCGGGCATGTCGGATGCCTCGGCTGCGACGACCAGCTCGTGCGCGGCGCGGCGCGCGGCGTCGAGGGCGGATGCCTCGGCGAGTCCCGGCTGGAGCAGCGCGCGTGCGCACAGCTCGAGCGCGGGGGTCCGGGCGATCAGGCGGGCGGATGCGACATCCGGTCGCTCCTCGTCGGCGTCATGCGGGCCCGACAGTCCGTCGGGGAACAGCAGCGGGAACACGATCGAGTCGGGCCGGGGGATCACGGTGTGCTCGACGCCCGCGGGGATGACGAGGGCTTGGCGGGTGTCGACGATCCAGCGCTGCCTGTCGACCTCGACGGTGCACGAGCCGTCGACCACCCAGGTCAGCTCGTCGACGTCATGCCGGTGCGTCGTCTGGTCGCGCAGCCGCACGGCGCCGAGCGAGGCGTTCATCGTCGCCGTCATGCGCCCACCCGTCGAAGTCGTCCGCTCACCGTCATGCCATGTCCGATTGTAGGCAGCGAGTCAGGTTAGGCAAACCTAAGCTTTCTGCGATGACCGATCTCGCTGCTCGCCCTGCCGCTCGCCCCGCCGCCCCGATCGCGGCCCGCACCGACGCTCCGGTCGCGTCCCGCGCCGTCCAGACCGTCATGCACCCGCTCCGCGCCCGCCTGCTCGAGGTGGCCGCGACCGAGCGCATCGGCCCGCGCATGCAGCGCATCACGCTCGCCGGCGATCAACTCGACGCGTTCCCGTTCCCCGCGTTCGCCGCCGGCGACCACGTCAAGCTCGTGCTGCCCGACCCGGTGACGGGGCGCATCCCGCTGCCCGGCGTGCGCGACGACCGACTCGCGATGCCGGGCGACGCCGACCCGATCCTGCGCGACTACACCGTGCGGGCGTACAGCGCCGACGGGCTCGTGCTCGACTTCGTGCGCCACGACCACGGCCCCGCCGGGCGCTGGGCGATCGCGGCGAAGGTCGGCGACCCGATCGGCGTGCTCGGCCCGCGCGGTTCGCACCTCTACCCACGCGACTACGCACGCTACGTGCTCGTCGCCGACGAGACCGCGCTGCCCGCCGTCGGCCGCTGGCTCGACGAACCCGGGTGGACCGCCGAGGTCGAGGTGTTCGCCCTCGCCGCCGAGGCGGGCGAGTACCCGCTGCCCGTGCGCCCGCGGACCCGCGTGCACTGGCTGGAGCATCCGATCGGCCCGAACCGCGCCGACGTGCTGGCCGAGGTCGCCGGCCTCATCGCCGACCTCGACGACACGTTCGTCTGGGCTGCGGGCGAAGCCGGGTCGCTGAAGCCGTTCCGGCGCGCGCTGCGCGCGGCCGGCGTGCCCCGCGAAGCATCCGACATCGACGGCTACTGGAAGCTCGGCACCGCCGGGCTCGACCACCACCTCCCCGACGAGGACTGACCGGCGCCGCGCCCCCGCGCGGCGCCCACCGAGCTCACCGACGAGCGCACGCCCACGCGGCCGCCCGCTCGACGGGCGCGCCTCGGGCGAGCGCGCCCCGCGGCATCCGTCGCACCCCACCCACCGAGAGAGAGCAGAACATGCCTGCACACTGGAAGTCCGTCGCGGCCGCGGGAGTCGCCGCCGTCGCGCTCCTCCTGACCGGATGCTCCGGCCCCTCCGCCGCCGAAGAGGCACCGAACACCGCGGCCGACGACGGTGCCTGGCCCCGCACGATCGAGCACGTGGGCGGGGTCACCGAGATCCCCGCGGCGCCCGAGCGCATCGTGTCGACCTCGCTCACCCTCGCCGGCACGCTGCTCGCGATCGACGCGCCGATCGTGGCGACCGCCACGACCACGCCGAGCGCCATCACCGACGAGAACGGGTTCTTCAGCCAGTGGGCCGACGTCGCCGTGGAGCGCGGCGTCGAATCGCTGTACCCGAACCTCGAGTTCGACGAGGAGGCCGTCATCGCCGCCGACCCCGATCTGATCGTGGTGTCGTCGAGCGGGGCCGACTCGACCGCCGACGAGCTCGAGGCGCTGTCGGCGATCGCGCCCACCATCGTGCTCGACTACGGTGCGAACACCTGGCAGCAGCTCGCCGCCGTGCTCGGCGAGGCGACCGGGCACGAGGACGAGGCCGCCGACGTCGTCGCGTCATTCGACGCGCACGTCGCCGAGGTCGCCGACGCGATCACCGTGCCCGACGGCACCGCGAACGCGATCGTGTGGAACGGCACCGAGAACCCGACCGCGTTCGCGAAGCCGGGCAGTGCGCACACCGAGCTGCTCGAGTCGCTCGGCTTCGTCGTCGAGGGGGCACCCGACGAGTTCGACACGAGCGAGCAGCCGCGCAACGACTTCGCGTTCCTCTCGATCGAGAACGTGACGACCGCGCTGACCGGCGACACCGTGTTCCTGGTGAGCGGCGGCGACGCGACCGCCGACGACCTCCTCGCCACCGCGGTGCTCGCGACCGCGCCGGCCATCGCCTCCGGATCGGTGGTGTCGCTCGGGCCGACCTCGTTCCGCATCGACTACTACAGCGCGTCGCAGATCGTCGACATCGTGGAGTCCGAGTTCGCGTGAACCTCGCCCCGCCCGCAGTGATCGCCCCGTCGGCCGTGCGCCGGCGGGGCGGCCTGCGCGGCGTGCGCGGGCTGGGCGGCCTGCGCGGCGTGCGCGGGCTGCGGCGGCGGCCCGTGGTCGCGCTCGTGATCGGGCTGGTGCTGCTCGCGGTGCTCGCCGTCCTGAGCGTGCTGGTCGGGACGCGCGGGATCGACCCCGCCGTGGTGTGGGCCGCCGTCGTCGACTTCGACCCGACCGACGACCGCCACCTCGTGGTGGCCGAACTCCGGCTGCCCCGCACCGCGCTCGCCGCGCTCGTCGGCGCCGCGCTCGGGGTGGCGGGTGCGGTCATGCAGGCGCTCACCCGGAACCCGCTCGCCGAACCCGGCATCCTCGGCGTGAACGCGGGCGCCGCCGCGGCCGCCGCCACCGGCATCGCCGTCTCGGGTGCCGCATTCGGCGGGATGCCGGGCGGAGTGTTCGGCACGCTCGCCTTCGCGTTCGCGGGCGCCGCGGTCGCGTCGGTGCTGGTCGCCGCACTCGGCGGGATGTTCCGCACCGGTGCCGACCCGATCCGGCTCACCCTCGCCGGCGCCGCCCTGTCGGTCGTGCTCGGTGCGTACACCAACGCGCTGCTGCTGAACTTCCCCACGGTGTTCGACACGTTCCGGCACTGGGCGGTCGGCTCGGTGCAGGGGCGCGGCCCCGAGCTGGTGCTGCCCGCGACCCTCGTGATCGTGCCGACGCTGCTCGCCGCCTGCCTGCTCGGGCCGTCGTTCAACGCCATCGCGCTGGGCCGCGAGCTCGGGCGTTCGCTCGGCGCCGACCCCCGGCGCGTGCTGTCGGCGGGCGCGGTGATCATCGTGCTGCTCGCCGGAGGCGCCACCGCCATCGCCGGGCCGATCGTCTTCGTCGGGCTCGCGGCGCCGCTGGGCGTGCGGCTGCTCGTCGGCCCCGACTACCGGTGGATCCTGCCGCTGTCGGCCGTCGCCGCCGCGGCGCTGGTGCTCGGATCCGACATCATCGGGCGGCTGATCCTGCCCGGCGCCGAGGTCGAGACCTCGATCGTGACGGCGCTGATCGGTGCGCCGATCTTCATCCTGCTCGCTCGCCGACGCCGACTGATGAGGCTCTGATGGCGCACCCGATCCCCGCGCACTCCACGCCCGCCGATCTTGCGGATCAGGAATTCCGGGCGGAGCCCCGGCACTCGGGCGGGGCGGTGGTCTGGCGCAGCCGCGGCGAGCGCGTCTCGCTGCGGTGGCGCCTGCGCCCGGCGATCGTCGCCGGGGTGCTCATCGTGCTGCTCGTGCCGCTCGGCGTCGGCGTGCTCACGACCGGGTCGATGCCGCTCGCCCCGGCCGACATCTGGGCTGCGCTGATCGGTCAGGGCGAGGGCCCGGCGGTCCGCGTGATCGAGGGCATCCGGATGCCCCGCCTCGTCGCCGGCGTCGTCGTCGGCGCCGCGCTCGGCGTGAGCGGCGCGGTGTTCCAGGCGGTGTCGCGCAACCCGCTCGGCTCGCCCGACATCATCGGATTCGTCTCGGGGTCGGCGACGGGTGCGATCGTCGCGATCATCGTGTTCGACGCCCCGGCGCGGATCGTGGCCGCATCGGCCGTCGTGGCCGGCCTCGTCGTCGCTCTCGTGGTCGGTGCGCTCACCCTGCGGCACGGGTCGGGCGCCGGGTACCGGCTGGTGCTCGTCGGCATCGGCGCCGGGGCGTTCCTCGGCGCGGTCAACGATCTGCTCCTCACCCGCAGCCAGCGCGACGAGGCGGTCGGCGCGCAGCAGTGGCTCGTCGGCACGCTGAACGCGCGCGGGTGGGAGGAGGTGCTGCCGACGATCGTCGCGGTCGTCGTGCTCCTGCCGGCCCTCGTGGTGCTGCGCAGCCGGCTCGTGATGCTCGACCTCGGCGACGACGCCGCGCGCCAGATCGGCGTGCCGCTCGGTTCGCTGCGCGTCACGTCGATCGCGATCGCGGTGGTGCTCGCCGCGTTCGCCACCGCCACGGCCGGCCCGATCTCGTTCGTCGCGCTCGCCGCACCGCAGCTCGTGATGCGCGTCGGCCGGTCGGGCACGCTGTCGATCGTCGGTTCGGCCGCGATGGGCGCCGTGCTGCTCGTGACATCCGACCTCGTGTCGCAGCACCTGCCGCTCGCCCTCGCCGCACCCGTCGGCATCGTGACCGCGATGCTCGGCGGCGTGTACCTGCTCTGGCTGCTCTCGCGCGGCCGCTGACCCAGACCTCGGAACGAACGCCGACCCGGAGGACACACCGTGCACGAGACATCCGCACACCCCCGCGATGCGCACGAGGCGCGCCTCGAGGCATCCTCGCTGCGCCTGGCCTACGACGGACGCGACGTCGTGCACGACCTGGCCGTGCGCATTCCCGACGGCGGCTTCACCGTCATCATCGGGCCGAACGCGTGCGGCAAGTCGACTGTGCTGCGCGCGCTCGCCCGTCAGCTCCGGCCGTCGGCCGGGGCGGTGACGCTCGACGGGCGCGACGTCGATGCGTACCGCCCGAAGGAGTTCGCCCGCGCGCTCGCGCTGCTGCCGCAGTCGGTCGTGCCGCCCGACGGCATCTCGGTGGCCGACCTCATCGCGCGCGGGCGGTTCCCGCACCAGCGGATGCTGCGGCAGTGGTCGACCGACGACGAACGGGCGGTGGCGCACGCGATGGCGGCGACGGGCGTCGACGACCTGGCCGACCGGCTCGTCGACGAGCTCTCGGGCGGGCAGCGTCAGCGCGTGCTGCTCGCGATGGTGCTCGCCCAGTCGACCGATCTCGTGCTGCTCGACGAGCCCACGACGTTCCTCGACCTCACCCATCAGATCGAGGTGCTCGAGCTCTGCCGCGACCTGCACGCCGCCGGCAAGACGGTCGTCGCCGTGCTGCACGACGTCGATCAGGCCTGCCGGTATGCGACCCACCTCATCGCGATGCGCGATGGACGCGTCGTCGCCGAGGGTCCGCCCGGCGAGCTCGTGACCGCCGAGCTCGTGGAGGAGGTCTTCGGGTTGCGCGCGCAGGTCGTGCCCGATCCGCTGACGGGCACCCCCTTGGTCGTGCCGCTGCCCGGGCGGGCGGCGGTCGCGTGAGCGCGCCGGCCACGATGGGCAGATCGGATGCCGCGGGCGCACGCCGACCGGCCCGGCCGGCGCCTCGGCGGGCCGACTCCGACGCTCGGGCGCGCCTGCT
The DNA here is from genome assembly GCF_022811705.1 of Agromyces larvae. Taxonomy (NCBI): domain Bacteria; kingdom Bacillati; phylum Actinomycetota; class Actinomycetes; order Micrococcales; family Microbacteriaceae; genus Agromyces; species Agromyces larvae. The sequence goes on along the minus strand of NZ_CP094528.1, from coordinate 2,844,248 downwards.
CGCCGGGGAGCGGCCCGAGGCGGTGTCGCCGACGTGGCCCGTGTTCGGTCGTCGGTCCTTCTCCGACGACGGCCGGATGCTCCGCGAGGTCACGTTCGTCGCGGACCTGCCGGCGGGGCACGAGGGCATGATCCACCTGAACGGCATCACCGACGGGCATCGCCACGACCTCGGTCCGGCGCTGCTCGAGCGGGTTCCCGTGGCGGTCGGCTCCGACGCCCCGCTCGGCGTCATCGCCTACCTGCTGCCCGACGACCTGGTCGCCAGTTACCGCTTCGCGAGCGCGCCGCACCTGCCCCGCGACGCGGGCCTGACGCATGCGGGCTGGCGGAGCATCCACCGGCTGGGATGTCCCGACCCCCGCAACCCGCGCGAACTGCCGAACCCGCTCGGCACCCGGTCGTCGGTGCTGGTCATGCCGGGTGCGCGGGTGCATCCGGCCTGGGAGGCGCGCACCCCGCGGGAGCCGCGCGAGGTGCGCGCCGAGGTCGTGCCGATCGACGGCGACACCTCGCTCACCGTGCTGCGCCCGGCCGGCGCCGCCGATGGGCGGGTGCTGCTGCTCTTCGACGGCGAGCACTGGGCCGGGGCCGGTGTGCGCGAGGCGCTCGCGCGGCACCTCGCTCCGCCCGCGACCGTGGTGCTCGTGCCGTCGGGGGACCTCGCCCGCCGCGCGGCGCTGCTGCCGCATCCGGAGCGCGTGATCGCGCATCTCGAGACCGAGGTGCTGCCCGCCGTCGCCGCGCTGATCGGCGGACTCCCCGACCCGTCGCAGGTCGTCGTCGCCGGGCAGAGCTACGGCGGGCTCGCCGCGGCATCCGTGACGGCCCTGCGTCCCGACCTCGCGGCGACGGCGATCGTGCAGTCCGGGTCGTTCCACTTCCGGGCCGACGAGGAGTTGCGGGTGCCCGCCGGACAGGTGGGCGATCTCGTGCGGCGGCTCGCCGAAGCATCCGTCTCGGGGCGGTTCGCGGTGCAGGCCGGAACCGAGGAGGCCGGCATGCTCGACCTCGCGCACAGTTTCGCCGATGCCGCCCGCGCGGCCGGCGGCGACGTGACGTTGCGTGCGTACACGGGCGGGCACGACTACGCCTGGTGGCGCACCGGCCTGTTCGACGCCCTCGACGAGCTCGACGCGCGCTGAATCCGTCGCCGTGCAGACTGGATGCGTGCTGAACGCCCTCGACCTGCCCGCATCGCTCTCGCCCACCATCCCCGATGCGGTGCTGCGCACCGCGCGACCCGACGACGTCGACGCGATCATCCGGCTGCTCACCGACGACGACCTCACGGTCGCGCGCGGGCACGGCGCCGACACCGTGGACCGTGCGGCTTACCTGCGCGGCCTCGAGTCGGTCATCGGCGACCCGGCGAACACGATCGTGGTCGCCGACCACCCCGTGGACGGCGTCGTGGGCACGATGCAGCTCACGGTCATCCCGGGGATGACCCGCGGCGGGGCCACGCGCCTGCACATCGAAGCGGTGCGGGTGCGCAGCGACCTGCGGTCGGCGGGCATCGGCGGCGCGATGATGCGGTGGGTGACCGAGGTCGCAGCCCCGCGCCTCGGCGTCGCGCTCGTGCAGCTCACCAGCGACGACCGACGTGTCGATGCGCACCGCTTCTACGAGCGTCTCGGCTTCGCGGGGTCGCACCGCGGGTTCAAGTACGCGGTGCCACGGGGGTGAAGCCCGCGCGCGGCGTCGCTCAGTCGCGCGTCGACTCCCAGCCGAGGCTCGGGGCGACGTGCTCGGCGAAGGCCGTGACGAGTCGCAGGTTGAACTCGACGCCGAGCTGGCTCGGGATGGTGAGCATGAGCGTGTCGGCCGCCTGGATCGCGGCATCCCGCTGCAACTGGTCGACCAGCCGGTCGGGCGTGCCCGCGTAGGTCTTGCCGAACGTCGAGCGGATGCCGTCGATCACGCCGACGCCGTCGCCGTCCTGGCGACCGCCGAAGTACAGCTCGTCCTCGGCCGTCGTGATCGGGAAGATCGAGCGGCTCACCGACACGCGGGGCTCGCCCGGATGCCCCGCTTCGCGCCACGCGGCACGGAACGCCTCGATCTGCTGAGCTTGCAGTTCGTCGAACGGGATGCCGCGATCTTCGGTGAGCAGCGTCGACGACATGAGGTTGACGCCCGTCCGGCCCGCCCACTCGGCGGAGTCGCGGTTGCCGGCGCCCCACCACACCCGCGAGCGCAGCCCTTCGGAGTAGGGCTCGATGCGCTGCATGCCCGTGCCCCCGCCGAACGGCGACGCGGCATCCCGCTCGGCGAGCCCTTCGCCCTCGATCGCCTGCAGGAACCTCGCGAAGTGGTCGCGGGCGATGTCGGCGCCGCGCGGGTCTTCGGAGCCCGTGTAGCCGAACGCCTCGTATCCGCGCACGACGCTCTCGGGTGACCCGCGGCTCACGCCCAGCGCGAGCCGGCCGCCCGAGAGGAGGTCGACCGCGGCCGCCTCCTCGGCGAGGTGCAGCGGGTTCTCGTACCGCATGTCGATGACGCCGGTGCCGACCTCGATGTGCTCGGTGCGCGCGGCGATCGCGGCGAGCAGCGGCATCGGCGACGACTGCTGGCGGGCGAAGTGGTGCACGCGGAAGTACGCGCCGTTCACGCCGAGCTCGTCCATGCCCTGCGCGAGCTCGACCGCCTGCAGCATCGAGTCGGCGGCGGAGAGATGGCGCCCGGCGCCGATGGGTCCGTAGTGGCCGAAGGAGAGAGTCCCGAAGCGTCGCACGTCGGGGGCAACGCGGGGGTGCCGGGGGCTATTCCGGCGGGTGGCGTGCTGCCAGCCGAACCGGCGGCTGGGGTTCCGGGCGCGCCCGACAGGTGACAGCCGCGAGGCATCCGTCTAGCGTGAGCAAGTGGGGAATACTCGCCCTGGATCGCAAAGTTGAGTTGGATAGACTCAAGTTTGAAGAGAAGGGATACCGCCTGTGGCGAACATGCAGGGCGCGCCGAGCTCGCAGGACGAGCAGAAGTCGGCGCTGGAACAGTTCGGCGTCGACCTCACCGCGCTCGCGAAGGCCGGCAAACTCGACCCGGTGATCGGCCGCGACTCCGAGATCCGCCGCGTCAGCCAGGTGCTCACCCGGCGCACCAAGAACAACCCCGTGCTCATCGGCGAGCCCGGCGTCGGCAAGACCGCGGTCGTCGAGGGGCTCGCGCAGCGCATCGTCGCGGGCGACGTCGCCGAGAGCCTGAAGAACAAGCGGCTCGTCTCGCTCGACATCTCCGCGCTCGTCGCGGGCGCCATGTACCGCGGTCAGTTCGAAGAGCGGCTGAAGAGCGTGCTCAAAGAGATCGACGAGGCCGAGGGCGAGATCATCACCTTCGTCGACGAGCTGCACCTGCTGATGGGCGCCGGCGGCGGTGAGGGATCGGTCGCGGCATCCAACATGCTGAAGCCCATGCTCGCCCGCGGCGAGCTGCACCTCATCGGCGCGACCACGCTCAACGAGTACCGCGAGTTCATCGAGAAGGATGCGGCGCTCGAGCGCCGCTTCCAGCAGGTGTACGTCGGCGAGCCCAGCGTCGAAGACACCATCGCGATCCTGCGCGGCCTGCGCGGCCGGTACGAGGCGCACCACGGCGTCACGATCACCGACGCCGCGCTCGTCGCCGCGGCCTCCCTCTCGAACCGGTACATCTCGGCGCGCCAGCTGCCCGACAAGGCCATCGACCTCGTCGACGAGGCGATGAGCCGCCTCAAGATGGAGATCGACTCGAGCCCCGTCGAGATCGACCAGCTGAAGCGCGAGGTCGACCGCATGAAGCTCGAAGAGCTCGCCCTGAAGAAAGAGAAGGATGACGCGTCGAAAGAGCGGCTCGCGAAGCTGCGCGAGACCCTCGTCGACAAGGAGCGCGAGCTCGCGGCCCTCGAAGCGCGGTGGAGCCGCGAGAAGCAGGGCCTCAACCGGGTCGGCGAGCTGAAGAAGCGGCTCGACGAGGCGATCACCCAGCGCGACCTCGCGCTGCGCGCCGGCGACTACGCGCGGGCGTCGCAACTCGAGTACGAGACGATCGCCCAGCTCGGGCGCGACATCGCCGAGGCCGAGCAGGCGGATGCTTCGACGGGCTCAGCGACCGATGAGCCCCGCATGGTCAACGAGCAGGTGACCGAGGAGGACATCGCCGCGGTCATCTCGGCGTGGACCGGCATCCCCGTCGGCCGCCTGCTGCAGGGCGAGATGGAGAAGCTGCTGCACCTCGAGGCCGAGCTCGGCAAGCGGCTCATCGGGCAGAAGGCGGCCGTGGCATCCGTCGCCGATGCCGTACGCCGCTCGCGCGCCGGGCTCAGCGACCCCAATCGTCCGACCGGGTCGTTCCTGTTCCTCGGCCCGACCGGTGTCGGCAAGACCGAGCTGGCGAAGGCGCTCGCCGAGTTCCTGTTCGACGACGAGCACGCGATGGTGCGCATCGACATGAGCGAGTACGGCGAGAAGTTCTCGGTCTCACGGCTCGTCGGCGCCCCTCCCGGGTACATCGGGTACGAGCAGGGCGGCCAGCTCACCGAGGCGGTGCGTCGGCGGCCGTACAGCGTGATCCTGCTCGACGAGGTCGAGAAGGCGCACCCCGAGGTGTTCGACGTGCTGCTGCAGGTGCTCGACGACGGCCGCCTCACCGACGGGCAGGGCCGCACGGTCGACTTCCGCAACGTCATCCTCATCCTCACGTCGAACCTCGGGTCGCAGTACCTCATCGACCCCACCCTCTCGTGGGATGAGAAGGAGGCGGCGGTGCAGGCCGCCGTGCGCCAGTCGTTCAAGCCCGAGTTCGTGAACCGGCTCGACGACATCGTCGTGTTCAGCGCGCTCTCGGAGGAGGAGCTCGCCGAGATCGTGAACCTCTACATCGACCGGCTCGGGCGGCGGCTGCACGAGCGCCGGCTCGAGCTCGGGGTCACGCCCGACGCGCGCGCCTGGCTCGCCGAACGCGGCTACGACCCGCTGTACGGCGCACGCCCGCTGCGCCGGCTCATGCAGAAGGAGATCGACGACCGGTTGGCACGGGCGCTGCTCTCGGGTGAGATCCACGACGGCGACGCGGTCGTCGTCGGGCTCGCGCCCGACGGGGAGTCGCTCACCGTCACGCGCGGTGAGGCGATCGCGCGGCCGGATGCCTCGGAGGCGTCGGATGCCCCGGATGACGACGTGATCGACGCCGAGATCGTGGAGTAGGCGCGGCGCCCGCCGCCCGCGTCTCATCCCCATCCGCTCCTCGTCCAGCGGAGGGTGATCGCGTCGCCCCCAGGACCGCGCGTCGACGCCGGGGAGACGAAGGGCCCCGCCTGCCGGTGCAGGCGGGGCCCGGAAGGTCTGCGTGTGTGCGCCTCAGCAGCCGGCGTGGTCCTGCGCGGCGTATGCCGACTTGAGGAATGCCGCCGTGCCGTAGCCGAACTTGTGTGCGCAGAGCGCCTGCCAGGTCTTCGGGCCGACGACGCCGTCGGCGGTGAGCCCCTTCGACGACTGGAACCACTTGACGGAGTTGCGGGTGTTGGCGCCGAAGGAGTTGTCGACCTTCAGGCGGTAGCTGCCCTGGACCGAGTGCGCCAGGTTCAGGATCTTCTGGATGTCGCCGACACAGCTGGAGTATCCGCCGTACTTGTAGACGTTGTCGACGCAATCCGTCGCCGCGGCGGCAGGGCTGACCGGTGCTACGGCGAGGGTTGCCGCGAGGGCGACGCCGCCGAGCACCGAGAAGGTCTTCTTTACGAGATTCACGCCGAGATGTTAGCGCGGCTGGCCGCACGGCATGCGCGTGCTCTCCACAGCGCCGAATCAGCACGACGCGACTCAGACGCTGTCTTGCGCATCCTGTTGCTGTGCGGCCGCGCCTACTCGGCGGGTGACGCCGCCGGCTCGGGTTCGGGCACGCCGTTCACGTCGGGGGCGATGCGCCGTTCCAGCGCGATCGCGAGCACTGCGATGGCGAGGCATCCGATCACCATCGTCGCGATGTAGCCCGCCTGCAGATCGTGGTCGAGCAGGAGCCCGGCCGCGATCGGCCCCAGGATGGCGCCGCCCTGGAACGCCGCCGAGTTGATCGCGTTGTACCGCCCGCGGCTGCGATCGCTCGCGAGGTCGTTGTAGACCGCCGGCACCGTCGGCTGCAGCATCGTCTCGCCGAAGGCGAAGACACCCATGAACGCGAGCACGCCGATCGCCGCGGCGAGCGAGTCGGGCAGCAGGCCGGTCGCACCGAGGATGAGCCACGACACGCCCCACACCAGCGCCATCACCTGCATCACCCGGGTGCGCCGCTTGCCCGTGATGAACCGCAGCACCGTGAACTGCAGCAGCACGATGACCGCCGTGTTCACCGCGAACGAGAACCCGATGATCTGCGTCGACACCCCGGAGACCTGCCGCGCGAACGCCGGGAAGCCGCCCTCCATCTGCCCGTAGCCGATGAACATCGCCACGAACGTGAGCAGCGTGACCCACAGCACCTCGGGACGGCGCAGGATCTGACGGTAGCCCTCGGCCGGCGTCTCGTGCCGCGCCTCGGCGTCGCCGTGCGTGCGCACCCGCCGCAGCGGCCCGAGCAACAGCGCCATCGGGATGAGGTTCGTCGCGGCATCCACCAGGAAGATCGCCGTGAAGGTCTCGGGACGCGTGACGTCGACGAAGAACCCGCCGATGATGCCGCCCACCCCGATGCCGAGGTTGACGAGTGCGAAGTTCACGCCGAAGTACTGCTGCCGAAGGTCGCCCTGCACGAGCGTCGCGATGATGGCGTTGAACCCGATCCACGAGACGCCGAAGTTCAGGCCGATGAGCACGAGTGCGACGCCGGCGACGATCGCGTTCGTCGCGTACGCGAGCAGCACGCAGCCGATGATCATCGCGACGAGGCCCACGAGCAGCACGACGCGTGCGCCGAACCGGTCGATCAGGGTGCCGCTCGGCGCTGCGATGGCCAGGGCGACGATGGCGATGAGGCTCATCAGGAACCCCGACAACCCGAGGTCGAACCCGCGCACCTCGTGCAGGTAGATGATCGTGAACGGCAGGGTGAGCCCGCGCCCGAGGGTCTGGAATGCGACCGTCGACAGCAGCCACCGCCCCTCGATGGGAAGGGAGTGCCAGAAGGAGCGCGCGCTGATCACTCGGGACATTCTGCCGCAACCCCCCGACAGGGGTGCACGCACGTGAGCGTGCGCATGCGGGGTCGCGGGGCGCCTCGCCGAGCCGTCGAGTCGCACGCTCGTTGCGCGCGGCGCTTCCCTCCGGCCGCCGCCGCTCGATAACGTGAGCGCAGACGCCCCGGGGGAACGAGGCGCGACGAGGGGAGGCCGCCATGTCCGCAGAGGATTTCGAGACAGGCACCGCGGTGCTGAGTGCCGGACGCGTGAAGGGGGTGCGATTGGTGGGGCTCGCCGGCATCATCGGCGGCATCCTGCTCATCATCGTGGCGATCCTGGCGTGGATCATGGTGACCACCGAGTTGCGTGCCGAGAGCATCACGGTGCCCGACGACGCGATGGCCTTCCAGGGGCAGCAGGTCAGCGGCCCGCTGACCGCCTATGTGCAGGCCGAGATCATCCGCGAGCACGCGCTCGCCGCGAGCGGCGGCAAGACCTTCGCCCAGCTCTCGCAGGACGACCCGGTGCGGGCGACGATGGCGAACGCGTCGTTCCTGCGCGCGTCGCTGTTCACGTCGGTCGTCTCGTACGGGGTCGCGTTGTTCGCGGCCGCGGCGGGTCTGCTGTTCCTGCTGTTCGGTTGGGCGTTGCGCGCGCTCGTGCCACCGTTGCCCAGAACTGCGAGCTGAACGGGCCGCCGTCGATCACGAGCGGTCGAGACATCCGACCGGCCCGACCGGCGCACGTGATGCGCACGTCGTAGGAGATCCGGAGGGCCGAGCGGCGTGTCGCGGGAGCGGCCCGGCGTGTCGCACCAGAACTCCTCCGTGCGGCGCGGGCGCGCGAACGGCACACCGCCTCGGCCCGCGCGCGCCAGGCCCCCAGGCCGTACCGGGCGACCTCAGCCCGCGGCGACCACCAGCTCCTCGAGCGGCTTGCGCGAGCGGGGGGCGACCTCGCGCTCGCGCAGCGTCTCGGACAGCGCGTCGACGTCGCCGAGCACGCCGATCGCGGTGACGGAGACGACCTCGACGTGCTCGCCGAGCCCGAACGCCTCGGCGAGGCGGGCGCCGTCGAACCCGCCCATCTGGTGGGTGTGCAGGCCCTCGTGCTGCGCCTGCACGGTGAGGTGCGCGACGGCCTGGCCGAGGTCGTAGCGCGCCCACGGACGCTGGCGGCCCTCGTCGTCGACGGTCTCGGCGAGGTTCACGATGAGCACGGCGGCGGAGTCGGCCCAGGCCCGGTTGAACCCCATCAGCGCGTCATGCACGGTCGTGAACGCGTCGCCGCCGCGGCGGGCGACGATGAAGCGCCACGGCTGCGTGTTGTTCGCCGACGGCGCCCAGCGCGCGGCTTCGAGGATGGTGCGCAGCACGTCGGTCGAGACCTCGGCAGCGGGGTCGTAGGCGCGGGGGCTCCACCGCTCGATGAGGGGATCGATGAGCGGTGCGGTGGTGTCGGCCTTGCGCGACGTGAGGTCGGTGACGAGCGTCATGGCGGTGCAGCTTTCGAACGGTACGGATGATTCGGATGGAGCTCGGGGCGCCATCGACCCGCTCCATTCAAACGTATCGAACCTGGACGTATTCCCCAGGGTCAGTTCGCGGCCGCGAGTTCCTCGCGGATCGCGGCGACGAACGCGTCGATGTCGGCCTCGGCCGTGTCGAACGAGCACATCCAGCGCACCTCGTTGCGCGAGGCATCCCAGTCGTAGAACCGGAACCCGCACGCCCGCAGCTTGTCGGCCACCCCCGCGGGCAGCGTCGCGAACACGCCGTTCGACTGAGTTTGCTGCGTGAAGCCGAGCCCGTGCAGCTCGCCCGACGCGATGCCGGCGTCGAGCGCGTCGCGCAGGCGGCGGGCCATCGCGTTCGCATGCGCGGCGCTGCGCAGCCACAGATCGCCGTCGAGCAGCGCGATCAGCTGGGCTGACACGAACCGCATCTTCGACGCGAGCTGCATGTTGAGCTTGCGCAGGTAGATCAGCCCCTCGGATGCCTCGGGGTTCAGCACCACGATCGCCTCGGCGCCGAGCGCACCGTTCTTGGTGCCGCCGAAGCTCAGCACGTCGACGCCGGCGTCGCGGGTGAACGCGCGCAGCGGCAGGTCGAGCGATGCCGCCGCGTTCGCGAGGCGGGCGCCGTCGAGGTGCAGCTTCATGCCGTGCCCGTGGGCATGATCGGCGAGCGCACGGATCTCGTCGGCGGTGTACGCCGTGCCGAGCTCGGTGGTCTGCGTGATCGACACGACGACCGGCTGCGCGCGGTGCTCGTCGCCCCAGCCCCACGCCTCGCGGTCGACGAGCTCGGGCGTGAGCTTGCCGTCGGGCGTCTCGACGGTCAGCAGCTTCATGCCGCCGACGCGCTCGGGCGCACCGCCCTCGTCGGAGTTGATGTGCGCCGTCTTCGCGCTGATGACCGCACCCCAGCGGGGCAGCATCGACTGCAGCGCGGTCACGTTCGCGCCGGTGCCGTTGAACACCGGGAACGCCTCGACGCCCTCGCCGAAGTGCTGCGCGAACACCTGTTGCAGACGCTCGGTGTACTGGTCTTCGCCGTAGGCGACCTGGTGGCCGCCGTTCGCCGCGGCGATCGCGTCGAGCACCTCGGGGTGCACACCGGAGTAGTTGTCGCTGGCGAAGTCGCGGATAGCCGTGTCGTGGAGCTGGTTCACCGAACCATCCTTGCATCGGCGGGAGGGTGGGGGTGCCCGATCGGGCGGCCGGGCGTGCCCCATCGGGTGCGTCGCGGGCGGGTCGGATGCCGCGACCCTCGGCGAGACTCGAAGCATGGCCGGCGCACCGCACTCGGTCGCCACGAGGGCTGCCGTGACCAGCGCGCTCGCCGACGCCCGGCATCGGGGCGCCGGCACGGCACCGCACGGCCCCGCGGGCCGAGCCGGCGCGGTGCTCGCGCTGCAGCGCACCGCAGGCAACGCGGCGGTCAGCGCGCTCATGTCGGCGAAGCTGAAGTGGCCGAGCGAGCAGGCGGGATCCGAGATCGACGCCGCGCTGCGTGAACTGCGCCGCGATGAGCCGGCGATCGACACCGTCGAGCGGGGGCTCAAGCAGGCCAAGGCGGTCGGCGTCCCCGTCGACCTCGAGGGCACCAAACCGCCGGCTGCGGCGCTCGCCGTGACGAAGACGGGGTTCGGCCCGGGCTCGGTCGCGGCGAAGAAGCCCGTGCCGCCGCCGAAGCCGGTGCCGGCGATTTCGCCGCTCGGCAAAGCGGCGGCGGCGAAGCCGAAGCCCGCAGTCGGGGGCGCCAAAGGTGCGAAGCCGGTAGCGGGCGCGGGCGCGCCCGGCGCGGTGATCGCGGGCGGTGGTGCCGGCGCCGGTCTCGCCGCCGCGGGCGCCGCGGCATCCGCACCGCTCAGCGCCGACAAGCTGCTGCTCCCGCCCGAGCCGCCCGCGCACACCAAGCCCGCGCAGGATCCCGCGTTCGCGAAGGTCACCGGCGGCGTGAAGGCGACGGCTGCCGCGAAGCGGGCCCACCCCACCGCCGCGTCGAAGGCGCAGGAGGCGCAGGGCGCCGCGGTCGCGCCCGCCGACGATATGGCCGGGCAGGCGAAGGCCGCCAAGGCCGACCAGATGGACGCGCAGCAGCCCGGGACGTTCGACAAGAAGGCGTTCATCGCCGCGGTGAAGGCCGCGATCGAGGCGAAGTCGCCGAAGACGCTGAAAGAGGCCGACGACGCGGCGAAGTCGGGCAAGGCCGGCGACGTGAAGGGCGAGATCAAGGGGCTCGTCGGCCAGGGCACGAACGAGTCGGCGAAGGACATCGAACAGGCGACGGATGCTCCGCCCGACACCTCGAAGGCGGTCGCCAAGCCCGTGACGCCGCTCGCGCCCGAGAACCCGGGCCCCGCGCCATCCGTGCCCGCCGCCGGAGCCGTGCCGAAGCCCGCACCGCCAGAGCAGACCAACCTGCAGGCCGGCAAGCAGCAGGTCGGCGACGAGATGGCGCAGGCGAACGTCACCGACCAGCAGCTGGCCGAGTCGAACGAGCCCGAGTTCCAGGGCGCGCTGGCCGACAAGCAGGAGGCCGCCAAGCACGCCGACACCGCCCCCGCAGAGTATCGCGCGCAGGAGCAGGCCACCATCGAGCAGAGCAAGGCGGATGCCTCGGCCACCGCCGCGGCGGGCATGCAGGGCATGCAGGGGTCGAAGGTCGCCGCCCTCGCGCAGCTCGTCGCGCAGAAGGGCAAGGCGAAGTCGAAGGACGAGCAGAAGCGCGCCGAGGTGACCGCGAAGATCCAGTCGATCTTCGCCGCCACCGAGACCGACGTGAAGCAGCTGCTCGACGGCATCGACCCGAAGGTCGAGAAGGCGTTCGAGACCGGTGAGGCATCGGCGCGCGCCGCGTTCGAGTCGTACGTCTCGCAGAAGATGTCGGCCTACAAGGCGGATCGGTACGGCGGATGGCTCGGCGGCCTGCGCTGGGCCAAGGACAAGCTCTTCGGCATGCCCGCCAAGGTCGACGAGTTCTACGAGGCCGGCCGCGAGCTGTACCTGAAGCGCATGGACGGAGTGATCTCGGGGGTCGCGGACATCGTCGCCACGGATCTCACGAAGGCGAAGCAGCGCATCGCGAAGGGCCGCGCCGAGATCGCCGCCTACGTGAAGTCGCTGCCGCAGGACCTGCAGAAGGTCGGCTCCGAAGCGGCGACCGAGATCGGCGACCGGTTCGAACAGCTCGAGAGCGACGTGAACGACAAGCAGAACGAGGTCGTCGAGACCCTCGCGTCGAAGTACGTCGAAGCCCGGTCGGGCCTCGATGAGCGCATCGAGGCGCTGCAGGCCGAGAACAAGGGACTCGTCGACAAGGCGATCGGCGCGATCAAGGCCGTCATCAACACCATCCGCGAGCTCGTGGCCATGCTGACCAACGCGCTCGCGCGCGCAGTGAGCGTCATCGGCGACATCGTCGCCGCGCCGGTGCGGTTCCTCGGGAACCTGATCGCCGGCGTGAAGGGCGGCATCCAGAAGTTCTTCGCCGGCATCGAGACGCACCTGAGGAAGGGCCTGATGGCATGGCTCTTCGGGCAGCTCGGCGACGCCGGCATCGAACTGCCCGACACCTTCGACATCAAGGGGATCGTCAAGCTCGTGGCATCCGTCTTCGGACTGACCTGGACGAACATCCGCACCCGCATCGTGAAGCAGATCGGCGAGACCGCGATGGGCGCGGTCGAGAAGGGCGTCGAGGTCTTCACCCTGCTGAAGGATCAGGGTGTCGGCGGCCTCTGGCAGAAGCTCGTCGAGAAGATCGGCGACATCAAGGCCATGATCATGGAGCAGCTGCAGGACTTCGTCGTGACGAAGATCATCGTCGCCGGCATCCAATGGCTGATCGGACTGCTGAACCCCGCCGCCGCGTTCATCAAGGCCTGCAAGCTCATCTACGACGTCGTCATGTTCTTCGTGAACAACGCCGCCCGCATCGCCGAGTTCGTGAACACCGTGCTCGACGGCGTCGTCGAGATCGCGCGCGGCAACGTGAGCGTCGTCGTCGACAAGGTCGACCAGGCGCTCGGCCGCATGGTGCCGATCCTCATCGGCTTCATGGCCAGCGTGCTCGGCATCGGCGGCATCGGCGAGAAGATCCGCTCGATCCTGAAGGCCATCCAGCGGCCCATCACCAAGGCCATCGACGCGATCATCAAGGGCGGGCTCAAGCTCGCGGGTCCGATCATCCGCGGCATCAAGGGCATCAGCACGAAGGTGAAGGCCAAGGTCGCCGCCGGCAAGGCGTGGGTGAAGGGGAAGGCCGAGGCCGCGAAGCAGAAGGTGCTGCGCCTGTTCAAGAAGCCGTTCTCCGTCAAGGGCCAGGCGCACACGCTCAAGCTGGCCGCGCGACCGGGGGGCGGAACGGTGCTCACGGTGGCGAGCCATGAAGCGCCCATCGCCGTGCACCAGGCCGCCGCTGCCGAGACCGCCAAGCGGAAGGGGCGGCCCGAGCTCGCGGCCGAGGCGAAGGCGCTGATCGCCAAGGCTGCGACCGTGACCGCCGCGGCGAACGCCGCCGACGCGAACGATGCCGCGACCCGGGCCGCCATCGCCGACTTCGCCCAGCTCATCCAAGCCGTGTGGGAGCGGATCGGCTATCAGGGCGTGCCGCCCAGCGAGCAGTTCGCCGACGAGGGCGAGAAAGGCGTGCTCGGAGAGATCGGCCGGCACAAGGATCAGGGATCCCGAGGATACGGCGGCAAAGACACCCGGGCGAAGGAGGACCGGCTCGAGAGCGAGCACGTCGTGCCGCGCGCCTGGATCATGGCCTACCTCGCCAACTTCTCGAAGCATCGGGTGTCGAAGGCCGAGGGCAAGCGCATGTACGCCCGCATGACCACGATCATGATCTACAAGGGCGCCGCCGACCGGAAGACCGAGAAGCAGAAGCGCGCCGACAACGTGGTCATCAGCAAGCTCAAGAACCTCATGAAGGGCCACCCCGACGCGAAGAACCCGGCGAAGGTGGCCGAGTCGGTGAAGGCCGCCTTCTCGGGGCCGATCGCGAGTCGCGTGGAGCTCACGAAGTGGGCCCGGAACGAAGAGCACAAGGCGAACAACCGGCCCGGTTCGCCGGCGCCGGCGGACTCGCTGATCGAAGGCGCGGCACTTCGTCAGCTTCTCGACGTGGCCGAGTTCCTCGCCGCGAGTCTCGCCGCCCGTTCGACGGCACAGACGATCCGGGAGGAGGATGCCCCGGCGACCGAGGCATCCGAACGGGCAACTACCCGCGCAGCGCCTCGCTGAACTTCACCCGCGCCCCGGTGCGCAGCAGCGAGTTGCGGTACATCCGCTCGCCGACGAGCACCGCCACCACGGTCGTCGCGACGAGGATCACGAGCGACACGATCGGCTCCCACCATTCGGCCTGCTCGAGGAAGATCCGCACGGGCATGCCGATCGGCGCCGAGAATGGCACGTAGCTCATGATCGTGAGCACCGCTGCGTTGTCGTTGAAGAACACCACCAGGAAGTACGGGATCATCACGAGCATCGTCACGGGCGTGGTCACGTTGCCCACGTCTTCGGCACGCGAGACGGTCGCCGCCGTCGCCGCGAACAGCGCCGCGAGCATGACGAACCCGATCGCGAAGAACACCACGAACCACACCACCGACGGCCCGATCCCGCCGAGCAGCACGCGCTGACCGGTGATCGCGAGCCCGAGGATCGCGAGCGCCGCGATCGCGATGATCTGCCCGAACGCCATCACGCTGTTGCCGATCACCTTGCCCGTGAGCAGGACCCGCGCCGAGACCGTCGAGAGCAGGATCTCGATGATGCGGGTCTGCTTCTCTTCGACCACCGACTGCGCGATCGTCGACCCGAACGTGATCGCCGAGAAGAAGAACACGATGCCGAAGCCCAGCGCGACGAAGTACGCGAGCAGCGGGTCGGCGGGCGCCGGGTCGAGCACCGCGAACGGCGGCGTGATCGCGAGCGCCTGCACCACGCCGCGGGGTGCCTGGTCGAGGCCGATCACGGTCACGTCGAACGCGGCCTCCGATGCGGCCTGCGAGGCATCCGCGCCGCTGGTCACGGTCGTCGCGTCGTCGAGCAGGCCGGATGACTCGACCAGCGCCGTGGGCGCCACGATCGCGTCGACATCGCCGTCGCGCAGCAACTGCTCGGCCGCGTCGAGGTCGGCGGCGGGCTCCGAGCGCAGGCCGGTCGCGGCGACCGCGTCGGATGCCTCGCCGACGACGGCGACCTTCGGCGGCTCCTGGTTGGCGCTCACGAGCGAGCCGATCACGACCGATGCGAGCACGGCGAGCATGAGCACGAGCGTCGAGATGACGAACGCCTTGCTGCGCAGCCGCGACATGATCTCGCGCGACGCGACGAGCCCGACGGTTTCGCTGAAACGCGGCTCGTGCTGCTCCTTCTGCACTGAAACGGCGGTGCTCATTGCACGACCTCCTTGAAGATCTGGGCGAGCGTGGTCTGCTCGCGGGTGAAGCTGACGACATCGCCGCGGCGCACGGCCTCTTCGAGCACCGCCTGCCGCGAGGCATCCGATTCGGCTTCGAAGAGCGCCCATCCGCCGTCGAAGCCGACCACCTCGATGCCGGGTACGTCGCGCACCCAGCCGGCGTCGCCGCCGGTGAGCAGCTCCCAGCGGGCGGTGCCGTGCTCTTCGCGCAGCGCGTCGCGCGACCCGGCGGCACGGATGCGGCCGTCGGCGATGATCACGAGGTCGTCGCAGATCCGCTCGACGACGTCGAGCTGGTGGCTCGAGAACAGCACCGGCGCGCCCTGCGCGGCCGCGTCGGCGAGCACACCCTGCACGACGTCGACCGCCATCGGGTCGAGGCCCGAGAACGGCTCGTCGAGCACCAGCACGTCGGGCCGGTGCACGAGTGCGGCGGCGATCTGCGCGCGCTGCTGGTTGCCGAGCGAGAGCGACTCGACCGTGTCATCCAGTCGCTCTTCGAGCCCGAGCCGCTCGAGCAGCTCGGTCGCGTTGCGGCGGGCGGCCGCCTGCGACCAGCCGTGCAGCCGGGCGAGGTAGACCGTCTGCTCGAGCACCTTCATCTTGGGGTAGAGGCCGCGCTCCTCGGGCATGTAGCCGAAGCGGCGGCGGTCGGCGACCGTGATCGCGCGGCCGTCCAGCCGCACCTCGCCGGCGTCCGCGGCCAGCACGCCGAGGACGATCCGCATGGTGGTGGTCTTGCCGGCGCCGTTGCCGCCGACGAAGCCGGTGAGCCGGCCGTCGCCGACGGCGAAGCTGACGCCGTCGAGCGCGAGGCGGTCGCCGTAGCGCTTGGTGAGTCCGTCGAGTTCGAGCATGGATGTCACGGTACGGATGCCTCGCCGACGAGGCATCCGTCGTATGGGGGGTCTTGGGGCATCCGCCCTGCGGTGGAGAGGCTCGCTGAGCCTGTCGAGCTCGCTGAGCCTGTCGAGTTCGCTGAGCCTGTCGAGTTCGCTGAGCCTGTCGAAGCGAGGCGGATTCGTTCCCTTCGACGAGCTCGCTGAGCCTGTCGAGCTCGCTGAGCCTGTCGAGCTCGCTGAGCCTGTCGAAGCGAGGCGGATTCGCTCCCTTCGATGAGCTCGGGGAGCCTGTAGCGGATGTCGGAGGTGCTGACTACGCTCGCAGGATGACCGAGGCGACGACCTCGACCACGGGGATGCGCACCTTCCTGCAGGTGCTCGTGAATACGCTCATCGCGAACGTGACCACGAGCTTCCTGTGGTTCGCGCTGACGTTCTGGGTGTACCTCGAGACCAGATCCGTGCTCGCGACCGGCATCATCGGCGGCGCGTACATGCTGCTCGTCGCGGTGTTCGGCATCCTGTTCGGCACGCTCGTCGACCGATATCGCAAGCACCGGGTGATGCTGGTGTCGAGCGTCGTCACGCTGGCCGCGTTCGCGGCGGCCGGCGGGCTCTATCTCGCGCAACCCGAGGAGGCGCTCGTCGACCTGGGCGGGCCGTGGTTCTGGGTGTTCACCGGGGTCATCCTGTTCGGCGCGGTCGTCGAGAACTTGCGCAACATCGCCCTGTCGACCACGGTGACGCTGCTCGTGCCGGTCGAGCGTCACGCGAACGCGAACGGGCTCGTCGGCACGGTGCAGGGGCTCGCATTCATCGTGACGAGCGTGTTCTCGGGGCTGGCGATCGGCCTGCTCGGCATGGGGTGGACCCTCGTCATCGCGATCGGGTTCACGCTGCTCGCGCTCGTGCACCTCGCGTTCGTGCGCATCCCCGAGGCGAAGCCCGAGCCAGCCGAGGGCGAGCACGCGTCGACGTTCGACCTGCGCGGCAGCATCAGGGCCATCAAGGCCGCGTCGGGGCTGTTCGCGCTCATCATCTTCTCGACGTTCAACAACCTGATCGGCGGCGTCTACATGGCGCTCATGGATCCGTACGGCCTCGAGCTGTTCCCGGTCGAGATCTGGGGCATCGTGCTCGCCGTCACCGCGACCGGGTTCCTGATCGGCGGTGCGGTCGTGGCGAAGGTCGGGCTCGGCCGCAACCCCATCCGCACGATGCTGTGGCTCGTCGTCATCATGGGCGTGCTCGGCTCGCTGTTCACGCTGCGCGACTGGTGGTGGCTGTACGCCGGCGGCATCTGGCTGTACATGATGCTCATCCCCGCGGTGGAGGCGGCCGAGCAGACCGTCATCCAGAAGGTGGTGCCGTTCCGCACGCAGGGCCGCGTGTTCGGGTTCGCCCAGGCGTTCGAGGCTGCGGCTGCGCCGATCACGGCGTTCCTCATCGCGCCGATCGCCGAGTTCTGGATCATCCCCTACATGGAGGGCGCCGACGGGCAGAGTACGTGGGGCTGGCTGGTCGGCGACGGTGTCGCACGCGGCATCGCGCTCGTGTTCGTGTTCGCCGGGCTGGTGATGGTGGTGCTCGCGCTCGCCGCGTTCACGACGAAGTCGTATCGCGTGTTGTCGAAGCGGTACGAGTCGGCCCCGGGGGATGCGCCCGGCGTGGAGCCGGGGGCCGGGGCGGATGCTTCGGCGGATGCTTCGTCGATCGCCTCGTCGGATGCCTCGCCGATCGTCCAGGATGCCGATGACGAAGTGGAGGCCGGCCGATGACCAATCAAGACGACGTGCGGAGCCTGCGCACCGCACTCGACTCGTTCTCCGAGCACTGGTCGCCGCACCGGCTCGCGAGGGTGAACGACTACGACGTGAAGGTCGTGAAGGCGCTCGGCGAGTTCACCAGGCACTCTCACCCCGAGACCGACGAGCTGTTCCTCGTGGTGTCGGGCACGCTCGTCATCCAGCTGCGCGACGGAGACGTCGAGCTCGGGCCCGGCGACGTGTACGTGGTGCCGAAGGGCGTCGAACACTGCCCGCGCGCCGACGGCGAGGTCGAACTCGTGCTGCTCGAGCCGCGCGGCACGGTGAACACCGGCGATACTCCCAGCGTGCGAACGGCCGAAGTGCGCGAGCTCGGCTGATCGGCTCGGTCGAGTTCAGTCCCGCGGGCGGCTGAGCATCGTCACGACCCTGCGCTCGATCGCGCTGAACCAGCGACCCGGACCGTAGCGCTCGACGAGCGTAACCGGATGCCAGTCGGGCGCGAGCGAATCGTCGGTCGGGCGCGGGACGACGTGTGCCGGCCCAAATGAGTCGTATATGTTCTGGTCCCGCTCACGGACGCCGTGATTGCATCCCAAGCGGTTCGTCTCCGCGGGGACGAGGAAGGTGCGGCCAAACATAAGGGTGCAAGTTTCGGGGATGCCCCGCTCGCCAATCGGACAATGGGTGAGAGGTGATGATGTTCTTTGGAATCGGTTCGGACTTTCGATCGTGATCGCGTTCGTGAGCCCCTACGTGTGGAACTCAGTCGAAGATCCGGCTTTCGCGACGGCAACGACGACAGTGCTGGCGCTGCTGGTCTTCGGCGGTGGCGGCTACCTCCTCGACCGGCGTCGACGCCGTGACAGGGCGTCCTGAGCCAACGGGCATCTTTGCCTCGGTGAGCGTGGCTTTCCCAGGGTTCACGACTGAATCGAGGAGAAGCATTGAAGATACTCACGTCGAGCGTGGCAACGGCTGCGCTGGCCGCCGCGAAGTTCGTCGGTACCACCGGTGTCGCCTCCGCGGAGCCGCTCAACTCGGATTCGCTGGCAACCGCAATCAGCCAGCCTGGCAGCCTGCAGGTGGCTCAGGACGACGAGACGAGGGAAGCCCTCGACTACGTCGTCGAGCACAACAAACCCGTTGACATGCGGGCGACGGCTTCCGCCGCCGACGTCGTCGAGACCGTGGCGATCAGGGCGTTCAGCCTTGATGCCCCGTCGTGTCGGTTCACCTGCGTCGTGACCGGCGAGACCGGACGATGACGAGGTAGATGGCGGCGCCGATAGCCCCGATCGCCAGGACGATGCCCACGGCATAGCCCAGTGTGCCGGCGAAGCTCTCGATCATCAGAACGACCCCTGCGATGACTTCTGTCGCATGAATTCTCCAAACCGTTGCCGACGTCAAGCGACGTCAATCAGTGATGTCCGGCGGTGCGCCATCGGTTCACATTCCTTTGAGATTTCGTCGGCAGCGGCTTCTGCGGCAGTGGGCTCGGTCATCGTCGGTCCAGATCTCGGCGTCGATGCCGTGTTTGGCGTCGGGTTTCGAGAACACCCCCACCAGAACTCGGCAGCAGCGCGGCGACGGCCCGATCGAACCTCGGCAGACAGGTCGATCGACCGTTCGTCGTGCGGATCAGCCCTGCGGCCGCACGACGCCGTGCTCGTAGGCGTAGACGACTGCGTGCACGCGATCGCGCAGGCCGAGCTTCTGCAGCACGTTCGACACGTGCGTCTTCACGGTCGCCTCGCCGACCCACAGGCGCGCGGCGATCTCGGCGTTCGAGATTCCGAGGGCGAGCAGTTCGAGCACCTCGCGCTCGCGCTCGGTGAGCGACGCGAGGGCGGGGTTTGCACCGCCGGGTGTTTCCCTTGGCGCATCCGGTTTCCGTTCAGGTGGAAACGGAGTGCGCGAACGGAAACCCTCGGCGCCGGCGGCGTCCGCGTGGGGGGTGGGGGTGCCGCGGCGTGCGGCCGCCGCGATCACGGCGCGGGTCACATCGGGCGAGAGCAGCGCGTCGCCGCGGGCGACGACCTGCACGGCCTCGATGAGTTGTTCGGGGCTCGAGTTCTTGAGCAGGAACCCGCTCGCGCCCGCCTCGAGCGCGTCGAACAGGTAGTCCTCGCGGTTGAACGTGGTGAGCACGAGCACCGCGGGTCGGTCACCCCCTGCGGCGACGATCTGCCGCGTCGCGGTCAGTCCGTCGACGCCGGGCATCTGCACGTCCATGCAGACGACATCGGGGTCGAGCATCGCGATCGAAGCGATCGCCGCCGCGCCGTCGGCCGCCTCGCCGACGACCTCGATGCCCGGCTCTGAGTCGAGGATCGTGCGGAACCCCGCGCGCACGAGTGCCTGGTCGTCGACCACGAGCACGCGGACGGTCACGACACGACTCCCTGCGGAGCATCCGTTCGCCGCAGTGGCAGCGTCGCCCGCACGAGGTACCCGCCGCCGCGGGGACGAGGGCCGGCCTCGAGCGCGCCGCCGACCGCCGCGATCCGCTCGCGCATGCCGGCCTGCCCGAGCCCGCCGGCCGCGCTCGCGGCGCCGGCGCCCGCGGGCCCGCCGGGCGCCGCGGATCGGCCCAGCCCGGTGTCGGTCACCTCGACCTCGACGGATGCCTCGCTCCACCGCACCCGCAGCTCGGCGGTCGCGGCGGCGCCGGCGTGCTTGCGCACGTTCGTCAGCGACTCCTGCGCGATGCGGTATGCCGTGAGCCCGATGAGCCCCGTCGTCTCACGGGGGTCGCCGACGACGCGATACGTCGTCGGCACGCCCGCGTCGGTGGTCGCCGCGGCGAGCGCGGCGAGGTCGGCGAAGCCGCGCGCCACGGCCTCGGTGGGGCCGGTCGCGGTCGACGGGTCGGCGCCTCCGGCGCCGGAGGCATCCGATCCGCCCTGTCGCAGCGTGCCGAGCAGTCCGTGCAACTCGGCGATCGCCTCGCGCGCACTCGACTCGATCGCGGTCAGCGACGCGGATGCCGCGTCGGGGTCGCGCTCGAGCACCCGCCGCGCGGCGCCTGCCTGCACCCCGATCACGGACACGTGGTGCGCGACGACGTCGTGCAGTTCGCGGGCGATGCGCAGCCGCTCGAGCTCGACCGCCTGCGCCCGACTGCGCTCGCGCTCGGCGGCGAGCTCGGCGGTGCGCTGCTCGAGCGCCGCCCGCGAGCGCGCCGACCGGAACGCGGTGTCGCCGAAGTACCACGCCCCGCCGAAGTACAGCAGGTTCGTCACGATGTTGATGAGTGCGAACGCGACGTACGGCGACACAATGCCACCGTCGGCCTCGCGCGAGAGCTCGGGCAGGTGATCGGGCACGTTCGAGGCGATGATGAGCCCCCAGAACAGCCACACGAGCATGCTCACGACGATGAGCACGCGCGACGCGAGCGCCCACCGGCGGTGCCGGCTCCACGCACCGACGGTGTAGATCGCGATGAACAGGTCGATGTTCGCGAACAGCGGCTCGGCGAGCTGGGCGACGGCGCCGGCGAAGAACACCGCCGTGAGCACGATCGCGACGATCTCGGGAACGACGCGGCGAGCGGCGAGCGGCAGCGCCATGCCCGCGCACCAGAGCGTCGCGAGCCAGAGCGGCGCCGGGTCCTCCCAGAACCCCGCCGTGCGGTAGAGCAGCGTGCTCAGGAACGTCGCCGCGAACAGCACCAGCGCGAGCAGCGCGTCGTTGCGCACCTGGTGGCGCGTCGGTCGGGGCCGCAGCCAGTCGGCGTCGTCGGCGGCGCGGGCCTGCGCGGCCGGTTCGGCGGGTGCGGCCGGTTCGGCGGGTGCGGCAGTGGCGGGGCGGGCGGTCACCCCGTTCACGCTAGCCGCGGCGCGTGCCCGAGGCATCCGCCACGCGACGGATGTCCCGGAGCGCGGCGCCGCAGGGTCTCGCGGGTGTTTCCGTTCGCGCACCCCGTTTCCCGAAGACCGGAAACCGACTGCGCAAACGGAAACACTCGCGAGAAGACGTCACCCGCGGGTGATCGTGAACTCCGCGATCGCGGTGCGCTCGGTCAAGGTTCCTCCTTCAGACGTCGGAGGTGCTCGTCGAGCAGGTCGAGGATGCCTCGTCAACCCGTGCGATCCGAATCCCCGGCACCACGAGGCATCCGCCGCCGCTACGCTCGTCTGCCATGACCGCCTCCGTGTCGACGACGACCCCGCACGACCCCGCCGCGCCCTCGGCTCCCGCGAATCTGCGCCTGCGCGACCGCCCCATCGACATCTTCTTCGTCATCGTGTTCAGCCTGTTCATCATCACGAGCTCGATCGCCGACATGGTGCCGACGCTGGGCATCGACTTCAACCAGCCGTCGCCGAACTTCATCGTGAACTCGAACTGGTGGTACGCGCACGACACCGACCCGCTGTTCCAGAACCCGCCGGTGTGGATGCGCATCGTCACGGGTCTCAGCGCCTTCGTCTATCTGGCGTTCTACCTCGTGCTCGTGCCGGCGCTGATCAAGGGGTGGAACTGGATCCAGCTGCCCGCCGTCATCTACGCGACGATGATCGCGTCCATCACGGGCATCATCGTGTTCGGCGTCGAGTTCTTCGGCGAGCCCGAGTGGGTGACCCCGAACCCGGCGAAGTTCCTCGCGTTCAACCTGCCGTACGTGCTCATCCCGATCCTGCTGCTGATCCGGATGCGCAAGCCCATGCCGTTCACCCGGAGGTTCTGATGACGGATGCCACGACCGACGACCGTGCGATCCGCCCCGAGGTGCCGCCGTCGGGCGACGGCTGCGGCGAGTGCCTCGAACTGCCCGACGGCTGGTGGTTCCATCTGCGCCGCTGTGCGGCGTGCGGCCACATCGGATGCTGCGACTCCTCGCCCGGGCAGCATGCCAGCCGGCACGCGCAAGAGGCGGGGCATCCGGTCGCCCAGTCCTTCGAACCCGGCGAGGACTGGATGTGGGACTACGCGCGCAACGAGCCCGTCGAGTCCGTCGAGCTCGCCCCGCCGACCAGCCGCCCCGAGGGGCAGCGCCCGCCGTCGCCCCGCGACCGCGTGCCCGACGACTGGCGAGAGCAACTGCACCGACTCGGGTGACGCACTGCCCTGCCGGTCGAGTACCCCGCGACGAAGGAGGACGCGTGTCGAGACCTGGCGACCGCGTGCGGGGTCGCGGGTCTCGACACGGTCGCTTCGCTCCCTCCTCGAGCAGCGGAGGGCGAGACGGTCAGCGGCGCTCGTGCTCGGCGGCCTCGGCTTCGAGGAGCTCGACGATGCGGTCGTTCGAGTCGCGGATGGTGCGCAGCGAACCCGTGATCGAGATCGTGCCGAGCACGAAGACGAGCAGTACCCCGAGCAGCATCCATTCCATGCGTGGAGCGTAGCGGGGCGGATGCCTCGTCAGGCAGACTGCCCCCACACGAACCCGTCGGGGTCGGTGAACGTCGCGCCCTCGGGGGACCCGATGCGGATGCGATGCGACCCGGTGCCGGCCTCGTCGACGCCGGCGTCCTTCGCGAGCGCCCGGCGCTTGTAGAGGCCGAGCTTGATCGGGCTGCCGGGCACGTCGAACTCGGCGTACGAACCGAAGCTCTTGCCCAGCACCAGCCCGTGCTCGACGTAGAAGCGCTTGCTCGCGGGCACGTCGTCGGCGCCGAGCAGCAGCACGATCGAGTCGATCGCGCCCGTCGCGGGTGCCGAGTCCTTCTTGGTCGTGGTCGCGACCTTCCAGATCGCGCCGTCGGGTGCCTGCACGGTCGCGCCGACCCCCCAGAGGTTCTTCGCGACGGGCTTCACGACGGTCGCGCCGGCGGCGACGGCGCGGTCGACGAGCAGGCGCACGTCGCCCGGCTGCGAGACGGTGAGCGAGAGCGTGTAACCGCGGAACCCGCTCGTCGGAGCATCCGTCGCGACGACGCGGATTCGCTCGCCGAGCCCGAAGGCCTCGGCGTAGAACCGCTCGGCGGCGACCGGGTCGGTCGCTTCGAGGGTGACGGAATCGATGCTGGTGATCTTCGTGATGGTATCCATGCAGGTCACGCTACGAACCGCCCGCGGGTGGCCGCTTCTCGATTCCTGACCGCTTGCGCGGGCGCTCCGTCCAGGTCAGCCTGCGACGAACCCGAACGAGCCCCCTCCGTACGCCACCGCGCCCGAGGGGCCGTTCGTCTCGGGCTCGACCCGACCGCCCACGAGCAGCCGCTTCGTCAGCGCTTCGCGGTTCGACAGGAGCTCGTCGAGGGCCGATTCGAGGTCGGCATCGCCCACCGGGCGGCCGGCTTCCGCCGCGCGCAGCACGGCCCGGCGGGTGAGCTCCTTCGCGAACGACCCCGTGGTGCCGTCGGTTCGCTCGGCCGCCGCGTCGAGGGCCTCGCGCGAGAAGGGCAGCGTGCCTGCGTACAGGTCGAGCAGGCGTCGGCGCGCCGCCGCGTCGGGCAGCGGAATCTCGGCAGCGTGATCGATGCGCCCCGGGCGGTCGGCGAGCGCACGCTCGAGCACCTCGACCCGGTTGGTCGTCAGCACGAACGTGACATCCGCGTCGCCGTCCAGGCCGTCCAGCGCATCGAGGATCATGAACAGCACCGAGCCGTTCGGAGTGATCGACCGATCGTTCGCGACCAGGTCGACGTCTTCGAGCACGACGATCGACGGCTGCATCGCGCGAGCGACCTCGGCGGCAAGGGTGATGTACCTGATCGCGGGCCCGGTGAGCACGACCGCCGTTGTCTCGGGCGTGCGCGAGAGCAGGTGCCGCACGGTCAGCGTCTTGCCCGTGCCGGGCGGCCCGTAGAGCAGCAGCCCTCGCTTGAGATGCTGACCGGCGGTGCGCAGCACCGTGCGGTGCTCGCCGATGCCGACGGCGTGGCGCACGATGCCGTCGAGTGTCGCTGCATCCAGGACCACCTGGTCGGCGGCGACCGACGGCCGTTCGAGGAAGGTCATCGTTCCGGTGCCGCGACCGAACTGGCTGGCACCGACGGTGAGGACCTTCCCGCGCAGGACGCTCCGTTCGAGCATGAGCCGGTGCACCTCGGCGAGGAACGACTCACCCGCGGACGCGTCGGCGGCGAGGATCTCGAGCCTGCCCGTCTCCAGGCCGTGCTCGGGGGAGGCGGCCCGCTGCAGCACCGCCACCGGAACACCGTCGAACCGCAGCAACCGGATGCCGAACGCGACGGTGCGCCGGCTCGTCGTCGGCCCGGTGGACGTCGTGATGTAGTCGACCGGCCCGGGCGCATAGCCGAAATGCGGATTCTCGAGCAGGTCGGTGAACGACTGATGGCTGCGCGCGTTGCCGCCGGTGACGCCGATCAGGCGGCCGTCGCTGAGCGAGGCGAGTTCGTCGAGCGCCAGGTCGGCATCGACGAGCCGGTGCTGCGCGATGTTCTCAGTCAGCACGGGCAGGTCGTCGACGGTTCCGCCGAGGTGCTCGCGCACCACCGCCCCGACCGGAGTTGTGATCGCCACGGACGCCCGAGGCTGGTTCACCACCCGGTCCATGAAGCGTCGGAAGGTCTCGATGAACGCGGTTTCGGTGGCATCTTCGCGCGGGTCCGGTCCCATGGTCGATCACCCTAGCGCCAGGCTCCGACTCACCGTTCCGCCATCGGGACCGAGAGCTGCCACTCCGTGTCGACCTGCTCGAACTCGGATGAGGAGCACTTCTGGTCGTCACCCGAGCTGACGGCCTCGCCGGTGATCGAGAAGGTGACGATGGGCCCGCTCTCGTCGACGCCGATGAGAGCGTGACCCGCGTACCGCGATGGCGGTCGAAGATCACGCCGAAGGCATCGCCGTCGCCGGAATGTCCGCTCGAGTGTGATCGGTTCCCTCGGTCCGGCCCGGCCCGGCCCGGTACGGCCCGCTGCGCGGGGCCGGACTACTCCTTCGCCTTCGACGGTGCGACCCGCGGCAGCAGGTACTTGCCGGCGAGCCATCCGATCAGGCCCGTGACCAACCACACGACGACGGCCGCGAGCACCCACGCCGCGATGCCGTCGAAGGTGAGCCCGTCGCCGATCAGCGTCGCGAGCCAGAGCGCGACCGCAGTCGAGATGAGCCCCGCGACGCCCGCGACGGCCGGCGCGCCCCGGCGGAAGATCGACTCGACCAACCAAGCGACGAACGCCTGCACGATCGCGAACACCACGATCGCGAGGAGGAAGCCGGCCCAGTGCAGATGCATGCCGGGCACGAGGAGGGCGGCGAGGAGCAGGGCGACCGCGGCCAGCCCCAGGAAGACGGCGAGACGAATCAGCACCCGGACCATGCGAAGAGCGTAGCCCGCCCCCGAACCACCGCCTCGGCGCCTCGCAGGCATGCGGGCGAGCCGAGTGAAATCGTGAACGACCGGCGAAATCGGTCGTGTGACCTTTGCGAGGGGTACGCGATCTGCGTACACTGCCCGGAATGTCTTCGCGCCCCTCGCCTCGTCGCCTCGCCGTGTTCGGCACGGCGGCGCTCGTGCTGCTGTGCGGGGCGGGGTTCGCGATCGGCGCGCACGCGGCGTTCGGCGACCACGACGGACCGGCCGTGCTGATGGCGCATCCCGGGGTGCTGCCCTGGGATCGCGACGAGGTTTCCTCCAGGCCGGGTGTCGATGCTCCGAGACAGATCGAGGCGGCCCCGAAGGATCCGGGTGCGACCGACCCGCCCGCGGCGACGCCGGCCCCCACTCCTCCTCCCGCACCCGTCCCGTCGCCCACGCCGTCGCCCACGCCCGATCCGGCCCCGACGCCGGCTCCGTCGCATCCGCCCGTGTCGACCGACCCGACCGACCCGATGTCGCCGAAGTACAACCCGTACACGACGCCCGGCGACCCCGCCTACGTGACCGACGACGCCAAGGCGAGCTGGCTCGGCCGCCAGACCGTCGTTCGCCAGTGCATGGCCGACGCCGGCTTCGCCTACCTCGACTGGCTGTGGTGGGAGGGCGGCAGCCCCATGCCGCAGGGCCTCGACGCCGCCGCCGAGGCGGCGTGGATGCAGGCGCTGCGCGGCGACGGATCGGCCGACGGCGACTGGCAGTCCGCCGGGTGCGAGGGCGCCGCCTGGCATGCCGCCGACGAGGCCGCAGCCGCGGGCACCCCGCTCACGGCACCGGTGCCGCCGCCGTCGACCGGACCGACGCCCCGCGAGCGGTGGCTCGGATTCCAGGACGCCGTACGCGCGTGCATGGCCGACGCAGGGTTCGAGTACCGCTACTGGGAGTTCTGGAACCCCGCGTACGCCGGCACCGACGGGCCCGCGGCGATGCCGACCGGGCTCGACGAGGCGCAGCGCGCGGCGTGGACGACGGCCGCGTTCGGCTCGCCCGATAGCAGCGGCGGGTCGCTCGACGGCGGCGGATGCTGGACGACCGGCGCCGAGGCGACCGGCTACGCCGAGTTCGGCTGAACCCGGCGGCCGCCGCTTCGCCGCCTACTTCCGCTGGAACCGCTCGACCGACATGGTGAGCACGACCCGGTCGGCGATGTCGGCCGGCGGCTTCGTGGCCGGGTCGCCGTAGCGCGTGCCGAGCCGCACGTAGAACGCGCCGGTCGGGTCGGGCGTGACATCGACGAGCTTGCCGCGCACCTCGAGGAACCGCATCGGGTCGTCGGGATCGATCACGAGCAGGCTCATCGCCGGGTTGTGCTGCAGGTTGCGGTACTTCGCCCGGTACGTCGTATGCGTGAACCGGATGACGTCGTCGGCCGGGTCGTACTCGAACCACATCGGGTTGACCTGCACGGTGTCGTTCGGCTTGATCGTGCCGAGCGCGCCGAACAGCGGGCGTTCGACCAGGTCGATGAGGTCGTCGGGGATCACGGTCATGCTCTTCCTCCTGTCAGGGTGCGCCGCGAACCGGCGGGCGCACTCCCCATCGACAACGCGAGGATGCCGCGGAGCATGCCCGCGGAGAGCTGATGTCGCGACGATCGTTGCGTCACTCCGCGTCCTCGGGCTGAGGGGAGACGGTGATCACGACGGACTTGTCCCTGTCGAATGGGCCAACCTCCACGATGGCGGAGCCGATCTCGTCATCTGCGCAGCGAGCAGTGAACTCGTAGGAGCCCGGGGGGAGTTCGAAACCGAATGTGCCGTCGGGCCCGGAGACCGGGGCGAGTTCGGGGATCGGCCCTCCAGAGATGACGGCCGGTGAGATCGCGCATCTTGACCGCGGGTCGTCATCCTTCCCGATCACCAGACCGTCGATGTCGGTATGCGCCGTGGAGCATCCCGAAAGAGTGAGCGCTGCGGCGACCGCGAGCGGGGCGATGGCCGCAGCGTTTCGATTCGGTATCTTCACGATCCAATGATCACAAGGGATCGTGAGGAATGGTGCTCGGAAGGTCAGGTCATCGCGGGAGTTCGACGACCGTGCCGTTCAGGTCGGCGGCCGGCGCATCCCAGAGGGCGATGACGGATGCTGCGAGCTGCTCTTCGAGGCCGGCGAGCGATCGCACGCGGAACGTCACCGCGGCGGCCGAGGCATCCGACCCCGCGAAGCCGCGCGCGAGCGCCTGCATCCAGGCCTCGCAGGCCGCCTTGACCGTCGCGTAGTTCGCGCCGCCGGCGGTCGGCGCTGCGACCGAGGTCGACGACACGATCGCGATGCGCCCGGCGGGGGATGACACCAGGTCGTCCCAGAAGGCGCGGCTCACGAAGCGCAGCGCGGTGAGCGAGCGCTCGATCGCCCGGTAGTCCTCGTCGCTCTGGGTGAGGATGCCGCCGCCGCCGCGCCAGCCGCCGACGAGCGGGATGACGCCGTCGACGTCGCCGACGGCCGCGTGCACGCGCATCGCGAGTTCGAGCACCTCGTCCTCGTCGGTGAGGTCGGCGACCTCGCCGACGAGACCCGGCAGGTCGGTCTCGAGTTCCTCGATGCGGGTGCGATCGCTGCCGACGGCGATCACCCGCGCGCCGGCATCGAGCAGTGCCGCGGCGACGGCCCGGCCGGACGCGCTCGTCGCTCCCGCGATGAGCACCGTCCGGCCGCGAAGCACCCCTTCGGCCTCGCTCGCTGAGCTTGTCGAAGCGGGCCCTTCAGCCTCGCTCGCTGAGCTTGTCGAAGCGGGCCCTTCGACACGCTCAGGGAGCTCAGTCATCCGTCGTCCCGGTGATGCCCACCGTCGACTCGATGATCGTCTTCATCTTCTTGTCGAGCGCCTCGTAGAACATCGAGAGGGGGAACTCGTCGTCCATCACGAGGTCGGTGTACCCCTTGGGCGGCCCGGCGAGCACCTCGCGCGGCAGCCCTTCGGCCCAGACCGAGGCGGGGTTCGGCGTGAGCACCGAGCGCACGAGTTCGTACGCGGCGAGCCAGTGCGCGGTCTTCGGCCGGTCGATCGACTTCCAGTACAGCTCGTCGATCGCGTCGCCCAGCTCGACCACCGCGTCGGGCACCGCGGCCCAGTCGAAGCTCAGCGAGACATCCGTCCACTCGAGCACGTGCTTCCGGTGCAGCCACGCGAACAGCAGCTGGCCGCCGAGCCCGTCGTAATTGCGCACCCGCGACCCGGTGATCGCGAACCGGAAGATCCGGTCGAAGATCACCGCGTACTGCACGAGCTTCGCGTGCTCGCGCACCGTGGCATCCGTCGCGGGGTCGCGCTCGAGCTTCACCGACTCGCGGAACGCGGTCAGATCGCACCGCAGCTCCTCGAGCGAGTAGAGGAAGAACGGCATGCGCTGTTTGATCATGAACGGGTCGAACGGCAGGTCGCCGCGCATGTGGGTGCGGTCGTGGATGAGATCCCACATCACGAAGGTGGATTCGGCCAGCTTCTGGTCGTCGAGCAGGCGGGCCGCGTCATCGGGCAGGTCGAGCTTCGTGATCTCGGATGCCGCGCGCACGACCCTGCGGTAGCGGGCCGCCTCGCGGTCCTGGAAGATCGCGCCCCACGTGAACGGCGGGATCTCGCGCATCGCGACCGTCTCGGGGAACAGTACCGCCGAGTTCGTGTTGTACCCGGGCGTGAAGTCGACCAGCCGCAGGCTCACGAACAGCTTGTTCGAATAGGCGGATGCCTCGAGGCCGGCGATGAACTCGGGCCAGATCGTCTCGACGACGAGCGCCTCGACGTGCCGGTCGGGCGAGCCGTTCTGCGTGTACATCGGGAACACCACAAGGTGGCGGATGCCGTCGACCCGGTGCCGCTGCGGCTGGAACTCGACCAGCGAGTCGAGGAAGTCGGGCACCCCGAAGCCCTCGGCCTGCCACCGGCGGAAGTCGGTCTGCAGCGCTTCGAGGTAGGCGGCCTCGTGCGGGAAGCGCGGTGCGAGCGCGGCGATCGATTCCACGATCGCGTCCACGAGGGCGGATGCCTCGTCGTGGGCTCCGCCGCCTGAGCCGGTCGAAGGGGGGTTCGCTTCGACGGGCTCAGCGAGCTTGCCTCCGCTCCCTGAGCCTGTCGAAGGGGGGTTCGCTTCGACGGGCTCAGCGAGCTCCGAAGGGGGCACCGAGCCGTCCTTCACCTGCAGTGCCTGCAGTGCCGTCGCCGCCTCCTTGAGGCGCAGCCACGCGGCGTCGCGCTCGACGCCGTCGGCGAGGGCGATGACCTCGGGTGTCACGGTGAGGGCGTCCTCGAGGACCTCGGGTTCGCCAACGATCGTCGCCATGGTGGTCTGTGACATCGGAACCTCCGTTCCTCGGGATCGGGCCGCCCTCGGAATTCGCGCGGCAGGGGCGCGGCGCGGCTGCGTCGCTGCATCCCAGGCTAGGAGCGAAGCATCCGCGATTGATTGCGAATCGACGCGGGTTTCGTGCGTAGCGTTCCGAGATCGCGCATGATCAGAGCGTCCTCGTCATGTGCAACGCGTGCGTAGCCGTGGCGACGGTGCGGGCTCGGATGCCTCGGTCATGCGCCCATCGTGGCATCCGATCTCGCCGCGTCGGAAGGCATAGCGAACCGAAAGGCGATTCGCGTACGGTTGGCGAGACCCTGACTTCCATCGAGAGGCACCTCCATGTCTGCACGCCGCCCGTCCACCGCCGTCGCCCTGCTGGTGCCGGCGATCACCCTCATCGGCGCCGGCGCCGTCGCGGTCTACGGCGCGGTGCGCGTCTCGGCCACCAACAGCGCCCTGGTCGAAGCCCTGCAGAGCCCCACCGCGACCGCCGCCGACGTCTACGGCGGGCAGGCGGAGCTGCAGATCGCCTCGACCCTGCTCGGTGCGGGCATCATCGGCGTGGTCATCGCGCTCGCCGTGTTCGGTGTGCTCCTCGCCCTCGGCGGGTTCTCGGGCGCGGCCTCCGACGCCGCGTCGGACGCCGACGCCGACGAGTTCGACGACGACATCGACGACGAAGGCTTCGAGGAGGATTCGGTCGAAACCGTCTCGGCCGCCGTCGCAGACGCACCCGCCGCGCCCGCCGCACCCGCCGCGGCCCCCGCCTCCGAGACGGCCGAGGTCGTCGAAGCGGTCGAGGCGGTCGAGGCCCCGGCCGCGCCTGAGGCTCCCGCCGCGCCCGCCGAGGGCGACGCACCCCGCGCCTGACATGCCGGCGACGGCCTCCGACGTCTGCTCCGCGCTCGCCGACCTCGCGAGCGCGGAGCGCGCGGAGGCCTACGCCTGGTTCTTCAAGACCGGCCCGGGCGGGTACGGCGAGGGCGACGAGTTCATCGGCGTGACGATGCCGCAGATCCGGGCCGTCGCCAAGCGATTCGCCGACCTGCCGCAGGCCGAGCTCGACGAACTCGTCGCGAGCCCGTTCCACGAGCACCGGATGTGCGGGCTGGTCGTCATGACCGACCGGTTCCGCCGGGCGAGCCGGGCGCGCACGCGCGACGACGCGCAGCGCCAGGCGCTGCACGCGTCGTACCTCGAGCACCTGGCGGCCGGGCACGTCGACAACTGGGACCTCGTGGATGCCACGGCCGAGTACCTGGTCGGAGACATCCTGTTCGTCCCCGCCCCCGCCGACCCGTTCCCGGCGCTCAGCGCCCGCCTCGCGGCATCCGACTCGGTCTGGCACCGCCGCGTCGCGGTGGTGGCGACCTTCGCCGCGATCAAGGCGGGCGACGCGCGCCCGACGATCGAGGTGGCGACCCGGCTCGTCGAAGACCCGCACGACCTCATCCGCAAAGCCGTCGGCTGGATGCTGCGCGAGGTCGGCAAGCGGATCTCGCGCGACGAGCTGCTCGCCTTCCTCGACGAGCACGCCGCGCGGATGCCCCGCGTCATGCTGTCGTACGCGACCGAGCATCTCGACCCGTCGCACCGCGCCGCCTACCGCGCGATGCGCTGACCGCCGCGGCGCCCCGTAAGGTGACGGCATGGGGTGGGCGAGGCGTCGGCGCGTCTCCGGCGTCGGGTTCGTCGCGGTGCTCGCAGCAGCATCGCTGCTCGCCGGCTGCGCCCCCGCGGCCGTCGACGACGCGCTCTGGTCGGTCGGGCGGCCGCCGCGCATCGGCGTCGGCGTGCCGGTCGAGCCGCAGCCCGTGGAGCCGTGGTTCGACGGCGAGGATCGGCTCGGCCGGTCTCCGCAGCCGCGGGTGGCGACCGGTCGGGCGATCCCGCAGTTCGACCCCGAGGAGGCACCGGGTCTCGTGTCGCGCCTCGCGGCGATGGCCGGTGCCGACTTCACCGCGGTGGCCAGGTGGGCGACGCCGCCCGGGCGCACCGGATTCGGCGATCGGCTCGACGGCTTCGTCGCCGGTGCGGTGCGCGAGTACGCGTCGTCGCGCGGGGCGGGCTGGACGCCCGGTGTCGACATCGCGCCCGGCGGGGTCGGGCCGGCGTGCGCCCGGACCGGGCCGCCGTCCGGCGCGCACGCGTTCTCGATCGGATGCACCGTGGTCGCCGCATCCGGCCCGATGCTGGGCGAGCGCATCGTCGTGCTGCGCCGCGAGGCCGGAGTGACCGTCTCGGCGACCCGCGCCGTGCAGTACCGCGCGCCCGACGGCGCGCTCGGCGACGGCGCCGACCTCTACCGCCCCGAGACGCACCGGCAGGTGCTCGGCCAGCTCGCTCGCGCGCTCGTGCTCGGCAACCTGCTGCCGCCCGGCGCGGCGCCGTTCCGCGACGTCACGGCGGAGGGCGCGCGGGCGATCCTCGCCGATTCGACCGTCGTCGCCGAGGGTGTCGTGATCGCGGTGCCGTGGCCCGTGCGTGCCGACGGGTCGGGGGAGTACACCGTGACGGTCGTCCTGCCCGCGCGCACCGTGGGGCCGTGGCTCACGGGATTCGGGCGGAGCATCCTCGACGCCGTACGCGCCGCCGAACCGTTCGACGCCGGCGACGCGCCCACCGCGGCCGACCCGGTCGACTGCACCCTCGTCGCCTGCGTGTCCATCACCTACGACGACGGCCCGACCGGCCTGACCGACACGCTGCTCGACACGCTCGCGGATCGGCGCGCGCCCGCGACGTTCTTCCTCCAGGGCGGCTACGTCGGCAACCGCCCCGACACGGTGCGGCGCACGGCGGCCGAGGGGCACGAGCTCGGCAATCACACCTGGGGGCATCCCGATCTCACGAAACTGCCCGACGACCAGGTGCGCGCCGAGATCGACCGCACCCAGGCGGCGATCGCCGCGGTGACCGGGCAGGCGCCGGCGAT
Source organism: Agromyces larvae (assembly GCF_022811705.1). Classification (NCBI taxonomy): domain Bacteria; kingdom Bacillati; phylum Actinomycetota; class Actinomycetes; order Micrococcales; family Microbacteriaceae; genus Agromyces; species Agromyces larvae. The sequence continues at coordinate 2,811,094 of NZ_CP094528.1, read as the reverse complement.
GGTGCGGCCGCCGTACGGGGCATCCGATGAGCGGGTGCGCTCGCTCGTGCCGCTCGTCTGGGTCGTCTGGAGCGTCGACACGAACGACTGGCGCGACCCCGGCGTCGAATCGCTCACCGCGTACGCCGTAGGTGCCGCCGGGCGCGGCGGCATCATCCTCATGCACGACACGCACGCGCAGACGGTCGAGGCGGCCGCGGGCATCGTCGACGGCCTGCGCGCGCGGGGGTTCACGCTCGCGACGGTCGGCAGCCAGTTCGGCGGCGTGCTGCCCCCGCCGGGCACCCTGGTCTCGCACGGGCAGTGAGCGGCGCCGCGCTCATCTGCAGCGCCCATCCGACCCCGGTGGAGGTCTGCGGGCAGGGTGTCGGGAGGCGTATGGGCCGGGTCAGCGGGCGAGCAGCTGCGCGATGCGGTCGGGCACCGTCGAGTCCTGCAGCGAGGTGGTGTCGCCGAGCGTGCGACCCTCGGCGAGATCGACCAGCAGCCGGCGCATGATCTTGCCCGAGCGGGTCTTCGGCAGGTCGGTGACGAAGACCACATCACGGGGCTTCGCGATCGGCCCGATGGCGGATGCCACGTGCGCGCGCAGCGCGGCAGCGCGATCGGATGCCTCGCCCGAGGCATCCGGGTGGCCCTCGACGCCGTCGCCGGCGACCACGAACGCGGCGATCGCCTCACCGGTCGTGGCATCGGAGACGCCGACCACGCCCGCCTCGGTGACCGACGGGTGCGCGACCAGCGCCGACTCGATCTCGATCGTCGAGAGCCGGTGCCCCGACACATTGATGACGTCGTCGACCCGGCCGAGCAGCCACACGTCGCCGTCGGCGTCGAGCTTCGCGCCGTCGCCCGAGAAGAACGAGCCGCGGTGCGCGAAGCGCTCCCAGTACGACGCGCGGTACCGGTCGGGGTCGCCCCACACCGTGCGCGCCATGCCCGGCCAGGTGCCGTCGACCACCAGGTAGCCGCCGCTGCCCGGCGCGACGTCGTCGCCGTGCTCGTCGACGACGCGCGTGCGCAGGCCGGGCAGCGCGCGCAGCGACGACCCGGGCTTCAGCGTGTCGACGCCGGGCAGCGGCGCCTGCACCGCGGCGCCCGTCTCGGACTGCCACCACGTGTCCACGATCGGCGCGCGGCCGCCGCCGATCTCGCGGTGGAACCACACCCACGCCTCGGGGTTGATCGCCTCGCCGACCGAGCCGAGCAGGCGGATGCTCGACAGATCGAAGCCGCGCACCCCGGCCGGGAACCACGTCATGAGGCTGCGGATCAGCGTCGGCGCCGTGTAGTACGTCGTCACCCCGTACCGCTGGATGATCTCGAAGTGCCGGCCCGGGTGCGGCGTGTTCGGCGTGCCCTCGTAGATCACGCTGGTCAGCCCGTTCAGCAGCGGGCCGTACAGCTCGTACGTGTGCGCGGTCACCCACGCGAGGTCGGCCGTGCACCAGTACACGTCGTCGGGCTTCACGTCGAACACCGCCCACTGCGTGTACGCGGCGTGCGTCAGGTAGCCGCCGGTCGTGTGCACGAGGCCCTTCGGGCGCCCGGTCGTGCCCGACGTGTAGATGATGAACAGCGGGTTCTCGGCGTCGAAGAACTCGGGCTCGTGGGTGTCGGGCTGGCGGTCGACGACGTCGTGCCACCAGACGTCGCGGCCGGGCGTCCACGGGATGCCGGGCGTCTCGTCGCCCGTGCGCCGGATCACGAGCACGTGCTCGATGGATGCCACGCCGTCGACCGCGGCGTCCGCGGCCGCCTTGACGGGCACCGCCTGCCCCCGCCGGAACTGCCCGTCGGTCGTGACGAGCAGCTTCGCGCCCGTGTCCTCCACCCGGAACCGCAGCGCCTCGGCCGAGAACCCCCCGAACACGAGCGAGTGCACGGCGCCGAGCCGCGCGACGGCGAGGGTGACGATGACGGTCTCGAGCAGCACCGGCAGGTAGACCACGACCCGGTCGCCACGGCCGATGCCGAGCTCGGTGAGCGCGTTCGCCGCCTTGGCGACCTCGCGCTCGAGTTCGGCGTAGGTGAGCGAACGGCGGTCGCCGCGCTCGCCCTCGAAGAAGAAGGCGACCTTGTCGCCCAGGCCGGATGCCACGTGCCGGTCGACGCAGTTCACGGCCGTGTTCAGCCGCCCGCCCGAGAACCAGGTCGCCCCGACGGGCCCCCCGGTCGGCTCGGCCCCCACCGGGTGCGCCCACGTGTGCGCCGTCTGCCACCGCTCGGCCCAGTCGAGCCGTTCGGCCTGCCGCTCCCAGAACGCGACCGGGTCGGCGTCGGCTGCGGCGTACAGCGCCTCGGCGTCGGCCGCGGTCACGTTCGCCTGCGCCGCGAACGCGGCGGGCACGGGGTAGCGGCGCTGCTCGTCGAGCAGGGTGTCGATGGTCATGCTGGCGTCCTTCGCGAATCGGTCGCGGCAACGCCGGCGCGAGGCATCCGTACCCCATCGACGGTAGGCGACCTCGCCCGCCGGTGTCGGGCCGGGCGTCACGCCCCGTAACCCCGGGCTTCGATTCGGGAATTCCCGGGTGCGCACCGGGGACCGGGTGTGGACGCAGCCAGACCATCGGATTAGCGTGGCGCGCATCGCATCGCACGTCGTCGCGTCAGCCCACATCCTCGAGAGGGCCGCCCCATGCCGGAAGTCACGATCTCCCCGACCGCCTCGGAGCCCCAGCCCGAGAACGCCCCACCCCGCCGGTCGTTCGCCGACGCCCTGCGGTCGCTCGGACGCAACCGCATCGGAGCGATCCTGCTGCTCGCAGCCACCGTCGCGGCGATCATCTGGGCGAACGCCGGCGCCGGCGGCTACGAGTCGTTCTGGGAGACGCAGCTGTCGATCGGGGTCGCCGACCTGCGGCTCGACTTCACCCTCCACTCGGTCGTCAACGACGCGCTCATGGCGATGTTCTTCTTCACCGTCGGGCTCGAGGTGCGTCGCGAGTTCGCGATCGGCGAGCTCACCAGCTGGTCGCGCGCGCTCGTGCCCGTGATCGCCGCGCTCGCCGGCCTCGCGGTGCCCGCACTGCTCTTCGTGCTCATCGCGTCGGGGACGGGCCACGAGCACGCCTGGGGCGTGGTCATCTCGACCGACACGGCGTTCCTGGTCGGCGCGCTCGCGCTCGTGGGGCCGAAAGTGCCCGGGCGACTGCGCGTGTTCCTGCTCGCGCTCGCCGTCGTCGACGACATCGGGGCGCTCAGCATCATCGCGTTCGTCTACACCGAGGACTTCACCCCGCTGCCGCTGGCGCTGGCCGCGGTCGGTCTGGCGGGGGTCTACCTGACCCGCTACCTGCGCGGCGGACGGGGCCCGGTCTACGCGACGCTCGCCGTCTTCGTCTGGCTCTGCTTCCTCGCATCGGGCGTGCATCCGACGCTCGCCGGAGTGGCGATCGCGTTGCTCGTGCCGGTCTACCGGCCGAACCGCCGCGACGTCGAACACGCCCTCGAACTCGCGCGGACCTTCCGTCAGTCACCGAACAGCGAGTACGCGCGGCAGGCCGCGAACAGCCTGCGCGAGTCGATCTCGATCAACGAGCGACTGCAATCGGCGTGGGACCCGTACATCGCGTACTTCGTCCTGCCGGTGTTCGCGCTCGCGAACGCGGGCGTGCACCTCAGCCCCGAGATCCTCGCCGACGCGGCGGGGTCGGCGGTGACCTGGGGCATCGTCGTCGGGCTCGTGGTGGGCAAGTTCGTCGGCGTCTTCGGATCGACCTCCGTGCTGCGCCGGCTGCGAGTCGGCGAATTCGGCATGGGGCTCACCTCGGCGCGCATGGCCGGCGGGGCGGCGCTGTGCGGCATCGGCTTCACGATCTCGCTGTTCATCGTCGACCTCGCGATCGACGACGACGCCGCACAGAACGAGGCGCGCGTCGGCGTGCTCGCCGCGTCGCTCATCGCGTTCCTCCTGGCCACCGCGATCTTCCGCATCTCCGACGCGGTCAGCCCCGTGCAGCGGGTCGGCGAGACGCTCGCGCGGCCGGTCGACTCGACGCGCGATCACGTGTTCGGCTCCGACGACGCCGAGTACACGATCGTCGAGTACGGCGACTTCCAGTGCCCGTTCTGCCTGAAGGCCTCGGGGTCGATCCAGGAGGTGCACGAGGTGCTCGGCGACCGGCTGCGCTACGTCTGGCGGCACGCGCCGCTCTCGCAGGTGCATCCGAACGCCCAGGCGGCGGCCGAGGCGTCCGAGGCGGCCGCCCTGCAGGGCCGGTTCTTCGAGATGGAGCGGAGCCTGTTCGCCGACCAGGACCACCTGCTGCCCGGCGACATCCTGCGCCGTGCCGCCGAGCTCGGCCTCGACGTCGACCGGTTCGAATCCGACCTGACCTCCGCGCAGGTCGCCGCCCGCGTCCGCGACGACGTCCTCGACGCCGAGGCGATGGACATCACGTCCACGCCGACCCTGTTCGTCAACGGTCGGCGGCACCGGGGTCCGTTCGACGCGCGCTCGCTCATCCGGGCCCTCCAGGAGACGCAGCCGGCCGCGACCCCGGAATCCTCCTCGGACCCCTCGTCGCGGCCGGTCGAGCCACGTGTCGAGGACGTCAGCTGAACTTGCGGCGGTAGATCGCGACGGCCCAGACATAGGCGACGAGGAGGATGCCGACGAGCCAGGCGAGCGCGACCCAGATGTCGGCGCCGACCGGCTGCTGCGCGAACAGCGCCCGCAGGGTGTTCACGATCGACGTCACCGGCTGGTGCTCGGCGAACCAGGCGACCGGTGCGGGCATCGACCCGGTCGGCACGAACGCCGAGCTGATGAACGGGAGGAAGATCAGCGGATAGCTGAACGCGCTCGCGCCGTCGACCGTCTTCGCCGAGAGCCCCGCGACCACCGCGAGCCAGGTCAGAGCCAGGGTGAACAGCACCAGGATTCCGGCGACGGCGAGCCAGGCGCCGACCGATGCGCCGGTGCGGAAGCCCATGATCAGCGCCACGCCGACCACGATCGCGACCGAGACGAGGTTCGCGACGAGCGACGTGAGCACGTGCGCCCAGAGCACGCTGGACCTCGCGATCGGCATGGACTGGAATCGTTCGAAGATGCCGCCCTGCAGGTCGAGGAACAGCCGGTACGCCGTGTACGCGATGCCCGACGCGATCGTGATCAGCAGGATGCCCGGGAGCAGATAGTCGATGTACGACCCGGCGGAGCCCGTGTCGATCGCCCCGCCGAGCACGTACACGAACAGGAGCATCAGGGCGATCGGGGTGATCGCGGTGGTGATGATCGTGTCGGGGCTGCGGAGGATGTGGGTCAGCGAGCGGCCCGTGAGGACACGGGTGTCGCCGAGGGCGTGCGCGGTCATGATGACTCCGTTCCGGTCGGTGCGCCGACCAGCGCGAGGAACACCTCCTCGAGCGTGGGCTGCTTCTCGACGTACTCGACCTGGGCGGCCGGGAGGAGCTGCTTCAGCTCGGCGAGGGTGCCGTTCTGGATGATGCGGCCCTCGTGCAGGATCGCGATGCGGTCGGCCAACTGCTCGGCCTCGTCGAGGTACTGCGTGGTGAGCAGCACGGTGGTGCCGCCCTCGGCGAGCTGCTGCACCGTCTGCCAGACCTCGATGCGGGCCTGCGGGTCGAGGCCCGTCGTCGGCTCGTCGAGGAAGATGACGGGCGGGTCGCCGATCAGGCTCATCGCGATGTCGAGGCGGCGGCGCATGCCGCCCGAGTAGGTGCCCGCGCGGCGCCCGCCCGCCTCGGTGAGCGAGAAGCGCGCCAGCAGGTCGTCGGCGATCGCGGCCGGATGCTTCAGATGCCGCAGCTTCGCGACCAGGACGAGGTTCTCGCGCCCGGTGAGCACCTCGTCGACCGCGGCGAACTGCCCGGTCAGGCTGATCGACTCGCGCACGTCGCCGGGCTTCTCGGCCACGTCGTGGCCGTGCACCGTCGCGGCACCCGCATCGGCGTTCAGCAGGGTCGCGAGGATGCGCACGAGCGTCGTCTTGCCGGCGCCGTTCGAGCCGAGCAGCGCGAAGATGGTCCCCGGTGCGACGTCGAAGTCGACGCCGCGCAGCACGTGCAGGTCCTGGAACGACTTCTCGATGCCGCGTACGCGGATCGCCGGTTGGAGTGCGGTGTTCACGGTGGTTCCCTCCCGCCGAGGCCAGCGAGCCTCAGTTCTCGTCTGCGGTGGCTTCGCCGATCGCGTCGGTGAGGCGCTGCTTCTCTTTGTTGCGCCACTGCCCGTCGGCGTAGTTCGCGAGGAACGTCTCGGCGAACTCCACGGGGTCGTCGCCGACGATCGCGCTGACGGGCGTGCCGTCGGCGGCGGCCTGCTCGAAGAGCGTGGCCAGGTCGTCGAACATCCTGAGCATCACGTCGCTCTTCACGACGCCGCCCGAGTAGATGACGTAGCGGTCGAGCGCCTGGGCGGCCGTGCGGTATTTGCCGGGCAGCGCCTCGAGGCGAGCCTTGTACTGCTTGTACTGCTTCTTGTCGTCGAGCGATCCGGTGATCGTCTCGATCCATTTCGCGGCCATGTCAGTTCCCCTTCGCGTGGAGCTGTGCGATCCGGTCTGCGAGGAAGCTCCATGTCCTCCAGAATTCGTCGAGGTCCTGCTGACCTCTGGGGTTGAGCGAGTACACCTTGCGCGGCGGCCCCTTCTCGGAGGGGACCTTCTCGACATCGACGAGCCCGCGCTGCTCGATGCGCACCAGCAGGGCGTAGATCGTGCCCTCGGCGATGTCGGTGAACCCCTGCTCGCGAAGCCGCGCGGTGATCTCGTACCCGTACGCGGGCTGCCCCGCGATGAGTGCGAGCACGATGCCCTCCAAGGTGCCCTTGAGCATCTCGGTCATCTGCTTCCCCATCACGCCTCCTCTCGACTAGTCGGTGTTGCTGAGTACTGGTACATAGTAAGCATGAGTACCGGTAGATAGCAACACTGAATACCGCAATCGGCGGAAAGCTCGCCCGACTGCGCCAGTTCGCGCCGGTCTGCGCCATCCGGGATGGCGCACGCGACGCTCGGCGCCCCCGGTTGCGCCACTTCGGGCGCGTCTGCGCCATCCGACCTGGTGCGGAGGATGCGCAACTGGCGCAGAGCCGAGCCTGAAGCCCGGGTGGCTCAGGGCGCGGGAGGGTTCACGCCCAGCGGCGCACGGCCCACTTCTCGAACAGGCCGACGACGGCGTCGGTGAGCTTGCCGAGGATCGCGAGCAGGATGATCGCGAGGAAGATCCGGTCGATGCGACCGTTGTTGCCCGAGTCGACGAGCAGGAACCCGAGGCCCATCGAGCTCGCGATGAGCTCGGCCGCCACGAGGAACAGCCACGCCTGCGCGAGCGCGAGCCGCAGCGCCGACACGACGGAGGGCACCACGGCGGGCAGCTGCACCGCCGTGAACAGGCGGATGCCGCGCAGCCCGAACGCGCGCCCCGCTTCGAAGAGCTGTCGGTCGACGTGCCGCAGCGCGGCCGCCACGATCGTGTACACGGGGAAGAACGCGCCGATCGCGATGAGGATGATCTTGGACTCTTCGCCGATCTTGAACCAGAGGATCAGCAGCGGAACCCAGGCCAGCGACGGCACCGCGCGGATCGCGCCGAGCGTCGGCGAGAGCAGGATGTCGCCCAGCTTCGAGAGCCCGACGATCGCGCCGGCTGCGAGCCCGATCGCGGCCCCGAACGCGAATCCGATGAAGACGCGCTGCGTCGAGATCGCGACGTAGAGCCCGAGCAGGCCGCGCTGCGCGAGGTCGACGGCGGCGAGCCACACCATCTCGGGGCTCGGCAGCTGCGAGACGGGCACCGCGCCCGAGGTCGACACGACCTGCCAGGTGATGAGCAGCACGATGGGGATGAGTGCGCCGCCGACGACGCGGAACCAGCGGCGGTCGACCAGGCGGCGACGGGCGCCCGCAGCGCCCGGAGCACCGGGTGCCCCCGGCGTACCGGCCGACCCGGGCGCGGAGGAGGACGGGGAGACGGATGCCTCGCGGCGGTCGATGCCCGACGATCCGAGCGGTCCCGCTGCGGCGACGGCGAGCCCGCCGTCGGCCACGGGTGACGCGAACTGCCCGTCGACCGAGGTCACCGAGGCATCCGCTCGCTCATCGCGGGCCGAAGCCCGATCATCGGTGCGCGTTCCGCGCGAGGCATCCGTCATCTGCTCGGCCTCAGTCTTCGAAGCGCGACGGGTCGGCCGCGGAGGCGAACTCGTCGTTGATGAGCGTGTCGAGCGCGTCGTCGACCTGCTGCTGCGAGGCGACGTCGCCGAGTTCGACGAAGATCGGGCCGATCTTCTCGAGCACCGCGACCTGCGTGTCGCCGGGCACGTGGTCGACGTCGAGGTTGGTGCGCTCGTCGATGACCTTGGTGGCGACCGAGAGTTCGAGGCCGGCGACGTCGGCGAGGATCTGCGCGGTCTCCTCGGGGTTCGCCTCGGCCCACTCGCGCGCCTTCGCGTACGCGTCGACGACGGCCTGCGCGACCTCGGGCTTGTTCTGGATGAAGTCCTCGGTGGCGTTCAGGAACCCGTACGAGTTGAAGTCGACGTTGCGGTAGAACAGCGTCGCGCCGGCCTCTTCGGCACCGGCCATGATCGGGTCCAGGCCCGCCCACGCGTCGACCGAACCGTTCTGCAGGGCGGCCCAACCGTCGGCGTGCTGCAGGTTCTGCACGGTGATCTCGTCGGGCGAGACGCCCTCGGCCTCGAGCGACTGCAGCAGGAAGAAGTACGGGTCGGTGCCCTTGGTGGCGGCGACCTGCTTGCCCTTCAGGTCCTGCACGGTCGAGATGCCGGTGCCGTCGACCGTGACCAGGGCCGACCATTCGGGCTGCGAGTACAGGTCGATCACCTGGATCGGCGACCCGTTCGAGCGGGCGAGCAGCGCCGCCGAACCGGCGGTCGAACCGACCTCGACCGCGCCGGCGCGCAGCGCCTCGTTCGCCTTGTTCGAGCCCGCCGACTGCACCCAGGTGACCTCGAGGCCGAGGTCTTCGAGCCAGCCCTGGTCTTTGATCACGAGCGACAGCGGGTTGTAGGTGGCGAAGTCGATCGCGAGGGTCTGGCCCTCGAGCGAGGTGGCGCCGTCGCCGGCTTCGGATGCCTCGGGCTGGGCGGCCTGGCCCTCGCCGGCGACGCACCCGGTCAGGACGAGGGCGGATGCCGCGGCGACGACGCCGGCCGCGAGCGCGGAGCGGAGGAAGCGGGAGCGGGACATGGGCGGGACTCCTTCGATGGGCGGTGCAGGGCTGTGTCAGTAGGGCTGTGTCAGTAGGGGTAGTGCGGGATGGTCGTGGTCGCGGGGATGCCACGTGCCTTGCCGTGACGGTCGATGCCGAGGCCGTCGAGGAGGCGGCCGCGGAGTTCGGCGAGCTCGGCCGATCCGCGGTCGCGCGGTCGGTGGCCGGGGACGGTGACGACCTGGCGGATGACGGCTCCTGGGGCTGCCGGGCCGAGTTCGTCGTCGTCGGGTTCGGCACCGAGCAGGATGACCCGGTCGGCGAGCTGCAACGCCTCGTCGACGTCGTGGGTGACCAGGAGGACGGTCGTGGGGGCGGCCGCGTGCACGTCGAGCAGCAGGTCCTGCATCTTCAGCCGGGTGAGCGCGTCGAGCGCGCCGAACGGCTCGTCGAGCAGCAGCACCTCGGGCCGGCGGGCGAGCGCCCGGGCGAGCGAGGTGCGCTGCGCCATGCCGCCCGAGATCTCGCGGGGGCGGTGGCGGGCGAACGACGCGAGACCGACGAGTTCGAGCAGCTCGGCGACGCGGGCGCGGCCGGTCTGCCGCGGCGTACCGCGGGGAAGGCCGAGCGCCACGTTCTGCTCGACCGAGCGCCACGGCAGCAGCCGCGGCTCCTGGAACCCCACCGCGCAGCGCACGTCGTAGTCGCGCACGGGCGTGCCGTCGATCTCGACCGAGCCCGCGGTGGCGCGGTCGAGCCCGCCGACGATGCGCAGCAGCGTCGACTTGCCGCAGCCGCTCGGCCCGAGGATCGCGACGATCTCACCGGGCACGACCTCGAGGTCGACGTCGCGCAGCACGGGGCGCTCGCCGAACGACCGGCCGAGGCCGGTGAGCCGCACGCCGACCGCGGTGCCGGCGACGTCGGCGGGGGTGGAAGCTACTGCGACGGACACAGGGGTTCTCCGAAGAACGTGGAATGGCGGTGCTTCGAAGCTACCCACGCCCGCAGATCCTGTCGTGGCCGCCCGACCCGCGACGTAACACGCGCCCGCCGTCGGATCCGTTCGAGGTGCGGGGGTCGGCGCGGCAGAATTGCAGGTATGACGAGGACGGTACGCGGCGCGACACTGCTCATCACCGGGGGCGGCGCCGGCATGGGTCGGATGTACGCCGAGCGGGCTGTGGCGGAGGGCGCGGCATCCGTCATCCTGTGGGATCGCGACGCCGGCGCGCTGGCCCGCACCGCCGACGAGCTCGGCGCCCGCTCGCGCGGCCGCACCCGCGTGCACACCTACGTGGTCGACGTGGGCGACCTCGGCGCGATCGCGAAGCACGCGCAGAAGGTGCGCAAAGAGGTCGGCAACCCCGACATCGTCGTGAACAATGCCGGCATCGTGCGCGGCAACCGGTACTTCTGGGAGACCGACAGCGGCGAGGACATCCGCCCGACCATGCTCGTCAACGCGCTCGCGCCGATGTACGTCGCCCGCGAGTTCCTGCCGGGCATGATCGCCGACCCCGCCCGCGAGGCGCGCATCGTGAACATCGCGAGCGCGGCCGGCACGCTCGGCAACCCGCGGATGGCGACCTACGCCGCGTCGAAGGCGGCCGTCATCGGCTGGAGCGACTCGCTGCGCATCGAGCTCGAGCAGGCCGGGCACCGGCACGTGAAGGTGCTCACCGTGACCCCGAGCTACATCTCGACCGGCATGTTCGCCGGTGCGACGGGCCCGCTGCTCGCGCCGGTGCTCGAGCCCGACTACGTCATCGACCGGGTGTGGCGGTCGATGCTCGCCGGCGATCCGCTGCTCGAGCTGCCGTCGAGCGTGCGCCTCTCACGCGTGCTGCGCGCCGTGCTGCCCACGCGCGTGTTCGACCGCGTCGTGGGCGACGGCTTCGGCGTCTACCGCTCGATGCAGGGGTTCACCGGGCGGCGCTGAGCGGGGCGTCCGATGCGGCGCTGAGCGGGGCATCCGCCGATGCGATGCGGTCCGCCCGCAGCCGCTTGCCCAGCGCGACCAGCAGCAGCGTGGTGCCGACGCCCAGCAGCAGGTGACCGGTGCCGGCGATGCCGGCGATCGCCTTCGAGCTCTCGAGCCCGAGGACGGTGAGCGACCCGTGCAGCGCCAGCATGCCGGCGGTGAGCACGAGGCCCGCGTTGTACGTCCAGAAGAACCATCCGAACAGGCGCGACCGGCTGAGCGCGAAGAGCCGCTCGAGCACCAGGAACAGCAGCATCGCGAGGAATCCGAGCGTGAGCAGGTGGGTGTGCACCACGGCGAGCTGCGTGGCGCCGCCCTCGGGGAACCCGGTGAGTTTCGTGAACTCGCGGTGGAAGAGGCCGCCGGCGAGGCCGGCGGCGAGGTAGACGCAGGCTGCGATGAAGAGTCGTCTCATGCGGTCGAGCCTGTCGCGTCGGGCGGGTGCGCGCGTTCATCCGAACGGATGAATCGGGGCCGGCGCCGGCCGGGTAGCCTCGAGCCATGACCCGGTCGCACCACCGCGGCGATCCGCCGGGCATCGCGCGGATCCTCACCGTGCTCGGCTGGGCGGTCGCCGCGCTGCTGGCCGGGCTGGTCGCCATCGTGGTGCTGCGCGCGTGCATCGGGATCGCGGAATCCGGCTGGACGCCGACTGCGGTCGCGACGCTTGCGGGCGTGACCGGGTTCGTCGCGTGCTGCGCGCTCGGGGCGCGTTCCGCGGCCGGCACCGAGGCGCGTGCCCGGCGCGCCCGACGGATCCGGCTGGTCTGGCTCGCCGCCGCCGTCCTGATCTGGGCGGGGCTCGTCTGGGTCGCCGCGGACGCGCTGTTCCTCGCGTTCCCGCTGTGCTTCATCGTGCTGCACGAGCGGCCCGGGCTCCGCGGCATCGCCTGGGTGGCGGGCATCACCGCGATCGCCGTGGTCGTGCCCGGGCTGCGGTCGGGGTGGTCGCTCGGCGGGGTGATCGGGCCGGTGCTCGGCGCGGCCGTCGCGGTCGTGATCTCGGCGGCGCTCGAAGCGTTCATCCGGCAGGCGCGTGAGCGCGACCGGCTGATCGGCGAACTCACCGACACCCGGGACCGGCTCGCCGCCGCCGAACGCGAATCCGGCGTGCTCGCCGAGCGGGCGCGGATCGGCCGCGACCTGCACGACACGGTCGCGCAGGCCCTGTCGAGCATCCAGCTGCTGCTGCACGCGGCCGAGCGCGGTGCGCTCGACCCGGCCGTGCGGGCCGACGTCCGGCTCGCTCGGGAGACCGCGGGCGATGCGCTCGCCGAGTCGCGCCGGTTCATCGCCGGGCTGCGGGCGGATGCCACGGACGGACTCGCGGCCGCACTGCAGCGGCTCGCCGTCGAGACCACCGCGATCTCGAAGGTGCCCGTCGGCGCGCACGTGACGGGCGACCCGCACGACCTCGACGAGGTCACGGCGGGCGAGCTGCTGCGGATCGCCCAGGGCGCGGTCGCCAACGCGGTGCGGCACGCCGGCGCCACCCGGGTCGACCTGACGCTGAGCCATCTCGGGTCAGGTGAGGTCGCCCTCGACGTGGTCGACGACGGTGCGGGCTTCGACCCGGCGACCACCTCGGGGTTCGGTCTGCAGTCGATGCGCGAGCGTGCGGCGGCCCTCGGCGGCACGCTGAGCATCGAGTCGGCGCCGGGGCGCGGCACCGCCGTGGCCGTGACCGTTCCCGGGAGGTCGGCGTGATCCGCGTGCTCATCGTCGACGACCACCCCGTCGTGCGGGCCGGCCTGCGGGCGGTGCTGTCGTCGGAGCCCGATGTCGAGGTCGTCGCCGATCTCGGCGAGGCATCCGCCGCGATCGACGCGGTCGCGACCCTGCGACCCGACGTGGTGCTCATGGACCTGCAGTTCCCGACCGGGATGCAGGGCGCCGAAGCGACCGGCCTGATCCGCTCGGGCGGGCCGGAGCCCGTCGCCCCGCCCGCGGTGCTCATCCTCACCAACTACGACAGCGACCGCGACATCGTGCGCGCCATCGACGCGGGCGCCACGTCGTACCTGCTGAAGGACGCCCCGCCCGACGTGCTGGTGGCCGCGATCCGCTCGGCGGCGGCAGGAGACCCGGTGCGCGGCGCCGTGCTGCTCGCCGAACGCGCCGAGCTCGCCCCGCTCAGCCGCCGCGAGCTCGAGGTGCTCGAACTCGTCGCGGCCGGCGAGTCGAACCGTGCGATCGCCGCGGCCCTGCACCTCAGCGAGGCGACCGTGAAGTCGCACCTCGCCCGCATCAACCACCGGCTCGGCGCAACCTCGCGCACCGACGCGGTCGCGCGCGCCCGCGAGTGGGGCGTGCTGCGCGACTGACCCGCCGCCCGCTACAGGAACATCGGCCGGTCGAAGTCCTCGTCGTCGCCCTCGGCGTCGGCGAGGTCGACGAGCACCGGCACGTGGTCGCTCGGCGCGGTGCCCTTGCGCTCGTTGCGGTGGATCGAGGCATCCGTCACCCGCTCGGCGAACGCCGCCGAACCGAGGATGAAGTCGATGCGCATGCCCTCGTTGCGGGGGAACTTGAGCTGCTGGTAGTCCCAGTAGGTGTAGAGGCCCTCGGGCACCCGCGCGCGCACCACGTCGGCGACACCCGCGTTCTCGAGTGTGAAGAACGCCTCGCGCTCCTCGGGCGACACGTGCGTGGTGACCCCGACCCGCACGGCCGGGTCGCCGTTGTCGACGTCGAACGGCGCGATGTTGAAGTCGCCCATGAGCGCGAACGGCACCTCGGGCCGACCGGTGGTCTCGGCGCGCGTGTACTCGGTCAGCGCGGCGAGCCAGTCGAGCTTGTACACGTAGTGCGGGTCGGCGAGGGCGCGCCCGTTCGGCACGTACAGGCTCCACAGCCGCACGCCGCCGACGGTCGCGCCGAGCGCACGCGCCTCGATCGGCAGGTCGGGCCCGTCATGCCCCTTCAGGAAGCCGGGCTGGCCCGGGAAGTGCGTCTCGACATCGGTGATCGGATGCCTCGCGGCGATCGCGACCCCGTTCCACTGGTTCAGCCCGTGCGCGACGACCTCGTACCCGGCCGCCTCGAACGCCTCGTGCGGAAACTGCTCGGGCTTACACTTGATCTCCTGCATCGCGAGCACGTCGACGTCTTCGCGCACCAGCCAGTCGACGACCCGGGCGTGGCGGGTGCGGATCGAGTTGACGTTCCAGGTGGCGATGCGCATGCGATCCAGCGTAAGCGGCGCCGCCGACCCGGATGCTACGCGCCCGCGTCCGTCGCGGCCCGGCGCCCGATGCGCGGCACGACGATCCAGAACATGACGACGACCGCGAGCGAGACCCCGAGCGCGATGAAACCGGCCTCACGGGTGACGGCGACGTCGAAGATGAGGCTCACCACCCCGGCCGCGAGCAGCGACACCACCACCAGCAGCGCGATGAGCAACCGGTTCGCGGTGTGCACGAGCCGTGCCTTCTGGTGCCGGGCGAAGAGCTGCCGGTGCATGATCACGGGCGCCAGCCCCAGCACGGTGGCGAACCCGGCGAGCACGACGAGCACGAGGTACAGGCCGACCTCGTACCCGTCGAGGTCGGCGAACTTCGGCTGGAACGCGACCGCGAGCAGGAAGCCCGAGAGGATCTGCGAGCCGGTCTGCACGGCGCGGAGCTCCTGCAGGATGTCGTTCCAGTTGCGGTCGGCCTTCTCGGTGGGCGTCTCGGTGCGCCCGTCGCCCGGGATGTCGGCGTGCGTCATGGTCGGATGCTACGCGGCCGACGGGTGCGGCACGAGGCCTTGCGGACGCCCGCACGCGGATGCGCCTGGTCGGATGCTCCGGCTGCCGCGAACTGCAATGATGGTCGGCGAGACATCCGGGGGTGTGCGTGGGCTTCAGCGTCGCAGGCGTCGAGGGCATCGGCGAGATCAGGGCGGGCGACGACCTCGCCGGCATCATCGCGGCCGCAGCCGACCTCGAAGACGGCGACATCCTCGTCGTCACGTCGAAGATCGTGTCGAAGGCCGAGGGGCGCGTGATCGAGGCATCCGATCGCGAGGACGCGATCACCGCCGAGACGGTGCGCGTCGTCGCGACCCGCGAGTACGAGGGCGGTGTGACCCGCATCGTCGAGAACCGGCAGGGCATCGTGCAGGCCGCCGCCGGGGTCGACGCATCCAACGCCCCGGACGGCACGGTGCTGCTGCTGCCCGTCGACCCCGATGCATCCGCCCGCGAACTGGCGACCGGCCTGCGGGCGCTCACCGGTCTGCGGCTCGGGGTGATCCTCTCCGACACCGTCGGGCGCGCCTGGCGCGAGGGGCAGACCGATCTCGCGATCGGTGCGGCCGGCGTGCACGTCTTCGAGGATCTGCGCGGGTCGACGGATGCCTCGGGCAAGGCGCTCGCGGTCACCATGCCGTGCGTGGCCGACGAGATCGCCGGCGCGGCCGAACTCGTGAAGGGCAAGTCGGCGGGCATCCCGGTCGCGATCGTGCGCGGTCTCGGGCGGTACGTGGGCGACCTCGACCTGCCCGGCGCGCGCAGCATCGTGCGGCCCGCCGAACGCGACCTCTTCCGGCTCGGCGCCGACGAGGCGTACGACGAGGGCTACCGCGCCGGCTTCGACGAGGCGCAGGCCGAGGGCCCGCTGGTCGGCTGAGCCCGAGGAGCCCGAGGAGCCCGCTGAGCTCGCTGAGCCAGCTGAGCTCGCTGAGCCAGCTGAGCCAGCTGAGCTCGCTGAGCTCGCTGAGCTTGTCGAAGCGCGCCCCCTTCGACGGGCTTAGGGGGCTCAGGCCGCTCTCACGACCGTCCCGGGTGCAGGATTGACGCATGCCTGCGCACATCGGCTACGCCGCGATGCTCGAACGCTTCCCGCCCGCCGAGGCGGTCGAGCTCGCCGCGCTCGCCGAGCGGCACGGCTTCGCCGGCACGATGGCGAGCGATCACTTCCAACCGTGGCTGCCGGCGCAGGGCGAGTCATCCTTCGTCTGGAGCGTGCTCGCCGCGATCGCCGCCCGCACCACGGGCGACTTCGGCCCAGGCGTCACGACCCCCGGGTACCGGATGCACCCCGCCGTCGTTGCGCAGGCGTCGGCGACGCTCGCGGCGATGCATCCCGGCCGGCACTGGCTCGGCATCGGGTCGGGCGAGGCCCTCAACGAGCACGTGGTGGGGCAGTACTGGCCCGAAGCGCCCGAGCGCATCAACCGCATGTTCGAGGCGGTCGACCTGATCAAGCGCCTGTTCGCGGCGTCGATCGCGGGCCGCGACGTGCGGTTCGCCGGGCAGGACTTCAAGCTCGAGTCGACCCGGCTCTGGACGATGCCCGAGGTCGCGCCGCCCATCCTGGTCGCGGCGGGCGGCCCGGTGACGGCGAAGCGCGCGGGCCGCACGGTCGACGGACTCATCACCACGGGCGCGCCCGGCGACGACCGGCTCGCCGTGCTGCTCGCGAAGTTCGCCGAGGGGGCCCGCGAGGTCGGCCGCGACGCATCCCGGATGCCGAAGGTGCTGCAGCTGCACGTCTCGTGGGCGCCCACCGACGAGGAGGCGATCGCGAATGCGGTCGCGCAGTGGCCGATCGCGGGGCTGCGGATCCCGCGCGGCGACATCCGCTCGCCGTTCGACTTCGAGCACATCGCCCGCACCGTGCGCCCCGAGGACTTCGCCGGGCGCATGCTCATCGGCGCCGACCCCGACGTGCACCGCGCCGGCATCCAGCGCGCGCTCGACCTCGGGTTCGACCGGGTGTACGTGCACCAGGTCGGGCGCGACCATCGTGCGTTCCTCGAGGTGTACGGCCGCGAGGTGCTGCCGGGGCTGCGTCGATGAGCCCGGCCGACGACGGCGTGCCGGCCCCCGAGCCCGCGCCCGCCCCCGCCGCTGCGCCACGTGCGCGCCCTGCGCGCCAGCCGGAATGGCGCAGCGGGCGGCGAACTGGCGCGCAGCGCGGGCCCACGGATGCCTGGACCCTCGTCATCCCGGTGAAGTCGCCGTCGCGCGCGAAGACGCGCCTCGCCCCCGAGGCCGGCCCCGACGAGCGGGCCGCGCTCGCGCGCGCGTTCGCCGCCGACACCGTCGCGGTCGCGCTCGCGACCCCCGGCGTCGGGCGTGTGCTCGTGGTCGCCGACGACCCCGCGCTCGCCGGCGCCGCCGAGTTCGTCGCCGAGCCCGAGGTGCGCGGACTCGATCCCGCGATCGCCGACGGCATCGCGGCGGCGGCGGGTGCGCCCGGCGCCGGCGCTGCGCCACCTACGCGCGTGTCGCGCCAGTCCGAATGGCGCGCAGGGCGCTCAAGTGGCGCGCACCCCGCGGATGCCCCGCCCATCGGCGTGCTGCTCGGCGACCTGCCGGCCCTGCGCGCGGACGACCTCGCCTCGGCGCTCGAGGCCGCGGCGCGGCATCCGCTCGCCTTCGTCCGCGACGCCGACGGCACCGGCACCACCCTCGCGACCGCCCGAGGCGGCGTGCCGTTCGCCCCCCGGTTCGGGCCCGACTCGGCGGCCCGGCACGCCGCCGCCGGGTTCGTCGAGCTCGGAGCATCCGATATGTCGTCCTGGCCCACCCTGCGACGCGATGTCGACACCGCGGCCGCGCTCGTCGCGGCCGTCGCGCTCGGGGTCGGCCCGGCGACCGCGGCCGAGCTCGCCCGCCTCGCGGCGTCCCTCCCCTGGCTGCCCCGCTGAATCCCGCCCGCTCGCCCGACGGGCCGCCGTGGGAGGATCGAACACATGACCCTCACCCTCGGATACAAGGCCAGCGCCGAGCAGTTCAACCCGCGCGAGCTCGTCGAGATCGCGGTGCTCGCCGAGCAGCACGGCATGGAATCGGTGTGGACGAGCGACCACTTCCAGCCGTGGCGGCACGAGGGCGGGCATGCGCCGTTCTCGCTCACCTGGATGGCCGCGGTCGGCGAGCGCACGAGCACCGTGCGCATCGGCACGAGCGTCATGACGCCGACGTTCCGCTACAACCCGGCGGTGCTGGCGCAGGCGTTCGCATCGCTCGGATGCCTGTACCCGGGCCGCATCATCGCCGGCTTCGGCACCGGTGAGGCGCTGAACGAGATCGCGACCGGGTTCCGCGGTGCGGGCGAGCAGGACTGGCCCGAGTTCCGCGAGCGGTTCGCGCGGCTGCGCGAGGCGGTTCGCCTCATGCGCGCCCTCTGGACTGAGGAGGGCCAGGTCAGCTTCGAGGGCGAGTACTACTCGACGCACGGCGCGTCGATCTACGACCGGCCGGATGTCGCGGTGCCGGTGTACATCGCCGCCGGCGGGCCGACCGTGGCGAAGTACGCGGGTCGTGCGGGCGACGGGTTCATCTGCACGTCGGGCAAGGGCGCCGAGCTGTACGTCGACCAGCTCATCCCGGCGGTGAAGGAGGGTGCAGCCGCGGGCGGTCGCGACTTCGGCGCACTCGACCGCATGATCGAGATCAAGCTCTCGTACGAGGAGACCCTCGACGCCGCCCTCGAGAACACCCGCTTCTGGTCGCCGCTGTCGCTCTCGAAGGAGCAGAAGCACGACATCACCGACCCGGTCGAAATGGAGAAGGCCGCCGATGCGCTGCCGATCGAGCAGATCGCGAAGCGCTGGATCGTCGGCACCGACCCCGACGAGGTCGTCGAGCAGATCGGGCAGTACCTCGACTGGGGCTTCGATCACCTCGTGTTCCACGCGCCGGGGCACGACCAGCGACGGTTCCTCGAACTGTTCGAGCGCGACCTCGCGCCGCGGCTGCGGGCGCGCGCTGCGGGCGGGGCCGACCCGCGCTCCTGAGCCGGCCGCCGCTCAGTTCAGCCCGGGCGGGTTCACGCTCGGCGGCAGCTTGCAGTAGTCGTAGAAGTACCGCGTGGGGGCGTCCTCGTCGGTCGCGTCGACGATGACGTCGGCACCCGAGTTCGGCAGTTCGTCGCCCGAGAGCGTCCAGACGCGGAAGTGCCACAGCCCGTGCGCCGAGCCGTCGATGATGCCGCGGCCGTCGACGACGAGCACCGTGTCGGGGTCGTCGGCACCCGCGAGCGTGCCCGCACGGAACGGCTCGATGGTCTCGGCGCGCAGCGCCTGCTCGCCGGCGTCGCCGTTCGACACCCGCGTCGCGGGCTGGCCCTTCGCCCGCAGCCGGTCGGCGAGGTCGTCGGCCCAGCGCGCCGCCTGCTCGGGCGAGGCGCCGTCGACTGCGAGCAGACGCCGCCCGCGGGGCGAGTTGTGCAGGAACTCGTCGAGGATCGAATCGAGCTGGTCGCGTCGCGCGTCGGTCAGCCGTGCCGCATCGGTCGTGTCGCTCATGAGTTTCTCCTATGTCAAGTGTTAGGCCGCGAGTGGGTGGCTCGCGGGGGTTTGTGCGGGGTGCTGGTCGGTGTGGAGGGCATGGAAGACGATGCGGACGAGGCGTCGTTTCAGGCAGCGGAGGGCTTCGACGGTGGAGTCGCCCGTGTCGAGTCGTTTGCGGTAGTAGGCGCGGCCGAGGCTGTCGAGTCGGATCTGGGTGACGGCGATGCGGTGAAGGGCTGCGTTGAGTTGCCGGTTCCCGGTGCGACTCATCCGGACCCGCCCTTTGGTGTTCCCTGACCAGACCGGCAGGGGTGCGACGCCGGCGTTCATCGCGAAGCATGCTTCGGACCGGAAGCGGTCGACGTTCGCGGTCTCTCCGGCGATCTTCGCCGCCGTCAGAGCGCCGCAGCCGGGGATCGCGAGCAGGTGCGGGTAACGGTCCTCGACCAACGCAGTGATCCGCTTCTCGAGGTCGTCGATGCGGGAGCTGCCCGCGTCAATGTCCGCGAGGACATCGCGTGCCAGTTCAGCGACCAGTCCGTCGCGGCCGTCCAACCAGTCCGCGACGCGTCTCCGTTGCTTGCTGATCGCGAACCCTTTCACCGGAACATCGAACTCGGGATCCAGTTCATGCAGATGCCAGCGGAGTCGGTTGATCTGACGGGTTCGTTCGCCGACCAGGTCTTCCCGCCTGTCGACGAGCAGTTTCAGTTCACGGGTCGACTCGTCGTGCGACGCGACCGGGAGGTCGGGTTCGCGCAGCGCCGCGCGGGCCACGGCCATCGCATCGATCGGATCGGACTTGCCCCGTTCCCGGGACGATGCGCGGGACTGGGCCATCAGTTTCGGCGGCACCCGCACCACGTCCTGCCCCGCCGCGAGGAGGTCGCGCTCGAGTCGTGCTGACAGGTGGCGGCAGTCCTCGATACCCCACCGCAACTCGCCAGGGAACTCGCGTCTGGCCCACCGCATCGCCGTCTCGTGGCCACCGGTCGTGGCCTTCACGGTCTTCTCACCGAGCTTGCGGCCCACGTCGTCGACCGCGACGAACGTGTGCGTGGCCTTATGGACATCCGCACCGATGACGATCACCATGGGAATCGTCTCCTTCCAACATCCGAACGGGACAGGTTGGGCCGGTCGGCGGACAAACCTCAGTCGGGGGCGATGCCACGCTCCTATCAAGTCACGCCGGCCGGTCCATCACACCCGGCATCGGCAAAACGCATGCACGCCAACCCGAAAGCGGCAGTCACGCTACGAGCCAGACACCAGGTGATCAGGATCCAACCACCGCGAAGCGGCACTGTCACCCTGACACTGAGCACACGCTACGCCCGTGGACAGCCGCCGGCGCTCCTCGGCCGAGCGGCGTAGCGTGCGCGCATGGGTGAGGTGCTGCAGCTGCCGGTCGAGTTTTGCGAACCGTGGTTCACAACCGAGCCCCAGCTGCATAGCTGGGAGCCGTTGCCCCGGTCACTCCCGGTTGAGTGGCGGCCGGTACTCGGAGAGTAGGCGTCCATCGAGCGCCGCGGCGTCGGCGGCCGAGCCGCAGACCGTCCAGGCGAAGGTGCACTCGTCAGCCAAGCTCTGATCGCGGCCGCATGCAGGAGCGTCACCTTCGTGCGGTCCGCCCGCCCGTGACGCTCCTCGGGATCCCGTGTAGCAACTCGCAGACCTTCCTGCAGCTGGGCATGTGGGTCAAGCAGCCTCTGATCCAGATCAGCGTGGCGGCCAAGCAAATTCACCGCGACCGTGCCCATGCCTCGACTCGGGACAACGGCGGCGATGCCGGTCGCTGACCGCTCCTCCGCGAGGCGCTCACGTTCGCGCGGAGCGACGGGAGGGAACACGAGACCCCGATTGCCGTATGATCCGCCTGCGCTGTTGTCGCGATGACGGGGGCGCCAAGTGCTTCTGGCCCGAGCGTTTGTGAAAGACGGATAAGTGATTTCACCATCACCCAAGGCCCAGCTCACTCATGTCACCGCCGGCAGCCGCGGTTTCCTCACCTGCCACGGGAGTCAGCTAGACGCTTCGTGGCTCGCGATGTGAGAGAAGGCGACGCCTAGTATTAGCTCATCCGTGCGTATGAACGATAGAGGAGAGCCACATGCGTCGGTTCGGATACCTTGCCTACTCCGTATCGTCCTGTGTCGCCGTAGGCATCCTGCTCACGGGTTGCACTGCGCCGGCGCCGGCGCCGGTGCCGGCGCCTGATGTCACCCCGATCAGTGGGGAAGCGGCCGAAGAAATCATGGCCCAGGTACTGGATGATCAGTGGGCTGCGACAGGCCTGCCAACCGCAGATCGGCCAACCGTGACACGAGAACGGATTATTGACGCCAACGAGTGGGCGAGTGTAATAACCGGCTGCCTAAACGAGGCGGGGTTTTCGAGCGCCACGGCTGATGAAGACGGCGGCATCGCTTCCGGCAGCCTGCCGGCAGCCCAGCAATCCGCATATGCAATGGCGATGTACACGTGCAACGCTAAGTATCCAGTTTCAGCCGTCTACAACACACCGCTGGACGATAGCCAGCTGGAGTACATTTATTCGTACTTTGAGTCGACTCTGATTCCATGCCTCAACGAGCTGGGTTACGAGATCGAGGAACCACCCTCACGCACGTCATTCGTGACGAACTATGGCCCGAACGGGTGGTCCCCATACAAGAACTTGAGCCTCGGCTCGAAGAAACTCGCCGAAGCTCAAGAACGATGCCCCCAGGTTCCAGAGGGGCTATACGGTTAGACGTCGCAGTAGATCGACGCCCAGGTCGTGCTTGCACCAGCCACACTCGCGGACAGCACATAGCCGTTGAGACTGTTGTACACCCTGTTCTGTGCGTAGGTGTAGTTGTTCCAGGTTTTTGTCGAGTAGTAATCATTTGGGCGTTCGTGAGCGTGCGTCACCTGACCGGAGCCGTAACTCTCGGTATGGATATAGGGCGTGCCTGGATCACACGACTTGATACCGAACAACCATTCACCGGCAAACGCCGGAGCTGCCGACGCAACGACCGCAGCAAGCGCCAACCCGACTGAACTCGCGCCGATGATGCCCAACCGCTTGGTTGAGTTCTTCCGCATCTGTTTCCTCTCTGAAGTAGACCAGTTGACCTCACATTAGCCATCAGCTGATTCGTCGGGGAAGAGCGGATTTCGGTGGCCTGACAGTATCTGGGCTCAGGATCCCTCACGGAACTCGCAGCTCGCGTATCGGTTCACGCCGGGCAGCTGCCATCGCGGGTAATAGGCTCGCAGTTACCCCCACTGCCACGGCGAGCACGACTAGCCCCGCAACGTAAGCGAGTCCAGGAACCGGGTCGCCCGCACCTGCCAACACAGACAGCGCCGTAATACTGCCAAGAACAGCGCCTGTGAAAGCGACAAGCCCACTTTGAACCACAAGCAAGGCAACAATGAATCGCTGGCTGGCACCGAGCGCACGCCTACGGCCAAAGTCCTTGCGTCGCAACATCACAAGGCCATATAGGGTTACCGCGGCTAGGGCACCGGTCAGCAACAGGATCCCGATCGTCAACGTTCGACCGAACGCGCCCAACTGCCCCTCGATCAGGCCGCGAAGGGTCGCGAGCGCTTCACTGGTCTGCACTGTCACCTTGGTAGGATCATCAACCGCAAGCACTCCGGTGACGGCGGTCGCCAAGGGCGCGACTAGATCCGGACGCTCGGCGACGACTACCAGCACCGCGACCGCCCCTGAGGAAGTCGGCGGCTGCGGCGCGAATACAGCTGGTTCGAGAAATGAAAGATGCGTGGGAAGCTCTAGGCGCCCGCCAACTGCATAACCAACACCATCAGCGTCTGCGATCGCGCCGACCGGATGGGACATCCCGAGCTGATCGAGCGCAGTCTGCGACCCCCACGCAATCTCACCCCCACCTGGAACGGATGCGGGCATTCCAGCGGCCGACCAGCTATCAGCCCATACCAACCGGAGAGGAACGGGGGCCCCGCCCGGGAACGCCTCGTTGCGCATGTCATCGGTGGCACTGAAAGCGCCGACCCATTCAACGCCGCCGAGTCCACGTATTCGATCGAGCACGCTGGAATCCAAACCGGCTTCAGGTTTGGCTCGAATCACGATTGATCGTGTGCCAGCGGAATCGATCGAGCCGATAACTGCTTGCTCTGCTCCGACCGTACGACCCGATGTCAATATCACCGCACTGCACATCCCAGCAATCATCACGAGCGTGATCAACGAGGCGACAGGAGCCGTCAGCGCGGAAACTATCGCCTCGCGCATCACCACTTGCACGGATCTCACAGCTCAATCCTCCGGTGACAACGCTCGACAAGGGTTGGATCGTGGGTCACAACCACAACTGCAGCGCCACGGCCGGCTTGCTCGTGCAGGGCCTGAACAACAACGTCCGACGATGCCGGATCGAGATTTCCGGTTGGCTCGTCAGCAAGCAGCACGCCGGGGTTACCGATCAGCGCTCGACACAGAGCGATACGCTGCGCCTGCCCACCCGACACCTGACCCGGCTTCGCGTCTCGACGAAGCGCGACTCCTAGCTGCTCCATCAGCGCATCTGCTCGGCGCACGAAATCGTCCCGGCGCCCGCCCCGATAGAGGGTGGTCTCGAGGATGTTGTCCAGAACGGTGCGCGAAGGGTCGAGCGCTGCATCCTGGAACACGAAACCATACCGGCCAGCTCGCGCGGCCGCGCGCTCGCGGTCACTTCGATCGTGCAAGGCTCGCCCATCCAGGAGGATCTCGCCGTTGCTCGGTTTTAGCATCAGTCCGAGCAGGTACAGCAAAGTCGATTTGCCTCTACCGGATGGGCCGGTAACTGCGACCACTTCTCCCGAGTGGAACTCGGCAGACCAGTTCTCCAGCAGCGGCGTCGCGGGGTCGTATCGGAAGCTGAGCTCGCGAGCCGCAAGAGCAACCTTCACCTGGATGCTTCCGGCTCAGCTGGGATGCGCACTTTGGTGCCGGCTTCGACTCCCTCAATGACGGACATCCCACGTGCGGACGCGACCACCGTGACTGGGTATTCAGCACCATCGACCCCGATGACCGAAACCGTCCCATTCGGTGAGCTCCGGAGCGCAGCGGACGGGACGACCAAGCCAGGCACTGTCGGTTGGGTGATGACGCGTGACGGGAGTATCGACTCACCCTCGACAGGCACGAGAGCGCACTCGGTGCCACAGATCGCCCCTCCGTCAGTCGCCGTGAGTGTGATCTGTACTTGGTCGACAGCATCCGACGGTTCCTGACCCGCGGCCACCGCATGCCAGACCGCTTCCTGGACGGTGATCTCGACCTCAGTCCCAGGCGGGATCTTCGCAGCCTGCTGCGCCGTGACCGGAACTTTGAAACTCGGTTCGCCTGATAGCACCGATACCACTGTCTCGCCGCCTACCAGCGTCGCACCTCGGAAGACTTTCTCGCCATTCAGACTCACTCGCGCCGGGAGGTTCGGCACGAAAACGATGTCTGCAGCACGGACGACGCCGTCGTCCTCGACATCAAGTGAGTCCTGCCATTCCATCACTGCAGCTGCGGTTGCGGTCCCGAACTCGCCGTCCTGCGCTCCGTCATAGAAGCCAAGCGCGGCAAGGAACTCCTGCACTTGCAGCACGTCCGCACCTTCTGCCCCCACTGTAAGGTCACGGAAGGCCGGTGTTTCACCCTGTGCCACGACAATTGGGCGCAAGCCGACCTCATACAAGGCCTGACCTGCTGCTACCTCGTCCCCGGGCTGGGCCCGCACCGCAGTTACGACGCCTACGGCCTGATTCGTGCCAGCGGGCTGCTGCGTCCACTCCGCGACCGTGTTCAACGAGATAGAGGAACCGACTTCCCCTTCGAGCACCGTCACATCGGTGAACGCGGCCTCAACGATGGCCTCACCTGGCGGCGCGAATACGACAAAGGCCGCCCACCCCACTAGCGCGGCGCCGCCAAGCAACGCTACGGTGCCCGCTCCGATAGCCAACAGCCGCCAACGCCGATGCGGTTGATGCACTGGGATTTCGTTGACTCGGTCTCGCATTCGTTACTTTTCTTCCCCGGTACGAAGAGCTCGCTGTCGTTGTGCCTCAGGCTAGTCGATGCGGTTGTCCCCAGTCGGTACGGCAGCGACGACGCAGTTGTCCTGTCCCTCGCCCAGGAGGCGAGAGCTGCGGACTGCTGACGAACCTAGCTACACCCGACACCGACGTACATTGAACCCGCCCCTCCCAGAGGAAGAGCGACTCGCGAATGCACGTGCGAGCCGCCAGGCCTGGTGGGACGCCCACCCCAACTACAAGGCTGAGTGGTACGCGGCAAACGCCAACCGTATTCGCGAGCGCAACCGCGACTACATGCGCGAGTACACCGCCCGCAGGAGCGCCGAGAAGCAGCAGCGCAAGCGCGAGTCTGAGCGTGTGGGGGAGTGGGCGAAGAAGAACCCCGAAAAGGTCAGGGCGACACGGGAGCGGTACAAGGAGCGAAATCCGGAGGGGGTTCGCGCGCAGAAGCGCGACTATTACCATCGCAACAAAGAGGCGATCAAGGCTCGACGCGACGCTCGACAAGGCCAGGATCCCGAGAAGCTGCGCGAGGCACGCCGCACGTATGCTGCGAGCCGCGCAATCAACCCCGATTCGGGGTGGAGAGCGAATGAAGAGTGGGCCGCCCCCTTCATTCGGTCCGGACGCTCTGTGAGTCGTCGGTTTCGATTTGATGGGTGCACTGCCGAGCGTACTCGGCGGGCGGTAGGTAGCCGAGCGAGGAGTGCCGGCGGTGATGGTTGTACTCGTCCTTCCAGTCGCCGATCACGACCTGCGCGTGCAGCAGCGAGTAGAAGCTGTTGATGTTCAGGCACTCGTCGCGGAGCCGGCTATTGAACGACTCGACGTACCCGTTGCGCCACGGCGAGCCCGGCGGGATGTAGCTCAGCCCGGTGCGGGTGCCGGCCCAGTCGGCCATCGCGTCGCTGATGAACTCCGGTCCGTTGTCGGATCTGAGCACGGCCGGGGCGCCGCGGACGGCGACGAGGTCCTCGAGGTGAGCGGTGAGCCGTTCGGCCGTGATCGACCGCTCGGTGAGCCCACCTATGCACTCCCGGGTGTGCTCATCGACGATCGAGCAGATCTTGATCGGACGGCCCTGCTCGTCGGCATCGAACTGGAAATCGACCGCCCACACCACGTTCGGCGCATCCGCGGCAGGTGCCTCGACGGTCGAGGACCCGACGCGTTTGCGTCGACGCCGTTGCGGGACGCGCAGACCCTCGACACGCCAGAGGCGTTGGATCTTCTTGTGGTTCACGACCCAGCCCTCGGCGCGGGCGTCGTGATACGCCCGCCGGTACCCGCAACGCGGGTGCTTCTTCGCCCAGGCGCGCAGCCAGTCCCGTAGCGCACGGTCCGGGTCCGCGACCGTGTCGCCCTTGAGCGGGCGCCGGTATGCGGAGCGAGAGAGCCCGGCCAGGCGGCACGCCATCCGTTCGCTCACCCGCAGTGTCCTGATCAGGTGAGCGACGGCGGCGCGGCGCCTGCCCGGGCTTAGAAGTTTCCCTCAGCCAGCTCCTTGAGCGCGGCCTTCTCCAGCTCCGCCTCCGCGAGCAGCCGCTTCAGCGTCGCGTTCTGCTTCTCAAGCTCCTTCAGACGCTTCGCGTCGTCGGCCTTCAGCCCGCCGTACTGGTTACGCCACCGGTAGTACGTCTGCTCGGAGATCCCGAGCTCCCGGCACACCGCCGCGACATCCGCGCCGTCAGCGAGCATCCGGTCGGCCTGACCGAGCTTGCGAACGACCTGCTCCGGGGTATGACGCTTCCTGCTGTTCGACATGATCTGACCAGTCTCCCTGCCCGCAACCACGGGCAACAGGACGACTCTCAGAACCACCGGACCTACGAAAAGGGGTCAGCCCAAGAGCAACGGGACCGGTATAGGGCGCAATCTCGCGAGAAGCGGCAGCTCGAGCGACGCCTTGCCGCGGCAGGCCTGCCCGCGCGTAGGCTTCATCCAACGCTCGCGGCGGAGCGGCGCTTCAACGCTACAACCGCGGATGCCTTCTTCAACCGTGCACGCAGTCGAGCTGAGGTCCGGCGCCTAAGCCACGGAGATGTCGCACCGAACCTGATCGAGGGATGGGCACAATACTCAACCTTGATCCGCCAACGTAATGACTTCCTCCGAGATGTCCGGGCTTACCTCGCTACTCACGGTGATCGAATCCGCGATGAGGCGGAACTCGATTCGAGGGCGAGGCAAATGCGCGGTAAGCCACCTCTCGATATCGATGCGGCAACCCATTCGCGTGCGATAGAGGCCGTTCGGATTGCGCACGGGGTCTCGCCCCCGTCCTCGCACGCAGCACTTCATCAGCGGCTGCAACCTTGCGTCGAGTTGCCAGCCCCGATTCGCTCTCCTCCGAGCGGGAGCGCTAGCGCGTTACGAACCGATCAGACCGGCAACACCCCTTTCGCGACTGCGTTGCGGTTCCATTCGACGAGCCGAGCGCGCAGCGACGTGTTCGAGGCGCGCGCGGTCGCGCCGCCGGTCGTGTGGGTGATGCCATGAATGGTGATCATCACGGGAGGCCCGTTGAACGCGAGCAGCTTGTCACTGAGAGCTCGAGCAGTCGTGCTATGGAGGTAGTGCCGCGCTTCCCCGATTGTGATGAGTATGCACTCGTTGGCATCCTCGGCCGTGAGAGCAACATTTATGTCGGCGTCCGAGAGACTGTGCTCGCTCCCAGCCAACCGTGGAGCGGCTGCAACCTGGACATGGCCGTTGGGCCAGTCGATCGGCTCGACTGGCTCGTGCGTTTCAATCGCGGTCACCCGATCTCATTTCTACGAAATTAGTCGCTTGGTCTCTACGCTCAGCAAGCCCGTCAAGGCTTCCACCCGCTCATCAGTAGCGTTCCAGGTGGTGTTCTCTTAGTTCAAACGGTCTGGCCGATTGCATATCGCCTACTCGCGTTCATCCGACGACGTCGATGTGCAGGGGAGCGCAGAAGTCACTGAGCCAGGCCAGGTCAGCGGGCAGGTCGAACGCGCGCCCGTAGGAGGCGTCGATCGCGAGCGCGTCGGCTGGGACGCGATCGCCGAAGAGCATGACCGCCTTGTCGGAGTTGCAGCGCCGGCTCATCCAGGAGGTGCCGTGAGCACGCCGGCCCTGACGCTCGAACTCGTGCGCGGCCTCAGCCCACTGCACGGTGCGGTCGTAGTGGATGCTCTCGGTGTCGGTGAGCTGGCGGGGCTCGATGCCGAGTTGGCGCAGCCCGAGTCCGTGGAAGGAGACGAGGCGCAAGTCCGTCGTGGTCTTAAGGCGGCTGACGACCCTGCCCTGGTAATCGCGGGGGCGGACCTGACCGCCGGCGGCCGGCACGTCGTGCAGGATGCTCTCGCTGATCGCCGCTTCCTCGGTAGTCGCGGCGTACAACACCGGCACGGGCGGTCGTAGGAAGAACGCGAACCGGGTCCGCCCACCGGCGCCTGGGTTGAACTCGTTCCCGAGGCGTGTGTTCCCGTGCACCCGATACAGCAACGTGCCCGCCCGGAGTAGCTCGACGGCCGGGGTGAACGGCTCCGGCGGGTCCGGTACGAGCGGCGGGTCCGGGAGCTCGTGCGGCCCGGCTACCACTCGACCGTCGCCGTCTCACGGGCGCGCCGGATGAGGTCAGCCTCATCGAGATGGTCGACCGGCCGGTCACCATCGAACGCCCCGGACGGTGCGCACAACCAGAGCACCACTTCCTCACTCGGCCAGCCGATTTCCTCCGCCAGCGCCACCAGCTCCGGGATGATCGAGCGGACCTGACCGTCCCGGGTGAACTGGAACCCGGGATACCGGAAGGAGTTCAACCGACGCACCGCCAGGAGCTGCCCCCGCTTGCGATACGTCTTCGCGAGATCCCGGTTCGCATTGCGTGATCCGAGCCGCGCGGCGACCTCGGTGCTCGTCAGCAGCCCGAACTCATCCTCGATCCGCTTCCACGCATTCTCGGTCGCCTGCGCGATCCGAGCAAGCCCCGCCGGCACGGCGGGCAGCCTCTGCATCGCTGGAGCCAGCGCAGCCATACTTAGCCGGGCTCGCACCACCTGCGCGACGACCTGCTCCAGCACCTCCGCATCGTTCACCACATGCGCCTCCGCCAACGCCTCACGCAAAGGCCCTCGCACGCGCTCGATGTCCCGCTGAGTCGCAGCGATACTCATCGCACACCTCTTTCTTACATGATTATCCTAGCGTAAGTAATGGGGTTCTGGCTCGAGGATGCGCCCCCTCAGCGATCCTGTTCGTCGCCGGCCCTCTCTTAGGAGAGGCCCAGGAGCCCTATGCTTCCGGCGTGCGAGGCATGAGAGCGAACTGGTTGGAGTCCGTTGCTCTCGGAACCGTGGTGGAGCGGTGTACAAGGCATCCTCGCGATCATCGGGATCAGAAAAATACTCATCCGGTAAGCCGATAATGTTGATTATGTCCGATAGAACATCTCCTAAGGTCAACCCCGAGCTTCGTTAAAGCTGTTGATCAGGCATTTCATCGACCAACTCTGCGCAGATCCCGCAGACGAGCTAGAAGCCGCCACCCCCTGGCGACACCTGTGCCGCGCCCAGCATCCGCTGCATATGCGCGCCCCATCGCCTCCGCATGCGACGCGTCTCCCTGAGCCCCGTGGTGATGCTCAGTTAGTGAACGATTCCGTCGCTCGCGAACGACGAGGAGCGCCGTCACGACGACTCCGAGCACAACAACCACGACCGCCGCGACAATTACCCACTCCATGTCATCCTCCGCATCGGTTGGGCACACGCTCCATCAGGGGCCGCCATGCCGCCGAGATGGCGAGGAATCGCTTCGGAGCCACCTCGATCGAGACTCGAAGAAGTGCGTCTCTGCGTCCACTGACGGACGCCCGCAAGCGGATGGCCTTCGGGAACAACCGCCGCTGCTACGATCCGGTCATGAGTGGATGCACAGCCCCGCGCCAAGGCCATCGGACATCCAGCGGAGCTGCAGCGTGTCCTGTACACGGGGGCCGGTACTCGTCCAGGGCATATTACACGCCGCCGACGACCTACACCCCGCGCCCGACCTACACGCAAGAGAGCGTGAGTGGCTCAAGAAGCGGAGGCGGTGGGGGACGTCGCACCGCTCGTCCTAGTTGGTCGCCGAGCACCTCGACGGTCTCATACACGCCGCAGGAGGTGCGCAACCTCGAGCCAGTACGCAAAGCGGCCGAGTCCCGAACGCAGGCGAACGACGTGTTCCTCTGCCACGCCTGGCCCGACCGTCAGACCGATGCGAAGAATCTCTACGACCTACTAGTCGATGAGGACGTGTCGGTGTGGTTCAGTGAGGTGAGCCTCACACTCGGTACTGACATGCGAGGAGCCATCGACAAGGGGCTCGTGAGTTCGCGCATCGGAATCGTGCTAGTGACGCCTGCCATGCTCGATCGCCTACGCACCGACCGGAGCGTCGCAGGTAGCGAGCTCAGCGCTCTGCTGCGCCGAAATCTCCTTGTGCCGGTTCTGCATGACGTGACGTTCGAAGAGCTTGA
The DNA here is from genome assembly GCF_022811705.1 of Agromyces larvae. Taxonomy (NCBI): domain Bacteria; kingdom Bacillati; phylum Actinomycetota; class Actinomycetes; order Micrococcales; family Microbacteriaceae; genus Agromyces; species Agromyces larvae. Next base: position 2,780,192 of record NZ_CP094528.1, on the reverse strand, counting down.
CCAGGTCAGCCCCTTGCTCGCATCGCGTGGTGGGCTGAGCACGTCCGAGGACTCCATGGCTGACATCGCCGCGAAGATCGCCGAGTTAGTTGCGACGCTCGACGGCGAAGAAGCCGACGAACTCAGCACGAAGGCTGGCTAAGCCTCACTGAAAGCATCGCGCCCAGGCGCAGACCCGAGCCTCCACTGATGCGCGTCACTGCGTCATTGAGACCGGCACCGACGCATAATTGTCTGGAGCCTCACGTCTCGTGGTCTGCTTCGTCTGCGGCCCACAGCACGTCTTCTCCGGTGACCTCGCGTACACACCGGCCGAGCTCGTCCTTGAACTCTGCGCGCTCCTGGTTCGATATCTCGTCGTCCCGGAGCGCGGCAACAAGGTCAGGCACATCCGGGTGAGCCGCGAACGCTGCCCACCGCTCTGCTGCCTCATCGATACGTGCTGGTAGGTACTGCCGGAACTGCTTCACCATCGCCGGCACGGCCTCGTCGTGCGGCACAAGCCGGTACTCGAATTCGCGGTTAATCTCCTCCAGTTTGCGAGCGTTATCCGCGTCGTTGAGGATCAGCGGACGGATGTACTGATTCCGTGTGGTGATCAAGTGGAACCCGATCTGCCTGGCCATCGATCCGAGCGGGTCTTGCGCCCACCGGCACACAAATACTGGAACCATCCACCGATCAGGATGATCGAGCTGCAACGTGACGGCCTTGTCCAGGAGCTGATAGAGCTCCTGTGTTCGTGGGTATATCCACTGACGCAGATTCTTCGCCTCGATCGGAACGAGCGTGGCCCGCGACGGTGCCCCCGCCGCATCAACCCCAAAATGCCAGGCACCGTTGTCCAGCGGCCCGCCCGGCACCCTTGCTCCAAGCACTACCCGGACTTCGCCACCCGCCGGATTCAGCAACCGGTACCCGTGCGGGGCCGCCTCCGTGAGCGAAGCATGTACGACCTGGGCTGACCCCTTTTCGTAGGTCCGGTGGTTCTGAGAGTCGTCCTGTTGCCCGTGGTTGCGGGCAGGGAGACTGGTCAGATCATGTCGAACAGCAGGAAGCGTCATACCCCGGAGCAGGTCGTTCGCAAGCTCGGTCAGGCCGACCGGATGCTCGCTGACGGCGCGGATGTCGCGGCGGTGTGCCGGGAGCTCGGGATCTCCGAGCAGACGTACTACCGGTGGCGTAACCAGTACGGCGGGCTGAAGGCCGACGACGCGAAGCGTCTGAAGGAGCTTGAGAAGCAGAACGCGACGCTGAAGCGGCTGCTCGCGGAGGCGGAGCTGGAGAAGGCCGCGCTCAAGGAGCTGGCTGAGGGAAACTTCTAAGCCCGGGCAGGCGCCGCGCCGCCGTCGCTCACCTGATCAGGACACTGCGGGTGAGCGAACGGATGGCGTGCCGCCTGGCCGGGCTCTCTCGCTCCGCATACCGGCGCCCGCTCAAGGGCGACACGGTCGCGGACCCGGACCGTGCGCTACGGGACTGGCTGCGCGCCTGGGCGAAGAAGCACCCGCGTTGCGGGTACCGGCGGGCGTATCACGACGCCCGCGCCGAGGGCTGGGTCGTGAACCACAAGAAGATCCAACGCCTCTGGCGTGTCGAGGGTCTGCGCGTCCCGCAACGGCGTCGACGCAAACGCGTCGGGTCCTCGACCGTCGAGGCACCTGCCGCGGATGCGCCGAACGTGGTGTGGGCGGTCGATTTCCAGTTCGATGCCGACGAGCAGGGCCGTCCGATCAAGATCTGCTCGATCGTCGATGAGCACACCCGGGAGTGCATAGGTGGGCTCACCGAGCGGTCGATCACGGCCGAACGGCTCACCGCTCACCTCGAGGACCTCGTCGCCGTCCGCGGCGCCCCGGCCGTGCTCAGATCCGACAACGGACCGGAGTTCATCAGCGACGCGATGGCCGACTGGGCCGGCACCCGCACCGGGCTGAGCTACATCCCGCCGGGCTCGCCGTGGCGCAACGGGTACGTCGAGTCGTTCAATAGCCGGCTCCGCGACGAGTGCCTGAACATCAACAGCTTCTACTCGCTGCTGCACGCGCAGGTCGTGATCGGCGACTGGAAGGACGAGTACAACCATCACCGCCGGCACTCCTCGCTCGGCTACCTACCGCCCGCCGAGTACGCTCGGCAGTGCACCCATCAAATCGAAACCGACGACTCACAGAGCGTCCGGACCGAATGAAGGGGGCGGCCCAGACCCGCTCGAGCGCAGGCCCGACGAGTGACGGGTTCCACTCCTTCGTCACCTGCGTCCAGCTGTGATACCGCGCAGCCAACAACCGCTTCCGCCCAGCCGCCCGCTGCGCCACCTTCGACGGACCCGCCATCGTCACCACCCGTTGGAACGACCCACCGCGCGTGGACAAGACCGTCGACTCGAGAACCCCGGCCTGCTCCAACTTCATCCGCGCGAACGTGAGGTGATGCGGATTGATCGTCGGAAACTCTCCCCACCGCCGCTCAGCCACCTTGGCTTCCAACTCATACGCCACGAATGCCCGCTCGACACTGAGAAAATCAAGGATTGCCGCCTCAGCGAGACCCCGCCACTCCTCAACAGACCGCCGCACACGCCGACGCTACCGGAGACACTTCTATATCTGGCACTCCATCCCGGTGAAATGCCCGCCGCGTCTCCTACCGGGATTCAGTGCCAGAGTTCCTAGCCCCTAACAGCGGGCCCGATCCGGTCGAGCCGTCGATACCCACCCTAGGGCCCGATCCGGTCGAGCCGTCGATACCCACCCTAGGGCCCGATCCGGTCGAGCCGTCGATACCCACCCTAGGGCCCGATCCGGTCGAGCCGTCGATACCCACCCTAGGGCCCGATCCGGTCGAGCCGTCGATACCCACCCTAGGGCCCGATCCGGTCGAGCCGTCGATACCCACCCTAGGGCCCGATCCGGTCGAGCCGTCGATACCCACCCTAGGGCCCGATCCGGTCGAGCCGTCGATACCCACCCTAGGGCCCGATCCGGTCGAGCCGTCGATACCCACCCTAGGGCCCGATCCGGTCGAGCCGTCGATACCCACCCTAGGGCCCGATCCGGTCGAGCCGTCGATACCCACCCTAGGGCCCGATCCGGTCGAGCCGTCGATACCCACCCTAGGGCCCGATCCGGTCGAGCCGTCGATACCCACCCTAGGGCCCGATCCGGTCGAGCCGTCGATACCCACCCTAGGGCCCGATCCGGTCGAGCCGTCGATACCCACCCTGGGGCCCGATAGCCGGTCCCCCACCGGTGCTCGCGATGGATCAGCTGCCCCGTCACTTCCGACTGACTGAGCGGCAGGTAAACCGACGAGGCTGAACAGACCGAGTCCGCGGTCTCATGCGACGGATGCTTGCCAAGGAACCCATTCTTCGGCCATGCCGGGCGATTCAGTTCCTCGTTTGGCTTGGTGACGGATTGTCGGGCTTCGCTTGAGATTCCAGTCGGGGCAATGGTTGATCGGCATGGCCACGTCGACGCCTCACGCTTTGCCCTGAAGACTTCCCTCTACCCAGATCAGACTGATTCGGTCTTGAACCATCGCGCGCGCATCGTCAACGATCGTCAGGTAGTCGTTCGTATCGGTGGCCAGACTCAGGAGTCCCGCGACGCCGGCGACAAGCAGGCGGGCATGGTAGGACACGTCCGAATCCTCAGGAATCTGTCCTAGCTGGCGCGCTTCTTCGAAATAGTCGCTGATGCGTGCGAGCCAGCCGCTGTACCTGTCTGGGCTGCCATCGGCGCGGACATCCTTGCGGCGATGGAGTCGGATCGCCACGCGAGCCAACTGGGTGTGTGCGACGCTGTCCGCGACGTGCTCAGTTGCTTCAACGATCGCTTCGAGTGGGCTGACTGCGTGCCGCGGCACTCCCATGAACACGCCATTTGGGTACGCCAGGTGCACCACCGTGGAAGCCAGGAAGATCTTGGCCGGAAAATGGTAGCTGACCAGTGACTTTGATACGCCCGCTCGTTGCGCTATGCGGGCTATGCTCGCGGCGGTAAATCCGACCTCATCGAACTCTTCGATTGCAGCTCTGAGGATTACAGGTGTCGCGTTATCCTGCCCAGTTTCGCTGATCTTGTAGAGCCCGATCTTGCCTCTAGTGGTCATCCCACCTCCTCGTGGTCGATACATGAGGACGCTATTCCCTGGCCGACCGTCCAGGAAATAGCTTCCTGACCACCTGACGGGGACGAACCGTTCCTGTCGAAGAGAGAGGTTGGAAGATGAAGAAGCTGGCAAGCATCATCACTGGTCTGGCGATCGCCGCCATGACCTTCCTCGCCCCGACGGCGGTGTACGCGGCCACCCCGGAACCGGCGCCGACCGTGGCTCCGCTGACTGCGAACCTGACAGTGGTCGGCCCCGCTGCTCCCGAACCCGTCGCGGTGCCAATGACGGGGGAGTATGAGTACATCTGTCAGATGCCCGATGGAAATAGCTGGTCGCTCCAGGTGGGCGAGCCGACGACCGACTGTCACGGAAGCTACCTCCAGAAGTACATCAACGGGTCAATGGTGGCGAACTACCACCTCGCTTACGGCGGCGGAGCGGCGCAGGTTCCGCCGTGGAACACGGGTTGCGTTCTCGCGGTCGCGAGCGGCGTCGCCCTCTTCGTCTTCCCGCCCACAGGTGCAACCGCCTGGGTCGTCGTGGGTGGACTGACGGCCGCGGGCTTGTACGTCTCCTGCGTCGCGTAGCAGGCCTTCCCGCAGCGCGCTGGCCGTATCAAGCGATGCGGTCAGTGCGCTCCTCTGCCACCCAAACCCCGCTCGCGACCACTGCGAACACGAACGCGCCCAGCATCCATACGAACCACTGAGAATCCCCCGGACGGAGCAGGGTCCATGCCACGACGAGCGAACCAACCAGCACGACTGCCACGGCCGCGACGTAGACGACTGCACGCCGGCTGAGTGGGGGTGAGAGCGGGGAACCGCCAGAGGATTTGCGGGCGATGAAGTCGATCACTCCAACAACAATTGCCGCGACGACGAGAACAAGGCCAGCTGCAGGCTGTGGCAAGAAGACCGACGTGACAACTGCCGCTGCCGCCACGATGCCAACAGCGGGAAAGTACCACCGAGACGTCCGCGACCGCGTCGCGGGATTCCGACCCGCGCTCCCGCCCGAGTTCAAGTTTGATGTGTCGGCAGATGCGTATTCCATGTGGGCAGTCAACGCGCGAGCTCCTGGCCTGTCAACCCACGCGTCTGTGAGTCGATGGGGTAATTTGCAGTGGGCTACTTGATTGACGGGCTCGACCCCAAAGGACCGTTCATGGCCTCGAAGGACGAGAACAATCCCCGGCGAGCCCCTGGTCTACACGGCACCGCCGCCGCTCCTATCGCCATGTGGTGTCGCGGCCAACCGGAAGCGGTATGGCAGTCACCAGCTAAGGCCGAATCGGCGCATGGCCTCGACTAGTTCGGGAAGGGCGTCCGTGACAGGCTCGGGTTCCGAGGTTGTGTTGAGATGATGGCTCCGCGAGTCATCTCGGCTGCGCTCGAATATGGCCCACACGTGGATGTCATCGCCGTGACGGGACCGGAACTCGATTCCATCGACGACCTCACGACGGTCGTCGTCGCGGAGATCATAGACCCATCGTGCGATAGACCGGGTCAGGACTCGATCATGCGCGTCCTTCAGCAATGCAGCATCGACGTCGATGGCCGCGATGCCGTGCCGGCCGAACGGATAATGACGCTGCAGTGCTGCGACGGTGCGGGAGTGCGTGATGAAGCAGTATCTGCCCGTCTGCGAAGCAGAACCGTACTCTCTCCCGTCGAGCCACGAATACCCGACCACGCCGACCCCGGCCTCCCCGAAGGCCGCGATCGTGCCGTCGTCGTCCTCGATCTCGTCGAGCGCAGCGAGCACGGGCGTGCTCGGCCGGAAATGGGCAAGCAGCTCGAGAAAGCACCCGAGCAAGCTGTCGGCTGTGTAGATGGTCCGGAACTCTCCGAGTTCATCATCCCAACGCCCATTGAACCGGCCAGCATCCCCCGCGTACTTCCACGGCGCCCAGCCCCACGGGTCTGGCGAGCGCCCGACATGCCAGACGTCTGCGGGCTCGTCGGTGACCTCAAGGTCGGGGACGCTCATCCGATCGTCGTGAACGACTTTGCGGCCGCGATCACCTCAGGAGCCCCCTCGAACGGCTCCACGTCGCGGAGAACCTGCGCCGGCGCGACATCCCCGAGCGCGGGATTCATACCCTTGAACCACGACTGTACGGTGGTCGCGTCGTATCGATCGCGCAGCAACGCGGCGGCGTGGAACGCATGACGGAGCCGCTCGCGATCCTTCTCACCAGGCTCGCTCGAGCCATCCGCCCACGCACTCACCATCCGCGCAGACTTCACACCACCGATATACGCCACCAGGCGCACGCCAAGAATCTCGCGCAAGTCGCCCACAAGGTTCGCGAATGGCAAGCGGACAGAATCCTCATAGGCCCGAAGTCCGGGGCGCTGATCAGACGACGCCAGTGCGGTACCCATACGGCCAATGATACCGAAGTTACACGTAAATCGCAGGAGTAATTGCACTGACAATTACTACAGTTGCCGACAGAGCCTCGATTGCCCGCCTCGAGTTCGCCCGCTCGATGCGGCTGAACTTGTCTGGATGTCGGTGGCCGCCTTTACCCTGTGCCCGTGCTTGGGGGCCAGACGGCAGCACATTCGAAACGAGTAGACAGGAGCCCTTCATGGGCAACAGCAACAACCGGCACGTAGTTCCGAACCCGAACGGCGGATGGGACGTGCGAGCGCCTGGCGCAGACCGCGCATCGGCGCATCTGCCGACCCAGGCGGGTGCGACTGATCGCGCACGGCAGATCGTCACGAACCTGGGCGGCGGGGAAGTGAGGATCCACGGCCGCAACGGTCAGATCCGCGACTCCGACACCGTACGCCCAGGGAACGACCCGCACCCGCCAACCGACAAGAAGTAGGCGGTAGGGGGTCGGCACTCGCTAGTGCGGGCCCCCTCTTCGCACCGCAGGTCTACAGCCCGTTCTAGTGGTATAGCAGCGCGCAGATCGGGCCTCGCGCCATCACGGAGTCGAAGCCCGGTGTCAGGAAGATCGACCGTCCACTGCCGATGCTTTGGCCACCGTGCGAAAGGGGTTGGCCGCTCACGGGGGTGATCTGTGATTTACAGTCGCGCCTCCGTGGAGAGCGAGTCCGGGCACTCGTCGGACTGCCATCAGGGGCGGTAGCGTTTGGCATGACGAGATGAGGGAGAAGGCCGTTGGAGGTTCTGAGAGCTGTGGCCCTCGGCGTGCTGGTGATCGGTGCGTATGCCTCAGTCCTTGTTTACGTTCTCCGAGATATGGGGAGAACTTCAATGTCCGAGGTGGAGAAAACCGCCTGGCTTGTCGCAGTACTCTTTATGCCGTTCTTCGGTGCGATCGTATGGTTCGCCGCTTCAAGCGGTAAGCCACGTGATGCGGGGCCGGCTCAGAGCCGGCCCCGCAAATAGATATCATCCGTATTCCGGCCAGCCCTTGTCTTCGCCCACCAGGAGCCTGAGGTTCGAGTCGGTCGAAATCGGGATACCGACGTCTATCGTGCCCGAGACGCGGTAGCGTGCTTCAGCGGGTACGCCCGACGTCACGTCCTCGTAGCGCCTAGTCCGCTCGAGGACTTCTGCCGAGACTGTCACGCCGATGAGGAGCTTGGCTTCGTCATAGGGCTCATACACTTCATCAGCGGTGGGGCCCTTGGTCGCCTCCCACCCCCCGCGGAAGCTCATCGTGATCATGCCCGAGGAATAGAAGATGTAGCAGTCCTCTACATTGTACCAGACCGGACTCCCTGCCTCCTGGCACTCAGAAATGGTCGGGTTGAGCAGCGAACTCGCCTTCGGTGAAAAAGCGCGGGCCACCGTCTCAGAAGCGTTGGACTTCGACGGCAGCTCCACCATTCCCAGGAGAATGATTGAGCCATCTGCGAACGTCTGCACGGTCGTCGGCACGCCATTGATGACTCGTTCCTCCTGGAGAACGTAGTCAGCGCCAGAAACCGAATCCCACGCCTCTCCTCGTTTCAGCTTCTCGATGAGGCCGTCCGCGACGACATCGCCGACCCCGTGGTCGATCAGCCAACCCTCGAGTTGAGCTATAACGGCTGTTTCCGTCTTGCTTTCGGCATGAGCTGGTGCGGTCGCGACGCCAACCATGAGGGCGACCGCGGAGACGGCAGCGAGAGCCGATCTCAATATGCGCATTCGTTCTCCATCGTTCGGGAAAGGACGGGCTCGCGCCCTTCTGCACGATGGCAGGCGGTTTTGTTGCTGACAAGTCGGCTTTAGATCTGACTTGATGCACAAGTCCTTCGCGCGATACGTCGACCGAGCCTCGCATTCGATGCTTCGAGTTCGTTGCCGTCGACGACAGACAGGCGGCACTGCCGGGTGGCGCCCACGGCGAGCACATCTATCGGTGGTGACGATTCGATCCTTGTGATGGAGTCCCGGAGTCACGCGGAGATTTAAGAGGTGCGACGAGTTCTCGCATCAGATGCAACTCGCGACCGTTTCGCGCCGATAATATATTTATGTCGGAAACCCCAGATCAGAGGCGGTTTCCTGCACCTACGGCACATCGTATACGCCCCCTCGGCCTCGGATAGACGGCGAGTCATCACGCCCTGGCGTGGCATCATCGACGCTCCGGTGCGCAGGGCAGCAACGCACGGGGCACTTTTCCACCGCAACCTGTCCCAGGTTGGGACACCATGTGTTCGTGTCCCAACATGGGACACGGCAAGCGTCGGATGGAACTTGAAGCAGCCCTCCTCGCATATCGCAATGCGCGGTCACGACGACTCGCAGCGCAGGACGTCGAGGAAGACGCGCTCAAATTCGCTCTCTTCGAGGGCGGACAACTCGGTGGCCTGACCCCTTTCCGTGCGAGAACTCGCTGCGATGGTGCGGCTTCCGAAGACGACCGTCGCGCGTCTTCGGATCAGCGGCGCTGTCGGTGGCGGGGAGGGTTGGATCGCGGATGATCCGGTCGAGTACGTCGCCGCTCACAACTCAGCGTGGTCTCACGTGCCCTCGAGACAGATCGCCGAAGCGCCCTTCACCGTTGAGCACAACGACGACGGCAGCCATACTGTCCAAGTACGACCCCGGGGTGTTGCGAGGCTCAGGTCGATTAAGGGTGATCACACCGGCGGTTGAGCGACGGTGAGCGGGTCGAGTTCGGAGCGTAGCCGAACGAATCGCACCAGGTGGCGGAACGCACCGCCGGCCGTCGCGACCTCGGCCGAGATCTCGGCGACGACGGGTTACACAAGCGTGAGCTCGATCGGATCGCGGGCACCCGTGAAGCGCCCGCCGAGCGCAGCTGGCGCGAGCACCGCCGGCCACGGGTGCCCCGGGTCGGCCGCGCGCAGCTGCGCGCCGAGCTGTCGGCAGACGTGCGGCTGCAGCGGTGCGGAGCGCCCCGCGATCCGCAGTCGGCCGTTCTCGTCGTAGCGGCCGACGACGACCGCCTCGGGCCGCGTAATCGGACCGATGACGGCCCCGAGTACGACGTCGAGCGTCTCGCGGCGCTTGACCTTGATCCAGTCGAGGGCACCGCAGACGTAGGGGCCGGCGGCCGCCTTCGCGACGACCCCCTCGACGCCCGCGGCCGCGAGTTCGTCGAACCACTCCCGTGCTTGCTGCAGCTGGTCGGTGACCATCGAGAGGTGCAGCGTCGGCCGCCATTCGGCGCCGAGCTCGTCGAGCAGCTGGCGGCGCCGCTCGAGCGGGAGCGAGCGCACGTCAGCGGCGACGACGAGAATGGCTCTAAACCCGTCCCATTTGGGCTCATAGAGTGTGCCGCCGCGCAGCGCTGCCGCCGCCGGGAGTTCGGCCGCGGAGCGCGCCAGCGCGACCGCCGCGGCACCGCGAACGGGATTCGCCATGCGTTTCTCATATGTCAAGTGTTAGGCCGCGAGTGGGTGGCTCGCGGGGGTTTGTGCGGGGTGCTGGTCGGTGTGGAGGGCATGGAAGACGATGCGGACGAGGCGTCGTTTCAGGCAGCGGAGGGCTTCGACGGTGGAGTCGCCCGTGTCGAGTCGTTTGCGGTAGTAGGCGCGGCCGAGGCTGTCGAGTCGGATCTGGGTGACGGCGATGCGGTGAAGGGCTGCGTTGAGTTGCCGGTTCCCGGTGCGACTCATCCGGACCCGCCCTTTGGTGTTCCCTGACCAGACCGGCAGGGGTGCGACGCCGGCGTTCATCGCGAAGCATGCTTCGGACCGGAAGCGGTCGACGTTCGCGGTCTCTCCGGCGATCTTCGCCGCCGTCAGAGCGCCGCAGCCGGGGATCGCGAGCAGGTGCGGGTAACGGTCCTCGACCAACGCAGTGATCCGCTTCTCGAGGTCGTCGATGCGGGAGCTGCCCGCGTCAATGTCCGCGAGGACATCGCGTGCCAGTTCAGCGACCAGTCCGTCGCGGCCGTCCAACCAGTCCGCGACGCGTCTCCGTTGCTTGCTGATCGCGAACCCTTTCACCGGAACATCGAACTCGGGATCCAGTTCATGCAGATGCCAGCGGAGTCGGTTGATCTGACGGGTTCGTTCGCCGACCAGGTCTTCCCGCCTGTCGACGAGCAGTTTCAGTTCACGGGTCGACTCGTCGTGCGACGCGACCGGGAGGTCGGGTTCGCGCAGCGCCGCGCGGGCCACGGCCATCGCATCGATCGGATCGGACTTGCCCCGTTCCCGGGACGATGCGCGGGACTGGGCCATCAGTTTCGGCGGCACCCGCACCACGTCCTGCCCCGCCGCGAGGAGGTCGCGCTCGAGTCGTGCTGACAGGTGGCGGCAGTCCTCGATACCCCACCGCAACTCGCCAGGGAACTCGCGTCTGGCCCACCGCATCGCCGTCTCGTGGCCACCGGTCGTGGCCTTCACGGTCTTCTCACCGAGCTTGCGGCCCACGTCGTCGACCGCGACGAACGTGTGCGTGGCCTTATGGACATCCGCACCGATGACGATCACCATGGGAATCGTCTCCTTCCAACATCCGAACGGGACAGGTTGGGCCGGTCGGCGGACAAACCTCAGTCGGGGGCGATGCCACGCTCCTATCAAGTCACGCCGGCCGGTCCATCACACCCGGCATCGGCAAAACGCATGCACGCCAACCCGAAAGCGGCAGTCACGCTACGAGCCAGACACCAGGTGATCAGGATCCAACCACCGCGAAGCGGCACTGTCACCCTGACACTGAGGTCCACGCTACGCCCGTGAGGATGCCTCGCAGCGGGCCATCCGTCCCGACTCGCGCCGGGCATCCGTCCCGACTCGCGCCGGCCATCCGTCCCGACTCGCGCCGGCCGGCCGGCGCGTCAGCGCGCGATGCCGAGGTAGTGCACCACCGGTCGGCCGGTGCGCGGATGCCGGGTCACCTCGGCGTCCACGCCCCACACGTCGCGCACGAGCGACGCCGTGATCACGCGGTCGGTCGGGCCTGCGGCGACGACGCGGCCCTCGGCGAGCACCACCACGTGATCGGCGTAGGACGCCGCGAGGCCGAGGTCGTGCAGCGCGGCGAGCACGGTCAGTCCGTCGGCCGCGAGTCGGCGCAGCAGGTCGAGGGTCACCAGTTGGGCGCGCACGTCGAGGTGGTTCGTGGGCTCGTCGAGCAGCAGCAGCTCGGGCTCCTGGGCGAGCGCACGGGCGAGGTTGACGCGCTGGCGCTCGCCGCCCGACAGCTCGTCGTACCCGCGTGCGGCGAAGGGCGCGGCATCCACCGCCTCGAGGCTGCGCGCGACGACCTCGCGGTCGGCGGCCCGGTCGCCGCCCCACGCGCCCTGGTGCGGGATGCGCCCGAGCGCCACGACGTCGGCGACGCGCAGCCCCTGCGTGCGCGCGTCGCGCGTCTCCTGCTCGGCGAGCGCGATGCGTCGGGCGCGTTCGCGGCGGCGCAGCACGGCGAGGTCGTCGCCGCCGAGCAGCGCGAGCCCGGCATCGGGCCGTTCCACGCCCGCGAGCACGTGCAGCAGGCTCGACTTGCCGGCGCCGTTCGGCCCGACGAGCGCGCCGACGGTGCCGCGGGGCAGCTCGACGCCGACGTCGTCGAGCACGAGACGGTCGCGTCGGGCGAACCGCAGGTGGGCGACATCGAGGGCGGATGCCTCGGGCGCCGCGCCGTGCGTCGGGGCGGGCGCCGTGGCATCCGAGTGCGGAACCGTCGTCAGCGACGCATCCGTCATGCGCTCCTCCTCGACCTGATGAGCAGGGCGGCGAAGACCGGGCCGCCGACCAGCGCGGTGAGGATGCCGACCGGCAGCTCGCGCGGGTCGAAGATCGTGCGCGCACCGGTGTCCACCCACACCAGGAACACCGCGCCGGCGAGCGCCGACAGCGGCAGCAGGGCGCGGTGGCCCGGCCCGATCGCGAGCCGCACCGCGTGCGGCAGGATGAGTCCGACGAACCCGATCGCACCGCTCACCGCGACGAGCGCACCCGTGAGCAGCGCGGTCGCGATCAGCAGCAGCACCCGGGTGCGGGCGACGTGCACGCCGAGCGCCGCCGCCGCCGAATCGCCGAACGTGAACGCGTCGAGTGTGCGCCCGCTGCACAGCAGCGGCACGCCGACGACCGCGAGCGCCCCGCCCGCGAGCGCGACCGACCACCAGTCGGCGCCGGCCAGCGAGCCGAGCAGCCAGTTCAGGATCTCGCGGTAGCTGTCGGTCGTGGCGCTCCAGAAGATGATGAGACTCGTGACCGCGCCGAAGGCGGCCGACACGGCGAGCCCGGCGAGCACCGTGGTGGTGGGGCTGAGACCGCCGGCCGCGCGCGCGAGCCCGAGCGTCGCGGCGAGCGCGGCGAGTGCGCCGATGAACGCGGCCAGCGGCAGCATCAGCCCGAGACCGAGCACGAGCACGAGCACGGCGCCGACCGAAGCGCCCGACGACAACCCCAGCAGGTAGGGGTCGGCGAGCGGGTTGCGGGTGAGCGCCTGCATCACCGCGCCGCAGAGCGCGAGGCCGGCGCCGACCGCCGCCGCGGCGAGCACGCGGGGCATCCGAAGCTCCCAGACGATCGCGTCCTGCAGATGGGTGAGGTCGGAGGTGCCGAGCCCCAGGTGCGCGGCGACGGTGCGGATCACGTCGACCGGCGCGAGGCCGGCCGGGCCGATCGTGACGGCCGCCACGATCGACACCGCGAGCGCGACGGCCAGGCCGCCGGCCCAGAGGGCGGCGTTCGTGCGCCGACCGCCTACTGGTCGAGGAGCGAGCGTCAGCGAGCGTATCGAGACCTGGTGAGCGGCGTTGCGGGGTCTCGACACGGTCGCGTCGTTCCCTGCTCGACCAGCGGAGGCGGCACCCGCTGGGCGCATCAGCCCAGCTCCCCCAGCTGTTCGACGAGCGACTGCACCGCCGAGACGTTCCGCACGCCCGCCTCGGTCGCCGGGAAGTCGACCACGAGGTAGCGCCCCTGCTGCACCGCCGGCATCGCCGCGGTCGCGGGGTTGGCTTCGAGGTGCGCGATCTTCTGGTCGGCGGTGTTCCACGGCGCGTCGACGAGCACGATCACGTCGGGGTTCGCGGCGACGATCGCCTCCCACCCCATCGACGTCCAGGTGTCGTGCACGTCGCCGGCGACGTTCTCGAGCCCGGCGGCCGCCATGATCATCTGCGGCGCGCCGATGCCGGCGCCGACGTACGGGGTCTCGTCGCCCGAGCTGTACCAGAGCGCGGTGAGTCCGCGGTCGTCAGGGGCGACGTCGTCGAGCGCGGCGCGCTGGGCCGTCACGAGTCGCTCCGCGGCATCCGGCACGCCGAAGATCGCGCCGGCTTCCTCGAACTCGCGGAAGACCTCGTCGAACGTGAGCGGGTCGGGCATGTACCCCTCGCCCTTGCAGGCGGCGGGTGCGACGTAGGTGCGCACGCCGAGCTGCTCGAGCAGCGCGCGGTCGCCCGCGCCGTCGGCGGTGAGGTTCGACTCCCACCCGGCGAAGACGAGGTCGGGCTCGAGCGCGAGGGTCGCCTCCTGCGACGGCACCTTGTCGCTGACCACGGGCGGATCGGATGCCTCGCCGGCGAGCCCGGGCGCGCCGATCACGTCGTCGGGCACCGGCCCGTCGCTGAACGCGGTGCCGACCACCCGGTCGCCGAGACCGAGGGCGAGCAGCAGTTCGAACGTCGATGACTTGATCGTCACCACCCGCTCGGGCGCGGCGTCGAAGGTCACCTCGGTGCCGCAGTTGTCGACCGTGAGCGGGAAACCGGATGATGCGGTGTCGGCCGCCGACTCGGCGTCGCCGCTGTCGCCGTTCGCGCTCGGGGCGGCGCAGCCGGCCAGCAGGAGGAGCGCGGCGGGCAGGGCCGCGAGCGCGAGCGTGCGGCGGGTGCGGTGCGAGCGGGGACGACGGATGGTTCGCAATGGCATGGATGCTCCGGGGCAGGCGTGACGGCGTGGATGAGGTGCATCCGACGGAGGTCGGGGACTCACGGCCCACAGCCCGGGCCATCGCGACCGGCCACAGCTCGGCCGGCGGTCTTCGCCCAGTCTAGGTGCAGCGGTGCAGGGGAGGGCTCCCCATGTCCCGGTCGTCCCGTCGATCGCTAGCGTGCCGGAAAGGGAACACGAGGGGAACGCCGCGTCGGTCGACACCGCCTGCGGCGGCGTTCGGACGCGTTTCGGCGGGTTTCCGGCCAGGGTTGCCGCCGAAACGCGTCCGAACGCCGGGGGTGGAGGGTCAGGCGGCGGGGCGCAGCCCGCCGGCGAGGTCGAGCGCGTCGCGCGCGAGCGCGGCCGACGTGTCGACGTCGCGCATCCAGAGCGGCACGGCGCGCGTCGTGATGCCGTCGGCGGTCAGGGCGTCGGCGGCCGGGGCATCCGTCTCGTCGACGAGCCAGCCGTCGAGCAGGCCGCCCGAGCCGCGGGCGCCGTAGTGCCGCGCGACCGCGCCGGCGTCGGTCTCGACGCCGATCGCGTGCAGGCATGCGTCGGCCATGCCGCGCACGACCTTGCCGCCGATGATCGGCGAGACGCCCACGACGGGCGCACGTGTCGCCGCGAGCGCGTCGCGCATGCCCGGGATCGCGAGGATCGTGCCGATCGACACGACCGGATTCGATGGGGCGATGAGCACGACGTCGGCATCGGCGATCGCTTCGGCCACCCCGGGTGCGGGACGGGCTGCGTCGTTATTCCGCTGACGGAATGCGAGTGCGGGCAGCGCGGCGCGGTAGCGGGTCCACCACTCCTGGAAGTGCAGTTCGGCCGTCGCGGGGGCGCCGGGCAGGGGTGCCGCGCCGCTGAGCCCGGCCGCGTCGACGAGCACGTGCGTGTCGACCTCGGTGTCGGTCGCCGGAATGAGCCGTACCCCGATCGGCCAGCGTCGCTGGAGGCGTTCGCCGACCTGCGACGGGGTGAGTCCGTCGCGCAGCCACGAGGTGCGGGCGAGGTGGGTGCCGAGGTCGAGATCGCCGAGGGTGAACCACGGCCAGCCGACGCCCCACTCGCGCAGTTCGGCCGCGACGCGCTCGGTCTCGCCGGCTCGACCCCAGCCGCGTTCGGCGTCGTTCACGCCAGCGAGCGCGTAGAGGATGGAGTCGAAGTCGGGCATGAGGCGCACGCCTGCCAGCCACAGGTCGTCGCCGGTGTTCACCACGACGGTGATCTCGTCGCCGCCGCGGCGACGGGCGACCTCCTCGCGCACACCGCGCACGAACCGCGCGCCGCCCACACCGCCCGCCAGCACCGTGATCCGCATCGTCCCAGCGTAGGCGGCGGCCCGGCACGATCAGGGCCAGCCCTGATATCGCGAGGATTCCTCGTGGATCCTCTTGACGGGCATCCCCGCCGACTGGTTGCCTGAGCACCAGCGCAGCAGTCATCGTCGATTGGGGGCCGTGATGGCGTTGAGGATGTCCCGTGCACGGTCGGCCCGCGCCGCAACGAGGCGGCGTGCCGCCGCGGCATCCGTCGCCGTCGCCGCCGCCACCGGCCTGCTCGCCCTGGGGGTCTCGGCGCCCGCGTTCGCGGCACCGCCCGACTTCACCGACCCGCCCACCCGCCTGTACATGGCGCCGGCCGATTCGCTGCCGGTGTCGCTGCCCGACGGGTTCCCGACGATCATCCCCGAAGGGGAGCTGAAGTTCGACGGCTCGACCGACCTGATCTCGCAGGACGTGCGGTCGATCGTGGTCGAGTCGGGGGAGCAGGGGTGCGCGATGGTCGCGCCGGACTGGCCGTTGGGCGGGTGCACCGCCGTGCAGCTCTCGGTCTCGCACGGCGAGCTGACATTCGATCCGCTGCCCTCGGTCGAAGACGACGGCGACAGCGACGACGACGTGCTGAAGTTCCCCGACGGAGCCCTGGAGCGCGACAAGCACCTGCTCGACGACCTCCCCGCGCCCGCGGTCGCCCTGATCGGCACGACGGCGCAGGTGAATGCCGCGCTGCAGACGCTGGTCTACCTCCCCGATACCGATGAGGACGACGACGGCACGGCCGACGATCCTTACTCCTACAACGGCGCGAACCCCGAAACGCTCCTCGTGCAGCTCGGCGCCGGCGACCCCGCGATCGGCACCGCGTCGATGGACGTCGAGATCCGCGTGCAGAAGATCAACGGGTTCCCCGAGGTCACGGTGCCCGACCAGGTGTTCCAGGTGCCGTCGGGCGGCACGGGCTTCCTCGGTGATGCCGGCTCCGATGTCGGCGAACCCGATGAAGAGGACTGGAACGTCGTCGATGAGGACAACGACGAGCAGGACGACAACGACACCCTCGACGGGCCGGGCGACGAGTGGTTGCTCATCGCGTGGGCCGACTGCGGCATGTTCTCCATGCCCGCCTCGCCGTTCTCGATCTACGAAGACCTCGAGCAGCTCATGCAGGACACGCTCGACTTCGCGGTCTCACCCGACGAGGCCACCGAACCCGAGGCGTTCGCCGAGTACGAGGCGAACAAGGCGCTGGTGATCGAGGCGGCCATGAACGCGCTGCCCGACGAGGTCAAGAACCTGCCGTTCGCGACCGGCAACCCGAGCGATCCGCACAGCGCGTTCGCCGGCGTCGTGAGCGGGCTGAACGCGATCGACGACCTCAACTACGTCCTCGATCAGGTCGAATTCGACGCGACGGGTCTGGCCGACGTGACGTGCACCGTGCGGTTCCTGGTCAGCGACCTCGGTAACAACGGGCTGCCGTTGCAGTACCTCGGCGATCCGCCGTACGGCATCCAGGTGCCGTTCTTCGGATTCGACTTCGACACGAACGACTTCCCGACCGTCGAGAAGGTCGTCGTCGAGGTGGGCGAGGGCACCGAGATCCAGGTCGCGATGCCGACGGATGTCTCGATCCCCGAGGGCAGCGCCGACGTGGTGCCGATCACGGTGACGCCGACGACTCACCCCGCGTTCGACGTCATCGTCTCGACCTCGGCGGTGCCGCCGACGAGTGCGACCGACTTCTCGCCGATCACCGCCCAGACGTTCACCATCCCCGAGAACGCGGCGTCGATCGACATCCCGGTCGACGCGCTCGACGACGACGAGGTCGACCCCGATGAGACCTACTTCGTCTCGATCGACGGCTTCCCGGCCGACCCGCCGTTCCCGCCGGGCTTCGACGTCTCGATCACCGACGGCACGGCGACGGTCACGATCATCGACACCGATGTGCCGGTCGACACCGAGGCCCCGACGGTGACGATCAACCAGGGGGTCGGGCAGGTGGATCCGACGTCGGTGTCGCCGATCGTGTTCGATGTGCAGTTCAGTGAGCCGGTGACGGGGTTCACGAACGCGGATGTGGTGTTGTCGGGTTCGGCGAATCCGACGACGGCGACGGTGGTCGCGGTGGATGGCGATACGTACACGGTCGAGGTGTCGGGCATGAACGCGGACGGGTTGGTGATCGCGGAGATTCCGGCGGGCGCCGCGCAGGATGTCGCGGCGAATCTGAGCGAGGCGTCCACGACGTTCGACAACCAGGTGACGTTCCAGTTCGACGAGGGCGATGTGACCGCCCCGACGGTGACGATCAACCAGGGTGCCGCCCAGGTCGACCCGACCAGCGTGCTGCCCATCGTGTTCGACATCCTCGTCTCCGAGGCGGTCGCCGGCTTCGCCGCGAGCGACGTGCTGCTGGATTGGACCGGCCCCGGCGTTCCGACCGCGACGCTCGTGCCGGGCGCGACCGAGACGCTGTACACCCTCGAGGTCGACGGGCTGCTCGGCGACGGAACGCTCACCGCGAGCATCCCCGCCGCCGCGTTCACCGATGCGGCGAACCTGCCCAACGCGGCATCCCTCTCGACCGACAACTCGGTGACCTACGTGCTGCCGACGGCGAGCGACCCGCTGACCATCACGGCCCCCGACGACATCGTCGTCACGGCCGACCCGGGAGAGAGCGGGGCGAACGTCGACTTCCCGCCGCCGACGGTGACCGGCGGCATCCCGCCGATCACGACCGTGTGCGACGCCGCTTCGGGCGACTTCTTCCCCATCGGCGTCACGACGGTGACCTGCACCGCCACGGATTCGGCGCCGCCCGAGCAGATCGTGCTGTTCGCGGTGGTCAGCGATTCGTTCACGATCACGGTGAACGAGGCCACCGAACCGGGCGGCCCGGGTGAGGATCCGGGTGGCAGCGGCGGCTCGGGCGGCTCGGGCGGCGGTTCGGGCGGTGCCGGGGCGGGGCCGACCGGTCGGATCGCCTCGACCGGCGCCGAGGCTGAGGCAGCCCTGCTCGCTGCCCTCGCGCTGCTGCTCGCCGGTGCCGCGGCGGTGCGGATCGGGCAGCGCCGCCGCGAGGCATCCGCCCATCGTTGAAGCGACCCGCGCACTCGGGGCGACTCCGGCACTGATGCCACCTGCGCATCAGTGCCGGAGTCGGTGACGAGTGATGAGTCCGCGGGCCGAGCGCACCTCGGAACGTGCTTCCCGCATTCGAGCGCGCCACCCGCTCGCGCCGCGCTATCCGCTCGCGCCATGCCACCCGCTCGCGCCGCGCTATCCGCCCATCGTCAGCCCGGCGCGCACGAGCTGCGGCACCGAGGCATCGGGCAGGTACGCGCGCACCAGCGCGACGCCGATGCGCGCGAGATCGGCGCCGTCGCCGTACAGCAGGTACAGCGGTTCGGCGCGCGGGTTGAACTTCTGCTTGAACCGGTGCAGCGAGCGGAATCCATAGGCCGGTTCGAGCAGCGCGCCCAGTCGGTCGAGCACGCGCTCGACGGATGACTCGTCGTCGAGCTCCTCGGAGTGCGCGAGCGGCGCGCCCGAGAGCGACAGGAACTGCGCGCCCTCGTCGCGGAACGCGAGCGCCGACGACCCGATCAGGAACTCCATCACCGGGGGGAAGCCGCCCTCGCGCCGACGCATGAGATCGAGCGTCCACCCGCGCGGGGCGCCGCCGGGTGCGTACACGGGCAGCCAGCTCAGGAACCCTTCGATGGTGCCGTCGGATGTCTCGGCCAGCGCCATCCGCACCGCGGGGTCGAGCGCCTCATCGATCGACCCGAGGGTGAAGCGCATCTCGGGCAGGCCCTTGTCACCCACCCACTGCTCGGAGATCGCGCCGATCTGCGCCCGCACCGACCGCGGCTCGGTCGCGAGCGAGGCGAACCGGAACCGCACCCCCTCGCGTTCGGCGCGGTTCAGCGACGTGCGCACCGCGCCCCAGCGTTTGCCGGTGAACTCCAGGCCAGGCAGGTCGACGATGGTGTCCTCGGCGATCTGCAGCGCGTGCCATCCGCGCGGCATCGCGTCGCGAGCCGCGGCGCTCGCGCCGAACACGCACACGATGAAGCCCGCGTGCTCGGCGGCGGCGATGAACTCGGCGAGGGTCGCCCCGAGCCGATCGGGGGGCGCGATCGGGTCGCCGAGGACGAGCGCCACGCCCTGGTGCGTCTGGTAGGCGACGACGGTGTCGGGCGAACCGAAGTAGTGCCGGTTGTCGCGCCAGGTGGCCATCCACGACAGCACGCCGCCGCCGGTCGTCTCGACGGTGTGGCGCGTCTCCGTGAGGCGTGTCCCCGGCCGATCGGCGCCGCGGTCCCCCATCAGCCGCCGGCGCAACCGCGCGCGGAACGCCCGCGCGCAGACGAGCAACCAGACCAGCAGCACCGCCCACAGGAATCCGGTGGCGGCGGCGAACGCGAGCCCCTCGCGATCGTCGGGGTCGGCCGCGTCGAGCGTGCTGTCGAGGCCGCCGAGGAGTTCGGGGTGGGCGATGAGGAACACCGCGAGCGCGCCCGCGAGCACGTTCACCGTCGCGAGCACCAGCGTCGTGACCCATGCCGCCCGGTACCCGCGCCGCAGCCCGGTCGCGACGACCACCACGATCACGGTGTCGAGGAGCACGTCGAACAGGTCGATGCCGCCGGCGTAGGTCGCCCCGAACGGGCCGCGCGTGGGCACGAGGGCGGCGAGCACCTGCACGGCGGTGAGGGCGACGATCGCGACGAACGCGACGAACCGCTGCTCCCGCACGGTCGGCTTGGTGAACGACCGGGCGTTCATGAGCAGGACCGTGCCGACCGCGACCGCGTGCTCGACGTCGGCGATCGATCCGAGGAACAGCACGCTGACCAGCACGTACGCCGTGAGCACGAGCAGCGCCCGGCTGCGCCACGGGGACTCCAGGCTCGCAGCCGCCGCGGCCAGGCACGCCATGACCCCGCCCGACGGGCCGACGTCGACCTGGGTGACGAGCCCGGCGGCCCAGCTCGAGCCGAGCTCGGCGAACCCGGCGATGAGCACCGCACCCGCGATGACAGAGATCAGCTGCCCGCCGAAGAAGTAGGCCGCCGCGGCACCCGAGCCCCGGCGCACCTCGAGCCATCCGACCCCGAGCGGCACGAGCACGGCCAGGATGAGGTACCCCCACGGCGCGATCACGAGGAACGTGCCGGTGACGACCGTCCACCATCGGGCGTCGGCGAACGACGGCGCACCGTAGGCGAACGTCTCGTACCAGTCGGCCTCCGTGATCGGCCGCACCAGTCCGCCCGTCGCGATGCCGACGACGAGCAGTGTCGCCATGAGCGCGAGCGTGAACGGCACGCGGGCGAGAAACGCGATCGGGCGCGGGATGGTGCGTGCGGGCGCGGCGGTCGCCGCCGGTTCGCGTTCGGATGTCACGGTCATCGGATGCCTCCCCCAAGGCGTGTGCCCACGGTATCGGCGCGCGCCGCAGCGCGACAAGCGAGTGGCTGTGAGGCGGCTGGCATGGCGACCCTGTTCGCACTGGGTCGGCGGTCTTGAAGGGACACCCGGCGACCGCACGTACCCGGAGATGTGAAAGGGCCGGTCGTCAATCGTGAACGAGGCGCCGATATGGATGTATCTTCGCGTATAAGCAGATTCCATATACGACTTGAGAAAGGGTTAGAGAATGGAGTCGTTCAGGTCGAACCCGTTCCGCCCGGGCGCAGGTCGCGTCCCACCAGAACTCGCCGGCCGAGACGTCATCCTCGGGCAGGTCGCCGGTGTGATGGAACAGGTGATTGAAGCGTCCGAGGGTGACCGTCCGATCGTCATCTCCGGCCTTCGGGGCGTAGGCAAAACGGTGCTCCTGAACGAATTCGTCCGAAACGCGACGGAATCCCGTCGATGGATCGCCGTGAAGGTGGAAGCCATCGCGGGCGGCAGTCTCCGAAAGACGCTTGCGCAGGCGCTGCACTTGGAACTGCGAAAGCTCGCGACGCCCGGTGAGCAGATCCGAGATCAAGTGGCTCGCCTCCTCCGAGTCTTCCGGTCATTCCAGCTGACCGTCGACCCGGCCGGTACGTACTCGTTCGGGTTCACGGTCGAGGCGATGCCCGGTCGCGCGGACACCGGCGACTTCGAACGTGACATCCTCGACCTCTTCGAGGAACTGGGGCTCACGGCGAGGGATCTCGGCATGGGTGTTCTCGTAGCGATCGACGAACTGCAGGACGCACCGAAGACTGATCTCAACGGCCTGAATGTCGCATTGCACACGCTGGGCCAAGCTCCCCGGCCGGTGCCGATCGTGTTCATCGGTGCCGGCTTACCCTCGCTCCCGTCGGTACTCGCCGACGCGACGAGTTACGCCGAACGTCTGTACGACTATCGGCATCTCGGACTGCTGAATGATGCCGAGACCACGACGGCACTCACGAAACCGGCCGAAGCCCGGGGGGTTGAATGGGAGGAATCCGCGCTCGTGGCTGCGCGGCGAGCGATCGGCGGGTATCCATATTTCGCTCAGGCCTGCGGCAAGCATGTCTGGGACGCACGAGCAGTACCGGACCGCATCACGGACGACGACGCACGCGTCGGAATCGAACTCGCGCGCGACGAAGTCGACCGGGGGCTCTACCAATCGCGGTGGGACCGCGCCACACCTGCCCAGCGAGACATGATGAAGGCGATGGCGAAGGACAAGGATCGGCCATCCGCAATTCAGGACCTCGTCCAACGGACGGGGAAGTCGCGCACCAGCGACCTCTCGGTCTCGCGGAATGAACTCATCAAGAACGGGCACATCTACTCGCCCGACCGCGGGTACGTGGCGTTCACTGTCCCGGGCATGGCCGACTTCATCGCTCGGAAGCACTCGGACTGATCGTGGAGGATCTCACCGCGCCGCTCGCCGAGTTCGAGGCGGTGGCGAGTGCGCTCGAGGCGTCTGCCGGTTCGGAGTAGGCGTCAGGCAACCCGCACGACCCGGCGCAGGTCACGAGGTCTCGAGCGCGTCCTCGCTGCGCTCGGGCGCTCCTCGACCAGCGGTGGGCGCTACGCCCAGCGGTGCTCGAGGGAGTAGACGCCGGGCGGGTGGGGCAGGGCGGCTGCGGCGAGGGCGGCGGCGACGCCGGAGGCATCCTCGCGCATCATGCCCACCGTGACGCGCACGAACGCGCCGGGCACGAACGCGCTACCGCCCGCGCCGCCGTCCGCTGCGAGGAACGGCGAGCCGGGCGCGACGCGGATCCCCGCCGCCGCGAGCTGCACGAGCGCCGATCGCTCGTCGTGCACGGGCAGCCAGGTGTTGATGCCGTCGGACCGGGTCGGCTCGACGCCGAACCCCTCGAGCGCCGCAGCCAGCGCGCGCTGCCTGGCGTAGTACTGCCGGGTCGCCTCGGCGACCTCGTCCATCGACTCGCCGTCGGTGAGCAGGTCGACGAGGATCCGCTGCAGCATGCGCGACGTCCACCCGGGCCCGAGCATCCGGCGCGCGACGATCGGGTCGACGACCTGGGCCGGGCCGCCGATGGCCGCGATCCGCAGGTCGGGGCCGTGCGACTTCGAGAAGCTGCGCACGTGCAGCACCCGGTCGGGCAGCCAGCGGCCGAGGCTGACGTCGGCCGACGTCGAGATCTGCCCCGAATGGTCGTCCTCGATGACGAGCACGTCGCCGCCGTTGGGGTGGGTCGCGAGCAGGCGGGCGAGCCGCTCGGCGCGTCCGGCCGTCATCGATGCGCCGGTCGGGTTCTGGGCGCGCGGCTGCAGCAGCACGACCCGGGGCTTCTGCCCGAGCGCGGCCGAGAGCGACTCGGGCGTCACGCCCTCGGCATCGACCGCGACCGGCACCCGGCTCGCGCCGAGCGCGTCGAGCAGGTCGAAGAACGGCGGGAACCCGGGTACCTCGACGGCGACGCGGTCGCCGAAGCGCACGGATGCCTCGAGCGCGCGGCTCACCGCATCGAGCGCGCCGTCCACCACGGTGATCGCCTCGGCCTCGTACGGCCAGCCGTCTCGCAGCACGCGTTCGAGTTCGGGGATGACGGGCAGGTCGTGGTAGCTCGGGGTGTCGGCGATCGCCGACACCCGGGCGAGCGCGCGGCCGAGGCGCGGCAGCAGCAGGGGGTCGGGGGTGCCGCGCGAGAGGTCGAGCCGGGTCGGGCCCAGGTGGCCGGCGAGCCCCTGCGTGCGCGGCGGCAGCCACGAGGCATCCGCTCGCCTGACGAAGGAGCCGGCCCGCCCGCGCGACACGATGAGCCCGGCGCGAGACAGCGCCTGCCAGGCCTGGCTGACCGTCGCCGGGCTGACGCCGAGCTGCGCGGCGAGGGCCCGCACGGTGGGCAGCCGTTCGCCCGGAGCGAGCTGCCCGTCGGTGATGAGCCGCGCGATCGACGCGGCGATGTCGCTCGGCGACCCGCCGTCGATCTCGATCCCGTTCTGCACGGTTCCACCCTGTCTGCCTCTTGCCGCGAAGAGGGGCGACCCTCACAATGACTTACACGTACGTCACAGAGTGAAACACAAGGGAAATGTTCACGCCGAAGAATAACAGAACGGGTCGGATGGCCCGTCGCAGCGTTCTCGGCACCACCTCTCGGCGTCCCCCAGCGCCCCGGTAGGCAGCAGGCACCATCGCCCACCGCGGACGGCAATGACGCCGACCCGAAACAGGAGGCAGTATGACGATCGTCCGAGCGGCCATCACGCAGACGACCTGGACCGGCGACAAGGACTCGATGCTCGACAAGCACGAGCAGTTCGCGCGAGACGCCGCCGCGCAGGGCGCCCAGGTCATCTGCTTCCAGGAGCTGTTCTACGGGCCGTACTTCGGCATCACCGAGGACGTGAAGTACTACGACTACGCCGAGCCGGCCGACGGCCCCATCGTGCAGCGCTTCGCCGCGCTCGCGAAGGAGCTCGGCATGGTCATGGTGCTGCCCATCTACGAGGAGGAGCAGCCCGGCGTCTACTACAACACCGCGGTCGTCGTCGACGCCGACGGCACCATCCTCGGCAGATACCGCAAGCACCACATCCCGAACCTCGACAAGTTCTGGGAGAAGTTCTACTTCCGCCCCGGCAACCTCGGCTATCCGGTGTTCCAGACCGCGGTCGGGCCGATCGGCGTGTACATCTGCTACGACCGGCACTTCCCCGAGGGGTGGCGCGAGTTGGGCCTGAACGGCGCGCAGATCGTGTTCAACCCGAACGCGACCAAGCCCGGCCTGTCGAACCGGCTGTGGGAGATCGAGCAGCCCGCCGCGGCCGCCGCGAACGGCTACTTCATCGGCGCCGCGAACCGGGTCGGCCTCGAAGACAACGAGTACGGCGACCTCGCCGTGAACTTCTACGGCAAGAGCCAGTTCGTCGACCCGCAGGGCAACATCGTCGGCGACTACGGCTCCGAGACCTCCGAAGAGGTCGTCGTGCGCGACCTCGACCTCGACATGATCCGCCAGGTGCGCAACGCCTGGCAGTTCTACCGCGACCGCCGCCCCGAGTCGTACACGTCCATCCCGAAGCCGTAGTCGTTCGCTCCCTGAGCCTGTCGAAGGGAGCGGATCCGATCGCCGCCCCTTCGACAGGCTCAGCCCTTCGACAGGCTCAGCCCTTCGACAGGCTCAGCCCTTCGACAGGCTCAGCCCTTCGACAGGCTCAGGGAGCGGCGGAAAGGAATCCCCATGACCACCACACTCATCTCCGGCGGCACCGTCGTCAGCGCCACGGGCCGCGTCGCCGCCGACGTGCTCGTCGACGCCGAGCGCATCGTCGCGGTGCTCGAGCCGGGCAGCGAACTGCTCGGGTCGGATGTCGCGACCTCCGTCGACCGCGTCATCGACGCGACCGGCAAGTACGTGATCCCCGGCGGCATCGACGCGCACACGCACATGCAGCTGCCGTTCGGCGGCACCGAGGCATCCGACACCTTCGAAACCGGAACCCGCGCGGCCGCGCACGGCGGCACGACCAGCATCGTCGACTTCGCGGTGCAGACCTACGGTCAACGCGTCGAAGACGGGCTGGCCGCCTGGCACGAGAAGGCCGCCGGCAACTGCGCGATCGACTACGGGTTCCACCAGATCATCGGCGACGTGAACGAGGCCTCGCTCGACGCGATGCGGAAGCTGCCCGACGAGGGCATCACCAGCTTCAAGCTCTTCATGGCCTACCCCGGTGTCTTCTACTCGGATGACGCGCAGATCCTGAAGGCGATGCAGGTGTCGCGCGACACCGGCATGCTCACGTTGATGCACGCCGAGAACGGGCCCGCGATCGACGTGCTCGCCGCACAGCTCGTCGAGCAGGGCAAGACCGACCCGTACTACCACGGCATCGCCCGCGCCTGGGAGATGGAGGAGGAGGCGACGCACCGCGCGATCATGCTCGCGAAACTCACCGGCGCACCGCTGTACGTCGTGCACGTGTCGGCGAAGCAGGCGGTGGAGCAGCTCGCCTGGGCGCGCGACAAGGGGCAGAACGTCTACGGCGAGACCTGCCCGCAGTACCTGTACCTCTCGCTCGAGGAGCAGCTCGGGGCATCCAGCGACCAGTGGGGCGCCTTCGAGGGCGCGAAGTGGGTGTGCTCGACGCCGCTGCGCTCGCGAGCAGAGGGCCACCAGGACTCGATGTGGCAGGCGCTGCGCACCAACGACCTGCAGATGGTGTCGACCGACCACTGCCCGTTCTGCATGAAAGACCAGAAGGAGCTCGGGCTCGGCGACTTCCGCAAGATCCCGAACGGCATCGGCTCGATCGAGCACCGCATGGACCTCATGTACCAGGGCGTCGTGACCGGCGAGATCACGCTCGAACGCTGGGTGGAGCTCACCTCGACGACCCCGGCGCGCATGTTCGGCCTGTACGGGCGCAAGGGCGTGATCCAGCCGGGCGCCGACGCCGACATCGTCGTGTACGACCCGAACGGGCACACCTCGATCGGGTACGGGAAGACCCACCACATGAACATGGACCACTCGGCGTGGGAGGGCTTCGAGGTCGACGGGCACGTCGACACGGTCATCTCGCGGGGCAAGGTCGTCGTCGACGGGAACGAGTACCTCGGCGCCAAGGGCGACGGGAAGTTCCTGAAGCGCGGCCTGTCGCAGTACCTGATCTGAACGGATGGCTCGCTGAGCCTGTCGAAGCTCGCTGAGCCTGTCGAAGCTCGCTGAGCCTGTCGAAGCGAACGCTCTTCGACAGGCTCAGGGAACCGGGAAACGAAGGAACGGATGGCTCGCTGAGCCTGTCGAAGCGAACGCTCTTCGACAGGCTCAGGGAACCGGGAAACGAAGGAAGGAGCATCCATGGAATTCGGCGCCGTCCTCCAGACGAACCCGCCCGCCGCACGCACCGTGCAGCTCGCGAAGCTCGCCGAGGCGCACGGGTTCAGCCATGTCTGGACCTTCGACTCGCATCTGCTCTGGCAGGAGCCGTACGTCATCTACAGCCAGATCCTCGATCAGACCAAGCACATCAAGGTCGGTCCGTTCGTGACGAACCCGGCCACGCGCGACTGGACGGTGACCGCGTCGATCTTCGCGACCCTGAACGAGATGTACGGCAACCGCACGGTCTGCGGCATCGGCCGCGGCGATTCGGCGGTGCGCGTGACCAACGGCAAGCCGACGACGATGGCCGAGCTGCGCGAGTCGATCCACGTGATCCGCGAACTCGCGAACTCGCGACCGGTCGAGCACAAGGGCTCGACGCTGCAGTTCCCGTGGTCGAAGGGCTCGGAGCTCGAGGTCTGGGTCGCCGCCTACGGCCCGATGGCGCTGAAGCTCACGGGCGAGGTCGGTGACGGCTACATCCTGCAGCTCGCGGACGTCGACATCGCGAAGTGGATGATCCAGACGGTGCGGGATGCCGCGGAGCAGGCCGGCCGCGACCCGATGTCGATCAAGTTCTGCGTCGCGGCGCCGTTCTACATCGGCGACGACTGGGCGCACATGCGCGACCAGTGCCGGTGGTTCGGCGGCATGGTCGGCAACCACGTCGCCGACATCGTTGCGAAATACGGCCCTTCGACGGGTTCAGGGACCGGCGACGTGCCCGAGGCGCTGACCGCGTACATCGAGGGGCGCACCGGGTACGACTACAACACCCACGGGCGCGCCGAGAACGACCACGTCGACTTCGTGCCCGACGAGATCGTCGACCGGTTCTGTCTGCTCGGCACGGCGTCCGACCACATCGCGAAGCTGCAGCAGCTCGCCGAGCTCGGCGTCGACCAGTTCGCCGGATACCTCCAGCACGACAATAAGGAGGAGACGCTTCGCGTCTACGGCGAGACGGTCATCCCCGCGATGACCGAGCACCTGAGGGCGAAGTCATGAGCGGTTCTCGCTCCCTGAGCCCGAAGCTCCCTGAGCCTGTCGAAGGGCTCCCTGAGCCTGTCGAAGGGGCGAAAGCCCACCGCCGGGGCTCGCTTCGACGGGCTCAGCGAGCGTCGGCCGTCGGGTGGGGCATCGGCGGCATCCTCGCGCTCGTCGCACTGTGGGAGGCCTACAAGCTGCTCGCCCCGGCCGACGGCGTCGTGATCGGCGGGCTGCGCGTGCTGCCCCGCACCACCGACCTTGCGATGCCGCACGTCTGGGAGATGCTGGGCCGGCTCGCCGAGCCGGTGACGCGTTCGCCGAACGCGCTGCCGCTGTGGCTGGTCATCCTGCTCGCGGCGCTCACCACGCTCGGCATCGCGGCGGCCGGATGGCTCGTGGGCCTCGTCGTGGGCGTCGGACTCGCCCTCGTGATGCAGCGGTGGCGGCTCGCCGAGTGGGGCCTGCTGCCGTGGATCATCCTCAGCCAGACCGTGCCGCTCATCGCATTCGCACCCGTCGTGAAGAGCTGGGGGTCGCGCATCGAGATCGGTGCGCTCGAATGGCAGGACTGGATGTCGGTCGCCCTCATCGCGAGCTACCTCGCGTTCTTCCCGATCGCGGTCGGCGCGCTGAAGGGCCTGCAATCGCCCGACCGCATCCACACCGAGCTGATGCAGACCTACGCGGCCGGCTACTGGGCGACGCTATGGAAGCTGCGGGCTCCCGCGGCCGTGCCGTACCTGCTGCCCGCGCTGCGCCTTGGTGCGGCGAACGCCGTCATCGGCGCCGTCGTCGCCGAGGTGTCGACGGGCCTGCAGGGCGGCATCGGGCGCATCCTGATCCAGTTCGCCGGGCAGGCGTCGGGCGACCCCGCGAAGGCGTGGGGCCCGATCTTCGGCGCCATCCTGCTCGGCCTCGTCGCCGCGGGCTCGGTGGCCCTGCTCGGCGTGCTCCTGAAGAACTACCGACGCAACGAGGAGACGGCATGACCGACACTGGACGCGACGAGCCCTCGCGCGCTGAGCGCTCGCTCGCTGAGCGCTCGCCCGCTGAGCGCTCGCTCGCTGAGCCTGTCGAAGCGGGCTCCCTTCGACAGGCTCAGGGAGCGCCGGCCGTCGAGATCACCGGCGTCGACAAGGTCTTCGACACCCGCTCGGGCGACGTGCAGGCGCTCGAGGCGATCGACCTCACGATCGCTGCGGGCGAGTTCGTGTCGCTCATCGGCCCGTCGGGCTGCGGCAAGTCGACGCTCATGCGGCTCGTCGCCGACCTGGACGAGCCGAGCACGGGCACGGTGACGGTGTTCGGCAAGACGGCGAAGCAGGCCAGGCTCGACCAGGACTACGGCATCGCGTTCCAGCAGGCGGGGCTGCTGCCCTGGCGCACGGTCGCCGACAACGTGGCGCTGCCGCTCGAGGTGCACGGCGTGGCATCCGCAACCCGGCGCGACCGGGTCGCGCACCTGCTCGACATGGTGGGTCTGACCGAGTTCGCCGACCGCTACCCCGACCAGCTCTCGGGCGGCATGCAGCAGCGCGTCGCGATCGCCCGCGCGCTCGCCGAGCAGCCGCGGCTGCTGCTCATGGACGAGCCGTTCGGGGCGCTCGACGAGATGACCCGCGAGAAGATGCAGGCCGACCTGGTGCGCATCGCGGGCGAGACCGGTGCGGCCGTCGTGTTCGTCACGCACTCGATTCCCGAGGCGGTGTTCCTCTCCGACCGGGTGGTCGTGATGAGTCCGCGACCGGGTCGCATCCGCGAGATCGTCACCATGGAACTGGGGCCGGATGCCTCGAGCGGCACGCGTGCCGGACGCACCGAGGGCCTGCGCGAGGAGCGCGCGTTCTTCGACATGGTGACGGCCGTGCGCGAGGCGCTGCACGGGGCACCGGTCGCCGGCGCCCGCGGGGTGGAGACGCGCTGATGGCGAGCACGGCGAGCACGACGGCGAACACCACGGCGGTGATCGGGGCGCGCCTCGGCGCTTCGCGCGCCGCGCGCAACCGCCGCGAGACCGTGCTGCGAATCCTCGCGCCGATCGTGGTCGGGCTCGTGGTGCTCGGCATCTGGCAGTTCCTGGTCAGCGTCGTCGGCGTCTCCGACTACCTGCTGCCGAGCCCCGCGTCGATCGCCGAGGAGTTCGCCGCCTACTGGCCGTCGATCCTGCAGGCGTCGATCATCACCGGCACGAACGCCCTGCTCGGCCTCGTCGTCGGCTCGCTGCTCGCGCTCGTGCTCGCCGCGCTCGCCGCGCGCTGGCGCGCGATCGACCTGATGAGCGCACCGGTGGTGGCGTCGCTCGCCGTCATCCCGATCGTCGCTCTCGCGCCCGTGCTGAACTCGATGTTCGGCGCCGACAGCCAGTTCGGCCGGCAGGCGATCGCCGCGCTCGCCTCGTTCGTGCCGGTGTTCGTGAACACGCTGCGCGGGTTCCGCCAGACCGCGCCCGTGCACCGCGACCTGATGAAGGCGTACGCGGCGGGCTCGGGCCAGGTGCTGCGCAAGCTCACCCTGCCGACCGCGCGACCGTTCGCCCTCACCGGCATCCGCATCGCGTCGTCCCTCGCGGTGATCTCGGCGCTCGTCGCCGAATACTTCGGCGGCCCCCGCGGCGGGCTCGGCGGGCTGATCTCCACGTCGGCCGCGTCGAGCGCGTACGCCCGCGCCTGGGCGTACGTCGTGGCATCCATCGCACTCGGCCTGCTCTTCTACCTCGCCACCCTCGCCCTCGAACGGCTCGTCCAGCCCCACCGCGCCCAGCGGTGACCCGCACCATCCGACAACGCACCACGGAAGGATCGACATGAACCACAGCAGACCGCGTCGCCTCGCGACGTTCGGTGCCCTGGCCGCAGCCGCGGCACTCGTGTTCACCGCCTGCTCGTCGGGCGACTCCGGCGGAGACGGGGGAGGCGGCGGCGACGCCGGCGAGCTCACGCCGGTCAAGCTCCAGCTCCAGTGGCTGCCGCAGGGCCAGTTCGCCGGCTACTTCGCGGCCGCCGACCAAGGGTACTTCGAAGAGGAGGGGCTGGACGTCGAGATCATCCCCTCGGGCGGTGACATCGTGCCGCAGGACGCGCTCGCCAACGGCGACGTCGACTACGCGATCGCCTGGGTGCCGAAGGTGCTCGGCTCGATCGAGCAGGGCGCGAACCTCACCGACATCGCGCAGATCTTCCAGCGCTCAGGCACCCTGCAGGTGTCGTGGGCCGACTCGGGCATCGAGGAGGTCGCCGACTTCGAGGGCAAGAAGATCGGCTCGTGGGGCTTCGGCAACGAGTGGGAGATCTTCGCCGCGATGGCGGCCGAGGGCCTCGACTCGACGACCGTCGAGATCATCACGCAGGACTTCAACATGAACGCGTTCCTGCAGGGCGACATCGACGCGGCGCAGGCGATGACGTACAACGAGTACGCGCAGCTGCTCGAGTCGGTGAACCCCGACACCGGCGAGCAGTACCAGCCCGAGGACTTCAACGTGATCTCGTACGAGGACACCGAGGGCGCCATGCTCCAGGACGCGATCTGGGCCGACACCGAGCGGCTCGAGAGCGACGAGGAGTACCAGGAGACCACGGTCAAGTTCCTGAAGGCCGTCATCAAGGGCTGGGTGTTCGCCGCCGAGAACCCCGAGCAGGCGTCCGAGATCACGATCGCGGCCGGCAGTGGCTGGGGCCCCAGCCACGAGCTGTGGATGGTCAACGAGACCAACAAGCTCATCTGGCCGTCGCCCGACGGCATCGGCATCATCGACGAGGCCGCCTGGGACAAGACCGTCGCGGGCGCGCTCGCCGCGGTCAACGAGTCGGGCGCCCACCTCATCACCGAGGAGCCGCCCGCGTCCGCGTGGACGAACGAGTGGATCCAGAAGGCGCTCGACGAGCTCGACGGCGAAGGCCTCGACCTGACCGGTGAGAACTGGTCGCCCATCGAGGTCGAGCTCCAGGAGGGCGGCAACTAGCACCCGCGATCGGCCGCTCCCTTCGACGGACTCGGGGAGCGGCCGGTCCCGGCCCCTGAGCCTGTCGAAGGGCCAGCGGTCCATCCAAGAGAAAGGCACACCCCATGACCGACGACACCGTCGCCGACCTCGACGCACTGGCGCGCGAGCTCGACCGGGCGCACGTCTTCCACTCCTGGTCTGCACAGTCGCAGGCCTCCCCGCTCGTGATCGCGAGCGGCCGTGGCTGCCGCGTGTGGGATCACGCCGGCCGCGAATACCTCGACTTCTCGAGCCAGCTCGTGAACGTCAACATCGGGCACCAGCACCCGGGCGTCGTCTCGGCGATCCGCGAGCAGGCCGAGCTGCTCACCACCGTCGCACCCGCCACCGTGAACCTCGCCCGCGGCGAGGCGGCCAAGCGCATCGTCGCGCGCGCGCCCGAAGGATTCCGGCGCGTGTTCTTCACCAACGGCGGTGCGGATGCGAACGAGAACGCGATCCGGATGGCACGGCTGCACACCGGCCGCGACAAGATCCTGTCGACGTACCGCTCGTACCACGGCAACACGGGCGCGGCGATCGTGTCGACGGGCGACTGGCGTCGCGTGCCGAACGAGTTCGCCCGCGGGCACGTGCACTTCTTCGGGCCGTACCTCTACCGGTCGGAGTTCTGGGCGACGACGCCCGAGCAGGAGACCGAGCGAGCGCTGCACCACCTGCGTCGGGTGATCGAGGCCGAAGGGCCGACGTCGATCGCGGCGGTGCTGCTCGAGACGGTGCCCGGTACCGCCGGCATCCTCGTGCCGCCGCCCGGCTACCTCGCGAGGGTGCGCGAACTGTGCGACCGGCACGGGATCCTGCTCATCCTCGACGAGGTGATGGCCGGATTCGGTCGCACCGGCCGGTGGTTCGCGTTCGACGGGTACGACGTGCGGCCCGACCTCATCACGTTCGCGAAGGGCGTGAACTCGGGGTACGTCCCCGTCGGCGGCGTCATCATCGACGAGCCGATCGCGCAGACCTTCGACGACCGGGTGTTCCCCGGCGGCCTCACCTATTCGGGGCATCCGCTCGCGATGGCCTCGATCGTCGCCGCGCTCGACGCCATGGAGTCCGAGGGCATCGTCGACAACGCGCGCGCCATCGGCGAAACCGAGATCGGGCCGGCGCTCGCCGACCTCGCCGACCGGCACGCGGTCATCGGCGAAGTGCGCGGCGAGGGCGTGTTCTGGGCGGTCGAGCTCGTCGCCGACCGTGAGACGCGCGAGCCGCTGCCCGCCGCGGCGGTGGGCCGCATCAAAGCCGCGCTCGTCGAGCGCGGGCTCCTGCCGTTCGTGCAGGACAACCGCATCCACGTGGTGCCGCCGTGCGTGGTCACGGCGGAGGAAGTGGCCGAAGCTCTGGCGATCTACGATGAAGCCCTGAGCACCGAACTCACCTGAGACGTTCGGCCCCCTGAGCCTGTCGAAGGGGTCGGGATCACGATGGCTCGCCTCGACAGGCTCGGCGAGCGGATGGATGGACGTTCGGCCCCCTGAGCCTGTCGAAGGGGTCGGGATCACGATGGCTCGCTTCGACAGGCTCGGCGAGCGGATGGATGGACGTTCGGCCCCCTGAGCCTGTCGAAGGGGTCGGGATCACGATGGCTCGCCTCGACAGGCTCGGCGAGCGGATGCATGGAGGCATCTCATGAGCCAGACACTGACCGAAACCCCCGCCCGGGCCGAAGAGGTCGGCACCGTCGACCACTGGATCGACGGGGCATCCGCCTCGGGAACCGGCGACCGCAGCGGGCCGGTCTACGACCCCGCCCGCGGCGTCGTGCAGAAGCGCGTGCGGTTCGCGAGCGCCGCCGATGTCGACACCGCGGTGCAGGCCGCGAAGCGGGCGCTCGCCGACTGGAGCGCGACCTCGATCTCGAAGCGCCAGGGCGTGCTGTTCGCGTTCCGCGAGCTGCTGAACGCCCGCAAGGGCGAGCTCGCCGAGATCCTCACGAGCGAGCACGGCAAGGTGCTCTCCGACGCGGGCGGCGAGATCGCGCGCGGCCTCGAGGTCGTCGAGTACGCGTGCGGCATCGCCCAGCTCATGAAGGGCGAGTACAGCGAGCAGGTCTCGACCGGCATCGACGTGTACACGGTGCGCCAGCCGATCGGCGTGGTCGGCATCATCTCGCCGTTCAACTTCCCGGCGATGGTGCCGCTGTGGTTCTTCCCGATCGCGATCGCGACCGGCAACACGGTGGTGCTGAAGCCGAGCGAGAAGGACCCGAGCGCCGCGATCTGGATGGCCCGGCTGCTGCAGGAGGCCGGCCTGCCCGACGGCGTGTTCAACGTCGTGCACGGCGACAAGGAGGCGGTCGACGCGGTGCTCGAGCACCCCGACATCGCCTCGATCTCGTTCGTCGGCTCGACCCCGATCGCGCAGTACATCTACGAGACGGCGGCCCGCAACGGCAAGCGCGTGCAGGCGCTCGGCGGTGCGAAGAACCACATGCTCGTGCTGCCCGACGCCGATCTCGACCTGGTCGCCGACTCGGCGGTGAACGCGGGATTCGGCTCGGCGGGGGAGCGCTGCATGGCGATCTCCGTCGTGCTCGCGACCGACTCGATCGCCGACGACCTCGTGGCCAAGGTGAAGGAGCGGATGGCGGGTCTGAAGACCGGCGACGGCCGCCGCTCGTGCGACATGGGGCCGCTCATCACCGAGCAGCACCGCGACAAGGTCGCGACCTACATCGACCGCGCGGCCGGCGACGGTGCGACGGTCGTGGTCGACGGGCGCGACGGGGAGTTCGACGGCGAGGCATCCGGCTTCTGGCTCGGCCCGACCCTGATCGACCGGGTGCCGCTGGACTCACCCGTGTACACCGACGAGATCTTCGGGCCGGTGCTGTCGATCGTGCGCGTCGAGGGGTACGAGGAGGGTCTCGACATCATCAACCGCGGCAAGTACGGCAACGGCACCGCGATCTTCACGAACGACGGCGGCGCCGCGCGGCGGTTCCAGCGCGAGGTGCAGGTCGGCATGGTCGGCGTGAACGTGCCGATCCCGGTGCCGGTCGCGTACCACTCGTTCGGCGGCTGGAAGGCGTCGATGTTCGGCGACGCGAAGGCGTACGGCCCCGCGGCCGTGCAGTTCTTCACGCGC
Source organism: Agromyces larvae (assembly GCF_022811705.1). Taxonomy (NCBI): domain Bacteria; kingdom Bacillati; phylum Actinomycetota; class Actinomycetes; order Micrococcales; family Microbacteriaceae; genus Agromyces; species Agromyces larvae. Next base: position 2,745,097 of record NZ_CP094528.1, on the reverse strand, counting down.
GAGAAGGCGATCACGAGCCGCTGGCTCGACCCGGCGACGCACGGCGGCATCAACCTGGGCTTCCCCCAGCACGACTGATCCCAACCTTCGCCGGTCGAGGAGCGTCGCGTTTCGCGCGACGATCCTCGACCGGCGCGGAAGGCGGTCAGCGCGCCGTGAAGGCGGCGATGCGGGCCTGCGCGGCCGGCGTCTCGAAGGCGGCGCCGATGGTGCGGGCCTCGTCGTCGAGCGACGCGGCGAACGAGCGTTCGGCGGCCGCGCGCACCAGGCGCTTGGCCTCGCGATAGGCGCCGGATGCCGCGACCCACGCCTGCGCGATCGCGAGCGCGCGGTCGGCGAGCGCGTCGGGGGCGACCGCCTCGGTGACCAGCCCCCACTCGACGGCCTCGGCCGCGCTCAACCGTCGCGGGGTCAGGGTGAGCTCCAGCGCGCGGCGCTGGCCGACCGCCTCGGGCAGCAGCCAGCTCACCCCGCAGTCGGGCGTGAGGCCGACGTCGGCGTACCCGCTCTGGAACACCGCCTGCTCGCTCGCGACGATCAGGTCGGCGACGAGCATGAACCCCAGCCCGCCGCCGGCGACGACGCCCTGCACGGCGGCGACGATCGGGACGCCGCTGTCGCGGAGCATCCGGTGGCCCTCGTGGATCTCGTCGGCCAGCGCCGTGATCGTCGCACCCGCCGGCCCGTCGGAGGAGGCCGCGAGTTCGCTCATCGCGCGCAGGTCGCCGCCCGCGCAGAACGCGCGCCCGACGGCGTCGAACACGATCGCGTGCACGTCGTCGCGCTCGGCGACCTCGTGGGCGATCTCGTTCCAGCGCCGAATCGCGTCGGGGTCGACCGCGTTCAGCCGGTCGGGGCGGTTCAGGGTGATGCGGCCGATGCCGTCGGAGACCTCGAAGAGGATCGCGTCGTTGCTCACCCTGCGAGCCTAGACGAGCGGTTCTCGCGGTTCCGGCTCGGCGATGGTTTGTCCGTACCGTCCGTTCGCTCTGCGACTACGGGCCGAGCGTGGTGATCGGGATCACCTGCACGCCATCTGTGCGACGGTAACCGTATCCGGTGCTCGTGATGACGCCGAGGACCGCAGGAACACCGTGGCGTTCTGTGTCGACGGAGGCCGTGAACCGCAGCAAGGACCTCGCTGCGTCGTCCGCGGCGGTCGGATCCAGCTTGACCTCGAACGCTCCCCATCGGCCGTCGCGGACGGTGACCACTGCGTCGACTTCGTTGCCGTTCGAATCCCGCCACGATTCCACCGTGCCGTTGAGCGGCTGGGTGTACACCCGGAGTATCAATCGACGTTCTGCCGCAATTCCGGTCGACGTTCTGCATGACGCTCAGGCGCGGTCTTGCGCACCGAGCCGCCGCGACTCATCGCCGCGCCCAGCCCGCTCGTCGCGCCACAGCTTCGACGGCCACCAGATGGCCGGGCCGATGTCGTACGACAGCGCCGGGATGACGAGCGATCGCACGACGAGCGTGTCGAGCAGCACGCCGAACGCGACGATGAACGCGATCTGCACGAGGAACAGCACGGGGATCACCGCGAGTGCCGCGAACGTCGCGGCGAGCACGATGCCGGCGCTGGTGATCACGCCGCCGGTCACGGTGAGCCCGCGCAGGATGCCGGGCCGGGTGCCCAGGCGCGCGGACTCCTCGCGCACGCGCGTCATGAGGAAGATGTTGTAGTCGATCCCGAGCGCGACGAGGAACACGAACCCGTAGAGCGGCACCGCCGGGTCGGCGCCCGGCGAACCGGCGACGGCGAAGACGACGGATGCCACCCCGAGCGCCGCCGCGAACGACACGATCACGCTCGTCACGAGCAGCACCGGCGCGAGGATCGACCGGAGCAGCAGCATCAGGATGACGAGGATCACCGCGAGCACGAGCGGGATGATCACCGTGCGGTCGTGGATCGACGCCGCATCCGAGTCGAGCATGGTCGCGGTGTAGCCGCCGACGAGGGCGTCGGGGTCGACCGCCCGCACGGCGTCGCGCAGGTCGGTGACCGCCTGCTCCGCGACATCCGAGTCGGGCGCGCCCTCGAGCGTGGCTTGCAGCATGACCTGCCCGTCGACGACGGTGGGCTCGAGCGGTGCGAGCGTCGGGATCGGGAACGGCGGTGCATCGGTGCCCGCCGGCATGGTGCCGGTCGGCGAGTTCTGCGACACCGCGACCACCGCCGAGACCCCGTCGACCTCGAGCGCGGCGTCGGCGAGCGCGGTCAGGTCGGCTTCGGCGCCGACGATGAGCGCCGGGTTGCCGGCGCCCGCCGGGAAGTGATCGCCGATCACCTCCTGGCCGTCGCGGGCCTCGCTCTCGCCGAGCACGACGTCGCTCTGCGGCACGCCGTCGGCGTCGAGCACGAGCACGCCGAGTCCGGCGACGAGCAGGGCCGCGGTCGAGATCACCCAGACCGCGCGGGCGTGCCGCGAGACGAGGCGCGCCACCGCGGGCCAGAACCCCTTCGCGTCGGGGGAGGTGAGGTCGGGCTGCGGGTCGCCGAACTTCGGCCGCTGCGGCCAGAACGCGGCCCGTCCGATCGCGAGCATGACCGCGGGCAGCAGGGTGAGCGTCGCCGCGAGCGCGAACACGATGCCGACCGCGGCCACCGGGCCGAGCGCCCGGTTCGAGTTGAGTTCGCTGAGCAGCATGCAGAGCAGCCCCGCCATCACCGTGCCGCCCGACGCCACGATAGGCGCGATCGAGCGGCGCAGCGCCAGCCAGGTGGCATCCCATTTCGATTCGTGGTCGCGCAATGCCTCGCGATAGCGCGCGATGTAGAGCAGCGAGTAGTCGGTCGCGGCACCGATCACGAGGATGAACAGGATGCCCTGCACCTGACTGTTGATGTCGATCGCGCCGATCTTCGCGAGCAACCAGACCGCGATGATCGACCCGGTGAGCGCGATGAGCGCGGTCGCGAGCACGACGACGGGCAGCAGCGGCGACCGGTACACGACGAGCAGGATGAGGAACACCGCGCTGAACGCGACGAGCAGCAGGAACCCGTCGATGCCGGCGAACGCCTCCACGAGGTCGCCGATGAACCCGGCGGGGCCGGTGACCCACACGCCGAGCCCGTCGGGGCGGTCGACGTCGGCGGCCTGGCGCATCGCCGCGACCGTCTCGTCGACCTCGCCCGAGGTGGAGGCGACGAGTTCGGCCGCGTCGCCGTCCTCCGAGGGGATGGGCGGGCTCACTTCGTCGACGCCGTCGAGGTCGGCGAGCCGGCCGGCGAGGTCCTCGGTCCAGGCGAGGTCGGCGTCGGTGAGTCCGCCGTCTCGTTCGACGACGACGATCGCCGGGCGCCCGGTCGCCTCGCCGAGGAACTCGTCGCGCAGTTCGTTCACCTGCGTGGCTTCGGCGCTGCGGGGCAGGTAGCCGGCCTGGTCGTTCGTCGCGACCTCGGAGATGCGGCCGAAGAACGGGCCGCCGACGGCGGCGAGGGTCAGCCACGCGAGGATGACGACGGCGGGCAGGACCACGCGCAGCGTTCTCATGCGTCCATGGTGTCGGCGCCAGATGCCCCGCGCCACCCGTTGCGCGCCGGCTCTCAGTCGATGCGGGTCAGTGCGACCATCGCCATCGTGCGCGAGTCGCCGTCGATGCAGGTCTGGTAGAGCAGGTCGTGCCCCTGCGGCAGGTCGGCGGTGGTGTGCGTCGTCTGGTCGAGCATCGCGGCGACGCCGTCGACGCGGTATGTGCCGGCCAGCACGCCGTCGAGGACGACGTACGTGCCGGCGTCGCGCGGGAACTCCTTGCCGGTGCACGACCAGTGCTCGGCGATCGCGGGCAGCCCGTAGGCGGCGCTCAGGTCGACCGAGCCCTGGCAGGCGTCGAGCTCGGCGGTCCAGCCGGCGGCCCAGACGTGCTCGCGGTACGCGCTCGCCCGCACCTGCTCGAGCCACGCGTCGCGGGCGGCGACGGCGTCGCGTACGGCGGTGGTCGCGACGCGCACGTCGTCGGCGGCGTCGCCGAGCGCGGCGTCGAGCCGGGTGAGGCGACCGGATGCCTCGTCGAGCGCGCCGGCGGTCGAGCGCACGTCGTCGGGGCTGAGCGAGTCGTCGAGATCGGTCGCATTGACGAGCAGGTCGGATGCCTCGGCGAGTGCCGGCTCGGCGTCGGCGCTCGCCGCGGCGAGGGGGTCGAGTGCGGCCGACAGCGCGTCGCGCGCGACCTCGTCGAGCGTTCGGCCGGATGCCGCGTCGAGCGCCGCGCGGGCGTCGGCGTCGACCGTGCGCGCCGCATCGAGCGAGGCATCCAACCCGTCGACGGACGCGTCGAGCGCCTGCCGCGAGGCATCCAGTTCGCTGCGCGCGTTCGCGAGGTCGATGGCCTGGCCGCCGACCCAGGCCGCGCCGGTGAGCAGCGCGATCGCCGCAGCCGCCGTCGCGGCGACCATCGCCATCCGGCTGCGTCGCGCCCTGTCCGCCATCCGCCCATTCTCGCGCGGATCCGCCGGCCGCGGGTGTTCGTGCGGGACGGATTCGCGGTTACTCGCCGAGGCGTGCGGCGCGGGAGACGAGCACGTCGAGCACGGTGCGCACCGCGAGGCGCTCGGCGACGTCGGGTCGGGTGAGGGCGACGATGCGACGGGCGGATGCCACGCCGCGCAGCGGCTTCAGCACCATGCCGGGCGGCACGGGGCCCGATGTGTACCGGGGCACGAGTGCGATGCCGAGGCCGGCCTCGATGAGCGCCTCGATGATGCGCATGTCGCTGATGCGCTGCGACACCTCGATGCGCCCGCCCGCCTGCTGTTCGATCGCGTGCAGGATGCGCTCGAACGGGAACCCGGGCGGCACGCCCAGCCAGGTCTCGTGGACGAGGTCGTCGGCCGTGACGTGCGAACGCGCCGCGAGCCGGTGGTCGGCGGGCAGGCCGACGTCGAGCGGTTCGGTGAGCAGCGGCACGGCGTTCAGGCCCCGGCCTCCCCACGGCAGGTCGCCGGGCATCGCGTGGGCGAGCACGATGTCGTGGTCGTTGGCGAGGTCGGCGTACTCGTCCATCTCGGGGTCGAGGTCGGTGGCGTGCACGACGAGCCCGGCGACGCTCGCGAGGTCGGTGAGCACCGCCGGCAGCAGCGTGGCGCCGATCGTGGGGAACGTGAGCAGGCTGACCTCGCCGCTCGGATGATTGCGGAACTCGTCCCACAGGGCTTCGGCGCGAGCGATCGCGACGGCGACCTCGGTCGCGCTGCGGGCGAGCGCGTGGCCGGCGCTGGTGAGCGCGATGCCCCGCCCCTCGCGCTGGGTGAGGGGCATCCCGGCCTCTCGTTCGAGCACTTTGAGCTGTTGCGAGACGGCCGACGGGGTGCGGCCGGCGGCCTCGGCGACCGCGGTGACGCTGCCGCGTTCGGCGAGTTCGCGGAGCAGGTCGAGGCGCTTCACATCCATGTAGTCAGGCTACATGGTCATTAAAGAATTGTGAGCTTGTGCTGAACGGTTTGCCGGGCCACAATGAGAGGGTCGATGCGGACGCGGACCACTCTGGGACGGTGTCTCCGCGTACCTGCGGATTGCACCTCACCTCGAAAGGAACCGGCCGTGACGATCGCACTTCTCCTCCTGGGCGCACTGAGCGTCGCCGGTGTCGTCGGAACCTTCGTCGTCACCGCGCGTGACGGGTACCGCCGCCAGCCGAGGGAGACCTTCGCGCGCACCGTCTAGGTCGCGCGACCCGGGGCTCGGCCCCGAACGAAGAGCCGCAACGCGAGAGAGGGACACCTCGCGATGCGGCTCTTCGCATCTGCGCCGGCGGCGCGCAGAGCGAGCGCGTGATCCGCGCAGCGCGCGCTCCGTGACATCCTCGACACCGTCTCGATCCGGGCGCTAGGTTGACCTCCAAGGGGAAGCGACACTGGGGGGTGCCGATGGCGCACGTGGTCGCGACGGGGGCGGGCAAGGCGATGATGGAGCGCCGAACCGACCCGACGCACGAATACATCCTGCGACTCACGGGCAAGGAGCGCCCGCGCGTGCTGTTCGTCGGCACGGCCACCGGCGACGAAGCGCCGTACATCCTGAGCTTCTACACGACCTACGACTCCGACCGCTGCGCGCCGCACCACCTGCCGCTGTTCCACCGGGCGGTCGACGACCTCGCGGGCTTCGTGCGGGGGTTCGACGTCATCCACGTCGGCGGCGGCAACACCGCGAACATGCTCGACGTGTGGAAGCGGCAGGGCCTCGACGAGATCATGCGCGACCTGTGGGAGGACCCGGGGTCGAACGTGGTGTTCACCGGCGGGTCGGCCGGCGGCATCTGCTGGTTCGAAGGCGGCACGACCGACAGCTACGGGCCGACGCTGCAGGTGCTGCCCGAGGGCCTCGGATTCCTGCACGGCAGCTTCTGCCCGCACTACGACGCCGAGGACCAGCGCCGACCGCTCTTCCACGACGCGCTGCTGAAAGGCGAGCTCGCGACGGGGTACGCCGTCGGCAACCTGCAGTCGCTGCACTTCACGCGGTCGGGTGACGCGATCGAGTTGGTCACCGCGATCAGTCCCGTCGAGGATCCGCTCGCCCTGCGCGTCGAAGCGGTCGACGGCAGGATCGTCGAGACGCAGCTGCCCGCGAAGGTGCTCGCCGGTGCCGGCCCGATCGCGGCGGGGCCGAGCTCGTGAACGACAACATCTGGATCCTCCTGCTCCAGCTCCTGGTGGTCGTCGCGGCCATCTACATGGGCACGCGCACGAGCGGCATCGGGCTCGGCGTCTGGGGTCTCGTCGGCGTCGCGGCGCTGGTGTTCCTCTTCCCGGGCACCACGCTGGGATCGCCGCCCGTCGATGCGGTGTTCATCGTCATCACCGTCGTCACCGCGGCCTCGGTCATGCAGGCAGCGGGCGGCATCGACTGGATGGTGTCGGTCGCCGCGAAAGCGATCCGGTCGAGACCGAAGTCGGTGGTGTTCCTCGCGCCGGCCATGTCGTTCCTCTTCACCGTCGGCGCCGGCACGGGCAACATCTTCTATCCGCTGCTGCCCGTCATCTACGACGTGTCGTACCAGCAGAAGATCCGCCCCGAGCGCGCGCTGTCGGTGTCGGCGGTCGCCTCGCAGGTCGGCATCCTCTGCTCGCCAGTGTCGGCGGCGACCGCGTCGATGGTGGTGCTCCTCACGCCGCAGGGCGTCGATCTCGGCAAACTGCTGATCATCATGTGGCCCGCATCCGTCATCGGGCTCTTCCTCGCCGCGCTGGTGATGCTGCGGCACGGCAAAGACCTCGACGACGACCCCGAGTACCAGCGCCGGCTCGCCGCAGGGCAGATCAAACCGCCGGTCGAGGATGCGCACGAGAAGAAGCTGCCGGCCACCGCCGTGCTCTCGGCATCGCTCTTCCTCGGCGGCGTGGCGCTCATCGTGGTGTTCGGCCTGTTCGAGGGCCTCCGCCCGGTCGTCGGCACCGACAGCGACGGCGACCCCGAGCGGATGGCGGTCTCCGCCATCATCGAAGTGATCATGGGCGTGATCGCGGCGCTCATCTTCGTGTTCTGCAAGGTCAAGGCATCGGATGTCCCGAAGCAGTCGACGTTCCCCGCCGGCATCGTCGGGGCGATCGCGCTGTTCGGCATCGCGTGGCTCGCGAACACCTTCGTCGCGAACAACAACGACCTGATCGTCGACGGGCTCGGGTCGATGGTGTCGGGCTCGAGCGCGTTCATCGGCGCCGTCCTGTTCGCGCTGGCGCTGTTCCTGGTGGCGATGCTCACCACGAGCCAGTCGTCCGCGACGAACGCGATCGTGCCGATCGGCATCACGATCGGGTTGCCCGCGTCGCTGCTCGTCGGGCTCTGGCCCGCGGCGATGGGCATCTACACGCTGCCGGCGAACGGCAGCCAGGTCGCGACCGTCGCGTTCGACCAGACCGGGACGACCCGGATGGGCAAGTTCGTCGTCGACCACTCGTTCCAGTTGCCCAACCTCGTGTACATCATCAGTGCCATCGTGGTGGGGGTCATCCTGTCGTTCGTGATCGTCTGATCGGGCGATGTCGGAGCTCAGCGAGGACACCGCCCTCCGCCGATTCCTGCTGGGATTGGCGGAGGGCATGCTCGCGGCCGACGACGGCGTCGACCGCGTCGGCGACACGATGCGCGAGGTGAGCCGGGCGTACGGGCACGACGAGGTCGACTTCTTCGTGCTGCCGACCCTCACCCTCGTCGAGACCGGCGGCGGCGACACCCCGAAACTCGGATTCCGCACCTCGTCGCGCGCGAAGCTCCGCTTCGACCAGATCGCCGCCCTGTACGAGCTCATCGCCCGGGCGAAGCAGGCGGCGATCGATCCGCGCGACGGCATCGACCGGCTGAACGAGATCGGTGCGATGAAGCTCGAGCGGCACTGGGGCTGGCGCGTGTTCGGGCACGCGCTGCTCACCACCGGGCTGGCGCTGCTCTTGGCACCGACCTGGCAGGGAGCACTGCTCGCGTTCGGGCTCGGCGCGGTGCTCGGATTCGCGAAGCTGATCCGATCGCCCACGCTGCAGCTCGTGTTCCCCGTCGTCGCGGCGTTCGTGTCGGCGCTCGCCGTGTTCCTCCTCGCACCGGCGATCGAGGTCGGCGACCCGATCCGACTGATGATCGCGCCGTTGGCGACCTTCCTTCCGGGCGGTGTGCTCACGACCGCCGTCATGGAACTCGCGGCCGGCCAGATGGTCTCCGGCGCCTCCCGGCTGGTGACCGGCCTCGTCACGCTCGGGCTGCTGTCGTTCGGCATCATCGCGGCGGGCACGATCATCGGCGTCGGCTCGTCGTCGTACGTGCCGCTCGTGACGACCGAGTCCTTCCCGTGGTGGGCGGCGCCCTTCGGCCTGGTGTTCTTCGCCGTCGGCAACTATCTGCATTTCGCGGCGCCCGCGCGCACGTTCTGGTGGGTGTTCCTCGTCATCCTCGTCGCGTACGTCGGGCAGACGATCGGCGGGTGGATCTTCGGGCAGAGCCTCAGCGGCTTCATCGGCGGGTTCGTGATCGCGCCCGTGGTGCTGTGGATCGCGAGCCTGAAGCACGGTGCGCCGTCGCAGCTGACCTTCCTGCCGGCGTTCTGGCTGCTGGTGCCGGGCGCGGCTGGGCTGGTCGGGCTCACCGAGGCGATCCAGAGCCCGAACGGGGCTACCGAGGACTTCGCGGCCGCGCTGGTGTCGGTCATGTCGATCGCGATCGGAGTGCTCGTGGGCACCGCCGGGTATCGCTTCGTCGAGCACGGTGCCGAGGAGGTGTCGAACTTCCACGTCGACGTGCCGGCACTGCACGAGACCGAACGACCGCCGCTGTGGGCGCGGCTGCTGCCCGGGACACCGCGGTCGTTCTGGCGGCGTCCTCACGGGGAACTCCCCCCTTCCTCCGAGGCCGACGGCACGTAAACTCTCACCCGTGACTTTCGCAGAGCCCTCGCCCGATGCCGCCGACGTGCGCCGCCGGCTCATCGACCACATCTCCGCCGACGCCGTCTTCCACGGAGACTTCACGCTGACCAGCGGCAAGAAGGCGACCTACTACGTCGACCTGCGCAAGGTGAGTCTCGACCACCGGGTCGCGCCGCTCATCGGGCAGGTCATGATCGACCTCATCGCCGAGGTTCCCGATGTCGCCGCGGTCGGCGGCATGACGATGGGCGCCGACCCGATCGCGGCCGCGGTTCTGCACCAGGGTGCCGCCCGGGGCCTCGCGTACGACGCCTTCGTCGTACGCAAGGAGCCGAAAGACCACGGTCGAGGCAAGCAGGTCGAGGGGCCCGACCTCGAGGGCAAGCGCGTCATCGTGCTCGAGGACACCTCGACCACGGGCGGCTCGCCGTTGAAGGCGATCGAGGCGCTGCGCAAGGTCGGCGCCGAGGTCGTCGCCGTCGCCGTCGTCGTCGATCGCGACACCGGCGCACGCGAGGTGATCGAGGCGGCGGGCGTTCCCTATCTGTACGCGATCGGCCTGGCCGACCTGGGGTTGGCCTGATGGCACGGCACGAATCGCTCCCCGGCGGCGACCCGCTCGACCTGCGCGGTGCCGACTCGTTGCTGCGCGAACTCGCCAACGGCGGCCGGGCGACGCCGCAGGCCGCGCCGGCGCAGCCCTCGGCCCCCGCACCGTATCCCGAGCCGACGCGCTCGCCCTACCCCGAGGCCGGGTACCCCGCCCCGCGCCGCACGTCCGCTCCTGAGCCCGCGCAACCGGCCGCACCGTCGCCGACGCGCGGCGAGCAGCCCGACTGGTTCTCGCTCGCCGAGCCGGTCGCCCCGCCCGAGCCGCCGCGCGCCCCCGAGCCGGTCGCCGGGCAGTTCTCGGTGCCCCCGCGCGGAGCGCCCTTCCAGGGCAGCTCGGTACCGCCGACGGCTCCGCCCGCGGCCGCCGGTCCGGATGCCTCGTGGGGTGCGCCGCCCGCACCGGTTCCCGGGCCCGCCACTCCCACCGCACCGTACGCGCTCACCTGGGGTGAGCCCGAGCGGCGCCCCGACCTGGGCACCGAAGAGGGGTTGCGGTCCGCGTTCCGCCGACTCGCGGACCCCGATGCACTCGCGGCATCGCAGCCTCCGGTGCCTCCGGTGCAACCGGTGCCTCCGGCGCCTCCGGCGCCGGTTGCGCCCGCTGCGCCCCCTGCATCGGCTCCGGCCGCGCCGTGGCAGGGTGAGCAGGCGCCGGTTGCGCCGTGGCAGGCCGAGCGGGCACCCGTTGCGCCGGTTGCGCCGTGGCAGGACGAGCAGTCGTCGGTTGCGCCTGCCACGCCCTGGCAGGCCGAGCAGTCGTCGGTTGCGCCTGCTGCGCCGGTTGCGCCGTGGCAGGCCGAGCAGTCGTCGGTTGCGCCTGCCACGCCCTGGCAGGCCGAGCAGTCGTCGGTTGCGCCTGCCGCGCCGTGGCAGAGCGAGCAGCCTCCCGCACAGGCGACCCCGCCGGCACCGTCGGCCGAGGCACCCGCCGAGGCGACCGCCGGTCAGCCCGAGCAGGACTTCGATCCGACCGACCCGTTCGCGGGGTTCACGCCGCCGCCGGTCGCGCGCAGATCGTTCACGCCGCTGCCCCCCGACGGTGCGCGATCCGCGAACGACTACAGCGCCGAACTGTGGTCGGCGCTGAACGAGCCCGAGCCGACGCCGTGGTCGCCCGACCCCGTCACCCCTCCCGCTCAGCCGCAGAGCTGGGAACAGCCGCAGCCGCAGAGCTGGGAACAGCCGCAGCCGCAGCCGCAGTCGTGGGACGAGCCGCAGTCGCAGCCGAAGAGCTGGGAACAGCCGCAGCCGCAGCCGCAGAGCTGGGAGCAGCCGCAGCCGCAGTCGTGGAACGAGCCGCAGCCGCAGCCCCAGAGCTGGGAGCAGCCGCAGCCCCAGAGCTGGGAGCAGCCGCAACCGCAGCCGTGGAACGAGCCGCAGGCGCAGCCTCAGCCGGAGTCGCAGGGCTGGCATCAGCCCGAACCCGACCCGCAGTCGTGGAGCCAGCCCGGAGCGCAGCCGCAGCCGTGGGATCCGCCTGCCGCGCCGCAGGGCTGGGAGCAGCCCGAGCAGCAGACGCAGGGCTGGGAGCAGCCCGAGCAGCAGACGCAGGGCTGGGAGCAGCCCGAGACCGCTCAGTCGTGGGATCAACCGCAGGCCTGGGAGCAGCAGCCCGAGCCGGCGCAGCAGACGTGGGGGCAGCCGGTCGAACCGGTTCAGCCCGAAACGTGGGATCCGTCGCCGCAGAGCTGGGATGAGCAGCACGCCGAACAGCCCGGATCCTGGCATCAGCCGGTCGAGCCGCAGTCGTGGGATCAGCAGCAGTCGTGGGATCAGCAGCCCGAGCCGGCCCAATCGTGGAACCAGCCCCAACGCTGGGACGAGCCTGCCGAGCAGCCCCAGGCGTGGGAGCCCCAGCCGCAGGGCCCGCAGAGCGGGCAACCTGCTGCACCGCAGTGGCACGAGTCGCCACAGCCCTGGTCGCCGGAGGAGCCGGCGGCCGCGAGCGACGATGCCGGATTCCCGTTCCTCGAGGTGCGGGGTCCGAGCGACGCCGGCGCCGCGGCCGCGTCGGGGTGGACCCTCGGCGGTGAGCTCCCCGAGCTCGCCGATGAACCCGATCTGGCCGCACCCTCATGGGAGCAGTCGTCCGCGCGCGGGCAGTTCGGTCGACCCGAGCCGGTCGACGACGTGCTCGCAGCCCTGACGGGCGGCGCTGCCGCGAAGGCGCCGGCATCCGAGGCATCCGACTGGCCCGCTGCGTTCGGTGCCGCACCGGCCGGATACGACGACCCGCCGCAGCGCGAGCCGCTGACGACGACCGGATCGTTCGACGGCATGTCGGCGCTGGGATTCGACGCGCTCACCGAAACGGGTGAGTTCGCCCGCGGCGACCTCGTCGCGTACGACGATGCGCCCGACGAGCCGCGGGGGCTCCGGGGCTGGTTGCAGCGTCGTCGTGACGAGCGCGACGCCGAACTCGATGACGACGACGAGTATCCGGCCGACATCGGCGAGCCCGTGTACCAGTGGGGCCTGCGGCCCGACCCCGGCTTCGTCGACCCGCGTGTGGGCGGCACGTCGCCCGTTCCGCAGTTCCACGAGCCGCAGGCGTTCAGGTCCGAGCCCACGCCGACGGCGCGGTTCGACGTCGCCGCCTTCGCCGCGGCCGATGCGCCGCGTGACCCCGCGACCGGTGGGGAACCCCTCCCTCAGGATCCGGGCGACTGGTTCCCGGCGTCGACGCCGGCCGGTGGCGGCGCGCCGTTCCCGGCCCCGCCGGCGGCGGCACCCGGTGGCGGCGGCGGTTTCCCGGGCGGCGGCTACGGCGGCGGCAACGGCGGCTCCGGCGGCTACAACGGCGGCTCCGGTTCGGGCGGCGGCGATCGCGGCCCGGGTGGCCCGGGTGGCGCGGGCGGCGGCAGCGGCTCAGGCGGCAACCGCGACGGTTCGGGCCGAGGCCTCCGCCCGCTGCTGTGGATCGCGGGCGGCCTGGTGGCCGTGCTCATCCTGGTCGGCCTGTTCATCCTCGGTACGCGACTCATCGGCGGTGCGACCGAGGCGTCGCCCTCGCCGGCGACCACGCCGACCGAGACGGCGGCGCCCGAGCCGACCGCACCCCAGCCGGCCGGCGCCCACGCCTGGGACACCCTGTTCGGCGGCGAGTGCCTCGATCCGTTCACCGATCCGTGGGCCGAGGAGTTCACGGTCGTCGACTGCGCGCAGCCGCACGCGGCCCAGCTCGTCTACCGGGCGAGCGTGAACGCCGACCCGGCCGCGGCGTTCCCGGGTGAGGAGGCGCTCGCCGCGCAGATCACCGCGACCTGCACCACGGCGGGCATCATCGACCAGGCGGCGGCCGCGGCGGTGCCCGACCTGCAGGTGCAGGGCACGTTCCCGGTCACGCAGGAGCAGTGGGATTCGGGGCAGCGCAACCTGTACTGCTTCGTGAACCGCTCGGGCGGCGAGCCGATCACCGGAAGCCTGCAAGGCCCCGGCCCGGCAGCATGAGTGCAGCCGGCCGCGTGGTCGTGGTCGGGTCGCTGAACGTCGACTCGACCGCGTACGTGCGGTCGTTCCCCGCGCCCGGCGAGACGATCACCGCGCACGGCCTGCGCGTCGCGCTCGGCGGCAAGGGCACCAACCAGGCGGTCGCGGCGCACCGGTTCGGCGCCGACGTGGAGTTGCTCGCGCGCGTCGGCGACGACGCCAATGCGCGGCTCGCGCGGGACACGCTCGCGGGCTTCGGCCTGGCGACCGACGGGCTCGGCATCGAACCGGATGCTCCGACCGGCGTCGCGCTCATCACCGTCGCCGACTCGGGCGAGAACACCGTGATCGTCGCGAGCGGTGCGAACGAGCGGATGTCTCCCGCCGTCGTCGCCGGCGCGCGCGAGCGGGTCGCCGACGCGGGCGCGGTGCTGACCCAGGGCGAGCTTCCGGTCGCGACGATCGAGCGGATCGCCGAGGTCGCCCGTGAGGCCGGCACCCGGTTCGTGCTCAACCTGGCCCCGCCCGTCGAGGTGTCGCCCGACACGCTCGCGGCCGCCGATCCGCTCGTGGTCAACGAGCACGAGGCGCGTGCGGTCGGCATCGAGCCGGGCGATGCGATCGACGGATGGCTCGCCGCCGCGTCGGCCGCGGTCGAACGCGGGCTCGCGCAATCGGTAGTGGTCACGCTGGGGGCGGCGGGTGCGGTCGCAGCCGAACGCTCCGACGCCGATGGGCGCGTGACCGCGTGGACGCAGCCGGCGCCCGAGGTCACCCCGGTCGACACCACCGGCGCGGGCGACGGCTTCACCGGCACGCTGGCCGCGGCGCTGGCCGCGGGGCATCCGCTCGTCGATGCCGTGCGCCTCGCGACCGCAGCCGGAGCGCTCGCCGTGCAGCAGCGCGGCACGGTCGACTCCTACGCCGACCGCGACGCGGTGGTCGCCGCCGCGGACGCCCTCGAGGGTGCCGCGTGAGCCTCCCCGTCATCCTCGACTGCGACCCCGGCCACGACGACGTCTTCGCGCTGTGGTTCGCGGCGGGGCATCCGACGCTCGACCTGCGCGCCGTGACCACCGTCGGCGGCAACGTGCCGCTCGAGTTCACGCAGCACAACGCGCGCGTCGCACTCACCGTCGCCGGTGTCACCGATGTGCCGGTGGCGGCAGGGGCATCCGGACCGCTCGAACGTGCGCTGCAGACCGCCGAGTGGATCCACGGAGCCAACGGCCTCGGCGGCCCTGAACCGCCCGAGCCCACGGTGCCGCTCGACCCGCGCACGGCGACCGAGCTGATGGCCGACACGCTGGCCGAGGCATCCGAACCCGTCGCGATCATCGCGACCGGGCCGATCACCAACGTCGCCGTCCTGCTGCGCGACCGGCCCGAGCTCGCACCGCGCATCCGCGAGATCGTCTGGATGGGCGGCTCCACCGAACGCGGCAACGCGACCCCCTACGCCGAGTTCAACGCGCTCGTCGACCCCGAAGCGCTCGACCTCGTGGTGCGCAGCGGCGTGCCGTTCACGATGGTCGGCCTGAACGTGACGCACACCGCGCTCGTGACCGGTGCGGTGCGTTCGCGGATCGCCGCGCTGGGCAGCCGCACGGGCGCGTTCGGCGACGAACTGCTCGACTTCTTCTGCCGCACCAACGACGAGGTGTTCGGCATGCCCGACGGCCCGCTGCACGACCCCGTCGCGGTCGCCGTGCTCGCCGACCCGGGCTGCGTCGAGGTGGTGCGCACCCGGCTCGACATCGAGCTCGCGGGCACCGAGACGGCCGGCGCCACCAGCGTCGATTTCGACGGGATGCTCCGCCGCGAGCCGAACGCGAACGTCGCCGTCGCGCTCGACGTGCCGCGCTTCTGGGACGCGGTGCTGGAGGCGCTGGCGCGGTTGGGGTGAGGGATGGGTCGCGGCAGGCGACCATCCACGATGCATCCCCGTTCGTCGACGATCACGCGTGTCAGAGCGTCTACAAGACATCCAGATGTCTTGTTCGCGCAAATGACTGAGCATGACGGCGCGTGACCCTGGATGGCACCGTATTTCGCATTTCGTGCGGTTGTGACGGGCGTGCTCGCAGCGTCCCACAGGACGGCTCAACATGGTGATTCGCCCGACGCGATCCGCGTCGCGGGCGCCACCCCAGAAGGAGCCGTCTCACCATGACTCACCGACCACGAATGCTCGCACTGCTCGGCGCAGGCGCCGTCGCGACCCTCGCGCTGGCCGGCTGCGCTGGCGGCACGGAGAGCGCAGCTCCCAGCGATGGTGGGACGCTTGTCTATGCGACCGGCAAGGACATCAGCTGCCTCGACCCGCACGTCGGTGGAGACATGCCGCAGGCCTCGATCGCCGCCCAGTACCTCGATTCGCTCGTTTCGCAGGATGCGAAGGGCGACATCCACGAGTGGCTCGCGACCGACTGGACAGTCTCGGATGACGGCCTCACATGGACGTTCACGATCCGCGACGATGTGAAGTTCACCGACGGGACTCCGGTCGATGCCGCTGCCATCAAGGCGAACCTCGACCACATGGTGGACCCCGCGACACAGTCGGGCACGGCAGGCGGATACTTGAAGCCTTACGTCTCGAGTGAGGCGGTCGATGCAACGACCCTCGTGGTGACGCTCAACCGGCCGTATGCGGCTTTCCTCGAAGTGCTCGCGCAGCCGTTCCTCGGGATCCAGTCGCCCACCGCGCTCGCGCGGAGCCTCGACGAGAACTGCACTTCTCCGGTCGGCAGCGGCCCGTTCAAGATCGTCGCGTACACGCCGCAGCAAGAGGTCGTGCTCGAGCGGAACGAGGATTACAACAGCGCGCCTCCGTTCGCCGAGCACACCGGAGCGGCCTCGATCGCGAAGATCGTCTGGCGCATTATCCCCGAGAATGCGACGCGATACGGGGCGCTCCGGACCGGAGAGGTCGACGCCATCGACTTCCTGCCGCCCGAGAACTTCGCAGAGGCGGAAGCCGACGACCGGATTGCACTCAACCTCAACGATCGCCCGGGCAACCCGACTTCGCTCGCCCTCAACGTGCAGCGCGCACCCTTCGACGACCTCGACGTGCGCAAGGCCTTCCTGCTATCCGCGAACACGAAGCAGAGCGTCGAGAGCATCTTCCTCGGGACGGCAACCTACTCGGGCGGACCGCTCAGCCACGTCACTGGGTTCTACTCATCGGACTTCGAGGATGCGTTCGCATATGACCTGGATCAGGCGAACGATCTGCTGGACAAGGCCGGATGGTCGACCCGCGACGGGGACGGCTATCGGACGAAGGAAGGCAAGCGCCTCACGGTTTCGCTGCCCCTGACACCGGCTGAGAACCCGGCCGCGCTCGTCGAGTTGCTCACGCAGATCCAGGCGAACGTGAAGGACGCTGGGTTTGACCTCGAGATCGACAATGTGGACAGCGCGACCGGATTCGAACGGAACAGCACCTTCGATTACGACCTGCGCAGCCAGTACTGGAACACGAACACCGCGGACGTCCTCCGTATCGTGTTCTCGACGGAGTACCTTGAGTCGGCCGGATGGATCCCCAATGGATCGGGGTACAGCAACCCCGAACTCGACCAGATCCTGAACGACGCGCTCGCGACCACTGACCGCGATGCGCGCGAGCAGCTCTACTACGAGGCGCAGCGCATCATCAGCGGTGACGCTCTGCAGCTGACGCTGTACTCGCAGAGTACGCAGCTCGCGAGCCGTGCCGACAAGGTCGATAACGTCATCGTCGAGCCCTCGCTGTCGCTTCCGTACCTGTACGACGCCGCAGTGACGAGCGACTGATGTCAACGCTGCAACAACTGGATGCTCCGCGAGCCGGCGCGGTCGCGGAGCATCCAGCGGTCGGAACGTCCGGACGTTGGTTGCGTCGTGTGCTCGTACACGTGTTCGGCTCAGTCGTCGTGGTCCTCGCCGTTGTCACGATCACCTTCTTCGCGTTGAAGCTCGTGCCGGGTGACCCGGCACTGATCATTCTGGGGGCGTCGGGTGCTGCACCGAGCGAGGAGACCGTCGCGGCGACTCGCGCGCAGTACGGTCTCGACCAGCCGGTGTTCATCCAGTTCGCCAACTACATGATCGGCCTCGTCCGCGGTGACCTCGGGGTCTCGTACATCTATAAGTCGCCCGTCGCGCCGCTCTTGTTCCCGCAGGTTTGGCCGACGCTGCAACTCACGATCGTCTCGATCGTTCTCGCGTGGGCGCTCTCCCTCGCGCTGAGCTTGCTCACAGTGCGCAGAGGGCGGTTTGCCGATGCCTTCGGACGGGGAGTTGAAGTGCTGTTCGCCGCGATCCCGCCTTTCTGGATCGCTCTTACCCTCCTCGTGGTCTTCGCGTTCACCCTCGGATGGTTCCCGGTTGCAGGAAGCGAGGACCCGCGATCGATCGTCCTCCCCGCGCTCGCGCTGGCGATCCCGCTGGCGGGCTTCCTGGCACAGGTGACGAGGGAGTCGTTCGACGACGCGCTTTCCCAGCCGTACGCGTTGAGTGCGCGTGCCCGCGGAGCGAGCGACCTGCGGGTGCGCATCGTCCACGCGCTGCGCCACGCGCTTCTGCCGGGGCTCACTCTCTCGGGATGGGCGATCGGCTCGCTTATCAGCGGTGCGGTCGTCGCCGAGGTGATCTTCGCCAGGCAGGGGCTCGGAAGGAGCCTCGTCGACGCGATCGTCAAACGAGATGCACCGATCGTGCTCGCAGTGGTGCTGCTGATCGCGGTCGTCTACATCGTCGTGAACCTCATAGTGGACCTGCTCTACCGAGTGGTCGACCCTCGCATCGCACAACGGGAGGACTGAATCGTGGTCGTCATCCAAACCGATGCTCGAGTCGCGACGAGACCGAATCGACTCGTCGCGGAACTCCGTCGGACCCCGCCCGGCGCGGTGGTCGCTGGTGTCTTCCTGTTTCTGATCGTCATCGCCGCCATCTGGCCCAGCCTGCTGCAAACGCACGATCCCTTCGCAGTCGACGCCACCGGTAACTTCGCCGCGCCCGGTCTGAGCCACCTCTTCGGCACCGACCAGAACGGTCGCGACGTGTATTCGCGGGTGGTGGAGGGCACGGCGCAATCGTTGCTCGTCGGAATCGGCGCGACCGTCGTCGGCCTCGTGCTCGGCGCCGCGCTCGGGGTGACGGCGGGCCTGGCCCGAGGACGCACAGACCGGGTCATCGCGCGCGTGCTCGAGGTGCTCTTCGCGTTCCCGAGCCTCTTGCTCGCGTTGCTGTTCATCGTCATCGCAGGCTCGGGCGTCGTCACGCTCGTCTTCGCGGTCGGCATCGGCACGGCGCCCGGGTACGCACGCATCCTGCGGGTGCAAACGATCTCGGTGACGGGCTCGGCCTACGTCGAGGCGAACGTGATCCTCGGCCGGAGTCCGGCGCACATCCTTCGCCGAACCATCCTCCCGAACGTCGCCCGACCGCTCCTCGCGCTCGCGACGTTGGGCGTCGGACAGGCGATCGTCTGGGCGTCAGCGCTCAGCTTCCTCGGGCTCGGCGCCGAACCGCCTGCGGCCGAATGGGGCACGATGCTCGCCGACGGCCGTAACTACGTGCAGCTCGCCTGGTGGATCGCGGTGTTCCCCGGGCTCGCGATCACCGCGAGCGCGCTCGCGACCACTGTCGTCGGGCGTCATATCCAACGACGGATCGAAGGGAAGGCCTGAGATGACGCACCTCGAAACACCAGCGGGCGAGGACCTCGTCAGTGTCGAAGGGCTCGACATCGGGTTCGACACACCGAGCGGGCGGGTGCAGGTCGTGCACGACGTCACCTTCACCGTGCGGGCCGGACGAGCGCTCGCGCTCGTGGGCGAGTCGGGGTCGGGCAAGACCGTCACGGCGAGAAGCCTGCTCGGCCTGAGCGGTGAGGGCGCGACCGTCACCGCTCGCCGGCGCGACCTGCTCGGGAGGGACGTGCGGAACCTCGACGAACGCGCCTGGCGGAAGATCCGTGGCCGCCACGTCGGATTCGTCCTGCAGGACGCGCTCGTGTCGCTCGATCCGCTTCGAACGATCGGTCAGGAGATCGACGAGGGGTTGCGGATCCATCGCTTCGGCTCGAAGCCGGAGCGCGGTCTGCGTGCCATCGACTCGCTCGTCCGCGCGGGGGTACCGGAGCCCGAACTGCGCCGCGACCAGCGGTCGGGAGAACTCTCGGGCGGTCTGCGCCAGCGTGCCCTCATCGCACAGGCGATCGCGCTCCAGCCTCGGCTGATCATCGCCGACGAACCGACGACGGCACTCGACGTGACCGTGCAAGCGCAGATCCTCGACTTGCTCGGAAGTCTCAAAGCAGACGGGAATGGTCTCCTGGTGATTTCCCACGACCTCGCGGTCGTCGCCGAACTCGCCGACGAGGTCGCAGTGATGCAAGATGGTCGCATCGTCGAGCACGGTCCGACCGAGCAAGTGCTCGGCGACCCGCGGCATCCGTACACGAAGCGCTTGCTCGCGGCGGTCCCGGCAGCCCATCCCAAGGGCACCCGACTGTCCGAGCTCCCGCCGGCCGAGATCAGACCCCGCACGCACCGGCCCTCGGAGCTGTCCGAAGCCGCGCCTGCGATCGAGGCCGAAGGCCTCGTCAAGCGGTACCGGGGCCCCGATGGCCGCATCCGGACCGTCGTGGACGAAGTCGGATTCACGTTGCGTACCGGCACCTCGCTCGGGATCGTCGGCGAATCGGGTTCGGGCAAGTCGACGACGGCGCGTCTCGTGCTCGGATTGATCGCGCCCGACGCGGGGCAGGTGCGGATCGGCGGACTCCCGTGGGTCCCCTCCGGGGAACATGATCGGCGGCCGCATCGCCCCGAGATCCAGCTCGTCCAGCAGGATCCCCTGAGCGCCTTCGATCCGCGTCACACCGTCGAGAAGGTCCTGCTCGACGCGCTCGATGCCGGCGGAGTGCCGCGCTCTGCGCGGGCCGATCGACTGACCGAGCTCCTCGACCAGGTGGGACTCGCCCGAGTGCTCTCCACTCGCGTGCCGCTCACACTCTCTGGTGGTCAGCGGCAACGCGTCGCGATCGCACGCGCGCTCGCGGTCGAACCGAAGGTGCTCGTCCTCGACGAGCCAGTGTCTGCGCTCGACGTCTCGATCCAGGCGCAGGTCCTCGATCTGTTTGCGGACTTGCAGCGCGAACTCGGGCTCAGCTACCTCTTCATCAGCCACGACCTCGGCGTCGTGCGACACGTCGCGGACGACGTCCTCGTGTTGAAGGACGGCCGCGTCGTGGAGTCCGGGTCCGTCGACGACATCTTCGAGCACGCGCAGCACGACTACACGCGGACTCTGCTCGATTCGGTGCTCAGCCTTCCGACCGGGACCGGCGGCCAGGACGACGGCGGCGACCCGAATGGGAGCACGACCGGGAACCGCGAGCTGGAAGGAGCGATCCGATGAGACCGGAGTGGACGAAGGGCGGCCCTGGAGGAAACATCTCGCGATCGGCTCTTCACGCATGGACCGTGGCTTCCCGGGGATCAGCCAGCGCCGCCCGCGGCGCGTTCATCGACGCGAAAGCGTTCCAGAAAGCCGAGGTCGGCAGATGAGCCGTGTGAGTGAGATGAGCAGTATCCGGGCGTCGGCTTCCGACGTGTCGCGATTCCAACCCGTGTTCGATCGGATCGCCGAGGACGCCGTGCAGCGCGAAGTCGAGCGGCGGTTGCCCCACCGCGAGGTCGGCTGGCTGCGCGATGCAGGATTCACCGCCGTGACTGTTCCGCAGTCGCTCGGCGGCCTCGGAGCGTCCGTGACCGAGCTCTTCCGCCTGCTCATCGAACTCGGCGAGGCGGATTCGAATATTCCGCAGTTGCTGCGGGCGCACTTCACGGCGGTCGAAGGGTGGCTCGTGCAGCCGCCGTCGCCCGAGCGGGACCGACGCCTCCGGCTCGTAGCCGAGGGCGCCGTGTTCGGCAACGCGAGCCACGAGCGGAGCACGGCGGGTGTGGGCGACTACGTCACCCGACTTCGCTGGCACGGTGACGAGTTGCTGCTCGACGGCGTGAAGCACTACAGCACCGGATCGATTTTCGCCGACAGGATCTGGGTCGCCGCAGTCGACGAGCTCGGCGACCACGTGAGTGTCGTCGTCGACGCAACGGCCGAGGGCGTCACCCGGAACGACGACTGGGATGGCTTCGGACAGCGGTTGACGGGCAGCGGGACGACGCGTTTCGAGAGCGTCGTCGTCGATCCGAGCGAAGTCGCTCCGCAACAGGACGGCCCGACGCATATCACCGGCTTCCTGCAACTCGTGCTCCTTGCGAGTCTCGTCGGGGTGGGGCGAGCCGCGCTTCGCGACGCCATCGACTTTGTCAGGAGCCGGACCCGCGTCTACAGCCAGGGCCTCGCCACCGCCGCTGTCGATGACCCGCTCGTTCAGCAGGTCGTCGGTCGCATCTCGGCACTCGTGCAAGCGGCCCAATCGGCCACCCTCGCGGCGGCAGCCGCGGTCGAAGATGCGCACGATGCGATTGGGGGCGGCGAGTCACACATCGAACCGTTGCTCCGTCGAGCGGAGCGCGAGACTGTCCAGGCGCAACTCATCGTCACCGATCTCATCCTCCAGGCGACGACGTTGCTGTTCGAAGTAGGCGGGGCTTCAGCCACGAGCGAATCACGGCGACTCGACAGGCACTGGCGGAACGCTCGCACTGTTTCATCGCACAATCCGGCGATCTATCAAGCTCGCGCGCTCGGCCGGGAGCTCCTCACAGGCGATGGTCTCATCTACTCGTGGAGCACAGGCGAGAGCCCGAGAGGGGCCTGACACCCCGGCCGCTCCGCCTCATCGCATCCATCCCGGCCTTCGAGCCGGACGCACCCGCCGTACCGAACCGAACCCAGGAGCAGATCGCATCATGACCACCCCGCTGCACTTCAACGCGTTCGTGATGAACACGAACTCCCACATCCACCACGGCCAGTGGCGGCGGCCCGACGCCGGCCAGGTCGACTTCGAGAACGTCGAGCTCTGGATCGACCTTGCGAAGAAGCTCGAAGCGGCGAAGTTCGACGCGCTGTTCTTCGCCGATGTGACCGGTGTGTACGGCGATGCCGATGCCGACTTCGACGTGTACATCCGCGAGGGTCTGCAGATCCCGTCGAACGACCCGATTCCGCTCGTCGCCGCACTCGCGGTGCACACCTCGCGCATCGGGCTCGCCCTCACCTCGAACGTCGCGCAGAGCCACCCGTACCAGTTCGCGCGGCAGGTTTCGACGCTCGACCACATTTCGAAGGGCCGGGTGGCATGGAACATCGTGACGGGACTGCAGGACAACGGGGCGCGCAACTTCGGATACCCCCGCCTCACCGACCACACCGAACGCTACGCCTGGGCGGAGGAGTACGTCGATGTCGCCTACAAGCTCTGGGAGGGCTCGTGGGACGACGGCGCGCTGCTCAAGGATCGTGAGCGGGGCGTGTACTCCGATGCCTCGAAGATCCACAAGATCAACCACGAATCCGCGCGGTATTCGGTGCAGGGGCCGCACCTGCCCTCGCCGTCGCCGCAGCGCACCCCCGTGCTGTATCAGGCAGGGTCGTCGACGTCGGGGCGTGCGTTCGCGGCCAAGCACGCCGAAGCGACCTTCATCATCGCGCCGACCCCGGCGCTCGCGAAGCAGCTCATCGACGACACGCGTCGGCAGGCGGTGGAAGCGGGTCGCCTGGCTTCCGACATCAAGTTCTTCCAGGGGCTGTCGTTCGTCATCGGCGACACCGAGGAGGAGGCGCAGGCGAAGGCCGCCGAGTACGAGCAGTACGTCTCGATCGACGGCTATCTCGCCCACTCGGCGCTCGTCGACAAGACCGGCCGCGTCTACGACCCCGACACCCCGCTGAAGGACGTCGACACGAACACGGCCAAGGGCTTCGGCGAGTGGGTCTCGAAGGCGATCACCGACCGCGAGCCGCTCGTGCGCGATGTCGCCCTCCTGATCTCGCGTTCGACTCGCGTCGTGGGGACGCCCGAGCAGATCGCCGATGCGCTCGAGGAGTGGCAGGCGGCCGGCGTCGATGGCATCAACGTCATCAACTGGGTCATCCCCGGCTCGTTCGAGGAGTTCGCCGAGAAGGTGCTGCCGGTCCTGCGCGAGCGCGGGCTCGCCCAGCGCGAGTACGGGCCCGAGCCGACGCTGCGCGGCAGCCTTTTCGGTGCCCCTCGTCTGAACGAGCGGCACCCGGCGGCGAAGTACCGCGGGGCGTTCCGACCCGGCGGATGGGCAGCGGTGGAGGCCGCCCGAGCGGGCGCCTCGGAACTCGCGCAGTCGGATACAGCGGGTGATGTCGATGCCGCTACCGGACTTCCGCTCGAGGCTGACGGACAGTCCGCAGCATCCCCCCGACCCGGAACCTCCGGCGACGTCGAGCTCTCGGCCGAGGCGGCGAGATGAGCGAGGTGATCGCGGCGTCGCGCCTGGCAACCGCGAGCGCTCGCCTGGCACCGGTCTTCGCTCGGATAGCCGAGACCGCGGGTGCTCACGAGCGGGCCGCTACTCGACCGTACGACGAGACGCAGGCGCTCGCCGACGCAGGCTTCGGTGCGCTCCGGGTGCCGACAGAACTCGGAGGCGGCGGTCTGACGGTCGCCGAGTTCTTCGCCGTGCTCGTTGACCTCGGTGCCGCCGACTCGAACCAGCCGCAGATCTGGCGCAACCACATTGCGTTCGTCGAGGATCGACTCGCTGGCGGAACCGATCGCGACCGGCAGTGGCTCGCGCGAATCGCCGGCGGTACGGTGATCGGCGGGGCGTGGTCCGAGACCGGCACTGCGTCGATCCTGGGTGAGACGCGACTCGAACGGGTGGACGGGATCCTGCGGCTGAACGGGGTGAAGTACTACAGCACGGGTTCGATCTACGCCGACCATGTCGGCGTGCTGGCCCTCGGTGACGATGGGGCACCCGTGATCGCGCTGGTCGCGTCCGATACGCCCGGCGTCGAACTGATCGACGACTGGGGCGGGTTCGGGCAGCGCGCGACCGGCAGCGGTACGACGCGGCTGATCGACGTGCCGGTCGCCGACGACGCCGTGTTCTCGTTCGACGACCGGCACGTGTCGCAGGAGGCCGTGTACCAGCTCGTCCTGCTTGCTGCGCTCGCCGGCGTCGCCCGTGCGGTGCGCGACGACGCGGTGCAGCGGGTGATCGCTCGCACGCGGTCGTATCCGCATGCGCTCGCGCCGAATCCGCGTGACGATGCCCAAGTGCAGCAGGTGGTCGGCCGGATCGCGGGGCACGCCGCCGCGGCCGAGGCCTCGGTCGAGCGGGGTGCGCGCGCGGTCGATGAGGTGTGGCGCACGATCGGTACCGGCGGCGACCTGCAGGCCGCCGCGAGACGAGCGGCCGTCGCAGTCTACGAAGCGCAGCTCACGGCAACAGATGCGGCGCTGCATGCGTCGACGCTTGTATTCGATGCTCTCGGATCATCGGGGGTGCAGGCCGATGCGGCGCTCGACCGGCACTGGCGCAACGCCCGCACCCTCACCTCGCACAACCCGCGCATCTACAAGGAGCGGGTGATCGGGGCGTATCTGTTGAACGGAACCGATCCGCTCAGCATCTATACGATCGACCAGCCGGATGCCGCGGCGCGCGTCGGGACATCCGATGACGATGGGGCATCCGATGAGAGCGGGGTATCCGATGAGATCGGAGCATCCGAACCGACCGGCGTCTCAGACGAGCCGGAGGCATCCGCGTGACCGAGAAGAAGCAGCTCATCCTGAACCTCTTCGAGATGGCGTGCATCAGCCACATCTCGCACGGCTTGTGGCCGCTGCCCGGCAACAACCGGCACCGGTTCGATGAACTCGAGTACTGGACCGAACTCGCGCTCATCCTCGAGGACGGCGGGTTCGACGCCGTGTTCCTCGCCGACGTGATCGGTGCCTACGACGTGTTCCGCGACGGGCCCGAGACGGCGCTTCGTGAGGGGCTGCAGAGTCCGAACCTCGACCCGCTCCTCATCGTTCCCGCGATGGCAGCCGTCACGAAGCGGCTCGGGTTCGGCGTGACGTTCTCAACGACGTACGAGCCGCCGTTCGCGTTCGCACGCCGGGCGTCGACGCTCGACCATCTCACAAAGGGTCGTTTCGGCTGGAACATCGTCACCAGCTACCTGCCGAACGCTGCACGCAACTTCGGGCTGGATGGTGAGATCCCGCATGACCGCCGCTACGAGCTCGCCGACGAATACCTCGACGTGCTCTACAAGCTGTGGGAGGGGTCGTGGGATGACGACGCCGTGGTCTACGACCGCGAGCGGCGTATCGCGACCGACCCGTCGAAGGTGCGGTACATCGACCACGTCGGCGAGACGCACCGCGTCGCCGGCCCGCATATCGTGCACCCATCGAGGCAGCGCACGCCCGTGCTGTTCCAGGCGACGGGATCGCCCGCAGGCACCGAGTTCGCCGGTCGGCACGCCGAACTCGTCTTCACGGGCGGGCGGACGACGGAGGAGTTCCGTGCCAACAAGCGCAACATGCAGGAGGCTGCAGTGCGCAATGGCCGAGCGGCCGAAGATGTGAAGTTCATCGCCAGCGCGGTCGTCGTGGTGGGCCGCACCGAGGAGGAAGCGGCCGACAAGTGGCGGCTCTTCCAGGAGCACGCGTCGATCGACGGGTACCTCGCGCACGCGAGCCTGCCTGTCGATCTCACGACGGCACCGCGCGACATCAGTGTCGCCGAGGCGATCGAGCGGTCGGGAAAGCAGCTCGATCGAGCCCCCATGCTCCCTCTGCATCTGACCGTCGGCCAGCTCCTCGACAGTCTCGTGGGCGGGCGCCGTGAGCGGTTCCACGTCGTCGGCACGCCGAAGGTCGTCGCCGACGAGATCGAGCGCTGGCTCGATGTGGACGGCATCGACGGGATCAACCTGCGCCAGTTCCACTCGTTCGGCACTGCGCAGGACTTCGCGGAGCTGGTCGTTCCCGAGCTTCGTCGGCGTGGAAGGCTCCAGACGGATGCCTCGGCGACGAGCCTGCGTGATCGACTGTTCGGTCGCGGTGACCGTCTGCCGGACACGCATATCGCGGCCCGCTACCGCGGGGGCGCGAACTTCGACGTGCCAGTGCCGCCGCTGCGGTTCCCGGTGGGCGGACAGGGCGCCGCCGCCTAATTCCGCTCGCCGCCAACTGACCGCACGCCCACCCTGAGGAGCTCCGCATGACCGCAGACCACCACGCCTCGATCCCCGACGTCGCGCTCGGCGACGGCCTCGTCGTGCCCGCCCAGGGGTTCGGCGGCATGGCGCTGAGCGGCTCGTACGGGCAGGTCGACCCCGATGCTGCGCTCGCGACCCTGCACCACGCGGTCGACGCGGGCGTGCGCTTCATCGACACGGCGAACATCTACGGCCGCGGCGAGAACGAGCGACTCGTGGCCCGGCTGCTCGCCGACCGGCGCGACGAGGTGGTGCTCGCGACGAAGGTCGGCATCCTGCCCCAACCCGATGCCGACGGCGTCCGGTTCCGCGGTGACCGCGCGTACCTCCGCGAGTCGGTGCGGGCGAGCCTGGAGCGGCTCGGCACCGAACGCATCGACCTGTACTACCTGCACCGAGTCGACCCGCGTGTGCCGATCGAAGACAGCGTCGGCGCGCTCGCCGAGCTCGTGACCGAGGGGCTGGTCGGCCGCATCGGCGTGAGCGAGGTCACTGCTGACGAGCTCGAGCGCGCTGTCGCGGTGCATCCGATCGCCGCGGTGCAGAGCGAGTGGTCGCTGTGGAGCCGCGACGTCGAGGCGCAGGTCATCCCCGCGGCACGCCGGCTCGGCGTCGGCTTCGTCGCGTACTCCCCGCTCGGGCGGGGCTTCTTCGCGGGCGGCGTGAGCTCCGAGCTCCCGGTCGACGACGCGCGTCGCCGGTTCCCCCGGTTCGGCGAGCAGGCGCTCGCGCAGAACCTGGAGGCGCTCGCCGTCGCCGAGCGCGCGGCGGAACGCGAGGGCCTCACCCGCGCACAGGTCGCGCTGGCGTGGGTGTACGCGCGCGGGCGCGAACTGGATATCCCGGTCGTCCCGATCCCGGGCACGCGTCGGCCCGAGCGGATCGACGAGAACCTCGTCGCGGTGGGGGCGAGACTCTCGGCCGAGACGCTCGCCGAGCTCGACGCCCTCGCCGGCCTCGTCGAGGGTGAGCGGGCGCCGTCGACCAACGGCATCTCGGCGTTCCGCGAGGCGGCCGCGCCGGTCGTGCCGGTCGGCTGACCTCGGGATCTGCGCGACCGGGGAGCTACCGGCCGGCCGACCGTTCCGCGGGGTCGAACCGCCTGGCCGGATGCCCCGTGCCGGGGGATAGCCTGGCAGGGTGACCACGAGCGCGTCGACAGCCCCGGAGGGCTCGGCGCGCGCTGAGCTCGAGCGGCTCGTCGCGCGATCCGACCTGCTCGATCAGTGGCGCGACGCCCGGGGTCTGCCCGAGGCACCCGACCCCCGGCCGGCCGCCGTGCTGATCCTCTTCGGCGTGCTCGACGGGCGCCCGGCCGATCACGACGCGCAGGCGACGGCGGTGTCGCGCGACCTCGATCTGCTGCTGCTCGAGCGGGCGGCGACCCTGCGCTCGCACGCCGGGCAGGTGGCGTTCCCCGGCGGGCGACAGGACCCGGGCGACGACGGACCGGTCGCGGCCGCGCTCCGCGAGGCGCGCGAGGAGACCGGGCTGGATGCCACGGGCGTCGAGGTGCTGGGCACCCTGCCTGAGATCCCGGTGCCGGTGTCGGGCCACGTCGTGACGCCGGTGCTTGGCTGGTGGGCGCGGCAGAGTCCGGTCGGGGTGGTCGACGTCGCCGAGTCGGCGCACGTGTTCCGCACGCCGGTGGCCGATCTGCTCGATCCGGCGAATCGGTACACGACGGTGTTCCGCCGCGGAGGTCAGGTGTGGCGCGGGCCCGGATGGCTCGTGACCGCCGCCGGGGTCGAGCATCTCGTCTGGGGATTCACGGCGGGCATCCTCGACGCCCTCCTCGACGCGCTCGGCTGGACCGAGCCCTGGGACCGCTCCCGCGAACTCGAACTGCCGTAGCACCGCGCCACCGCCCCCGCCCCGCCCAACCTGCGCCACCGCCCGCCGCCCCGGCCAACCCGCGGCACCGCCCGCCGCCCCGGGCAGCACCCGCCACCGCGGCGCTGCGCCAGTTCGGCGGGCTCCGCGCCAGTCGAGTTGGCGCAGGGGACGCGGAAGTGGCGCAGCGAGCGGGAAGACGGGCGGCAGGCTCCAGGCGCAGCGAGCGGGAAGACGGGCGGCACGCTCCAGTCGCAGCGAGCGGGAAGACGGGCGGCAGGGCGGGCGGCAGGCCCGCTCCGCTACAGCTCGGTCTCGACCGGTTCGGATGCCACGAGCTCGAACACGCCCTCGACCACCTCGTCGGGGCGGAACGGGTACTTCTCGATCTCGGCCTGGTCGCTGATGCCGGTGAGCACCAGCACGGTGTGCAGGCCCGCTTCGATGCCGGCGACGATGTCGGTGTCCATGCGGTCGCCGATCATCGCGGTGTTCTCGGAGTGCGCGCCGATCTTGTTCAGCGCCGACCGGAACATCATCGGGTTCGGCTTGCCGACGACGTAGGGCTCCTTGCCCGTCGCCTTGGTGATGAGCGCCGCGATGGCCCCGGTCGCCGGGAGCGGCCCGTCGGCGCTCGGGCCCGTGGCATCCGGGTTGGTCACGATGAAGCGCGCGCCGCGCCCGATGAGCCTGATCGCCTTGGTGATCGCGTCGAACGAGTAGTTGCGGGTCTCGCCGACGACGACGAAGTCGGGGTCGGTCTCGGTCATCACGAAGCCCGCCTCGTGCAGTGCGGTGAGGATGCCGGCCTCGCCGATGACGAACGCCGACCCGCCGGGCACCTGCTGCTTCAGGAAGTCGGCGGTGGCGAGCGCCGACGTCCAGAGCCGGTCTTCGGGCACGTTCAGCCCCGACGCGCGCAGCCGCGCGGAGAGGTCGCGCGCGGTGAAGATCGAGTTGTTCGTGAGCACCAGGTAGGGCGTGCCCGCGTCCTCCCACTGCTGCAGCAGCTCGGCGGCACCGGGCAGGGCGTGGTTCTCGTGTACGAGCACGCCGTCCATGTCGGTCAGCCAGCACTCGACCTCGTCGCGTCGTCCCATGCATCAAGCGTAGGGCGAAGGCTCGCGCCATCGCGCGCCGCGAGGACATCGGCGACTCCGTCGGTGATCGGCAGGCCGGTCGCGCGTTCCACGAACAACCACGATCCGGCGGGGTCGAGGTCGAGCAGCACGTGCTCGCCGTCGGCGGTGCGGCGCAGGTCGACGGTGGTGAATCCGAGGCCGAGGCGTCGGGCCAGTCCGACGAGCGCCTGCCCGAGGCTGCCGGGCAGTTCGGCCCGCCGCACCCGGGTGATCGAGTTGCCGCGCCGCAGCTCCCATGGGCGCAGCGAGTCGACGGCGTCGATCTCGGCGGTGAACACCGCGTCGCCCGCGATCGTGACGCGCAGGTCGACGCCGTCGATGTACTCCTGCAGCAGGGTGGGTGCGTGGCGCACACGGTCGAGTCGGGCCAGTTCGGATGCCTCGAGCCGATGCGTGTCGCCCACGCCCTCGCCGTGCGGGCGCAGCGACTTCGTGACCACGGCGCCGTGCCGGGTCGCGAACTCGCGCGCCCGGTCGGGGTCGCGGGTGACGATGGTGTGCGGCAGGGCGAAGCCGAGTTCGGCTGCGGCGGTCCACTGCAGCAGCGAGTGGCGGGCCGCGTCCTCGGCGGCGGGCGGGTTCAGCCAGTCGATCGCGAGCGAGGCGAGCACTCCCTCGAGCACCTCGTGCGACTCGCGCAGCGCGGCGACGAGTGCGGGGCGGGTGAACCGGCCGGCGACGGGCCGGCGCCACCAGCCGACGCCGGCGCGGGCGAGATCGACGTCGTCGTCGGCGGGCTCGGCGCGTGAGGCGGGCTCGGAGCGCGCGGCGATGTCGGCGCGCGAGGCGGGTTCGGCGTTCGCGCCGCGCTCGGAGAGCCCGTGGCGCCCGGCGCGCCCGGTTCGCAGGTGCAGTTCGGGGTGGTGTCCGGCGCCGAAGGCGAGTTCGAGCGAGCCGGCCCCGGCGAGGTCGGCGGTGTCGAGCCGGACGACGCGTCGGCCGGCCTCACGGAGTCGATCGACGACGGCGGTCGCGTGCGCATCGTCGCGCGCCGCCGCGACGAGGATCACGCGGGGGCTCCGGTCAGGGCGGGCACGTGCTGCGCGTCCATGAGTCCTCCGATCGGGGGCGGGCAGGTCGCCGTGGCAGCATCCTCCCCCGCAGGGCCGGGACGGGGCATCCGGGATGTCCCTGAGAAGGCCGGTGGCGCGCGGATCGCGCGGGTGGATGCCGCCCGTTCAGACCGAGAGCCAGATGGCCGCGGCGACCTCGCGCGGCAGCGCGCGTGCGGATGCTCCGCCGCCGGCCTGCACCGTCACCGCGTCGGTCGTGACCTCCGTCACTTCGAGCGTCACTCCGGGGCCGATGCCCGCCGCGTCGAGCTCGCGCAGCACCGCGCCGTCGCGGTCGCTGATGCGCATCACCCGGCCGACGTGCCCGGTCTCGGCCTCGGCGAGCAGCACGAACGGTTCGCGCGAGACCGTGCCGTCGCGGTGGGGGATCGGGTCGCCGTGCGGGTCGACGCGCGGGCGTCCGAGCCGGGCGTCGATCGCCTCGAGCAGCCGGTCGCTGAGCGCGTGCTCGAGCACCTCGGCCTCGTCGTGCACTTCGTCCCACGCGTAGCCCATCTCGCGCACGAGCCACGTCTCGACGAGGCGGTGCCGGCGCACGACGGCGAGCGCCTGGCGGCGCCCTTCGTCGGTGAGCCGCACCGCCCGATACGGCGCGTGCGAGACGAGCCCCTGCGCGGCCATCTTCTTCACCATCTCGGTGACGCTCGACGGGGCGACGCCGAGTTTGGCCGCCAGCACCGACGGCGTGATGGGGTCGGGCTGCCACTCGGTGTGCGAGTACACCGTCTTCAGGTAGTCCTCGATCGCGGGACTCGGGCTGCCGGGCATCGAGGTCAGGATACCGGCGGATGGTGCGCGGTGCTCACGCCCCGGTGAACACCAGCCACAGCAGCAGTGCGTTCAGGGTGATCAGGAAGACGGATGCCGCGACCCCCGCCGCGGTCGTGGCCCAGTGGTTGCGCCACCGCCCGAGCAGCCCGGCCTTCGCGGTGAGTGCGATGAGGGGGATGAGCGCGAACGGGATGCCGAACGACAGCACGACCTGGCTGAGCACGAGCGAGAGCGTCGGGTCGAACCCGAGCGCGAGGATCGCGAGCGCGGGCACGAGCGTGATGAGCCGGCGCAGCAGCAGCGGGATGCGCACGTGCAGCAGGCCGTGCATGATCTCGGCGCCCGCGTAGGCTCCGACGCTCGTCGACGCGAGACCCGAGGCGAGCAGCCCCACCGCGAACAGGGTGGCGATCACGGGTCCGAGGGAGGCGCCGATGGCGGTGTAGGCGCCCTCGAGCGAGTCGGTGCCCTCGACGCCGGAGAGGTTCACGGCGGCCAGCAGCAGGATGCAGAGGTTCACGGTGCCGGCGATCGCCATCGCGACGGTCACGTCGACCCTGGTCGCGCGGACGAGCACCTCGGTCGGCAGCGTCGTCGCGGTGCCGGGTTCCGGCGGGGGAGCCGGGGCATCCGCGGCAGCTGTGGCAGCCGGGGCATCCGCCGCCCGTCCGCCTGCCGGGCGCGCTGAGAACCGGTCGCGCGCGAGCGCCGAGTGCGCGTAGATCGCGTGCGGCATGATCGTCGCGCCGAGGATGGAGGCCGCGAGCAGCACCGAGTTCGCGTCCGCGAACCGGGGCACGAGGCCCGCGACGAGCCCGGCCGGGTCGGGCGGCGCGATGAAGACGCCGACGCCGAATCCGACGGCGATGATCACGAGCAACCCCATGATCACGAACTCGAACGGGCGCGCGCCGCGCCGCTGCTGCAGCACGAGCAGCCCGATCGAGACCGCGCCGGTGATGAGCCCGCCCCAGATGAGCGGCACGCCGAACAGCAGGTTGAGCGCGACGGCGCCGCCGATCACCTCGGCGAGGTCGGTCGCCATCGCGACGAGCTCGGCCTGCAGCCAGTAGGCCCGGCGGGCCCATCGGTTGCGCAGCCGCTCGCCGAGGACCTCGGGCAGGCTGCGGCCGGTGACGATGCCGAGCTTGGCCGACAGGTACTGGATGAGCCAGGCCATGACGTTGCCGATGACGACGACCCACACGAGCAGGTAGCCGTACTGGGCGCCGGCGGTCATGTTGCTCGCGACGTTGCCCGGGTCGAGGTACGCGACACCGGCGACCAGCGCGGGGCCCAGCAGCCAGGCGACGCGCGGCACGGATGCTCCGCCGTCGCGCGTGCGGGGCATCCGGGTCTCGACGTCGATTTTCGGCATGCCGAAATCTTACCTATTTTTCGGTGAACCGAAACCCTCCTGCGCCGGCGCGTTCCGGTGGCGTGGCGCCGGGCGCTGCGCGGGTAGCGTGGGCGGGTGGACCACGAACACGCGGATGCCCCGGAGCCCGGTGAGCCGGCCGAGCCCGGTGAGCCGGCCGAGCCGGCCGAGCCCGTGCTCACGCACGGCGTCGGCCCCTGGCCGGGCGGCGAGTCGGAGTGGCCCGATGATCCGCGGTTCGACCCCGAGCTGCTGCGAGACGGCGACCGCCGCAACGTCGTCGACCGATACCGCTACTGGCGGATGGATGCGATCGTCGCCGACCTCGACGAGCGCCGCCACGCGTTCCACGTCGCCATCGAGAACTGGCAGCACGACCTGAACATCGGGTCCATCGTGCGCACCGCCAACGCGTTCGCCGCCGACACCGTGCACATCATCGGCCGCCGCCGCTGGAACAAGCGCGGCGCGATGGTCACCGACCGGTACCAGCACCTGCAGTACCACGAGGACGTCGCCGCCTTCGCCGCCTGGGCGCACGAGGCATCCGTACCGATCATCGCGATCGACAACGTGCCGGGCTCGGTGCCGATCGAGGCATTCGACTGGCCCGAGCGCTGCGTCCTGCTGTTCGGCCAGGAGGGCCCGGGATCCACGGCCGAGGCGCTCGAAGCCGCCGACGCGATCGTCGAGATCACCCAGTACGGCTCGACCCGCTCGCTGAACGCGAGCGCCGCCGCCGCGATCGCGATGCACTCGTGGGTGCTGCGCTGGGCGGCCCCGCCGGCGTGAGTCGCGGCATCCGCCCGGCGACGCGCACCACCCGCCCGGCGACGCGCACCCGCCCGCCGCACCCGCCCGGCGCGCCCGCCCGGCGCGCCCGCCGCACCGGCGCCCGCCGCCTGCGCGACACTGGTGGCGATGCCAGTGATCGACAACGCCGTCTACCGCGACGGCGCCCGGGTGCTCAGCCCGGCGAGCCTCGAGGAGACGTTCGAGGCGCTCGACGAGCACGGCGGCTTCGCGTGGATCGGGCTGTACCGCCCGACCGACGACGAGTTGCAGGCCGTCGCGCGCGAGTTCGACCTGCACGGTCTGGCCGTCGAAGACGCGGGCAAGGGGCATCAGCGCGCGAAGCTCGAACGATACGGGGACACGCTGTTCGTCGTGCTGCGTCCCGCCCGCTACCTCGACGACGTCGAGGAGGTCGAGTTCGGCTAGGTGCATCTGTTCATCGGCGAGGCCTTCGCCGTGAGCGTGCGTCGGGCCGAGTCGCCCGACCTGTCCCGGGTGCGCGGGCGTCTCGAAGCCGACCCCGATCTGCTGCGCAAGGGCCCCGAGGCGGTGCTCTACGCCGTGCTCGACGAGGTGGTCGACGAGTACGGCCCGGTCGTGGCCGGCCTCGAGAACGACATCGACGAGATCGAAGACCAGCTCTTCTCCGGCGATCCGGCGGTGACGCGTCGCATCTACGATCTCGCGAGCGAGGTGATGGAGTTCCAGCGGGCGACTCGGCCGCTGCTCGACATGTTCATCGCACTCGAGGGCGGGTTCGACGTGTACGGGGTCGACGTCGAGCTCCAGCGCTACCTGCGCGACGTGAAAGACCATGTGATCCGGGTGATCGAGCGCGGGGAGGGGTTCCGGCAGCTGTTGCAGAACGCCCTGTCGGTGCACGCCACGCTCGTCACGCAGCGCCAGAACGACGAGATGCGCTCGCTCACCGAGGCGAGCTACGCGCAGGCCGAGCAGTCGAAGAAGGTCGCGAGCTGGGCGGCGATCATCTTCGCGCCGTCGCTCATCGCCGGCATCTACGGCATGAACTTCACGCACATGCCCGAGCTCGACTGGTGGCTCGGGTATCCGTTCGCGATCGCGCTCATGGCGGGGTTCGCCGGGGGGCTCTATCTGGTGTTCCGCTCGCGGAAATGGCTCTGATCGAGCGAAACGCTTGACACCGGGGGTGTGTGACACGGTACACAGGAGCCCATGAGACGAACTCGGCTTCTTCCACCGGTTCCACGTCTGCAGCGGTCCCGCCGGGGACCGCTCATCATCGGCACGGCCCTCGCGGCCCTGCCGCTCGCCCTCGGCGGCATCTCCGCTCCCGCCGCCTGGGCCGCCGACGCCATCGCGCTCGACGACGGAGTGAGCGCGCCCGTCTACGACTACGCCGACGCGATCCGCGAGCGCGTCT
This sequence comes from Agromyces larvae, assembly GCF_022811705.1. Classification (NCBI taxonomy): domain Bacteria; kingdom Bacillati; phylum Actinomycetota; class Actinomycetes; order Micrococcales; family Microbacteriaceae; genus Agromyces; species Agromyces larvae. The sequence goes on along the minus strand of NZ_CP094528.1, from coordinate 2,710,107 downwards.
ACATCCCCGTCGCGGGGGTCGACCAGGACCTCGACGGCGAGGACGACGTCACGCGGATCGAGATCATCCGCCCCGCCGAGTCCGACGACGGGCTCGAGGTGCCCGCGATCATCGACCCGAGCCCGTACTACACGACGCTCGGGCGCGGCAACGAGGGCGAGTTCATCTCCGACACCGACGCCGACGGGCTGAACGACTCGTGGCCGCTGTTCTACGACAACTACTTCGTGCCCCGCGGGTACGCGGTGATCCTCGCGCAGATGGACGGCACGGCGGGGTCGACGGGGTGTCCGATGCACGGCGGGCCCGGAGACATCCAGAGCATGAAGGTCGTGATCGACTGGCTGCAGGGCCGGGTCGAGGGCAGGAACGCGGCCGGCGACCCCGTCGCCGCGACCTGGCACAACGGCAAGGCCGCGATGATCGGCAAGTCGTACGACGGCACGCTCGCCAACGGCGTCGCCGCCACGGGCGTCGAGGGCCTGACCACCATCGTGCCGATCTCGGCGATCTCGAACTGGTACGGCTACTCGCGCACCGGCGGCGTCGCCCACAACACGAACTACCCGTCGGGCCTCGCGAACACCGTGACGAATCTCGAGCGGCGGTCGCTCTGCGCCCCGACCCGCACGCTGCTGAACGGCATCGACGGCGACGAGTCGGGCGACGTGAATCCGTTCTGGGCCGAGCGCGACTACCGCACCTCGATCGACGATCTGCACGCCTCGGTGTTCCTGGTCCACGGACTGAACGACGACAACGTGCGGATGAGCCAGGTCGGCGACTACTGGAACGCGCTCGCCGAGCGCGACATCCCGCGCAAGATCTGGCTCGCGAAGGTCGGCCACGTCGACCCGTTCGACTTCCGTCGCGCCGAGTGGGTCGACACGCTGCACCGCTGGTTCGACCACTGGCTGCTCGACATCGACAACGGCATCATGGACGAGCCGCAGGCCACGGTCGAGACCGCGCCCGAGCAGTACGAGGATGTCGCGAGCTGGCCGGTTCCGGGCACCGAACCGGTCGACGTCTACCTGGGCGCGACCGCGCCAGGTGCCGCCGGTGCGCTGCGCTTGCAGGCGGCGGCCGAGCCTGCGTCGCTGTCGTTCACCGGGCCGGCCGGGTCGATCACCGAGGGAAATGCGATCAACACCCCGACCGGCTCGCAGGCCCAGCGCCTGGTGTTCCTGTCGGAGCCGCTCACCGCGGACCTGCGCGTCTCGGGCACGGCTCGGGTCGAGCTCGCCGCGTCGCTCGGGGTCACCCAGGCGAACCTGTCGGCCCTGCTCGTCGACTACGGCCCGTCGACACCGACGCCCCGTACGGGCGAGGGGGTGCAGAACACCGCGACGACGACCTGCTGGGGCGCCGAGAGCGACGCCGACGACGCGTGCTACCTCGAGGTCGCGCGACGCACCTCGACGGTGGACACCTGGCGGGTCTCGCGGGGCGCGCTCGACACGTCGAACCGCGAGTCGCTCATCGAGGGCGAGGGCACGCCCCTCGTCGCCGGTCAGCCGTACGCGTTCTCGTGGCCGCTCGAGCCGTACGACACCACGTTCGCCGCCGGCCACCGGATCGGCGTGGTGGTGACGACGAACCTGTCGGGCTACAACCTGGCCGGCACGGCGAGCGCGACCGTCACGGTCGACGCCGCCGCGAGCCGCGTGGTGCTGCCCGTGGTCGGCGGGCTCGGCGCGGCGGCGGCCGCGGGCGGGCTCGGCGCACCCGCGCCGGTGTCGTTGTCGTTCGACGTCGCCGACCGAGGCGTGCCGATCGAGCCGCAGTCGGTCGCGTTCGGCACGGCGCCCGTCGTGCCGGCCGACCCGGTGTCGACCGACGGCTGGTGGCTGTTCGACGGCTGGTACGCCGACGCCGCCCTCACCACGCCGTTCGACTTCGCCGCACCGCTCGTCGCGGACGCCACCGCGTACGCGAAGTGGAAGCCCGCCGACGCGACGGCGCCCGGCAAGGCGACGCTCTCGAACACGAGCGGGTGGGCGTACGGCCTGCACGACGGCACCTACGAAGTCGTCGCGAACCTGTGGTGGGGCGTGCCGGGCCGCGAGCTGCGGCTCTACGAGAACGGCGTGCTCGTGAGCACGCAGGCGCTCACCCCCACCGGCACCTCGCAAGAGGCACGGGTGGCGTTCACCGGCAAGCCGAACGGCACCTACGTCTACACCGCAGAGCTCGTCAACTCGCGCGGCGCGACGGCGGCGAGTTCGACCACGGTGAAGGTCACGGATGCAGCTCCGGCCAAGCCCGTGGTGTCGCACGACAACTGGGATCGAGACGGCGTGTTCACGGTCACCGCGAACCTGTGGTGGGGCACGAACGCGACGTCGTACCGGTTCCTCCTCGACGGGGTCGAGGTGGGCTCGGGCGAGCTGACGGCGGCGACGCCGGCCGCGCAGGCGGCCACGGTCGCGCTGACGGGTGTCGCGCCCGGCGCGCACACGCTCGTCGCGGTGTTCGCGAACGCGAACGGCGAGACGGCGTCCGCGCCAGTGAAGGTGGAGGTGCGCTGACCGGGGTACGCAGCCTCGACCGGCTCCCGCCCACCAGGGCGGGAGCCGGTTGCGCGCCGCCTACCCGATGAGGCTCGGCTGCAGGTCGCGCACCGTGCGGAAGTGCGTCATGCTCGTCACACCGATCGCCCTCGCGATGCTGTTGGCCGTCGCAGGCGCAGCGCTCCTGCTGCGCCGTCGGTCGCAGGCCGGGTCGCGTTCCGAGCACTGATCGTCCACGGGAACGGGCGTCGCGGCGGCGCGGCGCCTGTTCCGCTCCTCGGGGCTCAGCCGCGCTGCCCGTCACCACTTCGTGCGGCCGGCATGAGTGCGCGGTTCCGCGAACAGGTCACGGTTGCCGGCCGCGGCGCCTCCCCAGGCCCACTGCGATGCCACCGGCGATCACCAACGCCGCCGCCGCTACCGCGAACCCGGCTCCGCCGAATCCCGATGAGTCGAACCCGGTGGGCGGCAGTTCGGCCGACACCCCGGGCGCGGGTGCTGCGGGCACAGTCACGGTGACCGTCGCGATCGCGGAGGGGTCGCCGTTGCGCAGGAGCTGCTGACCGGTGTAGACGTCTTCGGTCGAGGTGCCCCCTGAGCTGGTCAGGCGCACTGACGCCGTATATTCACCGGGCTGCGTGTACTCGTGCTCGACCACGGGGGTCGATGTGACCAGCGTGGTGCCGTCACCGAAGTCCCACGCGTACTCCGCGATCGACCCGAACTCCACGGTCGAGCCCGACGCGTCGAACGTCACCGGTGAGTTCGGCTCCGACGCCGTCAACCGTGCGATCGGCGCCTGATCCGGCGTCACCGCCAGACCGAGAAGGCCGGAAGCTTCGAACGGGGACTGGGAGAGCGTCGCCAATGTCCCGGCATCGTGCGCGCTCACCAACGGCGTCTCGGACCCGGCCGGCGTCGACCGAGTCGCCGAATAGACACGCGACCCGTCGGGCGCGACTGCGAGATCCCCGGTCTCGTATGGGAAGGGCGTTGAAGTGGTCACCGTCATCGACGTGATGTCGACCGAAGTGAGCTCTGCCGTAACGTCCCCCACCCCGGCCAGCGTGTAGACGTACGCGCCGTCCGGCGCCATCGCAAGTGCCCCGTAGGAGAGATCGAGATCGAGCCTGAGATCGGTGATCTCACCTGTGGTCAGGTCCAGCCGTGTCACCGCAGGCACCCCCGACTCCTCCACCGTTCTGCCGACTTCGCCACTGAGCACCGCGGTCGATCCGTCCGGTGTCAGCACCAGCGCACGCGCGTAGTGGTCGGCCAGCGGAATCGTCCTCACCGGATCGAGCGTTGTCGCGTCGAATGCACGCAACTCGGAGATCGGGTTGAATCGCGTGCCTGCACACAGGAGCCAGACCGTGCCGCCATCAGGGGCGAACGCCACCGCAGCCGCCGATGTGGCATCGCCTGTGCACCCGTCGAAACGCTCGAACGCGCGAGTGGCCACGTCGCCTCGGGCATGCGGCAGCATGACCACCGATCCGTCGGGACTCACCGCCAGTGACCTCGGCGACCCGACGCTTGCGTCCTGCCAGATCATCTCTCCCGTCGACGCGTCGAAAGCCGCGAACCCACCAACCGTTCCCCCGAGGTCGTCCACGAAGGTGCCGAACGAGTACACGGTTCGCGCATCGGGCGAATACGCGAGTGCTGTCACCGTGTAGCCGGGCAGGTTCGTCTGCCTGACCGATCCGTCATCCGCTGTCACGAACCCCAGGGCCCCCCAGTTCCCTTCCCACTCGCCGCCCGGCAGGGGAACGTTGAGACCGGTCACGACCTCCCACGAACGACCCGCGGTAGGTGCCGCCGCGGCCTGTGCGCCCGCAGGAGCCAGCGTCAGCACCGCAAGCGACGCCAGCGCCAGGGCGGAACCGATCCGTCGCACGGTATGTCACCGTCCTTTCGCGCACGCCGATGGTCGTCACCGTATCGTCAGCGATACCCCGCGACAAGGGTGCACGCCTGCCCGGCACGCTTGCGGCCGCGCACGACACGTCACTAGGTTGATCAACATCGACACGCACGGGGGGGCCCGCGATGCGATACCTCGGAGCGGCGCTCGTTGTGGCCACACTCGTCCTGCTCGGAATCGTTCCCACAGCCACAGCCACAGCCGCAGCCACAGCCACAGCCGCAACGCCACCCGATGACACGGGTCGCTCGTGGGAAGTCGCGGCGGCGCGTTGGGATTTCATCCGGGGCCCCGGATCCACCGTGTACACGGGCGCGTTGGCATTTCTGAACGTCGATGACGGCTCGGTGCGTGAACTGCCGTGGGGAGACTACGCGCCCGGTGATGTTGCCTACGCCCCCGATGCTCGGACCCTGTACACCGTGGGCCTGATCAGCATCGGCGATACGATCTTCGATGCTGAGGTGCATCTCGCAGCTCATGATGCGTCCTCCGGTGACGTGAGGTGGACGGTACCCCTCTCTGACAGCCAAGAACGACTGGCGGTCAGCCCCGATGGGTCAATCGCGATAACCACGAACGACAGGATCGATCTGACCACGCGCCAGGTGGTTCCTTTCGACGCGTGCGGCGGGACAGTCAACGACGGTCCGATCGACGTCGCCTTCAGCCCCGACGGCAGCACCGCCTGGATCGTCTGCAGATTCCGCGATCCTGACCGTGCGGAGTTGCGCGCGTTCGACCCCGCGACCCTCGATCTTCTCCGCACCATTGAACTCGCCCACGATGTGACCGGCCGCATCGCGTTGACCCCCGACGGGTCGACGGCGGTGCTCTCGGGCGCGCGGCTGAATCTGCCCGTCTTCAACCAGCGAGCGGTCCGTGTCGATCTCGCAACCGGGGCAGTCGCCGATATCGCCACCGACTCGTCGTTCATGTTGGGGTCGATCTCGATCGCGCCCGACGGCACCCGCGCGTATCTCAGCGTTCAGCAGGGATCGGATGACAGCCAGGACTCGCTGTGGGCTGTGGACATCGCGACGATGACTCTTGCAGCTTCGGGCCCGCTCGAAAACTATGGGACGCATCCGATCGTCACGCCCGACGGTGCGGAGGTCTTCGCGACAGGGTACGGCCCGTGGGGCGAGGCCGGCGAACGTGCCAAAGCGATCTCGGCGCACGACGCTGCCACGCTTACCCCACTCGGCGCGACACCACCGCTCCCAGGCGCCTACCATCTGGCGGTCACCCCTGATCAGGCACCGGTGGCGCGGTTGACCGCGTCGGAGCCGAACTCTCCGGTGACGTTCGATGCGTCGGCCTCGACGGTGGAGTTCGGGTCGATTGCGGAGTACGCGTGGGACTTCGGCGACGGCGTGAGCACCGTGACCACGACCCCGACCGTGGAACACGAGTACGCCGAACCGGGCGAGTTCACCGCGACCGTTCGGTTGACGAGTTCGGGTGGTACGTCGACCGAGGATGTGTACACCGGTCACCAATTGCTGCGTAACGGCGACGCGTCGGCGGTGGCGACGGTCACGGTCGCGGTTTCCGAGCCCGCGGTGCCCGAGCCCGCGGTGCCCGAGCCCGCGGTGCCCGGGTCGGGGGTGGCGGGTGCGTTGCCGCCCGCCGGGTTCAACGGGGCGACGTGGGTGATCGCGGGCATCGGGATGCTGCTGACCGGTGCGATCGCGGTGGTCATCGTCCGCCGCCGGGTGCAACCCCAACGGAAGGACGCATGATGCGACGAATCGGAGTGGTGTTCGCGATGGTCGCACTGGCACTGCTCGGGATCCCCTCCGCGGCTAGGGCCGCCACATCACCCGCCGACGACACGGGCCGCTCGTGGGAGGTTGCCGTATCGTCACTGGCCAGTGACGATACGGCAGGTGAGTACGCACTGAGCTTCCTCAGCGTCGATGACGGTTCGGCGCGTCAGGTCGGGCTGCAGGACTACGACTCCGTAGATGGCCTCGCCTACGCGCCCGACGCGCGCACGCTGTACACCGTCGGTTTCGTCGTCGACGAACTCGATTACGAGCATCAGGTCGTGACAGCCCACGATGCGACGACCGGTGACGTCCTGTGGAGCACAACCGCCGGCGATGCCGGCTCGAGATACTTCCCGATGATCGCCGTGAGTCCGGACGGCGCGGTCGCGATGACAACGGGCAACGACGAGGCCAGGGTAGATCTGGTCACCCGCGCGTCTACGCCGTTCGACGCGTGTGCGGGTGGCTTCGGCTTTGCGACTGGCGCCGCGTTCAGTCCCGACGGCAGAGCCTGGTTCGTGTGCAGGCCCGCACTGCCCGCCGCCGGCATCGAGTTGCGTGCGTATGACGTGGCGACACTCAGCCTGGTCGACACCGTCGAGATCCCAGGCTTCTATCCCCGCGACTCGCGCATCGCTATCACACCCGACGGGTCGACCGCGGTGCTGTCGAACGCGGCACTGGCGACCCCCCCATCGGTAGAAACGACGCTGCGCATCGACCTTGTCACTGGGGCACACGGCGCGATCGAGCAGTTCACCGCCGGAAGCATCGCGCTGTCACCTGACAGCGCCCGAGCTTGGGTCGCAAGCTCTTGGTACGCCGACGACCGCGCACTTCACGCGGTCGATCTCGATGCGACCGCGGTCATTGCCTCACTTCCGCTCGCGGTGGGCACGTTCGCGAACCCCCTCGTCACTCCCGACGGCAGCCGGATCTACATGATCACCGAAGAAAACACAGGCGGTGGGTGGGAGTACGCGGTGTCGCGCCACAACGCCGACACCCTCGCCGTGCTCGGCGATACGCCACTGCCCGGCTTCGGCGTCGACCTGGCGGTCACCCCTGACCAGGCGCCGGTCGCGCGGCTGACCGCATCCGAGCCGAACTCGCCGGTGACGTTCGACGCGTCGGCCTCGACGGTGGAGTTCGGCACGATCGCCGAGTACGCGTGGGACTTCGGCGACGGCGCGAGCACCGTGACCACGACCCCGACCGTGGAGCATGAGTACGCCGAACCTGGCGAGTACACCGCGACCGTTCGGCTGACGAGTTCGGGCGGCACGTCGACCGAGGATGTGTACACGGGCCAGCAGATGTTGCGTAACGGCGACGCGTCGGCGGTGGCGACGGTCACGGTCGCGGTTCCCGAGCCCGCGGTGCCCGAGCCCGCGGTGCCCGAGCCCGCGGTGCCCGGGTCGGGGGTGGCGGGTGAGTTGCCGCCCGCCGGGTTCCAGGGGGCGTGGGTGGTGATCGTGGGGTTCGGGATGCTGGTGGCCGGTGCGCTCGCGGTGGTCATCGTCCGCCGCCGGGTGCAACCCCAACGGAAGGACGCATGATGCGACGGACTGGATCGACACGGGCGCTCACCGCACTTGCCGTGGTCGGGATCGCAGCCGCCCCCGCAGCCCCAGCCACGGCCGCCACACCACCAGACGATGACACGGGCCGGTCGTGGGAAGTCGCCGTGGCCTCGTTGGATCTCACCCGTGATCCCTGGACGTTTTCGGGCTCGTTGGCATTTCTGAATATCGATGATGGGTCGTTGCGCCAGACGCCGTGGAGTGACTACGCGCCAAATGCTCTCGCGTACGCGCCGGACGCCCGCACCCTGTACACCGTCGGCGCTGTCGGCGACGCAGAGGTTGCAGAGGTCTCACTCTTCGCTGCTCATGATGCATCCACCGGCGACGTGCTCTGGACCGTGACGGTCTCCGGCTGGGATGACCTGGCGGTCAGTGCCGACGGGTCGGTCGCGATGACCGGGCGCGACAAGATCGATCTGACGACGCACTCCGTCGTGTCGTTCGACCCGTGCGATGAGACCAGCAATCATGACGTTTGGGATGTCGCTCTGACTCCCGATGGCAGCACTGCTTGGTTGGTGTGCGGCCGGTCGGGTTTCGGCAGCCAGTTGCGCGCGTACGATGTCGCCACACTCAGCCTGGTCGACACCATAGAGTTCTCAGCCTTCGTCGGCGGCGGCATCGCCATCACCCCCGACGGGTCGACCGCCATGCTCTCGCCGCTGTACGGATGGTACGTACTTCGCGTCGATCTGGCCACCGGTGCCGTCGCTGACCTGGCGACCGACTTGTTGTTGTCCGGGTCGGTCTCGATCTCACCCGACGGCACTCACGCCTACTTCGCCTCGAGCAGGGTTTTCGACGTCTCGGGTGCGCTGCACGCGGTCGATATCGCCACGATGAGCATCACCGCGTCGGGTCGGCTCGTGAACTACGGGACGGATCCGATCGTGTCACCCGACGGCGACCACGTCTTCGCCGTCGGGCGAGAGGAGTGGGACACGATCGAGGGGATCTCGACGCACGATGCTGCCACTCTCACCCCACTCAGTCATACGCCGCTCGACGACGCCCTCTCCTTCCGCCTGACGGTCACCCCTGATCAGGCGCCGGTGGCGCGGTTGACCGCGTCGGAGCCGAACTCGCCGGTGACGTTCGACGCGTCGGCCTCGACGGTGGAGTTCGGGTCGATTGCGGAGTACGCGTGGGACTTCGGCGATGGCGTGAGCACCGTGACCACGACCCCGACCGTGGAGCATGAGTACGCCGAACCTGGCGAGTACACCGCGACCGTTCGGCTGACGAGTTCGGGTGGTACGTCGACCGAGGATGTGTACACGGGTCACCAGTTGCTGCGTAACGGTGACGCGTCGGCGGTGGCGACGGTCACGGTCGCGGTGCCCGAGCCCGCGGTTCCCGAGCCCGCGGTGCCTGGGTCGGGGGTGGCGGGTGAGTTGCCGCCCGCCGGGTTCAACGGGGCGACGTGGGTGATCGCGGGCATCGGGATGCTGCTGACCGGTGCGCTCGCGGTGGTCATCGTCCGCCGCCGGGTGCAACCCCAACGGAAGGACGCATGATGCGACGGATCGGAACGACAGCAGCCCTGGCGGTGCTCGCCGTGCTCGCCGTCACCCCCGCGGCCACCGCCGCGGCCCCGCCACCCGATGACACCGGCCGCTCGTGGGAAGTCGTGGCCTCCCTTCGCTTCCCGACGGCAGACGGCGAACAGATCGGCGTCGGCGCACTGGCGTTCCTCAGCGTCGATGACGGTTCCCTGCGGCAGACGACCTGGCCCGACGACCTACCCACCGGGCTCATGTTCACGCCAGACGCCCGTGCGCTCTATAGCACCGGGGACAATGTGACCGATGACGGCGAGGTGTCAGAGTGGTTCTCCGCGTTCTCGGCACGCGATGCGGCAACGGGTGAAGTGGACTGGTCGATCACCCGGATCAGCAGCTTCATTGAGGTGGCGCTGAGCCCCGACGCGTCCATCGCCGCGACCGGATCGAGCTTGGTGAACCTCGAGACGCGCGCGGTTGATCGGTTCGACGCGTGCGTCGGTCAGGCGCCGTTCTTCTATGCGACGGCGTTCAGCCCCGACGGCGGCACGATCTGGTACTTGTGCCGGGGTTTGCGCCCCTCTCCCGACACCGAACTGCGTGGGTACGACGTGGCAACGCTCGCCCCGACCGCGACGTTCGTGCTCACGAACCACCGCCTGGATCGGATCGTTCTCACCCCAGACGGGTCGGTCGCCGTATCGACGGGTGATCGGGTTGCCGACGATGGGTCGGTTGTGCCGGTCGTCACCCGCATCGATCTGACAACGGGCGCACTCACAGACCTCGCGTTCGAGCACGATCTCGGCTTGGACGCTGCGGTCTCGCCCGACGGTGCCCGCGCGTACATCAGCGAACGCTCCGATGACGACTTCGAGGGTGTGCTTCATGCGATCGATCTGGCCACCATGACGACCGCGGTCTCCGCTCCGCTCGCCGACAATGGCGTACTTGGTGCTGTACTCGCCGTGACCCCCGACGGTGCTCGCGTGTACGCAGCCTCGCATTTGGATGAGACCTTGGACGAGCCCGACCAGATACGCCTGTCAGCACACGACGCAGATACGCTGGCCGTGCTGAGCGAGACGTTCCGGGAATCCGACGTGGCCTTCGACCTGACGGTCACCCCTGACCAGGCGCCGGTGGCGCGGTTGACCGCGTCGGAGCCGAACTCGCCGGTGACGTTCGACGCGTCGGCCTCGACGGTGGAGTTCGGCACGATCGCCGAGTACGCGTGGGACTTCGGCGATGGCGTGAGCACCGTGACCACGACCCCGACCGTGGAGCATGAGTACGCCGAACCTGGCGAGTACACCGCGACCGTTCGGCTGACGAGTTCGGGTGGCACGTCGACCGAGGATGTGTACACGGGCCAGCAGATGTTGCGTAACGGTGACGCGTCGGCGGTGGCGACGGTCACGGTCGCGGTGCCCGAGCCCGCGGTTCCCGAGCCCGCGGTGCCTGGGTCGGGGGTGGCGGGTGAGTTGCCGCCCGCCGGGTTCAACGGGGCGACGTGGGTGATCGCGGGCATCGGGATGCTGCTGACCGGTGCGCTCGCGGTGGTCATCGTCCGCCGCCGGGTGCAACCCCAACGGAAGGACGCATGATGCGACGGACTGGATCGACACGGGCGCTCACCGCACTTGCCGTGGTCGGGATCGCAGCCGCCCCCGCAGCCCCAGCCACGGCCGCCACACCACCAGACGATGACACGGGCCGGTCGTGGGAGGTCGCCGTGGCCTCGTTGGATCTCGCCCGTGATCCCTGGACGTTTTCGGGCTCGTTGGCATTTCTGAATATCGATGACGGGTCGTTGCGCCAGACGCCGTGGAGTGACTACGCGCCGAGTGCTCTCGCGTACGCGCCGGACGCCCGCACCCTATACACGGCTGGCTGGGTCGGCGACGCAGAGGTTGCAGAGGTCTCACTCTTCGCGGCTCATGATGCATCCTCGGGCGACGTGCTCTGGACGTCGACCATCTCCAGCTATTACGGACTGGCTGTCAGCCCCGACGGGTCGGTCGCGATGACCGCGCGCGACAAGATCGATCTGGCAACGCACGAGGTGGTCTCGTTCGAGCCCTGCGTCGAGACCGTGGCTGATCAGCCCGTCGACGTGGCCTTCAGCCCCGACGGCAGCACTGCCTGGATCGTCTGCAGGTTCTGGGACGGTGGTGCTCCTTCGCAGCTGCGCGCGTACGACGTGGCCACACTGAGCCTGATCGACACCATCGAGCTGACCCCCGAGGGCACCGGCGGGATCACCGATGTCCTCGGAGGCATCGCCATCACCCCCGACGGGTCGACCGCCATGCTCTCCGGCGCGTGGTTGCGTTCCGTGGAGCCCTTCATCAATCAGCGGGCACTTCGCGTCGATCTCGCAACCGGGACGGTAGCCAGCATCGTCACCGCCGGCTCGATCATGCTCGGGTCGGTCTCGATCTCGCCCGACGGCACCCGCGCGTACCTCAGCACCCAGCAATTCTTTGGAGAGGAGCAGAGCGCACTTTGGTCGCTCGATGTCGCGACGATGACGCTTGCCGCTTCGAGCCCGCTCGAAAACTATGGGACGTATCCGATCGTCACGCCCGACGGTGCGAAGGTCTTCGCGACAGGGTACGGCCCCTGGGGCGAGGCCGGCGAACGCGTCGCTGGGATCTCGGCGCACGACGCTGCCACACTCGCCCCGCTCGGCGCGACACCACTCCCAGGCGCCGAGAATCTGACGGTCACCCCTGATCAGGCGCCGGTGGCGCGGCTGACCGCGTCGGAGCCGAACTCGCCGGTGACGTTCGACGCGTCGGCCTCGACGGTGGAGTTCGGGTCGATTGCCGAGTACGCGTGGGACTTCGGCGATGGCGCGAGCACCGTGACCACGACGCCGACCGTGGAACACGAGTACGCCGAACCGGGTGAGTTCACCGCGACCGTTCGGTTGACGAGTTCGGGCGGCACGTCGACCGAAGACGTGTACACCGGCAAGCAGCTGCTGCGTAACGGCGACGCGTCGGCGGTCGCGACGGTCACGGTGACGGTGCCGGCTGCGGTGTCGACGAAGCTGCCGCCGACCGGGTTCCAGGGTGCGTGGGTGGCGATCGTGGGGTTCGGGATGCTGGTGGCTGGCGTGACGGCGGTCACACGACGCCGAGTTCAACATGGACGAGAGGGCGCATGATGCGACGAATCGGTGCGGTGCTCGCGGTGACTGGACTGGCACTGGTGGTGGTCGCCCCCGCGGCCGCGGCCACGGCCGCCACGCCACCAGACGACGACACGGGCCGGTCGTGGGAAGTCGCAGCGACGCGTGGGTACCTCGACCGCAGCACAGGTTCCAATGTGTGGACGGGCGCGGTGGCGTTGCTGAACGTCGACGACGGTTCGGTGCGTGAGTCGCCGTGGGGCGATTACCTGCCAGGCTATGTGGCGTACGGTCCCGACGCCCGCACGCTATACACGATTGGCTCGGTCGACGGTCCGAGCGGCGAGGATGAGCTGCTTTTCGCGGCTCATGATGCATCCTCGGGCGACGTGCTCTGGACGTCGACCATCTCCAGCTATTTCGGACTTGCTGTCAGCCCCGACGGGTCGGTCGCGATGACCGCGCGCGACAAGATCGATCTGGCAACGCACGAGGTGGTCTCGTTCGAGCCCTGCGTCGAGACCGTGGCTGATGCGCCCCGCGACGTGGCCTTCAGCCCCGACGGCAGCACTGCCTGGATCGTCTGCAGATTCTGGGACGGTGGTGCTCCTTCACAGCTGCGCGCGTACGACGTGGCCACACTGAGCCTGATCGACACCATCGAGCTGACCCCCGAGGGCACCGGCGGGATCACCGATGTCCTCGGAGGCATCGCCATCACCCCCGACGGGTCGACCGCCATGCTCTCCGGCGCGTGGTTGCGTTCCGTGGATCCCATCTTCAATCAGCGGGCACTTCGCGTCGATCTCGCAACCGGGACGGTAGCCAGCATCGTCACCGACTCGTCGTCCATGCTCGGGTCGGTCTCGATCTCGCCCGACGGCACCCGCGCGTACCTCAGCACCCAGCAATTCTTTGGAGAGGAGCAGAGCGCACTTTGGTCGCTCGATGTCGCGACGATGACGCTTGCCGCTTCGAGCCCGCTCGAAAACTATGGGACGTATCCGATCGTCACGCCCGACGGTGCGAAGGTCTTCGCGACAGGGTACGGCCCGTGGGGCGAGGCCGGCGAACGCGTCGCTGGGATCTCGGCGCACGACGCTGCCACACTCGCCCCGCTCGGCGCGACACCACTCCCAGGCGCCGGGAATCTGACGGTCACCCCTGACCAGGCGCCGGTGGCGCGGCTGACCGCGTCGGAGCCGAACTCGCCGGTGACGTTCGATGCGTCGGCCTCGACGGTGGAGTTCGGGTCGATTGCGGAGTACGCGTGGGACTTCGGCGATGGCGTGAGCACCGTGACCACGACGCCGACCGTGGAGCACGAGTACGCCGAACCGGGTGAGTTCACCGCGACCGTTCGGTTGACGAGTTCGGGTGGTACGTCGACCGAGGATGTGTACACCGGTCACCAGTTGCTGCGTAACGGCGACGCGTCGGCGGTCGCGACGGTCACGGTCGCGGTGCCCGAGCCCGCGGTTCCCGAGCCCGCGGTGCCCGGGTCGGGGGTGGCGGGTGAGTTGCCGCCCGCCGGGTTCAACGGGGCGACGTGGGTGATCGCGGGCATCGGGATGCTGGTGGCCGGTGCGCTCGCGGTGGTCATCGTCCGCCGCCGGGTGCAACCCCAACGGAAGGACGCATGATGCGACGAATCGGAGCGGTGCTCGCGGTGACTGCACTGGCCGCACCTGCGGTGCTCGGGATCACTCCCGCAGCCACCGCCGCCATACGACTCGGGAGGTGAGCCGGCGCCGGGCGGCTCCACGCCCGATGAGGCAGGGTAGTGGCTCTCGACCGCACTCCGCTCACCCGATGAGGCTCGGCTGCAGGTCGCGCACCGTGCGGAAGTGCGTCATGCGCGTCACGCCGATCGCGGCGACGACGAGCGCGGCAGCGAGCCATCCGATCAGCACGAGTGCGTCGCCGCCGGCGCGCGCGAGGTCGCCGTCGTACATGACCTGCCGCATCGCGTCGACCACGTAGCCCATCGGCAGCACGTGGTGCAGCCAGGCGAGTGGGGCGGGCAGGGTCTGCCAGGGGAACGTGCCGCCGGCGGTCACGAGTTGCATGACCATGAGCACCAGCCCGATGAACTGCCCGACCGACCCGAGCCAGACGTTCAGCGCGAGGATGATGGCCGCGTACGTCGCCGACGCGAGCAGCAGCACGCCGACGGCCATGCTCGGGTGTGCGATGCGGAACCCGAGCGCACCGGCGAGCACGAGGAACAGCGCGACCATCTGCACCGCCCCGAGCACCGCGGGTGTGAGCCATCCGGCGAGCGTGACGCGCACGGGCGAGTGCAGCGCCGTCACAGCGCGCCGCGACACAGGCTTCACGATGAGGAACAATGCGTAGATGCCGATCCAGCCGGCGAGTGCGGCGAAGAACGGCGCGAGCCCGGCGCCGTAGCTGCCCGCCGCGGTGACCGCGCTGGTCTCGAGGTCGACCGGGTCGGCGATGGTCGCGGCCTGCGCGGCGCGGGTCGCGGCGTCGGTGTCGGGAATCCGCTCGGCGCCGTCGGTGAGGGCGCCGTGCAGGTCGTCGGCGCCGGTGGCGAGCTCGCCCAGGCCGGTCGCGAGCGCGGCGCTGCCGTCGCGCAGCTGCACGGCCCCGGCGGCTGCGGTGGATGCACCGTCGGCGAGTTGTGCGGCCCCCGTTGCGAGATCGGATGCTCCGGCCGCAGCCTCGCTCGTGCCGGCCGCGAGTCGGGAAGCGCCGTCCGCGACCTGCCGGCTGCCGTCGGCGAGCGCGTCGATCTTCCCGACGACCTCTTGCACCCGGCCGTTGCCGTCGGCGACGCGGTCGGCGAGCGGGTCGAGCTTCGCGAGCACCGCGTCGATGGTCGCCTGGTCGACCCCGCGCGCGGCGAGCTCCTCGGCGATCGCCTGTCGCGCTTCGGGCACGCGGGCGGCGGCGTCGGCGACCGCGTCGCCCACCTGGTCGGCGGATGCCGCGAGCTGCGCGTTGCCGTCGGCGACCTGTGCGGCGCCGGCGTCGAGGTCGGATGCCCCGGCGGCCAGCTGCGCGGTTCCGTCGACGAGCCGGGCCGAGCCGTCGGCGAGCTGTGCGCTGCCAGCTGCGAGCGCTGCCGTGCCGTCGGCGAGGGCGGCGGATCCGGTCGCCAGCTGCGCCGAGCCGTCGACCGCGGACACCGCGCCGTCGGCGAGGCGGCCGGCCCCGTCGGATGCCTCGACGAGCCCCGACCGGATCTCGCTGATCGACGTGAGCAGGGTGTCGGCGGCCTCGCGGTTCACCTGCTGGGCGACGGCCGCACGGATCCGCTCGACGGCCTGCGTGCCGATGGTGGTCGCGAGGTAGCTGTTGGCGTCGCTCGTCGAGAGCACGAGCTGCGCCTGTCGCGGAGCATCCGTCGACACCGAGGCGAGCGCCTCGGAGAAGTCTTGGGGGATGGTGACCGAGAAGTCGTACCGCGAGTGGTCGAGACCGTCGGCGGCTTCGGCGTCGCTGACGACGTGCCAGTCGAACGCCCCGTCGGCGACGAGCTCGTCGGCAACCTCCTCGCCGACGTTGCGCACGCCGTCGGTCGCGTCGGCGTCTGGCGTGCCGACGTCGTCGACCACGAGTGCGACCGGCACCTCGGGGAACTTCGCGTACGGGTCCTGGTTCGCCCAGAGGTACAGCCCGCCGTAGAGCACGGGCACCGCGAGCAGCGCGACGAGCGCGATGCGCGACATCCGGGTCGCCGTGAGCCGGCGGAACTCGGCCGTGATGAGCTGCGGGATCTTCACGCGAGCCCTCCTTCGGCGAGCAGCAGGTCGTCGGCATCGTCGGCGGCATCGGGTCCGTTCAGGCGGTCGAGCATCGCGGCCGCGCCGATCGCGGCGGCCGACGCATCGCCCGCGATGACGAGCACGGCGAATCCGCGGTCGGCGAGGTCGCGGGCGAGGGTCCACCACTCGACCGGGTCGCCGCCGTGGCGGTCGGGTGAGACGAGCACGAGCCCCTCGACGCCGTCACGCAGAATGGCCAGTTCGGTGAGCAGTCGCAGTCGAGCGGCGGGTGCGACGGTGGCGATCGGATGTCTCGCCAGCTGCCGTAGCGCGAGGTCGTCGAGCCAGCGCGCGACCGAAACCGGGTTCGAGGGGATGCCGGCGAACACGAGCTCCTCGGCCGCTACCCCGGCGACCGTGACGTCGGGGGCCGGGTCGGAGACCGCGGGCGCGTCGATGAGCGCGATCCGGCGACGGATGGTGCCCGACCCGGCGCGACCGTCGATGGTGACGGTGCCGGTGTCGGGGCGCATGCGGCCCGACGCGATGAGCCCGAGCACGGTGGGGCGCTGTTCGGTCTCGGCGCGCACGAGCGTCGCGCGGCCCGACTCGAAGCCGACGGTCGTGGCGGGCAGCACCTGCCCGTTGCGGCCCTTGCTCACGCCGCGAAGCTCGACCCTCATGCCGAGCGCACCGCCCGCAGTGCGGGTGCGGATTCGATGAGCGCGCCGGCCTCGCGCCAGCCGAGGCCGACGGTCGACAGCACCGACAGCATCACGAGCCCGGCACCCTGCGCGCGGTCGAGCCCGCTGCGGACGGACTCGGCGAGCACGGCGATCGCCGACTCTTCGATGAGGCGGGCGAGCAGCCCCGGCGGCAGGTCGCCGCGGAGGGAACCGCTCAGGATGCCTCGTTCGACGATGCCGCGGATCGTGCTGCGCAGCGGAGCGAGCGCCTCGGCGGCGAGCTGGACGTAGGCGTCGGAGACCGCGAGTCGGGCGACGACGCGCACCTGCTCGACCTCTTCCCAGATGCGGGCGCCGAGCAGGGCGAGGGCGACGCGCTCGTCGCCGCCGATCGCCGACCGGGCGACCGCGTTGAGGCGGTCGGCACCGTGGGCGATGAGCGCACGCACGAGGGCCTCGCGATCGCGGAAGTGGCCGTAGAGTGCCCGACGGCTGAGTCCGGCGGCCGCAGCGACCGCGTCGAGCGGGGCGTCGGGCGACTCGGCGAGCACGCGTGCGGCGGCGATGAGGATGGCTTCACGGTTGGCGACGGCGTCCCGACGAGGTGCGCGTCGCTCCGCGTCGGTGACGGAGGGCATGACCCCAGTCTACGATCTTGCACACTTGTGTGCAAGTTTTCGTGAGGCCCTCCGCCGCTCGACCGGCGACTGCGTCAGTCCGTGCCGAGGTCGAACGCGGCGGCCTCGTTCACCGCGTCGGTCGCGACATCCAGCTCGGTCTCGCCGGCGCCGGACGCGATCTCGGCGGCCTGGCCCTCGCGCAGGTCGCCGACCAACGCGGCGGTCGCGCCACCGACGATGCCGAGGTGCGCGTACTGCTCGAGGCGGGCGCGCGAGTCGGCGATGTCGAGGTTGCGCATGGTGAGCTGGCCGATGCGGTCTTCGGGGCCGAAAGCCTGGTCGCCGACCCGCTCCATCGAGAGCTTCTCGGGCACGTAGCTGAACGCCGGGCCTCGGGTGTCGAGGATCGTGTAGTCGTCGCCGCGGCGCAGACGCAGCGTGACCTCGCCGGTGACGGCCGAGCCGACCCACTTCTGCAGCGATTCGCGCAGCATCAGCGACTGCGGGTCGAGCCAGCGACCCTCGTACATGAGCCGGCCGAGCCGGCGGCCCTCGGCGTGGTAGTTCGCGATGGTGTCTTCGTTGTGGATCGCGTTCAGCAGGCGCTCGTAGGCGATGTAGAGCAGTGCCATGCCCGGCGCCTCGTAGATGCCGCGCGACTTCGCTTCGATGATGCGGTTCTCGATCTGGTCGCTCATGCCGAGGCCGTGGCGGCCGCCGATGCGGTTCGCCTCGAGCACGAGGTCGACCGCGTCGGTGAACTCGACCCCGTTCAGCGCCACCGGTCGGCCCTGCTCGAACCGCACGGTCACGTCTTCGGCGGGGATCTGCACCGATTCGTCCCAGAACCGCACGCCCATGATCGGCTCGACGATCTCGATGCCGGCGTCGAGCTCTTCGAGCTTCTTCGCCTCGTGCGTCGCACCCCAGATGTTCGCGTCGGTCGAGTACGCCTTCTCGACGCTCGCCCGGTACGGCAGGTCGCGCGCCTGCAGCCACTCGCTCATCTCGGTGCGGCCGCCGAGTTCGGAGACGAACGCGGCGTCGAGCCACGGCTTGTAGATGCGCAGGCGCGGGTTGGCCATCAGGCCGTAGCGGTAGAACCGCTCGATGTCGTTGCCCTTGTAGGTCGACCCGTCGCCCCAGATGTCGACCCCGTCCTCGCGCATCGCGCGCACGAGCAGCGTGCCAGTGACGGCGCGACCGAGCGGGGTGGTGTTGAAGTACGTCTTGCCGCCCGAGCGGATGTGGAACGCGCCGCACGCGAGGGCGGCGAGCCCCTCTTCGACGAGCGCGGCCCGGCAGTCGACGAGCCGCGAGAGCTCGGCGCCGTACTCGAGCGCCCGCCCGGGCACCGCCTCGACATCGGGCTCGTCGGGCTGGCCGAGGTCGGCGGTGTAGGTGCACGGCACGGCACCCTTCTCGCGCATCCACGCGACGGCGACCGACGTGTCGAGCCCTCCGGAGAAGGCGATGCCGACGCGCTCGCCGACGGGAAGGCTGGACAGGACTTTCGACATGGCCTCCAGCCTAATCGGGTGCGGTCGGGTGCGACGACGGGCGGATGCCACGACGCCGCATTGCGCCGCTCGACGCATCGAAAAGGCCTCGCGATAAGGTTGAGTGTGACTGCAGACGAAGCAACGCCTGAGCGCGAGGCCGGTCTGGCCGACGAACCCGAGGTGCGCGAGGCGCTCGCCGACGGCGATCGCGCCGCCGTCCACGGGGTCGTCGCGGAGCATCCGTCGTCGCCTCTGGCCTGGACCGAACTGGCCGACCTGGCCGATTCCGAGGGCCGCCCGCTCGAGGCGTTCGCCTACGCGACCGTCGCCGTCGACCTCGCCCGAGACCAGCTCGCGGCCGCCGGGTGGAGGCCAGGGGCATCCGTGTCGTGGGCGGAAGAGCCCAACCGCGCCTACCTGCGCGGGCTCGACGCGAAGCGCCGCGCCGCCCTCGCCCTCGGCCTCGACGATGTCGCGGCGAACGCGGCGGCCGAGCTCGCCAGCGCCGACGACTCGGCGCCAGCGCGCATCGCGAGCGAGTTCACCCCGACCCAGCAGCTCTCGCTCGCCGACCTTCGTGCGGCCCAGGACGCGGCCGACGCCGCCGACGCAGCCGATGCCGCCGATGCCGCCGGCACTGCCGAACCCTCACCCGACCCCTCCCGAGAGGACTGATACCTATGCCCGCAGCCGTACTCGTCGGAGCGCAATGGGGCGATGAAGGCAAGGGCAAGGCGACCGACCTGCTCGGCTCGCGCGTCGACTACGTCGTGAAGTTCAACGGCGGCAACAACGCGGGCCACACCGTCGTCATCGGCGGCGAGAAGTACGCCCTGCACCTGCTGCCCAGCGGCATCCTCAGCCCGAACGTGGTGCCGGTCATCGGCAACGGCGTCGTCGTCGACATCGAGGTGCTCTTCGAAGAGCTCGACGCGCTCGAAGCACGCGGGCTCGACACCTCCAAGCTGCGGGTGAGCGCGAACGCGCACGTCATCACGCAGTACCACCGCACGCTCGACAAGGTGACCGAGCGGTTCCTCGGCAAGCGCCAGATCGGCACCACCGGCCGCGGCATCGGACCGACGTACGCCGACAAGATCAACCGGGTCGGCATCCGCATGCAAGACCTCTTCGACGAGGGCATCCTGCGGCAGAAGGTCGAAGGAGCGCTCGACCAGAAGAACCACCTGCTCGTGAAGGTGTACAACCGGCGCGCCATCGGCGTCGACGAGATCGTCGACGAGCTGCTGTCGTACGCCGAGCGCCTGCGCCCCATGGTCGGCGACACCGCGCTCGAGCTGAACCAGGCGCTCGACGCCGGCAAGACCGTGCTGTTCGAGGGCGGCCAGGCGACCATGCTCGACGTCGACCACGGCACGTACCCGTTCGTCACGTCGTCGAACGCGACGAGCGGCGGGGCGATCACCGGCTCGGGCGTCGCGCCGAACCGCATCGACCGCATCATCGCAGTCGTGAAGGCGTACACCACGCGCGTCGGCGCCGGTCCGTTCCCGACCGAGCTGTTCGACGAGTGGGGCGACTTCCTCACCGAGCGCGGCGCCGAGTTCGGCACCACCACGGGCCGCAAACGGCGCACCGGATGGTACGACGCGCCGATCGCCCGCTACGCGTCGCGCATCAACGGCGTCACCGACTTCGTGCTCACCAAGCTCGACGTGCTGACGGGCGTCGAGAAGATCCCCGTGTGCGTCGCGTACGACGTCGACGGCACGATCGTCGACGAGGTGCCGGTGTCGCAGTCCGACTTCCACCACGCCAAGCCCGTGTACGAGGAGTTCCCCGGCTGGACGGAGGACATCTCGGGCGCCCGCACGTTCGAAGAGCTGCCCGCGAACGCGCAGAGCTACGTGCGCGCGCTCGAGGCGATGAGCGGGTCGCGCATCTCGGCCATCGGCGTGGGCCCGGCGCGCGACGCGATCGTGCAGGTGCACGACCTGCTCGACTGAGTTCGCTGCGCTGGTCGGAGGGCGGCTCGCTTCGACAGGCTCAGCGACCACCGGTCCCTGAGCCTGTCGAAGCCCCCTGAGCCTGTCGAAGGGCCTTGGGCCTGTCGAAGGGCCTTGGGCCTGTCGAAGCCCCCTGAGCCTGTCGAAGGGCCCTGGGCCTGTCGAAGGCGACCGCTACTGGTTGCCCACCGACTTGTCGATGTTGTCGCGCACGCCGTCGACCTGGTCGGCGTACTTGCCGCCGGTGACCTTGTTGGCCGCGTCGGCCACGCCGTCGAGGATCTTGTCCGAGATGTCCTCGGCCTGCTCGCTCTTCAGCACCTCTTGGATCTTGTCCTTGTTCTGTTCGACGAACTCCCCCGCCTGCTTGGCGAGGTCATCGAGACCACTCATGGAGGTTCCCCCTTCCGGTCGGCGACATCGCCGCCACAGGCCAGCCTATTGCGGGGCGGCGGCGCCCGGTAGGCCTGGTGGGCGTGGTCGGCACGCGCCGGGTAGTGTCGACGCGTGACCGCGACCCGCCCGCCCGCCGAGCCGCTGATCGGCCGGTTCATCCGCCTCGACCCGTTCGCCCCCGACGACCTGCCGGGCCTGCGCGCCGCGCTCGTGCACCCCGAGGTGTTCGCCGGCGGCTACGGCGGTGGCCCCGCGGGTCTGCCGCACGACGACGCGGAATGGGCGGCGTTCGCTGCGGGGCAGTGGCAGCCCGGCCCGACCCAGATGCCGTGGACCATCCGAATCGTCGGCGGCCCCGACGACGGCACGATCGTCGGCACGTCGACGCTCGGTGATCTCGACCTCGCGAACGAGGCCGCCCACATCGGCTGGACGGGGTACGACCCGCGCGTGTGGGGCACCGCGGTCAACGCCGAGGCGAAGCGGCTGCTGCTCGGGCTCGCGTTCGACCACGGCTTCGAGCGGGTGAAGATCCAGACCGACGTGATCAACGCGCGCTCGCGCGCGGCGATCGAGAAGCTCGGTGCGGTCTTCGAGGGAATCGTGCGGCACGCGAAACGGCGGGCGGATGGCTCGTGGCGGGACACGGTCGTCTACTCGGTGCTGCGCGACGAATGGCCCGCGGTGCGTGCCGGGCTCGATGCACGGCTGGCCGCGTTCGACGGACCGGTCACGCTGACGTAGCGATGGACGATCCGCCTCCGATGCGTGGGGGGCGTCGAGCGAGAACTAGTCGATGGGCGCCACCGTCAGACCCAACCAGGAGCAGAGTTCTTCAGACGTGTTGTCGGCTCGAGCAGGAAACACCGCCGTCACGCCGTCGTTCTGAAGGCATGGCACCAGATCAGGGACTTCATGGTTCGGCTTGCCGGCAGGCGGGGCAGAAGACTTCAGGCCGATGGCACCGATTCTCCACGCGGCCGCGCACATCTCGACAGGGTCGGTGCTCGTGGGCTGCGGCTGTCCATTGCCATCCGTTGCTTCACCGCCCACGACCGTGATGAACGGCGCAGTCGTGTCTGCCGCCTCGTAGCATTTGGCGGCGGTCTCCCGCATCACAGGGTTTGCGAGAACAACCCAAGCGGCTCCCATCACCGACGCACTGATCGCTCCAACTGCGCCGATCACCACTGCTCGCCTGATGTGACGCGCACGGCGCGTCACTCTCCCCACCCGGGCCATGAGGTCTCGACCGAGCTCGTCATAGTCTCGAGCGGTCGGTTCGAACGCGTTCATCTCTCCTCCGTTCTGATGTATGCGGACACATCCGCTCGGAGTGCGGCTCGCGCGCGGCTCAATCGATTGCGAACGACGGCATGGGTGGTTCGGAGCCTGGCCGCAGCTTCCTTGTAGGTCAGCCCTTCGACAATGCAAAGGCGCAGTATCTCGCGATCAAGCGGCTGCAACTTCAGCACTGCGGTATCGATGAATCGCTGGAACTCGTCGCGGGCGATGATCGCCCCGGGATCGAAAGTCGAGTCCATCGAGTCGCTGTGCTCGAGTGGTTCCGCGGCTCTTCTGCCCAGATAGCGGCGCCGATTGGCGGACAAGTATCGAGCGCTCGTCAAGAGCCAGGGCAGCACGGAGTTGCCGACAAGTCGTATTCTTCGACGTTTCTTCCACAGGAGCAGGAAGGTGTCCTGCATGACCTCTTCCGCATCCGGGTGGCGTCCCTCTGAGTGGTGGAGTTTCTCAACACCGGCGAGGTCAGCTGCTTCTGATTATGCCGCGATGAGTTCGGGGATGCTGTCCTCCTCTCCGGTGGTGTTCAGCAGGGCCATGGAGGCGTCGCTGAAGTAGCGGCGGTCGGCGCTGTCCCATTCGTCGTGCTGCTCGATCAGGACGTGCCCGGCGAGGCGCAGCAGCGCGGCAGGGTTGGGGAAGGTGCCGACGACGTCGGTGCGGCGCTTGATCTCCTTGTTCAGCCGTTCCAGCGGGTTCGTGGACCAGATCTGCTGCCAGTGCGCGGCCGGGAACCCGGTGAACGCGAGGAGCTCATCGCGGGCATCCTCGAGCATCTCGGCGATGGCCGGATGGGAGCGTTCGAGCATGCGAACGACCTCCCCGAACTGTGCTTTGACGAGGCTGGCCTTGCCGCGCGGGACGAACACGGTGCGGATGATGGAGGCGACCATCGGGCCGGCGACCTTGGGGACCTTCGCCAGGACGTTGCGCATGAAGTGAACCCGGCAGCGCTGCCACGAGACGCCTTGGAACGCGACCTGGATGGCTTTGATCAGCCCGGAGTGGGCGTCGGAGATCACCAGGCGCACTCCGCCGAGACCGCGGGCCTTCAACGACCGGAAGAACGCCGTCCAGAACGGCTCGGACTCCGTATCGCCGACGTCGAAGCCGAGGACTTGCCGGGTGCCGTCGGAGGCGACGCCGATCGCCACGACGATCGCCTGCGAGACAACCTGACGACCGACACGGGCCTTGCAGTAGGTCGCATCGACGAACACATACGGGTAGTCCTGGGCGTCCAGCGGCCGTTCGCGGAACGCGGCGACGTCCTCGTCGAGGTCCTGGCAGATGCGAGACACCTCGGACTTGGAGATCCCCGAATCGGCGCCGAGCGCCTTGACGAGGTCGTCGACCTTCCGGGTCGAGACACCGTGGACGTAAGCCTCCATCACGACCGCGAACAGCGCCTGATCGACCCGGCGGCGCCGCTCCAGCAGCGACGGGAAGAACGACCCCTGTCGCAGCTTCGGGATCCGCAGATCCAGATCCCCGGCCGTGGTGGTCAGCGTCCGCGGACGCGACCCGTTACGGACCGCGACACGCCCCTCCGAGCGTTCGTAGGACGCGGCGCCGATGAACGCAGTCGCTTCCGCGTCGATCAGCTCCTGGTAGAGCTTCTGCGTCGCGAGCCGGATCCGGTCGCTGACATCGGTGGACTGCAGTTCCCCGAGGAGCTCGAGGAGGGCAGACTGGTCTAGAGCCATCGTGCGTTTGTGTCTTCCTGTGAGTGACTTTGATCGGTACTCACTGACCATCGCACGATGGCTCACCAGCGTCTACGACGCCGCGAGCCCTGCCGGAAACCCCACCACACCCGGGGACGCCACCCGCATCCGAGCGAGACGACAACTCGACGAAAGCACGCGCGAAGACAACCCGCCGGTAATCTTCATAGATCTCGGTCAGTGCTGTTGTGTCGCCGCCGCTGAGCCTCTCAAGACGGGAGCGATCGTCGCTCAGTTCCTTTGGCATCGTGTCCTATCGCTCAGCGCTTCTCTGATGCGGTCTCTCAAGGGATTGTCCCGGCAGAGTCGAGCGTCTCAAGCAGGCCGGATCTCGAGTACATGGCTCCTCGTCCGATGGATCCGTGCGCAGCTCGGAGCTCGCCTCGACTCCACACTGTTCGTGCGACACCAAAGCGTCTCAGATCGAAATGAGGCATAGGACACGCGCCCGGTGCGGTGCTTTGATCCATCTACCTGGTTCGATCGAATCGACCGTTGGGGTCGTCGAGTTCGACTCGGTCGAGTGACTCATGAGATGGGGTAACACTATGCGCGCAGCACGACACGCTTCATTGCTCGTCTTCCCTGTTCTTCTGGCCTCTCTCACCAGTTGCGCGGCTCCTCTGGCCGTCGCCGAACCGCCGGTCACCGCATCACCCGAACAGGCTGGCGAACTCCGAGGAGGCGTGACCGAGGAGGAGTACGTGAGTGCCTTCGAGCGTTTCAGCGACTGCATGACCGCGTCAGGAAACGACCTCTTCGCCGTCGAGAAGAAGGACTATCTCATCACGTTCTCGTACAGCGGCGATGCAGCTTCTGACGGGTCGTACCAGCGCTGCTATGTCGCCGAGTTCGAGCAGGTCGACACCGAGTGGCAGCTCGCGAACTACGGAGCCTCTGAGAGCGCGGAGTTCCTGCGCGCTTGCCTCGAATCCAGGGGTATCGTGCCGGTCGACCGCGCGGAAGATCTCGCCCCGCAAGCAGAGATGGCCGGAATAGATCTGAAGGACTGCGCGAAGTAGAGCGATGTCACGTGGGACTCGGCCGATCTGAGAGCGCCATAGCGCATGAGAGGGCCCCCGACCAGCGCGCATCCGCTGTCTAGCGGGGCGTGCGCCGCACCTCGGGCACGTGCAGTCGGCGCAGGAAGGCGTCGGCGCCGCGCGGTGCCCCGCGTCGGTCGGTGCGCGAGACGACCACCGTGGTGAGCACCGCGATCGGCACCGTCCAGGCCGCGGGCTGCTCGAACGCGGCGGCCGCGGCCGGCCAGGCTGCGCCGAGCGCGGGGCCGCCGAGGATCGCCGCACCAGACAGCACCGCCCCGGTGAGCATGCCGGCGATCGCGCCGCGCGCGGTGAGGCCCCGCCACCAGATGCCGAGCAGCAGGATCGGGCACAGCGTCGACGCGGTGAACGCGAACACCAGCCCTACGCTGCCGGCCAGGCCCGACGGCGACGTGACGAGCGCCACCAGCAGGGGCACGAGCGTCGACCCGACCGCCGCGATGCGGAATCCGCGCACGCTGCCGCCCAGGAGGTCCTGGCTGATCACGCCGGCGAGCGACACCACGAGCCCCGACGACGTCGACAGGAACGCGGCGAAGGCACCGGCGATCACCAGCGCGGTGAGCAGGTCGCCGAGCGGGCCGTCGACGAGGCGGTCGGGCAGCAGCAGCACGAGGGCGTCGGCGTCGCCGGATGCCGCGAGGTCGGGTGCGAACGCCCGCCCGAGCAGTCCGAACGCGGTGGGGAACAGGTAGAACGCGCTGAGCAGCACCAGCACGATGACGGTCGTGCGTCGCGCGGCGGAGCCGTCGGGGTTCGTGTAGAACCGCACCAGCACGTGCGGCAGCCCGAGCGTGCCGAGCAGCAACGCCACCATGAGCGACACGGTGCGGTAGACGTCGAGCTCGCCGGGCCCGGATGCGGCGGGGAACGCCTCGGCGAGCGCCAGCTCGGGCTCGACGCCGCGCCCGCCGACGATGAGCAGCAGCGCGATCACCGGCACCGCGAGCGCGGTGAGCTTCAACCAGAACTGGAACGCCTGCACGAACGTGATCGACCGCATGCCGCCCGCCGCGACCACGACCGCGACGATCACCGCGACCGCGAGCGACCCCGCCCACGCCGGCAGCCCGGTCGTGATGCGCACGGTGAGGGCCGCGCCCTGCAACTGCGGCACGATGTAGAACCAGCCGATGACGATGACGAGCAGGCTCGTCACGCGGCGCACCCAGCGCGATTCGAGCCGCGCCTCGGTGAAGTCGGGGATGGTGTACGCCCCCGACCGGCGCAGGGGCGCGGCGACGAACAGCAGCAGCATGAGGTATCCGGCCGTGTACCCGATCGGGAACCACAGCCCGGCCGAGCCGGTGAGCAGGATCAGCCCGGCGATGCCGAGGAAGCTCGCCGCCGACAGGTACTCGCCGCCGATCGCCGACGCGTTCCACCACGGCCGCACCGTACGACTGGCGACATAGAAGTCGCTCGTGGTGCGGCTCACGCGCAGCCCGTAGAAGCCGATCAGTGCGGACGCGAGCGCGACGGCGACGATCGCCGCGTACCCGATCGCGGGGTTCACGCGCCGCCCCCGTTCACGCGTCCTCCGTGAGCGAGCGGTACCTCGCCTCGTTGCGCGAGGCGCTGCGCACGTACAGCACCGCGACGGTGATCGCGAGCGGATACACGCCCACCGCCAGCAGCAGCCACGACAGCGGCACGCGGAACACGAAGGTCTCGTCGAGGTCGGGCACGAGCGAGATGACGAGCAGGAACGCGATGGTCGCGCCCACGAACCCGCCCGCGCAGACGAGCGCGACCCGCAGCTGCGAGCGGATGAGCGAGCGCACGTACTCGCCCTGGATGTCGCTGGTCGGTGCGCTCGCGCGGCTCCAGGCGACGGATGCTCCGCCCGGCCGCGGTGCGGTCACGCGCACGCGCTGAGGTGCTGAGCTCCCTGAGCCTGTCGAAGGGAGCTCGCCGTTGGCCGTTCGGCTCCCTTCGACAGGCTCAGGGAGCTTCCCTTCGACAGGCTCAGGGAGCTTTTCCTCGACGGGCTCAGGGAGCTTTCCTTCGACGGGCTCGGGGAGCTTTCCTTCGACGGGCTCAGGGAGCTTCACGACCGGGCCCGGAACGTCGTCGACTCGACCCGCTCGCGCAACCCCGGCAGCAGACGTCGGCTGACCGGCAGCTCGGCGCCGCCGACCGTGACGCTCGGGTGATCCCCGCCGAGCCGCACCCGGGTGAGGTGCGGCAGCGCCACCAGGTACGACCGGTGCACGCGCACGAACCCGGCCTCGGCCCACTGCCGCTCGAGATCGGCCATCGGCACCCGCACCAGGTAGCTCGCCTCCTCGGTGTGCAGCCGGGCGTAGTCGCCCTGCGCCTGCACGTACCGCACGTCGTCGCGTCGGATCATGCGCGTGGTGCCGCCGAGCGTCACCGCGATCATCTCGGGCTGGGCCACCGGCATCGGGCCGGTCGCGGTCGACGGCGACGCGTTCGCTCGCAGCGCCTCGACCACCCGGCTCACCGAACGCTGCAGCCGCTCGGCGCGCACGGGTTTCAGCAGGTAGTCGACGGCGGCGAGGTCGAACGCCTCGAGTGCTCCCTCTTCGTCGGCGGTCACGAACACGAGTGCGGGGGTGTGCTCGAACCGGCCGAGGGCGCGCGCGAGGTCGAAGCCCGAGAGCCCGGGCATGTGGATGTCGAGGAACGCCGCGTCGACCGGCTCGCGGCTGAGCAGCCGGATCGCCTCGGAGCCGCTCGACGCCTGGTGGATGACACCGATCCGCGGGTCCTGCCGCAGCAGGAATGCGAGCTCGTCGACGGCGGGCTGCTCGTCGTCCGCGATCAGAACGCTGATCACCGTTCCATCCTCTCTTCGGCGGCGGGCGGGTGGATGCTGCGACCAGGCTGCGACTTCGGCACGCGCATGCGCACGAGGGTGCCGGCGCCGACGTTCGTCTCGACGACGAGCCCGTGCTCGTCCCCGTAGACCTGCCGGAGCCGGGCGTCGACGTTGCGCAGCCCGACGTGGTCGCCGGGCGGTCCGCCCGCGAGCACGCGCTCCAGCGTCTCGGGGTCGATGCCGACGCCGTCGTCCTCGACGGTGAGCTGCGCGAACGCGCCCTGGTCCTCCGCGGTGATCGTGATGCGCCCGCCGCCCTCCTTCGCCTCGAGACCGTGGCGCACCGCGTTCTCGACGAGCGGCTGCACCGACAGGAACGGGATGACGGTCGACAGCACCTCGGGGGCGATCTGCAGCGTCACCTGCAGGCGCTCGCCGAACCGGGCGCGCTCGAGCCGCAGATACGAGTCGATCGACCGCAGCTCTTCGGCCACGGTCGTGAAGTCGCCGTGCCGCCGGAACGAGTACCGGGTGAAATCGGCGAACTCGAGCACCAGTTCGCGGGCGGTGGCCGGGTCGGTGTTGATGAACGACGCGATGGCGTTCAGCGAGTTGTAGATGAAGTGCGGGCTGATCTGGGCGCGCAGCGCCCGAACCTCGGCCTCGGCGAGCGCCGCGCGGCTCGCGTCGAGCTCGCCGAGCTCGACCTGCGCGGCCACCCAGTCGGCGACCTCGCCGGTGGCGCGCACGAGCCCCGCCCGCACGGGCGACGCGAACGCCACAAGCGCCCCGGCCGCACGCCGGCCGACGAGGATCGGTGCGGCCGCGGCATCCGTCTCGCCCGTCGCCGTGGGCACCCGGCGCTGCAACTGCGCGCGGCCCGAGTCGACCGCCTCGGCCGCGAGCTGAGCCGCCGCCGGGGCGAGCGCGTCGTCGCCGTCCACCGCGACGACCCCGGTCGCGTCGGCGAGCACGAGCGTGTCGCAGCCGAGCAGCGCGCGCAGGTGCTTCACCGCGCGGGCCGCATCGTGCCCGCCCGTCTCGGCGCCGCCGAGCCCGCCGCGCAGATGCGTGGCGGCGCGGGATGCCAGGTGCAGGGTGCGGTAGGTGGCCCGCTCCTCGTCGGTGCCGAGCTCCTTCGACGCGAGCACGAGCCGACGCAGCAGCACGACGATGCCGACCGCCAGGGCACCGGCGACCACGCCGGCCGCGGTCGCGAGCAGCGTCGACTCGGGCACCTGACCAAACTAGCCGTCGTTCGTCGTGCTCGCCGCGCCGTTCGTCGCACCAGCACCGCCGTTCACCGACGATGAGCGGCGCGGTGTTCCCGCTCGCCGGCGGCGTCACCAGAATCGTTGCACTGCGAACGCAGCGGCGCGGCTGCAGCCGCGCCTCGACCCCCCTCGAAGGAGTAGACGCCATGGGCAACGACGCCCTGAGCTCCGAGACGACGGCACCGCCCGTCGACTTCGGAGCCGTCCAAGCATCACCCGAGTTCCAGAAGCTGCGGAAAACGCACCGCAGCTTCGTGTTCCCCGTGCTGGCCGCGTGCCTCGTCTGGTACCTCGCCTACGTGCTGCTGGCCAGCTATGCGCACGACTTCATGTCGACGCCGGTGTGGGGCAGCGTCAACGTGGCGATGATCCTCGGCCTGGCGCAGGTGGTCACCACGTTCGCCGTCACGACCTGGTACGTCAGCTACGCGAACAAGCACCTCGACCCGAAGGCCGAGCAGATCCGCGATGAGATCGAGGGCGGCGACTTCGGGTCGACCGCGTCGGGCGTCGGCTCGGCAACCGCTGAGGAGGCGACCCGCTGATGCTGCACTTCGAATCCACCGCCGCCACGGCTGCAGCCGACAACTCGTGGCTTAACATCGGCATCTTCGGCGTCTTCGTCGCGATCACGCTCGTGATCGTGTTCCGCGCGAGCCGCAACAACAAGACCGCGTCCGACTACTACGCCGCGGGCCGTTCGTTCACCGGGGGGCAGAACGGATCGGCGATCGCGGGCGACTACCTCTCGGCGGCGTCGTTCCTCGGCATCGTCGGCGCCATCGCCGTCACCGGGTACGACGGGTTCCTCTACTCGATCGGGTTCCTCGTGGCGTGGCTCGTCGCGCTGCTGCTGGTCGCCGAGCTGCTGCGCAACACCGGCAAGTTCACCATGGCCGACGTGCTCTCGTTCCGGCTGAAGCAGAAGCCGGTGCGCATCGCCGCGGCGATCACGACGCTCGTCGTGTGCTTCTTCTACCTGCTCGCGCAGATGTCGGGTGCCGGCGGTCTCGTGTCGCTGCTGCTCGGGGTCGGCGACCAGGTCGGCCAGGCCGTGGTGATCACCGTGGTCGGCGCCCTGATGATCCTCTACGTGCTCATCGGCGGCATGAAGGGCACCACGTGGGTGCAGATCATCAAGGCGATCCTGCTCATCGCGGGCGCCGCCGTCATGACGGTCTGGGTGCTCGCGCTCAACGGCTTCAACTTCTCGACCCTGCTCGACAACGCGGTCGCGGTCGCCGAGAACCCGGCGATCCTCGACCCGGGCCTGAAGTACGGGGTCTCGGACGCGTCGAAGATCGACTTCATCTCGCTCGGCCTCGCGCTGGTGCTCGGCACCGCGGCGCTGCCGCACGTGCTGATGCGCTTCTACACGGTGCCCACCGCGAAGGAGGCCCGCAAGTCGGTCGTCTGGGCGATCTGGCTGATCGGCATCTTCTACGTGTTCACCCTCGTGCTCGGGTACGGTGCCGCGGCGCTCGTCGGTCCGTCGGTCATCACCGCCGCGCCCGGCGGCGTGAACTCGGCCGCCCCGCTGCTCGCCTTCGAGCTCGGCGGGCCGCTGCTGCTCGGCCTGATCTCGGCGATCGCGTTCGCGACGATCCTCGCGGTCGTCGCCGGCCTCACGATCACCGCGGCCGCGAGCTTCGCGCACGACATCTACGCGTCGGTCGTGAAGAAGGGCAAGCCCGAGGCGGGCGCCGAGGTCAAGGTCGCCCGTCGCACGGTGGTCGTCATCGGCATCGTCGCGATCATCGGCGGCATCGCCGCGAACGGCCAGAACGTGGCGTTCCTCGTGGCGCTCGCGTTCGCGATCGCCGCGTCGGCGAACCTGCCGACGATCGTGTACTCGCTGTTCTGGAAGCGGTTCACCACCAAGGGCGCGCTCTGGAGCATGTACGGCGGCCTCATCTCGGCGCTCGTGCTGATCGCGTTCTCGCCGGTCGTGTCGGGCTCCGAGGCATCCATGCTGAAGACCGCGGACATCGACTTCGCGTTCTTCCCGCTCTCGAACCCGGGCATCATCTCGATCCCGCTCGCGTTCCTGCTCGGCTGGATCGGGACCGTCCTCGACAAGTCGAAGGAGGACCCGACCAAGCAGAGCGAGATGGAGGTGCGCTCGCTCACGGGCATCGGCGCCGAGAAGGCGGTGCAGCACTAGGCCGCGCTGCCGTCGGCCCGGAGCCGACCAGACCCCGGCGGCGGGCGGGGGAGCCCGCCGCCGGACCGGCTCGACACGGCCAGGAATGCCTGCCCAGGGCGTGTCGAACAACGAGGACGGGGTCGGATGCCACGAGCATCCGGCCCCGTTCTTTCGTGTGGGCACGTGGTCGCGTGCCGGCCGCCCGCCGCCCGCCGCCCTCCGGCCGCTCCCCGGCCGGCGTCGTGCGCACGCCCACGCCCGGCTCTGCGCCAGCACGACGCCCGCTGCGCCGGTTCGACTGGCGCAGAGCGCGTCGAAGTGGCGCAGGCGTGGGTCGGGCCGGTGGGCCGGCCGTTCGCGGGGGCCAGGGGGCGGGGGCCGGGGGCCAGGGGGCGGGAGGCTCAGCGCCGGCGCAGTCGCGCGATCCCGATGATGAGCAGCAGCAGCCCCACGATCTCGACGACCGGCCCCACGATCGCCCAGATGAGCACGCCGCTCATGGCGGAGCCGGGCAGCACGCCGAAGCCCTGCAGCGTCCAGACGATGCCGACGGCCATCAGCAGCGCGCCGACGAGGATCATGAGCCAGTTCATCGCATCCGCCCCTCGATCACGTGTCGATCATGGCACTGTCGATGCCGCCGGTGCGCCAGCACGACGCCCTCTGCGCCAGATCGGCTGGTGCAGAGGGCATCGAAGTGGCGCAGACGTGCGCCGGTGGTGCAGGTGCCGGCGGAGGCGCAGACGGCCGGCGCCTACATGTTGATCATGTGGGAACTACCCCGGAATCACTGGGGAGTAGCGGCCCCAGTCCGCGAGGAGTCCGCAAGATGTTCGGCGAACACCTTCGCGATGGCGGCGCGACCTGTCTCATCACGCTCCGGCCAGAGGTGCCCGTACACGTCGAGAGTGATGCTCGGGGAGGCGTGACGCACCAGCGTGGAGACGGTCTTGACGTCCAGGCCGGACGCGATCAGGAGGGACGCGTAGTAGTGGCGCAGGTCGTGCAGGCGGAACCCGTCGGGCAGCCCGTTGACCTTCTCTCGAGCGGCCTTGAACTCGGCGTTCAGCATCGTCGTCGACGCCTTCCGCCCGAATGGGTTCACGACGATCGTGTCGGACCCGAACTTCGCCGGCATCTTGTTCAGCTCGAGCGCGAGATCCGAAGGGATTGGGATCGGCGTTCGTGACTGCTCCGTCTTGAGTGGCTCCCCATCGTTCTGGATCGCGGGCGTGATGACGCCGCGCATGAAGTCGACATCCGTGGTGCGGAGAGCGACGATCTCGCCGCGTCGGAGGCCCGCGAAGGCACCGAGCAGGATTGCCGGCTTCAGCCCTTCCGGCATGGCGTCGTGCAGCGCCCAGACCTGCGCTGTGGACGCGACGTACGGCACTTGTGAGCCCTTCTTCGGGCTGGTGCGGCGCGATACTGGGGAGCGGGGGATCAGGCACGACGTGAGCGAGCTGGACCGCCTACTTGCCGACGCGGAGGGGCACTGTTGGCCGGGCGATTTGGACGAGTCGGCGTGGCGTGTGCTCACTAACTGGGCGTTCCAGACCGCCTGCCTTCAGGCGGACGAGGCGGAGAATCGAGCGTGGGAGGAACGGATGGGCGAACTGGTACGGCAGGGGCTGTCGTATGAGGAGTTCACCGCACAGCGGATGGGTGCGCTCGATGAGAGGGTGCGATCGCGGAAGCTGACGCAGGCGAACCTGCGCTACTCGCTGGGCTTCCGCGGCGCGCGAAGGACCGCGCTGATACGCCGCGAGGTCCGCAGCGTGTTCGATGCGTGGGTTGTCGTCTAGAAGTCCAATGCGTCAGGGATTTCAGCAGCCTCGATCATCAGGGCGATAAACCCCAGATAGCGGGACGTGGGGCCCGCCACTCCTTCGCCATAGAGCGTATCGGGTGCAATCATCACTGGTAGCGGCTCCACGTTCTGTTCGGCGCAGTGCTTTTCATAGGCGGCCCGGAACCGCCGAAAGTCCCAGCATTCGCCGGTGCGCGAGAATGGCAGAATGGCCGGCATGGAGCGATGGCGGCCCTTCGGTAGATGGTTGCGGCGGCCCGGGTTCACCCTCGCCGGCGTCCTCGCCTTGCTGATCAGCATCGGGTTCACGGGTTGGCTTGCGATGTGGGCGTCCTCGGAGGAGCCGCCATCTGGCGCACAGAGCCTCCTCTTCGTCGTCCTCACAGCAGTCGCGCAGTTTGCAAGCGTGATGCTTTTCGCGCGAGGTCGGCCAAGCACGAGTTCGGTGAAGATCGCATTCCGACATCTGGTAGAGATTGGCAAGGCGGTTCACACCGCGCGCTCCGTCGCCGAGGCAGCTGTAGATGACGGTTCGGCCGGGGGCGCCAGGACGGCGCTGGGTGACCTGAGTGTCCGTCTGAGCGCGATTGAGGACCAGGTCGCAAGCTCGATTCAAGACTGGACAGATACACATGATCTGAGCCCGGTCACCACCCCTGAGGAGAAGCCGTGATCGAGGCAAAGGTTGCCCGCGTGCTCAACACCACGGATGTGGCGCTGAACAAAGGCTCCGACGCGGGAGTCGAGGTTGGAATGAGGTTTGCGATCCTCAGCGACAAAGGAGAGGACATTCGCGATCCAGATACCAAAGAGGTACTGGACTCAATTCAGATCGCCAAGACCCTAGTGAAAATCGTCTCCGTCACCCCGAGGCTGTCAGTCGGCCGGACGTTCCGCACCATCGAGTCAGTCGGATTCAACCGGATGTTGTTCGGCGAAACTAAGCGCCATGAATCGCTTCGATCAGATGAGTCACGTGTTCAGCAGGAACTGGACCCGAATGAGTCCCTTGTGAAGGTCGGCGACAAGGCAGTCCAGTACGTCGGGGAAAGATTTCCCGGGATTGTCTACGAGTTCTGACATACACGTGTACGCGCGCCTCACGCGCGCGCGTAGGTGTGACCGGTGTACGTGGACCGGACGGTTACCAATCCTTGATGACGCAACAGGCGGTGATGAAGTCGCGATCTTCCATACCGCGGGGCGCCTCTGCGACGCTGACGTGTCGAAACCCGGCGGGCTCGTAGAGACGTTCGAAGACCTTTTGTTGGGCGTCGACCACAAGGAACCGGCCCGCGACGTAGCTGCGTGCTCGTTTCACGACTTGCTTTGCTTCGTCGACCAGGATGGTTCCGGGAAGCTGATGGTTCGAGTATCGGTCTGAGCGGGCGAGTTCGGCGATGGAGTACGCGCCGGTCTGTTCCATCGTGATCGAGCCCATGAGCCGTTTCCGTGCTGAGTTCGATGCGTTGCTGAAGTCGAGCGACGTCAGGCCGATGGTGAAGAAGCCGGCGACTTCAATCCCGTACTCATCGTCGGGCGTGATCAGCACGTAGGTCCTGCTGTGCCCGTGAGCTTCCCACCTGTGCACTTCCGACCGTGCGAAGTTTTGCAGGTGAGTCGATCGTGAACAGTCGAATGCGGCGAGTCGCTCGTGCACACGATCCCGCAGCGTCGAGTACTTGTCCTGCGCGATGTCAGAGAGTGCGAAGACGTCGTACTCGATCGCGGGCTGTTGCGGCCCGCTCACCGCTTAGCGGAGGAAGCTCGGCGCGCCAACCTGTCGAGTTCGGAGAGCCGGCCGCTCGATGTGCTGGCGTCGCCCAGTTGCGACGTGAAGCCCGGCGACGAGACCGGCGCGCTTCCCTTGCTGACCATCGCCGCCAGTTCGGAAGCCCCCTTGTCGGAGAGTACGTAGACTCCGCCGAGGGCTGCCGTGGCCATGCGATCATCTCCCAAGATCTGTCGGATTGGTCGGATACGACCGGTTGGTGCGATACGACACGTTAGCATGCGAGCATTCGCGGATCCTTTGAATTGCGAATGGTGCCGCCGATCCTGATCACCCACTACGGGGGACACAGGGGCTCAGCCGTGGTGCCGGCGGAGGTTGTACAGCGCGTAGCTGATCCGCCGGTGCGCCTTGGTCTCTCGCCCGTCACGGAGCCGGATCGTGGAGGTGGTGAGTAGCTGGTTGATGAGTTGGTCCTCCTTCTCGAGGCGTGCAACTGCAGCACCGATCCGGTGTGCTTCTGCGGTTGTGGTTGTCTGCCAGTCGTTCTCGAACCAGAGGTGGAACTCGCGGGCGATGTTGGTAACGGATCCGGGGGAGATGCCGAATTGGCGTGCGGTGGCGTTTCGACCGCCGCCATCCCGGATGGCATCGGCAACTGCTTCGCGGAGGGCTCGGGAGAGCGGCATTCGTTTCGGCATGAGCCCTCCCTTCTCATATCAAGAGTAGCCGCGACAGCCAACAAAGTGGTGCCGGCCCAGAGGCTGCACAGGCTCGCGGGATGCGGCTACCACTCACCCCGGCGTGCGCGGCCACGTGCGTGTTTGATCCAACCAGCCCGTGCCTCAGCGTACGTGCGGCTGCCTGAGCCTCTTCGCCCGCAACTGCAGCGCCAGATCGCGACCGCGTACCCTGCGCGGTTCTCCGCCTCGTCGAGGCCAAGGAATTCGTGCATGAATGCGACGCTAGCCAGTCCCTCCGACACTGGTACTCGGCGCGACAGGCGGACTAGGACGTGGGGGTCGCGCTGGACGACGGCACCGGGGAAAGATTCAGCCATGGCCGAGCGAGCTCCGTTGAACGAGAAGCAATTCGAGGTGTTGGGGTGGATCGCCGAAGGCCATCCGCCAGACAGGTACGAGGGTTTCGCGCAACGGATCACGGCACGTGCGTTGGAGCGACGAGGGTTGGTGACCATCACCGGCCAAGGCGATATGTGGGCGGCGACCCTTACGGATGCCGGCGTGAAAGCTCGTGCTCACCCCGTCAAGAAGATCGAGACTCGGCGGAAATGTGACGAGATCCTCACGCTCGTCATGGAAGCTCCTGACGGGAAGGTGCGGATGGAGGGCTTGTCTGAGCAGGCGGTCGGGAGCATCAAGAAGCATGCGCTGAGTTCGCCGCTGAGGCCGCTGCACAAACGGCTCGACGCGAAGCCGGTAGGCGGTTGGGGGAGCAAGGTCTTCGACTGGTTCCTAAGCGATCACCTCGCTGATGAGGTGCCGGCATTCGCGATTACGGTTCGGGCGCGTCTCGTTCGACCGCATCCGATTGTGACGGAGTACAAGCGCGAGAAACAGTGGCATTTCGTTAGTGGTGCCTTGGTTGATCGAGTATGTCGGATCCTGCAGGGCGTCCTTGAAGCGCTCGAACGCGAGGGGATTGCGTATAAGCGAGTGGCGTACGGTCCAGTGCTGGAGATCCGCGATGACGGGCGTGTTTACTACCTCGAGATCAAGGAAATCGCGGCCCCGGGTAGCAAACACAGGAACTTCCAGTGGAACGATCCAGAGTTCCTCGCAATGCCGGCGTGGCAGAAGGCGCGCAACGGTTGGTCGTTCCAGCCAAGTGGCCGACTGAGCGTCGCTCTCAACACGAACCGCACGGTCAAGACGGCG
Organism: Agromyces larvae; assembly: GCF_022811705.1. Lineage (NCBI taxonomy): Bacteria > Bacillati > Actinomycetota > Actinomycetes > Micrococcales > Microbacteriaceae > Agromyces > Agromyces larvae. The sequence continues at coordinate 2,673,022 of NZ_CP094528.1, read as the reverse complement.
CAGATCAAGGACAACCGGTCCGGTCGAGTCGAGGACAAGCTCACCGAGTTGTTCCACCAGATCCCTATGCACCGGCTGGCCGCTGAGCGCAATCGAATTCGTGCGAAAGAAATCGCGATCGAACGCGAGGAGGAGTGGCGAGTCGAACGCCAGAAGGCGATCCAGCGGCTCACCGAGTCGCGGCGCGCTGAGGAGCTCCACCGCCAAGTCGAGCTGTGGCGGCAATCGCGCGAGATCCGGGACTTCGTGGCTGCTCTCGAGGCCACCGCAGCGCAGCTGATTGCGGATGATGCGGACGCATGTCGTGAGTGGGCTACGTGGGCAAGCGCCTACGCGGATCAGCTTGATCCCACGCTCGGTGCCCTGCGGATGCCGGCTCCACGCCCCTTCCGGGCGGACGATCTCGCACCGTTCTTCCCAGGGTTCGATCCGTCGAACCCACAATGGCGGCGGCCGGCACCGTGGAGCTGGGGGTTCGAGAAGGTGAATCCGGAGACGGCGTAGCGGCAAGTCGCGTTGCGTGCTCGTTGTGGCTGTCTGTCAACGAATTCAGTGCGGGGTGAGTACCTCGGCTCGGACGCCGTCGATGGATCGGCCGATGGATCCTGGCTCGTCGGGCTTCCCCTTCCACACTTCGTTCCGAAACACGTAGATGCCGGGGTGGCCGAAAGGACCGGGATCCTTCCACGGAAGAGGGCCCGTACGTGTATCGAGATGCGGCGTTGGTGACTTCATGCGCGCCAACGTACGCCGCCGCCACGGTGGCGCATCAGGGCTGGCCCCCGAACGCCGTCTACACGGACGGTGCCTCCAGGACCGCGACGCCATATGTCCGACATACGGGGATGCCCGCGCGGCTCGGGTAGCACCGGGTGTCAAATACGCGGCCATTTCGGGGGGAGGGTGAGCAGTTCCTCGCCAACCCCGTCAGCATCGCCAGCCTCCTGGGACGCTGGGTGGGGACTGTGGGGCTCGTGATGAGTCCGCAATCAGTCCGCAAGAAGTTCGAACGCGTCCAATCATGCCCAACACCTGCCAATAAGGGAATGGCTGGCCAACGGGCAAATCCGTTGACCAGCCATCATCACCAGTCACGCGTGACTACATGTTGATCATGTGCCCGGCCAGCCCGTGGAACGCCTCCTGCAGCGCCTCCGACAGGGTCGGGTGGGTGTGCACGTTGCGGGCGAGCTCGAGGGCGCCGAGGTCCCACTTCTGCGCGAGGGTGAGCTCGGGCAGCAGCTCCGAGACATCCGGCCCGACCATGTGGCCGCCCAGCAGCTCGAGGTGCTTCTTGTCGGCGACGAGCTTCACGAAGCCGACCGGGTCGCCCAGGCCGTTGGCCTTGCCGTTCGCCGAGAACGGGAACTTCGCGACGACCACGTCGTACCCTTCGTCGCGGGCCTGCTGCTCGGTCAGCCCGAACGAAGCGACCTGCGGCGAGCAGAACGTGGCGCGCGGCATCATTCGGTAGTCGCCGAGTTCCATGGTCTCGGCGTCGCCGATGGTCTCGGCTGCGACGACGCCCTGCGCCTCGGCGACGTGCGCGAGCATGAGCTTGGCGGTGACGTCGCCGATCGCGTAGATGTGCGGCACGTTCGTGCGCATCCGCTCGTCGATCGCGATGGCGCCGCGCTCGGTGAGCGTCACGCCGGTCGCCTCGAGGCCGAAGCCCTCGACGTTCGGCGCGAAGCCGACCGCCATGAGCACCTTGTCGGCCTCGAGCGAGCCGGGCTGCCCGTCGGCGCCGGTGTAGCTGACCGTGACCGAAGAGCCGTTGTCGACGACCGTGTCGACGCGGGTCGACGCGAGGATCGGGATGCCGATGTTGCGGTACTGGCGGGTGATCTCCTTCGAGACCTCGACGTCTTCGTTCGGCAGCGCGCGGTCGAGGAACTCGATCACGGTCACCTCGACGCCGTAGTTGCGCAGCACGTACGCGAACTCCATGCCGATGGCGCCGGCGCCGACGATCGCGATCGAGCGGGGCAGCTCGCGCGTGAGGATCTGCGTCTCGTAGGTGACGACGTTCTGCGAGAGCTGCACGCCCGGCAGCAGGCGCACGCGCGACCCGGTCGCGATGATCGCGTTCGCGAAGGTCAGCTGCTCGACCGAGCCGTCGGCCTTGCGCACATCGATCGCGTTCGGGCCGGTGAAGACGCCGCGGCCGTCGAACTCGGCGATGCCGTTCTTCTTCATCAGGAAGTGCACGCCCTTGACGTGCTTCTCGGAGACCTGGCGGCTGCGGTCGAACGCGGCGCCGAAGTCGAACTGCACGTCGCCCGAGATGCCGAAGGTCTTGGCCTGGTCGTGGAAGATGTGCGCGAGCTCGGCGTTGCGCAGCAGCGCCTTGGAGGGGATGCAGCCGACGTTGAGACAGACGCCGCCCCAGTAGCGCTCCTCGATGACGGCGACCTTCTGGCCGAGTTGGGCGGCGCGGATGGCGGCCACGTACCCGCCGGGGCCCGCGCCGAGGACGATGACGTCGAAGTGGGTGGTCATGGGTTCCAGCCTAGAACCGGTCGGATGCCTCGTGCCCGGGGTTGTCCGCAGGCCCGGCGTCCTTCGCAGGGCCGGCGTCGTTCGCCGGCCGCAGCGGCACGCCGCGCACCACGAGCAGCACCACGAGCACGGCTCCGCCGAAGATCGCGATGTCGGCGACGTTGCCGATGAACCAGTGCGCGTAGGCGATGAAGTCGACCACGTGGCCCTGGCCGAACCCGGGCTCGCGCAGCAGCCGGTCGAGGAAGTGCGTGATCGCGCCGCCGAGCAGCAGCCCGAGGCAGATCGCCCAGGCGCGCGAGCGGGTGCGCCGCACGAACCACGCCGCGACGACGATGCCGACC